>NTJG01000001.1 GCA_002324875.1 Lysobacteraceae bacterium NML93-0793
CGACGCGCTGGCAGGCCCTGGCCGCGTTCCGGCAAGGGCGCGGCGCCGCCGATGTCTCGCGCGCGGCGCTGGCGGCGATCGATGGCGCGGCCCGGCAGTGGCGGCGTCGCCTGCGTCTCGATGCGCCGCCGCCCGACAGCGTGCCCGCGCACGCGATCGGCGATCTGCTCGCGCATGCCTTCCCCGACCGCATCGGCTTCCGCCACGCCCGTGACGCGTATCGCTACACGCTCAGCAACGGTCGCATGGCGCGGCTGTTCGACGACAGCACCCTCGTCGGCGAGCCCTGGATCGTCGCCAGCGAGCTGCGTTACGAGGCGCGCGATGCGCTGCTGCTGCGCGGCGCGCCGGTCGACGAGGCGGCCCTGCGCCGCGCCTGGCCGGAGCGCTTCGTCGAGGGCGACGAAACGCGCTGGGACGCCGCGAAGCGCGCCCTGGTCGGCGAGCGCGTGCGTCGCTTCGACGGCATCGTGCTCGATGCCCGCGCGAACGGACGGGTCGATCCCGCGCAGGCGGCCTACGCGCTGACCGAGGCCGTCGGCGATCTCGGCCTCGAGGTCCTGCCCTGGCGCGACACCCTGCGCCAGTGGCAGGCCAGGGTGCAGGCCGTGCGGACCTGGATGCCCGAACTCGGGTTGCCGGACATGGCCGATGCCGCGCTGCTCGCCACCCGGCACGACTGGCTGCGACCTGCGTTCAGCGGCATCAGCCGGCTCGACGCGCTCGATGCCGACGTGTTGGCCGCCGCCCTGCAGGGCCGGCTCGACTGGTCGGTGCGGCAGCAGCTCGAACGCCTGGCACCGGTGCGCATCACCGTGCCGTCCGGACAGACCCGCGCCATCCACTACGGCATCGAGGCCGACGGCGCGCCGTCAGCGCCGGTGCTCGCGGTCAAGCTGCAGGAGTTGTTCGGCCTGGCGCAGACGCCCTCGGTGGCCGACGGCCGGGTACCGCTGACCCTGCATCTGCTGTCGCCGGCCGGGCGGCCGCTGCAGGTCACCCGCGATCTGCACGGCTTCTGGGAGCGCACCTATCCGGAGGTGCGCAAGGAGATGAAAGGCCGGTATCCGCGTCACCCGTGGCCGGACGATCCCTGGAACGCGCCGGCGACCCACCGCGCCAAGCCGCGCGGCACCTGAGCGTCGGCGTGCGTTGGTAAGCGGCTTGCAACCGCACTTGAACGTGCCAAGGACCGATCACACCGGATCGACAGCGGCGGCCACAGACTGCGCCATCCCGTACGCGGACCTTGAAGGAAACCCCATGAGCAAGTTCGAAGAGCTGTCCGACAAGGCGATGTCGCTGGTCGGCCAGGCAGGCGACAGCCTGCGCCATGCGATCCCGGCCACGGCCGAGAACTGGCTGAAGACCGGCGTGGCCGTCGGTGCGGCGCGCACGGGCGCCAAGGTCGGTGTCGGTTTCCTGCGCCGCAATCCGGCCATCGTCGCCGCCAGCGCGATCGGCGTCGGCCTGGTGTGGGTCGCCGCCCGCCAGTACCGCAAGAAGAAGGCGAACGAGACGATCGAAGGCAATTCCCGCCGGATCGAAGCGTCGAACGCGGCCGCCCGCAAGCGCGCGACCCGCAGCAAGCGCGGCGCCTCGACCGCCGCCAACGAAGCCGACGCGAACTGACGCGGGCTGCGGCGCGCCGGCGCCGCGGCTCCGTCCGCATGATCCTCCACGCGCCGCTCGGCATCGGGCGGCGCGTTCTGCGTGGGGCTTCAGCCGCCGACAGGCGGTGGATGGGTATGCTCGTCGGCCGACCGAACGAATCCCGAGCCGCATGTCCGAGCCCGTCGCCCCGATGTTGCACACCGCGTTCGCCGGTCGCCGGTTTCGGCGTGTCACCGTGCAGCGGGTGCTGGGTGGCGCCGCGCTGGCGCTGCTGCTGGCCGCCTGCGGGCGCGACAACGTGCGGCCCGTCGCCGAACCCGCACCGCCGCCACGGCCTGCGACCGTGACCCCCGCGCCGCCCGCACCTCCCGTGCGCATCGGACTGGCGCTCGGTGGTGGCGCGGCCAAGGGCTTCGCCCACATCGGCGTGATCAAGATGCTCGAGGCCAACGGCATCAAGGCCGATGTCGTGGCCGGCACCAGCGCCGGCAGTGTCGTGGGCGCGCTCTATGCCAGCGGCATGGATCCGTTCCGCATGCAGGAGCGCGCAGTCGCGCTCGACGAGGCGAGCATCCGCGACGTGCGCCTGTTCTCGGGCGGCCTGGTGCAGGGCGTCGCGCTGCAGAACTACGTCAACCAGGAGGTTGGCAACCGCACGCTCGACCGCATGACGATTCCGTTCGCCGCCGTCGCCACCCGGCTCGACACCGGCGACCGTGTGGTCTTCGTGCGCGGCAACACCGGCCAGGCCGTGCGCGCGTCGAGCAGCGTGCCCGGCGTGTTCGAGCCGGTGCGCATCGGCGAGCGCAGCTACGTCGACGGCGGCGTGGTCAGCCCGGTACCGGTGGATGCAGCCAGACAGCTGGGCGCCGACCTGGTGATCGCCGTCGACATCTCCAGCAAGGCCAGCGGCACGACGCCCGGCAGCATGCTCGGCATCGTCAACCAGTCGATCGCGATCATGGGCCAGACGCTCGGTCGCCAGGAACTCGCACGTGCCGACATCGTGATCCGGCCGCAGGTCAACGACATCGGCCCGGCGAGCTTCGAACAGCGCAATGCGGCGATCCTGCAGGGCGAGCGCGCCGCGCTCGCGGCGATGCCGCAGATCCGCAGCCGCATCGCCGAGCTCGAACGCGCACGCGTGGCTGCACGCACGCCGCCAAAGCCGGTGGAGCCGGAGCCGGTCGACATCGACTGCGGCGGCAGTTGGGTGCGCCGGCTGAATCCGTTCGCGAAGGAACCCGCCTGCTGATGTGACCCGCGCGCATCGGCAGACGCGTGCGCGCCGGTTCGACGAGTCGAATCGACACCACCGAGCGGCAGGGGTGGCGTTGCATCACGGCGTACCGCGCTCCGGGCGCGACGCACAGGCCTGTGGATTCGGCGCTGCGCACCGTCGCGGCTGACGCGCGCGTCGGTGCGTGGGGCAGCATGTGCATCGAATCGCACTGCAGGGAATGAATGCGCACGCCCGCGCATGTTCACCCTCAGCGCACACCACGACGCGACACACTGCGCCCGGCTCGCACCGATGCCGCGTGCATCGACCCCGTTCCGGATCCCGCCACGCGCATGTCGCCTCGTGGCCACGATCCCGGGCGCGCGCCATGCCGTCGGCAGCGTCCATGTCGCGCTGTCTCATCCATCGACTCGGTGCGGCCCGACCGCATCCCAGCGAGGAGAGTCTCCCCAATGCAAGCCAACACCCTCGGCCGACAGCTCGAACTGAGCCTGGGCCATTACCTGCCAAGCGTGCTCGGTGCGGTGCTCGTACTGATCATCGGTCTGATCGCCGCGCTGTTCGTGCGCGGCGTGATCCGTACCGGCATGACCCGCCTGCGCATCAACGAACGCGTCAACACGCAGACGTCCTCGCAGCTCGATATCGTCAGGATCGCGGCGTCGATCGGCTTCTGGTTCGTGATCATCCTGACCCTGATCGGAGTGTTCAGCGTGCTTCGTGTGGACGGCCTGTATGGCCCGTTCTCGGCACTGGTCACCGAGGTGATGCTGTATCTGCCGCGGATCCTGCTGGCGGCCGTGCTGGCCCTGATCGCCTGGGTGCTGGCGACGGTGTTGCGCGCCGGCATCAACCGCGTGATGGCGGCCGGGCGCTGGGACGAGAAGCTGTCGGAATCGGCCGGTGTCAAACCGATTTCGGCTGTCCTCGGTGACGTCGTCTACTGGCTGGTGCTGCTGTTGTTCCTGCCGGCGATCGTCGGCGCACTGCGCATCGACGGTCTGATGTTGCCGCTGGCGGACATGACCGCACAGGTCACGACGATGCTGCCCAACATCTTCGCCGCCGCCGTGATCGGTCTGGTGGGCTGGCTCGTGGCGAAGGTGCTGCGTGGCCTGGTGACCAACCTGCTCGCGGCCAGCGGCGTCGACCGTTACAGCAACCGCGACGGACTCACCGAGGGCGTGCGGCTGTCGCAGCTCGGCGGCACGCTGGTCTTCATCCTGGTCATCGTGCCGACGCTGATCGCCGCGCTCGATGCGCTGGCGATCCGGGCGATCTCCGATCCGGCGAGCGAGATGCTCGGCATGTTCCTGACCGCGATCCCGAACATTCTGGCCGCGGCGCTGATCCTGATCGTCGCCTGGTACCTGGGCCGGTTCGTGGCCGGGCTGCTGACGCGTCTGCTCGAGAATCTGGGCGTCGATCGCATCCCCGCGCGCCTCGGGCTGGCCCATCTGTTCACCGCTGCGCCGTCGGCACCGGTGACGCCGAACACCGCCGCACCGGTCGATCAGGCACTGGCGACGGCCGATCCGGTGGCGGCCGCGGGCATGCCCGAGCCGGGCTCCCCGATCGTGGATGCACGCGGCGCGCCGGTGACTGCACCGACCGCCAGTACCGGGCTGTCGGCCTTCGTCGGCCGGGTGGCGCTGTTCTTCATCCTGCTGTTCGCGACCGTCGAAGCCGCCCACCGGCTCGGGTTCACCGGTGTCCGTGACCTGCTGGCGACCTTCATCGCCTTCGGCGCCGATGTGCTGCTGGGTGCGGTGATCCTGGTCGTCGGCTACTGGCTGGCCGATCTGGCCGCGCGTGCGATCCAGCGCGCCAATCCCGATCGCAGCGTCGGCCTGTCGCGCATCGCCCGGGTCGCGATCCTCGGCCTGGTGATCGCGATGGGCCTGCGCGCGATGGGCATCGCCGACGACATCGTCAATCTCGCCTTCGGCCTGGTGCTGGGCGCGGTGGCGGTGGCGACCGCCCTGGCCTTCGGTCTCGGTGGCCGCGATGCCGCGGGCCGCGTGGCCGACCGCTGGGCGCGGGCCTATCTCGAGCGCCGGAACGACGACGACCCGCGTCCGTAACGGCGACATCCGCGTTCCACGGAAAACGCCCGCCATCCGGCGGGCGTGTTCCGTGCCGGCAGCTGGAGACGGCGGACGGGCACTGCATGCAGCGCAGGCCGCGCCGGCGCGACGTGCCGCACTGCGGCCGGGCGCCACCGGCGCCGCCCCTGCGATCTCGCCAGCGCGGATCGGCCGCGTCAGTCCGGCGGCGGCATCTCGTCGCGCACGCGCAGAAAGCGGGCGAACCGCGGCAGCCCGGTCGAGGTGAGCCCGCTGTAGCGGTAGGTCACCCAGCTGCCGACCGGTGGGGGCTGCGCGCGCTGCGCATCGCTGAAGCCGGTCCCGATCCGGAACCGGCGCCCGTCGTGCCGCTCCACTTCCAGTGCACCGAGCATTCCGCTGTATTTGCCGTTGCCTGCCGTGTGCGCGACCACCCGGGCCTCGGCGTCGTCGTGAGGCTTGAGCTTGAACAGCGCGGCACTGCGCCCGGCGCCATAGCGGGCATCGCGGTGATGCAGCATCAGGCCCTCGCCGCCGGCCGCAACCACCGCCGCCAGTTGCGCATCCAGCGCCGCGCGCGAGGTGCCGGGTGTCTGCGTCACCATCCGCAGCTGAGGATGCGCGGTGCGCGCCACCAGGGCCCGCATCGCCTGCACGCGCTCGGCGAACGGACCCGGATGCGCCGGCAGATCGAAGACCATGAAGCGCACGGGTGCCCAGGCCGCGTCGTCCGTCCGCGCGCTGCGTACCAAGGCACTGATCGCGTCGAAGCGGTCGCGCGCGATCCACAGCTCGCCGTCCATCGGGATATCGGGCCAGCCGCGGGTGAACGCCGCCGGTGTGACGATCCGGTGCCCGCCCCGCGTCCACAACGCCTGTCCGTCCCAGCGCCCGCGCACGCCGTCGAGTTTTTCGCTGACGAAATAGGCGTCCACGTCGATCCGTGTCGCGCCGAGATCGCGCGCCAGCATCAGTCCCGGTACGGCCGCCGCAGCGCTCGATGTCGCGCCGATCAGACACAGCGCGACGACGCAGACGGCGACAGCCCGGGACCAGATCGGGCGATCGGTTCGCGATCGTGTCATCGGGACGCTCCGGCATTCTGGCGGGATGTCCAGCCTGCAGGCGAGGCCAGCGCCGGCGTGAGACGGATGCGCAGTACGTCGTCGTCGGCGCGCACCGCGCGTGGATGTCGGGCGATGGCCTGATACGACGACGCCGGCGCGGAGCCGGCGTCGTGGCAGCTGCGGCGCGGGCGCGGTCAGAACGGCAGCGCGAGTTCCGGGTCGAGGGCCAGCAGCTGTTCGCGGAACGTCTGCTGGATCCGCGCCAAGGCCTCGCGGCTGTCGGCATCGAAGCGCAGCACCAGCACCGGCGTGGTGTTCGAGGCGCGCACCAGGCCCCAGCCGTCGGGCCAGTCCGCGCGGACGCCGTCGATCGTCGACAGACGCGCGCCCTCGAATGCCGCGGCCGCCTGCACGCGCTCGACGAACGCATGCGGATCGCCCGCCGGTGCGTCGACCTTGATCTCCGGCGTCGACACGCCGCTGGGCAGCGCCTTGAGCACGGCCGACGGATCGTCGTCGATGGCCAGGATCTCGAGCAGGCGCGCGGCGGCGTAGATGCCGTCGTCGAAGCCGTACCAGCGCTCGGAGAAGAAGAAGTGCCCGCTCATCTCGCCGGCCAGTTCGGCGCCGGTCTCACGCATCTTGGCCTTGATCAGCGAATGCCCGGTCTTCCACATCAGCGGACTGCCGCCGTGGCGCAGCACGTGGCCGGGCAGGCGGCCGGTGCACTTCACGTCGAAGACGATCATCGCGCCGGGATTGCGCTCCAGCACGTCGGCCGCGAACAGCATCAGCAGGCGGTCGGCGAAGATGTTTTCGCCGTCGCGGGTCACTACGCCCAGGCGATCGCCGTCGCCGTCGAAGGCCAGGCCCAGATCGGCGTCGAAGCGCTGCACCGTGCTGACCAGATCGGCCAGGTTCTTCGGATCGCTCGGATCGGGATGGTGATTGGGGAAGGTGCCGTCGATGTCGCAGTACAGCGGCACGACCTCGGCGCCGATCGCCTCGAGCACGCGCGGACCGAGTTCACCGGCCACGCCGTTGCCGGCGTCGACGACGACCTTCAGCGGCCGCGCGATCTGGATGTCGTCGGCGATGCGACGCACGTAGTCCTCGCTGATGTCACGCTCGCTCAGGCCGCCCGGCTGGGGCGCGGCGTAGAGGCGGTCGTCGGCGACGCGGGCGTGCAGATCGGTGATCGCGTCGCCCGACAGCGTGTCGCCGCCGACGACGATCTTGAAGCCGTTGTAGTCGGGCGGATTGTGGCTGCCGGTCACCGAGATGCAGCAGCCCGTGCGCAGGTGGAAGCCGCCGAAGTAGACCAGTGGTGTCGGCGCCAGACCGATGTCGATGACATTGCGGCCGGCCTTGCGCAGGCCGGCGATCAGGCCGGCGACGAGGTCGGGGCCGGAGAGTCGCCCGTCGCGGCCGATGACGATGTCGGTCAGGTCCTGCTCGCGCATCAGCGAGCCCACGGCCTGGCCGACCAGTTCGGCCACGCCGGCATCGAGGGTCTGCCCGACGATGCCGCGGATGTCGTAGGCGCGGAAGATCGACGGGTCGAGCACGACCGACGGCGCGGCCTTCTTCGGCTCGCTGCGCACGACCGGCACGGGGGCGGGCTCGCCGTCGCCGGCCTGCGCAGGCTGCTGCAGGGACTCGGCCAGCGTGGGTGCAACGTCCTCGGCGGCGGTGGCCGGCTGCAGGTGACGGGGCAGCCGCCAGACCACCACGGCGAGCAGCATCAGCACCGCCGCGATCACCAGCAGCGGCAGGCCATCGAGGCCGAACGGCGGCGTGTCCACATGCGGCACGGCGGCCGCCACGCGCAGGCCGGTGCCGGGCACCGGGCGCCCGAGGCGCTCGGCCACGTTCGCCAAGGCCGCGTCGCCCCGGGCATGAATGGTGTAGCCGCCTTGGCGCAGCGCGAGATACGTGGCGCCGTCGAGCGCGACGCCATCCAGCGCCGCCGTCGCACGGCTCAACGGAAGCTGGACCATCGCCACGCCGACGAGCGTGTCACCGGCGCGGGCCGGGGCGGTCACCAGCACCTTGGGCGCATCGCCGATGCGGGCGACCGTCAGCACCGTCTCACCACTGCCGATGGCGGCTTCGAGCGCGGCCAGCCGGCCGAATCCGGCGCTGTCGAGCGCGGCGTAATCGGCGTCGAGCTGCACGGGCAACACCTGCGCGGCCTCCAGGCCGGGCCAGTCGGCGCCGAGCGCCGTGCCGGCCGCGGTGAGATCGCCGTCAGCGAGCGCGCGCTGGACGGCGGGTGTGTCCAGCTGGGCGCCCAGGCGTGTCAGCTCGTCACCGAGACTCCTGCGCAGCCCGCCGAGCGCGGCATCGCGCGCCTGCTCGACCGCGGCCACCCGGCGGTCTCCCTGCAGGGTCTGCCAGCCGCTCCATGCGAACCACGCCGCCACCAGCGCCAACACGATTGCCAGCACCGGCGCGACAGGACGCAGCTGCGCCAGCAGCGCGCGCGTCCGTTGCGGATCCTTCTCGCTCATCAACTCGTCCCCGTCAGCGCACGCCCGAATGCCCGAAGCCCCCGGCCCCGCGTGCGGTGTCCACGAAAGTATCCACCACATTCAGCGTCGCCCGCACGATCGGCAGCAACACGAGCTGCGCGATGCGGTCCCCGGGCTCGATCGTGAACGCATCGTTGCCCCGATGCCAGATGCTGATCATCAGCGGCCCCTGGTAGTCGGCGTCGATCAGCCCGGTGCCGTTGGCCAGCACGATGCCGTGTTTGTGACCCAGGCCCGAACGCGGCAGCACCACGGCGCACAGGCCGGGATCGCCGATGTGGATCGACAGGCCCGACGGCACCAGCGCGGTGTCGCCCGGCAGCAGGGTCAGCGCTTCGTCCAGCGCCGCGCGCAGGTCGAGTCCGGCGCTGGCCTCGGTGGCATAGGCGGGCAGGGGCCACTGCTGGCCGAAACGGGCATCGAGCACGCGGACATCGAGGATGTGTGCAGCGGCGGGGCTCATGGCATCTCCTAGACAAGGCGGCCGGCGATCAACGCGACCAGCGCGGTGGCGACCGCGGATTTGGACGCCGGACCGAGCTGGCGGCTGCCCGCGGCGTCGTGCACCACCAGCGTGTTTTCGTCGCCCTCGAAGCCGCTCCCGGCGAGGCCGACGCGGTTGGCGGCGATGAGGTCGGCGCCCTTGGCGGCGAGCTTGAGACGGGCATTGGCGTCGACGTCGTCGGTCTCGGCGGCGAAACCGACGACGAGGCGCGGCCGGGCGGCATGCGCGGCGACCTCGGCCAGGATGTCGCGCGTGCGCACCAGCTGCAGGGACAGGCCGTCCTCGCCCGGCCGCTTCTTGATCTTCGACGTGGCCACGCCGGCCGGAGTGAAATCGGCGACCGCCGCGGCGCCCACGTAGACATCGGCAGGCAGCGCGCCGAGCACGGCGGCATGCATCTGCGCGGCCGAGCGCGCGTCGATGCGCTGGACGCCGTCCGGCGTGGACAGGTGCACCGGTCCGGCCACGAGTACGACCTCCGCGCCGGCGGCGACCGCGGCCGCCGCGACCGCGAACCCCATCTTGCCGCTGCTGCGATTGCCCAGAAACCGCACCGGATCGAGATCCTCGTACGTCGGGCCGGCCGTCACCAGCACCCGGCGTCCGGCGAGCGACGCGCTCATGCCGGCAGGGCGGCCACGATGGCCGCCGGTTCGGCGAGCCGGCCCGGCCCGGATTCGCCTTCCGCGAGCGGCCCGTCCTCGGGGCCGATCACCTGCGCACCGCGCTCGCGCAGCAGCGCCATGTTCGCCTGCGTCGCCGGATGGAGCCACATGCAGTGGTTCATCGCCGGGCAGACCGTCAGCGGGGCGGTGGTCGCCAGACACAGCGTGGTGACCAGATTGTCGGCGAAGCCGTGTGCGAGTTTCGCCAGCGTGTTCGCCGTCGCCGGCGCAACGACGATGCGGGTCGCCCAGCGCGCGAGTTCGATATGGCCCATCGCCGCCTCCGCGCCTGCGTCCCAGAGCGTGGTCCGCACGGGATGGTGGGACACGGCCTGGAAGGTCGTCGCGGAGACAAACTGCTGCGCGCTCTCGGTCATCGCCACCCGCACATCCGCGCCGGCATCGCGCAGGCGGCGGACCAGGTCGGCCGCCTTGTAGGCGGCGATGCCGCCGCAGACACAGACCAGCAGGCGCTGTCCGTGCAAGGGACTCGGGTCGGCGGCCATCTTCGGCGAAGTCCTACGCAAAAACCGGCCGACAGCTTACCCGAACCCGCACCACCGCCCGGCTTCCGACGATGGTCCGGGCGGTGTGCAATGCACGTCCGGCCGGCCCCGGGCGCGCTGCGCCCTTCCCCTGTCGCGGCGCTCCCGGCGCCGGCCGACCACACGAGGCGCCATGCACATCCGCGACTGGCCCAGCGACGAACGCCCTCGGGAAAAACTGCTGCACCGCGGCGCCGCCGCGCTGTCGGACGCCGAGTTGCTCGCGATCTTCCTCGGCTCCGGCCTGCGCGGCCAGGATGCGGTCGCCACCGCGCGTCAGCTCTTGGCCGACCACGGCCCGCTACGGTCTCTGCTGGAACGCGAACCGCGCCGGCTGGCCGAGCTGCCGGGCCTCGGCCCTGCACGGGCCTGCCGCCTTGCGGCGGCACTGGAACTCGGCAATCGCGTGCTCGCCGCGGACCTCGCGCGCGGCGAGGCGATGACCGATCCGGCCGCCGCGGGCCGGTACTTCTCGCAGCGCCTGCGCGGCTTCGCGCACGAGGTGTTCGCGGTGCTGTTCCTTGACACGCGCCACCGCGCCCTCGCGTTCGAGGAACTGTTCCGCGGCACCATCGACGGCGCCGAGGTGCATCCACGCGAGATCGTCCGCCGCGCGCTGGCGCACAATGCCGCGGCCGTTATCGTGGGCCACAACCACCCCAGCGGCAGTCGCGAGCCGAGCAGCGCCGACCGCGCGGTGACCGCGCAGATCAAGCAGGCGCTGGCGCTGGTCGATGTGCGGCTGCTGGATCACTTCGTCGTCGGCGACGGCGCGGCGGTCTCGATGGCGGCGCGTGGCTGGGTCTGAGAAATCCAGGTCCGCCCGCGGCGGGGTCTCACGCGTCACGGATCGTCGCGGTTGCCGGCGCCGCGTGCGCATGATTCTCGGCTCGGTAGAACGCGCGAGACGACTGGCATCATGACGAGGTCGCCCCTGCAGGAAGACCGCGTGTAGCGCCGCCCCCCCCCCTCGGCGACGCCACGCGTTCCTACACAGCGGATATCCGCGAAGGCGCTGCGTCGACGTGACTGCAGGAGCGCTCGCGCGCGATTCGCGCAAGGCTGAGCACGACATCCGGCATCGCGCACGTGATCGCGCCCGTACATGGCACCGGGGCTCTGCACGGCCGACCGCAGACATCGCACGCGCATCCGCGTGCAGGCACACTGGCGGCATGCCATCGGTCCCCGACGCCTCCGCCTGTCCCTGCGGCCGCCCGCAGTCGTATGCCGCCTGCTGCGGCCCATTGCATGCCGGCACGCCGGCGCCGGACGCCGAGTCGCTGATGCGTTCGCGTTATTGCGCCTACGTGCGCCGCGATGCGGACTATCTGCGCACGAGCTGGCACAGCCGTACACGACCGCCCGTCATCGAGTTCGATGGGCCACAGCCGGTCTGGCTCGGTCTCGAGGTGAAATCCGCGCGCACGCTCGATGCGGATCATGCCGAGGTCGCCTTCGTCGCGCGCTACCGCATCGGCGGCGGCAGCGTCGTACGCATGCGCGAGCACAGCCGCTTCGCCCGCGAGGACGGGCACTGGCGCTACGTCGACGGCGACGTGGACTGAGCCGAACCCGTCGACGGCCGCGTGGTGCTGCAGTTCCTCTGTGGAGCGCGGCGTCCGTGCTTCCTGCGCGGCCGTTCCCGTCGTCACCTCGATCGTGACGCTCCCACGCCGAACGGGCCGCGCCGGCGCAGCTTGCGCCGCACCTGATGCCGGTATGCGCTGCATGCGCACCGCCGCCGCGCGCGGATGCATCGCCGTGCGCACGTCTGACCGCGTCATGAAAGCGGCAGGCCCGCGATGCCCGCGATGCACGCGACCTCAGGCACAGTGAGCGGCCGATCTCCAGGAAGCCCCCGCATGACGCACCGCGCCCACTGTCTCGCCCTGTCCGCGCTGATGACGTTCGCCGGGGTCGCCGCGGCGCAGACCGCGCCGCCGCCGGCCGATCCGGCGGCGTTCGCGCGCTGCCTTGACGGCATCCGCGGCGATGCAGCGAAGCAGGGCATTCCGGCCGATGCGTTCGCCCGGCTCACCGGTGACCTGCAGCCGGACATGAGCGTGCTGCCGCTGCTCGATTCGCAACCCGAGTTCACGACGCCGCTGTGGGATTACCTCGCCGGCCTGGTCGACGAGCAGCGTGTGACCGACGGGCGCGCGATGCTCGCCGAACACCGCGACCTGCTCGCGCGGGTGTCCGCGCGCTACGGCGTCGACGCCGAAACCGTAGTCGCGGTCTGGGGCGTGGAGAGCGACTACGGCCGCATCTCCGGCAAGCGCCCGTTGCGCGTGTCGCTGGCGACGCTGGCCTGCAACGGGCGACGCCAGCCGTTCTTCCGCAGCGAGTTCGTCGCGCTGCTGAAGCTGCTGCACGCCGGCGACCTGCGCGATCCGCACACCACCGGCTCGTGGGCCGGCGCGTTCGGGCACACGCAGTTCATGCCGAGCACCTATGCGCGCATCGCGGTGGATTTCGACGGCGACGGCCGCCGTGATCTGGTCGGCAGCATTCCCGACGCCCTGGCCTCGACCGCGAACTACCTCAAGCGCGGCGGCTGGCAGACCGGCCGGCCCTGGGGCTACGAGGTGACCCTGCCGGCCGGCTTCGACGCCGCCCAGGCCGGGCGCACGAATCGCCGCACCGTGGCCGACTGGACCGCGCGCGGCGTCGCCCGTGTCGACGGTGGCGCGCTGCCGGCGGGCGACACGCGCGCGGCGCTGATCGTGCCGACCGGCGTGCGCGGTCCCGCCTTCATCGTGTTCCGCAACTACGACGCCATCTACTCCTACAACGCGGCCGAGAGCTATGCGCTGGCGATCGCCACACTGGCCGACCGCCTGCGCGGCGGCAGCGGCTTGAAGACGCCGTGGCCGACCGACGATCCCGGCCTGTCGCGCGCGCAGCGTCGCGAACTGCAGACCCTGCTGCTCGCCCGCGGCCACGCCATCGGCGAGGTCGACGGCATGATCGGCACCGCGACCCGACGTGCGATCCAGGCCGAGCAGCGCCGCCTGGGTCTGTCACCCGACGACGGCCGGGCCGGGCAGCGCATCCTCGCCGCCCTGCGGGGCGGCGCCTCGAACTGACGCTGCCGCGCCCGGTTGGCGATCAGGGGTCATCCGGACGTCGGCGTGCTGCGTCCGGCCCACGTGTATCGGCGCCGGGACCTTGATGATCCGGGCGCGCGCAGGCCAGGCCGGTGCGGGCGATGCCCGCCGCGACCGGCACCATGTGGCGTCCCGCACGCGCCGGCAGCGTCGGGAGTACGCATCTTCAGCGGGTGCCGCGGGACACGCAGCGCGATCGCGATCGCGATCGCATGCAACCGTCAGCGGGCTCCGGACGTGCGGCTCGGTGACACAACGGGGCCGGACGCCGCGCCGCCAGGATTCAGGGCGTCGCCACCCGTGTGTAGGTACCGGCGAGATCGGCGCCCAGCGCGCACTGCGCGTAGTCGGTGGTGACGGTGGCGACATCACCATTGAGCACGATCGAGACCGTCGCCGGTTCGCGCGCCAGATCCGTTTCGGTCAGTGACATCAGCGTGCCCTCGAACGGCACGACGTCGGCGGTGATGCGTCCCTCTGCCAGCGGTCCACGCGCTTCGAGTTCGCAGTCGGCGGCTGTCGATGCCCCGTCGGGCACGGCGCCGCCACGCAGGGCGACATGCCACTGGCCGTCGCCTGCATCGGACAGCGTCAACGTTCCCGGCGCTGGTGACGTCGCCTCGTAACGGCCCGCGGGCGAGACGACGGGCGCCGCTGCCGGAGGCGTCGCGGCAGGCGCCGTCGCGGGCGCGGGATCCATTGCGACGGGTGCGCTGACAGGATCGGGCGCTTCGGCCTGGCAGGCCGTCACGGTGAGGACCAGACAGACGCTGGCGAGCCGCAGGCAGCGGTGCATCAGGTGTGGGCGCATCGGCATCTCCTCGAAACGCCCGAGCTTAGCCCCGGCCCTGTGGCCGTGGCATCAGCGTGCGGCATCCAGCATGGCCAGTGCATCGGCGCGCTCGGCGACGAAGCGGTTGGCGACACTGGCCTGGGTCGACGCCGGGGAACTGCTGAAGTACACCAGGTTGCCGTCGGCGCCGCGGCGCCCGCGCTCGGTGTAGATCGCATCGATCAGGGCCCGGTCGTAGGCGATGCCGTCTTCGGGCGTCACGCCCTGTGCGGCGACGTTGCGCACCGCATTGGTGATCGCGTTCGTCGTGGGCCCGTGCTGCACGGCCGTCGACCAGACCGCATCCTGCACGGCGCTGGAGCGCGTGCCCACGTCGAGACCGGTATTGGTCTCCACGCGTGCCGCCTGGACGTCGTAGTGGGTGCGCTGGATGAAGGCATGCTGGGCGTCGGCGAAGGCCTGCGGTTCGCGCGCGGCGATCTCGCGCCAGGTGGCGCTGAAGCGCTGGGTGCCCGGCGCCGCGCCGCCGAACTCGGCGGCCCATGCCGCGCCCTCGTTGGCGAGGAACTCCTGCGGCCGGCCGCGGTTCGTCGCCATCTGGTAGCTGCCGTAGGACACACCGCCCGGATCGCCCTGGCCGGTCGACACCGTGCCGGGACCGCGGCCGCCGGTTTCGTACTGTTCCGAGAGCTGGCCGAGACGGTGATCGGCATCGTTCTCGGCCGGCGGCGCGGTGTCGACGCCCGGGACCGTCGGTGCGGTCGACGGGGGCGTCGATGTCGCCGGCGGGGTCGGCGCCGCCGAGCCGGGCAGCGCGATCGTCTGGCCGATCTGGATCAGGTCCGGGTTGCGGATCTGCGGATTGGCCGCCAGCAGCGCCTGCACCGTGGTGCCGTTGGCGACCGCGATGCCCGACAACGTGTCGCCGGAACGGACCGACACGGCGCCGGCGCTCGGGATCTGCAGGGTGTCGCCGGGATACACCACATCCGGATTGCGGATCTGCGGATTGGCCGACAACAGGCTGGCGACGTCGACGCCGTAGCGCTGGGCGACGGCCGATACCGTGTCGCCGCAGTCGATGGTGTGCGTTCGGCCGGCGGGCGTTGCGTCGCGCCCGGTCGACGACAGGCTGTGCGCGGACGAGAGGGAATCGATCGCGGTCATGACGGGCACCCCGAAGCTGAGAATGGACCCAGCCTCGCGCGTCATGCGTGTCGTTCCATCGGGAGCGACCCTAGATGTCCGGACTGAATGGCCGATCCGGTCGCGCGAATGTCGCGAAGTGCGAACGGGGTCACGCAGGCTGGCGCGGCGGCGACGTCGCCGCAGGGCGATGCCCCGCGTGGCGCGCGGTGATCCGCTGCGCCGTGGGGGCGCGCGGGCGGCGTGTCGCCCAGATCGCGCAGCACGGGGAAGAGTCACGACCCACGCCGGGCCACGGACACTGCCCGGCGCATCGGCCGGTGCATCGAAATGCCCGACTGCGCCGCGCGCAGCCGGGCCGGGCCTCAGCCGCAGCGGAAGCCGGTGATCGTGCCGCTCGCGTCGAGATCGATGTTCAGGCGATCCTCGCGGAAATCCATCGTGGCGGCATCGTCGGGGCCGAGGGCGCGGTACGACTGCGCGCCCGCATCCTGCATCGCCTTGGCGTAGACCGCCTCGCTGCCGGCCTGGCCGATCAGGCCCTGCACCGCCTCGGTATCGCACGGCGTGACCGCGGCGCCGGGGGCGTCCGGTGTCATGGGCGCGTTGCCGGAATCGCCGATCTCGGTCTGCGCGGTTTCGGTTTCGATCGCGCTTCCGGCGCCGGTGTCGGCATCCGCCACGTCGCCTGCGGGCGGCTCTTCCTCGAAGGTGTCGTCATGGGCCGGCGCACAGGCCGCGAGGGCGAAGACCGGCACCAGAGCGGCGGCGAACAGGGCGCGGGACAGCGGGCGGGGGTGGCGGGGCATCGCATGCTCCTGGAGTGGGGAAACCGCGGCCACTGTAGCGGCTGCCGGAGGGGGCGACCAGTTGCGGCATGATGGTCCGCAGCCCTGTCGACCGGAGCACCCGATGTCCCGTCTGTCCGCGTCCCTTGCGTTGGTCCTGTGCTTCGGCGCGTGCACGACATCGCTGTCCATCGCGACGCAGGCGGGCACGCCGCTCTCGATCAACCCGCTGCCGGTCCCGGGCGGCGACATCCGCGCCGAGCACCTCGCGCGCCATCTCTCGGTGCTGGCCTCGGATGCGTTCGAAGGCCGCGCGCCGACCACCGAAGGCGAGCGCCTGACGGTCGCGTACATCAGCCGTGAGTTCGCCGAAGCCGGCCTGTCGCCCGGCGGGGATGACGGCGGCTGGACCCAGGCGGTCACGCTCGAGCGCAGCCGCATCGACGGGCCGGTGACCGCACGCGTGCATGCCGGCGGCGTCACCCGGCCGCTCGCCAATGGTGACGACATCGCGGTGGAGTCGCTGCATCCCGCAGGCGACGGGGACCTGACCGGCGCGACGCTGGTGTTCGCCGGCTACGGCATCACCGCGCCGGAACTCGACTGGGACGACTACGCCGGCCTCGACGTGCGCGGCAAGGTCGTCGTGGTGCTGATCAACGATCCCGATTTCGAGGCCGAGGCACCGGGTCCCTTCGGTGGTCGTGCGCTCACCCTCTACGGCCGCTGGACCTACAAGTACGAAGAGGCCGCCAAGCGCGGCGCTGCGGGCGTACTGATCGTGCACGAGACCGAGCCGGCCTCGTATCCCTGGGCCACGGTGCGCAATGGCCGCGCGGGGCCGCAGTACGACATCGTGCGCGTCGACGCCGCCACCCATCACCTGCCGATGCGCGGCTGGATGCAGGCGACGGTCGCGCGCCGGCTCTTCGCCGATGCCGGCCTCGACTTCGACGCCGAGAAGCGGCGTGCACAGACCGCGGGCTTCCGCGGCGGGGCGCTGGGAGACGCGACCCTCGACATCGCGTTCCGCGTCCAGCGCGACCGCGTCGTCAGCCACAACGTGGTCGGCGTGCTGGCCGGTGCGTCGCGCCCGGACGAGACGGTCGTGCTGTCCGGCCACTGGGACAGCTTCGGCATCGGCCAGCCGGATGCCAGCGGCGACGCCATCATCAACGGCGCGGTCGACAACGCGACCGCGATCGCCTCGTTGATCGAACTCGGCCGCGTCTTCGCCGCCGGCCCGCGCCCGGCGCGCACGCTGCAGTTCATCGCGCTGACCGCCGAGGAGAACGGCCTGCTCGGCGCCACCTATTACGCGGCCAATCCGCTGCGTCCGCTGGACACCACGGCGGCCGTACTCAACATGGAGATGTGGAGCCCGGATGGCGAAACGCGTGACATCTCGTCCTGGGGCAACGGCCGGGTGTCGCTGGAACGTGACCTCGCCGAGGCTGCGGCGATCGACGGCCGGGTGCGCTCGCCCGATCCGAATCTCGAGGCCGGCCTGTTCTATCGCGCCGATCATTTCGCGTTCGCCCAGGCCGGCGTGCCGGCGATCACTATCGGCCCGGGCATGGACCAGCTCGACGGCGGTGTCGAAGGCGGCATGGCCGCACGGGCGGATTATTTCGCGCATCGATATCACCAGCCCGGCGATGCGTTCGACGCCAGCTGGGACATGGCCGGGCCGACGGCGGACACGCGCACGGTCTATCGCCTGGCCCTGGCGCTCGCCAACAGCGCGTCGTGGCCGCAGTGGGAGCCCGACAGCGAGTTCCACGCGCGTCGCGCCCGCAGCGACGCGTCGCGGACGCGCGGGCAGGACGCGCGCTGACGAGTCCGACGCGTCGCGCGTCACACAAGAAAAAGCCGCCCGTCGGAGAACGGGCGGCAAGAACCGGTCGGAGAGAGAGAGGGGCATGCATGGGCATGCACCGAACCGGTGGGAGCAGGTGACCGGCGACTGTGCGTCAGCTCGGTAACATCTTCGCAATCAGGTCTGTGCCGGCGGCGTCGTGGTCGGATCGGTCGGCGGCTGGGTCGTCGGATCCATGGGGTCAGTGGGCGGCAGCGTCGGGTCGACAGGCGGATTCGGATTCATCGGATCATTTGCCGGCGGCATCGTCGGGTCGGTCGGCGGCGGCATCGTCGGATCCGTGGGCGGCGGCGTGGTGGCTGGATCGTTCATCGGGGCCGGCGTCATCGGCGCGGTGTCCGTGGGGGGCACGTCGCTCGGCGGCGCATCGTTGCTGCAGGCGGTCATCGCGAAGGCCATGGCGGCCATCAGCGGAAGGGC
Source organism: Lysobacteraceae bacterium NML93-0793 (assembly GCA_002324875.1). GTDB lineage: Bacteria > Pseudomonadota > Gammaproteobacteria > Xanthomonadales > Xanthomonadaceae > Luteimonas. Next base: position 18,379 of record NTJG01000001.1, read on the forward strand.
GATCTGTCGCATGCGTTCACTCCGTGCGGGGTGGATGGGCAGCATGGCCGCCGGTATGTCATCCGCACGTCGTCGAGCGCGTGGAAATTCCGTTAGGGAAGGCCTGAACAACTGCTGCTATCCCCGCGACAGCGGGGATCCAGCGACTTCAAGCCTTTGAAAACCAGAGACGTCGGATTCCCGCTTGACCCGCCGTGCGGCCGTCGAGAGCCGTGGGAATGACGGCCAGGAGCGGAATTGTTCAGACCTCCCTTAGCGCTTGGCGTGCGCCGATGGAAACGGACGCTGCGATCGGGCCACTGCATGGACGATCCCGCAATACCGACGCCGGATAACGGCGCCATCACGCGCGCTGTCTACCCTGACGCGATGGCAACGCATGCTCCCAGTCCGGCCGACGCGACCGATACCCGACCGGAGCGCATCGAGGCGCTTGCCGCGCGCTTCGACGCCGTTCGTACGCACAGTGCGCGCCTCGCTGCACCGATCACGGCCGAAGACGCGATGGTGCAGAGCATGGAGGACGCCAGTCCGACCAAATGGCATCTGGCCCATACCACCTGGTTCTTCGAACGCTTCGTGCTCGCCGAGGATGCCGGGTACCGGCCCGTCGATGGCGCGTGGGACTATCTCTTCAACAGCTACTACCAGAGCGTCGGGCCGATGCATGCGCGGCCGCGCCGGGGCCTGCTGTCGCGGCCGTCGCTGGCGCAGGTGCTGGACTATCGCGCCGAGATCGACGCGCGCATGCGCGCGCGTCTGCAGGCGGGAACGCTCGATGCGCACCGGCTCGATATCATCGAGCTGGGCCTGCAGCACGAGCAGCAGCATCAGGAGTTGCTGGTCACCGACATCAAGCACGCGTTCTGGTGCAACCCGCTGGCGCCGGCGTATCACACCTTGCCGGCGGCGGATGTCCGCGAGGCCGCACCGCTGCGCTGGCTGGCGCGCGAGGAATCGATCTGCGAGATCGGCCATCCCGGCTGGCCCGGCGCGGCGGGCTTCGCCTACGACAACGAATCGCCGCGGCACCGGGTGCTGGTACCCGCGCATGCGCTCGCCAGCCGTCCGGTCAGCAATGCCGAGTTCGGCGAATTCATCGCTGATGGCGGTTACCGGACCCCGGGCGTGTGGCTCAGCGCCGGCTGGGCACGCGTGCAGGCCGATGGCTGGGTACGCCCGCTGTACTGGAACGACGACGCGACCCGGGAGTTCACGCTCGCCGGCTGGCGCGCGCTCGAGCCTGGCGCACCGGTCTGCCATTTGAGCTATTACGAGGCCGACGCCTACGCGCGCTGGGCCGGTGCGCGCCTGCCGACCGAGTTCGAATGGGAGCAGGCGGCCGCGGGCTTGGCGATCGACGGCCACTTCGCCGATGCGGGTCGCCTGCACCCGAGCGTGTCGACGGCCGGCGCCGGCCTGGATCAGATGTTCGGCGATGTCTGGGAATGGACGTCGAGCGCCTACACCGCCTATCCCGGCTACCGGCCGTGGCCCGGTGCGCTGGGCGAATACAACGGCAAGTTCATGGATGCGCAGTGGGTGCTGCGCGGCGGAAGCTGCGCCACGCCGCCCGACCATATCCGCGCCAGCTACCGCAATTTCTTTCCCTCCGACGCACGCTGGCAGTTCGCCGGGCTGCGTCTCGCCAAGGATTCCGCATGAATGCCGCCACTGCCCGCGCCCGTGCCCAGGCCGCACTGACCGATCTGCGCCCGCAGCCGGGCGACATCACCGCGGACGCGATCGCCGGGCTGTCGCGCTCGTCGCGCACCTTGCCGTCGAAGTATTTCTACGACGCCGAAGGCTCGCGCCTGTTCGAGGCCATCACCCGTCAGCCGGAGTACTACCTCACCCGCACGGAACTGGCGCTGCTGGAATCCACGATGCCGTCGATCGCGCAGGCCGTGGGTGCGCGTGTGCACGTCGTCGAATTCGGCAGTGGCAGCGGACGCAAGACCGAGCTGCTGCTCGACGGTCTCGAGGCGCCGGTCGCGTACACGCCGATCGAGATTTCGCGCACCGCACTGATGGACAGCGTGACCCGTCTCGGTCAGTCGTTTCCCGATGTCGAGATGCTGCCGGTGTGCGCCGATTTCACCCGTCCCGTGCCACTGCCGACGGCGACGCATCGGTCGCAACGCACGCTGGTGTTTTTTCCCGGATCGACGCTGGGCAACTTCGAGGAACGCGATGCCGTGCAGCTGCTGACGTCGATGCGGGGCACGATGGGCGAGACCGGCTGCGCGCTGATCGGGATCGATCTGGACAAGGATCCGTCGGTCATCGAAGCCGCCTACAACGATCTCGCCGGCGTCACCGCGGCGTTCACGCTGAACCTGCTGGCGCGGCTCAATCGCGAGATCGGCAGTGACTTCGATCTCGACGGGTTTCACCACCACGCCGTGTATGCCCGCGAGCGCATGCGCATCGAAACCGCGCTGGTCAGCGACCGTGAGCAGACGGTCCGCATCGGTACGCGCGAGTTCACGTTCGCGGCCGGTGAGGCGCTGCACGTCGAGATCAGCCAGAAGTACACCGATGCCTCGTTCGCCGCGCTCGCGGCGCGCGCCGGCCTTCGCGTGACCCATGGCTGGAACGACCGCACCGACGCGTTCGGCCTGCGCCTGCTGCAGCCGGCCTGATCGGCGTGCCGCCGGCTGCGGCGCGCATCGCCGGCGCGATCCAGGCGATGCTCGCGCAGCGCGCCGATGACGCATCGATCTGTCCGTCCGAAGTCGCGCGCGCCATCGGCGGTGCGCACTGGCGCGCGCTGATGCCCGAGGTGCGGCGGATCGCCGGGCAGCTGGCGGGCGAGGGCATCGTCGTGCTCACCCAAGGCGATTCCGTCCTGGACCCCGAGGTGCCGCCCGTCGGCCCGATCCGTCTGCGCCGTGGCACGCGCTGGCGCGGGCAGGCATGACGGTTCCAGCGTCACGTAAGGTGTGCGGATGAAGACATCCGCCTACGCCGACCCTTCGGATCCAGCGCCGCTGCCCGAGTCGCCGGCCTGCGAGCGCAACCGCGCGCCGATCCTGGACGTCCTCCGCGAGGCATTCGCGACCCGGCGGCATGTGCTCGAGATCGGCAGCGGCACCGGTCAGCATGCCGTGCACTTCGCGGCGGCGATGCCCTGGCTGCGCTGGCAGGGTTCCGATCGCGCGGGCCAGGACCTGGGCCTGGCCCGACGGCTCGCCGAAGCGGCCCTCCCCAACACGCCGGCACCGCTCGATCTCGACGTCGCGCACGGCCCCTGGCCCGTCGCTGCGCCTGGCACGGCGCGCTTCGATGCCGCGTTCACGGCCAACACCCTGCACATCATGGGCTGGGACGCGGTGCAAGCCTGTTTCGCGGGGCTCGATGCGGTGCTCGCCGACGACGCCAGCCTCGTCGTCTACGGCCCCTTCAATGTCGGCGGTGGGTTCACCAGTGACAGCAACCGCGATTTCGACGCGATGCTGCGCGCGCGCGATCCCCGCTCGGGACTGCGTGATCTCGAGGCCGTCGACGCCCTCGCTGCGCGTATCCGCCTGCGCCTGCGCGGCGACATCGCGATGCCCGCGCACAACCGCTGCCTGGTCTGGCAGCGGCCGTGAGCCGCGATGCGCGCCCGGAGCGGCGCGCACCACAGCGAAGCACCGTGGACCTCAGGCGGCCTGCACGATCCGCAGCGGGTTCTTCCATTCCTTGAGCAGTTCGGCCTCGCGCGCCTTGGCGGCGTGCAGGTGGGCCTCCTTGACGTGGCCGTAGCCGCGGATGTGTTCGGGCACGCTGGCGATCTCGGCGGCGAGGTCGACATTGCCGCCGTCGAGCGTCTCGAGCAGGCCACCGACAGTGGCTTCGTACTCGTTGATCAGGCGACGCTCCATCTTGCGCTCCTCGGTGTAGCCGAAGATGTCGAACGTGCCGCCGCGCAGGAACTTCAGCTTCGCCAGCACGCCGAAGGCCTTGAACATCCACGGCCCGTACTCGCGCTTGATCAGCTCGCCCTTGTCGTTCTTCTTCGCCAGCAGCGGCGGCGCCAGATGGAAGCGCACGGTGTAGTCGCCTTCGAACTGCTGTTCGAGCTTCCGCTTGAAATCACCGCTGGTGTACAGGCGGGCGACTTCGTATTCGTCCTTGTAGGCCATCAGCTTGAACAGATAGCGCGCGGCGGCTTCCGACAATGCGGTCGAGCCGGGCGCCCTGGTCTGTTCGGCGCTGCGCACGCGCTGCACGAAATCGCTGTAGCGCTTCGCGTACGCGGCGTCCTGGTACTCGGTGAGGAACGCGCTGCGGCGTGCGACCACTTCGTCGAGCGAGCGCGACAGGCGCGCGTCGTCGAGTGGCAGGAAGGCCACGTTGTCCTCGGCCCCGTGCGCGGGCACGTGGCGCAGGTCGGCCTCGTTGCGGGTCACGCGCGGCGCGGACGTCGCGCCCCATTCGCTGGTTTCCCACTCCCCCGGCGGCAGCACCGGCAGTTCGTGCACCGTGCGCTCGGCGGCCGTCGGCGCATTGCGCACCAGGCCGGCCGCGGCGCTGACCGCGTCGAAATCGACGACCGCGAGGCGCCCCCAGGCAAACGCGGTCTTGTTCATTTCGACCGCCGCGCCGTTGAGTTCCACCGCGCGCATGATCGCGTCGAACGAGATCGGCACCAGGCCGCGCTGCCAGGCGTAGCCGAGGATGAAGAGGTTCGCCGCGATCGCATCGCCCATCAGTGCGGTCGCGAGCTGGGTGGCGTCGATCTGCAGCGGCGCCTTGCCGCCGAGCGCATGCTGGATCGCGGCGACGATGTCGGCCGCCGGAAACTGCATGTCCGGACGCGTGGTGAACGTGCCGGGCATCGCCTCGTAGGTATTGAGCACGACCTGCGAGCGGTCGCCGCGGATCTTCGACAGCGTCCAGTAGTCGTTGACGACGACCATGTCGCAGCCGAGCACCAGGTCCGCCTCGCCGGCGGCGATGCGCACCGCGTGGATGTCGGCCGGCGCCTTCGCGATGCGGATGTGCGTGGTCACCGCACCGCCCTTCTGCGCGAGGCCGGTCTGGTCGAGCACGCTCGCGCCGCGGCCTTCGAGATGCCCGGCCATGCCGAGCAGCGCGCCGATCGTGACCACGCCGGTGCCGCCGACGCCGGTGATCAGGATGTTCCACGGCTGCGCCAGGTCGGTCGCGAACGTCGGCATCGGCAGGTTCGCGAGCTTCTCGGCCGCGGACACCTTCTTGCCCTTGCGCGGCGCGCCGCCGTGCACGGTGACGAAGCTCGGGCAGAAGCCCTCGACGCAGGAATAGTCCTTGTTGCAGTTGCTCTGGTCGATCTCGCGCTTGCGGCCGAACTCGGTCTCCTTCGGCAGCACCGACACGCAGAACGACTTCTTGCCGCAGTCGCCGCAGCCTTCGCAGACCAGCGTGTTGACCATGACCCGCTTCTGCGGATCGGCGATCTTGCCGCGCTTGCGACGGCGGCGCTTCTCGGTCGCGCAGGTCTGGTCGTAGATCAGCACGCTGACGCCCTTGACCTCGCGCAACTGCTTCTGCACCGCGTCGAGGTCGCGGCGGTCGTGGAATTCCACGCCCGACGGGAACAGCTCGCGCTTCGACCACTTGCCGATGTCGTCGCTGACCAGCGCGATCACGTCGACGCCTTCACTGCGCACCTGGTGCGCGATCTGCGGCACGGTCAGCGTGCCGTCGACCGGCTGGCCGCCGGTCATCGCGACCGCGTCGTTGTAGAGGATCTTGTAGGTGATGTTGACGCCGGCCGCGACCGACTGGCGGATCGCCAGCGAACCGCTGTGGAAATACGTGCCGTCGCCGAGGTTCTGGAACACGTGCGGCGTATCGGTGAACGCCGACTGCCCGCACCAGGTGACGCCTTCGCCGCCCATCTGGGTGAAGGTGTCGGTGTCGCGGTCCATCCACGTGACCATGTAGTGGCAGCCGATGCCGGCCAGCGCACGCGAGCCTTCCGGCACCTTGGTCGAGGTGTTGTGCGGGCAGCCCGAGCAGTAGTGCGGCACGCGCGGGAACTGCGCTCGGGGCAGGGCGAGTTCGCCTTCCTTCGCTTCCATCCACTGCAGCACGTCGTGCATCTTCTGCCGCTCGCTGCCGTCATCGGGCAGGTAGCGCAGGATGCGGCGCGCGATGACGCCGGCGATCGTCGCGGGCGTGAGCTCGCCGGTACTCGGCAGGATCCACGCGCCGCTCTCGTCGTACTTGCCGACGATGCTCGGGCGCTCGCCTTCGAAGTTGTAGAACAGCTCCTTCATCTGGCCTTCGATGAAGCCGTGCTTTTCCTCGACGACGAGGATGTCCTGCAGGCCGCGCGCGAAGCTGCGGATGCCGAGCGGCTCCAGCGGCCAGGTCATGCCGACCTTGTAGACGCGGATGCCGAGCGCGCGGCACGCGGCCTCGTCGAGGCCGAGGTACTCGAGCGCGGTCAGCACGTCGAGGTAGCTCTTGCCGGTGGTGACGATGCCGAAGCGTGCATCGGGCGTGTCCAGCACCATGCGGTCGATGCGGTTCGCGCGCGCGAACGCCTGCGCGGCCTTGACCGCATAGCGGTGCAGGCGCATCTCCTGGTCCATCGGCGGATCCGGCCAGCGGATGTTGAGGCCGCCGGCGGGCATCTCGAAATCGTCCGGCGTGACGATCTGCAGCGCGAACGGATCGACGTCGACCGACATCGACGATTCCACGGTCTCGGCGATCGTCTTGAAGCCGACCCAGCGGCCGGTGTAGCGCGACATCGCCCAGCCGACCAGGCCCATGTCGAGGATGTCCTGCACGCCGGCCGGGTTGAGGATCGGCATCATCGCGCTGGTGAACTCGCCCTCGCTGCCGTGCGGCAGCGTCGAGCTGCGGCAGGCGTGGTCGTCGGCGGCCAGCGCCAGCACGCCACCGTGCTTCGAGGTGCCGGCGGCGTTGCCGTGCTTGAACACGTCGCCGCAGCGGTCGACGCCCGGGCCCTTGCCGTACCACATCGCGTAGACGCCATCGACGTTCGCGCCGGGAAACAGGTTGGTCTGCTGGGTACCCCAGACCATCGTCGCGCCGAGGTCCTCGTTGAGGCCGGGCTGGAACTTCACGTTGGCCTCGGCGAGGTACTTCTTCGCCCGCCACAGTTCCAGATCGAAGCCGCCGAGCGGCGAGCCACGGTAGCCGGAGATGAAGCCGCCCGTATTCAGGCCGGCGGCAGCGTCGCGCAGGCGCTGCATCAGCGGCAGCCGCACCAGGGCCTGCACGCCGGACAGGTAGATGCGGCCCTCGGTGCGCGTGTACTTGTGGTCGAGCGTGTAGTCGGTATCAAGAACACCATTGGTCAGGCCGATATCGGCCGAGGCGGGCGAGGACAATTCTGCGGTGCTGGTCATGACGGAAAGCTCGGGCTTGCGCGCAGGCGCTGGCGGGCGGCCGCGGGATGGACGCGCGGCCTCGGAATCGGGGGAAAACGGCGCGAATTGTAGCAGCGGGCGGAACCGTGCCGACCCGACCGCCCCGGCTCCGCCGGCCGCGGGGGGCTACAATCGGCGCCGGGAGCGTGTTGTTTTTCGAACAGGGGGAATGGAGTGATGACGTATTTTCGACCGGTCTTCGTCGTGCTGGGACTGCTGCTGGCGACCACGGCGTCGGCCCAGCGCATGCCGACGGTGGCCGAGTTCTATTTCGACGACGACGCGCGCGTGGCGGCGCCGATCGTGGCGATTGCCGGTGAAGGCGATGAAGTCCATGGCCGCCTGCTGCAGCTGATCGAGCGCAATGCACGCAATGCCGACCAGGCACGTGCGCAGCTCGCGCGGGCGTTGATGCGCAGCGGCCGCGAGGAGACCGGTCGCGCGATGTACACGCAACTGCTCGACGCGCTGCCGGCCCGCGCGCCGATGCGCAGTTCGGTGCACTGGAACTACGGTTGGGATCTCTACCGCGCGGGCAAGCCCGACGACGCGCTGGCCCAGTGGGTGCTCGCCACCGAGGGCCGTCTGCTGAAGCCGTCCTGGGTGCCGCCGACGCTGGCGCTGGGCCTGTGGCGCGCCGACCGGCGCGACGAAGCGGTGCAGTGGTACGCCGCCGCCGTGCGTACCGAGCCGCAGGCGTGGAACGATCCCGCCCGGTTTCCCCAGCTGCTGCCGGACTGGACAGACGCCGAGCGCGCCACGTTGACCGAGGTCTTCACCGCCTGGCGCGCGAACCCGCCGACCTGGCCCTGAGGCAGGACACCCCGGCGGCGTCGTCTGGCGCCGCCCGGGTTCAAGGTGGTCGCGCAGCCCGGGCGGTCGCCCGCGGCACGAGCAGGTGAAGGTGGTCAGCGCTCCGCGGTACCCGGCTCGGGTCCACCGCTCCGCATCGCCGGGTCCGGCTGCACGGCGAGCTCGGCGCTGGCGGCCTGGAAGCGGCGGCCGAACGGCGTATCGGTGAAGTCGGCCAACGCCGTGCGGAACGCCGAGGGATCGTCGCCCCGCGCAGCGGCGAGCAGACGATCGAGCGACGACGTCCGCGTCGCGCGTGCAACGGGTTCCACTGCCGACGAAGCCTCGGGCATTGAACGCAACGCGGCATCGAGCGCACGCCGGGTGTCGGCGCCGACGACGCCATCGACGTTGAGCCCGTGCGCTCGCTGGAACGCGCGGACCGCTTCGCCGGTACGGGGGCCGAACGCGCTGTCGGCTTCGAGTGGCGCTCCATTTGCATCCGTCAACCCGAGACCGACAAGCGCCTGTTGGAGCTCGTGAACCTGCGCGCCTCGATCGCCTTCCTTCAAAGGACCGAAAGACGCGGCCACGCTCTCGCCGTGTACAGGACGGTGCGCTCGATTCCAGAACGCTTCCGGGCTCAGAAGTGTGCCGTCCGGGTCGCGCAACTGGTAATGGACATGCTGTGCATACTGGCCGGCGCCTTCGGGACCTCGGCCACCCATCGTTCCGATCGGATCTCCCACCGCAACTGTCTGGCCCCGCTCGACGTGGCGGCCCTCCAGATGCAGGATCTCGTGCGAGTGTCCCCGCGCGTCGCGGATCTTGACTGTGCCGAAGACACCCCCGGACATCGTGACGACACCCGCAACCGGGCTGTGCACCGTTGGATGCTCCAGATTGATGCCGGCTTGCCCACCGACATAGTTGAAATCCGTGCCGCCGTGCGCGCGCTCGCGACGCTGCTCGCCGTAGTGGCCGGTAATGTGCGGGATGACGCTCGCCTGCGGTGGCAGCATCGTGCGCATCGCCTGATCGAAGGTGGGCGGCGCATGCGGTTTCTCGTCCGCAACAGGTTCCTGCTGGATCGGCGGCTCCCGGAGACCTGCGGTGGCGATCCGCGGCGCCCATTGCGCGAAGCGCTGTTCGCGATCGGCCAAACCGTTAGGCGGATCGGCCCCGTTGATCGCGGCACCGGCAGCTCGCACATTCTCACGTGCATCGTCTGGCACATTCGTCTGCCAATACCACGTCGCGATGCGTGAAGCGTGCTCGGGACGCGCTGCGAGATCCGGGTTGCCGAGCAGATCGAGTCCCAAGGCGTCACCGGCATCCGCGTACTGGTTCTTTCCCGTCAGTTGGATGTAGCCGCGTCCGCGGTAGCGATAGGCATCGCCTGGCTCGGTATTGCCCATGCGACCTCCGTACATCAGCTCGGCAAGAGGTGCCGGGTGACCTGCAAGGGCCCCCAGCCGCGCGGCCTCGAGTGCGTCACGACCCTGCCGAAGCGCAGAGCGCACGTTGCCGCTGATCTGCTCAGCGCTGTGCGTGTAGCGAAAGCTCTCTTCGAGGCGGCGAAGTCCGCCCGACTCGTGACCGACCTGGGCCATGAAGTTCGCCAGCTCACGCGGCTGCGTGATGCCGGCCGCGTACGCGTCTCGCAAGAGTTGTTCTTCCCGCTCGGTTGTCATCGTGCAGTTCCTTCTGCTTGTCCTCACCGGCGTGGCACGCCCATGCGTCGCGTTGCTGGCAGCGAAGTCGACGCATCAATCGAGCGTCGGAGCCGCCTGGAGACTCCCTGGATCGAACCGGGAAAACGGCATCTCGCCGAAGTCAGCGGCGGTGAGTTCGGCCTGCTTCTGGATCCCGGTCTGTGTATCCGTGACTCCGCGAATCACGCGATCGAGCAGCCAGTCTCCCTGCTCGGCTGCATAGCGGAAGACGTAGTCGCTGAACCAGCGCTCGCGCGATCCGCCGGAGACAGCGATGGTCACCGTCCCGGCGTCGATACGCGCATCGCCATACGGATCGCCGGCGACTCCGCCACAGCGCGCGCAAGGGATGAGTCGTGCGTTCTCCGCCGCACGCTGCAGGCGGCCGCTCTGATCCCGCGTCAACAGGACAACGGTACGTGCCGGACCCTCGCCCAGGCGATCCTGTTCCGAAGATGCAGGTGCGAACACGATCAGCGCATCCGAGCGTCCGCCCCCCGTGAGGTCGCCCACGACGCTGTCGACGAGAGTCGCGCCTGCAGGTACGAATGAAGCCGGATCAAACGAATTCGGCGCTGCCGTTGCCCCTTCCCCGATGGCGCGCGTCGGCGTGCGGGTGACGGCCGACGGATCCGTGGGATGTTCGACGTCGGTCTGCACGCCTGGCACGTCTGGAGGGGTGCAGCCGATCATGGTCGTGCCGCAGAGACAAAGAAGCGTGGCGAGTACGCGCATCGGTCACTCTCGAATGGGTGGGGTGCCCGACATCACGCTGGACAGCGCATAGCGAGATCGAAGGTCAGATGGATTCGTCGATGACGCGTTGGAGCTGCCAGCACGGTGTCTGCCGGAAGACATAGATCTGCTGGTCGCTGGTATCCGGTGTGCGGATCACGACATCCATCCTGCCGTCCGCGCCGCTCGCGACCGTATGGGTGCGCCCGCTGTCGGCCAGGCGCTCGAGCGAAGGCATCACCGGCCAGGCCACGTCCGCCAAAGCGACGTTCGACTCGACACGCCGGGGCTCGGGTTCGGCGGCAGTGTCGTAGCGCTCGACGATGAGCGGATCGGAGGTGGTCCGTCGCTGGAACGCCGTATCCCGGCTGAAGCGCTCGATAAAGCGATCGAACGGTTCGACCGTGCAGATCGCCACCTCGGTCGCGGTGTCCAGTGGGGCGGACGGCGTGGCCGGCGCACAGGCCGGCAGGGCGAGTGCCAGGCTCGCGATGATCAGATAGTGCACATGCATGCAGCGGCGCGACGTGCCCCTACTGGCGATGCTCGATCCCGTGGCTGCATTCCGCATGGCTCCGCTCGTCATCCCTGTGCTCCCATGCCGGCATCTCGACCGCGACGCCGCCGCCGTGTGGTGACGGTCGAGCATCGGCCATTCCTGTTGCGAACGCGAGCGCATGCGTTCGTAGTTCGGGCGACGTGCGCGTCGGTACTCGCCGCGGCATGACGTCCGGCGATTCGACAGGCGTCGGATTCCGCGGCCCGTGCCGGATCGTGCGTGGAGTGGCCGGCCTGCGACGACGGCATCGCCCGGACGCTGACTCCGCGCCCGGCCACGCGCTACTGTGTGCGGCCCGCGGTTCCGGATCCACCGTCATGTCCCGTCTGCTTCCGTCCCTGCTCGCCGTCGCCCTGGCCGGTATCGCGATGTCGCCCACCGCAGCGGCCGCCGACCGCATCACCGGCCAGCCGTTCGCAACCCGCAGCGAGGTCTACGCCCCGCATGCGATGGCCGCGACCTCGCATCCGCTGGCGACCCAGATCGCGCTCGACACGATGAAGGCCGGCGGCAGCGCGGTCGACGCGGCGATCGCCGCCAATGCGGCGCTCGGCCTGATGGAGCCGACCGGCAACGGCATCGGCGGTGACCTGTTCGCGATCGTCTGGGATCCGAAGACGAAACGTCTCTACGGCTACGACGGGTCGGGGCGCTCGCCGCGCTCGCTCACGCTGGCCGAGTTCCAGCGCCGCGGCCTGACCGAGATTCCCTCGCACGGTCCGCTGCCGGTCACCGTGCCCGGCACGGTCGACGGCTGGTTCGCGCTGCACGGCCGCTTCGGCACGCGCACGATGGCCGAGAACCTGGCGCCGACGATCCGCTACGCGCGCGAAGGCCATCCGGTGCACGAGGTCATCGCCTACTACTGGGACCGTTCGGTGCCGCGGCTGGGCAAGTGGCCGGGCTTCACCGAGCAGTTCACTATCGACGGTCGCGCGCCGCGCACCGGCGAGACCTGGCGCAACCCGAATCTCGCGAACACGCTGCAGGCGATCGCCGACGGCGGCCGCGACGCGTTCTACACGGGCGACATCGCGCGCGTGATCGGCGATTACTTCGCCGCCAACGACGGGTTCCTCGCCTACGAGGACATGGCCGCGCACACCGGCAACTGGGTCGAACCGGTGTCGACGAGTTATCGCGGCGTCGAGCTGTGGGAACTGCCGCCGAGCGGGCAGGGCATCGCCGCGCTGCAGATCCTCAACCTGCTCGAACCCTACGATCTGAAGTCCTACGGCTTCGGCAGCCCCGAGCATGTGCACCTGTTCGTCGAGGCCAAGAAGCTGGCGTTCGCCGACCGCGCGCGCTGGTACGCCGATCCCGCGTTCCATCCCGCGCCGGTCGAGCGGCTGATTTCCAAGGCCTATGCCCGCGAACGCGGCGCGTTGATCTCGATGGACACCGCGCTGCGCGAAGTGCAGCCGGGCACGCCCGCGCAGCTCGACGAGGGCGACACGATCTACCTGACCACCGCCGACGCCGACGGCATGATGGTCTCGCTGATCCAGTCCAACTACCGCGGCATGGGCAGCGGCATGGCGCCGCCGGGCCTGGGCTTCATCCTGCAGGACCGCGGCGAGCAGTTCGTGCTGCGCGAGGACCATCCCAACGGCTACGCGCCGGGCAAGCGTCCGTTCCACACCATCATTCCCGCGTTCGCCACGAAGGACGGCGAGCCGTGGCTGAGCTTCGGCGTGATGGGCGGCGCGATGCAGCCGCAGGGCCACGTGCAGATCCTGATCAACATGCTCGACTTCGGCATGAACCTGCAGGAGGCCGGCGATGCGCCGCGCATCCAGCACGACGGGTCCACCGAGCCCGCCGGCCAGAACACCGCGATGACTGACGGCGGTGAAGTGGACCTCGAGACCGGCTTCCCGTACGAGACCGTGCGCGCGCTGATGCAGAAGGGCCATTCGGTGCGCTTCGCCCACGGCCCCTACGGCGGCTACCAGGCGATCATGAAGAACCCGCACGGCGGGTGGGTGGGCGCCAGCGAGTCGCGCAAGGACGGCCAGGCGGCGGGCTATTGAACGCGATCCGCAACCACGCGCGCGCCGGCCGACGGCGGGGGGCCGGATCCCTGGCCCGCATCGCGGGTGTCCTGTGCGTCACGGCGCTGACGCTCGCGCCGCCGGCCTGGGCGCAGGCGCCGTATGCCCGGTTCGATACCCCACCGGACGCGCCGGACGCGCAGGCCGACGCCGCGTCCGAGGTCGCGATGACGCAGGCCTGGCGCAGCTGGTCGCAGCGCAGTGCAGCCGCGCTGGCGGCGACGACGCAGCCGCGCGAGCTCGCCTTCGCTGCGCTGCTGCAGGGCCTCGGCAATGGCCCTACACCTTCGCAGGCGGCGCCCGCGGGCCAGGCCGACACTTGGCAACAGGCGGCCGCGGGCCGCGCCGGTGACGACGTGCTCGCCAATGCCCTGCTCGCGGCGAGCGGCGACACCGGAACGCGCGTGCGCGCCGCGCAGCGCTGGCTGGGCGCCGAGCCGCAGAACCTGGCGCCGCTGTTCGTCCGCGGTGGCAGCGTCGAGGCGATGCTGGCTGATGCCCGCGCGGCGACCACGTTCGATCTGCACATGCTCGATCAAGTGCGCTGGATGCAGGGCGCGTTGCTGCGCACGCCGGCCTCTCCAGCCGAACGCGCGGCGTTCGTGGACGGCGAGACCTTCGTGGCCGAGGAGCACGCGGCGATCACCGCGTCGGCGCTGTGGAGTTCGGCCGTCCTGCCGGACCTGCAGCCGCTGCTGGAGGCATGTGATCCGTCGGCGACCCGCGATCCGGTCCGCCTGGGCGACTGCCGGCATGTCGCGGCCGTGCTCGCCGAACGGTCGGACACGATGCTGGGGCGCCTGATCGGGCTCGGCCTGCAGGCGCGACTCGCGGCGACGCCGTCCGAGCGAGACGCAGCGCAGGAACGCGTGCGCACCCTGCACTGGCAGAACCTCGAATGGGGCCGTGCCAGCGCCGCGCTGCCGCGCGACGGGGCTGGTCAGTTCGTGCGTTTCCTGGCGGACCCGTCGATCCGCACCGAGGTCCAGCTCGTCGAACGCGCGCTGCAGGACGCCGGCGTGGCCCTGGCGCCCCCTGCGGGCTGGCAGCCACCGCGCTGAATGCGCTCAGCGCTCCAGCGGATACACGCGTGTGACCTGACACCGTGTGCGCGCAACGACGCCGGTGCTGCCCAGTGTGCGCATGAAGCCCGCGCCCGAGGGATCGGTCGCCTTGGTGCTGCGCGAGAACATGGCATGGTCGCCCGCGTGTCCGCAGACCACGCCGGTGCCCACGCCGGACACGAGGTTCAGGGTGTCGGCGCGGTCCGTATCGCACTGCCCCTGGAGTTCGATCCGGTAGCGGCGATGCCCGGCCGCCTGGCGCGGCGAGACCTCGACCTCCAGGCCCTGCGGGCCGTCGTGCCAGCTGCGGAGCCAGCGGCTGGCGACGCAATAGTCCGGTGTGCCGCGGAAGCCGCGTGCGCGTCGGTCCTGCACCACGACCCGGTCCAGCGTGCGCATCGCCTGGCGGGAATCCCGCAGCAGCGCGGCGTAGTCACGGGCGTCGACGGGCGCGACCGCCGCCACCGGGCAGGCGCGGTCGGCTGCGCGCACGGCCTCGCCGTCCCGCCCGCAGAGCCAGCCGTCCCAGCCGACGAACGCCGGCGCGGAATCGTCGAGCAGACCGGGGCAGGCATCGGCGAGCGTCAACTGGCGGCGATCGCCGCGTGTATCGCGCAGCAGCAGGGTCTGCGCGTCGATCTGGTGGGCCTCGGCGATCGCGCGGCCGTCGATGCAATGTGGCGCGGGCGGCTCGCGCCCCGTTGCCGGCAGCGCCAATGCGGCCAGCAGGCCCAGACTCCAGATGCGTCGCATTGCGGGATCCGTCCGCCGTCCGTGGACGGCACCGTACCCCGGATTGTCCGCGCCGTCGATCCGCCCTCTGGTCGATGGACGTGTGCCAGCGCACACTTCGCATCAGCGGCGACAGCGTGTCGACGCACAGGGGGATGGAGACATTCGATGGGGTTCCAACGCGGTGCCTGCGGCCTGTGCGCCGCACTTCTGATCGCCGGGGCCAGTGGCCAGGCCGTGGCGCAGTCCTACGGCAACTTCGTGCTGGGCGCCGGCTTCACGCCCGATCCGCAGACCGGACAGGGCCGTACCGGCGGTGCCACCCAGGCCAACCGCTTCGGTCCGCAGTGCGCCGGCATGATCGACAGCACGCCCGACCACACGATCAAGGTCACATCCGCGCTCGATCTGCAGCTGTCGGTCGACAGCACCACCGATTCGACCCTGGTCGTCGTCGGTCCGGCGGGTGTGTTCTGCGACGACGACAGCGGCGGCCAGCTCGATGCGCGCATCGACGCGCGGCTCACGCCTGGCGAGTACGCGGTGTACGTGGGCCATCTCGACACCGCGGGCGACTACACGCTGACCCTGAGCGAGGGCGCCGGCGCAGCCGTCGGTGGCATGTACGCCAACTTCACCCTCGGCGCCGGGTTCACGCCGGATCCGCAGGTCGGCACCGGTACTACCGGCGGTGGTATCGCTGCGAGCACCTACGGCGCGCACTGCACCGGCATGATCGATTCCACGCCCGACCACCGGCTGACGATCACCTCCACCGTGACCCTGCGCCTGGCCGTGACCAGTACCACCGATTCCAGCCTCGTCGTGCGCGGCCCGGGCAAGGTGCTGTGCGACGACGACAGCGGCGGCCAGCTCGATGCCGCGGTGGTCGACAGCTTCCGCCCGGGCGAATACGAGATCTACGTCGGTCACCTGGGACAGGCGGGCGAGTACCGGCTGGAGATCAGCGAGACGCGCTGAGCCCAGTGCGGGCTCGAGACTGACGGCCAGCCTAAGCGCCTGCGCGCAGGTCGCGCTCCGCGCACGCGGCACGGGATCAGTCCGCCGGCACCGTGCGCTCCCGGGCCCAGTGGCGCAGGGCGTCGACCTGCTCGCGCATCATCACCGACAGCGGGCGCGTGTCGCGCAGGGCGTCGACGACCATCCGCTGCGACAGCGGCGCGCCATCGGCATGCGCGGCGTAGAGCGCGGCGACGATGGCCTGTTCGATCTCGGCGCCGGAGAAGCCTTCGGCCTCGGTCGCCAGCCGTGGCAGATCGAATTGCGAGACATCGAAGCCGCGCCGCGCCAGATGCACGGCGAACACCTCGGCGCGCACGTCGGCGCCGGGCAGATCGACGAAGAAGGTCTCGTCGAAGCGCCCCTTGCGCAGCAGTTCGGGCGGCAGGTCGTGCACCTGGTTGGCGGTGGCGACCAGGAACACCTTGGATTTGCGCTCGGCCATCCAGGTCAGCAGGAAGCCGAGCACGCGGCGCGAGACGCCACCGTCGCTGTCGCCACTCGAGGCCAGGCCTTTCTCGATCTCGTCGATCCACAGCACGCAGGGCGCCAGCTGCTCGGTCGAGGCGATCGCGTCACGCAGGTTGCGCTCGGTCTCGCCGTGGTACTTGTCGTAGAGCGTGCCGAAATCCAGCCGCACCAGCGGCACGCCGAAGCCGCCGGCGATGGCCTTGGCGAGCAATGATTTTCCGCAGCCCTGCACGCCGAGCAGCAGCACGCCCTTGGGCGGATCGAGACCGGGCGGCGCGTCGCCTTCGACGAATACGCGGCGTCGCTGCTCGACCCAGCGCTTGAGGCGGCGCGCACCGGCGACATCGGCGAAACCGGCGGTGTCGTATTCGTAATGCAGATGCCCGCTCTTGTTGAGCAGGTCGAACTTCAGCCTGGCCAGCGCCGGCAGGTCGTCATGGCCGAGCGCGCCGTCGACGTGGATCAGCTGTCGGGTGATGCGACGCGCATCGCCCGATGACAGACCCTGCAGGTTGCGCACGATCTGGCGCACCGCGTCGGCGTCGGCTTCGACGCGGCGGCCGCCGTGTTCCTGCTGGTAGGCCGCCGCTTCCTCGCGCACCAGTCTGAGCAGGGCATCGGCGTCGGGCAGGCGCGGCCGGAAGCGCACGGCCATCGCCTCCAGGTCCGCCGGCAGTTCGATCGTGTGCCCGACCAGCACGATCACATGCGGCAGACAGTGGCGCCGCTGGACCAGGTCGCGCAGCTGGCGCTGGGTGCCCGCGTAGCCGAGATAGGGATGGAAATCGAGCAGCAGATAGATGCCGCGCTGCTCGGCCTCGCGGATCGCGGCCAGGGTGTTGCTGGCATCGGGCGCGGTGTCGGTCTCCGATTCGCCGTCGAGATCGAGCCGCCGCAGGCCTTCGGTGATCGTCCAGCGGTAGAGCGCGCGCCAGACCTGCTGCAGCGACTGCCGGAACAGCTCGACCACGCGCGGCTCGTCCGGCGTCTCGACGACGATCAGCGGCGTGTTGGCGCGGATCAGCGCCGCGAGGTCCTGCAGTTCGCTCATGGGCGCGGGTCGTTCGCGAGGGAAGGCGCGATGTTAACGGGGCGGCCGGCCTGCGGTCGCGGCCCGGGAGCGGGCGGTGTACGCTCGACCGATCGCGGACGGCGGAGAGTTCGATGAAGACCGTGCTGGTGGCCAGTTCCAAAGGCGGTGTCGGCAAGACCACGCTCGCCACGCATCTGGCCGCGCAGGCCGCGCTGGCGGGCGAGGCGACGGTGCTGATCGACGCCGATCCGCAACAGTCCTCCACCCGGTGGGCCGAGCGCCGCGCCGGCCTCGACAGCGCCGTGCTGCCCATTGATGGCAGTGCGCGCCACAAGAAGGTGCTCGCGGCGATTCCCGAAGGCACCACACGCGTGGTGATCGATGCCGCGGCCGGAGCGATGGCCGACGATCTCGACGCCTATCTCGAACAGGCCGACGCTGTGGTGGTGCCGGTGCTGCCGTCGGCGCTGGACATCGACGCCACCGTCGGCTTCCTCAACACGCTGGCCAAGCACCCGGCGGTGCGCCGCGGGCAGACCCGCGTGGGCCTGGTCGCCAACCGCCTGCGGCCGTGGACCAACGCCTCGCAACAGGCGGTGGCGCTGCTCGAGCAATGGCCGTATCCGGTGGTCGCGCAGCTGCGCGACAGCCAGGCCTACGTGATGCTCGTGGGCCTGGGGCGCAGTCTGTTCGACTACCATTCGGCCCAGGTCCGTGACCATCAGTCCGACTGGGCGCCGCTGCTGAAATGGCTCAGGAAGTGACCGCGCTCGCCCCTTTTTCCCGCGTCTGCAAACGCGCCCGACGAGACCGCCGCCGACCATGCGCGAACTGATCCTGCTCCGTCATGCCCACGCCGATCCGGCGCTGCCCGGTCAGCCCGACATCGACCGGCCGCTGTCGGCCGAAGGCCTGGCCGAAGCCGAGGCCGCCGGGCGCTGGCTGCGCGATCGTGGCCTTGTGCCCGACTGCGTGCTCTGCTCGCCGGCCCGCCGTACGCGCGAAACCCTGGAGGCGGTGCTCGGCATCGTCGGCTATGTCGACCAGCGCCTGGAGCCGGCGATCTACGAGGCGACCTCGGGCACGCTGGCGACGCTGGCGGACGAACACTGCGAGGTCGGTCGATTGATGCTGGTGGGCCACAACCCGGGGCTGGAGCGTCTGGCGGCGCTGCTGCACAGCGGCCAGACCGGTGAATACCGCGGCATGCCCCCGGCCGGTATCGCCGTGCTCGACCTGCGCGACGCCGCCCAGATCGAACCCGGCGCGGCCGAGCTGTCGGCGTTCTGGTGGCCCTAGCCCGAGGATTCCGGGCCGTGCCGTGCACTGCCGCTCGCCCTGATGTCGCAGCTTCGGCGTTTGCCGCGCGGTGTGCGGCGGGCGCGCTGCTGGCTGCGGCCCTGGGCCTGATGCCGGTACTGCCGGCGTCGGCCACGCTGCCCGAGCGCGGGCTCGATACCGCCCGCTCGCAGATCGGCTTCACCCTGCGCACGCGCTGGGGGCAACTGCTGGAAGGGCGGTTCCCCGACTGGACCGGCCTGATCCGCACGCTGCCCGACGGTGCGCACCAGGTGCGGCTCACCCTGGACGCGGCCAGTGTCGAGATCGACGGCAATCGCAGCTACACGCGCATCACCCGGGGCCCCGGCTTCTTCGATGTCGAACGCTATCCCGAGGTGGTGTTCGTCTCGGATCCGTATTCGACCGTGCTGCTGCGCGACGGCGGCGAGATGACCGGCGTGCTCGCCATCCGCGGTGTACGCCAGCGCGAGAGTTTCCGCATCCAGCCGGCCGCCTGCGACCGGCCTGCGCTCGACTGCGATGTCGTCGGACAGGGCGACATCCGCCGCAGCCGGTATGCGATGGACCGGTGGGGCTACGCCCTGTCGGACCAGGTGCGCTTCACCCTGCGGATCCGGACCCTGGATACCGAGTGATGGGGCGTGTGCTGCGACTGCTGCTGCTGGCCGCCACGCTGGCCTCGACCGCGTGCACCACGCTGTCGCCGGCCAAGCGCGACGCGGCCGCGCACATCGCCGTGGTTGCACGCTCGACCGAGATCGTCTGCGAGCGCGCCGATGCCTGCGCCACGCCATCGCCGCTGCGGGAGCTCGGCGTGGACGCCATCGCGCGCAGCACGCCGGAGGCGCCGCGGCACCACGCGCTGCTGCTCGAATACGGCCAGGACGCACTGCTGGCGCGGCTGGACCTGATCCGCGGCGCGCAGCGTACGATCGACCTGCAGACCTACATCTTCGACGAGGACGATGCCGGCCACCTCGTGCTGGAAGAACTGCTGGCCGCCGCGCGTCGCGGCGTGCAGGTGCGCCTGCTGGTCGACCAGCTCTCGGCGATGCGCACCGTCGAGACCCTGTCCGCCCTGGCCGGCGGCCACACCAATTTCGAGCTGCGCATCTACAACCCGGTGCTCGGCCGCGCGCGCATCAGCTATCCGCGCTACGTGGTGGCGGCGGCCTGCTGCTGGCGCCGGCTCAACCAGCGCATGCACAGCAAGTCGCTGGTGGTCGACGGCGTGGTCGGCATCACCGGCGGGCGCAATTACCAGGACGACTATTTCGACTGGAACGACAGCTTCAACTTCCGCGATCGCGACGTGCTCGTGGCCGGCCCGGTGGTGGCCGAGATGGAAGCGAACTTCGTCGCGTTCTGGCATGCGCCGCTGAGCACGCCGGTCGAACAGCTCACCGACGTCGGCCGCCAGCTGCTGCGCAACGGTGTGCCCGAGGTGTCGTTCCTCGATTACGCGCGTCCGGCGCGCGTGGCGGCGATGTCGGCCGACGCCGCCGATACCGGCCTGGTGCGGCGCCGTCTGGCCGCGGCCGCCATCGAGGTGGGACCGGTGGAATTCATCGGCGATCTGCCCGACAAGCACCGTCGCAACCGGGAGGCGGCCCAGGCCGCGATCGCCGCGACGCCCCGCCTGCGCGAACTCATCGAATCGGCGCAGGATGAAGTGCTGCTGCAGACGCCGTATCTGGTGCTGTCCAAGCCCGCCGAGCAGATGTTCCTCGATCTGCGCCAGCGCCCGTCACCGCCGCAGGTGGTGGTGTCGACCAACAGCCTCGCGGCGACGGATTCGTTCATCACCTACGCGCTGTCGTACAAGTACAAGCGCCGGCACCTGCGCGATTTCGGCTTCCACATCTACGAGTTCAAGCCGTTTCCGGAGAACGCGCCGATCGACCTCGACGCGACCGGCGCCGTCGGCATCTCGTGGAACGCCGACGGCAGCGTGGATCTCGATACGACCGCCGGTGCGGCGCCGGCGCCGTCCCCTACGGCGGGTCTGGTGCCGGGCTCGGGCTGGGGCTCGGGCGGCAGCCCCTCGACCGATGCGGGCGCGCGCGAAGGCGCGCCGCCGCTCAACCGCGAGTACTCGGCGCTGCGCTACGCCGGCATCGGCGTGAACCGCCGCGTGCCGCTCGACCGCGCCGGCGTGCGTGTGGGCCTGCATGCGAAATCGCTCGTGGTCGACGACCGCGTCGGCGTCGTCGGCACCCACAACTTCGATCCGCGCGGCGACAACCTCAACACCGAGAACGCGATCGTCATCGAGGACGCGGCGTTCGCACGCAAGCTCGCGGCCAGCATCCGGCGCGACATCGCGCCGGAGAACGCGTGGACCATCGCGCGCCGCGACCGGCCGGCGGTGCTGCCGGGGGTCGACTATTCGATGGCCAAGGTCTCCGAGCGGCTGCCGGTGTTCGATTTCTGGCCCACGCGCTACGCCACCAGCTACGAGTTCCAGCCCGGGCCGGCGTGCCCGGCGCCGATCGCGCCCGACGCACCGGGCTTTCGCGAGTGTTATGTGCCGGTCGGCGATTTCCCCGAGGTCAGTCTCGGTTTCCGCAGCGTGCTCACGCGCATCTTCACCGCGTTCGGCGCGGGACTGGTGCCGATCCTCTAACCGGACGGGCGTGCGGCGTTGACGGCGCGGACGACGATCGACCGCGCGGCGAATTCCGCGCGGTGCAGCGTTGCGCGGGGTCGCCTCAGGCGGCGAGCGCGGCCTCGACCGCGGCGCGCAGCCGCGGATCGTCGGCGGTGACGTCGGGCGCGAACCGGTCGACGACCCGTCCGTCGCGGCCGATCAGGAACTTCTCGAAATTCCACAGCACACCTGGCGCCGGATTCGGGCTCATGCCGTAGCCGCGCAGGTTCTCGCGCATCGGGCCCTCGCCTGTGGCCTCCGTGCGGGCCGCCGTCAGCGCCGCGTACAACGGATGGATGGCCTCGCCGGTGACCGCGATCTTCGAGAACAGCGGAAAGCTGACGTCGTAGGTGAGGCTGCAGAACTGCTGGATCTCGTCGTCGCTGCCCGGCTCCTGGCCGGCGAAATCGTTGGCCGGAAAGCCCAGGATCTCCAGCCCCGCGGCGTGCTTCTCGCGGTACAGCGCTTCCAGTCCGGCGTATTGCGGGGTCAACCCGCACTTCGACGCGACATTGACCACCAGCAGCACCTTGCCGGCGTAAGCGCCGAGGGTGGTGGCGTCGCCGTCGATGGTGGTGAGCGGAATGTCGGTCAGCGGTGCAGTCATGGCGGTGCGCTCGGGACGGAGAGAAGGCGCGATGGTAGCGCCCCGCCCATGCTTCGACGGTGTCCAGTGCGCGGCGGCGCGCAACGTGGGCCGTTGCGTATCCAGACGGTCGCGAGCGCGCGCCTACCGGCCGTCGTGCCTAGGGCGCCTGCGCGTCGGCCTCGTCCTCGTCGCCCGTGGCCTCGTCGAATGCCTCGCCAAGCAGCGCCTGCGCATCCGGCCCGGGCAGCGATTCCACGCCGCGCAGGCGCCGCTCGATGGTGCGGGTCTTGCGGCTGGCCTCGCCGAGGCTCTTGCCGACGGTGCTGATCTGCTTCTCGGCCTTCTCGAGAATGCCGGCGAACTTGCCGAACTCGCTCTTCACCGCGCCCAGCACCTGCCAGACCTCGCTCGAGCGCTTCTCGATCGCCAGCGTGCGGAAGCCCATCTGCAGGCTGTTGAGCAGGGCGGTGAACGTGGTCGGCCCGGCGATGACGATGCGGTGTTCGCGCTGCAGCAGATCGACCAGGCCGGCGCGACGGATGGTCTCGGCATACAGGCCTTCGGTCGGCAGGAACATCACCGCGAAATCGGTGGTGTGCGGCGGGCACACGTACTTGTCGCTGATCGACTTGGCCTGCACCCGGATCGCGCGCTCGAGTTGCGCGGCGCTCGCCTTGACCGCATCGCTATCGCCGCCTTCCTGCGCATCGAGCAGGCGCTCGTAGTCCTCGCGCGGAAACTTCGCGTCGACCGGCAGCCACACCTGGCCGTCGGACTCGCTGCGGCCGGGCAGGCGGATCGCGAAGTCCACGGCTTCGCTGCTGTCGGGCTTCACCCGCACGCCGCGTGCGTACTGCTCGGCGGTGAGCGTGTGCTCGAGGATGTTCTCCAGCTGCACTTCGCCCCAGCCGCCGCGGTCCTTGACGTTGCTCAGCACGCGCTTGAGATCGCCCACGCCGGTGGCCAGCTGCTGCATCTCGCCGAGACCGCGCTGCACCTGTTCCAGCCGTTCGGAGACGAGCTTGAACGACGCATCGAGCCGCGTGTTGAGCGTGGTCTGCAGCTTTTCGTCGACGGTCTCGCGCATCTGCTCGAGCTTGCCGGCGTTGTCGGCCTGCAGCGCCTTGAGTTGCTGTTCCAGCGTCGCGCGCATCTCGCCGATGCGCTGCTCGTTGCGCTGGGTGAGTTCATTGAGACGCGCGCCCAGTGCGTCGGCGAAGCGCTGCTGCTGCTCGGCGCCCTCGATCCGCGCCTTGCGTGCATCCTCGTTGAGCGCAGCGCGGAGCAGGTCGAGGCGTTCGTCGGTGGTGCGGGTGAAGGCATCGAGCCGTGCATCCGTGCGCAGGGTGAACTCGTCCAGGCGCTGGTCGGTGCGCGCGGTCGCGGCCTGCAGCTGCGCGCCGAACGCATCGGTGCGCTGGGCCTGGGCCAGGGCGAAGGCATCGAGCTGCTGGCGCAACTCGCCCCGGCCGTCGCGTTGTTCCTCGCGCAGCGCGCGCTCGATCGCCTCGCCGCCGTGGTCCGCGCGGCGCACCAGCAGGACGACGAGCAGGCCGGTCGCGACGACCAGCAGCAACAGGATCAGGACGAGCAGGACGAGCGTGGTGTTCATGCGGCAATTCTAGCGGGCGCCGTCTCAGCGGCTGCGCCGGCGTGCGAAACTCGCACCCCGGACGGAACACGAGACGACGGCGATGCAGCGCAACCGCTCGATCGACGCGGCGAAGCAGCGGTTCACGCGGCCGATGGTGATGGCCGGCCGCGGCCTGCTGCTGGTCGGCGCGGGTGTGCTCGCCGCGATCCATCTGTTCGCCACCGATGGCGCCGCGCGCGATCTCGGCCGCATCGTCGGCGGCTCCGTGGTGGTGGTCGGTCTGCTCGTCTACGGCATCGGCCTGCTGGTGCCGACGACCCGGCGCGCGCCGCGCGAGCGCCGCTGATCCGCGCCTGTTCACCGGAGACTCCGATGTCCGATCTGCCTGCATTGCCCGCACTCGCGCCCGGCCGCTACCGCCACTACAAGGGCTGCGATTACGACGTCATCGGCGTGGCGCGGCACAGCGAGACGCTGGAACCGGTGGTGGTCTACCGGCCGCTGTACGGCGAGGGCGCGCTGTGGGTGCGGCCCTATGCGATGTTCGTCGAGACCGTCGACGTCGATGGCGTGGAGGTGCTGCGCTTCGCACCGGTCTCCGCGTCCACGGCGCGCATGTAATGCACGGCACGCCGTCGATCACGCTGCGCCAGGTCGCTGTGACCGTGTCCGACGTCGATACTGCGCTCGGCTTCTATCGGGACGTGCTCGGTCTGACGTTCCTGTTCCGTGCCGGGCCCGGACTCGCATTTCTCGACGCCGCCGGCGTCCGCGTGATGCTGAGCACGCCGCAGGGCGCGGGCGAACCCGGGCGCAACTCGGTGCTGTACTTCGGCGTGCGCGACATCGTCGCCACGTTCGAGGCGTGCGTGACCCGCGGTGCGACCGCGGAACGCGCCCCCGCACTCGCCGCACAGATGCCCGACCACGCGCTGTGGATCGGTTTCCTGCGTGATCCCGATGGCAACCTGGTCGGGTTGATGGAAGAGGTGGGCGGGGAGGCGAGCGACGCCGGTTGAGCACACCCGGCCGGCGTGCAATATTCGCGCGCAGGCCAGGGAGAGGTTGGACGATGCGGAGCATTCTGTTGCGCGGTGCCGCGCTCGCGGTTTCCTTCACTCT
Source organism: Lysobacteraceae bacterium NML93-0793 (assembly GCA_002324875.1). Classification (GTDB taxonomy): domain Bacteria; phylum Pseudomonadota; class Gammaproteobacteria; order Xanthomonadales; family Xanthomonadaceae; genus Luteimonas. The sequence continues at coordinate 43,187 of NTJG01000001.1, forward strand.
GCTGGCGGCTTGCCGCAGCGAACCGCGGCAGTCTGCGCCGCCGGCAACGCTGCCTGCTGTCCCGCAATCGACGGCCCCGCGCGTCGATTCCGGCACGCTCGCCGGCGCGCCCTGGCGTTTCGAGATTCCCACCGACTGGAATGGCGAACTTGTCGTGCTGCTGCACGGCTATGAGCCACGCGGCGTCCCGCGTGCCGACCCATGGCCGGCGAACGAGGCGACGCCGCTGTTCCTCGCGCGCGGCTATGCGGTGGCCGAAAGCGGCTATGCATCCCAAGGCTGGGCAGTCGTCGAGGCGATCGCGGACAGCGAGCGCCTCCGCGCACATGTCGTGAACCGTCACGCACCGCGACGCACTTGGCTGGTCGGCTTCTCGATGGGCGGGCAGATCGCGGTCGCGAGCCTGGAGCGGCACGGTGCGTCCTACGACGGCGCCCTGTCGCTGTGCGGCGTGAACGTACCGGCCACGCAGGTGTTCGACGACGCGCTGCGCTCGCTGGTGGCATTCGATTATTTCTTCCCCGACGCGGGCCTTCCCGGCGCCGGCCTGTCCGATCCTAACGCGGCACCGCTCGACGACCTGCCGGCCGATCAGATCGCACTGATGCAGACCGTCGGCACGGCGCTGGCGACCAACCCCGCGGCTGCGGCTACGCTGGCACAGGCACTGGAGGTATCTGCCGACGGTCTGGTCGGCGCACTCAGCCTGCATGCACTGCTGTTGCGCGAGATGACCGTACGCGCAGGCGGTCTGCCGGTCGACAATCGCGAGACCGTCTACAGCGGGTTCGGTGACGATGCAGCGTTCAACGCCGGCGTGCGCCGGTATCCCGCGGATGCGCAGGCCGCGTCGTACCTCGCAGGTGTTGCAGATCTGCGCGGGACGATCGGCAAGCCGCTCGTCCTGCGCTACAACAGCGACGACCCGACGATCCCGCCGCGTTATCACGGCGTCTACCCCGCGCTGGCCGCCGAAGCTGGCCGTGCAGACCGGATTACCGTCATGCCGCCTGCAGGTGAGGGGCACTGCGCGTTCGCCCCGGAACAGATGCTCGAAGCGTTCGACCTGCTGGTCCGGACTGCGGGCTGAGCGCAGACGGGGGAGCGCGCGTCCTGGCCGCGATCGATCTGTTCGCCACCGATGTTCGGTCTGTTCATTCGTGGCGTCGGCCTGCTGGCGACGATGGCCGACCACGCTGCAGACCGCCTTCCTGCGCGGACCGGAAGGCAGTCTGGTCGGACTGATGGAAGACAGACGCGGGCATGTGCCGTGGGTCGGAACACCGCGTCCGCCCTGCCAGCGCGCGATGCGCGCTGGCAGGACGTCGACGTCAGAAGTCCCAGCGCGCCGACAGCGTCAGCGGCACCGAGAACCGGCTGCCGGTGTCGTTGATCGAGGCCAGGCCGAGGCCGCCGATCGCGCTGTCGTCGTCCTTGAGGTCGGCGATGTAGCGCACGCCGCTGGCCAGGGTGACGCTGAAGCGCTCGCTGACCGGCATGATCACGCCGAGATCCAGCCCGCCGGTAGCGATCCAGCCGGACTCGTAGAACGGCGCATCGGCGATGGTGATGCCCGCATCGGGAATCTCGAACGTCGCGCGGATCTCGTCGACGCGGACGGCGCCGGCACGCGCGCCGACGAAGGGGCGCGCGTAACCGGGCGTGCCGAAGTAGTAGCGGTAGCCGATCTCGGCCGAGAGGGCCTTGTAGTCGCTGAACGTGCCGAACACCGGAAGCTCGGCGGACAGGGCCGGCACGAAGGCGCCGCCCACGCGCACCGTGCCGTCGTCGGCCTCGGTGCGGCGTACCTGCCCGAACAGCTCGGAGCGGTCGTCGAACGCGTAGGCGAACTCCACGCCCACCGTGCCCGCCACGTCGTAGATGCGGTCGTGACCGCGGTCGCCGATGCGCAGTTCGGCGTCGATGCCGGTCAGCGCGGGATTCAGCGGTCCGAGGTCGGGCACGGCGGCAACCGCGCCGTCGTGCACGTCGCCACTGAGGGGGACATCGATGCCGCCGATCAGCGACATCGAGAACCGGCCTGCCTCGGGACCGGCCGCGTGCGCGGAGGTGGCGAGCAGGGCGGCGAAGGGAGCAGTGAGCCAGATGCGCATGGGTGTCTCTCCGGATGGGGCCGCCGGCGGGGGCCGACGGTCGGAACCTTTACGCGGCTCGGGCGCGCATGGATTCCGGCCGGCGCAACGAGACGCGGGGAATCCATCCGCTGCCGGCGCACGTATAGATCGGAACGCCCGCCGCCCGCACCGGTTCCGGACCTCACGCCCTGCTCACCCTCGCCATGACTAGCCTGCCGCGCCCCTCCGCTTCCCATCAGAAGGTCACGCCCTTGCGCGAGACTGGCCGAATGACTCCGCTTTCCAACCAGCCGCGTGACGTCCGCTACTGGTCCGACCAGATGGCGCACGTGGCTGCGAGTCAGGACCAGGACAGCTTCCTGCGCATCTACGACCATTTCGCGCCGCGCCTGCACCGCTATCTGCTGGGTCTGGGCGCGCCGCCGTCGAAGGCCGAGGACCTGGTGCAGGACGCGATGCTGCGCGCGTGGCGCGGTGCCCGCCAGTTCGACGCCTCGCGCGCGTGTCTGGGCACGTGGCTGTTCCGGATCACCCGGAACCTGTACATCGACAGCGTGCGCCGGCGGGCGACCGTGGCCTATGGCGACGGGCTTCCGGAGGATTTCGAGATCGCCGTCGACATCGAACCCACCGACGCGAGCGCGCCCGAGCGCTACGTCGACGACGTGGGCCTGGACCGCGCGATCGATGCGCTGCCCGCCACCCAGGCCCGTCTGGTGCGCATGTCCTTTCTCGAGGCGCGCAGCCACAGCGAGATCGCGAGCGAACTCGGCATGCCGCTGGGTTCGGTCAAATCCACGTTGCGCCGCGCCTTCGCGCGCCTGCGCCGCGGCCTGACGGGAGCGGACGCGTGACCATGCCGCATCACCATCCCGATCCGTCCACCGTGCTGGCCTATGCGGCCGGCTCGCTGCCGACCGCGTTCGCCGCGGTGCTCGCCGCCCACCTCGAGGTCTGTCCGACCTGCCGCGCCGCGGTGCGCGATGCCGAACGTGCGGGCGCGCGTCTGGTGGAACAGCAGGAGGGGGCCGCGCTGTCCTCCGGCGCCCGCGATGCGATGCGGGCGCGGCTGAGCGGCACGGCCATGGCGCCACGTCCCTTGCTTCACGACGCGCCCCGCACACGCGATCCGGACCGGCTGCCCGCGTCGCTGCAACCGTTCTTCGGTCCGCGCTACAGCGATCTGCGCTGGCGCCGCGTCGTGCCCGGCGTGCAGTACCTGCGCGCCGAGGCCGACGCCGACGGCGGTCTGATGCTGCTGCGCATCGCGCCCGGCCGCGGCATTCCGCTGCATCGCCATGCGGGTCACGAGTTGACGATGATCCTCGACGGGGCCTACGCCGATGCACTGGGCCGTTTCGGCGCCGGTGACGTCGCCGACCTCGGTGAGGACGTGGAACACCAGCCCGTCACCGTGCCCGGCCGGCCCTGCATCTGCGTCGCGGCCACGGAAGCGCCGATGCGCTTCCAGGGCTGGATGGCGCGGGCGCTGCAGTCGGTGCTGCGCCTCTAGGGCCGGATCAGGCGGCGGCAGGCACAGGCGCGTTGTCGGCGAGGACGCCGGCGGCGCGCAGTTCCGCCCACACGTCACCCGGAATCGCCACCGACATCGACGCGACGTTCTCCGCCACCTGGGCCGCATTGCGCGAGCCGGGCACGATCGCCGAGACCACGTCCGGCGCATTGGCGAACTGCAGCGACACCGTACGCAGGTCCACGCCGTGGGCGGCGACGATGCGCTGCGCGGTGGCGCGCTTGTCTTCGGAATCCGGCGGCACCGGCTGCGATCCGTACAGATAGCGATCCCGCCCGGCCAGAAAGCCGGCCAGCAGCGGCGAGCCGACGATCACCGAGATGTCGCGTTCGGCGAGCTTCGGAAACGTGTCGTCGAGCGCGCGCCGGTGGTCGAGCAGCGAGTACTGGCAGGCCAGCAGGAAGATGTCCGGATCCGCCACCTCGATCGCGCGCAGCGCCGGGTCCGGCGTGTTCACGCCCATGCCCCAGGCCTTGATCAGGCCTTCGTCGCGCATCTTCGTCAGCTCGACGAAGGCGCCGGTGCGGGCCTGCTCGAAATACTCGGTCCAGCGCTCGCCCATGTCGGCGTTGTCGGGCGAGAGATCGTGGATCAGCACGATGTCGATCGAGTCCATACCCATGCGCTGCAGGCTGTCCTCGATCGAGCGGCGCGTACCGGCTGCGCTGTAGTCGTAGCGGTAGTCGAACGGCGGCGGATCCTTCCAGCTGACCTTCGGCGTCTCCCGCGTCGCGGTGAGCAGGCGGCCGACCTTGCTCGAGACCACGTATTCGTCGCGCGGCTTCTGCCCCAGTACGTGACCGAGGCGCCGTTCCGAACGGCCGAGGCCGTACCAGGGCGAGGTGTCGAACAGGCGCATGCCGCCGTCCCATGCGGCTTCGATGGTCGCCGCGGCATCGTCTTCCGTGACCACCGCCCAGTTGTTGCCGATCGGCGCGCAGCCCAGGCCCACGCGTGAGGTCGGGCGATAGCGCGGTCCGCCGGTGGGATTGGTCGGCAACGCGCCGGCTCGTTTCGTGCCGCGCGTCGGCAGCACATCGCCGGGCGTGGTCTGCGCACGGGCGAGCATGGGCGCAGCAGCCAGCGTGGCGGCGCCGAACGCGGCGGCGGACAGGAAGGTGCGGCGTGAGGGCATGGCGGATCTCCGGGGCGAAGGATGCGACCATCGTTTTCGGCCGTCCGGCCACCCTGCATCGATGCTCGCGACCCCACACCCTGTCAGCCGCCGTGGCGCGATGCCGTGAATCCCGAAAGAGCGCGGCCTGCCGAACGGCGGCGCGCGGACTGCGCGCGATGCAGGTCCGGTCACGCCGCATCGCGCGAGCGCGCTCCTGCGTGGGGAGGGTGCGCTCCCTGCGATGCACATCCGCGATATGCATCGAATTCACGTTCGATGGGCTGCCGGGCCCGTGTTTCTGTAGCAGCGCGCTCGCGCGCGACGGAGGGTCGGTGAAGCCACATCGCGCGCAAGCACGCTCCTACACCGGGCTGTCTCACGGTGGGACCGCACGTGTCGGCGCGCGCGTGATGAACGGCCATGGATGCCTGATCGCACCGGCGGTCGCCCGCATGCTGCGCGGGATCGGCACTCGAGCCGCCTGCAGGAACTAGCGCAGCGTCACCGCCAGGTCGCGGTTCGCCAGCGCGGTATTGCCCGCGGCATCACGCGCCGTGATGCGCACGATGTAATCGCCCGGCGGCAGCGCATCCACCTGCCACAGGCCGGTGTCGAGACCGCCGTCGCGCACGGTGTTGGTGACCACGTAGCGGAAGCGGGTGCGCGCAGCGCCGTGGACGGTGATGCCGCTGTCACCGGCATAGGCCACGCGCACGGCCTCGCGATGCGGTGGCATGCGGCTGAAATCCAGCGTCATCCGCGGCGTGCCCGAACCCGGCAGCGTGCGGCCGTCGGCCTGCAGGATCTGCCAGCCGAGGGCATGCAGGCCGAGGCGGCGCCGCGCGAGGTTGCCGTCGACCTGATCCCAGGCCTCGACCACGATCTGTACCCCGCCCACGCTGCGCGGCACGACGATTCGGCCGGCCTCGCGCGTGGTCAGCGGCACGTCGAGCGCATCGCGCAGCTCGATGGCGTCGATCCGTGGCGCCACCGTATCCACGAAGTTCACGAAGCCCAGGCCCACCGCGTTGCGCTGGTAACCCGACGGGCCGACGATCAGATGCACATGCGCCTGCGGGTTGACCGTGCCGATCGCATCACCGGCGGCGATACGCGTGCCGCGCGCGATGCGCACGCGCGCCGGTCGGCCGTCGTCGGCGGCCAGCAGGCGGAAGCGCGGATCCAGCGCGCGGCCCTGGGCGCTGCGGCCGACGCGGATGTGCATGTAGGTGAGCGCATCGAGCGCGACGTTCTCGGCCTGGTCGCCGAAGCGGCTCGCCGCCAGCGGACTGGACACCTTGGCGTCGGCGATCGCCAGCACCGGCGTGCCGACGTCGGCGCGGATGTCGAAGCCGTCGTGCAGATGACTGCGGCTCTCGCCCTGGAAGTTGCCGCGCACCTCGCCCATCGTGCCGACCACCTCGTGCCAGCCGTCCTGCGGGGCGCACGGCCAGCGGCCGCGCGTGTCCGGCAGTGGCGCATCGGGCGCGGGGCCGACGACCGCATTGCGCAGGTTCTGCTTCGCACCGGCGCGGGGCACCAGGGTGATGCGATGCACGCGGTGCGCCGCGGCATCGGCGATCCAGGCATTGCCGCGCGCATCGAGCGCGATGCCGGCCGGGCGTGCCAGACGCTGATCCATGTCGCGCCCGGTGAGCACGTGCACGCGGCCGTCCGACGCGCGCTGCAGCACGCGGCCGCGCGCCAGTTCGGTGATGTAGAGCGTGCCGTCGCCGGCCATCGCGAGGGCCAGCGGCGCGCGCGGCAGATCATCGTCGTCGGCAGCGCGCATCGACGGCGTCTGCACGCCGTCCGCATCGAGCATGCGCACGGCACCGTTGCCGGTATCGGCGATCCACACGCGGCCTGCGTCGTCGAGCGCGAGGCCGGTCGGTGTATCGAAGCGCGCATCGGCGCCGGCGCCGTCGACGAAGCCGGGTGCATCGCCGCCGGCCAGCGTCGACACCACGCCGTCACGGATCACGCGGATGCGGTCGTTGTGGCTGTCGGCCACATACACCGCGCCGTCGGCGGCCACCGCGATCCCGATCGGCGCATCGAAGCGCGCAGTTCGCGCGGGGCCGTCGATGAAACCCGCCACGCCGTCGCCGGCCAGCGTCGTCACCTCGCCCTGCGGCGTGATCCGACGGATCGCGTGGTTGCCGGTGTCGGCGACGTAGAGCACGCCGGCCGCGTCGATCGCCAGGCCCGACGGCGTGTGCAGACGCGCGGCGGCGCCCGCGCCGTCGGCGAAGCCTTCGTCGCCACCGGCCAGCGTGTCGACACGTCCGTCGGCATGTACGCGGCGGATCCGGTTGCCGTCGCCGCCTTCGGCCACGTACACCAGACCGGCGGCATCGAGCGCCACGCCGAAGGGATCGTCGAAGCGCACATGCGCGCGCGGCCCATCGACATGGCCGCGCACGCCGTCGCCGGCGACAGGGTCGATGCGCGCGGGCTGGGCGAACGGTGACGGCGGCGGCAGGTCCGCCGAGGGCGGTGCGCGCACTTCGAACACGAAGGTCGCGGCCAGTGCCAGCAGCACCAGCGCCGCCACGACCCACATCGCCCGGCGTGCGCCCGGGCGCAGGCGCGTGCTCATGTGCACGCGCCCGATGCGGGGCCGGCCGTGCAGCCGGTGCGGCGCGCAGCAGCGCGCGCGCCGTCACCCGCCATCAGTCCAGCACGCGGCAGAACACCGCCTTGAGGTAACGCGATTCCTGCACGTTCGCCAGGAACGGATGGTCGGCGCCGGCGCCGGCCACGCGCAGCACCTGGATCGTGCGGCCCGAATAGAACGACGCGCGGCGCAGCATGTCGAGGAACTGCTCCTCGCTGACCAGGCCGGTGCACGAGAACGTCGCGAACAGGCCGCCCGGCTTCACCACGCCCAGCGCCAGCCGGTTCATGTCGAGGTATTTCTTCAGTGCCGGAATGACCTGGTCGCGGTCGCGGGTCATCTTGGCCGGATCCAGCACCACCACGTCGTAGCGGTCGCCGGCGTTGGCCGCGTCGCGCAGCCACGGGAAGATGTCGGCCTGCACGAAGCGCGGGCGCACGTCGTTGAGGCGGGCATTGCCCTTGGCGATCTCGATCACGTCGCCGTCGATGTCCACGCCCACCACCTCGGCCGCACCGCGCGCGGCGGCGTAGACGCCGAAGCCACCGGTGTTGCAGCACAGGTCGAGCACGCGCTTGCCGGCCACGTGACGGCTCAGCCACTCGCGGTTCTCGCGCTGGTCGGCGAAGAAGCCGGTCTTGTGCGCGCCAGCGGGGTCGGCGCGGAAGCGGATGCCGTGCTCGGTGATGATCGCCGGCTCGGCCGGCGTGCTGCCGCGGAAATCGAAGCTTTCCTGCTTCTGCACGTGTTCGTCGGCGAAGCTGTGGAAGCGGCAGCCGGGAAACTGCTCGCGCAGTGCGTCGTAGATCCACTCGCGATGGCGGAACGCACCGGCGCTGAAGAACTCGACCACCAGCAGATCCGCATAGCGGTCGACGACAAGACCGCTGATGCCATCGCCCTCGCTGTGCACGACGCGCCAGGCATCGGACACCGCATCCAGCCCCAGCACGTCGCGGCGCAGCGCCACCGCATCGGCGATCTTGCGCGAGAACCAGCCCGCATCCACCGGCACGTCGGGATCGGTTTCCAGAATGCGCACGGCGATGCGCGAGTGGCCGTTGTAGAAGCCGCGGCCGATCCAGTCACCGTCTACGCCCAGCACATCGACGATGCTGCCGGGCTTGGGCCGCTGGGCGGGTTTGTCGACCAGGCGCTGGAAGATCCACGGATGGCTGGAACGCCAGGCGTTCTTCAGGTGTACGGTCGGGTTGGGTGCGTTCATGGCGGCAATTTTAGCGCGTGCACTTGCCCGCCAGCCGCCGGATCCGGACAATCCGCCCCCGAAGGGGAGTAGCTCCCGACGTGCCGGCCGTCATTTCGAGCAGCAATGCTCCGGTCCCACGGCAGTCCATCGGACTGTGAGCAAGACCTTCGCCGCGATGGCGAAGGCGTGTCCCCGATTCCGATCCCCGGTGTCCGAGACGTCCGCGCCCGCGGTCGTCCTCCACCTGTCCGGGAACTTCGATGGAAACGATTGGCAATCTCTGGTTATGGGCCGGCTTCGGTGGGCTCGTCGTACTCGCGTTGCTGGTCGACCTGGTGCTGATGCGCCACGGCGGCGCGCACAAGGTGACGTTCAAGGAAGCCTTGTTCTGGAGCCTGGGCTGGGTGGCGCTGGCGCTGCTGTTCAACGCCGGCCTGTGGTGGTACCTGCACGAAACCGCCGGCGCGGCGCTCGCCAACCGGGTGGGGCTGGAATTCCTGACCGGCTATCTGGTCGAGAAGGCGCTTGCGGTCGACAACATCTTCGTCTTCCTGATGTTGATGACGTACTTCGCCGTGCCCGAGGAACAGCGCCAGCGCGTGCTGATCATCGGCATCCTGCTGGCGATCGTGTTGCGCGCGATCCTGATCTTCGCGGGTGCGGCGTTGCTGACGCATTTCCACTGGCTGCTGTACGTGTTCGGTGCGTTCCTGCTGCTGACCGGCATCAAGATGTGGTTCGCCGCCGGCAAGGAACCGGATCTGGAAACCAATCCGCTGCTGCGCTGGATGACTGCGCACGTGCCCTTCGTGCGGCGCTACCACGGCAGTGCGCTGTGGCTCGGCCGGCCCGGGCACCGCAAGTTCACCCCGTTGTTCATCGTGCTGGTGATGATCGGCATCACCGATGTGATCTTCGCGGTGGATTCGATTCCCGCGATCTTCGCCATCACCACCGATCCCTTCATCGTGCTGACGTCCAACGTGTTCGCGGTGCTGGGGCTGCGCGCGATGTTCTTCCTGCTCGCCGGCATGGCCGAGCGCTTCCACCTGCTGCCTTACGGACTGGCGATCGTGCTGGTGTTCATCGGCACCAAGATGCTGCTGCTCGATCTGTACAAGATTCCGGTGCTGTGGTCGCTGGGCGTCGTCGCGGCGATTCTGACGGTGACCGTGGCGCTGAGCCTGGCGCGGCCGCCGAAGCCGATTTCCGAGACCTGATTGCGGGCCGCGGCTGCGAGGTCAGGCCCGGACCGGCAGCGCGACCTCGACGTCGCGATCGATCACACGGTCGCGTCCGGCGCGCTTGGCGAGATACAGACGCCGGTCGGCGGTGGCGAGCAGGGCATCGAGATCGACGTCGCGGCCGGGACGGGCATGGGCGATGCCGATCGACAGCGTGACCGGCACCTCGATGCCGTCCACGCGTACGGGATGCGCGGCCACGGCCGCGCGCAGGCGTTCGGCGCGGCGGCCGGCCTCGCCGGGCGACACGTCCACCAGCAGCATGCAGAACTCGTCGCCGCCGAAGCGGCCGGCGATGTCGCCCCCCTGCAAGGCCGTGCGCAGCGCGCCCGCCACCACGCCCAGCACCCGGTCGCCGACCGCGTGGCCGTGCCGGTCGTTGACCGGCTTGAAGCCGTCGACATCGATCATCAGCAGCGCGGCCAGCGCGTCGTCGCGTGCCGGGGTGCCCAGCCGGCGGCTCACCCGTTCGAAGAAGGCGCGGCGGTTGTCGAGGCCGGTCAAGGGATCGGCCGCTGCCAGGCCCTCGAGCAGGCGCTGCTGGCGCTCCAGCTGCGCCAGCACGAAGGCGAAGGTCGCGAACACCGGCGCCAGCAGGAAATACGCCAGCGCCAGCTGCTGGGCGGGCGTGATGCCGGCATCGAAGGCGGGTCCGGACTGCGGCTGCTGCCACTGTTCCAGCAACCGCAACGCGCAGACCACGCCCGCGCCCACGTAGATACCAATGACCACCCGCTCGGCGCCGTTGCGGCGCTCGCGGCGTCGATCGCGTCCGATCGCCCACAACCCGAGCAGCAACGACAGCAGCGCCGCGGCCCAGAACATCGCGATGTGCTGCCGCGCGTCGGTGCCCGGCCACAGGATGGCCACGGGCAGCACCAGTGCCGGCAGGTAGACCACGAGCGAGGACAGCGCGCCGCGGCGCGCATCCGGGCCCCGGGCCAGTGCCCGCAGCAACGATGCATGACCGGCCACCAGCAGCCCGCAGGCCAGCGCCTGGACGCCGCCCCCGAGCACCGTGGGCGGCACCGCGAACAGCGGCCAGGCCACGGCCTGCATCACCAGGCCGATGCCCCATTCGCGCAGTCCCCGCCGCTCGCCGGTGCGGCCGCCACGGCGGACCAGCCAGACCAGCGCCGCCAGTGCACCGCACAGCAGCACGAACAGCGCCAGAAAGGTGATACGCCACGGATCCATCGGGAGTTCTGAATACGCTTGAACGGGGAGCCGGGCACCCTAGCACCCGCCTTGTGGCCGCCCCGTTGGAAGCCGCAACGGCTGTTCAGGACGGGCTGCGCACGGTGGCCGCCTTGCATCGCGCGGCGGCGTCGCCATTGTGATCGGATGCATCTCGACAGCCCCGACGCGCCCACCGACCCCGAGGCCCAGCGCCGCCACGACCGCCAGCGCCTGTCCGGCGCGCTGAAGGCCAGCATCGTGTTCGTGTTGCTGCTGGTGATCGCCTTCGGTCTGCAGGCCGCGTTCGACTGGCGCCCCCTGGCCGTGCGGCCGGGGGAATGGGCCGGCCTGGTCGGCCTCATGACCGCGCCGCTGCTGCACGGCTCGCCGGAGCATCTGGTGGCCAACGCCAGCGCCCTGCTGCTGCTGGGCTCGCTGGCGCTGGCGGTGTATCCGAAGGCGACCCTGCGCGGCCTGCCGCTGATGTGGCTGGGCTCGGGCCTCGGCGCGTGGCTGATGGGCGATCCGGGCTCGCATCACCTCGGTGCCAGTGGCGTCACCCACGGCCTGATGTTCCTGGTGTTCGTGCTCGGGCTGCTGCGCCGCGACCGGCCGTCGATCGCCGCCGGCATGATCGCGTTCCTGTTCTACGGCGGCATGCTGCTGACGATCCTGCCGCAGGAGCCGGGCGTGTCGTGGCAGTCGCACATGGGCGGCGCGATCGGCGGTGTGCTCGCCGCGTTCTGGTTCCGGCGTGCCGACCCGATGCCGCCGCGCAAGCGCTACAGCTGGGAGATCGAGGAAGAAGAGGCGGAACGCGCCGCGCTCGAAGCGCGCGAGACCTTCGAGCCGCCGGCGCCCGCACGCGTGCCGGTGCTGTGGGATCGGCCGCAGGACGCACGCGGCGTGGTCCTCGAGTTTCCGCAGCGTCCGCGCCCCGGCGACGGCGCGTCCGACGATCGCAGTCCCGACGGGCGTCCCCGCGACCCGCGCGGCTGAGGCGTCACGAACGCGCCGCGATTCGCAGTCCGCGGGGGACGAGTCCGCGTTCGATCGCCTCGAACAGGCCCTGCACCACGAGCGCCAGCAGCGCCGCCGGCACCGCGCCTTCGAGGATCAGGCCGAGGTCGTCGAGACGGATGCCGGTGAGGATGGGCTGGCCGTAACCGCCGGCGCCGATCAGCGCCCCCAGCGTCGCGGTGCCGACGTTGATCACCGCCGCGGTCTTGATGCCGGCCAGGATCGTGCGCAGCGCCAGCGGCAGTTCCACCCGGAACAGGCGTGTCGATGCGGGCAGGCCGATCGCCGACGCGGTCTCGCGCAGCTCGCGCGGAATGCCGGTCAGGCCGGCATGCGTGTTGCGCACGATCGGCAGCAGGCTGTAGAGGAACAGCGCGGCGATCGCCGGCCCGGCGCCGATGCCGAACAGCGGAATCATGAAGACGAACACCGCCAGCGACGGCAGCGTCTGCAGCAGGCCGGTCAGCGTGAGCACCGCCTGGCCCAGGCGCGGCCGGCGCGCCGCCACGATGCCGAGCGGCAGCGCGACCAGCAACGCCGCGCCCAGCGACAGTCCCACCAGCGCCAGATGCTCGCGCGTGCGTCGCCACACGCGCGCGGCGCGGCCGTCGCCGGCGTCGGCGTCCAGGCCCAGCCAGTCGGCGGCGACCGCGGCGTCGGATTCGCGGTCCAGCTTCACCCGGCCGTTGAACCGCTGCATGGTCGCCGCATCGATACGGCCTTCGAGACCGTGCAGCGCCGCGACCGCCGCCGGCGCGCGCGTCACAAGCTCCGCGCGGTAGAGCACCACCGCGGCATACGAGGGGAAATAGTCGCGATCGTCGTCCAGCACGACCAGGTCGTAATACGGAATCTCGGCATCGGTGGCGTAGAGGTCGGTCGCGTCGATCGCGCCCGAAGCCAGGGCGCGGTAGGCCAGATCGTGATCCAGCCCGTCGGGCCGGTGCGGCAGGCCGTAGGCGGTGCGCAGGCCGGGCCAGCCGTCGGCACGCGAGACGAACTCGTTGCTCAGCCCCAGGCGCAGCGCCGGGTGGGCGGCGAGGTCGGAGAGCCGCGTGATGCCGAGCGTCGCGGCGCGCTCGCGGCGCATGCCGATCGCGTAGCGGTTGTCGAAGCCGAGTGGCGCCGTCATCGCGATGCCGGCCTGTGCCAGCGCGGCCTCGAGCGCGGCCCGGTCGGCGCCGGGCATGCGCAGCAGTTCCTCGGCCAGCGTGCCGGTGTATTCGACGTAGGCATCGATGCTGCCTTCCTGCAGCGCGCGCCACAGGATGCGGGTGCCGCCGAGCTGGCGCCGGTGCCGCGCGTCCACGCCCGCCTCGCGCACGGCCAGCGTCGCCACCTCGCCCAGCAGCACGCCTTCGGTGAAGTTCTTCGAACCGAGGGTCACCGTCGACGCCGCCTGGGCCTGCACGCACGCGGCCAACAGGCACAGCAGGGCCAGCATGCGGCACGCGACGCTCACCGCGCGGCCTCGTCGACGCCGCGCTGCGCACGCATGAACGCCGCGACGAAATCATCGGCCGGCGCATCGAGCAGGGTGCGGGCCGACCCCTGCTGCACGATGCGGCCGTCGCGCAGCAGCACCACGGTGTCGGCGAACCACGCCGCCTCGGCGACATCGTGGGTGACCAGCACCACGGTCTTGCCGAGGCGTTCGAACAGCGCGCGCATCTGGGTCTGCAGATCGTGGCGGACGATCGGGTCCAGCGCGCCCAGCGGCTCGTCGAGCAGCAGCACGTCCGGATCGAGCATCAGCGCGCGGATCAGGCCGACGCGTTGGCGCTGGCCGCCCGAGAGTTCCGCCGGATAGCGGCGCAGCGCATCGTCCGGCAGCTGGCACAGCGCGGCGAGCTCGGCGGTGCGCGCCTCGATGCGCGGCGGCGACCAGCCCAGCGTGCGCGCCAGCAGCGCGATGTTGCCGGCGGCGTCGAGATGCGGGAACAGCCCGCCTTCCTGGATCACGTAGCCGATGCGTCGGCGCAGCGCCGGCAACTGCGCGCGCTGCAGCGGAACGCCGTCGAACCGCACTTCGCCGTGGTCCGGCCATTCCAGGCCGACCAGCAGGCGCAGCAGCGTGGACTTGCCGGCACCACTGGGACCGATCAGCGCGGTGGTGCGACCCGGCGCGATGTGCAGATCGATACCGGCCAGACCGGTGGCCTGGCCGAACCGGCGGTGGACCTGCTGCAGATCGAACATGGCCGCACCTTAGCAGCGCCCGTCGCTGGACCGGCGTGCCGGCAGCGCGCGCCGCCGGGCGACGGGCGCGCGCGTGCTACCGTCGCCGCCTCGCGCTCCGGAGCCCGCCATGTCCCGCGTCGTCCTGTCCGTCTGTGCCGCATTGCTGCTGGTGGCGTGCGAGCGCGCGCCCGAGGCCGGCGCGCCGATGCCCGATGCGCCGGCGGTCGCCAACGACACGCCGGCCGGACAGCGCATCGAGGCCGACGTGCGCACGCTCGCCGACGACGGCATGCAGGGCCGGCTGACCGGCAGCGCCGGTTACGACCTCGCCAGCCGCCACGTCGCCGCGCGCTTCAAGGCCATCGGCCTGGAACCGGCCGGCGACGACGGCGACTGGTTCCAGCGCGTGCCGCTGACCCGCGCGGTCGTGGTGCGCGACGGTGCGCGCCTGGACATCGCCCGCAACGGGCGCACGCTGCGCCTGCGCTTCGGCGACCAGTTCCTGCCGCTGCCCAACTTCAACACCACCGACAGCACGGTCACCGCGCCAGCGGTGTTCGTGGGCCAGGCGATCGACGCGCCGGAGCTCGGCCACGACGATTTCCGCGGCATCGACCTGCGCGGTCGGATCGCCGTGGTCTTCGGCGGCGCCCCCGACACCTTTCCGCCCACCCAGCGCGCCCACTACAGCGCCAGCCGCGCCAAGGCCGAGGCCGTGGCGTCGCGGGGGGCCATCGGCCTGCTGATCGTCAACACCGCGGCCGACGAGGCCGGCCAGCCCTGGGCGCGCATGGCCGGCCGCTGGAACCAGCCGGCGATGCGGCTGCGCGGCACCGACGGCGCGGCCGTCGACGGCTTTCCGCAGCTGCGGGCGACCGCGATCGTGGCCGCGGCCGCCGCCGATCTCGTCTTCGCCGACGGGCCGCGCACCGCCGCCCAGCTGTTCGACGCCGCACGCGACGGCACCCTCGCGCCGTTCGCCCTGCCCGGACGCATGACCCTCGCCGGCCGCACCCGGATCGACCGGCTGGAGTCGCGCAACGTGCTGGCACGTCTGCCCGGCCGCGATGCCGCGCTGGCCGGCGAGAGCATCGTGCACACCGCGCATCTCGACCACATCGGCATCGGCCCGGATGTCGACGGCGACACGCTCTACAACGGCGCGATCGACAACGCGCTGGGCGTGGCGATCATGCTCGAGGCCGCGCGCGAACTGCGCGAGGCCGAACAGGCACCGAAGCGCTCGGTGATCTTCGCCGCGCTCACCGGCGAGGAGCAGGGCCTGCTCGGCGCGACCTGGCTCGCCCGCTATCCCTCGGCCGGCGTCGGGCGTGCGGTCGCCAACATCAACATCGACATGCCCGTGCTGACCGCGCCCACCCGCGACGTGGTCGCGATCGGCGTCGAGCATTCCACGCTGCAGGCCGCGGTGGACCGCGCGGCGGCCGAGATCGGCGTCGAGGTCTCGCCCGATCCCTTCCCCGAGGAAGTCGCCTTCGTGCGCAGCGACCAGTACGCCTTCGTGCGTGCCGGCATTCCCGCGGTGTATCTGGATGCCGGCGTCGCACCTGCGAACGAGGGGCAGGATCCGAAGGTCGCCGCGACCTGGTTCCTGCGCAACTGCTACCACCGGCCCTGCGACCAGGTGGACCTGCCGATCCAGTACGGCGACGCCGCGCGCCTGGCGCGGATGAGCGCGGCGCTGAGCCGGGTGATCGGAGACGATGCGGCCGCGCCGCGCTGGAATGCAGGGGATTTCTTCGGCACCCGCTTCGGCGGCGGAGACGCCTCGCCGCGCTGAGCGCGGCGTCCCGGATCAGGTCGCGTCGTCGGACGCGTCGGCGGCTTCGATGTCGGGTTCGCCGATGAAGGCCGGCAGCTCGATGATGAAGCGCGCGCCGCCGCCTTCGCGGTCCTCGTACCAGAGCTGGCCGCCCAGGTTGACGATGATCTGCTTGGCCAGAGACAGGCCCAGGCCGCTGGAGCGGCCGTCGTCGGAGCCGGCATGGGCCAGGCGCTGGAACGGACGGAACAGCGCGTGCTGCAGGTCGCGGGCGATGCCCGGGCCGCGGTCCTCGATCAGCAGCTGCCAGAAGCCGGCACCGCCGCTGCGCAGCGAAATGTCGACATTGCTGTGCGGCGCGTACTTGATCGCATTGGTGACCAGGTTCTCGGCCACCTGGCGCAGCACCAGCGTGTCGATGGCCACCATGGCCGGCCCGTCCGGCGCGCGTGCCTGCAGCAGCACGCCGCGGTCCTCGAACTGCAGCGCGTAGCGGTCGACCAGCCAGTCGACCACGTCGCGCAGCGCACTGGCCTGGCGCACGGCGTCGGGACGGCGCGAGGTGTCCTGGGTTTCGAGATAGCGCCGGATGTAGCCCAGCGCATCCTCCGCGCTCTCGTGGATCATCCGGTGGTAGCGCGGCACGCGCTCGGGCTTGGTCTCGCCCTTCATCAGCATGTCGCTGGCGAACCAGATGCTCGACAGCGGATTCTTCAGATCGTGCGCGACCAGGTTCACCAGCTCCTGGCGCTCGCGGGCGATGCGTTCGAGCCGGTCGCGGGTCTGCTTCAGGCCGACGTGCGCATTGACGCGTGCCAGCAGCTCATCGGGCATGAAGGGCTTGGTCACGTAGTCGACCGCGCCGGCGTCGAAGGCCCGCAGCAGCAGCTCCCGGTCCTGGGCCACGGTGAGGAACACCACCGGCAGGCGCAGCAGGTCGGGGTTCTGCTTGATCTCGCCGAGCAGCGTGAAGCCGTCCATGTTCGGCATCAGCATGTCGAGCAGCACGAGGTCGGGCCGCAGCTCCGGCAGCATGGCCAGCGCCTCGGCACCGTCGGACGCGGTGACGACCTCGTAGCCGTGCCGGCTCAGCAACGAGCTGACCACCCGCAGGTTCGCGGGCTGGTCGTCGACGACGAGAATACGGCCGCTGGCAGTGGCTTGGTTCGGCATGGAATCCAGTTAGACGGCTGCAGAGGACGCCGCGATGCGGCTGCGCGACACATGTGCGCCCGAGACGTTAACAGAAATGAACAGCGCCGCGCCGTGCGGCAGCGCGCAGGTCTCAGGCCGCCACACTGCGCCAAGTGCCGGGGGCCAGATCGTCGAGCCGCCAGGGGCCGATCGCCACCCGCACCAGGCGCAGGGTGGGCAGTCCGACTGCCGCGGTCATGCGCCGGACCTGGCGGTTGCGGCCTTCGTGGATCGTCAGTTCCAGCCAGGCATCGGGCACGGTCTTGCGCACCCGGACCGGCGGATCGCGCGGCCACAGCGCCGGCGCGGGATCCAGCAGCGCCGCCCGGGCAGGGCGGGTGAGGCCGTCCTTGAGCACCACGCCCTCCCGCAATTGCTGCAGCTGCGCCGGCGACGGCGTTCCCTCGACCTGCACCCGATAGGTCTTGGGCAGCTTGTGACGCGGATCGGTGATGCGGTGGGCCAGCGGCCCGTCGTCGGTCAGCAGCAACAGGCCTTCACTGTCGTGATCCAGCCGGCCGGCCGCATACACACCGGCCGGCAACCCGAACCCGGCCAGCGTCGGCCGCGGCGGCGTGCTGCGGTCGGTGAACTGGCAGAGCACGCCGTGGGGTTTGTTGAAGGCGACGAGCATGGGATTCGGGATTCGGGATTGGGGATTCGGACGAGCGGATGCGCCGCGGTTTCGGACACGCAGGGATCGAAGGGCTGTGGCCGCGCGACGATGTCGACGTGCGCGGCCAATCGCTCTTGCGAATCCCCAATCCCGGCGTTCAACGGACGAATGTCCGGTCATCCCGAATCCCGGCCCGTCAGGGCTTCACGAACCTCAGCGTCATCCGGTCGCTTTCGCCGATCGCGGCATAGCGCGCGGCGTCCTGGGGCTCGTGGCGGTTGGTCGGCGGAAGCGTCCAGACGCCGTTGGGGTGGTCGCGGGTGTCGCGCGGGTTGGCGTTGATCTCGCTGCTGCCGTCGACACGGAAGCCCGCGGCCTGGGCCAGCGCGATCACCTGGGCCTGGCCGACGTAGCCGCTGCGGTCGCCGTCGGGCACGTCGCCGCGCGCACGGTGTTCGACCACGCCCAGCACGCCGCCCGGACGCAGCACGTCGTAGAAGCCCTTGAACATCGCCTCGGCCTGGCCCGAGTTGCGCCAGTTGTGCACGTTGCGGAACGTCAGCACGACATCGGCCGAGTTCGCCGGGCCGAAGCGCGGCGCGGCCGGGTCGTAGGCGACCATGCGCGCGCGGCCGAACTGGGCGGGCGCGGCGTCGAAGCGCGCCTGCAGGCCGTCGCGCTGGGCCTGCTGGTAATCGCGCGCCCGGCCTTCGGCCGCGGCCGCGGGATCGACCATCGCAGCGATGTACTGGCCGCTCTCGTTGAGATACGGCGCGAGGATTTCGGCATACCACGCGCCGCTGCCCGGGGTGATCTCGATGACCGTCTGGCCCGGACGCACGCCGAAGAAGCGCAGCGTTTCGGCCGGACGGCGCGCGGCGTCGCGTGCGCGGTTGTCCGCGCTGCGCCAGTCGCCGGCGAGTACGCTGTCGAGGCGGGCGGCATGGCCGGCATCCACGTCGGCCGCGGTGTCGGCGCGGGTCTGGGGGCCACCGCTGCATGCGGTGAGGGCGAGCAGGACGGCGCCGAGCAGGAGACTGCGTTGCATGAGCGGACACTCCGGATTCAGGGTGGCGCAAGGGTGCCACAAGGCGCGGCGCAACGCGGTTGCGGCGCAACGCGCGCAGGCGGCGGAGAGCGCGGAACACTGTTTTGCGCATCGGCTGCACGCGGGCGCGTCCACGCGCTGCCTATGCTGGGCGCCCCTTCTCGACAGGACCCGTCCATGGCCGAACGTGCACTCGGACGCTCCGGGCTGACGGTCTCGCCGCTGGCCTTCGGCGGCAACGTCTTCGGCTGGAGCGCCGATGCCGCCGCCACCCACGCCCTGCTCGACGAATGCGTGGCCCTGGGCCTCAATCTCGTCGATACCGCCGATGTCTACTCCGCGTGGGTCACGGGCAATGCAGGCGGCGAGTCGGAAACGCTGATCGGCGACTGGCTGCAGAAACGCGGCCAGCGCGACCGCGTGGTCATCGCCACCAAGGTCGCGAAGTGGGGGCCGCGCAAGGGCCTGTCACCGGCCAATATCCAGGCCGCGTGCGAGGACTCGCTGCGTCGCCTGCGCACCGATGTCATCGATCTCTACCAGGCCCACGAGGACGATCCGACGGTGCCGCTGGAAGACACGCTGGGCGCGTTCTCCCGGCTCATCGAACAGGGCAAGGTGCGCGCGATCGGCGCGTCGAACTATTCCGCCGCGCGCCTGGCCGAGGCGCTGGAACTCGCGCGCCGGCACGGCCTGCCGCGCTTCGAGACCCTGCAGCCGGAATACAACCTCGTCGACCGCGCCGGTTACGAGGCCGAACTCGAGCCGCTGGTGCGCGCGCACGGCATCGGCGTGATCGGCTACTACGCCTTGGCCAGCGGCTTCCTCAGCGGCAAGTACCGCAGCGAGGCCGACGCGGCGAAGAGTCCGGCGCGTGGCGCGCAGGTGGTCCGGCGGTATCTCAATCCGCGCGGCAAGCGCATCCTCGCCGCGCTTGACGACGTCGCCTGCCGGCACGCGGCCTCGGTCGCCCAGGTCGCGCTGGCGTGGCTCATCGCGCGGCCCGGCATCACCGCGCCGATCGTCAGCGCCACCAGCGTCGCCCAGCTGCGCGAACTCGCCGCCGCTCGGACCTTGCTGCTGTCGAAGGCCGACATCGCCGCGCTCGACAGCGCCAGCGGCGGCGGCTGAATCTGCACGTCGGCGTAGCGCATGCAGGCGCACGCTGGCCCGACGTCTTCCAGGACCTTCGACCATGACCCCCGATTCCATCACCCGCGTCGTGCTGGCTGCGCGCCCCGAGGGCGCCCCGACGGCCGCCGACTTCCGAATCGAACATGCGCCCATGCCCGCGCCGCGCACCGGCCAGGTGCTGCTGCGCAACCGCTGGCTGTCGCTCGATCCCTACATGCGCGGGCGCATGAATGCCGGCCGCTCGTATGCCGCGCCGGTGGAGATCGGCGAGGTCATGGACGGCGGCACGGTGTCCGAAGTGGTGCAGTCGCTGCACCCGGCCTGGTCGCCCGGCGACCTCGTGCTCGCGCACGCCGGCTGGCAGAGCCACGCCGTCGTCGACGGCGAGACCCTGCGCCGCAAGCTCGATCCGGCCGGTCTGCCGCCGCAGACCGCACTCGGCGTACACGGCATGCCCGGTTTCACCGCCTACGCCGGCCTGCACGAGATCGGCAAACCCCAGCACGGCGAGACCGTCGTCGTTGCCGCGGCCAGTGGCCCGGTCGGCGCCACCGTCGGCCAGATCGCGCGCCTGCGCGGTGCGCGCGTGGTCGGCATCGCCGGCGGCCCGGACAAGGTGGCGCACGTGAAGCACGACCTCGGCTTCGACATCGCGCTCGACCACCGCGCCGACGACTTCGCCGAGCAGCTCGCGGCCGCCTGCCCGGACGGCATCGACGTGTACTTCGAGAACGTCGGCGGCAAGGTCTTCGACGCGGTGCTGCCGCTGCTCAACGATTTCGCGCGCATCCCCGTGTGCGGCCTCGTCGCCCACTACAACGCCACCGGCCCCGCGCCCGGCCCGGACCGCGTGCCGCAGCTGATGTCGCTGATCCTCACCCGGCATCTGACGGTGCGCGGTTTCATCCAGCACGATTTCATCGCGCTGTATCCCGAGTTCGTGCGCGAGATGGGCCACTGGCTGCGCGACGGACGCATCCGCTATCGCGAGGATGTCGTGGAAGGATTGGAGAATGCACCGGAGGCGTTCATCGGGATGCTCGAAGGCAAGAACTTCGGCAAGTTGCTGGTGAAGATCGCAGATTGATCGCCAGTGCGGTCTGTCGGCCGACGCGTGATGCGCATTCGTCACGAAGTGTGCGCCGTTGGAGATCTGCATCTTTGCGCAGGTTTCCTCGTTCCCTGAGGTCTCGGGCTGACGTAACGACCATGCTGGCGCAGTCGCAGTCGCAGTCGCAGTCGCAGTCGCAGTCGCAGTTGCTTTTGCTGTTGCCCTTGCTTCGTCGGAGCAATGACTCGCCGGCATACCTTCCAGATCCGTAGGGCGCCGCCCATGGATGGCGGCGTTTTCCGACTGAGCCAGGATGGCGAGTCGATAAATCCCGGAACGAATGAAGGGCCGGATTTGCTTCGTCGGGGAATCGTTTTTCTTTGGTTCCGTTTCTTTTGTCGATTTACAAAAGAAATGAACTCGGCCGCGCCAGCGGACGAAAGCGGTTGACGTTGCGTTGGTGCTGCCTGCGCAGAGCAAGTGCAGGGCTTCCACTCGCCTGGCGGCGAGCGGCTCACTTTTCTTTGTTGGCCCAAAGAAAAGTAAGCAAAAGAAAGGGCCTTCCCGACGAAGCGAACCCGGTGAGTCGTTCGTTCCGGGATTTTCCGACTCGCCATCCATGGCTCGGTCGGAAAACGCCGCCCATCCATGGGCGGCGCCCTTCGGGTCTCGCGTGCGCAGGCCCATCATTGGCCGGCGAAGCAAACGGCAATACCGAAGCAGGTCAGAGCCCTTGTGTCAGCACTGGGGCCGTGATGGAAGACGTCTGCCGCATTCCGGCACACGAAAGAAGCCGACCTCGCGCGGGGCATCTCACGCGAGGCAACACGCGAGCCACAAACCCCGCCAGCTGCGCGTTACGAATCGATCGCCGCATTGAGCATCCAACTCGGGCGCATCGCCTCGATCACATTTTGAGGAGAGTGCGGTCTGTTGGCCGGACGCGCCATGCGCAAACTAATCGAAGTGTGCCGCGCCTGGTTGACCCGCGCTTCTTGGGCAGGTTCACCCGTTCCGTGACGCATCGTGCTGAGGCAGTGAATAGGCTGGCGGCGGCGTCATTGCTTTTGCCGTTGAGGTTGCCGTTGCCTCGTCGGAGCAACGACTCGTCGGCACATCTACCAGACCCGTAGGGCGCCGCCCATGGATGGGCGGCGTTTTTCGACCGAGCCATGGATGGCGAGTCGAAAAATCCCGGAACGAATGAAGGGCCGGATTTGCTTCGTCGAGGAGGCCCTTTCTTTTGCTTACTTTTCTTTGGGCCAACAAAGAAAAGTGAGCCGCTCGCCGGCAGGCGAGTGGAAGCTGTGCACGTGTTCTTCTCAGGTATCCAAAGCGAGATCAAACGCTTTCGTCCGCTGGCGCGGCCGAGTTCATTTCTTTTGGTCGACCCCAAAAGAAACGGAACCAAAGAAAAACGTCTCCCCGACGAAGCTCACCCGGTGAGTCGTTCGTTCCGGGATTTTCCGACTCGCCATCCATGGCTCGGTCGGAAAACGCCGCCCATCCATGGGCGGCGCCCTCCGGGTCTGGCGAGGGCGCAGACATGTCATTCCATAGCGAAGCCGAAGCCAAAGCCAGAGCCAGAGCCAGAGCCAGAGCCAGAGCTAGAGCCAAAGCCAGAGCAAGAAGAGTCCTAGTGTCAGCACCGAGGTCGCGACGGGACGTCGCTCGCACACGTGCACGTCACGCCGCACGCGGCAATCGACAGTCACCACCCCGGGCCACAGCCCGCCGAACCCGCGAGCCCAGCCCATAACGCGACAGGCCCGCTGAAGCGGGCCTGTCGGTCACACACTGACGCGACCGCTTACGGCTTCAGCGAATCGATCGCCGCATTGAGCGTCGTGCTCGGGCGCATCGCCGCGCTGACCTTGGCCAGATCCGGATGGTAGTAACCGCCGATTTCGACCGGCTTGCCCTGCGCACCGTTGAGTTCGGACAGGATCGCCGCTTCGCCCTCGGTCAGCGCCTTGGCGACCGGTGCGAACGTCGCCTTGAGATCGGCGTCCTCGTTCTGGTCGGCCAGCGCCTGCGCCCAGTACTGGGCGAGGTAGAAGTGGCTGCCGCGGTTGTCGAGTTCGCCGACCTTGCGCGCCGGCGAGCGGTTCTCGTCGAGGATGCGGCCGTTGGCGACATCGAGCGCGGCGGCCAGCACCTTGGCCTTCGGGTTGTCGTAGGCGTTGCCCAGATGCTCGAGCGACGCGGCCAGGGCGAGAAACTCGCCGAGCGAATCCCAGCGCAGGTAGTTCTCCTCGACGAACTGCTGCACGTGCTTTGGGGCCGAGCCGCCGGCGCCGGTCTCGAACAGACCACCACCGGCCATCAGCGGCACGATCGACAGCATCTTGGCACTGGTGCCCAGCTCCATGATCGGGAACAGATCGGTCAGGTAATCGCGCAGCACGTTGCCGGTGACCGAGATCGTGTCCTCGCCCTTGCGGATGCGCGCGAGCGAGAACGCGGTCGCCTCGACCGGCGGCAGCACGCGCAGGTCGAGACCGCTGGTGTCGTGGTCCTTGAGATACGTCTCGACCTTGGCGATCACCTGCGCGTCGTGCGCGCGGCCCTTGTCGAGCCAGAACACCGCCGGCGTCTGCGACAGGCGCGCACGGTTTACCGCGAGCTTCACCCAGTCCTGGATCGGCGCGTCCTTGGTCTGGCACATGCGCCAGATGTCGCCGGCCTCGACGCTGTGTTCGAACACCACGTTGCCGTCACCGTCGGTGACGCGCACGGTGCCGTCGCCCGGAATCTGGAAGGTCTTGTCATGGCTGCCGTATTCCTCGGCCTTCTGCGCCATCAGGCCGACGTTGGGCACCGAGCCCATCGTCGCCGGGTCGAAGGCACCGTTTGCCTTGCACTCGTCGATAACCGCCTGGTAGACGCCGGCGTAGCAGCGGTCCGGGATCACGGCCTTGGCGTCCTGCAGCTTGCCCTCGGCGTTCCACATGCCGCCCGAGTCGCGGATCATCGCCGGCATCGACGCATCGACGATGACATCAGACGGCACGTGCAGGTTGGTGATGCCCTTGTCGGAATTGACCATCGCGAGCTTCGGACGCTGCGCATAGAGCGCGTCGATGTCGGCGCGGATCGCGTCCTGCTGGTCCTGCGGCAGCGACGTGATGCGCGCGTACAGGTCGCCGATGCCGTTGTTGGCGTCGAAGCCGACCTGCTTCAGCGCGTCGGCGTGCTTGCTCAGCACGTCACGGTAGAACGCCTCGACGACGATGCCGAACATGATCGGATCCGACACCTTCATCATCGTGGCTTTGAGGTGCAGCGAGAACAGCACGCCCTTGGCCTTGGCATCGTCGATCTGCGCCTCGATGAAGCTGGCGAGCGCCTTGCGCGACATCACCGCGGCATCGACGATCTCGCCGGCCTGCACCTTCACCGCGTCCTTGAGCACGGTCGTCGCGCCGTCGGCGCCGACGAGTTCGATCTTCAGCGCACCGGCCTTCTCCAGCGTTGCCGAACGTTCGCTGCCGTAGAAGTCACCTTCGCTCATGTGCGCGACGTGCGACTTCGAGTCGCCCGCCCACGTGCCCATGCGGTGCGGATGCTTGCGCGCGTAGGCCTTCACCGACTTCGGTGCGCGGCGGTCCGAATTGCCTTCGCGCAGCACCGGATTCACCGCGCTGCCCTTGGTGCGGTCGTAGCGGGTCTTGATGTCGGTCTCTTCGTCGGACTTCGGCACGTCCGGGTAATCCGGCAGCGCATAGCCCTGGTCCTGCAGTTCCTTGATCGCGGCCTTGAGCTGCGGCACCGAGGCGCTGATGTTGGGCAGCTTGATGATGTTGGCCTCCGGCGTGGTCGCCAGCTGGCCGAGTTCGGCGAGGTGATCGCCGATCTTCTGCGCGTCGGTCAGGCGTTCCGGGAACTGCGCCAGGATGCGCCCCGCCAGCGAGATGTCGCGCGTCTCGACCGCGATGCCCGCCGGTTTGGTGAACGCCTCGACGATCGGCAGCAGCGACTGCGTCGCCAGGTACGGGGCTTCGTCGGTGAGCGTGTAGAGAATCTTC
This sequence comes from Lysobacteraceae bacterium NML93-0793, assembly GCA_002324875.1. Classification (GTDB taxonomy): domain Bacteria; phylum Pseudomonadota; class Gammaproteobacteria; order Xanthomonadales; family Xanthomonadaceae; genus Luteimonas. The sequence continues at coordinate 68,239 of NTJG01000001.1, forward strand.
GGCGTATCGGACATGCGGGCGTGTCTCGTGTGGAAGCGGGGGAGAGGGCGTGGCCGGCGCGCGGCGCGGCGCCGTGTGGCCGCATGCGCCGGCCCCTCCGCGGATCGCGGGGCGGTCGGCCCGGCGTGCGGACGTGCAGCGGGTCGATTGTCGCGCGTTTGGCGCTGACGGGAAACGGCGCACCGTGGCCCGGCGGGACATACGGGACAGCACGGCGCGCGCTCCGGCAGGGGGCGCGCGGACACGACGGCGGACGCGCGGTCGCGCCCGCCGCCGGCGAATCGCGCTTACTTCACCGCGAAGGTGCGGGTCTCGACCGTGGTGCCGTCGAGCTGGACCTCGAGCGTGTAGTTGCCGGTCGGCCAGCCTTCGGGATGCTGGATGTCGAAGGCGACGACCTGCGGACCGGCGGGCACGTCGGCATCGGTGCTGCGCACCAGTTGGCCGGCCTCGCCGTAGGTCCAGCGTGCGGTCAGACGTGCGGCACTGCCGCCGTCGGTGCCGACCGAGGCGTACAGCGTGTCGGTGGTCGCGAACTCCGAGGCCGGCGTCACCACCCGGTTCTCCTCGTCCACGGCGTTGCCCAGCTCGACACTGGTGACCGTGGCCGGTGCGGGCGGTGGAGGCTCGGGCGCAGGCGGCGGCGCGGCCTGCGTGGCCGGCGGCGGGGTGGCGGGCGCAGGCGCGTCGCGGTTGCAGGCACCCAGCAGCAGGGCGCCTGCAAGCGCGCCGGCCAGGGGAAGAATCGCGGATCGGGTCATGGAGCGCTCCGGAGCAGGCAGTGGGGAAGGCGGCGGTGCGAGCGGGGCCGTGTCATCACGCCGGCAGCTGCAGCACCTGACCGGCATGGATGCAGTCGGGGTCGTCGAGCACGTCGCGGTTGGCGGCATAGATGTCGGTCCAGCGACTCGTCTGGCCGTAGACCTGTTCGGCGATGGTCGACAGGGTGTCGCCCTTGCGCACCACGTGGGTGCGCAGTGGTGGGCCTGCGGCCTCGTGGGCCGATGGCTTGGGGGTGGTCATTGCGACATCCTCCGCGGTGGATCGAGGCGGCAGGCTCCCATCCGCGACGTTAAGAAACCATCGCGCCTACTGGCGCAGTTCACGCCGTACCGGCTGCGGTGTCAGACCGGGCGTCGCGCGCCAGGGATTGATGTCCAGCCCGCCGCGGCGCGTGTAGCGCGCTTCCACCGACAGCGCGGTCGGTGCGTCCAGGCGCAGCAGGTCGAGGAAGATGCCTTCCACGCACTGTTCGTGGAAGCCGGCGTGGTCGCGGTAGGAGACGAGATAGCGCAGCAGCCCGGCATGATCGAGGGGCGGCCCCTGCCAGTCGATGTGCACGCTGGCCCAGTCGGGCTGGCCGGTGACCGGGCAGTTGGATTTCAACAGGTGCGAGACCAGGCGTTCGTGCACCGGTGCGGCGTCGGCGACGCGCAGGTGCGCGGGATTCGGCGGGCCGTAGTCGTCGATGTCGATGTCGAGCGCGTCGAGATCGACCTGACCTGCGTCGACACCGGCCGCGAACGCCGGCAGCCCGAATGCGACGTCGACCGCCGCGCCGGCGGCTGCCGAGACGTCGTCGATGATGCGGGTACGCGCGGCTTCGGCATCATCGAAGCGGGTGGTGTTGAGCGAGTTGAGGTAGAGCTTCAGCGATTTCGATTCCACCAGATGCGGTGATTCCGCCGGCACCGTCAGCGTGGCCGTGGCGACGACCGGCTTGCCGCGGCCGTCGAGCCAGCCCAGTTCGTAGGCGTGCCAGCGGTCGTGGCCGGCGAACGGGAGCGGCGCCGCGGCGTCGAGGCCGAGTTCGGCGCGCGCCGGTGCGCGCGGGATCGGAAACAGCAGCGACGCGTCGTACCGATCCGGATAGGCGACGCTGCGGCCGAGGGTGGAATCCTGGGGGGTGCTCATGCGCGCATTCTAGTCGCCGCGCGCATGGCGTCTCACGGCGCGGGTTCGACGGTCAGGCCGATGTCGAACGTACCGGTGCTCATCCGCGCCGGCGTCCCCGGCCGCAGCAGCATCGCGAAGGGCTCGGACGCGAGATCATCGCGTCCGGGGCGGGACAGGGTGCCCTCGACACGGATGACCTCACCCTCGGGCTGCACCACGAGCGTCAGTGCGTAGCCGTCCTCGCCGTCCACCTGCAGTCGGCCGGGCGAACCGGCGTCCAGCACGACGGTGGCGCTGCCGAGCGCGTGTCCCTGGTGATGCAGGTCGGCATCCAGGCGATAGGACGCGTCGCCGGCGAGGGTGGGCAGTGCGACACACAGGCCGAGGCCGGCGAGCGCGACGCGGAACCGGTTCGTCATCGCAAATCCTCCGTGGTGTGCCGGCTCAACCGGCCGGCGTGTCGAGATAGTCCAGCGTCGCCTGCAGCATTGCGCGCAGACCGAGATCCAGCGCGGCCTCGTCGACATCGAACTTCGGCGAATGGTTGCTCGGCGCCGCGCCCGGGTCCTGGCCCACCGGCGTCGCGCCGACGAAGAAGAACAGGCCCGGCACTTCGCGCGCGTACAGCGAGAAATCCTCGGCGCCCATGATCAGCGGCATGTCGACCACCGGCTCGGTGCCGGAGGCGGCCTGCAGGCTGGGGCGCATGCGCGCGGTCAGCGCCTCGTCGTTGAAGGTGACCGGGTTGCCGTCCTCGGCCGGGATCTGCGTCTCCACCGTCGCGCCGTTGGCCGCGGCCACGTGCTCGGCGATCGAGGTCAGACGCTTGAACACGTCGGCGCGCATGTCCTCGTCGAAGGTGCGGATGGTGCCGACCAGTTCCACCGAATCGGGAATGATGTTGTAGCGGATGCCGCCGTTGATCGCGCCGAAGGTGACGACGACCGGCTGCTTGCTGATGTCCATCTGCCGGCTGACGATTGCCTGCGACTGGTTGACGATCTGCGCCGCGGCGACGATCGGATCCACCCCGCCCCAGGGCCGCGAACCGTGGGTCTGGCGGCCGACGACCGTCATGCCGAAGCGGTCGGACGCCGCCATCGTCGGGCCGGCGCGCACGCCGATCTGGTTGGCGTTGAGCGTGCTGAACACGTGCAGGCCGAACACCGCATCCGGCTTGAAGTCGGCGAACACGCCTTCCTTCAGCATCAGGCCCGCGCCGCCTTCCTCACCCTCGGGCGCGCCTTCCTCGGCCGGCTGGAACACGAACAGGATCTCGCCGGCCAGCTGCTCGCGCATGCCCACCAGCGCCTCGGCCACGCCCATCAGGATCGCGGTGTGGGCATCGTGGCCGCAGGCGTGCATCACGCCGGTGGTCTGGCCGCGGTAGGTGTCGGTGACGGTGGAGGCGAACGGCAGGCCGGTCTCCTCGGTCACCGGCAGCGCGTCCATGTCGGCGCGCAGCGCGAGGCGCGGGCCGGGCCGGCCACCCTTGAGCACCGCGGTCACGCCGTGGTGGGCGATGCCGGTGCGCGGTTCGAGGCCCAGGCTGCGCAGATGCTCGGCCACCTTGGCCGCGGTGCGCGTCTCGCGGTTGGACAGCTCCGGGTGCTGGTGGATGTCGCGTCGCCAGTCGACGACCTTGGCCTGCAGCGCGGCCGCGGCCGTGGTGACGTCACCGCGTTGCGCCTCCTGGGCGATCGCATACGTGGGCAGGGCGAAACAGGCGCACAGCAGCGCGGCGGCGAGACGATGCATCGGTGGAATTCCCCGGCAGGACGAGAGACCGATGCTAAGAGGAATCGGGCGACGATGCGTGAGCACGTCGCCGCCGCCCGGCCGGCGACGCCCGGTTCGCGGTGCCGCGGGTCGGACAGTCATGCGCGAAATCGCGCGCAAGCGCGCTCCTGCAGCGGCGGCGGCCGGGGACACGGCGTGTCCTCGAGACGCACGGAAGCCGCATGCCCCGCAGGAGCGACCTCGGCCGCGATGCGGCGTGCCCGACCGAGCGTGCAGGCGTCCCGCAATCACGCGCGAGCGCGCGCCGGCAGGGCGACGATGGTGACGCCCGCGCCTCTGCTACTCGCGCTGTTCCAGCAGATCCAGCGTCGCACGCAGCATCGTGCGCACACCGACTGCCAGCGCGGCCTCGTCGGGCGCGTAGTGCGGCGAGTGGTTGATCGGCATCGTCGCCGGATCCTGCCCCCGCGGCGTGGTGCCGACGAAGAAGTACGCGCCGGGCACCACGTTGGCGAACTGCGAGAAATCCTCGGCAATGGTCTGCAGCGGCATCTCGACCACGTTGTCCGCGCCCACTGCGGCCTGCAGCGACGGCAGTACGCGGCGCGCGAGCTCGGGATCGTTGACCGTCGCCGGCGCGTTGTTGACCACCGACAATTCCGCCTTCGCGCCGGCCGCCTCGGCATGGCCGTTGGCGATGCGTTCGAAGCGGGCGATCACGTCCTCGCGCACGTCGGCGTCGTAGGTGCGCAGCGTGCCGACCAGGCGCGCGTCGTCGGGAATGATGTTGAAGCGCACGCCGCTCTGGAACTGGCCGGCGGTCAGCACCACCGGCGAGTCGACGATGTTGATCTGGCGCGCGAGCATGCTCTGCGTCGCCAGCAGGATCTGCGCACCGACGGTGATCGGATCCACGCCGTCCCAGGGGCGCGAGCCGTGGGTCTGCTGGCCGGTCACGGTCAGCGACCATTCGTCGGCGCTGGCCAGGGAAGGCCCGCTGCGGAAGCCGATCTGGCCGGTGTGCAGCCCGGCCCAGACGTGCAGGCCGAGAATCGCATCGGGCGTTCCATCGTCGAACACGCCTTCGTCGAGCATGCGCTTGGCACCGAACACCTCGCCCGGCTCCGGCGGCCCTTCCTCGGCCGGCTGGAAGATGACGACCACCTCGCCGGCCAGCTGTTCGCGCATGCCGGCCAGCGCCTCGGCCACGCCCATCAGGATCGCCACGTGCATGTCGTGGCCGCAGGCATGCATCACGCCGACCTCCTGGCCGCGGTAGGTCGCGCGCGCGGTCGAGGCGAAGGGCAGGCCGGTGGCTTCGGTGACCGGCAGCGCGTCCATGTCGGCGCGCAGCGCGATGCGCGGGCCGGGCCGGGCGCCTGTCAGCACCGCGACCACGCCGGTCGGACCGATGCCGGTGCGCGGTTCCAGGCCGAGGCCGCGCAGATGTTCGGCCACCTTGGCCGCGGTGCGCGTTTCCTGGTTGCCGAGCTCGGGGTGCTGGTGCAAGTCGCGGCGCCAGTCCACGAGCTTCTGCGCGAGGTCCGGCGCGAGATCCCCAGGCGCGGCGTGCACCGACGTGCCGCAGGCCAGTGCGACGGCGAAGCAGAGGGACAGCGGCAGCGAACGGCGCATCGGCGGCTCCGGGCGAATGGCCCTGCATGCTAGCGCCGTGACGCGGGACGACGTCGGCTGGCGGCGGAGCGCTGCGCGGCAGCGGATGGAACGTGGCGCACGCCGCCGTTGCCGGCACAGGCGCGCCGCGGCGGGCGCAGGCCGCAGCGCCGGCTGGCCCTCGGCCCTGCGGATGCGACAATGGCCGTCCACATCGGACACGAGACTCCCATGACGGCATCGCCTTCCAAGCTCGATCAACTGCGTGACCTCTCGGTGGTCGTCGCCGACACCGGCGATGCCGATGCGATCGCCCGGCTCAAGCCGGTCGACTGCACCACCAACCCCACGCTGGTGCGCAAGGCGCTGGACCTGCCGGTCTACGCGCCGCTGATCGAACGCGAACTCGAGCGCGCCGCCACGCTGGACGGCGATGTCGAGCAGGTCGCGCGCAAGGTGGCCGATCGCCTGACCATCGGCGTCGGCCGCACGCTGGCCGGTCTGGTCCCGGGCCGGGTGTCGACCGAGGTGGATGCCGATCTCGCCTTCGATACCGAGGCCACGATCGCCAAGGCGCGCCAGTTCATCGAGATGTACCAGGATGCCGGCGTCTCGCGCGAGCGCGTGCTGATCAAGATCGCGGCCACTTGGGAAGGCATCCGCGCGGCGAAGGAGCTGCAGCGCGAGGACATCGACTGCAACCTCACGCTGATCTTCAACCGCGCCCAGGCGATCGCCTGCGCCGAGGCGGGCGTGTTCCTGATCTCGCCGTTCGTCGGCCGCATCCTCGACTGGCATGTCGCCCGTGGCGAGACCCCGGCCACGATCGACGACGATCCGGGCGTGCGCTTCGTGCGCGACGTCTACACCGAGTTCAAGCGTCGCGGCTCGCCGACGATCGTCATGGGCGCCTCGTTCCGCTCGACTGCGCAGATCGAGGCGCTGGCCGGCTGCGACCGCCTGACGATCTCACCCGAGCTGCTGGAAGCGCTGGCTGCTGAGCACGGCCCGCTGCCGCGCAAGCTGCAGGCGGGCGAGCGCAACGGCGCGGTGCCCGCACCGGTGGACGCCGATGCCTTCGCCCAGGCCATGGCCGCCGATCCGATGGCGACCGAGAAGCTGCGCGACGGCATCGCGGCCTTCGCCAAGGATCTGGACATGCTGCGCGAGACCATCGCCCAGCGCCTGCGCGCACGCTGAGCATGCCGCGTCGTCCGCATCGCGTGTCCGCGGCCATTGCGGCCGCGCTCGCCGGCGTGCTGCTGGCCGGTTGCAGCGGGCTGCCGCGCGCGTCGGCCGGCGCGGTCGTGGTGCCCGAGCGCAGTCCGGGGATCTCGATCGGTTATCTCGACGACGCCGCCTTCGACAGTCGCGCGCTGGTGCCGGCTCCGCCGGCGCCGGGCACGCCCGCCCACGTGCTCGACGACGTCATCGCCGAACGCGCGCTGGCGCTGCACGACACCACGCGCTGGCGCCAGGCGGCGGTGGATGCGGATCTCGATTTTCCGGCCGCCGGCCACCTGTTCGCCTGCGCGCTCGGCGTGCCGGTCGACAGCACGCACACGCCGCACCTCGTGCGGCTGCTGCGCCGTTCGCTGGCCGATGCCGCGGTGACCAATCGCGCGGCCAAGGACCACTGGCAACGGCCGCGCCCGTTTCTGGCCAACGGCGGCGCCGTGTGCACGCCGGAAGACGACGCGCGCCTGCGCGAGAGCGCGGCGTATCCCTCGGGCCACGCGGCGATCGGCTGGACCTGGGCGCTCACGCTGGTGGACGTGGCACCCGATCGCGCGGACGCGCTGCTGCAGCGCGGGCGCAGCTTCGCCGAGAGCCGTCTGGTCTGCAACGTGCACTGGTACAGCGACATCGTGCAGTCGCAGCTGGTGGGCGCGGCCACGGTCGCGCGACTGCAGGCCGAACCGGACTTCAGGGCCGATCTCGCCGCCGCCCGCCGCGAGGTCGCCGCGCAGCGCGCACGCGGCGCGCAGCCGGACGGGTGCGATGCGGAAACCATCGCACTGCGCCGTTCGCCGCTGCCGGCGGCCGACGCGCGGCCGTGAGCGGCACGCCGCCGCGGGATGCCGATCCACGCCCGCAACGGCCCGAAGCGCCACTGCCCAGCGATTGCTGCGACAGCGGCTGCGCGGTCTGCGTGCACGACACGTATTCCGAAGAGCTGCAGTACTACCGCGAACAACTCGCTGCGTGGCGGGCGCGCCATCCGGGCGCCGACTGACGCCCAGGCGCTGTGGGCATGTCGCATTGCCGTCGCGCCGGGCGGCCGCGTCGCGCGGTCCGCTCTGCCTGAGCGCACGTGCGCGCGACCGCGTTTCCGGTGATGTCCGTTCGCGCGCGTGCGCATTCCGGCAGGCCGCACGATTGCGATTCGCCGCGCCGCCGCGTGATCGCCGGCCGGACGGCGCTCAGTCCCATCCGAACTGGAGGAGGCCCTGCGGCACGCAGTGCTGCACCGGCGTGTGCGGCGGCACCAGAAAATCCACGCGCGGGCGGACGCCTGTGTCGTGCACGCGCACGACCGGCACGCCGCAGGCGCGCCCGGTGATCGACACGTGCGACGACGAGAACTGCAGAAACCGCTGCGCCAGCACCGCGTCGACCAGCGCCGAAAGCGGCGCGGTACCGGGTATCGGCACCGCCAGTGTCAGCCGGCCCGTCTGGTCGTCCGCGCCGCACACCGCCTCACGCGTCACCGTGATCGCCTGCATGGAACCGGATCCCGTCATGCGCTGCGCGGCGATCAGAACGCCGGAATCACCGCGTCGTCGTAGGTCGACTGGATGAAGGCGCGCACGTCCTCGCTGGTCAGCGCGGCGATCAGCTTCTGCACACGCGGATCGTCGCGCTTGTCGGGGCGGCCGACGAGGAAGTTCACGTACGGCGAGTCCTGGCCCTCGATCGCCAGCGCGTCCCGGCCCGGGTCGAGGCCGGCGTCGAGCGCGTAGTTGGTGTTGATCAGCGCCAGGTCCACCTGGTCGAGCACGCGCGGCAGCATCGCCGAATCGAGCTCGCGGAAGCGGAGATTCTTCGGGTTCGCGGTGATGTCGCGCAGCGTCGCCATCGCGTCGCCCGGATCACGCAGCGTGATCACGCCGCTGTTGTGCAGCAGGATCAGGGCGCGGCTGTTGTTGCTCGGATCGTTCGGAATCACCACGTCCGCGCCGGCCGGCACCGCGTCCAGCGAATCGAAGCGGCGCGAGTACGCGCCGAAAGGTTCGATGTGCACGCCGACCAGCGTGGTCAGATCGGTGCCGCGGTCGCGGTTGTAGGCGTCCAGATACGGCTCGGTCTGGAAATAGTTGACGTCGATCTGGCCCTGCGCCACCTGGTCGTTCGGCTGCACGTAGTCGTTGAAGATGCGCACCTGCAGGTCGACGCCCTGTTCGGCGAGCAGCGGCTTCACCACTTCGAGGATCTCGGCGTGCGGCACCGCGGTCGCGGCGATCGTCAGGCGTTCGCCGTTCGCGCTGGAGCCGCTGCCACCACAGGCGGCGAGGGCGGACAGCAGCAGGGCGGCGGTGGCGAGACGGGGCAGCAGGGCCATGGCGGATCCGGGTGGCGAAGGGCCGCCCAGTATCGGCGGTCACGCCTCCGGATCGAGTGCGGAGCTGGAAATCAGTGTGTGGTTGGGGGGTGTGCAGGCGCCAAGTGTGCGAACACGGGGCGTTCCCACGACGCCCGGCACCCGCACGCCCGTCATTCCCGCGTAGGCGGAAGTGTTCAATGGACGTACGCCCGATCATCCAGCGCCTTCGATCTGGCCCTGCCGGCGTTGCGTGATCGAACGGGCATGAGTCAGCAGATCATTCCGGCCACGCGCAAACGAAGTGCGACCGGCACGCGCGCAGGAATCGACCCCACGGCAAGGTGCTACCGCCGCGTGAACCGCGCCACCAGCCGATCCCCGACCATCTGCAGCACCTGCACCATCACCAGCAGCGCGACGACGGTCACTACGGCCACATCCGTGCGTGAGCGCAGATAGCCGTCGCGGTACGCCAGATCACCCAGGCCGCCCGAACCGATTGCGCCGCCCATCGCGGTGAAGCCGATCAGCGCGATCGTCGTCACCGTGGCGCCGGCGATCAGGCCGGGCAGCGCTTCGGGCAGCAGCACGCGCAGCACCAGCTGGCGCGTGGTCGCGCCCATCGCCAGGCTGGCTTCGATGACGCCGCGCTCGACTTCGCGCAGCGCGGTTTCCACCAGGCGCGCATAGAACGGCGCGGCGCCGACCACCAGCGGCAGGATCGCGCCGCGCACGCCCAGCGACGTGCCCATCGCTTTGAGCGTCACCGGGATCAGCACGATCATCAGGATGATGAAGGGCACCGAGCGCAGCAGGTTCACCACCAGCGACAGGCCGCCGTACAGCGCGGGGCGCGCATGCAGCTGGCGCGGGCCGGTGAGGAACAGCAGCACGCCCAGCGGCAAGCCGATCAGCAGCGTCAGCGGCAGCGCGCCGCCCAGCATCAGCAGCGTGTCGACCGTGGCCTGGCCGATCTCCACCCACTTGCCGGCATCCACGTTGGGCAGCAAAGGTGTGCTCATCGTGGCAGCTCCTCCACGTGCACGCCGGCCTCGGCGAAGCTGCGCGCCGCCGCATCGAAGCGCTCGCCGGTCACCGCCAGCGTCAGCTGGCCGTAGGGCATGCGCTTGATGCGGTCCACGCGGCCCGAGAGGATGGTGTAGTCGATGCCGGTCTCGCGGGCCACGCGGCCCAGCATCGGCTGCCAGGTCGCATCGCCGGTGAAGGTGAGTTTCAGCAGGCGGCCCTCGACATGCGCGATGTCCTCGCGCTGCGCCTCCTCGTCCACGTCCTCGGATTCGGCGACGAAGCGCCGCGTCGTCGCGTGCTGCGGATGCAGGAACACCTCGGCCACCGGACCGCTCTCGACCAGATGCCCGGCATCGAGCACCGCGACGCGGTCGCAGACCCGGCGCACGACATCCATCTCGTGGGTGATCAGCACGATGGTCAGGCCCAGCTCGCGGTTGATGCCGTCGAGCAGTTGCAGCACCGAGGCCGTGGTCTGCGGATCGAGCGCGCTCGTCGCCTCGTCGCACAGCAGGATCTTCGGTTCGGTGGCGAGTGCCCGCGCCACGCCGACGCGTTGCTTCTGCCCGCCCGAGAGCTGCGCGGGATATTTGTCGCGATGCGCTTCGAGCCCCACACGCACCAGCAGGTCCTGCGCACGCGCGCGGGCCTGCGTCTTCGACACGCCGGCCAGGCGCAGCGGAAACGCGATGTTGTCGATGACGGTCTTCGCCGACAGCAGATTGAAGTGCTGGAAGATCATGCCCACGCGCCGGCGCAAGCCGCGCAGGCCGGCGCTGTCGAGCGTGTCGAGGCGTTCGCCGTCGACGGTGAGCCGGCCGCCGCTCGGCGTCTCCAGCCCGTTGATCAGGCGCAGCAGCGTGGATTTGCCCGCGCCGGAATGGCCGACGATGCCGAACACCTCGCCGGCACGGATCTCCAGATCCAGCGGATGCAGCGCGACGATCTCGCGCCCGGCAACGGGATAGGACTTGTGGATGCCTTCGAACCGGATCACGTGGGCACTGCGCAGCGGGCGGCCGGGCAGCCTAGCAGGCGCGCGCATGTCCACCGTTGCACCGCCGCAGGTGCAGCATTCCGGCGCCGGCACGCACGGCGCTTCGACGGCACCCGCGGCGAGGGGGCGGTATCATCGCCGGCCCGGTCTTCCACCGCTCGCACAGGACTCAGGCACGTGGCAGTGAATCAGGAACAGCACAACCGAATCGCCTCCGGCCAGGGCTTCATCGCCGCGCTCGACCAGAGCGGCGGCAGCACGCCCAAGGCGCTCAAGCTCTACGGCATCGAGGAGAACGAGTACGCGAACGACGCGGAAATGTTCGGCCTCGTCCACGCGATGCGCACCCGCATCGTCACCAGCCCGGCGTTCACCGGCGAGCGCGTGCTCGGCGCCATCCTGTTCGAGCGCACGCTCGACGACCAGTTCGACGGTCAGGACGCGGCCACCTACCTGTGGGACGTCAAGGGCGTCGTGCCGTTCCTGAAGATCGACAAGGGCCTGGAAGACGAGGCCGACGGCGTGCAGATGCTCAAGCCCATCCCCGGCCTCGACGCGCTGCTGGCGCGGGCCAAGGCCAAGGGCGTGTTCGGCACCAAGGAGCGCTCGGTCATCAAGCAGAACAACGCCGCCGGCATCGCGCGCGTGCTCGACCAGCAGTTCGAACTCGGCCGCCAGGTGCTGGCCGCGGGCCTGGTGCCGATCATCGAGCCGGAGGTCGACATCAAGGCCGCCGACAAGGCCGACATCGAGACCACGCTCAAGCAGGGCCTGATCGAGCGCCTCGATGCGCTGGATGCGGCGACGCCGGTGATCCTCAAGCTCACGCTGCCGGAGGTCGACGGCTTCTTCCGCGAGCTGGTTGAGCATCCGGCCGTGCTCAAGGTGGTCGCGCTGTCGGGCGGCTACAGCCGCGACGATGCCAATGCGCGTCTGGCGAAGAATCCCGGCGTCGTCGCCAGCTTCAGCCGCGCACTCACCGAAGGCCTGAGCGCGCAGCAGAGCGACGCGGAATTCAACGCGTCGCTCGACAAGGCGATCGACTCGATCTACCGCGCCTCGATCGCCTGAGTCTCACGCCCGAGGTGTGCCCCAAAAGCCGGCGCACAGGCGCCGGCTTTTTCGTGCGCGCTCAGCGCGCCCGTGTGAGCGGAATCACTGCGGCGTGAAGCGCGCGCTGTGGCGGCGTGAACAGATCCGGCGCACATGTAAGCAAAGGGTTTGTTGCAACGCGTGCGTTCTCGACATCGCCTGCGCGTGCCTAAATGACGACGCGGTGTCACCGCCGATTCGACAGACACGTATCGCCTGCGCTTCTAGCGTGATCCCACACGGCCATTGCCTGGAGGATCCCGAACATGTCGTCTCCCACCTTCGCCAGCTACTACATGGTGCGTCGCCCGCGCTCGGCGCAGCCGCGCAGCGATGCATCCGCCGGCGGTGTCGCTGCACGCGAACGCCGCGCGGCCCGCTCGCCGTCACGCGGACGCCACGAGGATGTCTCCGCCGAGCAGGCCGGGCACTTCCGACGCGCCGGTTGATTCGGCGAAATCTCCAAGTGCGGCAAGCGAAGCGGTACATCACGCGCCCGGGCGGGGTGTACACGCGGCCTGCACGGCCCTTGTTAAGGTGCAGCGTCCTCGCCGCTCCGGAACCGCCCGATGAAGACCGCGCTCGCGCTGCTCGTGCTTGCACCCGGGCTGGCTCTCGCCCAGGCCCCTGACGAATCGGACTTCGCATCGCAGCGCGGCTGGATGGTCGGGGCAGCGGTCGCGGCGTCCGACAGTCCCTACGTCGGCGAAGGCGCGCGCCTCCAACCGTTCCCGACGGTCATCTACCAGGGCGAGCGGGTGTTCTTCCGCGGAACCTCGGGCGGCGTCCATCTCGTCAACACCGGCACCGTGCAGGTCGACGCCGTGGTGTCGGCGCGCCTCGACGGCTTCGACATCGACGATCTGAGTGCATCGGGTCTGGTCGCGAACGGGCTGGATGCACGTCTGCTCGATGACCGCCGCCACGGCCTCGATGTCGGCGCGGGCCTGGCGTGGTCCGGCGACTGGGGCCGTCTGCGCCTGCAGGCGCTCACCGACGTCACCGGCGCCAGCGGCGGCCAGGAGTTGGGACTCGAATACACACTCATGCTGAAAACGGGCGCGTGGACCTCCCTGCCCAATGCCGGCGTGCGCTGGATGTCGGGCGATCTCACCCGCTATTACTTCGGCACGCTGGAATCGGAAGTCGCGCGCGGCGTGCCCCGCTACACGCCCGGCTCGGCGGTGGTGCCGTCGGTGGGCGTGGCCGCACTGCGGCCGTTGGGCGCGCGCTGGAGCTTCGTCGGCGGGCTGAGCTATCACCTGCTGCCCGACGCGCTGACCGACAGTCCCCTGCTCGAGCGCGGCACGAACGGCGTGCCGTCGGTGTTCGGCGGCCTCAGCTACCGCTTCTGAGGCTCACGCAGCGCCGTCGCGCGCGCTGTCCGCTGCCGCGCGTCGCTCGGCCACGAAGGCCTCGAACAGCGCCAGCGTTTCCGGGCTGACGTGGTGTTCGATGCCCTCGGCATCGCGGCGGGCGATGTCGTCCGGCACGCCCAGCGCCAGCAGAAAGGCTTCCACCGTCTGGTGGCGCGCGCGGCTGGCGCGGGCCAGGCGCTCGCCCGCATCGGTGAGGAAGGCGCCGCGATAGGGCTTCTGCAGCACCAAACCGTCGCGCACCAGGCGCTGCAGCATGCGCTGCACCGTGGGCTGGGCCACGCCCAGGCGTTCGGCGATGTCCACCTGGCGCGCCTCGCCACTGTCGGCGATGAGGTCGGAGATCAGCTCGACGTAGTCCTCCACCAGCTCCGCGCGCCGCGCTTCGCGCACCTGGCGGAAGTTCTCCACGTGCACGCTGGCCTCGGGCAGGCCGGGCCTGGGCGTGGTGGAGTCCGGGCTGTCGTCGGCGGGCAGGGCCTTGCGGGCGGACATGACGTCGAATCCAGCGGATCAGCCGACATTGTCGCCGATCGTTCGCACGCGCGCCGCGCGAAGAACGGTCTGAACACGTCAGCGCTCACCGTCATTCCCGCGGCTTTCAACAGCCGAACGGCTGGTCATGCGGGAGTCCAGCGCCTCTGGGTTCACGCGTGAAGTCGCTGGATTCCCGCGTGACCGGACATCCGTCCGTTGAAGGCCGCGGGAATGACGGCAGTTCAATCAGACCGTCCCAAACCGGGGGTGCCGGCGCGAGCGCCGCTCAACGCTTGCGGTTGAAGAAGGTCAGCACGGCGCCGCAGACGATGCCGATGCACAGGCCCAGCGCAATCCACTGCAGGATCGACAGTTCGTTCATGGGGTGTCTCCGGGAAGTTTTGCCACCTCGGCCGGGCGGCCGCGCGCATCGAGCGCGATCATCACGAAGCGGCCGCGCGTGCACAGCTCGCGGTCACCGCTGAGCAGGTCTTCGGCGATCAGCTCCACCTCCACCTGCATCGACGTGCGGCCCACCTCGACCACGCGCGCGATGGTTTCGACCAATTGGCCCTGCTTGATCGGCAGCTTGAAATCCACCTGTTCCGAGCGCGCCGTCACCACCGTGCGCCGCGCATAGCGCGACGCGGCGATGAACGCCGCCTTGTCCATCCACGCCAGCGCGGTGCCGCCGAACAGCGTGCCCAGATGGTTGGTGTGATCGGGGAAGACGATCTCCAGCATCCGCGCTTCGGTCTTGGGCGTGTCGACGGGGGCGGCCACGCTCAGGCCTCCGTCGCCGCGAAGTGCGTTGCCACCGCCTGCGCAATCTGCGGCGGCGCCTGGAAGCCCGGCAGGCGCGCAGCCTCGCGCCCGTCCTTGAACAGCGACAGCGTCGGCGTCTGGCGCAGGTTCAAGCCGCGGAAGAAATCCTCGCCGATCGTTTCCATCTTCACCTTGAGCAGGGCAAGGCCTTCGGCGTCGGGCGAAGCGGCGAACTTCGCCAGCGACATGTCGAGCATCTTGCAGCCCGGACAATCGTCCTTGTAGTAGTCGACGAGCAGGCGCGGATGCGCGGCCAGTGCGGCGGCGTAGTCGTCAGGCGTGGTGGCGTGGAGTGTCTGCATGGGGGGTGTTCTCGATCTGTGTATCGGCAATGCCGAGGATGTGGTCGGTCCAGCGGCGGATCTTGTTGGCGTCGTGTTCGCCGTGGGGCATCTGTTCGATCTCCAGCCGCGGAT
This sequence comes from Lysobacteraceae bacterium NML93-0793, assembly GCA_002324875.1. GTDB lineage: Bacteria > Pseudomonadota > Gammaproteobacteria > Xanthomonadales > Xanthomonadaceae > Luteimonas. The sequence goes on from NTJG01000001.1 coordinate 83,245, forward strand.
AGCGCGTGCCGAAGAACGCGGCCATGCGCCGGGCCGCACCGCAGTAGTTCTCTTCGCCCCACTGCGTCTCACCGGTGCCGAACACCGCCACGCGGTCCGGCTTGCCGACCGCGGCGACGAGGTCCTCGATGAAGCGCTTCATCTCCGGCGGCGTACGCCCGGCGTTGATGCTCCAGCTGCCGAGCACGTAGAGATCGTGTTCGGCGCTGTCGGGGCAGGCCTTGGCGAGGGTCTGGATATCGGCATCGATCCAGGTGACGGTGTGGCCCAACTCTTCGCACCGCGCGTGAATCGCACGCGCGACATCGCGGGTGTTGCCGCTGAGCGATGTGTGGGCGAGGAGGATGCGCACGGGGTCAGACTCGGTTTTCGATCAATGCAGCTTCAGATTGCGATAGACGTATCGCGAAAACCGACTCTGACCCAGGATTTTCTAAGTTCCCAACTGCCATCTCGCACGAATTTCCTCACATGCAGCGGCAATGTCTGCCATGTTCTTCTTGTAAGACTTAGGCGCGCACGTAACGGTCTGAGTAGAGACGTCAACCACGTAACACTTCCTGTGGTCTGCGGCGGAGGAGCTTAGCTCTTCGGTAAGGTAAACGCGAAGGGCAGTGGATACATACTTCGAGGCGGATTCATTAAGAGGCGTTGTTTTCGGAAAGTGTAGCTTTACCGCGCCAATGACATCATTTGTGATTGCATTCTTGAGATATGCGTCTGGCCTTACAGAAATATGCACGCCCTCGACCTTCATGCCCGCAGAGGCGCTGCTTTCCGTGGGCACGACTACTAGATCTTCGAGCTCAATCTGGTCCACAACTTCCAAAAAGTTCTCAATAGCTTCGGCAGACGCAAGGCGGTCCTGTCGCGCAAAATCCGTTCCCGTGGAGTCTTCCCGGAGTGCTTTTGCGGTCGCGAGCAGCTTTGAGTCGGCAGTCATCCCTGAAGCTAAGAAGTCCACAATTGCTTCTCTGGCGTCAGCGTAGCGAGCCGCAATAAAGGCTTTCGGATCCTTCTGATCTTGCACGATGCGGCGGCGTCTTGAAGGGCTGGCGGTAAGGTACTCGCCGAGCTTGTTCAAGCTAATCTTTGGGGAAGCCATGAATAGATTCCTTTCTGGATATTTATGCAGAAAAACTATTAGCGAAAATTTTGGGGGAATGTGAAATCTAAGATCGCTCTTTAATGCTAAGAGAAGCGCTATCGGCTGCGTGGATTCACCAATGAATATTTATGGCGTAACTTTCAGATTCCGAGCTGGCTGGCTTAATCGAATAGCCTCTTGCCTTGATCGCATCTGTCGCGCTGCGCATTTCTTCTTCTGTAACTGCGGACTTCAAGAACATAGCGGTCACTGAACGGCGGCCTACTTTTGAGTTGGAATCGATAAGCTGGCCAATCTGAGAAACGATTTGATCGCAGCTAAGGTCAAACGACTCGGAATTACGTCGGGCTTCGTCAGCGTGAATAAGTTTTTCGCTCATTTTGTCCTTCCGCCTCGTAATCAAAGATCATCAAAACCGTTATCCGAATTCGTCTTCTTGTACGACGCATTGCGCATCTCGAAGAAGTCGGTCTTCGTTTCGGTGAAGTTGTCCGCATACGCCTTGATCCACGGCATGACGTTCTCGTTCGACTCGCTGTAGAGCTTCTCGATGCCGAGCATGCCGGCCATCTTGTTGGCGCGGTATTTCACGTAGCGGACCATCTCGTCGACGTCGATGCCGTCGATGCCGTCGAGCACTTCGGCGGTCCAGCGGGTTTCCAGTTCGATCGCGTGCTCGAACGCCTTGTGCACGTACTCGGTGAGTTCGTCGCCCTGCAGGTTCTGGTTCTCGCCGACGATGGCGCGGATCAGCTCGCTGATGAACTTGCTGTGCGCCAGTTCGTCGCGGTTGATGAAGCTGATGATCTTGCCGGTGCCGGTCATCCGGTTCTGGCGGACCAGGTTGTAGAAGTACGCGAAGCCGGAATAGAAGTTGATGCCTTCGAGGATCGACGACTGCACCAGCGAGCGGATCAGCGTTTCGGCCGAGCGCTCGCGCATGAAGTCGTTGTACGAATCCATGATCGGCTGGTTGCGCGCGATGATCGTGGGATGCGTGCGCGCGAGTTCGAACACGCGGTTCTGGTCGGCCAGGCCGGTGATCGAGGCCAGCACGTAGCTGTAGCTCTCGTTGTGGATCACTTCCTGCTGGCCGATGATCGCGGCGTTGGCGTGCGCGGCCGGGTCGGTGATGTATTCGGCGACGTTGTAGATGAAGCGCGTCTGCGGCGAATCCAGCGTGGCCAGCAGGCCGATGATCGAATCGTAGGCGTTCTTCTCGCGCGCCGAGAGCTCGCCGTACTGCTTGGCGTCGCCCTTCATGTCGACCTCGTCCGGAATCCAGAAGTTGGTCGAGAGTTCCTTGTAGGCGCGATAGAACGACGGATACGGAATGTCGTTCCAGTTGAGGATGCCGCTGGTCTGGCCGTTGATGATGCCGGTGGAGCGGTTGGGATGACGTGGCTCGAGGATCTTGATGCGGTCGAGCGGGGTGGAGGTAACGGCCATGTGCGGTTTCTCGTGTCTGGAGTCTCGCGCGACGTCGAATCGCGCGACGGGATGCATGAAGTCTCGCGCGGTGCGGAATCGCGCGACGGTGTCGGAGTCACTTTCCGGCGCGTGGACGTGCCGTCAGCCGGTGCGGCGCGTCCGGAAAGTGACTCCGACACCTTGCTGTTTCGAGCTCGCGTGATGTGGGATCACGCGAGTGCAAGCGTTCGAAGCGTCGCGCGGTGTGGCACCGCGCGAACGGGGTCGGAGTCGTGTTTTCGGGGATCGACCGCGCGCGTACTCGACGCGATCGGCCGAAAAACGACTCCGAGCCCTGTCGGGAGACGCTTCCTCAGCTCGAACACCACTCGCATTCCGCGATATCGATGTCGTTCGAGCGCACGTAGTACGTGGTCTTGATGCCCTCGCGCCACGCGGTCATGTGCAGCTCCAGCAGCGTGCTCGCACGGATGGTGCTGGGCACGTAGAGGTTGAAGCTGATCGCCTGGTCCACATGCCGCTGGCGACGCGCGTTCTGGCGCACGGACGCGAACTGGTCGACCTTGTAGGCGCCCTTCTCGTAGAACGGCCAGGTGTCGAGCGACAGGCCGGGGGCGGCGACCGGGCGACGGTAGTCCTTCTTCTCCTCGTAGTAGAACGCGGAGTAGATCGGATCGATCGACGCAGTGGACCCTGCGATCTGCGCCGTGGACATGTTCGGCGCCACCGCCATCAGCCAGCCGTTGCGCATGCCGTTGACGCCGACCTGGGCGGCCAGATCCAGCCACTCGGGCGAGTTGTAGCCGCGGTCAGTGAAGTAGGCGCCGGTGTGCCAGTCGCTGCCGGCGAACACCGGGTAGGCGCCCTTTTCCTTGGCCAGTTCCATCGAGGCCTGCACGGTGAGGAAGTTGATGCGCTCGTAGAGCGAATCGCTGAAGTCCTCGGCGTCCTTCTCGTTCCAGTGGATGCCCTTCTGCGCCAGCAGGTGATGCCAGCCGAACGTGCCCAGGCCGATCGCGCGGTACTTCTGGTTGGTGATCGTGGCCTGCGGCACCGGCAGCTGGTTGAGATCGATCACGTTGTCGAGCATGCGCACCTGGATCGGGATCAGGCGCTCGAGCACGTCGGTGATCAGATCGCCCTGGCCCTGCTGCGGCACGATCGCGCGGCCCAGGTTCACCGACGACAGGTTGCAGACGACGAAGTCGCCGGCCTGCTTGGTGGTGACGATCTGATTGCCGGAGATGATCTCCTGCATCATCTTCGTCGGGCTCATGTTCTGCAGGATCTCGGTGCAGAGATTCGACGAGTACACGCGGCCGACGTGCTTGTTCGGGTTCTTCCGGTTCACTTCGTCGCGGTAGAACATGAAGGGATTCCCGGTCTCGAGCTGCGAGACCATGATCCGCTTGAAGATGTCGATCGCCTTGACGGTCTTGCGCGAGATGCGCTCGTCGGCGACCACTTCCTCGTAGCGCTTGCGGAAGCTGCCGTTCGGGTCACCCTTCTTCTCGTCGAAGAAATCCTGCAGGTAGAAGCCCTTCACGCGATGGACCTCGTGCGGGTCGAACAGGTACCAGTCGCCGCGACGCTCGACCGCTTCCATGAAGAGGTCGGGGATGCAGATCGAGGTGAACACGTCGTGCGCGCGCAGGCGCTGGTCGCCGTTGTTGAGGCGCAGGTCGAGGAAGTTCTCGATGTCGCGGTGCCACACGTCGAGGTAGACCGCGACCGCGCCCTTGCGCTGGCCCAGCTGGTCCACCGACACGGCGGTATTGTTGAGCTGCTTGATCCACGGCACCACGCCGCCCGAGGAATTGGGCACGCCGCGGATGGCCGAACCGCTGGAGCGCACATAGCCCATGTAGGCGCCCACGCCGCCGCCGCCCTTGGACACGCGGGCGATGTCGGTGTTGGAGTCGTAGATGCCCTGCAGGCTGTCGTCGACGGTGTCGATGAAGCACGACGACAGCTGGCCGCCGACCTTGCCGGCGTTCTGCAGCGTCGGCGTGGCGACGGTCATGTACAGGTTCGACAGCGCCCAGTAGGCCTCGCCGACGAGCTGCATGCGGCGCTCGCGGCCGCCGCGGGTCTCGTTCTGCATCAGGTACAGGGCGATGGTGAGCCAGCGCTCCTGCGGCAGCTCGAACACGGCGCGCGAGGTGTCGGTGGCCAGATACCGCGTGGCCAGCAGGTACAGGCCGTTGTAGGCGAACAGTTTGTCGCGCTCGGGCTCGATCATGCGGCCGGCTTCCTGCAGCTCTTCCTTGGAATAGGCGCGCAGGATGTCGTTGGAATAGATGTTGCGGTCGGCCAGCGACTCCTGCAGGCCGACGTAGGAGCCGTACTTCTGCTCGGCGTCGTAGAAGCGGTTGCGGCTGGCGCGCTTGTACAGGCGGTGCAGGTACAGGCGGGCGGCGAAGAATTCCCACTCCGGCGCGGTGACGTCGACGCGGGCCTCGGCCTCGCGGATCAGGTGATCGGTGAGGTCGTCGGCGTTGACGGCCTCCTTGCGCTCGACGAAGCCGAACACGCTGCGCTTGTAGTCGGCGATGTCGAGCTGCGGGAATTCGGCATGGGTGCGATCGATGCTGCGCTCCAGGCGCGCGCGGTCGTAGGGAATGCGGCGGTTGCCGGCTTCCTTGGTGATCCAGGTGGAGACGCCGGCGTCGGCGTCGGTCATTTCGGCAATGGCGGTGTTCATGGCGGCACTCGGGGGCGGCGGCACCGTGTCGTCGGGTTCGACGGCGGGCGGCATGGGCGAAACAGGGGGCGCGGTGGCGGCGGGGGTGGCGTCTGCGGCGGCCGGTGCGTTGGCCGCGACGGTGTCCTGGCTGGTCATCTGGTGGTTCTCTCCGTGCATGCGCGCACACCCCCGGCCCGCCCGCATCGGGTCCGGCGGCTGCGGTCGTGTCCGAGGATCGACGGGCGGCGTCGCAGGGATCGCGATCGGACGCCACTGCGTCATCGCGCCTGCTCCGCAAGCCCGTTCCCCACGGAACGGCTGCAGCCAGCACCGCGCGGCGTGCATTCGCGCGGCTGTCGGCAGGTCTTCGGACTCATGGGCGCGAAGGCGACGCCTTCTCCTCGCCCGCCGCTTCCCGGATCGCTCCAGTGCTGATGGCGGGTTCGTTCCCAATCACCGCTGCGGGGCAGTGCCGGACTGGCGCAAGGCGTCACCGGCTTCCCTTTCAATCCACATTCCCTTGGGGTCTGCGGAACCGACCCGGCCCAAGATAGTGGGCTGCCCCGACAGCGTCAACGCTAGATGTTGTGAAGATGCGGGAGGCCGCATCGGGACGGCAATCGCCGTTCGTCAAGCCCTCCGGCGGGGGCCTGGCATGCAGATCGGGGTGCGGGAGGCAAGTGCCACGAACCTGCGGTTTCGGGGTGCGCTCCGCCCGGTCCGGGCCGGGCGAGGGCCGGCGCTGGCCCGTCAGCGTGGGCCCCGGCGCTCCGATGCCCGTCAGGCCAATGCGGGCGTGTCCAGGATGCGCGGCGTCCGGCTTCATGGGGCCGCGGAACGTCCGACGTCCGGCGCGGGCGTCGGGCCGATGTGCGCGCTGCGATCGAAGGCCCTGTGCCCGCCGCCCGCCCGCAGTGGTCGACCGTTCGAGCCCCGCCGATTCCGCCACACCCCTGAACGAATTCCGGCGCACGCTGCGCCGAACGCGGCCAGCCCGGCCGGCACACCCGGAGGTGCCCCATGTGCGTCATCCGCCGCAGTGCATTGGCCGCCGCCACGCTGTCACTGTCCGCCCTGTTCGCCGCGCCGCTGGTGTCGGCGCAGGACCCCGCGCCCGGCCTCGGCGATCTGCAGGGCCTCGCCGACAGCACCGCGTCGCGCGCCCTGACGGCGCGCGGGTATGTCCGCCAGTCGGAATCCGGTGATTACGGCCGCTGGTGGAACGGGGGCGACCGGCGAGGCGGTGCCGGCCGACGCGGTGCGGGTCGTGTCGAGGACGCGTTCGGCGAGGCGCTGGTCGACATCGGCCTGGGCCGGGATGTCGGCCACGTCGACCGGTGTGGGCGCGGCGGAGTCCGCGACGGTGGTTGCACCACTGCCGGTTCCGCTGCCCGGCAGCGGCGTCTGCGCCGGGACGGCGCCGGCCAGACATGCCAGCGCGGCGAACAGCAGGACGTGCATGAAGCGACGAGCAGGGCGCATGGGCAGGTCCGTCGCGGCCAGGCGGATGTCCGCATGCAACCCGGGCCGAGGGCGCCGACGCCGTGATCCGGTCAGCGCGTGGTGACCAGAGGCAGGGTGTGTGCGTGCACCGCCGCCCGCCAGGTGGACCAGTCCGGCGCGGGCGTGGGCAGGGGCTGGCCGTCGGCGAGCAGGCGCCGCAGATCCACCGGCGCGTGCTGCGGCGCCAGCGCCGCGAGCAGCGCGAAGCCGAAATCGCGGAGCAGGCGGGTCGGCGGCATCAGCAGCCAGGCGGTGCACGGCGGCAGCAGGGCCTCGTCGATCGCGGGTGCGACGAGGTCCTCGCGCAGGTCGAGCGCCATTTCCGCGACGATGCCCACGCCCAGGCCCGCGCGCGTGTAGGCCTGGATCAGATCGCCGTCGCGCGCGGTCACCGCGACATCCGCATGCAGACCCCGCCGGGCGAACGCGCGCTGCAGCGACGAGCCTGGAGACTGGCTGGATGCATAGCTGACGAGCCGATGCCCGGCCAGGTCGTCGAGCCGCAGCGGGCGGTCGAGCCCGGCCAGCGCATGGCCGGCGGGCACCACCACGCGGCGACGCCAGCGGTACAGCGGCACCGCGATGCAGTCGGCCGGCGGCGCCCCGGTGCCGCTGAGCAGGGCGAGGTCGGCATGGCCGTCCACCAGCGCCTGCACGCCGTCGGCATCGTCGCCCGGCACCACATGTACGGCGACCCCCGGCCAGTCGCGCTCCAGCGCCTGCAGTCCGGGAGCCAGCGCGTGCCGCGCCTGGGTGTGGGTGGTGGCGATGCGCAGCGCGCCGTGGCGCTCGCCGCGCAGGTTGTCGGTCAGCGCCTGGATGTTGTCGGCCTCGGCCAGCAGGCGCCGCGCATGCGCCAGCACCTGGCGGCCGGCGTCGGTCAGGCCTTCGAGGGCGCGGGCCCGCCGCTCGAACAGCGGACAGCCGAGCGCGGTCTCGAGCTGGGCCAGCTGCTTCGACAGGCCCGACTGGGTGGCATGCAGGCGCTGCGCGGCCAGCGTGATGTTGTGACCACTCTCGACAATCGCGAGAAAGCCGCGCAGCTGGGTCAGGGTCACGTCGGTCGCGCGCCGTGGAACACGCGGGGTGGCAGATCGGCCATGGGCCCGATCTTGCGGCAGCGCGTCCAGGGCCGTGTCCCGCAGCGGACAACACTGTGTGCCGGCCCCGGGTGCGGAGGCCGGCGGTGCCGCCGGCCGTGACCGGTCCATGGTTGGATTCCGATGGACGCCGCGGGCGGGCGACGCCGCGCGGATCAGCGTCGTGGCGGCGCCGGTGCGATGTGATCCGACAGGAACAGCGCGTTGACCAGCATGCGTTCGGTGCCGAGCCAGTACTTGCGATGCGCCGGATCGTCCGCGAACAGCACCACGTTGCCGCTGCCCACGCGCGCGACCTGCGCCCAGACGGTGCCGGCGAGCGCGGCGCGCAGCCCGGCGCCGAGGTAGCCGTTGACCAGCGGCTCGTCGTCGATGCGCACGACATTGGAGAACGCGTCGGGCAGCGGCGCGAGCGTGACGTCGGTTTCCTTGTGCACGAAGCCCGCGCGCTGCGGCACGCCGAAGGCCAACGGATGCGTGGTGTCGACATCCACCGACACCAGATTGCCGGCGCTGCGCTGCTCGGCCAGCGTGTCGCGGCGCGACGCGAAGTCGAGACGCTCCGTCGCCGCAGGCGCGTCTTTTGCGGCAGGCGCGGGCCCGGCGCCGGTCAGGCCCCTGGCCTGGGCCCAGCGTGCCGCACTGCCGAAGGTCACCAGCGAACCGCCGGCGTCGATCCACTGTTTGAGCGCGGCGACGGTGGGCTCGGGCAGATCGTCGTAGCGGCCGCCGGCCAGCACGATGCTGGTGTAGGCGCCGAGCGGCACGCGGCCGAGCTGCGCGGGATCAAGCCGCGTCGCCGGATAGTGCAGGCGCTCGCTGAGCGCGAACCACGCGGAGCCGATCTCGGTCGCATTGACGCCTTCGCCCATCACCAGTGCGATCACCGGCTTGCGCACCGGCTTGATGCCGTCGCTGCCCAGATCGATGCCGGACACGCTCTGTCCGCTGGCGAGGCCATGCGCGACCACGCCCGCATCGCGTGCGGCCGTGTCGACCGCTGCGCGCAAAGCCGCCGCATCGAGCGTCTGACCGGCGACCGGAATCACCAGCGTGCCTTCGCCGAACGTGATGTCACCGGCAGCGGTGCGCGTGGTGAACGGCGAGAACGCGGTGCGCACGCGCACGTTCCGGGTGAGCAGGTCGGCCAGTGCGCGCTGCGCGCCGAGATCGCGCCAGTCGATCGCCCAGGCGTAGGCGGTCTCGCCGCGCGCGCCGGTGTCGAGTGCCGGCACCTGCGTCACGGCCGAGCCGAGCCGCGGTGCACGACGGAGACGATCGTTGCGCAGCCCGTAGGCGTGCGCGATCGCATAGGACGTGCTGCCGTAGACGCCGCCACCGGTCTCGGGGGTCTCCTCGAAGATCGAATGCACCAGGCGGAACTGCGGCTGCGCGGCCGGCACCACCCAGGCGCTGCCGGGCGTGTACGTGCGGCCGTCGACGGTCAGCGGTGCATCGAGCGCGTGCACCGCGATGCGATGGGTCAGCAGCAGATCGAGCAGGCGTCGCGACGTGGTCGCATCGGCCGGGTCACCGAACACGTAGGCCGCGTAGGCATTGCGCCGGCCCTGCTCACGCGCCGAGCGGAAGAAGTCCTTCTGCAGCTGGAACAGGCCCGCGTGTTCGGTGACCGCGCCGCGGATCGTCGCCAGACCCACGGCCAGCTGGTTGCGGATCGTGAAGCGGAATTCCAGCGGACCGTTCGCGGTGTCCTGCACCAGGCCGCGCGAGCTGGCCTGCTCGACGGTGACGCCGACGCCGCCGTGGAAGTCCGGATAGGTCGAGCCGTAGACCGGCGAGAAGTTGTCGAAGACTTCCTTCGTGTAGTACAGCGAGCCCAGCCGGTCGAGTGCCTGCGCGTGATAACGAGCGAGCCGCACGTTCCAGTCGTAGGAGGCCTGCGGCAGCAGCGGGCTGTGCATGCTGCTCGGCGAAGGCTCGAAGTAGTAGGTGCTGTTCGAACCCATCTCGTGGAAGTCGATCTGGATGTTCGGCAGCCACGCGTGGAATACATCGAGCTTGGCGCGCGTCTCGCGCTGGCTCACCGCCAGCCAGTCGCGGTTGAGATCGGTGAAGTAGTGGTTGCTGCGGCCGTTCGGAAACGGCTCGACATGTTCCTTGTCGAGTGGATCGGCGACCGGCGGATTCGACTTCCACGCGTTGTGCCAGTTCGCCGCGCGGTCGCGGCCGTCGGGGTTCTGCGCCGGGTCGACCAGCACGATCGCGTTGTCGAGCCAGCGTGCGACGTCGGGATCCCGGCTCGCGGCGAGGTGCCAGGCGGTCAGCAGCATCGCTTCGCCGCTCGAGGTCTCGTTGCCGTGCACGCTGTAGTACAGGCCGACGACCACCGGCACCTGCGTCGGATCGACGGCGGGCGCATCGGGATCGGCCAGCGTCGCGTGCGCGGCACGCAGCTGTTCGCGACGGGCGTGATTCGCGGGCGAGGTCACCAGAACGCTGAGCAGCGGACGCTCTTCGTAGCTGCGCCCGATCACCTCGACATGCACGCGGTCCGACAGACGCTCGAGTTCGCGCAGGTAATCGACGATACGGTCGTGACGCGTGTAGTGCGTGCCGATCGGATAGCCGAGGAACTGCTCGGGCGTCGGGATCGCCGGGTCGTGCGACTCCGGCGCGGCATCGGGGAAGTAGTACGCGGTCTGCGCGGATACGGCGAAGGGCAGCAACCAGGCGATCGTCAACAACAGATGGCGCGCGAACGTAGATCGAAGCATCGGTGGTGTGTCCTGCAGAAGTTTGTGTCGCACGTCGGGTGCTGAAGCGATTGCTCGCGATCGCGGTTGTCTTCCAGCCGCCGCCATGGCCAAGTCCGCCATTCCCGCGAAGGCAGGAATCCATGGACGCCAAGCCGGAAAAGCAAAGTCCCTGGATGACCGGACACGGGTCCGTTGGAAGCCCCGCCTTCGCGGGAATGACGGGGTCGGTGGCACTGCGATCTGCTGCAGGCGTATGCCGAAGCGCAGATCCGGGTAAGCGAACTCAGAACCGGTAACCAAACCCCACCTGGAAATAGCGCCCGCGCAGATCGTACTGACTGAAGTCGTAGGGCGCGCGGATGCCGGGGAACGACGCGTCGTGCGGCGGCGTTTCGTCGAGCACGTTGTCGACCTTGGCGTACAAGGTCAGGCCTTCGATCCCGGACCAGCCCGCATAGAGATCGAACTGGTCGTAGCTGTCGACGCGCGACTGCACCGCGGTCGCCGCGACGCTCGCCTTCTGGTCGTAGCCACCGGTGCGGTACCAGGTCAGCGCGGTCTCGAAATCCCCGATCGACCAGCCGAAACGCGAGGTCAGCTTGTTGCGCGGCAGCGACGGGCCGAGATTGCTGCCTGCGTAGTCGACCAGCGGGCCGCCGACGACTTGCGGGCGGCTGTAGTCGAGTACGTGGGTGTAGACACTGGTGATCCTGAAGTCGCCCGCAGCGGTGCGGACGGTCTGGTTGAACTCCGCGTCCAGGCCCGAGGTCTTGAGCGTGCTGAGGTTCTGGTAGCGGTTGTAGACCGCGACCAGCTTGCCGCGGCTGTCGCGGATGACGTCGGCGGGATCGTTGGCCTGCACGATCGTCGTCGTGTTGTTGGTGCCGATCAGGTTGTCGAGTTCGATGCGGTACCAGTCGAGCGACAGGCTGGTGTCGGCCCGGGGCGAGACGACGAGGCCCACGTTGTAGGACCTGGTGCGCTCGGGGTCGAGACCGGTGTTGCCGACGGTGAAGAAGGTCGGGCTCTGGCGCGAGCCGGCGATGTCGGGGTCATACGGATCGACGACGGTGCCGTAGGAGATGTTGGTCGAGGCCGAGTTCTCCGACAGCGACGGCGCGCGGAAGCCGCGCGAGGCCGAGGCACGCACCAGCAGCGCATCGAGCGCCTGCCAGCGGATGCCCGCCTTGGGCGAGAACGCGCTGCCGAAATCGCTGTAGTCGTCGCCGCGGCCGGCGAGCTGCAACTCCAGGCCCTGGACGATCGGCACGTTGAACTCCGCGTAGAGCGCGGCGACATCGCGCTCGCCATCGACCGCGGCGATCGCCGGACGCACCTGCAGGCCGGCATCGATCTGCCAGGGATTGCGCGAAACCAGCGATTCGGTGCGCGCCTCGATGCCGGCGGCGAAGCCGACCGGTCCGGCCGGCAGGTCGAACAGCTCGCCGGTGAGCTTGAAGTCGATGCCGTGCAGCGACGACTGTGCCTCGCGGACTGTCGAGAGCCGGATCGCATCGAGCACCGCCGGCGACGTGGCGCCGGGCGCGTGCAGGTTCAACGTGCCATCGGCCAGTGCTCGGGCCAGCGGCCAGCGGCTGGCGAAGCCGGCAGCGACGGTCTCCTCCTCGGTGCTCTTGGCGAAGAACGTCGCGACCTCCCAGTCGAACCGGTCACCGCGACCCCGTGCGCCGCCGAGCAGGCGGAATGCATCGGAGCGGTTGGTCTTCAGCGACTGGCCGAGATCGAAGAACGTGTATTCGATCGGCGTGGCGACGCCGTAGGGGTTGTAGAGATTGTTCGCCGGCAGCAGGTTCGACACCGGCTCGGCGAGTCCCGTCTGCGCGTTGAGCGCGAACCGGCCACCCTCGAGCGTGAAGTACGGGCTGGAGCCGAAGATCGATGCACCGTGGATGCGGCTGTAGAGCGCCTCGCCGAACAGGTCGGCGCGGTCGGTGAGGCGCACGGTCGCATTGACGTAGGCCTGGTAGCGCTCGGTCGACGGAATCAGCGTGGTGTACGGCGCCAGGTTGATCGCGCAGGTGTTGCCGGCGAGGCCGTCGATCGGCGCGCTGGCGGTGAGGGTCATGCCCGCGGGGCAGTTGCCCGCGGCATCGAGCAGCGGCACCGAGCGCCCGCCGACCAGGAACCGGGCGCCCTTGGCGCTCCAGCCGTTCCAGCGCCCGCCGGGCAGGTCGCTGTAGATGCCCGACCGCGTGAGCGAGCGCTGGTCCTGATCAAGGCGGTCACGCGTATAGCCCTCCACGCTGGCGAGTACGTTGAAGCCGTCGCTGTCGAGATCGCCGAAGCCGCCCACCACGCGCCCGCGCACCGTGTCCAGGCCACCCTCGTCCGACGTGCCGTAACTGCCGCCGACCTCCAGGCCTTCGAAGTTCTGCCGGGTGATGATGTTGACCACGCCGGCCACCGCATCGGAGCCGTAGACCGCCGACGCGCCGTCCTTGAGCACCTCGATGCGCTCCACCGCGACCAGCGGCAGCGCGTTGAGGTTGACGAAGGTGTCCGACAGGCCGTTGGACGGGAACCCGTAATTCGCCAGCCGGCGGCCGTTGAGCAGCACCAGGGTGTTCTTCTGCGACAGGCCGCGCAGGCCGATGCCGGCCGAGCCCGAGGCCCAGCCGCTGTTGCTGGTCTCGTTGGTCGCGTTGCCGGTATTGGCCGAGATCGCGCGCAGCGCGTCGGCCACGGTGATCTTGCCGGAGGTGGCGAGCGTTTCGCGGTCGATGACCTGGACCGGGTTGGACCCCTCGGCCTCGGCGCGGCGGATGTTCGAGCCGGTCACGCTGACGGTGTTGAGCGTGCGCGGCGTCTCGCCGGACGTCTGGGCCCCGGCAGCGGCCGGCAGGAGCAGGGCCGAGGCGACCGCCACGGCGAGAAGCGAACGTGTCGACATGTGCTGCACCGCAATAATGAACGGGCTGCGAGTACGCCATGCGTCGATGGCGTTAAAAAACGGTGATTCGGACTTTCGAGAGTCCGGCGTGGACTATCGCGCGTCGTCCGCAGCTGACCGGGCCGGACTCAGCCGCGATGTTCGCGGGTCAGGTACTCGGTGCTGCGCATCTCGATCAGGCGCGAGGCGGTGCGCTCGAAGGCGCCGGCCAGGCGCTCGCCGGCGTACAGCGACGGTGGCTCGACGGCGGCGGTGCAGACCAGGTTGACGTGGCGGTCGTAGAGCTCGTCGACGAGAGTGACGAAGCGGCGCGCGGCATCGTCGCGGGTGCCATCGAACTGCGGGATGCCGCTCAGCAGCACGGTGTGGAATTCGGTCGCGATCTCGATGTAGTCGCTGGCGCCGCGCGGGCCTTCACACAGCGCGTCGAAATCGAACCAGGCCATGCCGGTGCAGCGCGCGCGCACGGCGATGCGCCGGCCGTCGATCTCGATGCCGGCGTCGCGGTGGTCGTCGTCGCCGCCGAGTTCGTGCCAGCGCGTCTCCAGCCACGCGTCGCTGCCGGCGTCGAGCGGCGTGCGGTAGACCGGCGAGCGGGTCAGCGCGCGCATGCGGTAATCGGTGTCGCTTTCGAGAAACACGACGTGGCAGTGGCGCTGGATCAGCGCGATCGCCGGCAGGAAGCGCACGCGCTGCAGGCCGTCCTTGTACAGGTCCTTCGGGTCGACGTTGGAGCTGGTCACCAGCACGATGCCGTCGGCGAACATGCGCTCGAGCAGACGGGCGAGCAGCATCGCATCGCCGATGTCGCTGACGAAGAATTCGTCGAGCACCAGCACGCGCAGGCCGGCATCGCGCCAGCCGCGCACGATCGCCGCCAGCGGATCGCGCTCGCCGGCATGCGTGCGCAGCGCCTCGTGGACCTCGCGCATGAAGCGGTGGAAGTGGGTGCGGCGCTTGCGCCCGAGCTTCGGATCGGGCGCGGCGTGGCGTCCGCCACGCGCGGGTGCTGCGCGCGCGCCGCCGTCGGCCGGGCGTTCGGCACGCAGCACCGCCATCGGCAGGCCGTCGTGGAACAGGTCGATCATGAAGGTCTTGCCGCGGCCCACGCCGCCCCACAGGTACAGGCCCGCCGGGGCGTCGTCTCCGGCATCGCGGCCCAGCAGGCGGCCGAGCAGGCCGCCACGCGCCGGTGGCACGGTCAATGCGCGATGCAGACGGTCGAGTTCCACCAAGGCGGGACGCTGCGCCGGATCGTCCTGCCAGTCGCCGCGTGCGACGCCCTCGGCGTAGCGCTGCGAGGGCAATGCGCTGTCGCTCATCGCGCGCGCGTCCGCAGGGCAGGAACGCGCGGCCCGGCACCGGCCGGGGCCGGAACACGACAATGCCGGTGCATCAGGCGACCGGGTCCGGCAGCCAGGTGCGCACGCCGTTCTTGAGTGCGCCGCGCAGGTCCATCAGTTTGCGATGGAAGAAATGGCTGGTGTCGGGCATGCGCACCAGTTCGGCGTCGGCGCCGCGGTCGTCGAGCCAGTCGTAGACCGCCTGCGGATCGACGATCTCGTCGGCCTCGCCCTGGATCACCAGCCACGGGCACTGCGGCAGCACGATCGAATCGAAATCCCAGCGCCCGGCCGGCGGCGCGATCGAAATCAGCCCGTCGGGCTGCAGTGCATCGGTCGCGCGCAGCGAGACGTAGGCGCCGAAGCTGAAGCCCGCCAGCCACAGTGCGTGGCCCGGACGTTCGCGGCGCACCCACGCGACTACAGCGGCGAGATCGGCGGTTTCGCCGTTGCCCTCATCGTAGGTGCCGGCGGAGTTGCCGGTGCCGCGGAAGTTGAAGCGCACCGTGCTCGCGCCCAGCTCCCGCAGCGCGCGTGCAGCCATGGTGACGACCTTGTTGTGCATCGTGCCGCCCTGGGTGGGCAGCGGATGGCAGACGACGGCGACCAGCGGGCGCGCATCGACGTCGGCGTCGGGCAGGTCGACGATGGCCTCGAGGTCGCCGACAGGGCCGGCGAGCGTCAGCGGCCCGGATTCGGTGGGGAACGTGGGGGACGTCATGCGCGCATGATACCGGGGCACTCGCGACGGAGCCGTGCATTGCGCGGGCCGCGCGCGTAGGTGCGGCCCGTGGACGCTCAGCGGCCGCGCAGCCGCAGGCCCACCACCAGCGGGTCGTGATCCGAGCTGCGCCAGGGGCCGGCGGCTTCGCGTTCGCGCATGTCGTCGGGCTCGTCGGCATTGGTGTGCCACTTCGCCGCGCCGGCCACGCGCGCGGCCAGCGCCGGGCTCAGCAGAGCATGGTCCAGGCGCCCGGCCTGGCCGTCGAAGACGAAGCTGTGCGGCGGCTCGCCCGGACCCGCGGCGAACGGATCGCGCCAGCCGGCATCGTAGAACAGGCGCAGCGGATCCTCGCGGGCGTAGGCGTTGAAGTCGCCGACCACGGCGACCCGTTCGCCCGCGCCGGTGGGCGCCTTGCCCAGCCAGTCGAGCACGCGGCGTGCCGAGTCGGTGCGCGTGGCATTCCAGCAGGCCTGGCCGTCGCCGCGATCGGCATCGGCGCCGTCGGCGCTGCCGCAACCCTTGGACTTGAAGTGCACGGCGACGACGCTGAAGTCGGCACCGTCGGGCCGGCCGCCCTGCACCGGCACGAAGGCCTGGGCCAATGGCACGCGGCTGGAACGCGCGAACGGACCGCCGTCGAGCGTCGCCGGCGCGCCCTGCGGCTGCACGCGCGTGCTGCGGTAGATCAGGCCGACGCGGATCGCATCCGTGCCCGGCCCCTTGCCCGCGTCGACGAAGCGCCAGTCGCGCGCCGGGCCGGCGGCGTTGAGCGCGTCCACCAGCTGGGCGATGCTCGAGTCGGGGCCGTAGCCGTCGTTCTCCAGCTCCATCAGCGCGGCCACGTCGACGTCGAGCGCGGTGACCGTCGACACCAGACCGTCGAGCTGCCGCGCGTACTGCGCCGGCGTCTCGGCGCCGCGGGGCGTGGGAAAGCCGCCGCCGCGACCGTCGCCGTTGAACAGGTTCTCGAGATTGAACGCGGCGATGCGCACGTCGCCCTCGACCTGCGGCGGGGCCGGGCGCGGCGCCGGCTGCACCTGCACGGGCGCGGTGAGCTGCAGACGCCAGGCGCCGTGACGGTGATCGACGATGCCTTCGACGCCGGTCAGCACGCTGCCGCTGCGCAGGGCGAGGGCGGTCTCGGGCAGGTACCAGGGCGCGCCGCCGGCCGGGGCGTCGTCCCGGCCGTCGTCGATCAGGATGCGACGGCTGTCGTTGGCGGCCTGCACCATCGCGGCCTGCGCACCCGGCCAGGCGATCTCGCTGGGCACGTACAGGCGGCCGTCGAAACTGGCGACCAGGGTGCCGCGGGTCGCGCGTTCGCGCTGGCCGCTGACGGTCAACGGGGCATCGATCCGCACCCATTGCCCGGCCAGCCTCGACCAGTCGTCGGGTGCGCCCGCCAGCCGCAGCGGCGCCAGTGCCGGCGCCGGGCTGGCGAGTGTCTCGACGCGCGCCGGGCGCAGGGTGGGCAGGCCGTCGACGCTGCGCAGCGTGCCGCGCACCCGGACGTGGGCGCCGGCGGCAGGCGCGGGCATGCCCGCGACGGCTTCGACGAAGACCGCCGCGTGCCGGTCGCGGCCCGGTGTCGCGGACTGCAGGAACCACCCACCCAGAGCCTGGGCGAAGGCGCCGGTCACAAGGCCGTCCACGCTCTGCTGTGCGTCGGTGAACACCACCGGCGATGCATCGATGACCGGCGCGTCCGACGCGGGCGGAGCGGCGGGCGCCGTCGCGCGGCAGGCGGTGAGCAGCGCGCAGACGAGCAGGCCGGGCAGCAGGCGGGCGGGGCGGAGCGGTCGCGACATCAGGTGGATCTCCATCGGCCTCGACGGCCTGATACGACGACGCCGCCCGGAAGGCGGCGTCAGAAACGGGCGCACGACCCGCCGGACGTTACTTGAGGTTGTCGATCATCCAGTCGACGGCGGCGTGCATCTGCTCGTCGTTGAGCGCCGGGTTGCCGCCGCGCGCGGGCATCACGCCGGCCGCGCCGGTGAAGCCTTCGATCGAGTGCCGGTACAGGGTTTCGGTGCCTTGGGCGATGCGCGCATCCCAGTGCTGGCGATCCAGCGTCGGTGCGCCGCCCGCGCCCGAGGTGTGGCAGCCGGCGCAGAGATTCTGGTAGATCGTGCCGCCATCGAGCGTGCCGCCATACGCGGACTGCGCCGCGGCGGCTGCCGCCGCGGCGGCCGTGGCCGCAGCCTGCGATGCCGCGCCGGTGGCGCCGGCATACACCGCGCCGACGGGCGCGATCCGGGCCTCGGTGCGCTTGGCGACGTTGGGCGGCGTTTCGGTGGGCACCGACCGGTGCAGGAACCACGCGCCGAGAATGAGGCCAAGCGTGACGATGCTCAGGAACACGAGCACCAGCGAGAAACGCTTGAGGAATTCGAGATCGTAATTACGCACGAAACACCCTTGGCGGCATGGCCCTCGGCCACAGCTGCGGCCGAGTATACGGGCAGGGTTTCAAGATTGCTGCGGCCGGGCGTGGCCGGGTGCCGGGCCCGGCGCGCAGATGCGGCTCGGGCCCGCGCGCACGATCACGCGCGGGACGGCTGGAGGCGAAGCGGCATGCATGACACGCCTGCATTCGCCTGCGGCCAACGGACGGTCGGCCTCCGCAGGCGCCTTGCGGCACGGGTGACCACGACGCGCCGGCCCGGGCAACCGGCATCGGGACAAGTGTTGCGCAGTCGTTCCGACGGTGCGTGCGGGCGCGCGACGGGCATTCGCGCGCCCGCGCCCCACAGGCCTCACATCCCGGCGTAGTTCGGTCCGCCGCCGCCCTGCGGGGCCACCCAGACGATGTTCTGCGTCGGGTCCTTGATGTCGCAGGTCTTGCAGTGCACGCAGTTCTGCGCGTTGATCCGCAGGAACGGGCCGTCCGGACCGTCGAGGAATTCGTAGACCGCGGCCGGGCAGTAACGCGCCTCGGGGCCGGCGTAGGTCGCCAGGTTCACGTCGACCGGGACCGACGCGTCCTTGAGCGTCAGATGCGCCGGCTGGTCCTCGTCGTGGTTCGTGCTCGACAGATACACCGAGCTCAGGCGGTCGAAGGTCAGCACGCCGTCGGGCTTGGGATAGTCGATCTTCGCGTGCTGCGCGGCCGGTTCGAGACAGGCGTGGTCGGGCCTGTCGCGATGGATCGTCCACGGCGGCACGCGCATGCCGAGCTTCGGCAGCAGCCACTGCTCGATGCCGGTCATCAGCGTCGCGGTGGTGCGGCCCTTCTTGAACCACTGCTTGAAGTTCTTCGACTGCGACAGCTCGGCGTGCAGCCAGCTGGCTTCGAACGCGACCGGATACGCGGTGAGTTCGTCGCCGCTGCGCAACTCGCCGAGCGCGGCGAACGCGGCCTCGGCGGCGAGCATGCCGGTCTTGATCGCCGCGTGGCTGCCTTTGATGCGGCTGGCGTTGAGCGTGCCGGCCTCGCAGCCGACGAACGCGCCGCCGGGGAACACCAGTTTCGGGATCGACAGCAGGCCGCCCGCGGTGATCGAACGCGCGCCGTAGCCGATGCGCTTGCCGCCTTCGAGGTACTTGCGGATCGACGGATGGGTCTTGAAGCGCTGGAACTCTTCGAACGGGCTCAGCCACGGGTTGCGGTAATCGAGGCCGACCACCAGACCGATCGCGACCTTGCCGTCTTCGGCGTGATAGAGGAACGAGCCGCCGTAGGTGTCGTCGGTCAACGGCCAGCCGGCGGTGTGCACCACCAGGCCCGGCTCGTGCTTGGCCGGGTCGACCTGCCACAGTTCCTTGATGCCGATGCCGTAGCTCTGCGGATCGCGGCCTGCGTCGAGCTTGAACTTCGCGATCAGTTCGCGGCCGAGCTGGCCGCGCGAGCCTTCGGCGAAGATCGTGTACTTGGCATGCAGTTCCATGCCGAGCTGGAATTCGGCGGTCGGCGCGCCGTCCTTGCCGATGCCCATGTTGCCGGTGGCGACGCCGCGCACGCGGCCATCGTCGGCGTACAGCACTTCGGCCGCGGCGAAGCCGGGGAAGATTTCGACGCCCAGTGCTTCGGCCTGGGTGGCCAGCCAGCGCGTGACCGCGCCGAGGCTGACGATGTAGTTGCCGTGGTTCTTGAAGCAGTCGGGCAGGAAGAACTCCGGCGTGGATTTCGCGCCGGTTTCGTCAAGGAACAGGAATTCGTCGCGCGTGACCGCCTGCGTGAGCGGCGCGCCTTTCTCCTTCCAGTCCGGGATCAGTTCGGTCAGCGCACGCGGATCCATGATCGCGCCCGAGAGGATGTGTGCGCCCGGCTCGGAGCCCTTCTCCAGCACGCAGACCGACACCTCGCGGCCTGCCTCGGCGGCCAGCTGTTTGAGGCGGATCGCGGTCGCCAGACCGCCGGGGCCTGCGCCCACGACGACGACGTCGTACTCCATCGATTCGCGCGGGCCGTGGGTGTCGAGCAGTTCCTGGGGTGTCGTCATCGTTGCCTTGGGCGGTGAGCCTGGGTGACGGGGCGTGCGTCCAGCATCGCAATCGCGATGCGACGGCCGCGTGGGCGTCGGAGTTTAACGCGGGCCCCGGTCCGCACGGATCAGCGCGGACGTGCGGGCAGCGGGAACGGCGTGACCACCTTTTCGCCGGACTCCGCATCGCGGATCGACGACTGCCCCTTGCGCTCCACGTCCTCGATCCGCAGCACGCTCTGCATCGGCAGGTGCAGCGTGCGCGTATCGCGGAACTCCTCGCGCAGGCGTTCCTCGGTCGGATCGACCACCAGCCCCTCGTGCACGTCGAACACCAGATCCGACACCTCGACGAAGCCCCACAACCGCCCGCTCTCCACCCGTCGCGCGAACAGCACGTAGATCTTGCCGTGGCTGAGGAAGGTGATCTTGTGCAGGGTCTTGGGGGTCATGGGGGCAATTGTAGAAGCCGGGATTGGGGATTCGGGAGGCGGGATTCGAAAGAGCCGCATGGAGTCGCTGTCGCAAATCCCCAATCCCGACTCCCGAATCCCGGCCCTCAATACCCCTTCAGCCGCCGCAGCCGCTGCCCGATCGCATGGCGCGAGAGCAGGGCGAAGACCACGCCGAACAGGAAGCCGGCGACGTGTGCGGCCCAGGCCACGGCGCCGTAGGCGGGGCCGATGTAGGCGAAGAACACCTGCAGCACTGCCCAGATGCCGATCAGCAGCGAGGCCGGGGCGCGCACGAATTCCAGGAACAGGCCCAGCGGCACCACGACGCCGAGCCGCGCGCGCGGAAACAGCGCCAGATACGCGCCGATCAGCGCCGAGACCGCGCCGCTCGCGCCGATGATCAGCCGGTCGGGTGCGCCGATCACCAGCACCGCGGCCAGGTTCGCCAGCGCGCCGCCGACCAGGAACAGCACCAGCAGCCGCCACGCACCCATCAGCCGCTCGGCCGGCAGTCCGAAGATCAGCAGGAACACCAGGTTGCCGAGCAGGTGGGCCCAGTCCGCATGCAGGAACAGCGCCGTGAACAGGCGCAGCCACGGACCGGGATCGAGCCAGTTCACCTGCACGCCGTCGGTGCCGACCGGCGTGCCGTACAGCGCGCCCCAGTCCAGCAACAGCGCGTACTGGTCGGTGGCCGAGCGGGTCAGCGCCCACAGGAAGGCGGCCCAGAGCAGCGCGCACAGCATCGGCACGGCCCAGCGGAACGGGGCCTGGTCGCGGCGTCGGGGAACGGAAATGAACATCGTGGGCGCCATTGTCGGACGGGACGCACGGCGCGGCAAAACCCGGCCTGCCGACGCGTGGAAATTGCCGCAGCGCAGCACGGGTCCAGACGGGCACGTACGGTATCATCCGCCCCGCTGCGCGCGTTCGGGAGGGGAATTCCGACAGGCGACGACGACGCAAGGGGGCCTGGTCACGTCCGGCGGAGCAACCACACTCGAAGTTTCAGATGTCTTTTTCGGAGAGAACGCGACACATGGCTACCACCCCCCGCTTCATCCAGTGCACGGCGCTGGCCCTCGGCGTTGCCGGCGCGCTGGCGTTCGCCGGCCAGGCCCAGGCGGCCGGCTTCCAGCTCAAGGAAAACAGCGTCAAGTCGCAGGGCACCTCGTTCGCCGGCACGGCCGCGAAGACCGGCGACAGCTCGGTCGTGACCAACAACCCCGCGGTGATGACCCAGTTCGAAGGCATCACGGTGCAGGCCGACCTGACCGTCATCGACCTCAACTACGAATTCCAGGGCAGCGGCACCGATCCGCTCGGTCGTCCGCTGAGCGGCGGCAACGGCGGCAACGCCGGCGACGTGACCCCGGTGCCGGCGCTGTCGGTCGTGCACAAGCTCGACAACGGCGTCGCGCTCGGCGCGATGATCAGCGCCCCGTTCGGCCTGAAGACCGAATACGACGCCGGCTGGGTCGGCCGCTACGCTGCGCAGACCTCGGACGTGAAGATCGTCGACCTGACCCTGTCGGGCGCGCTCGACATCACCGACCGCTTCTCGGTGGGCCTGGGCGTGATCGCCTCGCGCGCCGACGTGACCCTGTCGCGCGCGGTCGACTTCGGCGCGCTGCTGGCGCAGTCCGGCGTGCCCGGCTTCCTGCCGCAGAGCGCGGACGGCCTGGCCGAAATCCAGGGCGACGACAACGGCTTCGGCTGGCTGGTCGGCGCGCACTTCCGCCCGACCGACACTGTCGCCATCGGCGTGAGCTACCGCTCCGAGATCGATTACGAACTGCGCGGCACCGCCGACTGGACCGTGCCGGGCAACGCCGCGGCCGTGTTCGGCCAGGTGCGTCCGGGCCTGTTCCTCGACGGTCCCGGCGGCGCCGATCTGACCACGCCGTCGATCCTCAACGTCGGCGCCACCTGGCAGGTCACCGATGCGCTGATGCTGTCGGCTACCTACGCCGAGACCGGCTGGTCGTCGCTGCGCGAAGTGCGCATCCAGTTCGACAACCCGGATCCGGATTCGGTCGAGCCGTTCGAATGGCGTGACACCTACTTCGCCGCCCTCGGCGCCGAGTACACGCTCAACGAGTCGTGGAAGCTGCGTGGCGGCGTCGCGTACGACGAGACCCCGACCAGCCTCGAGCACCGCACCCCGCGCCTGCCCGATGCCAACCGCATCTTCTATTCGGTCGGCGCCACCTGGGCGATGAGCGACGCGTTCGACGTCAACTTCGCCTACACCCGCATCGAGCCGCGCAATCCGCGCATCGACACCACCAGCGGCGGCAGCCGCGTCGCCGGTGGCTTCGACGGCAACGCCAACCTGTTCGGCGTGTCGGCGCAGTATCGCTTCTGATCCGGACGGTCCTGATTACAGGACCGCGCAAGACGAAAAAGCCCCGCTCCGGCGGGGCTTTTTTTGTGGGCGCGTCCGAAGCCACGACCCGGCGCGTACAGCGCGTCGACGGAACACCGGCCCGACACCCGCCCTGCGTCTGCAGGCGCGCGCTCGCGCGCGAACGGGCATTCCCGGAACAGCCTTGTCGCGCGCTGATACGGGTGCGCGGCCGGGGACGTCTGGACAACTCCGCTCTCGGCCGTGCCCCGCTTTCGCAGGGATGACGGCAGTGATCCAGACCTTCCCTAGGCGAGCCGCGCCAGCAGCCAGGCCCAGGCAGGCAGGGTCACCAGCGACAGCAGGATGCTGTAGCCCACCAGGGCGGCGGTGAGTCGCGGCGCGAGGCCGGCGGCGATCGCCAGCGCCGCGGCGGTGATCATCGTCGGCATCGCCGCCTCCAGCACGTTCGCCTGCAGCATCGTGCCGCTCATGCCGAAGGCCCAGGACAGCGGCAGTGCGATCGCCGGCATCACCAGCAGCTTGAGCACCACGCCGGTGGCCAGAGGGCGCAGCTCGTCGCGCGGCATGCGCAGCCGGATCGACAGGCCGACCGCCAGCATCACCATCGGCAGCATCGCGCCGGCCACGGTGCGCAGGCCGTTGTCGATCCATGCCGGCGGCTGGGCGGGCATCAGGGTCAGCGCGAACGCCAGCGCCCACAACGGCGGGAACCGCAGCATGCGCGCGAGGATCTGCCGCGCCGGCGGGGGCGTGTCGCCGGCATAGCGTGCGATGACGGTCAGGCCGAACGTCGACAGCAGCACGAAGGTGCCGAACTGGTCGTAGACCACGGCGTAGGCCACCGCGTCCTCGCCCAGCAACGCACCGATCATCGGATAGCCGATGAAGCTGCTGTTGCACAGCGCCACGCACAGCACCACCACGCCGGTTTCGTCCCGACGGAAGCGCAGCAGGCGCGCGAGCGGCCAGACCAGCAGCACGGTGGCGCCGGCCAGCAGCCACGGCGTCGCCGCCAGGCCGATCAACGCCGGATCGAACCGCAGCGACGGCACGTGCACCAGCACCGCCGCCGGCAGACAGACCAGCAGCACCACGCGGTTGAGCACCTCGGCTGCGCTGTCGGGCAGCACACCAAAGCGCGCGAACAGCATGCCCAGCGCGAGCATCGCGAGAATCAGGGCGAAGGCGTCGAAAGCCACGGGGCGTCAGGCACTCGAAGGAAAACGGGGCGGCCGGTCACGGCCACGACATCGTCGCCGCGGCGGCGACGCGCAGACGGACGGCACGCGGCCGTCCGCCTGCAGGCGCATCAGTCGACCAGGGTCAGCAGCGAGGCGTTGCCGCCGGCGGCCGTGGTGTTGATGGTCACGGTCTTCTCGGTGGTGAAGCGCGGCAGGTAATGCGAGCCGCCGGCCTTGGGGCCGGTGCCCGACAGGCGCTGGCCGCCGAAGGGCTGCACGCCGACCACCGCGCCGATCTGGTTGCGGTTGACGTAGACGTTGCCGACCCGCGCACGCGCGGTGATGGTCTCGACCGTCTCGTCGATGCGGGAGTGGATGCCCAGGGTCAGGCCGTAGCCGGTGTTGTTGATCGCGTCGATCACCGCCTCGAGCTCGTTGGCCTTCCAGCGGATCACGTGCAGCGCCGGGCCGAAGTTCTCGCGCTGCAGCTGCGACAGCGACTGCAGTTCCCAGGCGCGCGGTGCGAAGAAGGTGCCGTGCGCGGTGGCGTCGCCGACCGGCGTGGTCGCGATCAGACGCGCGTCCTTCGCCATGCGCTCGGCGTGCGCGTCGAGCATGCGCAGCGCGTCGGCGTCGATCACCGGGCCGACGTCGGTCGACAGCAGGGCCGGGTCGCCGACGGTGAGTTCGCGCATCGCGCCGGCCAGCATCTCCAGCACCTTGTCGGCGATGTCGTCCTGCACGAACAGCACGCGCGCGGCCGAGCAGCGCTGGCCGGCCGAGGTGAAGGCCGAGCCCAGCGCGTCCTTGACCAGCTGCTCGGGCAGGGCGGACGAGTCGGCGATCAGCGCGTTCTGGCCGCCGGTCTCGGCGATCAGCGTGCCGATCGCACCGTCGCGGGCGGCGAGCGCGCGGTTGATCGCCAGCGCGGTCGCGTTCGAGCCGGTGAACACGACGCCGGCCACGCGCACGTCCGAGGTCAGCGCCGCGCCGACGGTGGCGCCGTCGCCCGGCACGTACTGCAGCACGGCTTCGGGCACGCCGGCTTCGTGCAGCAGCCTGACCGCGGCATGGCCGACCAGCGTGGTCTGCTCGGCGGCCTTGGCGATGACCGTATTGCCCGCAACGAGCGCCGCGGCGATCTGGCCGGCGAAGATCGCCAGCGGGAAGTTCCACGGGCTGATGCAGACGAACACGCCGCGGCCCGAGAGTTGCAGGCTGTTGGATTCGCCGGTCGGGCCCGGCAGCGCCTCGACGATGAACAGCCGGCGGGCCTCGCCGGCGTAGTAACGCAGGAAGTCCACCGCCTCGCGCACTTCGGCCACGCCGTCGGGAATGGTCTTGCCGGCCTCGCGGGTGCACATCGCGATGTATTCGGGCATGCGCGCCTCCAGCAGGTCGGCGGCGTGCTCGAGGATCGCCGCGCGCGAGGCGGCGGGCATCGCGTTCCAGTCGGCATGGGCGTCGGTCGCATTGCGCAGCGCCTGCTCGACGGTCGCCTCGTCGGCGGCCTGCCACTGGCCCACGCGCACGCGGCGGTCGGCGGGGCTGGCGACCTCGATCGTCTCGCCGCGGCTGGTCGCCCCCGGCACCAGCGGACCCGCGGTCCACGGGCCGGCATGCGCCTGGATCTGCTCGGCAAGTGCGGCGAGCTGCGCGTCGTTGGCGAGATTGACGCCCATGGAGTTGCTCCTGTCGTGCGACTGGCTGCGGAAGAGATCGACCGGCAGCGGAATGCGGGGGTGGGGAATGGATTCGAAACCGGACACGACCTCGACCGGATCGCGGATCAGGTCGTCGATCGCGACGTCCTCGTCGCTGATCCGGTTGACGAAGCTGGAGTTGGCGCCGTTCTCGAGCAGGCGCCGCACCAGATACGGCAGCAGGTCCTCGTGCGAGCCGACCGGGGCGTACACGCGGCAGGGCACGTCGAGGCGATCGGCCGGAATGACCTCGGCGTAGAGGTCGTCGCCCATGCCGTGCAGCTTCTGGAACTCGAACGGATGGCCGCCGGCGCGCGCCCCGAGCAGGCGGGTGCCCATGCGGTGCACCGCGGCGATGGTGTGCGCGTTGTGGGTGGCGAACATCGGATAGATCGCGTCGGTGGCCGACAGCAGGCGACGCGCGTTCGCGAGGTAGCTGACGTCGGTGTTCGGCTTGCGGGTGAACACCGGATAGCCCGGATGGCCGTCGACCTGGGCGCGCTTGATCTCGCTGTCCCAGTAGGCGCCCTTGACCAGGCGCACCGGAATGCGGCGGCCGTGCGCGCGGGCCAGCGCGGCGATCCAGTCGATGACGAACGGCGCACGCTTCTGGTAGGCCTGCACGACGATGCCGAAGCCGTCCCAGCCGGCGAGCGAGGCATCGGACCAGGCGGCCTCGATGACGTCGAGCGAGAGTTCCAGCCGGTCGGCTTCCTCGGCATCGACGGTCAGGCCGATCCGGTAGCCCTTCGCGCGCTGGGCCAGATCGAGCAGACGCGCCGCGAGTTCGGCCAGCACGCGGTCGCGCTTGGCGTGTTCGTAGCGCGGATGCAGCGCCGAGAGCTTGACCGAGATCGATGGCGCGGTGATCGCATCGTCGAACGGTCCGGTGCGGCCGATCGCGTCGATCGCGTCGCGGTAGGCCTTCAGATAGCGGTCCGCGTCGGCCTGGGTCAGCGCGGCCTCGCCGAGCATGTCGAAGGAATAGCGGTAGGCCGCGTTGGCGCCCTTGCGCGAGCGCGTCAGCGCCTCGCCGATCGTGCGGCCCATGACGAACTGGTGGCCCATGATCCGCATCGCCTGGCGCACCGCGAGCCGGATCACCGGCTCGCCGACGCGGCCGATCAGGCGCTTGAACGCGTTGTGGACGTCGCGCTTGGTGTCGTCGGCGAGGTCGACCAGGTGGCCGGTCAGCATCAGCCCCCAGGTCGAGGCGTTGACCAGCACCGAGTCGGACTGGCCCATGTGCTTCTTCCAGTTGGCCTCGCCCAGCTTGTCGCGGATCAGCGCATCGGCCGTGTCCTGGTCCGGAATGCGCAGCAGCGCCTCGGCCACGCACATCAGCAGCACGCCCTCCTCGCTGCCGAGGTCGTACTGCTGCATGAAGGCCTCGATCGCGCCCTGGTGCTGGGCCCGCGCGCGCACCCGGCGCACCAGATCGGCCGCGGTGGTCTGGATCGCGGCGCGGTCGGCCTCGCTCCAGTCCGCGCAGGGCTGGCGCGCCTGGCCGAGAAGTTCACGCACATGGGCGGTTTCGTCGCGCGTCCAGGCCGCGGTGATCGCGGCGCGCAGCGACGGACGGGAGGCCGCCGGGGAGGCGGTCGACGGACTGGCGTTCAAGAGGGACGACCGGCAGAGGCAGAAGCGGAATTCTAGCGTGCGCATGGCCTTCCGACTGTGCCGCGCGCGGCCTCTGCACGGCGCCCGGCGCGCCGGTCCGGGCCCCCGCGTCTGTTCATGGCGCGCTGCAGCACGCCGCTGTCAAGAGGGTCCGGCGCCGTGCGGCTTGCCCCTGCCGATCACCGACAGCTACCATTCATTGGTTATTCGCAGTACGCCGCCGCTCCTGCGTATGCCGCTTCCGGTTCCGGACCGGGCATGGATCGGACGCGTTCCCGCCAGACAACGCCAGCGCAGGCATGGGGTCCGATGTGAAGCAAGCCGGTCGTTTCAAGCAGTGGGTGGGGGGGCTCGCCGCACTGGCGTTGTCCGCGAACGTCGCGGCGCAGTCCGCCGATCCGCATCGGTGGCAGCTCAACATGGGCAAGGGCGTCACCGCCTCGTCCCAGCACGCCTACGACGCGCACATGCTCGCGCTGTGGATCTGCGTGGCCATCGGCGCGCTGGTCTTCGGTGCGATGGCGATCGCGATGTTCCGCTTCCGCAAATCGCGCGGCGTGACCCCGGCGACGTTCACCCACAACACCACCGCCGAGATCATCTGGACCGTCGTACCGATCATCCTGCTGGTGATCATGGCGGTGCCCGCCACGCGCAAGCTGATCGCGATGTACGACACCCGCGATGCGGCGATGACCGTCAAGGTCACCGGCGTGCAGTGGATGTGGCATTACGAATACATGGGCGAGAACGTCACCCTGACCAGCCGCCTCGACCGTGAGAGCGACCGCCTGCGCCAGGGCCGCAACACCACACGCGCCGAGCTCGACGCGCACGGGCATTACCTGCTCGACGTCGACAACCAACTGGTGCTGCCCACCGACACCAAGATCCGCTTCGTGGTCACCGCCGACGACGTGATCCACTCCTGGTGGGTGCCGGCCTTCGGCTGGAAGCAGGACGCGATTCCGGGCCTGGTCAACGAAGCCTGGACCGAGATCCTCGAGCCCGGCGTCTACCGCGGCCAGTGCGCCGAACTGTGCGGCAAGGACCACGGGTTCATGCCGATCGTCGTGCGCGCCGTGCCACCGGCCGAATTCGAGCAGTGGCTCGCCGCCGAGAAGGCGAAGAACGCACCGGCCGAACCGGCGCCCGCCGCGCCCGCGCCCGCCGCCGCACCGGCGGCCGAGGACGCGACCGTGCAGTCTCCTTCCGCCCCCGCCGCGCCCGCGGCCGGCTGATCGCCTCGAGGTTCCTTCATGTCGACGACCACCGCCACAGCCGACGCGCACCACGACGATCACGCCCACAGGCAGGGCTTCGTCCAGCGCTGGTTCTTCTCCACGAACCACAAGGACATCGGCACGCTGTACCTGCTGTTCTCGTTCGTGATGTTCATCATCGGCGCGGCGATGAGCGTGATCATCCGCACCGAGCTCGCCGCGCCGGGCCTGCAGCACGTCAGCCCGACGTTCTTCAACCAGATGACCACCATGCACGCGCTGGTGATGATCTTCGGCGGCGTGATGCCGGCCTTCGTCGGCCTCGCCAACTGGATGATCCCGCTGCAGATCGGCGCGCCGGACATGGCGCTGCCGCGCATGAACAACTGGTCGTTCTGGATCCTGCCGTTCGCGTTCACCCTGCTGCTGGCGACGCTGTTCCTGCCCGGCGGTGGTCCGGCCGGCGGCTGGACGCTGTATCCGCCGCTGTCGTTGCAGGGCGGCAGCAGCGTGTCGCTGACGATCTTCGCCATCCACATGATGGGCATCAGCTCGATCATGGGCGCGATCAACGTCATCGCGACCATCCTCAACATGCGCGCCCCGGGCGTCGACCTGTTGAAGATGCCGATCTTCTGCTGGACCTGGCTGATCACCGCGTTCCTGCTGATCGCGGTGATGCCGGTGCTGGCCGGCGCGGTCACGATGCTGCTGACCGACAAGTTCTTCATGACCTCGTTCTTCAACGCGGCCGGTGGCGGCGACCCGGTGATGTACCAGCACATCTTCTGGTTCTTCGGGCACCCCGAGGTCTACATCATGATCCTGCCGGCGTTCGGCATCGTCTCGGAGATCATCCCCACCTTCAGCCGCAAGCCGCTGTTTGGTTACCAGGCGATGGTCTACGCGACGGCGGCGATCGCGTTCCTGAGCTTCATCGTCTGGGCCCACCACATGTTCACCGTGGGCATGCCGCTGGGCGGTGAGATCTACTTCATGTTCGCGACCATGCTGATCTCCATTCCCACGGGCGTGAAGATCTTCAACTGGGTGTCGACGATGTGGCGCGGTGCGATGACGTTCGAGGCGCCGATGCTGTGGGCCGTCGCGTTCGTGATCCTGTTCACCATCGGCGGCTTCTCCGGCCTGATGCTCGCCATCGTGCCGGCCGACTTCCAGTACCACGACACCTACTTCGTGGTGGCGCACTTCCACTACGTGCTGGTGACCGGCGCGCTGTTCTCGATCATCGCGGCCGTCTACTACTGGTGGCCGAAGTGGACCGGGCGCATGTACAGCGAGTTCTGGGCGAAGGTGCAGTTCTGGTGGACGATCGTGTTCGTCAACCTGCTGTTCTTCCCGCAGCACTTCCTGGGCCTGGCCGGCATGCCGCGGCGCATTCCCGACTACAACGTCGTGTTCGCCGACTGGAACCTGATCAGCTCGGTGGGCGCGTTCGGCATGTTCGTCACGCCGTTCATGATGTTCGCGATCCTGCTGCACTCGAAGCTGCGCGGCGCGCCCGCCGCGGCGCGCTCGTGGGAAGGCGCGAAGGGCCTGGAGTGGACGGTGCCGTCGCCGGCCCCGCACCACACCTTCGCCAAGCCGCCGATCCTCAAGCCCGGCGATCTCGCGCACGACGACATCAGCCACTGACGCCGCGGAGACGATGCAGGCCACGATGCCCACGCCCGATGCCAATGACGACCTCGTCGCACGCCGCCGGCGCGCGCGTCGCACGGCGATCGTGGTGGCGGTGATCGCGGCCTCGGTCTACGTCGGCTTCATCCTGCGCGGGGTGCTGCTGTCGTGAGCGAGACCCCGCACGTGCCGGATCAGCGGACCGACACCCGACCGGCGTCGAAGACCTTCGGCATCGGCAAGCTGGTGGGCATCTCGGTCGTCGCGTTCGCCTTCACGTTCTCGCTGGTCCCGCTGTACCGCATCGCCTGCGAGAAGGTGTTCGGCATCCGTCTCGAGAACAGCGCGGCCAGCGCACCGGCCACCAGCGCCACGCCGGCCGAGCGCTGGGTGACGGTGGAGTTCGACGCCACGGTGAACTCGCGGCTGCCGTGGTCGTTCCGTCCCAACGAGACGCGCATGCGCGTGCAGGTGGGGCAGCAGTACGAGACCACGTACTACGCGCACAACGACAGCACTGCACCCGTCGTCGGCAGCGCCACGCCGTCGGTGGCACCGGCACGCGCGTCGGGGTTCTTCCAGAAGACCGAGTGCTTCTGCTTCACCGCGCAGACGCTCGAGGCCGGCGAAACCCGCGACATGCCGGTGCGCTTCATCATCGATCCGTCGTTGCCGCCCGACGTCAACACGGTCACGTTGTCGTATACCTTCTTCAAGAACGATGTGCTGACCTCGCGCCTGGCCGCGCAGGGCGCGGCTGCCCCCGGGCGTGCCGGTCCGGCTGCTGCTCCGTGAGCTGCGCATCCTCCCTTTGAACCGAGCCCGAGACACGGACATCGCCATGGCCGACGCCAAGCCCGCACCGCACGACCCCGACGTCTATTTCGTGCCGCACGACAGCAAGTGGCCGTTGTTCGCGTCGGTCGCCCTGTTCCTGACCATGCTCGGCCTGGCGAGCTGGTTCAACGAGGCGAGCTGGGGCCGGCCGATGTTCTTCGTCGGCGCCGCGGTGCTGGCGCTGATCCTGTTCAAGTGGTTCGCCGACGTGATCCTCGAATCGGTCTCGGGCTACTACAACCGTCAGGTCGACCTGTCGTTCCGGATGGGGATGGTGTGGTTCATCTTCTCGGAGATCATGTTCTTCGCCGCGTTCTTCGGCGCGCTGTTCTATGCGCGCACGCTGTCGCTGCCGTGGCTGGGCGGCGAGGGCAGCGGCGCGATGACCAATGCGGTGCTGTGGGACGGCTACAGCGCGGCGTGGCCGACGGCCGGCCCGGGCGAGGTCGGCGGCGTGTTCCAGACGATTCCCGCCTGGGGCCTGCCGCTGCTCAATACCCTGATCCTGCTGGCCTCGGGCGTGACCATCACCATCGCCCACCATGCGCTGCGCGCCGCACGCCGCACCCAGCTGCTGGTGTTCCTCGGCGCGACGATCCTGCTCGGCTGCGTGTTCCTGTTTTTCCAGATCGAGGAATACGTCCACGCCTATCGCGATCTCAATCTGACGATGGGCTCGGGCATCTACGGCTCGACGTTCTTCATGCTGACCGGCTTCCACGGCGCGCACGTGACGCTCGGCACGATCATGCTGATCGTGATCTGGCTGCGTTGCTACAAGGGCCACTTCACGAAGGAGAACCACTTCGCGTTCGAAGCGGTGGCCTGGTACTGGCACTTCGTCGACGTGGTGTGGCTGGTTCTCTTTCTGTTCGTCTACGTCGTCTGACGACGTGGACGAACGTGATTCGTGATGGGTGATTCGCAAGCGCCAACGCTCGCGATCCGCCGTTCCCAATCACGAATCACCAAATCACACCCCCACGGAATCCGGACGGCAGCGTCAGCCGTAGATTCCATGCGGCCGGATCCATCCCATCGCGACCGCCAGCAGCACCAGGGCGATCAGGGCCACCGACAGGCCGATGCGGCGCGTCAGCGCCTTCACGGTGCGGTCGCTCTGCCCCTTGTCGGTCAGCATGTAATAGAGACCGGCCCCGAGGTTCCAGAGAATCAGGAGCACGAAGCCGATGATCAACAGCGTCTTGAGCGAATCGTTCATCACCATGGCGGACTCCGGGGCGCGCGGGACGTGAGCGGAGTATCGCAGCGTGCCGGGGGTGATGTGTGAGTCCGCGGACGACGCGCGTGGCCGGCTGGATGCTCGCTCTCGTCGTCATCGTGGTGTGCAGTGCGCTCGGGCAGTGGCAGCTCACGCGCATGCAGGAAAAGCGCGCGATGCTCGACGCGGTCGAGGCGGTCCTCGAGGCCCGTGTGCCAGTGCCGCTCGCCCGTGCAGCCGATGCCGGCAGGGCGCGCGACTACGACTGGGCCGAAGGACGCGGTCACTTCGTCGACGGCAAGCCCTGGGTGCTCGACAACCAGATCCGCGACGGTCAGGCCGGCCTGCGCATCTTCCGGCTGTTCGTGCCGGATGACGGCGCGCCGCTGCTGGTGGATCTGGGCTGGACACCGATCGTCGACCGCAGCGCACGTCTGCCGGCCGCGGCGATCGTCGCGGGCGACGGTCTGGCAGGCGAGACGATGGACCTGCGCGGTCTTCTTCTGCCGCCGCCGTCGAGCGGTCTCGCGTTGGGGCCCGCCCTGCAAGAGGGGGCGACATTCCTGATGACCCGCGTCGACATGCCCGCCGTCGCATCCGCTGCGGGCGTTTCCGGGCTGGCGCCGCGCGTGCTGCGCCTCGATCCGGCCATCGCGCTGGGCCAGGCGCGCGATCTCGACGTCCTGCCCAACACGCTGCCGCCCGAGAAGCACCTGGGCTACGCCGTGCAGTGGTTCGGCCTCGCGCTGGCTGCGCTGGTCACCGCCCTCGTCCTCAGCTTCCGCACTCGCCGCCGATGAATTCCCAACTCCCCACCGCACAACGCGACCGCAACCGCGCGCTGCTGGTCCTGATCGTCGTGCTGTTCCTGGGCAGCGCCCTCGTTGCCGGTGCGTTGCGGTTTTCCGGCTGGCGTCCGACCGGCATGCAGAACAAGGGCGAGCTGCTCGATCCGCCGGCCGACCTGCGCGCGCTGTCACCGCGCCTCGTCGACGGCGAACCCTATCAATGGCGGCCGATCGAGCGGCGCTGGCGCATCCTGGTGGCGCCACCGACAGGCTGTGCGGCCGCATGCGTCGACCTGGCGCGCGAGCTCGATCTGGTGTGGCAGCTGTTCGGCCGCAATGCCGATCACGTCGACATCCTCTGGCTCGGCGACGTGCCGGACGGCGCGGTCCGCAATACCGCCTGGCGCGTGCTCGAAGCTGACCCGGCGCTGCGCGCGGCCCTGCCGCGCGTCGACGGCGGCCCCGGCGAAGCGGACAATGCCCTCCCCGCCTACGTCGTGGACCCGAACGGGTTCGTGATCCTGCGTTACGCCCCCGGGTTCGACCCCGGCCACCTGCGCAGCGACATGGCCCGGCTGCTCAAGCTCAGATGATGACCCAGACTCCTTCCACGCACGGCAGTGCGTTCCGTCCGGCGGTCCACCGCCACTTCCACCGCATCGCCTGGCTGGCCGCGGCGCTGACGCTGTGCGTGATCGTGTTCGGCGCCTTCGTGCGCCTGTCCGACGCGGGCCTCAGTTGCCCGGACTGGCCCACCTGCTACGGCCGCGCGGCATGGCCGCAGGCGGCCGAAGAGGTAGCCGACCACGCCGCCACCGCGATCCGGGTGCTGGAAACCGACAAAGCCTGGCGCGAGCAGGTCCATCGCCACTTGGCGGCGGTGCTGGGCGTGTTCGTGCTGGTGCTGGCGCTGATCGCGGCGCGTCGGCGCCGGTACGGCATCGCCCAGGTGATCGGCGCCTCGTTGCTGGTGGCGCTGGCGATCCCGCTGTACATGGCCGGCCACGTGATGTCGGCGCTGGCCATCGCGGCGCTCGGCGAGGCCATCCTGCTGCTGGCGGCGCTGCGCTGGTCGAACGTGGACCTTGCACGCGCCGCGGCCCTGACGCTGGCGGTGGTCATCTTCCAGGCGCTGCTCGGCAAGTGGACGGTGACCATGCTGCTCAAGCCGGTCATCGTGATGGGCCATCTGCTGGGCGGCATGCTGACGTTCTCGCTTCTGCTGTGGATGGCGTGGCGGGCGACGGTGCAGCCGATCGTGCTCGCCCAGGCGGGCGTGCTGCGGCGCTGGGCGATCGCGGCGATCGCGCTGGTCGGCGTGCAGATCGCGCTCGGCGGCTGGGTCAGCGCGAACTACGCGGCGCTCGCCTGCGGCGCCGGCGGCTGGACGACCGCGGTGCACCACTACATCGATTTCCCGAAGTGCGTGGGCCAGTGGTGGCCTGCGGCCGATTTCCGCGAGGGCTTCGTGCTGTGGCGCGGTGTCGGCGTGGACTACGAGGGCGGTGTGCTCGACGGGCCGGCGCGGATCGCGATCCAGCTCGCGCACCGGGTGATGGGCGTGGTGGTGTTCGTGGGCCTGCTGGCCTTCGCCGCGCGCCTGCTGCGCACGCCGGGCCTGCGCGCGTGGGCGGTGGCGCTGGCGCTGCTGACCTGCGCGCAGGTCGCGCTGGGCATCCTCAACGTCAAGCTGTCGCTGCCGCTGTCGGTCGCGGTGATGCACAACGGCGGCGCGGCCCTGCTGCTGCTCGTGCTGGTGTCGTTGCTGGCGCGGCTCAAGCGGCCGGACTGACATGGCGCACATCGCGAGCCAGTACTGGGAACTGACCAAGCCCCGCGTCGTCGCCCTGATCGTGTTCACCGCGCTGGTGGGCATGTTCCTCGCGGTGCCCGGCCTGCCGCCGTGGCGGCAGAGCGTGTTCGGCCTGCTCGGCATCTGGCTGGCGGCGGCGTCGGCGGCGGCGATCAACCACCTGATCGACCAGCGCATCGACAAGGTCATGGCGCGTACCGCGAACCGGCCGCTGGCGACCGGCACGTTGCGGCCGGTGCAGGTGCTGGTGTTCGCGCTGACGCTGGGCGCGGTGTCGATGGCGATCCTGGTGCTGCTGGTCAACGTGCTGACCGCCGCGCTGACGTTCGCATCGCTGATCGGCTACGCGGTCATCTACACCGGCTTTCTCAAGCGGGCGACGCCGCAGAACATCGTCATCGGCGGCATCGCCGGTGCGGCGCCGCCGCTGCTGGGCTGGGCCGCGGTCACCAACATGCAGGGCCAGTGGGACTGGGCGCATGCGCTGCTGCTGGTGCTGATCATCTTCGTGTGGACGCCGCCGCATTTCTGGGCGCTGGCGATCTTCCGCCGCGAGGACTACGCGCGCGCGCTGGTGCCGATGCTGCCGGTCACCCACGGCGTGGCGTACACGCGCTGGCAGATCCTGATCTACACCGTGCTGCTGGTGCTGATCACGCTGCTGCCGACCGCGATCGGCATGAGCGGGCTGTTCTATCTGGGCGGCGCCGTGGTGCTGGGCCTGGTGTTTCTCTGGTACGCGTGGCGGTTGCTGGATCCGCCGGATGAATTCTTCGCGATGCGGATGTTCAACTACTCCGTCGTCTATCTGATGGCGCTGTTCGCCTTCCTGCTGGTCGACCACTGGCTGCTGCCGTGGTTGCCGGGCGCCGGTGCAGTGACCGGCGGACTGGACTGGCAGCGGGTGGACTGACCCCGACTGCGACGCGGCCACTGGGGGCGTCGCAGCGGCGTGCCGCAGCGCCCGGTGACGAAGGGGCCGCGCACGCCGTGCGGCGTGCGCTCAGCCCTGGACGTCGGCCAATGCGGCCTCGGCGTTCGGCACGTGCAGGCAGGCCTCGGGGTCGCCGTCGAGGCCGGCAGGCATCCGGCAGGCGCGCGGTGCGAAATCGAGCGTGGGCTGCCAGCCGAGCTTGGTGTCCGGCCGCAGGGCCACTTGGACGTCGACGTCGCGGACGACCACGCGTGCACTGCGATCGACATCGCCGGTGCGCTGCCAGCCCTCGAGCGCGGTGGCGAGCGTCGGGTCGAGCAGGCGGTTGTCGTCGAGCAGCGCACGGACGTGGTCGAGCGCGATGGCCTGCTCGCCGGCGGCGCCGCTCGGCTCGATGTTGACGCTCGCCAGCATGCCGTCCTGCTGACGGAAGGCCACACGTTCGGCCGGCACGGTGATCTGGCGGCCGTCGGGCAGGCGCAGCGTGACCTGCCGGGGTTGGGTGACGGTGTGTTCGGCCACCAGCGCGCCGCCACGTTCGGGCCAGGCCAGGTCCACCTGTTCGGCGACCGGGGCCGAGAGGTCGATATGCAGCGGCTTGACCAGGGTGGGCGGCGTCTCGATTTTCGCGCAGGCCGAGAGCAGGGTGCCGGCCAGCGCGGTGGCGAGGACGGGCATGCGGAGGCGGATCGATGTCATGGGAGAAGACCTGTCGCGAGGGAAGAAAGGCAGGGCACCGCGCCGGGCACGTCTGTGCGGCCTCGGCGGATCCGGTTCTGGACAGACAGGCACGCCGGGGCCGATGGCCCGCGTCGTCGATCTGTCGATCCCCCTGCGGGCGATCAGAGCAGCGCCGGAGTTAAGCATCTGTGGACGCTCGGCGCTGGAAGCGGTTCCAGGCCGGAACGAATGGATGCAACACCTGGAAGCGTGACGTCGTACGGTCGCGCCGTGTGATGCACGCGTCCGGGATCCGGATCCTGGTCTTCAGCCGGGCGCGATGCCGGCGCCGCGCTGCGCCAGCAGATCGCGCAGCGCCTGCTTGCCGGCGGCATCGAGCGCGCCGCCGCGCTGCAGGTCGAGCAGCGCGTCGATCTGCTGCTGCATCACCTGCCGGTTCAACTGGGCGATGACGTCGTGCAGCTCGGCCTGCCAGATCGCCTCGTCCCCCGGCAGGCTCTGGCTGGCGAGCTTCTGCAGCGCCGGGGCTTCCTCGCGGTCGTCGAAATGCGCGAGCAGCATGCCGGTGCTGATGTCGGGCCGCACGCTGGCCAGGGCGATGACCTCGGTCAGCAGTTCGATGCCCGGCTGGCGCAGGGCGACGAAGGGGTAGGGCGGCGGCAGGTGGGCCGCCATGCCCGGCTTCTGCAGCAGCAGCGCGATCGCGTGCCGCACCAGGCTGCGCCTGGGCGCGGGCACCGCGCGCCCACCGCGCGGCATGCGGGCCGGGCCCGGCATCGGTGCCGCTGCGGCCTGGCCCAGGCCGGTGAGTTCGGACAGGCGCTGGCGCATCAGGTCGGCGAACGCGCCGTCGGGAATCTGCGCCAGCATCGGCTTGGCGCGCTCGGCCAGACGCGCCTTGCCGTCGAGCGTGGACAGCGTGATGCCCTCGCCGAGGGTGTCGAAGAAGAACGTCGACAGCGGCGTGGCTGCAGCCAGGCGCGCCTCGAAGCCGGCCGCGCCTTCGCTGCGGACGATGGTGTCGGGATCCTCGCCGTCGGGCAGGAACAGGAAGAACGCCTGACGGCCGTCGCGCATGCGCGGCAGCACCGATTCCATCGCACGCGTGGCCGCGCGGCGCCCGGCGGCGTCGCCGTCGAAGCAGAAAAACACGTCCGGTGCATTGCGGAACAGCAGCTCGGCGTGATCGGGCGTGGTCGCCGTGCCCAAGGTCGCGACCGCCTGCGGTACGCCGAACTGAAACAGCGCGACCACGTCCATGTAGCCCTCGACCACGACCAGCCGCTCGATCGTCTGGTTGGCCTGGCGCACCTGCCACAGGCCGTAGAGCTCACGGCCCTTGTGGAACAGCGGCGTCTCGGGCGAGTTGAGGTACTTGGGCGAATCCTCCGGATCGAGCACCCGGCCGCCGAAGGCGATCGGCCGGCCGCGGCGGTCGTGGATCGGGAAGATCACCCGGTCGCGGAACTTGTCGTAGCTGTGGCCGCGGTCGTTCTTCGACAGCAGGCCCACTTTTTCCAGCACCGCCACCCGGCGTGCGTCGTCCTTGCCCAGCGCGTCCTTGAGCGCGGAGAACCCGTCGGGCGCGTAGCCGATCGCGAACTGCTCGCGCACCGCATCGCCGACACCGCGGCGCTCGAGGTAGTCGCGGGCCTTGTCGCTGCCGGCGAGCTGGCGCACGAAGAACCGGGTCGCCGCGTCGAGCGCGTCGTACATCGGCCCGCTGTCGGGCCGGGCCTCGCGCTGGCGCGTGTCGCGCGGGACCTCCATGCCGGCGCGCTTGGCCAGCTCGTCGACCGCATCGAGGAATTCGAGGCGGTCGTAGTTCATCAGGAAGCTCAAGGCGGTGCCGTGCGCGCCGCAGCCGAAGCAGTGATAGAACTGTTTGGTCGGCGAAACGGTGAAGCTGGCCGAGCGCTCGTCGTGGAACGGGCAGCGGGCCGCGTACTCCTTGCCCTGGCGCTTGAGCAGCACCCGTGCATTGATCAGTTCGACGATGTCGGTGCGCGAAAGCAGATCGTCGATGAAGGCATCGGGGATGCGCGCCATCAGCGACGTCTCCGCGCCGACGCATGCGGGCCGGGACCTTCGGCGCGCGCGCGGATCGCCGCGCTCGGCATGCGGCCGGTGCGGACAGTCGGGTTCGAGCAGGGCAGGGCGTGCGGCATGCGGGCGCTAGGATGCCATGCGCCGCACCACCCGCGGCATGGACTCAGCCCGACGCGGGCCCGCGCGACGCGGCCTCGGCGCGCGCATTGGCCGCGATGGCCGCGGCCTGGCGCGCGGCGCGCTTGCGCAGCGCGCGTTCGACCGAGCTGCGGCGCAGCCGTTCATCGATGACCGCGGTGATCAGCGCGCCGACGAAGAAGATGGTTGCCGCGTAGTACATCCAGATCAGCAGGATCACCAGCGTGCCGAACGAGCCGTAGGCGCTCCCCGGCGCGGCTTCGGTGATGTAGACGCCGATCACCCAGCGGCCGAAGACGAACAGCGCCGCGGTGATCGCACCGCCGAACAGGGCCTGGCGCCAGCGCACGCGCCGGTCGGGCAGGTAGTGGTAGAGCAGCGCGAACGCGAACGCGTAGACCACCAGCATCGTCGCGTTGCCGAGCAGCGGCAGCAGCGAGGGCACGTTCTGGAACATGAATTCCACGGCCGTCGTCAGCAGCGTCGACACCAGCACCAGAAAGCCCAGGGCGAAGACGACGCCGAACGAGAACACGCGCTTGCGCAGGAAGTCGAACACGCCGCCGGGCAGCCGGTCGCCGTCGGTCTGGAAGATCAGGTTCAACGTGGCCTGCAGGCGTGCGAACACCACGGTGGCGCCGACGAACAGCAGCAGCGTGCTCCAGATGCCGGCCAGCGAGCCCACATCCGGCTGTTCGTTGGCGTTCTGGATCACCGTGCTGGCCACCGCCTGCGCGCCCTCGCCCGCGAGTTCGCCGATCTGCTGCAGCAGGGCGTCCTGCGCCGCGGGATACAGCGACGCGGTGATCCACAGCACCAGCACCAGCAGCGGCGCCAGCGAGATCAAGGTGTAGAACGACAGCGAGGCCGCGTGGGTCAGCAGGTCGATGTCGATGAAGCGCTTGACCAGCGCCGCCGGCAGGCTGTCCTGGACGCGGTTGACGCCCTTGTCGATCCGGCGGCGGGCGCGGTGCCAGCGGGTGCGCGCAACGGGGGCGTCGTCGGCGTCGGCGGGTGTGGAATCGGGCGAGGTGTCGGTCATGCGGGCGTCGTCGGCGCCGGTGCGTCGCGTGCGGTGCCCCGGTCGGGCGGTGGCGTCACCTTAGCGATGCCGCGGTTGCGCGGCGTGAGGACATCACGGCGTGACGCGCGCGCTCGCGGCCAGGGCGCGCAGTGCCTCGCCGTCGAGCCGCTGCACGGTCCAGCCGTCCTGGCCGACCGCGCCGATCGCGCGGTAGAAGCCGATCGCCGGCGCGTTCCAGTCGAGCACCGACCATTCGAAGCGGCCGCAGCCGCGTTCGACCGCGAGCGCCGCCAGGTGCGTCATCAGCCGCTTGCCCACGCCATGGCCCCGGTGCGCCGGGCGCACGTAGAGATCCTCGAGATACAGGCCGCGGCGGCCGAGGAAGGTCGAGAAGCTGTGGAAGAACAGCGCGAAGCCGGCAGCCTCGCCGTCGACCTCGGCGATGACGACCTCGGCATCGGGCCGCGGACCGAACAGCGCGGTTTCGAACGACGCCGCATCGGCGACCACCGCGTCCGCGAGGCGCTCGTACTCGGCCAGTTCGCGCACGAAGGCCAGGATCACCGGCACGTCCGCGCGCCGCGCCGCGCGCAGATCGATCCGCGGCGGCGCGCCGGGGGTCACGACAGCGACTGCTTCACCAGCCGCGACACTTCGCCCATGTCGGCCTTGCCGGCCAGCTGCGGCTTGAGCACGCCCATCAGCTTGCCGATGTCGGCCGGGCCGGCGGCGCCGGTCTGGGCCTTGGCTGCGGCGATCGCGGCCAGGATTTCGGCCTCGCCGAGCTTCTCGGGCAGGTAGCGCTCGATGACGACGATCTCGTCGCGCTCGACCTGGGCCAGATCCTCGCGATCGGCGGCCTCGTACTGGCTCACCGAATCACGGCGCTGCTTGACCATCTTCTCGAGCGCGGCCAGCACGGCGGCATCGTCGAGCTCGATACGCTCGTCGACTTCGCGCTGCTTGATCGCCGACAGCATCAGGCGCACGACGCCCAGCGTCTGCTTGTCGCCGCTCTTCATCGCGGCCTTCATGTCGTCGGTGAGTCGGAGCTTCAGGGACACGGCGGACTCCATCGGAATTGGGAAAAAACGCGCGAAATCGACTTCGCGGGAACGACAAAAAGCCGGCGGCGCAGGGCGCTGCCGGCTTTCGCGTCATCAAGATCCGAACCGGGCGCGGGGCCCGGCTCGCGCCGATCAATACAGGCGCTGGCGCTTGGTGACGTCGCGCGACACGCGACGGGCCTGACGCTTCACGGCGGCAGCGGCCTTGCGCTTGCGCTCCTGGGTCGGCTTCTCGTAGAACTCGCGCTTGCGGGTTTCGGCGAGCACGCCGGCCTTCTCGCAGGTGCGCTTGAAACGACGCAGCGCAAACTCGAAGGGCTCGTTTTCGCGGACTTTGACGCTTGGCATGGAATCTCCGGGGATCTGATCGTCCGGCCTGCATTGGCCGGTTCGAATCGAATTTCGAATGCGAATCCACCGGGCTCAGCCCCGGCGAGCCGCGTATCATAGCCGCGTCCCGGCGGCGTGTGCAAGCTGCGGGGCCGCCGCGCCCGGCGCGGCCCTTCCGTTCCGCTTCCCGGCAGCGTCCCGACATGAAAGTTCTCGGCATCGAAACCTCCTGCGACGAAACCGGCGTGGCCGTCTACGACACCGCCACCGGCGGCGCCGATGGCCTGCTCGCGCACGCCGTCTACAGCCAGATCGCGCTGCATGCCGAGTACGGCGGCGTGGTGCCCGAACTCGCCAGCCGCGATCACGTGCGGAAACTTCTGCCGCTGATCCGCCAGACCCTGGCCGAGGCCGGCCTGTCGACGCGCGACCTCGACGGCGTGGCCTATACCGCCGGCCCGGGCCTGGTCGGTGCACTGCTGGTGGGCGCGGGCGTGGCGCGCGCGCTGGGCTGGGCGCTCGACGTGCCGACGATCGGCGTGCATCACATGGAAGGCCATCTGCTCGCGCCGCTGATGGAAGACGATCCGCCGGCCGCGCCGTTCGTCGCCCTGCTGGTGTCGGGCGGCCACACCCAGCTGGTGGCCGTCGATGCGATCGGCCGTTACCGGCTGCTCGGCGAGACGCTCGACGATGCGGCCGGCGAGGCCTTCGACAAGACCGCCAAGATGATGGGCCTGCCGTATCCCGGCGGCCCGCAGCTCGCGGCGCTGGCCGAGCACGGTACGCCCGGCGTCTACAGGTTTTCGCGGCCGATGACCGACCGGCCGGGGCTCGATTTCAGTTTCAGCGGGCTCAAGACTCAGGTGCTGCTGGCCTGGCAGGGCAGCGACCAGGCCGAGACCACGCGCCGTGACATCGCGCGCGGTTTCGAGGACGCGGTGGTCGACACGCTGGCGATCAAATGCGCGCGCGCCCTGGACGCGGCCGGCTGCGACACCCTGGTGGTCGCCGGCGGCGTCGGTGCCAACACGCGCCTGCGCGCGAAGCTGCAGGCCGACGCCCAGCGCCGCGGCGGGCGCGTGTGCTTTCCGCGCCCGGCGCTGTGCACCGACAACGGCGCGATGATCGCCTTCGCCGGCGCGCTGCGGCTGGCCGCCGGCCAGCACGACGACGCCACCGTGCGCGCGACGCCGCGCTGGGACATGGCGGCGCTGGCGCCAGTCGGGCAGTGATTCGTGATTGGTGATTTGTGATTCGGAAGAGCGGCATCGTCGCAAACGTGGCGACCTCCTGATGCTCAGCGGCTAAGCTGTTGCCGTTGCCGTTGCTCTTTCGAATCACTAATTACGAATCCCCAATCACGGCCTCCCCATGGACCACGTCTTCATCGAAGGCCTCGAGATCGAGGCGCTGATCGGCATCTACGACTGGGAGCGGCGCATCCGCCAGCCGCTGGTGTTCGATCTCGAGATGCGCTTCGACAACCGCGTGCCCGCGGCCAGCGACGACATCGCCGACACGCTGAACTACAAGGCCGTCAGCAAGCGCCTGATCGAGTACGTCTCGGCCTCGGATTTCGGCCTCGTCGAGACGCTGGCCGAGCGCTGCGCGGCAATTGTGATCGAGGAGTTCAACGTCGCTTCGGTACGCTTGAAGCTCAGCAAGCCGGGTGCGGTGCGTGGTGCACGCGCGGTCGGCGTAACCATCGAGCGCAGTCGCCCGGCCTGATCATGGTCTGCGGCGCTGCGCAGCGCCAAGGAGACCGCGTTCCCATGCAAGTCCAGCTCCAGCAGCTCCGCGACACGCTCGCGCCCTATCCCTGGGCCTACAGCCTGACCGTTCTGACCGGGCTGCTGCTGCTGGCCTGGCTGGCCAATTTCATCACCAAGCGCGTGCTGCTGCGCGGGCTCAAGCAGTTGCTCGCGCGCACGCCGCTCGGCGGCGCGCAGCACGATCACCAGGTGCGGCTGCAGGTGATTCCGCGGCTGGCGAATGTGGTGCCGGCGCTGGTGATCTCGGCCGGGATTTCGATCGTGCCGGACCTGCCGGCGCAGCTCGTCACCGTGGTCAAGGCGCTGTGCCAGGTGTTCGTGGTGGTGACGATCGCGCTTGCCGTGTCGAAGGCGCTCGACGCGATCAACCGCAATTACGAGCAGCGGCCGGAAGCCCGCAACAAGCCGATCAAGGGCTATTTCCAGGTCGCGAAGATCATCATGTTCGTGCTGGTCGGCATCTCGGCCGTGGCCACGTTGATCGGCGCGGAGTTCCTGCACATCGTCACCGGTCTGGGGGCGATGACCGCGGTGCTGCTGCTGATCTTCCAGGACACCATCCTGTCGCTGGTCGCCAGCGTGCAGATCAGCAACGACGGCCGCGTTCGGATCGGCGACTGGATCGAGATGCCCAGCCAGAACGCCGACGGCGACGTGATCGACATCGCGCTGCACACGGTCACGGTGCAGAACTTCGATCGCACCGTGACCACGGTGCCGACGAAGAAACTCGTCAGTGACGCGTTCAAGAACTGGCGGCAGATGTCCGAAGGCGGCGGCCGCCGGATCAAGCGCGCGCTGCATCTCGACCAGCACAGCGTGCGCTTCCTCGAGCCCGAGGAAATCGCGAAGTTCCGCCGCTTCACCGTGCTCGACGACTATCTGGACCGCAAGGACCGCGAACTGCGCGAATGGAATGCGGCGCTGGCCGAACGCGGTGCCGAGCCGGTCAATCACCGGCGGGTCACCAACCTCGGGACGTTCCGCGCCTACGTCGAGCACTACCTGCGTC
Source organism: Lysobacteraceae bacterium NML93-0793 (assembly GCA_002324875.1). Lineage (GTDB taxonomy): Bacteria > Pseudomonadota > Gammaproteobacteria > Xanthomonadales > Xanthomonadaceae > Luteimonas. The sequence goes on from NTJG01000001.1 coordinate 127,059, forward strand.
ACCACCCGGGTATCCACCAGGAATTCACGCTGCTGGTCCGCCAGCTTCAGCCGACCGAGGCGGGCCTGCCGCTCGAGATCTACGCCTTCACCAACGACACCGCGTGGGCCGTCTACGAGGGCATCCAGTCGGATGTCTTCGATCACCTGCTGGCGATCCTGCCGGAGTTCGGGCTGCGTGTGTTCCAGGCGCACAGCGACGCGCCGGTGGACGTCAACCTGCGGCAGGTCGCGCCGGATGCCGAAGCCTCGGACGAGAACGCCCTGCCGGCCCGCGCGGCACCACCGATGCCGGCGCCGGACGCGGAGTGACGGAACCCCGCGTCTCGCAAGAAGACGCGGCGATCGGCGATCATGGCGCCCCCACCGGAGTGCGCCATGGCCATCGCCCTGCTCAGCCTCGGCAGCAACGTCGAGCCCGAGACCCATCTGCGCGCGGCGATCGCCGCACTGCGCGCGCGCTTCGAGGACGTGGTGGTGTCGGGCGTCTACCGCTTTCCCGCGGTCGGCTACACGGGGCCGGATTTCCTCAATGCCGCCGTGACGCTGCGCACCGATCTCGCGCCTGCGGCCTTGAACGACTGGTTGCATGCGCTCGAGGACGCGCACGGGCGTGACCGCAGCGGCCCGCGTTACAGCGACCGCACGCTCGACATCGACATCGTGCTGTTCGACGACGCGGTGCTCGACGGTGCCGGCAACCTCCGGATCCCGCGCGACGAGCTGCGCCACGCCTTCGTGCTGAAACCGGCCGCGGAGATCGCGCCGGACTGGCGGCATCCACTCGACGGCACGCCGCTCGCGCAGCGGTGGGCGACGCATCCGGATCGCGACACGGTGTTCGAGCGGGTGGGCGGGTTCGACCCGGCACCCGGGGTCTGACGACGCGTGCAGCGGGCCCGCATCTGCGGAGCGCCGGCTGCCATCACCCGGTGCGGCGCCTGATCCTGACGGGTTTCGCTGCGCTCCGGGTCTCGCGTACGCCAGCTGAAAACGTCCGATCGTCCAAAGCGCAGCGACCGGGCGACGTGACCGCCTGATCAGGTGCGCGAACGATCGAGTGCGGGCGCAGCCCCGGTCGCGGTGTCGGGGCGGTCGCCGTGGCAGTGCACCGGAGCGGCGACGGCCGCGGCGCACCCGGGTCACATCGCGCACCGACACCGCGTCATGGTGAGGCCTGACCCACGGAGATGACGTCTGTCACTGGGCACCGCGCCCGTCAGCCGCCACCATCCAACCCGACGCCCGCGCGCCGGCGTCACAGACCGAGAGGGGATGACCGATCATGTTCGAAACACTGTCGCGAAGCTGGGGGCTGGTGAAGTCGAGTGCGGCCGTGCTGCGCTCGGACAAGGAGCTGATGCTGTTTCCGGTGCTGTCGGGCCTGGCCTCGCTGGTCGTGCTGGCGACCTTCGCGCTGCCGATGTTCGCGCTGCGCGTGTTCGAACACGGCATCGGACTCGCCGGGCTCGCATTGGCTTTCGTGTTCTATTTCTGCCAGTACGCGGTCATCGTGTTCTTCAACGCCGCGCTGGTCGGTGCGGCGATGATCCGGCTCGACGGCGGCGATCCCACGCTGTCCGACGGTCTGGCCGCGGCGCGGCGCCGGTTGCCGGCGATCCTCGGCTATGCGGCGATCGCCGCCACCGTCGGCGTGCTGCTGCAGACGATGAAGCGCCAGGACAACAATTTCCTGGTGCGGCTGCTCGGCAGCGGCCTGGGCGTGGCCTGGACACTCGCGGCCTTCCTGGTGGTGCCGGTACTGGTGAGCCGCGACGTCGGCCCGATCGCTGCACTCAAGCAGAGTGTGGCGCTGCTCAAGCGCACCTGGGGCGAGAACGCACTGGGCAGCGTGGGCATCGGCGCCGCGTTCGGCCTGCTGACCGGTCTGGCGGTCGTGGCCAGCGTGGGTCTGAGCGTCATCGCCTTCCAGGGCTCGACCGCGCTCGGCATCACGGTCGCCGTGGTGTGCGCACTCGGGCTGCTGCTGCTCGCGGTCTACCAGGCCGCGCTGACCGGCATCTATTCCGCGGCGCTGTACCGCTATGCGGTCTCGCACGAGGTGCCGGCCGGGTTCTCGGGCGCGCAGCTCGAGCACGCGTTCGAGCCGAAGCGCTGACATCCGATACACCCCTACAGGAGCGCGCACGCGCGCGATGGGCGGTCGCCCGCAGACCGGTTCGCGCGCAAGCGCGCTTCTACACGGGCAGAGATGGTGAGCCGGCGCGGGAGCGAGTGGCTGGCGTCGCCGCGCATTACCTCGCCGGGTGCCACACCGCGCGCCCGCCAACGAAGGTTGTTCGCCGGGAAACCCGTTCGCGCGTGAGCGCGCCCCTACATGGACACGGGTAGAGGGGCTGGCGTCAGAGCGAGCGACCGCCGTCGAGCCGCAGCACTTCGCCGGTGGTGAAGCCGCCGCGCAGCAGCCATGCGACGGCGTCGGCGATCTCCTCGGCGCTGCCGAGCCGCGCCAGGGGTGTCGCGTCGAGGATGTGCGACTGCTGCGCGGTGTCCGCGCCGTCTTCCGGCCACAGGATCGCGCCCGGCGACACCGCGTTGACCCGCACCTCCGGCGCCAGCGCCACCGCGAGCCCGCGGGTCAGGCCGAGCAGCGCAGCCTTCGACGCCGCGTAGGCGACCAGATCCGCACGTGGCCGTTCGGCATACAGATCGCCGATGTTGACGATCGCGCCGCGCGCGGCCCGCAGATGCGGTGCGGCGGCCTGCGCCAGCAGGAACGGCGCGCGTGCATTGGTCGCCATCAGCGCGTCGAAGGCCTCGGCATCGGTGGCTTCGAACGCGGTCGGCGCGAACGCTGCGGCGTTGTTGACCAGCGCATCAAGCCGACCGAAGTGGGCAACGGTGGTGTCGACCAAACCAGGCAACACGGCTGCCTCGGCCAGGTCGCCCTGCAGCACGCAGGTACTGCCCGGTCGCTGCGCATCGAGTTCGCCGGCCAGCGCGTCGGCGTCGTCGCGCGAGCGATGGCAGTGCAGGGCGACCGCGTACCCGTCGGCATGCAGGCGACGCGCGATCACCGCGCCGATGCGGCGGGCAGCGCCGGTGACGAGGACGGCGGGGGCGGACGTGGGCATGGGGTGGGTGATGTGGCGACGGGACGTCACATTAAGGCACCAACGCGCCCACGTCCCGGCGGCTGGGCGCGTGATGCCTCAGGCCCGATGCGGCCGGCGCGCGGGGCTCGCGGGCCGCCGCTGCGCTGCGGCGCACCCCGAGCCGCCACGTGAGCGCCGGGACGCGCAGCAGGTGTGCGACGCAGACGACCGCGCTGCCGTTCCCAGGACAGCGCGACGATCCGGACCCGTACGCGTCACGACAGGCCCTCCAGTGCGCTCGCGTATCCTGATGCGCGCCTGTTTTTCCGGAAGCCCTGCATGTCCAGCCAGCCCCCCGCGCCCTCCGCCGATGCGCTCGCCCACAGCGCCGAGTTGCGCGCGTTGATCCATGCCCAGATCGACGAGGCCGGCGGGGCGATTCCGTTCTGGAAATTCATGGAGCTGGCGCTGTACGCGCCGGGTCTGGGCTATTACAGCGCGGGCGCGGCGAAGTTCGGGGCTGCCGGCGATTTCGTCACCGCGCCGGAACTCGGGCCGCTGTTCGCCGAATGCATCGCCGAGGCGTTCGCGCCGGTGCTGCGTGAGATCGGCGAGGCCGCGCAGTTCTTCGAGATCGGCGGCGGCAGCGGTGCGTTCGCCGGCGATGCGCTGTCGCATCTCGCGGCGCTAGAGGCCACGCCGGCGCGCTACGCGATCCTCGAGCCCAGTGCCGATCTGCGCGAACGCCAGCGCGCGCATCTGCAGCAGCGCCTGCCGGCCGATCTGTTCGCGAGCGTCGAGTGGGTGGACGGCCCGATGCCGGGCGACTGGCAGGGCGTGCTGTTCGCCAACGAGGTGGTGGATGCGCTGCCCACGCCGCGCTTCGTCATCGGCGAGGGCGAGGTGTTCGAGGAGTACGTCACCCGCGACGGCGAGGGCTTCGGCCGCACCGTGCATCCGGCCGATGCGCTGCTGGCTTCGGCGGTGCGTCATGTCGAGCGTCAACGCGGCGCGCCGCTGCCCGACGGGTATCGCTCGGAACTGCTGCCGCAGTTGCCGTACTGGGTGCAGGCCGTCGCCGGCGGGCTGCGCCGGGGCGCGATGCTGTTCGTCGACTACGGCTACGCGCGCCGCGAGTACTACCGCGACGATCGCGATGCCGGCACGCTGCGCGCGTTCCATCGCCATCAGGTCAGCGGGGACGTGTTCGCCTTCCCGGGCCTGCAGGATCTGACCGCCTCGGTCGATTTCACCGCGCTGGCCGAGGCGGGCACGCACGCCGGCTTCGACTTCGCGGGCTACTGCAACCAGACCTCCTTGCTGCTGGGCAACCGGCTCGAGCAGCGCCTGGCCGCGCACGAGGCGCACGCCGCCGACGAGGCCGCGCGCTACGCGCTGCGCCAGCAGGCCAAGCGGCTGACGGTGCCGGGCGAGATGGGCGAAGCCTTCCAGGCGATCGGTTTCGCGAAGGACGTGGACTTCGAGCACGCCTTCCTGATCGGCGACATGAGCCACCGCCTGTGAGCCGGCGTCCGCGCTTGGGGCGCGCGTTCAAGCCGCTGCGCCGTCCGGTGCTGTGGGGCGGGCTGTGGATCGCGGCGATCGCCGCCGTCGTGGTGCTGTCACTGGCGCCGTCGGCGCCGATGCCGGAGGTGCCGGACGGCGACAAGCTCGGCCATTTCCTCGCCTATTTCGCGCTCGCCGCGGCGGCGGTGCAGCTCTATGCGCGCTGGCCGTCGTTGCTGGGCGCCGGTATCGGACTGGTGCTGCTCGGCATCGGTCTCGAGTACGCGCAGGGCACGTTGACCGACACGCGGATGCAGGATGCCGCCGACGCGTTCGCCAACACGCTCGGCGTGATCGTCGGTCTGTCCACACGGCTGACGCCTTTCCGCGACGTACTGCTGCAGCTCGACACGCGCGGGCTCGACGGCGTCGGGCGCTGAGCGGCACCGGTTCCCCGATAATCCCCTCACTTCCGCACGGGTCCACCGCATGTCCGCTGTCCTGCCGTCCACCGCACACACCGACGATGCCGAACGCGCCGATGCCCGCCTGGCCTGGGCGCGCGCGGCGAGCGGCGACGCGGCCCTGCACCTCGCGCGTGCATCGATGGATGCCGGCTTCCGCAGCTACTGGCGCGGCGACGCGAACGGTCTGTCGCGCATCGTGATGGATTCGCCGCCGGCGCTGGAGGACGTGCGTCCGTGGTTGCGCATCCGCGATCTGCTCGAGCGCGGCGGCGTGCGCGTGCCGCACGTGCTGGCGCGCGATGTCGAATCGGGTTTCCTGCTGCTCGAGGATCTCGGCGGCGCGACCTGCCTGCAGGCGCTGGACACGCTGGACGCCGACACGCTGATCGATGCGGCCATCGCGCAGTTGCTGCGGCTGCAGGCCATCACGCCGCCGGACGATCTGCCGGCGTTCGATGCGGCGCTGCTGCGGCGCGAACTCGCGCTGTTCGACGACTGGTTCCTCGGCCGCCATCTCGGCGTCACGCTGTCGGACGAGGAGAGCGCCGGCTGGGACGCGGTCCAGGCGCACCTGGTCGGCGCCATGCTGGCCCAGCCGCAGGTGCTGGTGCATCGCGACTTCATGCTGCGCAATCTGATGCCGGTCGAAGGCGGCGTCGCGGTGCTGGATTTCCAGGACGCGGTGCGCGGGCCGATCGCCTACGACATCGCCTGCCTGCTGCGCGATGCCTTCCACAGCTGGCCCGATGCGCAGGCCGACGCCTGGCTGGCGCGCTATCACGCGCGCGCACGGGACGCCGGCCTGCCGGTGCCGGACCACGCGCAGTTCGTGCGCGATGCCGCGCTCACCGGCGCGCAGCGGCATCTCAAGGTGATGGGCATCTTCGCGCGGCTGCATCATCGTGACGGCAAGCCGAAGTACCTCGCCGATGCGCCGCGGTTCCTGGCCTATCTGGATGCGGTCGTGCCCACGGATCCGGCGCTCGCGCCGCTCGGCGCGTTGCTCGACCGTCATGTGCGTCCGCGCCTGGTCGCGGGCTGAGCGCACGCAGGCGATGCCGTGCAGACCGTGATCCCGCAGCTGCGCATGACCGAGGCCGGGCGCAGCCTCGCGTTCTACGCCGCACTCGGCTTCACCGTCGATTGGGAACACCGTTTCGACGCGGACATGCCGTTGTTCGCGCAACTCACGCGCGACGGACAGACGATCTTTCTCAGCGGGCATGCCGGCGATTGCGCCGTCGGCGGCGCGGTGTATTTCAAGGTGCGCGACGTCGACGCCTGTGCGCGTGCATTCGCCGCGGCCGGCGTGCCGATCGTGACCGCGCCCTGGGACACCGACTGGGGCACGCGCGAGATGCTGCTCGTCGATCCCGACCACAATCGCCTGCGGTTCGCGCAGCACGCCGACTGACCGCGCCGCGGCGCGAGGAGATTCCGATGGACGACCTGTTCGCAGACGCCCCCAAGCCCGTCGACGGCATCCGCACCGGCATTGGCGGCTGGACGTATCCGGCGTGGCGCGACAACTTCTATCCCAGGGGCCTCGTGCAGAAGCGCGAGCTCGAGTACGCGAGCCGGCATCTGACCGCGATCGAGATCAACGGCACCTTCTACGGCGCGCAGAAGCCGGCGACCTATGCGAAGTGGGCCGGCGAGACGCCGGACGGGTTCGTGTTCTCGCTCAAGGCGCCGCGCCACATCGTCGGCGCACGCGCGCTGGCGGCCACCGGGAAGCAGATCACGGACTTCGTCGACGGCGGCATCGCCGAACTCGGCGACCGGCTCGGCCCGCTGCTGTGGCAGTTCGCGCCGCAGCGGCGCTTCGATGCGGACGATGTCGAAGCCTTCCTCGCTCTGCTGCCCGATGCCGTCGACGGGTGGCCGCTGCGCCACGCGGTCGAAGTGCGGCATCCGTCGTTCCAGTGCGCCGCGTGGCTGCGCCTGGCACGCGCGCGCGGCGTGGCGACGGTGTTCACCGATTCGTCCGATTACCCGTCGTTTGCCGACATCACCGGCGGCTTCGTCTACGCCCGCTTGATGGCCAGCCGCGAGGAGCACCGTGAGGGTTACCCCGGTCTGCAGCTCGACGCCTGGGCCGAGCGCGCGCGCCAGTGGGCGCGCGGCGAGGCGCCGGGCGATCTGCCCTATGTCGATGCGCGCGATGCAGCGCCGGTGACGCCGCGCGAGACGTTCGTGTTCTTCATCTCGGCGGCCAAGCTGCGCAATCCGGCCGCGGCGATGGCACTGCAGCAGCGGCTGCACGCGACGCGCTGACGGTCCGCCGGGCCGCTGCGCGCACGCTCATGGGCGGGCGGCCGCGGCAACGAGCAGGCGCGTGGCATCCGCGTGCAGGGCATCGATCGCCGGACCGTCGAGCGTCGCGCCGTGGACGTAGATCGCCAGCAGCAGCGGCGCACGGCCGGGCGGATACAGCACGGCCACGTCGGCCGCGGTGCCGGCGCCGCAGGTCCCGGTCTTGTCGCCCACGCGCCAGTCGGCCGGCACACCGGCGCGGATGCGTGCATCGCCGGTGCGGTTCTCGATCAGCCACGCGGCCAGCACCGCCTGCGACGGCGGGTGCAGCGCGGTGCCGAACAGCAGGCGCTGCAGACTGTCGACCATCGCGCGGGGACTGGTGGTGTCACGCGGGTCCCCGGGTGCAGCTTCATTGAGCGCCGGCTCCCAGCGGTCCAGGCGTGTGACCGGATCGCCCAGTTCGCGCAGCAGCGCAGTCAGACCGGGCGGGCCGCCCACCAGCGGCAACAGCAGATTGGCGGCGGCGTTGTCGCTCAGCGTGACCGTCGCGCGGCACAGAGCGTCCACCCGCGCATGGCCGTCGGCCACGCGCGTGTCCACGTAGGGCGAATACGTGACCAGATCCTCGGCGCCGATGTCGACGCGCTGGTCGAGGCGAACCCGCCCGCGATCGACCGCATGCAGCACCGCGCCGGCGAGCAGCGCTTTGAACGTGCTGCACATCGGAAACCGGGCCTCGTCGCGGCGTCCGAACCGGCGGCCGGTGCCGGTGTCGAGCAGGGCGACGCCGAGCCGGCCGCCCGCTGCGCTTTCGAGCGCTGCGAGCGCGTCGTCGAGCGCGGCATCACCGGCGGTGGCGCGCAGCGGCGATGCGGCAGCCGCCAGGACCAAGCTGCCGGTACCGAGCAGAAGATCGCGACGTGTGGGCATGCGTCTGGCGTTCGGGAGCGGAACCCGCAGTGTACGCAAGGCCTGCAGTCGGCCTCTGTGCCGGCGCGGTTCGCGTGGCGGGTCGTCAGCGCGGCCCGCGCGTCTGCGCGATCGCCGCGATCCGCGCCCTGCGCAGGGCCTCGCCGACAGCGGGCCCGGTGATGCCGTCGGCAGCGATGTCGCGTGCGTTGATCGCGATCGCGGCGGCGTGGGCGGCGCGCAGCCGGTCGGCCTGCGGATAGGCGTCCTCGGCGCTGCCGAGACGGCCACGCTTGTCGCACTCGCAGACAAGCGCGAGCTGGCCGATGCGCTCGGGCTTGCGGAAGCCGTCGCAGCGCGCGATCAGGTCGTGCAGCGTTTCGTCGCGCAGTTCGTCGATGCGGTGCACGTTGAGATGTTCGCGACACGCGATCATCGCGAGTTCGCGAAACGCCGCCGGCACCTTCAGGCGTGCACAGAGGCCATCGAGCGGCGCGAGACCGGCGTGTTCGTGTCCGATGTGGCGTGGCAGCCTGTCTTTCGGCGTCAGTGCCTTGCCGAGGTCGTGGGTCAATGCCGCGAAGCCGATCAGCGCATCGCCCGGCGCCAGCCGCGCGGCCATGTCGCTGACCAGTTCCTGGTGCACGCCGGTGTCGACCTCGGGATGGTATTCGGCGCGCTGCGGCACGCCGTAGAGCGCATCGACCTCGGGCAGCACCACCGCGAGCGCGCCGCAATCGTGCAGCGTGCGCAGGAACGCCGACGGCTGCGTCGAGGCCAGCGCGCGCGACAGCTCCTGCCACACGCGCTCGGGCGTCAGCGCCTCGAGCTCACCGGCATCGACCATGCCGCGCATCAGATCCATCGTTTCGGCCGCCACGGTGAACCCGAGCGGCGCGAAGCGGGCCATGAAGCGGGCCGCGCGCAGCACGCGCAGCGGATCCTCGGAAAATGCGGCGCCGACGTGACGCAACACGCGGGCCTCGATGTCGCGCACGCCGCCGTAGGGGTCGACGAGGCGGCCGTCGGGCGCTTCGGCGATCGCGTTGATCGTGAAGTCGCGACGACCGAGATCCTGCTCCAGCGTCACCGACGGATCGGCGTCGACGACGAAGCCGCGATAGCCGCGCCCCGACTTGCGCTCGGTTCGCGCCAGCGCATATTCCTCCGCTGTTTCCGGATGCAGGAACACCGGGAAATCACGGCCGATCGCGCGGAAGCCGGCCGCTTCCATCGCCGCCTGCGTTTCGCCGACGACGACCCAGTCGCGGTCGCCGGGTGTCTGCCCGAGCAAGCGGTCGCGGACCGCTCCGCCCACCAGAAAGATATCCATCGTCGAATGATGACACGGACCCGCAAGGGGCTTGGCCTAGACTGGCGCGTCCGACCGCTGGAAACCCCCGTGTCCGCTCTGCTCCGATTGCGCCGATTCCCTCTGGCCTTGCTGCTGATGGCGCCGCCCGCGGTCGCTGTGGCGGCGCCGATCCCCGGTTCGGGCGAAGCGGTGGACATCACCTTGATGCTGGTCTATCTGGGCCTCGCGATCGGATTGTCGTTCCTGTGCTCGATCGCCGAATCGGTGCTGCTGAGCATCACCCCGTCCTTCATCGCCGGCCTGCAGGCCGAGCGGCCGCGGCTGGCGAGCCGGTTGCAGACGCTGCGTCACGATCGCATCGACCAGTCGCTGGCGGGCATCCTGACGCTCAACACCATCGCCCACACCGCAGGCGCGGTGGGTGCAGGCGCGAAGGCGTCCGATGCGTTCGGCAGTGCCTGGGTGGGCGTGTTCTCGGCGGTGGCCACGCTGCTGATCCTGTTCGTGTCGGAGATCGTGCCCAAGACCCTCGGCGCGCAGTACTGGCGCCAGCTCGCGTCGCCGGTGGCGACGTTCGTGCGCCTGCTGATCGTGGTGCTGTATCCGTTGATCCGCCTGTCGGAGATGTTGACGCGACTGATCTCGCGTGGCCGCCAGGCGCATGTGTTCAACCGCGAGGAGTTCATCGCGATGGCCGGCGTCGGTGAGTCGAGCGGCGACATCCTGCCGCGCGAATCGACCATCCTGCGCAACCTGTTCCGGATGTCCGAGCTGTGCGCCGAGGACGTGATGACGCCGCGCCCGGTGGTCGCCGCGTTGCGCGACGACACCCGGGTGTCCGACGCCCTGGCCGACCGGCGCGCGGCGCCGTTCTCGCGCATCCCGATCTATCGCGACGACATCCACGATGCCGATGCCTTCGTGCTGCGCGCCGAGCTGCTGCAGGCCGAGGCCCGGGGCGAGGGCGATGCGCCGCTGCGCCTGCTGGCGCGCCCGCTGCGCAGCGTGCCCGAGGGCATGGCGCTGACCGCGCTGCTGGAGTTCCTGCTCGATCGTCGCCAGCAGATCGCGCTGGTCGTCGACGAATACGGCTCCACCCGTGGCGTGGTGACGATGGAGGACGTCGTCGAGACCCTGCTGGGGCAGGAGATCATCGACGAGAGCGATCGCGTGTCCGACATGCAGCGCCTCGCGCGCCGACGCTGGAAGGACCGCGCCGCCGCGCACGGTCTGCCGGTGGATGCGCGCGAGGATCCGGCGGGCGCCGCCGGCCGCTGAGCCGCGCACCGGCGTGGACCGTCATTCGGTGGTATCGACCCGCTCGAATGTCCAGACGTGCGGCACCATGCGCCAGCGGTAGCGACGCAATTCCACTGCCGCGATCGGCGCGGGCGTGGCGATCTCGGTGCGCTGCGGCGTCCGCCGCCATTCCCAGTCGAGTGCATCGGCATCACGCCCCCGGTGCATCAGCGAGGCCTGCGGCAGCGGGCGGCCGTCGGCATCCAGCGGCACCGCGATGCTCCACAGGGCCTCGGTTTCTCCGGTACGCGCGCGCGCCTGCTCGAAGCCGAGATGGCGCGGTGAGCGCCAGTCGAAACGGGCGCCGGGCTGCGATTGCGGTTGCGCGCCGTAGGCCACGGTTTCCACGCCGTCCCAGGCGAAGATTTCCATGTCCATGCCGAGTTCGATCGTCGCCAGCGCATCGAGGGCCTCGTCGCGCACGCCCGGTGGCAGGCGGAACGGGAAATCGGCCTCGCCTTCGTCACTGCGCCACCGGCCGAACAACCCGAGCATCGGCCGCACCGGCACGACCTCCAGGTCGGGCAGCGGCCGGCCGGCGCCATCGCGCAGCGTGACCGAGCGCAGACGCCCGAACAGCGGCGGTGGGCCGGCGTCCGCGTCGCGGTCTTCGGCGGCGGTGTCGGCCGCCATGGACAGGCGTGCGCGGCCAATGCTGCGCGGCGCGATGCCGAACACCAGGCGCGGTGCGAGCGTCTGCAGGCGTTCCGGCGCCAGCATGTCCGCCAGCAACACGCCGCGCGGCGGCGGATCGTCGCGATACAGCGTGGGATCGTCCGACGGCTCGGAGAACGGCGGCGCCGCAAGCCGCTCGGACTGGTAATCGACCACGGCGGTGTTCGAATCGGACAGGTCGAACATGGGGAGGGTGTCGAGCGCGACCACGCGCAGGCGCTGCTCGGTGGCCGGCAGCCCGTCGACGGCGTCCATGTCGAGGCGCAGGGACACCTCGAGCGGCATGCCGTCGGCCAGGCGCACCGCCTGACGGCCGCTGCCGCGCAGGGTCTCGCCCTCCATGTGCAGCGCCAGCAGGGCGACGCCGTCGTCGACGGCCAGCACCTCGAGACGCGTGTCGACAGCGCCGGCCGGTGACTGCGCGCGCTGGCGGATGACCTGACCCACGCGCGGCCCCTCGGGCAGCGCCCGCACCTGCACGCCGAGCGCCTGCGGCGCATCCACCAGCGCCTGCGCCGCGCGTGGGCGCTGCTTCAACAGCCGCGCCCAGGCGGCCTCGTCGACGGCCCGCATCGGGCCGGGCGTGCCGTCGGCCGAAATCCGTACCTCGAACCCGCTGTTCAACACCTGGATCAACGCCGCGTCGATGGTGTCGTCGGGGTCCAGATCGTCGGTGGACCGCCACTGCCCGCCACCCCGCAGCTGCGACCACAGCGGCCGCGTGTGCAGGCGCTGCTCACCGGTCGGCGCGGTGTCGAGCGCGAGCCGGTTGAAACCCAGGGTGCGCATCGTGCCGGCATGGCCGGGTGCGCGGATCGTGTGGTCGAGACCATACACGGCGGATTCGGCGTGTACGCCCGGACAGAGCGCCAGGCCCAGTCCCAGCATCAGGGTGCGCAGTGCGCGCATGGCGGCCTCCATGGCAACGGGGACGGGTGGCCACGACGCGCGCTGTCGGCGCGTCGCGGCGCGGGTGGTGGCCCGGCTCAGCCGGCCGGGCAGGCGAAGGCGGTGGTGCGTGCGTCGCTGGTGCCGCGCATGCGTGCTTCGAGCGGTGCCGCCTTGCCGTACATCCGCCAGTCGTAGATCACGCTGAAGGCGAGCACGCGGGCCACGTATTCGCGCGTCTCGCGATAGCTGATGGTCTCGATCCAGAAATCCGGGTCCATGTCCGGCCGCTGCGCCAGCCAGCGGCCCGTCGGCGTGGGGCCGGCGTTGTAGGCGGCGATGGCGACATACGGCAGGCCGTACATGTCCTTCTTCTCGCGCAGGTACGCGGTGCCGATGGCCACGTTGGTGGCGGGATCGTAGAGGCTGTCCGGGCCGCTCCAGGCCAGGCCCAGGCGGCGTGCGACCGCCGCGCCGGTCGCCGGCATCACCTGCATCAGGCCGCGTGCGTCGGCGGGTGAGCGCGCATTCGGGTTGAACGTGCTTTCGGCGCGGATCTCGGCCGCCACCCAGGCCGGATCCAGTCCGTGGCGACGCGATTCGCGTTCGATCAGGGCCTGGCTGGTCAGCGGGAAGCGCAGCGTGTACAGGCGCGTCTCGTCCGGCTGGCGGCCGAGGCCGAACACGCCGCGGTCGTACCAGCCGTTGTCCTGCGCGACCTGCACCGCGATCCGGCGCTGGTCGTCGTCGAACCGGGCCAGCGCCGCGGTCCATTCGCGCGTGGCCCAGCCGGGCCGGTCGATGCGGTACAACGCCATCGCGCGCACGATGCCGGGATCGGTGGCGATGCGCCGCTTCGCCGCGTCCGCCGGTGCGAAATCCCAGGGGCACAGCGCATAGGGCTGGCCGAGGCGGTCGGCGGCGAGGAAGCCGTGGAAATCGGGCTGCGTCGCCGCGCGCCGGTACAGCGGCTGCGCGCCGGCCTGGTCGCCGGTGAGTTCCGCCAGGCGCGCTTCGAACCAGGTCCAGCGCGACTGCCCGCGCTGCGCGGCGCCCATCTGGCGGATCGCGGCCAGCGCCGCCGGCCAGTCGCGGCGCGCCATGCCTTCCCGCGCGCGCCATTCGTGCAGGCGCTCGTCGTAGGCGCTGGCCGGCACCTTGGCCAGCAGACGCGCCGAATCGGGCAGGTAGGACGCCACGGTCCACAACGCGGCCTGGTAGAGCACGCGGCCGGTGTCGGCTTCGGTGAAGCCGAGCGCCGAGGCGATGGCAGGCAACTGCGCCTCCGCCGCCAGCGGCTGTTCCTTCGCGAAGCGCGCCAGCCCGTGCGAAGCGACGAGCCGGCTGCGTGCGGTCTTCGGCCATTGCGCGGCGCGGCCGTGCGGCGCCTGCATGAAGGCCGCGTAGTCGTTCGCCAGCGCCTGTTCGGAGGCCGAAAGATTGCGCGCGATGGCGCGCATCATCGTCGCGTCCTGCTCGGCCGCGGCCAGCTCGAAGCGCTCCCAGCGCAGTGCATCGCCCAGTTCGCCGCGCTGGGCGAGGGTCTGCAGCGGTGCATCGCAGGTGTCGGGCAGCGAGGCACCGCTGCTGCGCCAGATCGCCTGCACGTCGCGTGTCCACTGCGCATCGAGCGCACCGGTCTTCGCGCGTGCGTCGAGTTCGATGCAGCGCAGCGCGGTGTGGGTGATCGACGGCGACCACGCCGCGCGCACGCCCTGCCACTCGCCGCGGTTGGCCAGTGCGCGCAACCAGCCTTCGCGGAACACCTCGGCCACCGGCTGTCCGGCGTGCCGACGCATGAAGTCCTGCCCCTGGGCCAGCGGCAACGTGGCGAAGTTGCGCCGCAGCGTCGCCAGTTCCAGCCAGGCGGCGGCCGGATGCGACTGCATTGCCGGCGCCACCGCCTGCCCGCGTTCGGCGGCCTGCATCGCGGCGCGGAATGCGGCGTCGTCGCCGGCCGTCTGCGCCAGCGCGGACACGCTGCCGACGCAGGCGAGGGCGGCGGCGAACGACAGCACGCATGCGCGGCGTGCCGCGCGGGCGGTGGCGACGGGTCGGATCGGCATCGGCAGCGGCGTCCTGCAATCGGGGCCGAGGACTATACCCAAGCCCGTCTGAAGCCCCTGTGGCACGGCGTGGTGTGGGCTGCGCGCCAGGCCGGGCATCGCCTGCGTGGCCGGCATCGCGGTGCACGCGCTTTAGACTTGTCCGGTTGCGCACCTCTTCGCGCAGGGAACTCCGCCGGATGCTGACGTGGTCGATGTTGCTGTTTCCGCTGCTGGGCGCGCTGGCCGGCGTGCTCGCCGGGCTGCTCGGCATCGGCGGCGGCCTGGTGCTGGTCACCGGTCTGGTCTGGGTGCTGCCGCTGTTCGACGTGCCGCGCGATGCGGCGATGCACGCCGCGCTCGCCACCGCGCTGGCCAGCATCATCCTCACCGGCGCCTCGTCGGCGCGTGCGCATCACCTGCGCGGCAGCGTGCTGTGGCGCACGGTGGCGTCGATGGTGCCGGGCGTGCTGGTGGGCGCGTGGCTGGGCAGCAAGCTGGCGATCCTGCTCGACGGCCAGGTGCTGAAATACTGCGTGGTCGCCTACTGCGGCATCGCCGGCACCCAGTTGCTGCTCTCGCGCGCGCCGGCCGCCGGTGGCGAGGCCATCGTGCCGCGCGGCGTGGGCCTGACCGGTGCGGGTGCGGGGATCGGCGCGCTGTCCTCGGTGGTCGGCATCGGCGGCGGCAGCATGACCGTGCCGCTGCTGGTGTGGCTGGGCGTGTCGCCGGTGCGCGCGGTGGGCACGTCGTCGGCGCTGGGCATTTTCATCGCGCTCTCGGCGGCGGCCGGTTACGCGCTGCAGGCGCCGGCCGGCGTGTTGCCGCCGCCGTCGTGGGGCTATGTCTATCTGCCGGGTGCGATCGGCATCGCGCTGGCCTCGGTGCTGGTGGCGCCCTACGGCACGCGGCTGGCGCATGCGCTCAGCGGACGCGCGCTCAAGCGCGTGTTCGCGCTGTTCCTCTACGCGATCGGCGCAAGCCTGCTGTTCCTGTAATGCCTTTCGGTTTTTCGCTGGATTTCCCATGACTGCTTCCGCTCCGACCATTCCCGACCCCATCGCCGCGCTGGCGCCGCAGATGACCGCCTGGCGCCACGCGATCCACGCCTGGCCAGAGCTCGGCTTCGAGGAGGAGAAGACCTCGGCGCTGGTGATCCGTGAACTGCGCGCGCTGGGACTCGAGGTGCACACGGGTCTCGGCGGGACCGGCGTGGTCGCGGTGATCGACAGCGGCGCGCCCGGGCTGTCGATCGGCCTGCGCGCCGACATGGACGCATTGCCGATGGACGAGGACAGCGACCTGCCGTTCCGCTCGCAGCGCCCCGGCGTGGCGCATACCTGCGGGCACGACGGCCATACTTCCGCGTTGCTCGGCACCGCGCGGCATCTGGCGGCGCATCCGCCGGCCACCGGGCGCGTGGTGCTGATCTTCCAGCCGGCCGAGGAAGGCGGACGCGGTGCGATCCGCATGATCGAGGACGGCCTGCTGACGCGCTGGCCCTGCGACGAGGTCTACGCCTTCCACAACATGCCGGCGCTCGCGACCGGCGAGGCCAGCGTGCGCAGCGGTGCCACGCTGCAGTCGCTGGCGGTGTTCGAGATCGCGATCGAGGGCGTCGGCGGCCACGCCGCCGCGCCGCACCGCGCGACCGATCCGCTGCAGGTCGCGGCGCGGCTGGCGGTGGAGATTCCGGCGATCGTCGGCCGGCACATCGATCCGATGGAAGCGGCGCTGATCAACGTCGGCTCGCTGCAGGCCGGCACCACGCACAACATCATCCCGGCGACGGCCACGCTCAGCGGCACGCTGCGCGCGCTGTCCAAGGACGTGCACGAGGAACTGCTCAAGCGCCTGCGCGTGCTGTGCGACGGCCATGCGCAGATCGCCGGCTGCCGCATCGACCTGCAGATCCCGCACGCCTGCCCGCCGTGCGTCAATGCGCCGGACCAGGCCGCACTGGCCGCGGAGGCGATCGCCGACGTGCTCGGCGCCGATCACGTGAAGACCGATCTGCGGCCGTATCCGTTCTCCGACGATTTCTCCTACATGCTCGAACAGTGGCCCGGCGCCTACCTCTTCCTCGGCATGGACAGCGCGATGTGCCACCACCCGACGTTCCGTTTCGACGACGGTCTGCTGCCGGTCGCCGCGGCGGTGTTCGACCGCATCGTGCGGCGGCGTCTGGGCTGACGGGGGGCGTCGCTCCGTCGCGCCGGTGTAGGCGCGCGCTCACGCGCGGGAGGCCGTCGCGTTGAAGCCCCATCGCGCGCGAGCGCGCGCCTGTCGAGCGTCGTAAGCTGTGCGGCGCGCCGCGGACGCACCCGGCGCGTCGTCGTTTCCCGCGAGTGCCCCATGTCCCAGCGCGACTGGGTGGCCCAGGCCATCCGCAAGATCGAGGCCGATTTCAACCGCTCGGCCGACACCCATCTGATTCCGCTGGCGCTGCCCGGCTTTCCAGGCATCGACGTCTATCTCAAGGACGAATCCAGCCATCCGACCGGCAGCCTCAAGCACCGGCTCGCGCGCTCGCTGTTCCTCTACGCGCTGGCCAACGGCTGGCTGCATGCGGGCAGCACGGTGGTCGAGGCCTCGAGCGGCTCGACCGCGGTCTCGGAGGCGTATTTCGCGCGGCTGCTGGGCCTGCCCTTCGTCGCGGTGATGCCGGCCTCGACCTCGCCCGAGAAGATCGCCGCGATCGAATTCCACGGCGGCCGCTGTCATCTGGTGCCCAGCGCCTGCGGCATCGCCGCCGAGTCGGTGCGCCTGGCGCGCGAGACCGGGGGCCACTTCATGGACCAGTTCACCTACGCCGAGCGCGCCACCGACTGGCGCGCGAACAACAACATCGCCGAGTCGATCTTCAAGCAGATGGAGAAAGAGGCGCACCCGGTGCCGGCGTGGATCGTCTGCAGCGCGGGCACCGGCGGCACCAGCGCGACGATCGGCCGGTATGCGCGCTATCGCGGATTCGAGACCGGCGTCGTGTGCGCCGACCCCGAGCATTCCGCGTTCTTCGACCACTACGTGCGCAGCCTTGCGGGCACGCCGGTCCACGGCGATGTGGCGCCGGCGCCGCCGTCGCGCATCGAGGGCATCGGCCGGCCGCGTCCCGAGCCGAGCTTCATTCCCGGCTGCGTCGAGGCGATGGTCAAGGTGCCCGATGTCCTGAGCCTGGCGGCGATGCGCTACGTCAACGCGCGGCTCGGCCGGCGGGTCGGCGGGTCCACCGGCACCAATGTCATCGGCGTGCTGCAGGTGGCCGAGGCGATGCGCGATGCTGGCCAGACCGGCTCGATCGTGACCATCCTGTGCGACGGCGGCGAGCGCTATGCGCACAGTTACTACAACGCGGACTGGCTGCAGGCGCAGGGATTCGACATGACGGCCCCCGATGCGGCGGCGCGCGCGACCGCCGAGACGGGCGCGGCCCTGCCGCCGCTGAGGCTCGCGCGGCGCGCGGGCACGGACTGACCCGTCAAGCTGGGGTTGACCCCAGGTGCAGTCAGGTTAAGGATTCGTTACAAGACTGGAGCCGGCAACACGGGGACGCCGGCGGTCCCCCTTCCCAGCACGGAGCGCCTGCATGACCGCCATTCCCCCACGCCACCGGTTGACCGCCGGGGTCCAGCTGTCCCTGTTGATGCTGATCGCGCCCGCCGCTGCGGCGCAGGATGCGCCGTCCACGGTGCAGGAGGCGCGCACCCTCGACACCGTCCAGGTCACCGGCTCGCGCATCCGCAAGGCCGAGATGGAAACCGCGGTGCCGGTGCAGGTGCTCACGCGCGAGGACATCCAGCGCAGCGGTTTCAGCTCGGTCGCCGACATCGTGCAGAACCTCACCGCCTCGGGCGCGGCGCTCAACACCAAGTTCAATTCCAGCGGCAACTTCGGCTTTCCGCCCGATGGCGGCGGCGTCGGCGCGGGCGCGGCGACAGTGGATCTGCGGCATCTCGGCGCCAAGCGCGTGCTGGTGCTGGTCGACGGCATCCGCTGGGTCAACGAATCCTCGGGCTCGGGCGTGGGCGCGGCGGTGGATCTCAACACGATCCCGCTCGCCCTGATCGAGCGCATCGAGGTGCTGGAAGACGGCGCCTCGTCGATCTACGGCTCCGACGCGATCGCCGGTGTGGTCAACATCATCACCCGGCGCGATGCGCAGGGCGGCAGCCTCGATCTGAACTACGGCGAGTACCAGGATCTCGGCGGCGGTACCTGGGGCGCGGACCTGGGCTGGGGCGGCAGCAACGACCGCGCGCAGTGGTTCGCCGGCGCGTCGTATTTCCGCCAGCGCGAGATCTCGTCGGCGCGCTTCGCCAATGCCAGCGTGCCGGTGCCCGGCACGGGCCTGGCGAACGGCAGCTCGGCCACGCCGGGCGGCCGCTTCGTGTTCGCACCGCCCGGCGGCAACGACACCCTCGGCGGCCTGTGCCCGCTGGCCACCGATGCCGCGGGCAATCCGATTCCCGGCAGCGCCACCTGCAACATCACCCTCCCCAACGGCGCGAGTTTTCCCGGCGGCGCGGACGTCGACGACTTCATTCCGTTCACCACCGCCAACCGCTACAACTTCGCGCCCAACAACCTGCTGCTGACGCCGTCGGAGCGCAAGTCGGTGTTCGGCCAGGTGCGGTTCGAGTTCACGCCGCAGGTCTCGGGCTTCGCCCGCGTGCTCTACAACGCACGCACCTCGTCGAACCAGGCCGCGCCCGAGCCGTTCTTCCTCGGCACCGACGCCGGCGTGTACAACCCCTATGCCGAAAGCACGCTGGTGATCTCGGCGCGCAATCCCTTCAACCCCTTCGGCTTCGACCTGACCACGGTGGGCGACGACGCCAACCTGTTCCTGCTCGGCCGCCGTCCGGTCGAAGGCGGACCGCGCCGCTACACCCAGGACGTCAAGACCTGGTACGCCGCCGGCGGTCTCGAAGGCACGTTCGGCGTGGGCGTGCGCACCTGGAACTGGGACGTGAACCTGATGCGCAGCGAGAGCCGCGCCGAGCAGACCAACACCGGCAGCTACAACATCCGCCGCATCAACGAGGCGCTGGGCGATCCCGACGCCTGCGCCGCGATCGCCGGCTGCACGCCGCTGAACCTGTTCGGCGGGCCGGGCACGATCACCCCGGCGATGCTCGCCTTCATCCAGCCGGTGGTGCGCGACGAGAGCCGCAACACGCTGAGCCTGGCCTCCGCCAACGTCACCGGCGACCTGTTCCAGCTGCCGGCCGGTGCGTTCTCGTTCGCCGCCGGTGTCGAGTACCGCAAGTACGAGGGCAGCTACACGCCCGATCCGATCACCGTTGCCGGCGAGTACAACGGCGTGCCGTCCGGCCCGACCCGCGGCGACTACGACGTCAGCGAGGCCTATGCCGAGGTCAGCGTGCCGCTGATGCGCGACACGGCCTTCGGCGAGACCCTCGATCTGAGCCTCGCCGGCCGCTATTCCGACTACTCGACCTTCGGCGGCGAGAGCACCGGCAAGATCGGCCTGCGCTGGCAGCCGGTCGACGAGCTGCTGCTGCGCATGAGTTACGCCGAAGGCTTCCGCGCGCCGTCGATCGGCGAGCTCTACGGCACGCTGAGCCGCTTCGACGCGACCCTGGTCGATCCCTGTTCGGGCTTCGCGGTGCCGTCGCCGGCCTGCGCCGCCGACGGCGTGCCCGCCGGTTACGAGCAGACCAACCCGCAGATCTCGCTGGTGACCTCGGGCAATGCCGACCTGCAGCCCGAGCGCAGCCGCAGCCTGATGGTGGGTTCGGTGTGGAGCCCGTCGTTCGCCGACGAAGTCTCGTGGTCGGACCGGCTGGATCTCGGCGTGACCTTCTATCGCCACCACATTACCGACGCGATCCAAGCACCCGATGCCCAGGCGATCCTCGAGCGCTGCATCGCCACGCGCGAGCCGATCGCCTGTGCCTCCTACGACCGCAGCGACCGCGGCCAGATCATCCGCTTCGACGCCATCCTGGCCAATCTGGGCACGATCAAGACCGACGGCTGGGATTTCACCGCGGCCTGGACCCTGCCCACGCGCGACTGGGGCCGGCTGCGCTTCGATGCCAAGGCCACCTGGGTCACACGCTACGAGCTGGTGAACGAATCCGGCGATGCCGAACCGCGGCGGCCGGGCGTGGAGGTCAACAACAGCGCGATTCCGGAATGGACCGGCACCCTGGTCACCGACTGGACGCAGGGCCCGTGGTCGCTGGCATGGACGCTGCGCTACATCGACCGGCTGACCGAATCCTGCGGCGGCGCCAACGGCTTCGCGATCTGCGACGACAGCGCCAACGACGTCAACGGCCTCGGCTCGACGACCTACCACGACCTGCAACTGGCCTGGCACAACACCGCCTGGCTCAAGGGCACGCGGCTGAGCATCGGCGTCAACAACCTCACCGGCAAGGAACCGCCCGTGTGCCTGAGCTGCAGCCTCAACGGCTACGACGCGTCGACCTACGACCTGCCGGGCCGCTACTGGTACGCCCGCGTGGGCTTCGACTTCTGATCCGGCGCATCGCACCGGTGGCCCCCGGGCCGCCGGTGCGGTTCAGCGCTGCAGCGCGTGGCCGGGAACGACGAGTTCGGTCGACAACGCCAGGTGATCGGAGAACGCCGCAGGCAGGGCCTGGGTGTTGACGCACTGCAGGGAGCCGGTGACCAGGATGTGGTCGATCGCACGCTGCGGACGCCAGCTGGGGAAGGTGTGCACCGCGCACGCCGGTGGCTGCAGGCCGGTGCCGCGGTAGAGCACGTCCATCTCGGCGCAGTCCGAGGTGCAGTTGAAATCGCCCATCAGCACCGCGTGCGGATGGTTCGACAGCACCTCGGCGATGAACGACAGCTGCGAGCGCCGGGACTGCGCGCCCAGCGACAGATGCGCGACCGCGACCGTCAGGCCGGCATCGCCTTCGCCGAAGCGGCTGATCAGCACGCCACGCCCGCCGATCCGGCCGGGCAGGGCATGGTTGATGACCTCGATCGGCTCCAGCCGGCTCAGCAGGCCATTGGCACTCGAGGCCACCGCGCCGACGCGCCGGTTGGGCTGATGGCTCCAGTATTCGAAACCGGCGCGTTCGGCCAGGTAGTGGGTCTGGTTGGTGAAACCCGACCGCAGGCTGCCGGGGTCGGCCTCCTGCAGGCCGACGATGTCGTGACGGCCGGCCAGCGCCGCGATCGCGTCGAGCGCCGTGCGCTTGCCGGTCGGCAACACGTGCGACCAGCTGCGCGTGGCGTAGTCGCTGTAGCGGCGCGTGCTCGAGCCGGCCTGGATGTTCGCGCTCAGCAGCTTGAGCTGCCGCGTGCCATCGGCGGCGACGCCGGGGGACGGAGACGCGTTCACGACCGGGCGCTTACTGCGCCGCGCGCTCCATCGCGACCAGGTGGTCGGTGATGCGCAGGATGTCTTCGAGCGAGCGGCCACCGATCACGCGGTACTTGCCGTTGACGACGATGGTGGGCGTCGCGTCGACGCCGCTGCGGGTCGCGAACTGGCGCGCACGGCCCAGGTTGGCGTTGACCGCGAAGCTCTGCATGGTGCTGCGCAGGCGTTCGGCATCGACGCCCAGGCCGCCGTAGAACGCGACGATGCTGTCGGCATCGGCGTTCTGGCGCAGCTTGCGCTCGATGTGGATGGCGTTGAAGGTCGCCGCGTGGGTGCGGTCCAGCGTGCCCATCGCCTGCGAGGCGTAGAACGCGCGCGGGAACTGGTCGCGCTCGTCGAACACCGCCGGCACCGGCACGAAGCTCACGTCCGACGGCAGGCGGGCCTTCCAGGCGTTGACCAGCGGCTCGAACGCGGCGCAGTGGCCGCACCAGTAGGCGAACACCTCGGCGACCTCGATGCCGGCGCCCTGGGCGAAGGGCTGGCCGTTCTCGATCACCACGTAATCGGTGCCGGCCACCGGCGCCGGGCCTTCGGGGGCGCGGATCGGGGCATCGGACGCGGTCGACGGCGTGGCGGGCGATGTGGCCTCACCGGCCGCGGCGCCGGTTTCGGGCGCGGTGCCACCGGGCGCCGTGGTGTCGTCACCGGGGCTCGCAGCGGCCGGCGAGACCTGCTCGGTGCCTGCGGCGGCGTCGGGCGACGTGGCCGGCGCGGCCGCGGTGTCGGGTTGCTGGGTGCAGGCCGCGAGCAGGACGGGAGCGAGCAACAGGAGCAGGGAGCGACGGACGGTCATGGGCGTTCTCTGGTGGATGGAGTACAGGCCGGCAGGCGGCACGGAATCAGCGCGGGGCGCGTTCGCGGGCGATCAGCTGGTCGGCGATCGCGAGCGTGTCGTCCAGCGACCGCGCCGTCACCCGGTAGCGGCCGTTGATGATGAGCGTGGGCGTGCCCTGCACGCCACTGCGGATCGCGAACGCGTTGGCGGCGTTCAGCTTTTCTTCGGTCGCGGGGCTGGTCATCGCGGCGCGGAACGCGGCCTGCGACGGTGCCCCATGCTCGGCGTAGAAGCCGGCGATCGCATCGATGCCGGCGCCGCTGCGCGGCAGCCGCGAACGCTCGTGCACGGCGGAGAACACCGCGTGGTGGGTGCTGGCCTGGAGTCCGAGCGTCTGGGCGGCGAAGAACCCGCGCGCGAAGGTGTCGCCGGCCGAAAACACCGCCGGCACATAGGTCACCCGGACGTCCTTGGCCTGCCGGCGTGTCCAGGTATCCATCAGCCGCTGGAAGTGGAAACAGTGCACGCAGCCGTAGGAGAAAACCTCGACGACCTCGATCCGGCCCTGCAGCGGCTGCCACGGCTGGCCGTCGGGGATCACCACGTAATCGAGGTTCTCGATCGGCGCGTGTTCCTGCGCGCCTGCAGGCAGCAGCGCGGCGAGCGCGAGCAGCGCGACTCCGAAGGCCGCACGCAGGCGGGCAAACCCGGTGCGGCGGCCGTGGCCGCCGTCGCAGATGGAACTCACTGGACCTCGGGCGCGGGCGCGGCGTCCAGTGCCTCGTCGGCCGTCGCATCGGTAGGCGGCACCGGCATGGCCTCGGGCGGCGTGGCCGGCGTGGGCATGGCGGCGGCCTGGGCTTCGATCGCGGCGAGCATGGCCGGATCCGGACGCGCGTGCAGGCCCTGCATGTAGCTGGCCAGCGCCTCGATTTCCTCGTCGGTCAGCGACTTGGCGACGCTGGCCATCACGTTGAACAGGTGCTTGTCGGCCTCGAGCGTCTCGCCCTCGCGATAGGCGTACAGGCGCGCCGAGCTGTACCAGGCCTGCTGGCCGGCCACATGCGGATAGGCCGGCCCCGGGTTGCCGCCGCCGGCGGGGCCGTGGCAGGCCATGCACGCCGGGATGCCGCGGTCGGCGGCGCCGGTGCGGAACAGTTGCTGGCCGATCTCGTAGAACTTCATGCCCTCGTAGGGGCCGGTCTCCACCACGGCATCGTCGGCGATGCCGGCGCCGCTGGTCTGCTGGGCGAAGTGCGCGCCGAGGTCGCGCATGTCCTGGGCGCTGAGCGGCAGCGCGAAGGGCTGCATCAGCGGGCTCAGGCGTTCGCCGCTCTTGAACAGCGCGAGCTGGTGGGCGACGTAGCGCTCGCTCTGGCCGGCGATGCGGGGATACAGCGTGGGATCGATGTCGGCGTTGCCGTCGAGACCGTGGCAGGCCGCGCAGGCACCGGCCAGCTGGGCGCCTTTCTGCGGGTCGCCGGGCTGCGCCTTGGCCAGCGCGGCGACCGCATTCGCGTCGAGAGCGGTGGTTTCCACCGGCGGCGCATCCGGCAGCGGCTGGACGGTGGACTGGGCGAACGCGACAGCACCGACCACGAGGACGGCAAGACCGGCGATACCAAAGGCGCGAGCGTGGCGCATTGCTGGGCTCCGAGATCTTCGACGCGGCGACCGTTGCCGGGCCACGAGTCCCGAAAGTATGTGTGGCGGGGTCGGGCCGGTCAAACGGCGTCCGGGCGCGGCGGCGCCGACCGTGCCAAGCTATCGCGATGTCGAATCCATTTGCCCGCGCCGGCTACCGCCTGGCCGCCCATACCCCGCAGCAGTTGCCCCCGGACGGCGGCTTCGAAGTCGCGTTCGCCGGCCGCTCCAATGCCGGCAAGTCCAGCTCACTCAACGCGCTGTGCCAGCAGAACGCCCTCGCGCGCGTGTCGAAGACGCCCGGCCGTACCCAGCAGCTGGTGTTCTTCGACGTGCCGCCGCACGACAACCGGTACCTGGTCGACCTGCCGGGCTACGGCTACGCCAAGGTGCCGCGCAACCTGCAGGCGCACTGGCAGGCGTTCCTGGCCCAGTACTTCCGCGAACGCGAGGCGCTCAAGGGTCTGGTGGTGGTGATGGACATCCGCCATCCGCTCAAGGACTACGATCGGCAGATGATCGCGTTCGCGGTCGAACACGGCATGCCGGCGCACGCCTTGCTGACCAAGGCCGACAAGCTCGGCCGCGGCGCGGCGGGCAATACGCTGCAGGCGGTGCGCAAGGAACTGCAGGCCGAATACGGCGACAAGGTCAGCGTGCAGACGTTCTCGGGCGAATCGAAAGTCGGCGTCGACGAGGCGCGCAGCGTGATCGCGCGCTGGCTGGAGATCGGCGGCCAGCGCGGCTGAGTGAAGGGCCGGGCGACCGGCCGAGCATACGCCCGCACACCGCAGGAACACTGCGGCACCGCGCGCGGTGCCGACAGGCGGCACCCGGGCGCTTATAGTGCCGGCCTGCGGGCCTGGCCCGAGTGCGAGTCCGGAACCTTGTCCAGCCCCAGCCACGTCGCCGACACCCCCATCACCGATCGCGCGACCCTCGTCGGGGTCCTGGCCTCGGGCGAGAAGCCGCGGGCCGACTGGCGCATCGGCACCGAGCACGAGAAGTTCGGCTTCCGCCTCGACGACCTGCGCGCGCCCACGTTCGATGGCGACCGCGGCATCGAGGCGCTGCTGCGCGGGCTCACCCGCTTCGGCTGGGAGGCCGTGGACGAGGGGGGCCGCACGATCGCGCTGCTCAAGGACGGCGCGTCGGTGACGCTGGAGCCGGCCGGCCAGCTGGAACTCTCCGGCGCCCCGCTCGAGAGCATCCACGACACCTGCAGCGAAGTCGGTTCGCATCTGTTCGAGGTCAAGAGCGTCGCCGACGAACTGCGCCTCGGCTTCCTCGGCATGGGCTTCCAGCCCAAGTGGCGGCGCGAGGACATGCCGTGGATGCCCAAGGGCCGCTACAGGATCATGCGCGCCTACATGCCCAAGGTCGGCGACCTCGGCCTCGACATGATGACGCGCACCTGCACGGTGCAGGTCAATCTCGACTACGCGTCCGAAGCCGACATGGTGAAGAAGTTCCGCGTGTCGCTGGCGCTGCAGCCGATCGCGACCGCGCTGTTCGCCGATTCGCCGTTCACCGAGGGCAGGCCCAACGGCTATCTGAGCTACCGCTCGCACATCTGGACCGACACCGACGCCGATCGCACCGGCATGCTCGACTTCGTGTTCGAGGACGGCTTCGGCTACGAGCGCTACGTCGATTACCTGCTCGACGTGCCGATGTACTTCTCCTACCGCGACGGCGTCTATCACGATGCCAGCGGCCAGAGCTTCCGCGACTTCCTGCGCGGCGCGCTGCCCGCGCTGCCCGGGCAGCTGCCGACGCTGCGCGACTGGAACGACCACATGACCACCGCATTCCCCGAAGTGCGGCTGAAGAAGTATCTGGAAATGCGCGGCGCCGACGGCGGACCGTGGAACCGGCTGTGTGCGCTGCCGGCGTTCTGGGTGGGCCTGCTGTACGACGATGCCGCGCTCGATGCGGCCTGGGATCTCGTGCGCGACTTCACGATGGCCGAGCGCAATGCGCTGCGCGACGACGTGCCCAGGCACGCATTGAAGACGCCGTTCCGCGGCGGCACCCTGCGCGATCTCGCGGTCGAGGCGCTGAAGATCGCCGCCGGCGGCCTGCAGCGCCGCGCGCGGCTCAATTCCAGCGGACAGGACGAGCGCGTGTTCCTCGACACCCTGATCGAGATCGCCGAGTCCGGGCAGACCCCGGCCGAGCGCAAGCTGGAACTTTTCCACGGCCCCTGGCAGGGCGACATCGACCGCGTGTTCCGCGAGTTCGCCTACTAACCGCCCGCACGCGCGGGCAGGTGCGCCTCGCGCGCACCTGCCCGTCTGCTCACATGCGGCGCGCTTCGAGAATCCGGCCTTCGGCCACCAGTTCCGGCAGCTCGCGCCGGTAGACCTCGATCTTCTCGTCCTCGTCCCAGGTGATGTCGGCCTGGTCGCCGCGCAGTTCATTGATCGCGCCGCGTGCCTTCGGCCACGCGCTGTTCTCGGTGTTGAGGGTGATCCGCTCGTCGTCGACCGCGATCACGCGCATCAGGCCGTACGCGGCCTCACCGGTGCCGGGGCCGGCGAAATCCACGCCGGAAAAATGGGTCAGCTCGGCGGCATAGACGTCACCGACCTGGGGCGCGGCGAGCACCGGGTCGAGGGCTGCCGTCGCTTCGGTTGCCGTGGCGTCCGTGCCCGGCGCAGCGGGGGTGTTCTGCCCCGAGCAGGCGGCCAGGGTCGCCGCGATCGCCAGGCCCAGCAGAGGGCGTGTCACCGTCGAAACTCGAATCCGCATGTCGTGTCCTGCATCCGTGTTGGGGAAAGGGCGCCGTACAGGCGCCGGCGCCGCGAGCATGGCGCAGGCCGCATTCATCGACAAGCCGGCGCGGTCTTCGAGCGCGTCTGAAGACGGCGTTGCGGCCGGCTGAACGCGCTGCGCTACTCTGCCCCGATGAAACCGACCGCCGACACGCCGCTGCGCGACCACCTCGACTTCGCCGACACCGACACCCTGCTGCGCGACGACGTGCGCCGCCTCGGCACGATGGTCGGGCGGATGCTCGCCGACCAGGGCTCGCAACGGCTGCTCGACGAGGTGGAGCGCGTGCGCCGTGCCGCGATCGAGCGACGCGAGTCGGGGCGCCCGGTCGATGCCCTCACCGACGTCCTGGCCGAGGTGCCCACCGACGACGCCGAGGCCCTGGTGCGCGCGTTCGCCGCCTACTTCGGTGCGATCAATCTCGCCGAACGCGTGCACCGCATCCGCCGTCGTCGCGATTACCAGCGCGCCGGCGAGGCACCGCAGCCGGGCGGCCTCGAAGCGGTGGTGCGCGCGCTGAAGGAGGACGGCGTCTCGCTCGACGAGCTGCAGGCCTGTCTCGCCCGCCTGCACATCGAGCCGGTCTTCACCGCGCATCCCACCGAAGCCATCCGCCGCGTGCTGCTGGAGAAGGAGCGCACGATCGTCGAGCGGCTGATCGCCGACATCGACCGCGACCGCACGCCGACCGAGCGCCGCGCCGACGATGCGCGCATCGTCCTGGCCCTGACGTCCTCGTGGCAGACCTCGGAGGCACCGGCGCGCAAGCCGACCGTGGGCGACGAGGTCGAACACGTGGGTTACTACCTGGCCAACGTGCTGTACCGCGTGCTGCCGGTGTTCTACGAAGCCCTGGGAGACGCGATCGAGACCGTCTACGGGACGCGCCCGGCGCTGCCCCAGGTGCTGCGCTTCGGCACGTGGGTCGGCGGCGACATGGACGGCAATCCCAACGTCAACGCCGACACCATGCGCGCCGCGCTCGGTGCGCAGCGTGCCCAGGCGCTGGCCCAGTACCGCCGCGACCTGCGCGCGCTGGGCAACGTGCTCACCCAGACCCTGGGCCGGGCCGAGATCGACGAGGCCGTGCTCACCCGCGTCGACGACTACCGGCGCAGCGTGCCGGGTGCGGACTCCGTGCTCAATCCGCGCCATGCCGACATGCCGTATCGGCGTCTGCTGGATCTGATGCGCGCGCGCCTGGCGGCGACCGATGGCGACCACCGCGCCGGCTACACCGATGCGACGGAGTTCGTCGACGATCTGCGCCTCATCGAAGCCAGCCTGCACGCGCATCGCGGCGAGAACGCCGGTCTGTTCGCGCTCGAGCGCCTGCTGTGGCGCGCGCGTACGTTCGGCTTCCACCTCGCCGCGCTGGACCTGCGCCAGGATTCGGCCGTGCACGACGAGGTGCTCGGCCATCTCGACGGCAGCGACTGGGCCGCGCGCGACGTCGAAAGCCGGGTGACCCGCCTGCACGCGATGCTCGACGCGCCGCCGAAGGCCGGTGACGCGGCCGCGCACGACACCGTCGCGTCGACGCTCGGCGTCTTCCGTGCGGTCGTCGATCTGCGCCGCAGTCACGGCGCCGCCGCGACCGGGCTCTACATCATCTCGATGGCGCGCAGCGCGGCCGATGCGCTGGCGGTGCTCGCACTGGCGCGCATCGCCGAGTGCACCGTCGACGGCGAGGTGCCGCTCGACGTCGCGCCGCTGTTCGAAACCGTCGACGACCTGCAGGCCGCGCCGGCGGTGATGCGCCAGCTGTTCGACGATCCGCGCTACCGCCGCCACCTCGCTGCGCGCGGCGACCGGCAGACGGTGATGCTGGGCTATTCCGACAGCGCCAAGGACGGTGGCCTGCTGGCCTCGCGCTGGGCGCTGCAGCGCACCCAGGTCGAACTGACCGCGCTGGCCCAGGCGGCCGGCGTGCGCATCATGTTCTTCCACGGCCGTGGCGGTTCGGTCAGCCGCGGCGGCGGCAAGACCGAACGCGCCGTCATCGCTGCCCCGCGCGGCTCGGTGGACGGCAGCCTGCGCGTCACCGAGCAGGGCGAGGTCATCCATCGCAAGTACGGCATCCGTGCGCTGGCGCTGCGCAATCTGGAGCAGTCGACCGCGGCGGTCATCCGCGCCACCCTGCGCCCGCGCCCGACCGATCCGCGGGAGGCCACCTGGCGCGACATGGCCGCCGAACTGGCCGATGTCTCGCGCGCGCACTACCGCGCGCTGGTACACGAGCGCGACGATTTCCCGGATTACTTCCGCGCGGCCACGCCGATCGATGTCATCGAACGTCTGCAGATCGGCTCGCGCCCCTCTCGGCGGCGCGACGGTGGCATCGGCAACCTGCGCGCGATTCCCTGGGTGTTCGCCTGGGCCCAGAACCGCTCCGGCCTGACCGGCTGGTACGGCCTCGGCACCGCGCTGCAGCACGGCCTGCGCACCTACGGCCAGCAGGCGATGACCGAGATGGTGCGCGACTGGCCGTTCACGCGCGCCGCGCTCGACGATGTCGAGATGCTGCTGGCCAAGACCGACATCGCGATTTTCGAACGCTACTCGCAGCTCGCCGGTGACGCGCACGGGGTGTTCTTCCCCGGCATTCTCGAGGAGTGCCTGCGTACGCGCGACGCGATCCTGCTGCTCAAGGGCCAGGACGTGCTGCTGGCCGACGACTATCGCCTGCAGCTGTCGATCCGCCTGCGCAACCCCTACGTCGATCCGATCAGCCTGCTGCAGGTGGAACTGCTGCGGCGCTGGCGTGCGGGCGGCCGCGAGGACGAGGCCCTGCTGCGGGCGCTGGTGTCCACCGTCAACGGCATCGCCGCCGGCATCCAGAACACCGGTTGAGGGCGCGCGTACGGTGCGCGCCGGTTTGCGGAGAGTCCGTCATGCGCGTGATCGCCGAACTGGTCCATCCTGCGCTGGTCACGCGCAGCGGGCGCGTGCTGCGTCGACGTGCGGCGCGTGCCATCGTCCAGCGTGGACGTGCGCTGCTGCTGATGTACACCGCGCGTTATGACGATTACAGCTTTCCCGGTGGCGGCATCGCCGACGGCGAGGACCCCGTGGCCGCGCTGCGACGCGAGCTGGCCGAGGAAACCGGCGCGTCCCGGATCCGCGTGCTGCACGCATACGGCACCATCGAGGAGTACCGTCCGGACCGCTCCCCGGACCACGACCTCATGCACATGACCTCGCACTTCTACACGTGCGCGATCGATGCCGAGCTCGGCCAGACGCGTCTCGAGCATTACGAACAGGCCAACGGCATGCGCCCGGTATGGATCGACGTGGACGCGGCGATCGCCCACAACCGGGCCGTGCTGCAGCGCGCGGACGCGCGCATGGGCCTGTCGATCCATCGCGAGACCTACATGCTCGAGCACGTGGCGGCCGAACTTGATCCACCTGCCGACGGCCGGTAGGTCGGTCTGGACACGTCTGCTCTCGACCGTCACTCCCGCGACGGCGGGAATCCAGCGTCTTCGATCTTCAAGGCTTGAAGTCGCCGGATCCCCGCTCGACCGGCCTTGCGTCCATCGAACGCCGCGGTGATGACGTCAGGTATTCGGGCCGTCCTCGGGCGCATCGTGGGCGGGACAGGCGCACACTCGCGTCCTGTCCCTTTCCGGAGCGCGCCGTGGCCACCGACGATCTCGTGCTGTACACCCATCCGATGTCACGCGGACGCATCGCGCGCTGGATGCTCGAGGAAGTCGGCTGCCCGTATCGCGTCGAGCTGCTGGGCTACGGCGACACGATGAAGTCGGACGCGTTCCTGGCCCTCAATCCGATGGGCAAGGTGCCGACGCTGGTGCACCGCGGCGCGGTGGTCACCGAAGCTGCGGCGATCTGCGCATACCTCGCCGAGGCCTTCCCCGATGCGGGGCTGCGCCCGGAGGACACGCCGCAGGCGCGCGCCGCGTATCTGCGCTGGCTGTTCTTCGCCGCCGGACCGCTGGAAGCGGCGGTGACCGCGAAATCGCTGGGCCTGCTGGCGCCGGCGGAACGGGCGCAGATGGTCGGCTACGGCAGTTTCGAGCAGGCCATCGACACCCTGGAACGCGCGGTGGGGGGCGCGGCGCCTTGGATCACCGGCGCGCGGTTCACGGCCGCCGACGTCTACGTGGGCGCGCAGGTGATCTGGGGCCAGATGTTCAAATCGATACCCGAGCGGCCGGTGTTTCTCGACTACGTCGAGCGGCTGCAGGCACGCCCGGCCTGGCAACGGGCGAACGCGCTCGACGATGCGGCGATGCCGGGCAAGGACTGACGAGGCGTTCGCCGCAGGGCGTCGCGCTGGGGGGCCTGCCGGCATCGGCCTGCTTGAGCGTCGCGACGATCTGCGTCTCGGTGAACTTCGATGTGCGCATGGAACCTCCTGGCTGGGAAACGATGCCAGAAAGATCTACTTATGCGGTGTCTGTCGTGTGGGGGAGCTTACGGCTGGAGCCCCACCTTAGCGGGAATGTCGGCAATTATTCGGACCTTTCCTGGCAGGTGGGGGGCGTTTCCTTCGCCAATAGGGTGCGCAGTCGTTCAAAACTGTCGACCATTTCATAGCGCACGCGGTCCGGCGCAATCGCGTGGTCCAGGTCGCGAAAAAACTGGCGGGCGCACTCGATCTTGGCCAGTTCGATGCCGCGAAGTTCCAGGCTCGACATCGTGCCTTTGGTCTCGGCGACGAAGTAGATGTGCTTGACGTCGCCGTCCTGTAGGGCGATTGCCCAGTCGGGGTTGTAATCACCGACGGGTGTCGGGATGGCGAAGCCTCGCGGCAACTTCGCATACACCACAACCTCGTTCCCGGTCTCCAGGTCCGTTGTGAACTGGCGCTCGATCGACGAGTCTCCATCGATCTCGACATAGTCGAAGACGTGCTTGGCCAGCGGAATCAGTCCTCCGGCGGTATCGGCGCGGCCCACAACGCGGCTGAAGTCCACCCGGCGCTGGCCCATGGTGAAGATGTCGGCATCCCAGCGATCCTCCAGCAGGTCGTAAGTCAGATGCTCCACGACGGCGGCGGCTTTCTGTTCCTTGATCAGGCGGGCCGCCAGGCTCAGGAAGCCTTCGGGATTGGTTCTGAATTGAGCAAAGACGGCCGCGTTGATGCCAGAGAGGATGCGGGCGACGGTCGTGCGCCGCAGCACGGTCGCCTCGGCCAGTTTGCCGATGAGGTCGTAGCGCACCGCCGAATGCACCGAGGCCCGGTGCTTGTCGATGCGGCTTTCGCTGACCCGGAACCCGTCTCCCTTCTTCAGTGCATCCGCGTCGATACCGTCCTGCTGTTGGCCCGACACCACCGTGTATTGCAGGGGCTGGACATGCAGTTCCTGATCCAGCGTTGCGATGCATTTGCCGACGAGTTCATCGCTGTCGAAATGCACCGTGTACGCCGCTTTCCGGTTGATCCGCTGCCACAACGCCTGAAACTCGCGCCTGTGGAAGTTCTCATTCAGACGATTGATCTGCCCTTTGCGGCCGTCTTCCGGCGTGGGCATCAGCGCCTGGGTAAACACGCTGTCCACGAGTTCGAACACCTGGTCGGCATAGGGCTGCAGCTCGGCTGGCAGCTCTGCACGCGTGCCCGCCGCCCGTGCCGTGTGGTAGTCCGCGGTGATGGCGGCATGGTCATCGATGTAGTCGTGCTTGAGCAGATAGCGATAGATCTGCCGCGCCATGACCGGCGTCACGTCGACCCCGCCGTCCGGTGCGGTCAGCACCTTGCCGGTGAAGTAGGCCTCGTCCGCGACCCGCGGGCGGCCCGAGAGCGTATCGCTGATGTCCTTCTGCAGCCCTGCCACAAAATCCTTGTAGCTTTCGTTCGCCACCACGGTCAGCACGTTGATCTCGTGCACCGTGGTCGGGTGGTCCATGCGGTCGCCTTGCTGGTTCACCGCGAGGCGCAAGCCGCGCCCCACTTCTTGGCGGCGCGATACCGTGTTGTCGCTGTGCTTGAGCGTGCAGATCACGAAGATGTTGGGATTGTCCCAGCCCTCGCGCAGCGCAGAGTGGGAAAAGATGAAGCGCACCGGCTCGTCCAGCGACAGCAGACGCTCCTTGTCTTTCAGGATCAGGTCGTAGGCGTCGACATCGTCGGATTGCCCGGCTTCTTCGCCGCGCAGCTTCACGCTCGGGTCGATCAGCCGCTTGCTCTTGCGGTCCTGCGAGAAGTAGCCGTTGTGGGTGCGCGCCGGGTCGATACCCTGCAGGTAGCGGTGATAGTCGCGGCTGCCGGCATCCAGATCGAGTTCGAGCACCCGGTTCAGCGCGTCGCGGTACTCCTCCTCGAAGATGCGCGCGTACTCGCCGCGTTCGTCCTCGCGGCCGTAGTCCCGGTACTTGGCCACCTCGTCGATGAAGAACAGGCTCAGCACCTTGATCCCGCGATGGAACAGCACCTGCTCGCGCTCGAGGTGCGCACTGATCGCCTCCCGGATCTGGATCCGCCGCAGCACATCTTCATGCACGTCGCCTACCGCCTCGCCGGCATCGAGCACCACGCCATTGTTGAAGTGCACGGTCCCGTCGCGCGCGTCGATATCGCTGACCACATAGCCTTCGCGGTACTGGTCCAGCTCGCCCGAGAGTCCGAACAGGTTGTCGCCCTTGCGCAGTGTCCGCAGCTCGCGCTTGATCTCGGTCTTGCGCCGCACCTCGATCTCGACGCGCGCCTCGGGCGCCTTGTTGGGGAATACTCGGATGTCCTGCAGATACAGGTAGCCGTGCGTGCCGGTCTGGCCCTTCACGGTGATGCCACGCACCGCGATACGTTTGACCAGCTTCTGGTTGTAGGCATCCAGCGCGTCCAGCCGGTGGATCTTGTTGTGCGTGGTCCTGTGGGTGGCCGAGTAGCGCAGCAGCGCCATCGCCTGGAACGCCTTCAGCGACTCCAGCGTCTTCTTGCCCTCCATCTTCTGCGGCTCGTCCAGGATCAGAATCGGCCGGTTGGCTGCAATCACGTCGATCGGCTTGCGCGACTGGAAGGCGTCCAGTTCCTGGTGAATGCGTAAATTGTCTTTGCTCGTCGCATAGAACGCCTGCACGTTGATGACCATCACGTTGATGCCGGCATCCGACGAGAAGCTCTCCAGCTCGTGCAGGCTCTTGGAGTTGTAGATGAACGCGCGCGCTTTCCGGCCGTAGGCCTGTAGGAAGTGATCGGCCGTGATGGCGAGGGTCTTGGCCACGCCCTCGCGGATCGCGATCGACGGCACCACCACGATGAACTTGCTCCAGCCATAGCGCTGGTGCAGCTCGAACATGGTCTTGATGTAGCAGTAGGTCTTGCCGGTGCCCGTCTCCATCTCGACATCCAGGTTGATGTCGCAGGGTGGGCTGCTCACCAGATCCGGTGAAACCGGCAGGTTCTGCTGGCGTTGCACCCGCTGGATGTTGTCGAGCAGCTGCGCGCGATTGAGCTGCAGCGGCGCATTGCGGAAGCCCGCCTGTTCCAGCAGCCGCTCGGTCTGCCCGTCGGCGGCCCGGCCTGGATCCACCCGGTAGCGCATGGCGGCCGGGTCCGCCATGGGCTGGCCGTAGAAACAGTCGGCCACGGCCTGGACCGCGGCGGTCTGGTAGGGCTGGACTTTGAACTTGAGCTTCATGCGGGCCGGGTGCTCTCTTTCCAGAAATCTCTTTCAAGCGCTCGACAAACGCTGGTAGTGAAAGAGTTGTAAGTCATTGATAGATAGGAGATGAGCTTCGAGATCTTTCGGAAATCTCTAAGTCTCGGTTGGATGCTCTATGTCTCCGCATCGTCGCCTGGAAGAGGCGGGGTCTGACGCGCCAACTTCTTCTCTTCGCTCTTGACCCGCCGCTCCAGCCTGCGGATGTCCTCCTCCGCAGGAAGAGACTCGGGGCGGATTCCGCGTTGTCCGAGCATGCCGCGCACACTCTGGTTGTTCTGCACGTGCTCGGCGGTGATCGCCTGCTCGCCCTGCAGATCCGTCTGGCCGGTGTTGTGGTTGGTCATTTCGGTGGCCAGGTTCTTGGCGGCGATGGTCAGCGTGGGCAGAAAGTCCGCAAGCGGGCGGCTCTTCACGATGCCGTAGCGGTCCTTCATCGCCTGCGTGGTGTGGCCGCCGAACAAGGCGTGGTCGCCCTTGGAGCGGATGCGGCCGAAGCCCTCGTTGTCGACGCCGCGCTCGGCTATGTTCTGGGACAGCAGCTTCTCCGCCTCCCGCAGCCGGTCGCGCGCATCCATCCGCGCCTGCAGCCGCATGCGGTCTTCGATCAACTCTTGTTTGCGCGTCTGGCTGGCGAAATAGGCCTGGGCGAATGCGATGGGCGGCTTGCGCGGGTCGCCGTTCTGGGCAATCAGGTAGCAGGCGAAGCGGTTGAGCATGAAGTCATCGACCGGGCGTTCCGCGCCGCTGCCAAGGCGAACCATTTTCGTGACGTCACGAAAATGGTCCGCTGGATCGCAACCCATTGTTTCGCAAGAGGTGATGGCGCGCTCGATGGCCGTCAGGAAATTCTCCCAACGGGCATAGCCGAGCGGCTCCTGCAGGTCGCGTGCGAACCAGAACTCGCCGCCGCCGTCAGGCGCACGGTGCGCAAGGGCGTCGAAACGGGATTGAAGCTGAACAAGACTGTGATCCATGGCGACGCTCCTTGTCGATTACAGAGTGCGGACTTCGGTGGAGGGCGACAGGGTCTTGAAGATCTGCTCGACGTTGACCCGGGCGTTGTCGCTGGCGAAGCCGGCATCGCGGAACACCACACGCAGCGGCTGGCGCGCGGCCAGTTGCTTGACGAAGGCCTCGTCGACGCTGCCGTCGGCCACGAAGCACGCGGCCAGTGCATTGCCATCGACGAAGAACACCTCGCGGCCGTCGATCTCTTCGCGCGCGATCGGCAGCGCCAGGTCCACACCCCAGTCCAGCAGCACCTGGAACAACAGGTCTTCGGCCGTGCGGCCCGTGCGGATGTTGTCGATCTGGCCGAGCAGATCGTCCTGCTTCAATTCGTCGGGGCGGTAGTACACCTCGGCCATGTTGGAGGTGTCGATCTTGAGGACGCGGAAGCCGGTGTCCGTCGGTGCGTCCGGATTCGTCTCGCGCAACTCGTTGCTGAAGTTGCGGATGCGCCGCAGGCCCATCTCGAAGATCGAGGCCATGCCCGGCTCTGGCGTGGGCAGCGGCTCCGCGATCTGCACCGCGATGAAGCGGCGGTTGCCGCCGTCTTCAGCGTTTTGCTTGAGCACGCCGTGCGCGGTGGACGCGCTACCGCTGAAGAAGTCCAGAACGATGTCGCTTGCCTCTGGTTCGCCTGCAAGTTGAAGAACGCGCTGGATCAGCTCTACCGGCTTGACAGAGTTCAAGACGTTCTCGGTGTGTTCGAACTGCACGTACTTAAGCAAAGCTTTTTTAGCGTCCTGCGTATGACCAACCTCTTTATAGGGCCAAAGAGTCTGCGGTGTGCGACCTTGCTTGACCTCGGACAAGAATCGCTTGAGCCGAGGCATGTTGTTGCCGTCAGCCCCCCACCAAATGCGATTCTCCTCGTCCAACTTCTTGAAATTTTTCTGGCTAACCCGCCAATAGCTCCCTTTGGGAGGTCCGTCAATAACGCGACCCGAGGGGCAGGTCACCGAATACAGGCCGGCATCGTACCTGTTGCGCGCCGTCAAGTTATCCGACTGCCAAACCCCACGGGGATCGTCGTCCGGATTCTTGTATCTAGCAATCATCTCTTCAGTCTGCGGCAGAAGTCGCGGCGTCCACGAATCAGAGGATCTAGCGTATACAAGGATGTAATCGTGGTCTTCAGAGAACCAACGTGCACTGTTCTTGGGAGAGAAAACTTTCTGCCAGATGATCTGCGCGATGAAGTTCTCTTCGCCAAAAACCTCGCTGCAAACCTTGCGAAGGTTGTCCACCTCGTGGTCGTCAATTGAGATGAAGATGACGCCATCGTCCTTGAGCAGATTGCGCGCCAGCTGTAGCCGCGGATAGATCATGCTCAGCCAATCGGAATGGAAGCGGCCGTTGGCCTCGGTGTTGGCGATCAGGCGCCTGCCGGCTTCGTCGGTCTGATTGGACTGGGCGAGATAGCTCTCGGCATCGTCCTTGAAATCATCGTCGTAGATGAAATCGCGGCCGGTGTTGTAGGGCGGATCGATGTAGATCAGCTTGACCTTGCCCAGATACGTTTCCTGCAACAGCTTGAGCGCATCCAGGTTGTCGCCTTCGATGAACAGGTTTTGCGTGGTGTCGAAGTGCACGCTCTCGTCGCGGCAGGGGCGCAGGGTCTTGGCGATCGGCGCATTCGCGGCCAGCAGCGCCTCGCGCTTGCCGGGCCAGTCCAGTCGGTAGCGCTCCTGCGGACCTTCGACGAGGTGATCACTCAGGGCCTGGCGCAGCAGATCGAAGTCGACCGCGCGCTGTGGCGTGCCGTCCGCGCCCTGGCGCTCGGTCACGCAGCCCGGAAACAGCTCCGCCAGCCGCTCGATGTTGGCGGCGACAAGGTCGGGCGAGTGCATCTTCAATCTGTCCATCGAGCTTCCTTCAGTGATCGGCCGCTGCGCCTGTGGCGCGCAGCCCGACATTATGGCGCTGCCCGTTCGCCTATTCGCCCGGGTCGCGCAGTTGCGCGAGTTGCCGCTGCGCATCGCGCAGCTGCTGGTTGATCTGGATCTTGCGGTTGAACTGCGTCTCGGCGCGGAGCCTGGCCTGCAGTCGGGCGCCGTCGCGTTCGGCCAGCCGCACAGCGGCGAGACGTGCGAGCAGGGCATCGAGCGTCTCCCCGCGACGCCCGGCCAGCGGGACCAGGTCGCGCAACAGCGCCTGATGCAGGCCGGCGAGATCCAGTGCCACCGGCAGCGGGTGGCGGGCGGTCCCGGCATCGACCCATGGGCTGGCGATGTAGGCCCCCAGGACCTGCTTGCCCGGGCTGGCCGCGCTGGCACGTTTGGGCGCCCCCACCGTGCAGATGCCAGCATCGCCCGTCACCTCGAACAGCAGCGGGGACGGGATGGCCAGGTCGATGGCGCGCAGCAGCGGTTCGCTGGCGGTCGCCACGCCCGGCTTCAAACGTAGGCGGAAGACCTGAAACTCCGGCAGGCCGCCGGGCGGCAGGTTGAGGGTGGTGGTGGCGAGCTTGCAGGCCCAGCTGATCTCGGCCAGCTCCCGGGTCAGGCGCTCGCGCAGGCCGGACGGTTTGCCGGCGCGCGCCAGTACCTCGGTCTTGCTGATGGCGCGGTCCACGCGGGTGGCGGGCGGCCAGTCGAACACGACCGCGTTCATGCGGCCTGCGGCATCGCCTGCACCGCGAGGAAGCAGATCAGCTCGAAATCATCGAGGCCGGCGATCGCATCGGTGAGCGCGGTCGTGATGGGGCTGCCGAACAGGGTGTCCATGTCCTGATCGGCCTTGCGGTCGATGATCGCCTCGATGGCGCGATCGAGCAGGCGCGAATAGGCGGCCATGTCGCGGCCGTCGTCGGTGGCGCGGTTGAACAGCCGACAGGCGGGGACGAGCGGCGCGTCGCGGCCCTTGCAGGACGCGCGTGCGATGTCGAGGATCTGTTTGACCTGGGTGTGGTCGGCGACGACGCGGCCGGCGTCGCTCACGTAGACCAGGTAGTAGGGGTGCAGCCGGTTGAGTTGCTGGATGTTCACCCCGTGGTTGCGGTTGCGCAGCGCGAAGATCGCGCCGGGCTGCAGGCCGCGCGCGGGATCCGCCGGCAGCACCGCGTGCAGGCCGGTCGGCAGACTGCCGAGCCCGTCGCTGTGCCGCAGATGGTTGAGCAGGTCCATGCGGAAGTCGTTGAGCCCCAGATCAGTGATCGAGACGCCGGTGCGCACGTCCTCCAGTTCGATCACCTCATCCTGCAGGCGGCGCAGCTGTTCCTTGCGATAGGCCACGTCGTTGTCATTGGCGCCGTGGCGCAGCACGTTGTCGTCGGCCGTGGCCACCACGTCGGCGATGACCATACGGTTCTCGACCCGCTCCTTGAGGTTGATGTACTCGTCCAGCGTGATGTCGGGCCAGAAGTTGATCAGCTGGATGCTGGCGTTGGGTGAGCCGATACGGTCGATGCGGCCGAAGCGCTGGATGATGCGCACCGGGTTCCAGTGGATGTCGTAGTTGATAACGCAGTCGCAGTCCTGCAGGTTCTGGCCTTCGGAAATGCAGTCGGTGCCGATCAGCACCTCGATCTCGCCTGGCGCGTCAGGCAGGCTCTGGGCTTTCTGCTTGGCGCGGGGTGCGAACAGCGTGAGTACGCTCTGAAAGTCGTAGCCCTTGCCCAGCGTCGTGCGCGGTGCATCGGAGCCCGTGACGATGCCGGTGTGCAGCTGGTGGCGCTGCAACAGCGGGGCGCTCAGCTGGCGGTAGAGATAGTGCGCGGTATCCGCGAATGCTGTGAAGATCAACACCTTGCGGTTGCCGGCGTTGAAGGGCGCGGCGAGCTTGGCTTCGATCTGCGCCAGCAGGTGTTGAAGCTTGGCGTCATCCTCCGGGGCGACCTTGGTCATCTCGTCCAGCAGGGCGCCGATCACGGAGACGTCCTGCGTCAGCTCATGTTCCCAGCGTGGCAGATCCATGTCCGCGAGATCGATCCGGATCTTGCCGCCGATACTCTGGTCGGGATCGGGCAACTCATCGGCATCCGGTTCCGCGTTCTCGAGGGCCTCGACCAGATCGAGGATGCCGCTGTCGCCAGCGCCCTGCAGAAAGCGCTCGATGCGCGACAAGGTTTCGGTGTGCGTGTCCTGGAGCTTCCGCAGTGTCAGCCTGAACGCCTCGACCGAGCTCTCCAGGCGCTTGAGCAGGTTCACCGTCATCAGTCGCTGCAGGCTCTTTTCGCGGTCGGCCTGCTTGAAGGTGCCGCCGCCGCCAGCGACCTCGGTGTCATACAGCACTTCGTATTTCTTCACCCGGCTCGGCAGCAGATAGCTGACCGGCGCATATACCGCGAGCTTCAGCTGCGACAGCTGCTGGAAGATGGCGTTGAAGCCGATCACGTCATCGCGCGCGGTCAGCGGCGAATGGATCGAAATGGGCTTGCGTCGATCGGGGAAGTGCCCGATGTCCTTGGTGTCGTAGAAGGTCTCGATGTGGCGACGCGACCGGGCGATGGTGACGCTGTCGAGCAGGTC
The DNA here is from genome assembly GCA_002324875.1 of Lysobacteraceae bacterium NML93-0793. Lineage (GTDB taxonomy): Bacteria > Pseudomonadota > Gammaproteobacteria > Xanthomonadales > Xanthomonadaceae > Luteimonas. Next base: position 167,175 of record NTJG01000001.1, read on the forward strand.
GAAGAAGTCGTAGTCGAGCATCGCCAGGATCGCATCCGGCGTTCTGGCGTCCAGTGGCAGCCGCGACCAGCTGTTGAAGGCGCCCTGGGCGCTGTTGAAGATTTCCTGCACGCTGCGACTGGAGCCGAGGCGGCTGCGCAGGTTCTCCTCTTTGCCCTCGTAGGCCAGCGCCAGCTGGTTGCGCAGATCGTTGAAGCGGTTGTTGACCGGTGTGGCCGAGAGCATCAGCACCTTGGTCTTGACGCCTTGGCGGATGACTCGGTGCATCAGCTTCTGGTAGCGGGTCTCCCGGTCCTTGAACGCGTCGTTGTTGCGAAAGTTGTGCGACTCGTCGATGACCACGAGGTCGTAGTTGCCCCAGTTGATGCGATCCAGGGGCATACCGAGTGATTCGCCGCGATCGCGCTGCAGATCGGTGTGGCACAGCACGTCGTAGCTGAAACGATCGGCGACGAATGGGTTGGTTCTGAGGTTGCGGTTGAAGGTGATCCAGTTGTCCGCCAGCTTCTTGGGGCACAGCACCAGCACCGATTTGTTGCGCAGCTCGTAATACTTGATGACCGCCAGTGCGGTGAAGGTTTTGCCCAAACCCACGCTGTCGGCGAGGATGCAGCCGTTGTAGGTCTCCAGCTTGTTGATGATCCCCGTGGCGGCATCGCGCTGAAAGTTGAACAGCGTGTTCCAGACCAGAGTGTCCTGATAGCCCGTCCGGTCGTTCGGGAGAACGTCCTCGCTCAGGTCTTCTAGGAACTCGCTGAAGATGTTGTAGAGCAGGAAGAAGTAGATCCGTTCGGGGGAATTTTCCCGGTACACCGACGCGATGTGGTCGTGCAGGCGTTCGCTGACGTCCTCCACGCGGCTGTCGTCCTGCCAGATGCGGTCGAACAGCTCCAGGAACTGCCGGGTGTGCGGCGCCTCGTTGATGCGGGTGACGTAATTGGAGACCGCATCACCCGGCTGGTAGCCCAGGTCGACCGCGGTGAAGCCGTGAAGCGGCTGGTAGACGGCATGCTCTTCGGCGGTGCGCAGGCAGGCGAACTGCTGCATCGGTGCACCGCCGCGATTTGACCGAAATTTCGCTTTGCGCCGCATCCAGTCGGCGCATTCGCGCGCGACCGCACGCTGCGTGAGCTTGTTCTTGAGCCGGATCTCGAATTCGCTTCCGAAGAAGCTGCGTTCCCGCTCGCCGTTCGGAATATGAAACTCGCGGCGTTGCTTGGTCACCTTGTCGGTCGCCTGCTCCAGCGCGAAGGCGGAAGATGTGAAGATGAACTCGAGGCTGTCGATCGTTTCCAGCTCGTCGCGAAGCGCCTCAAACGCGTAGATGGAGAAGCTAGAGGCGGCAATTCTGAGCTGAGCGCCTGGCTTGATTGATCGCTTGAAATCATCACCGAGCCGATGGTTGATGTTGTCGATGAGTTCCAAGCGTGCCCTCCCTTGCGGCGTCGTCGAAGCATAGCGTGCGCGTCGGGCTTGGCGGCGAGATGCTGGCGAAGGGCGGCCCCGCTTTATCGCGTCCAGTAGTGCCGGCGTTTATGCGAGCGTGGTCGTGACACCAGGGGTGAGCCCTGACGTGGAAGCCGCAGGTCTGTATACTCCCCCGGAGTATCGAGTCCGGATCCATGCCGCATTCCCCCGAAGAGAAGAAGCGTGTCCTCACTCGCGTGCGTCGCATGCGCGGGCAGCTGGATGCGCTCGAGCGCGCGCTCGAGGCCGGTGCCGATTGCGGTCCCGTGCTGCAGCAGCTCGCCGCCCTGCGCGGCGCGGTCAACGGGGTGATGTCGGGGGTGCTCGAAAGCCATCTGCGCGAGGAACTCGGCCAGCCCGCCGACTCGCCCGAACAGCGCCGTGCCAGCGTCGACGATGCCGTCGCGCTGGTGCGGACCTATCTGAAATAGGACGTCCAGGAGTTGCCCATGTCCAGAAGCATCAAGTCCCGTGCCGCCGTCGCCTTCGCCGCGGGCGAACCGCTGAAGATCGTCGAGATCGACGTCGCCCCGCCGCAGGCCGGCGAAGTGCTGGTGAAGATCACCCACACCGGCGTCTGCCACACCGACGCGTTCACGCTGTCGGGCGACGATCCGGAAGGCATCTTCCCCAGCGTGCTCGGCCACGAAGGCGCGGGCATCGTGGTCGAAGTGGGCGAGGGCGTGACCTCGCTCGCGCCCGGCGACCACGTCATTCCGCTGTACACGGCCGAATGCCGCGAGTGCAAGTTCTGCCTCTCGGGCAAGACCAACCTGTGCCAGAAGGTGCGCGCCACCCAGGGCAAGGGCCTGATGCCCGACGGCACCACGCGCTTCTCCTACAACGGCGAGCCGATCTACCACTACATGGGCTGCAGCACCTTCAGCGAGTACACGGTGGTCAACGAGATCTCGCTGGCGAAGATCAATCCCGAGGCGAACCCCGAGCAGGTCTGCCTGCTCGGTTGCGGCGTCACCACCGGCATCGGCGCGGTGCACAACACGGCCAAGGTCAAGGCCGGCGATACGGTGGCGGTGTTCGGGCTCGGCGGCATCGGCCTGGCGGTGATCCAGGGCGCGGTGCAGGCCGGCGCCAGCCGGATCCTCGCGATCGACACCAATCCGGGCAAGTTCGAACTCGCGACCTCGATGGGCGCGACCGACTGCATCAACCCGAAGGATCACGAGAAGCCGATCCAGGAGGTCATCGTCGAGATGACCGACGGCGGCGTCGATTTCTCGTTCGAGTGCATCGGCAACGTCCACGTGATGCGCGCCGCGCTCGAGTGCTGCCACAAGGGCTGGGGCGAGAGCGTCATCATCGGCGTCGCCGGCGCCGGCCAGGAGATCAGCACGCGGCCGTTCCAGCTGGTGACCGGGCGCGTGTGGCGCGGCTCGGCGTTCGGCGGCGTCAAGGGCCGCACGCAGTTGCCGGGCATGGTCGAGGACGCGATGGCGGGCCGCATCGATCTCGAACCCTTCGTCACCCATACGATGGGACTGGAGGACATCAACGAGGCCTTCGACCTGATGCATGCGGGCAAGTCGATCCGCACCGTGGTGCACTTCTGATGGCCGCCTTCATGGACAAGGCCGCACTCGAAGCGGCACTCGAACCTTTCGACCTCGAGCCGGAATCGCGCGACGCGGTGGCGCGCCTCGACGACCGGGATCTGATGCAGATCGACCAGGCCATCCTCTCCGCGCTCGGGCGCGAATGGCAGAAGGCCGGCTTCATCGCGTCGGGTGTGATGATCTCCGCGCCCGACGAATACGAGGCCGTGCCGGAGATCGTCTACGCATTGCGCATCCGCGCGCTGGTGCAGGCGTCGCGCATCGGCGGCAAGGGCGATCCGGACGTGCTGAAGACCTACGAGATCCGTCTTCCCGCCACGCCGCAGGTGCACTGACATGGCCCTCGAACGCATCGAACACCGCGCCTGCTTCGGCGGCTGGCAGGACGTCTACGAACACGCTTCGACCACACTCGGCTGCACGATGCGCTTCGCGGTCTATCTGCCGCCGCAGGCGGAGCGCGCGACGCTGCCGGTGCTGTACTGGCTGTCGGGCCTGACCTGCAACGAGCAGAACTTCATCACCAAGGCCGGGGCCCAGCGGTATGCGGCCGAGCACGGGGTGATCCTGGTCGCGCCCGACACCAGCCCGCGCGGCGACGACGTGGCCGATGCCGATGGCTACGACCTGGGCAAGGGCGCCGGCTTCTATGTCGATGCGACACAGGCCCCGTGGGCCACGCATTACCGCATGTACGACTACGTGGTGAACGAACTGCCGGCGTTGATCGAGGCGCAGTTTCCGGTGACCGGTGCGCGCGCGATCAGCGGCCACTCGATGGGGGGACACGGTGCGCTGGTGATCGCGCTGAAGAATCCCGGCCGCTACCGCAGCGTGTCGGCGTTCTCGCCGATCGTCGCGCCCAGCCGGGTGCCCTGGGGCGAGAAGGCCTTCGGCGCGTATCTCGGCGACGACCGCACGGCGTGGCGCGCGTATGACGCCACCGCGCTGGTGGGGATCGCGACCGAGCGCCTGCCGCTGCTGATCGACCAGGGCGATGCCGACGAGTTCCTCGACGGCCAGCTCAGGCCGCATCTGCTGAAGGCGGCATGCGAAGCCGCCGGCCATCCGATCGAGTTGCGGATGCAGCCCGGTTACGACCACAGCTACTACTTCATCCAGAGCTTCATCGGCGAGCACATCGCACATCACGCGAAGGCGTTGCGCGGCTGACGGCAGCCTGCGTCACACATATGCAGTCGGCTGGCCGACGCTGATCCCGCACCGCGCGCGAACCCGGGCACCGGTCACCGTCGCCGGGCCGCGCGCGTGCTAGCGTCGGCCTCTACACGACGGGCGACGGCGACGATGGCGACACGACAGACGTGGGTGCGCGGGCTGTGGATGCTGTGTGCGGTGCTCGTCGCCGGCGCGGCGCAGGCGGTGCCGACCTGGGGCGCGCTGCAGTCGAGTCCGGTCGATACGCCGCCCGGAGAACTCGCGCCCGGCGCGTGGATCTGGGCGGGCGACGACGCCGCACTCGGGCCGATGGTGATCGTCGTCAGCCTCGACGAGCAGCGCGCCTACGTCTATCGCAACGGCCTGCGGATCGCGGTGACCACGGTCAGCACCGGCAAGCCGGGGCACGCGACGCCGACCGGCGTGTTCACGATCCTGCAGAAGGACCGTGACCACCACGCCAACAGGTACAACAACGCCCCGATGCCCTACCAGGAGCGCCTGACCTGGGACGGCGTCGCACTGCATGCCGGGGGCCTGCCCGGCTATCCGGAATCGCACGGCTGCGTGCACCTGCCGACCGAGTTCGCGCGTCGCCTGTTCACGGCGACGTCCCTGGGCATGACCGTGGTCATCGCCGAGGCCGGCCACGCGACGGACGATGCCGTGCATCCCGGTCTGCTCGCGCCGGTCGATCCGGCCAGCGGCGCCGCGATCACGGCGCTGCCGCTCGACGACGGCCAGCCCTGGCGCTGGACCGCCGACGAGGCCACCGGCGTGCCGGTGTCGCTGGTGCTCAGTCGCAGCGACCAGCGCCTGATCGCGCTGGAGAACGGCCGCGAGATCGGGCGCGCGCGCATCGTCGTGCCGCCGTCGGCGACACCGCGGGGCACCCACGTCTATGTCATGGGCACCGACACGATGCCCGCGCATGTCGATGGCGTGCCCGAGGGCCGGATGCCGCAGTGGCAGGCGATCGCGGTGCCCGGGCGCGAGACCGATGCCGGCCGGATGCTGGATCCCGCCCTGCTGGCCGGCGTGCAGGTGCCGCCCGGATTCGTCGCGCACCTGCTGCCGCGACTGCGTGCGGGCACCGTGCTGGTGGCCACCGACGCCCACGTGCTGGCCGAGACCACCGGCCGCGGGCAGCGTGTGCTCGACGCGCTGCCGCCGCACTGACCGCGCGGGCTCAGGCCCGAAGTTCGAAATCGGTGTAGGCGAACCGCGCGTCGCGCAGCACGGTCTCGCCCCGCGCCAGCGGCAGCGGCGCGCTGAACATCGGGCCGTCGAACACACAGGTATGGAATTCGCCGTGCTCGCCGCAGGGGTCGATGCCGGCCGGCAATGCGGTGAGCAGGGCGGCGTCGAAGTCGCGGCCGGCGACGTCGGCAGCGAGCTGCCGGGTATCCACGCAGCACACGGCAGCGCGCAGTCCCCCGGCCTGCATCGTGCGTGCGAGTGCGGCGGTGTCGGCACCGAACAGCGGAAACAACGTGCGCCAGCCCAGGCGGGTGCACAGGGATTCGCGCCAGGCGCGGATGTCGGCCAGGAACAGATCGCCGAACGCGATCGTCGACAGGCCCGGCCAGCGCTGCTGCGCGCGCTGCAGCGCCTCGGCGAACGCCGTCTCGTAGCCGGCGTTGTCGACCGCGGCGGGGATGCGCGCCTCGATCACCTCGAGCCCGGTGGCCCGCGCCTGCGCGTGCAGCACATCGACGCGGATGCCCTGCATCGAGATGCGTTCGTAGCCGGAGGTGATCGTCGTGACCAGGCCGACGACCTCGACATCGTCGCGCGCGCGCAGCGTGTGCAGGGCCCAGGCCGCATCCTTGCCGCCGCTCCACGACAGCAGCACCGGCGTGCGGGACATCGCCGTGGAGGCGATCAGGCGGCGCGCACGTCGCGCAGTTCCCATGCGCCGCCGGCCAGCAGACGCAGGCGGTGCTTGAGCACGGTGCTCGAGATCGAGGTGTCGACGGTCAGGTCGATGCCGAGATCGCGCTGTTCACCGGCGACCTGCGCCGTCGGATCGACGATGCCCAGCGCCGGATCGACCTCGTCCGGATCGGGCTGCGCATCGCGCCAGCGTGCGAACAGCGCGTCGCCGCGCAGGGCGGCCTGCAGTTCTTCGGCGATGCCGTCGGGGCCCTGGGCGCGCAGTGCGTACTCGCCGGAGGCGCGGGCCTTGTCGGTATCGGGAACTCGGATCAGGTAACGGGTGCTCATGCGCGTGTCGTCGATGCGATTCAAGCCGTCAGCCTAGCAATCCGGTGCGTTAGAAATCCGTCATGCGGCGCGTCCGCCCGCCGTCGTGGCCGCAGCGAGGCCCGTGGGCATACAGCGCGTACGGCGAATCAGGCGAAGGTGTGCGGCGGCGCCGCGAAGCCCACGGTCAGCGACCCCGCACCGACGTTGACCATGCCGGTCAGGCTCATCACCGTCTCGAACCGTTCGACATGATGGGCATCGCAGGCCTCGACCAGCGCGTCGTATCCGGGCAACGCACGCATCTGCTCGAGTTCCCCGCCGTAGCTCAGACACAGGGTGGGGGTCAGCAGCCCGGCGCGCACGCGGTCGGCGACGAAGCCCAGAAGTTTCTCGGCAGCCGGTTCGAAGCCGCGGATCTTGCCGACCGGGCCGGTGTCGCCGCGATGGCAGTGCAGGATCGGCTTGATGTCCAGCGCGCCGCCGATCATCGCCGCGAGCAGGCTCACGCTCTTGTCGCCGCGATGCTTGACGCGCGCACGCAGATAGCCGAGATCGCGGGGCACCATGTAGGCATAGCTGCGCTCGGCGAGAAACTCGAGCCGCGTGCGGATCTCGGGCGCGGTCGCGCCCGCGTCGCGCAGACGCACCGCCTCCACCGGCAGGATGCCCTGACCGGCGAAGACCTGTTGCGAATCCACGATGCGCAGCGCGAACGGCGTCGCATGCCCCGCGGCGGCGCGGATCGGCTTGTACTCGTTGAGGATCGCGAAGCTCGCATGAGTGGCGTTGTCGTGGATCTGGCTGCGGTGGCGGGTCACCGTCAGGCAGAACACGTAGTCGCACTCGATGACCAGCTCGTCGAGGAACAGGGCCTTGATCCGGTCGGACGGGTAGGCGGCCGTTTCGGCCGTGTGCCCGCGCTCGGCAACGTGGGCGTCGACGAAATCCAGCGTCGCGCGTTCGTCCCGGAGGTCGACGAAGCGGGTGTCGCCGATCCGTACGGTCACCGGCAGCAGTTTGACGTCGTGCGCCTCGAGCCAGGCAGGCGGCAGGTCACAGGCCGAGTCGACGACGATTCCGATACGCATGAGGCCCTCCCGAGGCGCGTGCGGTGTCTCCCGCCGCCCGCCTGTGCCGGCGTGTCGACAGGTGGACGGCGCCGCGCCGTCCGCGGTCGCACCGTACGCGATCCGTGACGCCCGTCTCCATACGGCCCTGGCGCAGGTGTCAGGGCAGCGCGGTGCGCGGACGCTGACCGGCGCGCTGCGCCGCGAGGAAGGCGCGCATCGAGGCCGGTTTGACCGGCTTGGTCAGCACCCGGTAGCCGCGGATGCGCGCGGCCTGCTTCAGCGTGTCGCTGCCGTCGGCGGTCAGCAGCGCACCGGGCACCTCCGGCGCCATGCCGCGCAACATGTCCAGTGTGTCGAGGCCGTCGTGGCGGTCGTGCAGGTGGTAGTCGACCAGCAGCACGTCGGGCGTCTCGTCCATGCGCTCGATCGCCTCGTCGATGGTCTTGGCGCACAGCGGTTCGACACCCCAGCGTCGCAGCAGGGCGCGCATGCCGGCCAGGATGTCGTCGTCGTTGTCCACGCACAACACGCGCAGGCCGCGCAGCGATTCGTCCTGCAGCGGCGCGGCCGGCGGTGCCACCGGCAGGATCGCCTGGCTGCTGCGCGGCACGGTGATCGAGAACATGCTGCCCTGGCCGACCCGCGAGCGCGCATTGAGCGTGTGCCCGAGCAGCCGCGAAATGCGCTGGCAGATCGACAGGCCCAGGCCCAGTCCGCGGCCGTCCCAGTCGAAGGTCTGCTCGTAGCGGTGGAACTCGTCGTAGATCTGGCTCATGTGGTGTTCGGGAATGCCCGGGCCGGTGTCCCAGACCTGCAACGCGATCGTGTCGCCGCGCCGCCGTGCGGCCAGCACGATGCGCCCGCTGCGGGTGTAGCGCAGCGCATTGGCCAGGAAGTTCTGCAGCACCCGGCGCAGCAGGCGACGGTCGCTGCGCACCGGCGTGGGCGGGGCGTGCAGACGGATCTCGATCTGCCGCGCCTTGGCCATCGGCGCGTACTGGCCGGCGAGCTGGCGCAGCAGTTCCGCCGCGTCGAAATCCGTGATCTCGGGCTTGAGCGCGCCGGCGTCGAGACGTGACACGTCGAGCAGACCGTCGAGCAGTTCCTCGGCCGCGCGCAGCGACGTGTCGATGCGCTCGGCGAAGTGCTTCTGGTCGGCGATGTCCTGGCTCTCGCGCAGCGCCGAGGTGAACAATCGCGCGGCATTCAGCGGCTGCAGCACGTCGTGGCTCACCGCGGTGAGGAAGCGCGAGCGCGACTCCTGCGCCACCTCCGCCTCGCGCGTGCGTTCGGTGACGCGCTGCTCCAGGGTCTCGTTGATCTCGAGCAGTTCGCGCTCGGCGCGCTTGTAGTCGGTGACGTCGCTGTAGCTGGTGGCGTAGCCGCCGCCGGGCAGCGGCTGGCCGCGCAGTTCGATGACCTGGCCGTTGCCGAGCACGCGCTCGGAGACGTGCGGCGAGCCGGCCCGCATGTAGGCGATGCGCTTGTCGATCTCGGTGTCGATGTCGATGACGTCGCGCGGGCCGAGTTCACCGCGCTCGGCGTTGTAGCGGATCAGGTCGGCGACCGGACGGCCGACGTAGAGCATGTTGTCGGGATAGCCGAACAGGCGCTGGTAGCTGCGGTTCCACGCCACCAGGCGCATCGTGCGGTCGACGACGCTGACGCCGTGGTCGATGTTCTCCAGCGTCGACGACAGCACCTCGCGGTTGAAGCGCAGCTCCTGGCCGGCCTCGTCCAGCATCGCGACGACCTCGTCGACCTCCATGCCCGAGCCCTTGAGCGCGCTGGTCATCAACAGGCGCGCCGACGACGCGCCGACCGCGGCCGCGAGCTGGCGCTCGGTGAACTGCAGCCAGGTGCGGTCGGCCGCGGCGTTGAGCACCAGCGGACGGCCCACGGTCAGGGCGTAGTCGTCGAACACCCGGCGCGCGGTGCGGTCACCGACGATGCGGCCGGTCAGCGTGAGCAGATCGCCGATGCTGACGTTGCCGTTCCAGTCCTCGGCCGCGAAGGTGCGGCGTTCGGCATACGGGTCGAGGAACGGCGCGGCGCGCAGGCGCTCGTCGAGGGTGGGTCGCCAGCGCGCCGAGACCACCAGCAGCGCACCCACGTTGAACAGCAGCGACCAGAACGTGCCGTGGGTCAGCGGATCCCAGCCGCCCAGCCCGAACAGCGCCCGCGGCCGCAGCCAGCCCAGGCCCAGCGGACCGTCCACCATCCAGGCCGGATCGAGCAGGCCGGATTCGGTCAGCGTGGGCAGCAGCAGGGTGTAGCCCCAGACGCAGAACCCCGCGAGCAGACCCACCTCGACGCCACGGCGGCTCGCGCCACGCCAGTACAGACCGCCGATCAGGGCCGGCGCGAACTGCGCCACCGCGACGAAGGCCATCAACCCGAACGCCGCCAGCGTGGTGTCGCTGCCGCTGCTGCGGTAGTAGGCGTAGGCCAGTGCGGCCAGGCCGACGATCGCCGCGCGGCGCACCCACAGCACCGTTCGCGCGACGTTGCCGCGATGCCGCTCCGCATACCCACGGCGCAGCAGCAGCGGCATCACCAGGTCGTTGCTGACCATCGTCGCCAGCGCCACCGACGACACGATCACCATGCCGGTCGCCGCCGAAAAGCCGCCGATGTAGGCGAACATCGCCAGCACGTCGGCGTTGCCCGCCATCGGCAGCGCCAGCACGAAGCTGTCGGGCGCCACCGGGCCTTCGCGGCCGAACAGCGCCACGCCGGCGCTCGCGATCGGCAGCACGGCCAGGCAGATCACCACCAGATAGCCGCCGAACAGCCAGCGCGCGCGGCGGATGTCGCGCACGTCGCCGCATTCCACCACCGCGACGTGGAACTGCCGCGGCAGGCAGATGATCGCCGCGAACGCGAGCAGGCACTGCGCGGCGAAACTCGAGGGCGGCGCATGCGCGACCAGGGCGCGGGTCGCCTCCATCAGCGGCAGTTCGTTGCGGCCCAGCCACGCGACGGCGAACACGCCGACCGCGACCAGCGCCACCAGCTTGACCAGCGATTCCAGCGCGACCGCCAGCATCATCCCGGGGCGGTGCTCGGTGGCATCCACGGTGCGGGTGCCGAACAGGATCGCGAACAGCGCCATCAGCGCCGCGACGTAGAACGCCGGGTCGCCGAACGGGGTGACCGGATCGTCGGGTCCGCCGAGCACGCCGAGGCTGATCGCCACCGCCTTGTACTGCAGCGCCAGATACGGCACCGCGGCCACCAGCGCGATCAGCGCCACCATCGCCGCCAGCCGCTGCGAGCGGCCGTAGCGCGAGGCGATGAAGTCGGCGATCGAGACCGTGTTCTGCGATTGCGCGATCAGCGCCAGGCGCTCGAGGATCCGCCAGCCGAACAGCAACAGCAGCAGGGGGCCGATGTAGATCGGCAGGTAGCCCACGCCCTGACGCACCGCGGTGCCGACCGCGCCGTAGAACGTCCACGACGAGCAGTAGACCGCCAGCGCCAGGCTGTAGACGGCCGAGCGCAGCCAGGGCCGGTCGGTATAGAGCGCGCGCCGGTCGCCGTACCAGGCCACGCCGAACAGCAGCGCGGCATAGCCCAGCGACACCAGAAGCAAGACCCAGCCCGGCAACATGCCGCTCCCCGCGATGCGATGCGCGCAGTGTACGGGGGTGCCGCAACCCCACCCAAGCCGTCGCGTCGTGCAGGTGTATGCGGGCGCCGTGCCGCCGCGCTCAGTCCGGCGCGGCCATGCTCCTGTCCTTGCCCTCGCGCTTGGCGCCGTACATCGCCAGATCCGCGCGCTTGAGCAGCGATTCGAAGGTCTCGCGCGGCCGCTGCAGCGCGACGCCGGCACTGAACGTCAGCGCGATGCGCGCCTCGTCGTGGATCACCGGACGGTGGGTCAGCACCGTCCGCAGTCGGGCCAGTGCCGCCAACGCGTGCGGAATCGTCGTGGCCGGCATCAGGATCACGAACTCCTCGCCGCCGAAGCGCCCGACCACGTCGCTGTCGCGCAGGGTCAGGCGGGCGATGTCGGCGAAATGGCGCAGGGCCGCATCGCCCCCCAGATGGCCGTGGATGGCGTTGAGGCGGCGGAAGTCGTCGAGATCGGCCAGGGCCATGCACAGCGGCCGGTCGGCGCGGACGCGCTTGGCCTCGCGCTCGAAGGCCTCGTCGAAGCCGCGGCGGTTGAGGCAGCCGGTCAGCTCGTCCTCGCGGGCCAGGCCGGCAGCATCGCTGAGTTTCTCTTCCAGCTGGGAGATCCGGCGCTCGCTCTCCTCCAGCTCGCGCCGCGCGGCCACGAGGTCGTCGCGCGCACGGATCGCCCGCGCCTGGATCCGTCCCGTGTCCTCGAGCACCGCATCGAGCACGCCGTTGAACTCGGCGATGCTGCGCGCCTCGCGGATCCGCGAGGCGTGACCGGCCAGGCGGTCCTGGTATTCGCCGGTATCGGCGGCCATGCCGTCGAGCCGCTCGACGAACGTGCCCAGCATGGTGCGCATCGCGGCCTTCGACTCGTCGATGCCCTTCTTCAGCTGGCCCTGCCGGAACAGCACCTGGCGCAGGCCCGTGCGGGCTTCCTCGACCGTCGTCTTGTCCATCGGCCCGGCCAGCAGCGCGCGGATCTGGCCGATCTGGCCGTGCAGCCAGCTGTCGCCGTCAAGCAGTTCGCCGACGTTCTCGAGCAGCAGATCGAACAGGCCGATCAGCAGGGAGATCTGCTCCTCGGTGTCCTGGGTGTGCACGCCGACGCGGTGGCAGAGATCGGTCAGGCGGCGGCCGAGCACATCGAGATCGTCGCCGGGCGTCCAGCTGCGGAAGCCCGAGGCCAGGGCGATCGCCTCGTCCGACAAGGCCGGGTCGTTGCGCAGCAGCGCCGCCAGCGCCGCGCCGAGGGTGTGGCGCAGCAGGTCGCGCAAGCGGGCGGCATCGGCCGCGCCCGGAGGCGGGGTGTCGAGCTCCACGTAGCGCACGTACTTGTCGATCAGCTGGCGCATCGCGCGCCCGTAGGCGGTCCAGTCGCCGGCGGCGTTGGCGGACTGCAGATACCGCCCGAGCTGGCCCAGTTCGTCGTGCAGCCCGGCCACGCCGTCGGCGAAGGCCGAGAGCAGCCGGTCGGGCGTCGCCGCATTGCTGAACAACGCCAGCAGCGCCTCCGATCCGATCGCACTGTCCGGGCCACGGGCCTGCGCGCGCGGGGCGCGGTCGGCGGAGGCGGCGGGATCGGTCGGTCGGTTCATGGGTCAGAAGGTCGGAGCCGTCGCCCATGGCGTGAGCGGCCAGCCGGTGCTGGACACTGCGCTATCGGCCCCGGCGGGCCGGGCTTGAGCCGGCGGCGCGCCCATCGCCGCCGGCGCCGTCATGCTCAGTACTTCGGCACGCTGCCGTCGACGCTGTCGCTCCAGGCGTCGATGCCGCCGGCGACGTTGAACACCTGGGTGAAGCCCTGGTTGCGGAAGTGCTCTGCGGCCTGCTGGCTGCGGCCGCCGTGATGGCACAGGAACGCCAGCGGCGTGTCCTTGGGCAGCTGCTGCAGGCGGGTGATGCCGTCGCCGTCGAGCACTTCGAACGGCCGCGCCACGCTGGCGGTGGCGCGCTCCTCCGGCGGACGCACGTCGACCAGGGTCAGCGTGCCGGCCGCGAGGCGGTCGTCGGCATCGGCGGGGCTGATGTCCTGCACCGGCCTGGGGGCGTTCGGGTTGTCGATCACCAGGCCCCGGCCGCGGATGTCGTCGGCGAAATCGATCGTCATGCCCTCGGCACGGCGCGCGCCGCCGAGGTCGAACTGCACGTCGATACCGTCGGCCTGCGCGATGATCGCCCCCGCATTGCGCGGCGCCAGCTGCAGACGGGTGCGGAAATTCTTGTCGATGTCGACCTGCAGCACGTAGTCGCCGCCGGCATCGGCCACGGCCTTGGCGACCATCTCGCGCGCGGCCGGCGTGATCGTGATCGACGGCGGGGTGCGGTCGGGCGGGGCCACGCCGAACAAGCCGTGCAGCTCGCCGCTGCCGACCATCTGCTCGATGATGTCGCTGCCGCCGACGAGTTCACCGTCGACGTAGAGCTGGGGGATCGTCGGCCAGTCGCCATAGGCCTTGATGCCCTCGCGGATTTCGCCGTCCTCGAGCACGTTGACGTGCAGGTAGTCGACGCCGACCGCGTCCATCGCCGCGACGGCCTTGGCCGAGAACCCGCACTGCGGGGCCAGCGGCGAGCCCTTCATGAACAGCACGGCGCGGTTGCCCTGGAGCAGGGTGTCGATGCGGGTGCGGAGAGCGGGATCGAGGGCCATGGCGGTGGTTCCGGTGAGCGTGAAAGGGGGACATGGTAGCGCGGGGGGCGGCTTGCAAGCCGCCGTGGCGTTTGCTGTCGGCGGTCGGGGTTGGGCCTCGTCCTCGGCGACGGCAGCGCGGGCCCGGTCTCCTCGTCCCGTTGTCACTCCCGTGGCTTTCAGCGGACGGATGTCCGGTCAGGCGGGAATCCCGTGTCGTCGGCGTTCGACCCTGGAGGCGCCGGATCGAGGCGCGGTTGGCCTGTTGCAGCGGGCCCTCGCTTTCGCGGGAAGGGTGGGACGGCGCAGACGTTCCTGGGCGCAGGCTTCAGCTGTGCTGGGTTTTGCCCTGCCTAGTGCTTCTTGCTTCTGCCTTTTTGTCGTTGTCTTTGTTTTTGCTGTTGCCTTTTGGCTTTGGCGTTTGATGTTCGAGCCGTAAAGCGAGCCGAGCATCGCAGGGCGGCGGGGCCGTAGAGCAGCCCATGTCTGAGCGAAGCGAGTTTGGGCGCCGTGCCGCGTCAGGCGAGGAGCGCAGGGAACCGATGCGGCTTCATCGCATCGGCTCGCGCCCGGCGACGGCGGTTTGACTCGCGCCTCGGGCACTCGCCCTTCGGGCCGGCTTCGCCGTTCGCCAGCGCATCGGCGCTGTCGTGCTTACTTTTGACAAGACAAAAGTAAGCCGCGCGAACAGCGCGGAAGCTCTGTTCCTCGCGAATGATCTGAACCGGGCGGTAGCGGTGAACGAACGGAAAGCAGAGCAAGTGCACGGCTTTCGCCCGCTTGCGCGTGCGAGTTCCTTTTTGAGGGACCAAAAAGGAACCAAAAAGTCCCTTCGCCGGGCGCGAGCCGACGCGGCTGCGCCGCGCCGGTCCCCTCCGCTCCTCGCCTGACGCGGCACATTGGGACCTTTACGGTTCCGCAGCCCAAACTCGCTTCGCTCGGACATGGGCTGCTCTTCGGCCACGCCCGGCTCCGGTGCTCGGCTCGCTTTACGGCTCGAACGTCAAACGCTGAAAGCCAAAGCCAAAGCCAAAGCCAAAGCCAAAGCCAAAGCGGAAGCGGAAGCCGAAGCCGAAGCCGAAGCCGAAGCCAAAGCCAAAGCCAAAGCGGAAGCCGAAGCCGAAGCCGAAGCTAGAGCTGGAGCTGGAGCAAAACAGACGACACGCAGGCGCAATTGATCAAACCGGATTCGTCTTTGCAGGGCGAGGCGGCGCCAGGCCGCGGCCGGAGGCTGAAGGCACGCACGCGTCGGCAAGCCGGCATGCCCGGCGATGGCATCATGCGCGCCATGTCGTCGCATCGTCCGCCCCGTTACCCGCGTCTCTGGCTGCCCCTTCTGATCGCCTCGCAGCTCGTGATCGCGTGGCTGTGGTGGTGGCTGGGCTGGCAGGTGGGGCTGCCGCTGCTGCTGGCCAGCCATGCGCTGTGCCTGTGGGGCGTGCTCGCGCCGTCGTCGCGGCTGTACGGGCCGGTGCTGACCCGGCTGCCGGGCGACGGTGTGTGGCTGACCATCGACGACGGGCCGTCCGACGACACGCGCGCGGTGCTGGACCTGCTCGATGCGCACGGCGCCAAGGCGACGTTCTTTCTCGTCGGCGCGCGCGCCGAGGCGCGGCCGGAACTGGTGCGCGAGATCGTCGCCCGCGGTCACGACATCGGCAATCACTCGCACACCCATCCGCAGGCGCGTTTCTGGGCGCTCGGCCCGGCGCGCATGCGGCGCGAGATCGACGACGCCCAGGCCGCGCTCACTCGCATCACCGGCCGCGCACCGGTGTGGTTCCGCTCGGTGGTCGGCCACACTAATCCCTTCGTGCACGCGCCGCTGCGCGACGCCGGACTGGCGCGTGTGGGCTGGAGCGCGCGTGGCTTCGATGCGGTGGAAGCTGACGTCGACAGGGTGATCGCGCGGATCGACGCCGACCTCGCGCCGGGCGCGATCGTGCTACTGCACGAGGGCGCGAGGCACGGCCGCAACGTCGCCATGCTCGACGGCGTGCTCGCCCGTCTACGCGCGAAGGGGTTGCGCGCGGTCCTGCCCCTGGACGGCCCCGGAGAGACATAGGCGGCGAGCCGTGCCGCTGGCCGTGGGGTACATCCCCTACAGGTCCTGCAGGCACACGCGCGTGCGCGAACCCGAGGCGGTTCGAAACCCGCAGGACTGCGGCAATCGCGGCCAAGACCGCTCTTGCAGAGGCACGTGTCCGGCCATCGCACAGCCCGCTTTGCGCGTGACCTGCAGGAACGCGCTCGCTCCTCAGGCGGTGCGCAGATACGCCAGCACCGACTGCACGTCGTCGGCTTCCAGCAGCAGCTCGGCCAGCGCGTGCTGGCCGGTCGAGGCAGCAGTGGCGGCCAACGCCGCGGCGCACAGGGTTTCGTTCCAGTCCGGCGTGGCCACCAGGCCGGCGAGCAGCGGCAGACGCGCGAGCGCGGTGACGTAGCCGTCGATCAGCGCATCGGGAATCTCCGCATCGTGCAGCGCGCGGGCGAGTTCGATGCTCGCCGGCAGCACGAAGTGGCTGGGCGTCGCCCGTTCGGGCGCTTCGGCCAGCGCGGCGACGATGTGGGGCACCGCGGCGAACGAGGCGGGATGCACGCGCCCCTCGTCGCACAGCGCCGCCCACAGCGAATGCCAGGGCTCGCTCTGCCAGGTTTCCTCGCCCACCCCATCGAGCTGGGCCAGCAACGCGGGAATGCCGCGCGCGCTGCCGCCGGCGCAGGTCAGTGTGGTCCACGACGGATCGTCCAGCGCCAGCATCGGCGCATCGGGAAGGCCGTCGCGGGCGGTCACGTGCGTTCGCCCACGATCAGCCAGTTGTTGAACGGCGTGTCACCGTAGAGCGGGCGGAGCGTCGTGCGCAGGCCGGCGCCTTCGAGCTGCGTGCGCAGGCCGTCGGCCGTGGGGTAGCACTTGGCGCGCTCCTGCATCCAGCCGGCGAGATTCGCCAGCCGGTCGGTGATGCGGGTCGTGCGGCTGCGCGACGAGTCGTCGGCCAGGCCGCTGCGGATCACCAGGCGCGCACCGGGGGTCAGCATCGCGATCACGCTGTCGAGCAGTTCGCGCTGACGGTCGGGCGTCAGGTACTGCAGCACGTCGAGGATGGCGACGCTGCCGCGGTGATCGGGCATGCCGGCGCCGAGATCGAGCACGTCGAAGCGCACGTCGGCCAGACCCGTGCGCGCGGCGACGTCGCGGCCGCGGCGGATCTTGGCCGCGTCGATGTCGACGCCGTAGAACGGCAGCGCCTGGCCGTCGGCGCGCAACGCGTGCGCCAGCAGGCCGAGCCCGCAGCCCAGGTCGAGCACCGGCGCCGTGGTCGGGCGCAGCGCCTGCAGCACGCCCGGATACAGCGGGTCGGTGCGCAGCTTGGTCAGCGTGTAGTAGTAGTCGTACCGGTTGCCGAGCACGTGTTTCGGCAGGAACGCACGCGCGATGCTGCGCGCGTCCTCGCGCGGAAACGGAGCGGTCGCCAGCGGGGCGGCGTCGTGGGTCGTCGTATTCATGCCCGAGACAATACGGCGCGGGCCACCGGCAGCGCCAGCTGCGTCCACGCTGCATGCAGCGCGGCCGAGGGGTGCAGGCCGTCGTCGGCGAGCATCCCCGGCTCGCCGCCACGCGCGCGGCTGACCGGCGCGATGTCGACGAAGGCGACGCCGCGTGCGGAGCAGATCGCCGCCGCCGCGGCGTTGTAGGCATCGAGTTCGCGCGCGATCGCCGCGGTGTCGCGGCCCGAATGCGCGCCGAACGGGGTGACGCCCCAGTCCGGAATCGCGAGCACGAACACCCGCGTCGCATCGCCACCGGCGAAGCCGATCGCGCGCGCGAGCAGCGCCTCGAACGCGGGCGCGTACGTGGCGACGTCACGGCCGCGGTACTGGTCGTTGACGCCGATCAGCAGGCTCACCAGATCGAACGGAGGCCGCAATGCCGCCGCATCGATCGCCGCGTCGAGTTCGTCGGTCGTCCAGCCGGTGGTCGCGACGATCCGCGGCGCGTCGATCGCGACGCCCTCGCTGCGCAGCGCATCGGCCAGGCGCACCGGCCAGCGGTCCTCGGGCGCGATGCCTTCGCCGATGGTGTAGCTGTCACCGAGCGCGAGGTAGTGCGCGATCATCGCGCGGCACGCGCCTGGCGTGGCGTCAGCGGCACGACCTTGCGTGCCTCGCCGATGCGCCGCTCGAGCACCCGTTCGATGCGTGCGAAGACCTCGCGCAGCTGCGCCGGCTCGGGCAGCAGGGTCACCCGGAAGTGGTTGCGGTAGGGCACGTTGAAGCTGTTGCCGGGCACCACCAGCACGCCTTCGCTTTCCATCAGGTCCAGCGCGAACGCATGGTCGTCGAAGCCGGCCGCGACGTCCGCGGCGATGCCGGGAAACGCGTACAGCGCACCGGCCGGCGTGTTGAGGGTGAGATACCGGCTCGCCGCGCAGGCCTCGACCACCGCGCGCCGCGCCTCGTACAGCCGGCCGCCGGGCTGGCACAGCGGAGTGATCGTATCGACGCCGGTCAGCGCGGCCTCGATCGCGAACTGGCCCGGCACATTCGCGCACAGGCGCAATGCGCCGAGCAGATCCATCGCGTTGCGGAAATCGCGGCTGCGCGGCTCGCTGCCCGACAGCACCGCCCAGCCCACGCGCCAGCCGCAGGCCCGGTGCACCTTGGACAGGCCGCCGAACGACACGCAGGGCACGTCACCGGCGAGCGGTGCGATCGGTTCGAACGGCGCATCGTCGTAGGTGATGCCGTCGTAGATCTCGTCGCACAGCAGCAGCAATTCGTGCTTGGCGGCGATCGCGACGATGCGCTCGAGCAGCGCACGCGGATACACCGCGCCGGTCGGATTGTTCGGGTTGATCAGCACGATCGCGCGCGTGCGCGGCGAGACCAGCGCTTCGAGCGCATCGGGGTCCGGCAGGAAGCCGTTCTCGGCCTTGCACTGGTAGAACACCGGGCGGCCGTCGTTGAGGATCGTCGCCGCCGACCACAGCGGATAGTCGGGCGACGGCACCAGCACTTCGTCACCGGGATTGAGCAGCGCACGCAGCGCGATGTCGATGAGTTCGCTGACGCCGTTGCCGACGAACACGCGCTCGGCCGACACGTCCTGCGCGCCGCGTGCGGCGTGATGTGCGGCGATGACCTCGCGCGCCACCGGCAGGCCCTGCTGGTGGGTGTAGGGATCGGTGGCGTGGATGTGGTCGGCGATCGCGCGCTGCAGGTGCTCCGGAGCGCGGAAGCCGAACGCGCCCGGGTTGCCGATGTTGAGCTTGATCAGCGTGCGCCCCTGCGCTTCGAGATCCCGCGCGCGCCGCGCCAGTTCGCCGCGGATCTCGTAGCGGACTTCGGACAGGCGTTCACGCGTGTTGAGGGGGGCGGGCATCGGGGCGCTCGGCGCGGGGAATGTCGCGCGATGCTAGCGGAAAATCCGTGGGGTCACGCTGTTTGCCGCGGAGAACGCTCACGCGCCGGCGATCGCCGGCTCCGCGCCCGATGACTGTCGGGGAAGGCCTGGATAACGGCCGTCATTCCCGCAAAGGCCGGAATCCAGCGGCGTCAGGCTTCGAGAATCAGCGGCGCTGGATTCCCGCCGTCGCGGGAATGCCGGTCACAGGCAGACGTGTCCGGATACGCCCTCGCCGGCCCGGCCTCGTAGAATCGCGCCCATGACGACCGCCCGCCTGCCTGCTTGATCCCGCCCGACCCCGCGCTGCGTGCGATCGGCTGGCCCTTCGACGGCGCGCCGTCCGACGCCTGGGCCGGGACGCTGGCCGCGCATCCCGGCACGCAGCCGATGCGCGTGGTCGAGCAGCACCGCTCCGGTTATCTGGTGGCGGCCGCGCCCGGTGAGGCGCTCGCGGTCGAATCACCGCCCGAATGGCTGCGCCGCAGCGGCTACCGCAAGGGCACGATGGCGCCGGAAGACCGCGCCGCGGTCGGCGACTGGGTGCTGGTCGAGGACGGCAAGCGGATCGTCGTCATGCTGCCCCGGCGCAGCGCGATCAAGCGCGCCGCCGCGGGCGAGCATTACCGGCAGCAGTTGATCGCGGCCAACATCGACACCGTGCTCGTGGTCTGCGGGCTGGATGCCGATTTCAACCCGCGCCGCATCGAGCGCTACCTGCTGCTGGTGCAGGGTGGCGGCACGCCGGTGATCGTGCTCACCAAGGCCGACAAGCCCGAGGCGGACATCGCCGCTGCAGTGGCGGCGCTGACCGAGATCGCCGGACAGGGCGTCGCGGTGGTGCCGGTCAACGCGCGCGAGCCCGCCAGCGTGCAGGGTCTGCACCGCTGGCTCGGGCCGGGCATGACCGCCGTGCTGGTGGGCAGTTCGGGCGCGGGCAAGTCGACCTTGACCAACAGCCTGCTCGGCATCGAGCGCATGAAGACCGCGGCGGTGCGCGCCACCGACGACCGCGGACGGCATACCACGACCTACCGCGCGCTGATTCCGCTGCCGTCCGGCGCGTGCCTGATCGACACCCCCGGCATGCGCGAACTCAAGCCCACCGGCGAGGAAGACCTGGCCGAAGGCGGCTTCGCCGATGTCGAGGCGATCGCCGCCGACTGCCGCTTCCGCGATTGCACCCACGGCGCCGAGCCGGGCTGCGCGGTGCGCGCGGCGATCGAGGCAGGCACGCTGTCGGCCGCTCGCGTGGCGAGCTACCTGAAACTGCGCGACGAGCTGGCCGGTGCCGCCGGGCAGCGGGCCAACCGCATGGCGCACAAGGCCGAGACCGCGCTGGCCGCCGGCAAGCCGACGGGACGTGCCGCCCCGAAATCCGGCGGACGCCCCGGCATCAAGCCCGCGCGCCGCGGATCGGACTGGACCCGCGAGACCTGATCGTCGTGGCCGACGGGCCACCACCGGGCATCGCGTTCGCCACGACCGCAGCTCCGTATCCGCACGCGCAATCGCCCTGTAAGAGCGCTCGCGCGCGAACGTGGACTGGCAGACACCGGGAATGCCCTTCGCGGCCGAGGCCGCTCCTGCAGGGCATCGCGTTCGGCCCGCGCCTACAAGGGGGCACCCGCCTACAGGGGGGCATTGCGCCGGACGGGATGTCGACCCGACCCCCGCATGGAGGCGTGCACGCCGATCGGCTAGCGTGAGCGCTCCGCCCGGGAATCGACCGATGGCCGACGCCGACATCGCCCACCACGCTGCGCTCGATGCGCGGATGGTCGCCGCCGCGCGCGGCATCCGGCTGCTGAGCCTCGCCAGCTGGTCGCCCGCCGTGCAGCAGCGCTTTCTCGCCGCGTTCGCGCAGGGACGCCGCGTGCTGCCCGAGGTGCGCTATCCCGCGCTCGACTTCACCGATGCGCGCCGCGAACTGGCCGCGATCGGTGCGGCCGCCGATCCGGCGCATCCACTCGGCGCGTATCTGCTCGACGCCACCCGGGCCTGGGATACCGCCGCAGGCCTGCTCGAAGCGCTCGGCACGCCGGCGGTGACCGCGCATTCGATCGCGCTCTACGGCCGCCCCGACGTGCCGGTGCCCGGCAGCACGGCGACCACCTGCGATGCGGCGCGGCATTTCATCCACATCGCCGACGCACTCGATCCCGGCCTGCTCGCCGAGGCCGACATCGACGCGCCCACGCTGCAGACGCAGCTGCAGACGGATCTGGACACGTTCTTCGGCGAACGCGTCATCGCGGTCGAACTCGACCCCGAGATGATCGCCAAGGCCGCGGCCGGCGCGTTCCGGCTGCGGCTGCGCGCCGATGCGCGCTATTCGATCCACGATCGCGGCCAGTTGCTCCAGCACGAAGCATTCGTGCATTCGCTCACCGCCCTCAACGGTCGCCAGCAGACGGTGCTGCCCAGCCTGGCGATGGCGTCGCCGCGCACCACCTGCACCCAGGAAGGCCTGGCGGTGCTCGCCGAGCAGATCACCGGGCAGATCGACATCCATCGGATGAAGCGCATCAGCCTGCGCACCGAGGCCATCGCGCAGGCACTCGACGGCGCCGATTTCCTCGAGGTGTTCGACACGTTCCACAGCGCCGGCCAGACCGCGGCCGAGAGTTTCGCCTCGGCGCAGCGCGTGTTCCGCGGCGCACCGCTGGGCGGCGGCCATGCGTTCACCAAGGACGCGGTCTACCTGCGCGGCCTCATCGACGTGCACACCTTCTTCCGCCAGTCGCTGGCCCAGCGCGCGCTGCCGCGCTGCCGCCAGCTCTTCGCCGGCAAGATGACGCTCGACGACGTGCAGCGCTTCGCGCCGATGTTCGAGGCCGGCGTGATCGCGCCGCCGCGCTGGCTGCCGCCTTGGCTGGCGCATGCGGGCAGCGTGGCCGGCATGCTCGCGTTCTCGCTGTTCGCCAACCGCATCCGGCTCGACCGGCTCTAGCGCGCCTCAGAGGCCGAACACCGGCGCCTCGGCGCCGGAATGCAGCACGCGCACGCTGTCGCCCAGCGTGTGGGGATCGGCGCCGGCGAGCAGCGCCTGCAGGTGCCAGCGGTCGGGCGCACGGCCGGGCACCACGCCCACCCAGGCATTGCGGCCCGCGGCCTTGGCGGCGTAGAGACAGCGGTCGGCGAGGGCGCTGGTCTGCTGCCAGTCGCCGAGCGCCGGCCACGCGGCCGAGAACGGCCACGGCGCGAACCCGATCGAGCAGGTGATCGACAGCGCCGCGCCGTGGCTCAGCACCATCGGTTCCACCGCGATCGCCGCGCGGATGCGTTCGGCCAGCCGCGCCGCGGCGTCGGCGTCGCCGAGCCGGGTGACCAGTACGAATTCCTCGCCGCCCCAGCGCACCAGCAGGTCGCCTTCGCGGCACAGCGTGCGCAGGCGCTGGGCGAACTGCACCAGCACCTCGTCGCCGGCCTGGTGACCGTGACCGTCGTTGACGCGCTTGAACGCGTCGATGTCGAGCATGAAGAACAGCAGCGTCTCCGCACCGCCGCCTGCGAGGCGCTCCACCACGCGACCCGATTCGCGCGTCAGCCAGTCCTGCAGTTCGCGCCGGTTGGCGACGTGGGTCAGCGGGTCGAGCCGGTTGGCCGCGTCGAGCTGGACGTTGCTCTGCTGCAGTTGCCGGTTGGCCAGTTCCAGCTGCGCGGTGCGCTCGGCCACGGTGCGGTTGAGCAGGTCCACCTGCTCGCGCTCGCGGCGCACCGCCTGGCGTGTGCGGGCCACCGCGAGGCCGAGGACGAGCAGCGCCAGCAGCCCGTAGAGCGCGTAGGCCAGCGGATGCCGCCACAGCGGCGGCGGCATGTCGATGGTCAGCATGCGCGAGGCGCCGAACTCGCCGTCCCGGCCCGCGGCCTGCACCTCCAGCGTGTAGCGTCCGGCCGGCAGATGATTGAGCGAGATCTCGGTGCGCGCCTGGTGCGGGTAGATCCAGCCGCCGTGCAGGCCGTGCACGCGGTAGCGCAGCTGGGCCGCGGCCGGGGCGAGGAAGTCGATCGCCGTCATGGCGATGGTGAACACGCTGTCCTCGCTGCCCAGCGTGATCGAGGGCGCGTAGACGATGTCGGTCTCGTGCTGACTGCGGGCCTCGTCGTCGCTGCCACGGCTCAGCAGCTGCAGCGCGGTGAGCACCGGACGCGCGGGGGCACTGCGCCGGGGCAGTTGCAGCGGCGCGATGGCATCCAGGCCCTGGGTGCCGCCGAAATACAGCAGCCCGCCGGGATCGGCGAACCCCGCGCCGCTGTTGAACTCCTGGTTGCGCAGGCCGTCGCGGCGGCCGATGTTCTGCACGATGCCGCTGGCCGGATCGAAGACGCTGAGCCCGAGATTGGTGCTGACCCACAGGCGGTCCATCGCGTCGGGCAGGATGCGGTAGACCACGTTGTTGGTCAGCCCGTCGCGCTCGCTCAAGGCGGTGGAGGCGCCGGTGGCGCGGTCGATGCGGTAGAGCCCGGCACCGAAGGTGCCGGCCCAGATGGCGCTCGCGTCGGGATGCAGCGCCCACACCGAGGCGTGCAGCCCGGCACCGCCGGGTTCGATGCGGGCCAGCCGGCGGCCGTCCAGCCGCCACAGGCCGCGGGTGTTGCTGGCGATCAGCAGCGTGCCGTCGAGGTCGCGCACCAGCGTGGTGATCATGTCGCCGGCCAGCGGCGCGAGCACCGGATCGGGCACGACACGGCCCGCTTGCAAACGCTCGAGCCCACCGCGGGTGCCCACCCACAGGGTGTCGTCGACGCGCAACAGGGCATCGATGCGCGGATCCCGCAGGCCGTCGACGCGGGCCGCGCGCCCGTCGGCATGCAGCCGCCACAGGCCGGACAGCGTGCCGATCCACCAGCCGTCGTCGGCATCGGGTGCCACGGCCCGCACCGACATGCCGTCCAGCCCCGGCACGCCGACCCACGGCGCGCCGACGCGGCTGCGCCGGCGCAGGCCGCTGTCGGTGCCGATCAGCATCTCGCCGCCGCCACCGCGCCACACCGCGCGCACGCTGTGGCTGGGCCAGCCGTCCATGGTGCCGGTGCCGGCGGCATCGGAGCGGATCACCGCCGCCAGCGGCCGCACCCGGTACAGACCCGAGGTGTAGGTGCCGATCCACCACGCCCCGCTGCCGTTCTGGTGGAAGCGGGTGATCGCACTGGTCGGCGGCCGGTCGAACCGCAGACGTTGCAGGCGCGCGTCCCCCGGCCGCAGGGCCAGCACGTCGCCGTTGCCGAAGCCGACCAGGACGCGGCCGTCCTCGAGCCGGATCATCGCCGTCGGTGCAGTGCCTGCGCCCGCGATCTCCAGGCGCCAGCGTCGCGCCGGGCGCCCGTCGGCATCGAGGCGGTGCAGGCCGGTGTCGGCCAGCACCCACAGGCCTTCCGGGCCGCTCTGCAGCGCCATGCAGCGCTGCGCGCCGGCCGGGCCGGGCAGCGGCGTCAGCGCCGCGTCGCCGACGGCCCACAGGCGACAGGTGCTGTCCAGCGCCAGCGGGGCGCTGCGCGCCTCGGACCAGGCCAGGCCCACGATCTCGGCCGTCGCCCCGAGACGGCGCGCGGAGGTCACGTCGGCGTCCACGTGATCCACGCCCGTCTCGGTGCCCAGCCACGCGCCGCCGGCGGGATCGAGCAGCAGCTGGGTCACGCGCACGTGCGACAGGCCCTGCGCCGGGCCCAGGCGGTAGTGGGTCCAGGTGGGCAGGTGCACAACCTCGAGGCCGGCGTCGTTGGTGCCCAGCCACATCCGCGTGCGCCCGGGCTCGAAGGCCAGGCTGTCGATGCTGCTGCTCGCCAGGCCCGGGTCCGGCGCGCCCGGCTCGGCATGGCGACGATAGGTGCGGAAGCGGTGGCCGTCGAAGCGGTTCAGACCGTCCTGCGTGGCCACCCACAGAAAGCCCTGGTCGTCGCCGCTCATCGCCGACACCGTGAGCTGCGACAGGCCTTCGTCCAGCCCGTACATCTCCAGGCTCAGCTGCGGCGTCACCTCCGGCGCCTGCGCCTGCGCGGTCGAGAGCCAGCCGCCGACCAGCCAGCCGAGCAGCACCCACAGCGGACCACGGCGCGCGGGCTCCGGCATGACGACGGCGAGGGCGATCGGACTGCGCAGGGGACCATCGCGGTGGAAAGGGCAGGTGCCAGTGTGCATGCCAGAACCATGCCAGTCGCGCGCCGGGTGATGTGCCGCGTCGTGTTCTGACCCGGGCACCGACCCCGCGCCCACGCGCGCAACGGGCGTCGCCGAAACGCCTCCCTGTAGGAGCGCGCTCGCGCGCGAAGGGGCTTTGCCCGGGAACGCCCAGTCGCGCGCAAGCGCGCTCCTACAGGGATGGCACGTGCCGGCCGCCCGTCACCATCCGCCCGCGTCGGGTCCCGGCGCGGGCACAAGGTTAGAATCCTGTCCCGCGTCATTTTTCCCAGAGCAGACTTCCCGCCGATGTCCCACGACGAATTCCGCCAGGCCGCCCTCGACTATCACCGCTCGTCGCCGCCGGGAAAGATCACCGTCAGCGCCACCAAGCCGATGCTGACCCAGCGCGATCTGGCGCTGGCGTACTCGCCGGGTGTGGCCTTCGCCTGCGAGGAGATCGTCAAGGACCCCAACGCCGCCAGTGAACTCACCGCGCGCGGCAACCTGGTCGCGGTGATCTCCAACGGCACCGCGGTGCTGGGCCTGGGCAATATCGGCGCGCTGGCCGGCAAGCCGGTGATGGAAGGCAAGGGCGTGCTGTTCAAGAAGTTCGCCGGCATCGACGTGTTCGACATCGAGGTCGACGAAACCGATCCCGACAAGCTGGTCGACATCATCGCCAGCCTCGAGCCCACCTTCGGCGGCATCAACCTCGAGGACATCAAGGCGCCGGAGTGCTTCATCGTCGAGCGCAAGCTGCGCGAGCGAATGAAGATCCCGGTGTTCCACGACGACCAGCACGGCACCGCGATCATCGTCGGCGCCGCGATCGTCAACGCACTGGAGATCGCCGGCAAGCGCATCGAGGACGTCAAGCTCGCCACCACCGGCGCGGGTGCGGCGGGCATCGCCTGTCTCGACATGCTGGTCGCGCTGGGCCTGCGCCCCGAAAACATCCTCGCCTTCGACCGCGACGGCGTGATCCACGCCGGCCGCACCGATCTCGACGACGCCAAGGCGCGCTACGCGCGTGACACCCCCGCACGCACGCTGGCCGAGATCGTGGCCGGCGCGGACGTGTTTCTGGGCCTGTCGGCCGGCGGCATCCTCACGCCGGCGATGGTCGAGACGATGGCGCCGAACCCGGTGATCCTCGCGCTGGCCAATCCGTATCCGGAAATCATGCCGGAGGAAGCCCGGCGCGTGCGTCCGGACGCGATCATCGCCACCGGCCGCTCCGACTTCCCCAACCAGGTCAACAACGCGGTCTGCTTCCCCTACATCTTCCGCGGCGCGCTCGACGTCGGCGCCACCGGCATCAACGAGGCGATGAAGCTGGCCTGCGTGCATGCGATCGCCCAGCTGGCGAAGGAAGAAGCCAGCGATCTGGGCAGCGCCTACGGCGAGGAGATCCCGAGCTTCGGCCGCGACTACATCATTCCGCGCCCGTTCGATCCGCGCCTGCTGACCATCGTCGCCCCGGCCGTCGCCCAGGCGGCGATGGAGTCGGGCGTCGCCCTGCGGCCGATGGACGATCTGCGGCCCTACCGCGAGAAGCTCGGCCAGTTCATCCACCGCACCGGTCTGGTGATGAAGCCGGTCTACGACCGCGCCCGCGGCGACCGCCAGCGCGTGGTCTACGCCGAGGGCGAGGAGGAGATCGTGCTGCGCGCGGTGCAGACCGTCGTCGACGAGGGCCTGGCCACGCCGATCCTGATCGGCCGGCCCGACGTCATCGATATGCGCATCCAGCGCCTGGGCCTGCGCCTGCGCGCGGGCGCGGATTTCGAACTCACCAACATCAACGACGATCCGCGCTTCAACGAGTACTGGCAGCACTACCACGCGCTGACCGCGCGTCGCGGCGTCACCCCGGATTCGGCCAAGAACCTGCTGCGTTCGCGGCCCAGCCTGATCGCCGCGATCATGGTCGACCGCGGCGAGGCCGACGCGATGATCACCGGCCTCGTCGGCCGCTTCCACAAGAAGCTCGGCTACGTGCGCAGCGTGATCGGGCTCGATCCGGGCCTGCAGAGCACCTCGGCGATGACCGGCGTGGTCAACGACCAGGGCCTGTGGTTCTTCGTCGACACCCACGTCCAGCCCGACCCGACCGCCGAGCAGATCGCCGAGAGCACCATCCAGGCCGCCTACCGCCTGAAGCTGTTCGGCATCGAGCCCAAGATCGCGCTGCTGTCGCACAGCAACTTCGGCAGCCACGACGATCCCAGCGCCCGCAAGATGCGCGAGGTGCGCGAGATCCTGGTGCGCCGCGCGCCGAAGCTCGAGTTCGACGGCGAGATGATGGGTGACACCGCCTGGGACGACACCCTGCGCCGGCGCATGCTGCCCGACACCACGCTCAGCGGGCGCGCCAACCTGTTCGTGTTCCCGAACATCGACGCCGCCAACATCACCTACAACATGATCCGGGTGATGACCGGCGGCGCTGCGCTCGGCCCGATCCTGATGGGCGTCAACAAGCCCGCGCACATCCTCACCCCGTCGGCCACGCCGCGCCGGGTGATCAACATGACCGCGATCGCGGCGGTCGATGCGCAGATCCGCAAGGCCCAGCTCGAAGGCTGAGCCCGCCGGTCGTCGGCACGCAAAAAAGGCCGGTGCACTGCACCGGCCTTTTTCATGTCACGCAGAGGCGAGATGCGGCCTGCGCGCGTGCGGCAGTCAGAGCGTCGGCAGCACCTGGCGCACCGCGTCCGGCAGCTGGTCCAGCGCATCCTTGTAGACCAGGCCGTCGCCGACCGGCAGTTCCTCGCCGGGCAGGCCCATCACCGAGCCGGTCAGAAACACCACCGGCACGCCGGGACGCAGCGCCCGGGTGATCTGCAGGGCCTCGGCGCCCGAGAACCCCGGCAGGTTGACGTCCGACAGCACGATCTGCGGCGCGAACGCATGCAGCGCCTCGCGCAGGCCGGCCTCCCCGTGCACCAGGCGCACGTCGATCGCCATGCCCGCATCGCGCAGGGCCAACTCGGTCAGCTCGGCGTCGTCGCGCGAATCGTCGACGATCAGCACACGCAGGGCGCCGTCCCGGGCCTCGGCATCGTCCTGGGGCATGCGGCTCAGTCTTCCTCGGGCACTTCGTTGAGCACGGCCCAGAACTTGCCGAGCGTGCGCACCGCGTCGAAGAACTGCTCCACGTCCACCGGCTTGACCACGTAGGCGTTCACGCCCAGGTCCCAGCTGCGTGCCAGATCGCTTTCCTCGCGCGACGAGGACAGGATCACGACCGGCATGCGCTTGAGCGTCTCGTGGTCACGCAGCTGCTTCAGCACTTCCAGGCCGTCCATGCGCGGCATCTTGATGTCGAGCAGCAGCACCGCCGGATCGCCCTCGGGGCGGTCGGCGAACTTGCCGCGGCGGAGCAGGTAGTCGATCGCCTCGACGCCGTCCTCGACGTGCACGATCGGATTGGCGAGATGGGCCTCGCGCAGCGCATCGATCGCCATCTCGGCGTCGTGCGGGCTGTCTTCGGCGAGGAGGATCGTGCGGATTTCGCTCATGTCAGTGGGTTCCGGTGGCGTTGGCACCCGCGTCCTGGCCGGACGCAGGCAGGGTGAAATGGAAGGTGGCGCCGTTGCCGGGTTCGGCTTCGGCCCAGATGCGGCCGCCGTGGCGGCCGAGCACGCGACGCACGCTCGCCAGGCCCACGCCGGTGCCGGGGAATTCGTTGGCCGAGTGCAGGCGCTGGAACACGCCGAACAGCTTGCCCGCGTACTGCATGTCGAAGCCGGCGCCGTTGTCGGCCACGCAGAACTGGTAGCCGCCCTCGTCGAGGCGCTTGACGTCCACGGTGATGCGCGCCGGCTCGGTGCCGCTGCTGTACTTGACCGCGTTGCCGAGCAGGTTCATCCACACCTGGCGCAGCATGTTCTCGTCGCCGACGACGATCGGCAGCGGCGCCACCGACCATGCGATGCGGTGCTCCGGATTCTCGGCATGCGCGTTGCTGTCGAGCATCGCGCGCACGTCGTTGACCATCGACTGCAGGTCCACGCTCTGCAGGCGCATCGCGTTGCGGCCCAGGCGCGAGTACACCAGCAGATCGTCGATCAGCGCCGACATGCGCTTGGCCGAGCTGCCGATCACGCCCAGGTAATGCGTGGTCTTGTCGTCGACGTTCTCGCCCAGGTGCCGGCCCAGCTTGTCGGCGAAACCGGCGATGTGGCGCAGCGGCGCGCGCAGATCGTGGGACACCGAATAACTGAAGGCCTCCAGCTCGCGGTTGACGTCGGAGACCTGCTCCACCTTGCCTTCCAGCTGCTGGTTGAGCTCGCGGATCTGGCGCTCGCTGATCGTCTGCGCGGTGACGTCGGACGCGGTGATCAGCGCCACCGGATCGTCGCGGTCGGGCAGGGGCATGCGCCGCGCGTTGATCAGCATGGTGCGTTCCACGCCGTCGGCCGTGGGCTGGCTCAGGCGGTAGTCCCACAGCTCGCGGTCGCGGGCCAGCACGTCGTGCAGGCGGCGCAGGGTGTCCGGGTTGTCCCAGGCGCCGCCGCCGAGTTCGGTCAGCGGGCGGCCGCGGGCATCCTCGTCCACGCCGTAGAGCTCGGCGAAGGCCGCGTTGTGCATCACCACGCGCTGGCTGCCGTCGATCAGCACGATGGGCTCGCGCACGCTGTCGAGCACCGCCAGCGCCCGGCCGCTGGCCGCCGTGGCCTGGCGTTCGGCGTCGAGTCGCCCGCTCTGCTGGCGCAGCGCGAAGTAGCTCGCGCCCAGCAGCAACAGCAGCTGCACCACCATCGCGGCCCAGCTGGCGTTGTCGGCGCGCTGGTTGGCACGGGCCGCATAGGCGCGGCGATCCTGCAGCAGTGCCTCCTCGGACGCCACGATGTCCTGCACCAGGCGCTGGATCGGATAGAGCACGATCATCTCGTCGATCTGCTCGTAGGTCGCGCCCTCGGCCGCCTCGATCACCTCGTCGATCCGGGCCAGGCGCATCTCCAGCGTATTGCGCAGCGCGCCCAGGCGGGCCTGCTGCTCGGGGTTGTCGCGGGTGAGCGCCAGCACCTGGTCGAGATTGGGCAGCACCCGCTCGCGGGCCTCGGTAATGCGCTGGCGCAGCAGCGGCGTGTCGATGCCGCGGGTACGCGCGATGGCCGCGCCTTCCAGGCTGCGCGCATCGCCCGACACCCAGTGGATCAGCGTCTGCACCTCGCGCGTGTGCACCACGGCCGTGATCGCCTCTTCGGCCTGGCTGGTGGCGGCACGAATGATCAGGAACGGCCCGATCACGATCAGGGTGATCAGCAGGCCGAGCACCGGCAGGCGCCAGCGGCTGAACGGCGTGGGGAAGGCGTGCGGCATCGGGGACGGGGCTCGGGCGCGGGCGGTTCGGCGCGCAATGATGCCGCATCCTCCCCTGAACACGGGATCATCGCCGAGGCGCCCCGTGGCTGGCAATCGGAACCGTTCGCCACCGTCCGGACCCCGGTGTCATCCTTGATAGAATCACGGGTCCGATCGACCCCCACGCACGCGAGCGCGCGTGCCGCGCTGGAGCACACATGAACTGGCTGAACGACGTCCTGCAGAACGACCCCGACCCGACCGAAACCCGCGAATGGGTGGAGTCGCTCAAAGCGGTCATCGACGTCGGCGGCCCGGAGCGCGCGCACCAGCTGCTCGAGAACATGGTCGAGCTCACCCGCCGCGCCGGCGCCCACCTGCCGTTCGCGCCGACCACCGAATACGTCAACACCATTCCCACGCATCTCGAACCCAAGATGCCGGGCAATGCCGAGCTCGAATGGCGCATCCGCTCGATCATCCGCTGGAACGCGATGGCCATGGTGGTGCGCGCCAACCGCAAGCCGGGCGACCTCGGCGGCCACATCGCCAGCTTTGCCTCCAGCGCCACGCTGTACGACGTCGGCTTCAACCACTTCTTCCGCGCACCGTCGGCCGACCACCCCGGTGACGTCATCGCCACCCAGGGCCACAGCTCGCCGGGCATCTACGCCCGCTCGTTCCTCGAAGGCCGCTTCACCGAAAGCCAGCTCGACCACTTCCGCATGGAGGTCGACGGTCAGGGCATCTCGTCCTATCCGCACCCCTGGCTGATGCCCGACTACTGGCAGGTGCCCACGGTCTCGATGGGCCTCGGCCCCATCGCCGCCATCTACCAGGCGCGCTACTGGAAGTACCTCGAAGCCCGCGGCCTGATGCCCAAGTCCGACCGCAAGGTGTGGTGCTTCATGGGCGACGGCGAGACCGACGAGCCGGAAAGCCTCGGCGCGATCTCGGTGGCCGGCCGCGAAGGCCTCGACAACCTGGTCTTCGTCATCAACTGCAACCTGCAGCGCCTCGACGGCCCGGTGCGCGGCAACGGCAAGATCATCCAGGAGCTGGAAGGCGGCTTCCGCGGCGCCGGCTGGAACGTCGTCAAGACCATCTGGGGCAGCTACTGGGACCCGCTGCTGGCCAAGGACAAGGACGGCATGCTGCGCCAGCTGATGATGGAAACCGTCGACGGCGAATACCAGAACTGCAAGGCCTTCGGCGGCGCCTATACGCGCGAGCATTTCTTCGGCAAATACCCGGAGACCGCCAACCTCGTCGCCAACCTCAGCGACGACGACATCTGGCGCCTCAACCGCGGCGGGCATGATCCGCACAAGGTCTTCGCCGCCTACCAGAACGCCATGGACACCAAGGGCCAGCCCACGGTGATCCTGGCCAAGACGGTCAAGGGCTATGGCCTGGGCAGCGCCGGCGAGGCGCTCAACCCCACCCACAACACCAAGAAGCTCGACGACGAGGCCGTGCGCACCTTCCGCGACCGCTTCAAGATTCCGGTGTCCGATGCCGCGCTCAAGGACGGGCAGATCCCGTTCTATCACCCGGGCAAGGACTCGGAAGAAGTGCAGTACATGCTCGAGCGCCGCGAGAAGCTCGGCGGCTTCCTGCCGCAGCGCCGCCGCAAGAGCACGCAGACCCTCAAGGCCCCCGAGCTCAAGGTCTTCGACCGCCTGATGCAGGACACCGGCGAGCGCGAGATCAGCACCACCATGGCCTTCGTGCAGTCGCTGTCGATCATTCTGCGCGACAAGGAGGTGGGCAAGCGCGTGGTGCCCATCGTCGCCGACGAGGCCCGCACCTTCGGCATGGAAGGCCTGTTCCGCCAGCTGGGCATCTACGCCCCGCAGGGCCAGAAGTACAAGCCGGTCGACCGTGACCAGCTCATGTACTACCGCGAGGACGCGGCCGGCCAGGTGCTGGAAGAAGGCATCACCGAGGCCGGCGCGTTCGCCTCGTGGATGGCCGCGGCCACCAGCTACAGCACCAACGACGTGCCGATGCTGCCGTTCTACATCTACTACTCGATGTTCGGCTTCCAGCGCATCGGTGACTCGGCCTGGCAGGCGGCCGACATGCGCGCCCGTGGCTTCCTGCTCGGCGCCACCGCCGGCCGCACCACGCTCAACGGCGAGGGCCTGCAGCACGAGGACGGCCACTCACACCTCTTGGCCGGCGCCATCCCCAACTGCCGCGCGTATGACCCCACCTTCGCCGGCGAAGTGGCCGTGATCCTGCAGTACGGCATGACCCGCATGCTCGACCAGCAGGAGGACGAGTTTTTCTATCTCACCCTGATGAACGAGAACTACAGCCACCCGGCACTGCCCGAGGGCGCGGCCGAGGGCGTCATCAAGGGCATGTACCTGCTCAAGGACGCCGGCAAGGCCAAGAAGGGCGAGCTGCGCGTGCAGCTGCTGGGCTCGGGCACCATCCTGCGCGAGGCCATCGCCGCCGCCGAACTGCTGGACAAGGACTTCGGCGTCACCGCCGACATCTGGTCCTGCCCCAGCTTCACCGAGCTGCGCCGCGACGGTTGGGATGCCGAGCGCTGGAACCGCTTCAACCCCGAGGCCAAGACGAAGAAGAAGGCCTACGTCACCGAACTGCTCGAAGGCCGCCAGGGCCCGGTCATCGCCGCGACGGACTACGTCCGCGCGTTCGCCGACCAGATCCGCGCCTTCGTCCCGGCCACCTACACCGTGCTCGGCACCGACGGCTTCGGCCGCTCGGATACGCGTGCCAACCTGCGTCGCCACTTCGAGGTGGACCGGTACTACATCGCCCAGGCGGCGATCGATGCGCTGGCGAAGGACGGCAAGATGACCGGCAAGGACGTGGCCCGGGCGATCAAGCTGTATAAGATCGATCCGGAGAAGGCGAATCCGGTTGGGGTTTGAGGTGAGCAACTAGTTGTAGGAACGAAGCTTTGGGCTATCTAATAGCCCGCTCTTTACGCGAATGATCAGGATTGATCAAATTAGTCGGGCGCTTCGCCAGACAGTTTAAGGATTGACGGTATTTATCGGCGGAAAACACCGCGGGGCCTCACCTCCGCAGAAGCTCCTCCGGTAAGTCCCCGCGGCATTTTCCGCCTTTAAAAGGTAAAGGGTTGTGGGCTTCGACGTTGTCGCTAAGCTAATTGCAGAAGTAGATGCAAATAATATAGCCGTCAGATCTTTTGACGGTTATATTTTTTTGTGCGGGGGGGGCTTTGGGGGCTTCCCAGGAAGGATTTGCCTCAGCTAGGCATTACGCCGTAACTAGGCAAGACGCAGAGGGAAAGATTGCAGGCCATAAAGTCATATTGGCCGAAAGCATGACTAACCTGCTTCAGGGGGAAGATTTTCAGGATCTGCTCGAGTTCGAGGAGCATATTGCAGCCCTTTGTGCTTGTGTTCTTATCTTTGTCGAAAGCCCGGGATCTATAGCGGAGCTGGGAAGTTTTTCCGTTATGCCACATTTGGCGCCTCGGCTTCTCGTTGTTTGCGAGCAGAAGTTCGAGTCGGGCGCGAATCCGTCCTTTATTTTCTTGGGCCCAGTGACTGTTCTGCGTCGACGCAGATTGGATTCGGTCCAAATATTTCCAATCTCGTTGGAGGACGAGTCTGGTCAGCTTGTTCCCGATAAGGAACTCCTCGACGGCTGCTGGGGCTACATCGAGGAAGCTGTCATGGAATCAATTCGTCGCCCTATTCCTGAAGCTCTATTTCAACCTCAGGAGTTAGCGCATCAGATGGTTATTGTCGCGACAGTTATCGACTTGGGTGTTGCCCTTAAGATCAGCGAAATTGAGGCAGCTCTTGAGGGGTTTGAGGTGTTTCTGTCGGCGAAGGCGGTGCGAAGAATTGTTCGAATGCTTGAGAAATTTTCACTGATTGAAGGGAAGACTTATGGAAGGGAGTCTTTCTTCCACTCAAAGCTCACAAAGCCTCTCGTTACATTTAAGTCTTTGAAGGCGGATTCAATATTTGACCCCATAAGATTCAAGTCTCGCGTCTTGGACTTCTACAGAGAGAATGATGAGCGTCGCTCGAAGGCGATAAATGCTTACCAGAGGGGGCGGAGGGGATGACGACTCGGCTAGCATCTAGCTTGTCGAAGTGGAGCGGCTTTGCACTTCCGGATGTAGAGCACATCATTGCAACCGCTCCCCGGCGCTACAAGGTATTCACAATACCCAAGAAGCGAGGCGGTCTGCGGCAGATTGCTCAGCCTAGTAGAGAGCTAAAGTCTCTCCAAGTGCTTCTGATTGGCCGAGTGCTGCACCATCTGCCTGTGCATGACGCTGCACACGGCTATGTGATTGGTCGTGGAATAAAGACGAACGCGCAGGCTCATTCAAAGAGCAACTACCTTCTTAAAATGGATCTAAGGGATTTCTTCCCTTCCATACGCCCCCGGGATCTTCGTGCGCATCTAAAAGTGCAAGCCGAAGGCTATCTCACGGACGAGGAAGTAGGTCAGTTATGTAATCTCGTCTTCTGGAGACCGAAGGGGCAGCGAGGCCTTCGCTTGTGTATCGGAGCGCCTAGCTCACCATTCTTATCGAATACGATAATGCTTGGAGTGGATCAGAAACTTGCAGAAGTTGCGAGATCTTTGGGTGTGCTCTACACACGCTATGCGGATGATCTCGCATTTTCATCAAATGAGGCGGACGTGCTCCCCGCACTGGAGGCTCGAGTTATCGATGTGGTGGAAGGTTCCAGATTCCCCAAAATTTTTGTGAATAGAGAGAAGACTGTTCATATATCGCGAGCTCAGAGGAGGATGTTGACTGGCCTTATTCTGAACTCAGTGGGAGACGTCTCCCTTGGGAGGGATCGAAAAAGGTTAATTAGGGCAATGGTTCAGTCGTCTCGTTACGGACGCTTGGATGAGAAAGAGCTTGAAAAGCTGAATGGACTACTTTCTTTCGCTCATGACGTTGAGCCGGGCTTTGCAATGAAGATGCGTGCTCGAATGGCTCTTCCACAAGTAGATGATGGCCTTGGCGAGGTTTGAGAAAGAGCTCAATTACATTTGATCGCGATCGGTACGATGCGCATACGCGGAAGCGGGCTAGCTGATTTACTGATATTTAGCATCGTGATGCTCAGTTCCGCAGTTTTTAACCCGGCTAATAGTTGTGCGAATCAATGCGCGAGAGCTGCGCTGGAGAATTCTGGCTATCTAAAAAGGCTGGACTGCCCCTTGGAGTCATCTTCGAGTTGCACGACTTCGCTAATAAGTAAGGTTGGTCGATAGTCGAGTTTTGATAGAGATGTCACGTGTCGGTTTGCCGTTTCTGTCACTCTGCACTGAAGAAGCATGGCTGACTTAAATCTTTTTTTAACGCTTCCAGTTTCTGGCGTGCAGTTAAGTATGTGGCCTCGGTGACCTGCCGGGTGATTTTCGGACCATCTGAAAGCTGAGAGGATGGCTCCCGATAGAGCGGCTAACGGTGCCAGGTTCACTTTCTCTTCCGGGACTACAACGAGGTGAGACCGCACAGCAGTTGTGGACGCATCCCGCCAGCCCGGTTCGCTGCCAGCCACCGAACCCAACAGCAACGGATCGAAGTACCCTTTCAACGCCGGATTCCCCCGTAACTGCTGATACGGATACCGGGGGCAGGTCACTCGTTCATGGGAGAACGCTAGGGTGTGAGCGACCCCTGTCAAGATCGCGCAGCTGCCGTAGAAGGGCCGAGCCAGTGCAACTTGGGCCCGAGGATCAGCGCGCCGAACTCTTCCTCCGTGAGCTCACCGAAGATGTAGCGATTACAGAGGTTCAGCAGGCGATGGCTTATCGGATCGCCTGAGTCGTGCGCGCTGGTTTTCGCGGTTTCGAAGAGCTCGACGCGGAAGTCGTAGTCATTCAG
Organism: Lysobacteraceae bacterium NML93-0793; assembly: GCA_002324875.1. GTDB lineage: Bacteria > Pseudomonadota > Gammaproteobacteria > Xanthomonadales > Xanthomonadaceae > Luteimonas. The sequence continues at coordinate 203,645 of NTJG01000001.1, forward strand.
TGGTAGCTCGGCGAGGTCGCTCAGTTCAGTGTTCAGGGTTTCCATACCCGATTCCTAGGGCGAATCGGCGCGATGTCAATCAGCATTAGGCAGCCGGTGCAGAGCTGAGAAAACTTCGGCACATCCCTCCGGAACTTCTCCGGGCTAGGCGTTGTCGGATGGCTATCGCCCATGGACTGGGCTCTATGCCAGGAAAGCAGGTGCTCAAGCTGGACGCCGCCGCACCAAGTAATGGAAAAGACCGGCGAACCTCCGTGGATCGCCGCGCCGCGGCGGCTGGCACCGTGGCGCTCCACGTCCTGCTTGCTTGGTGGATCGGAAATCTGGAAGAGCGCGCACCTGGAGGCCACCCGGAGAGCCAGCCGCTCACGCTCTACTGGATTGAGCCGCCCCCAGAGCTCGAGCGCACAGACGCCGCGCCCAAGCAAACGGCGGCACTGGCACGTCCGCCGCCCGCACCGCCGAGGCCGTTCATACGCATCGAGGTAAGTGGCGCGCAGGCGCCGGCGCCCGAGATGAGCCGCGGCGCGCTGCAAGCCGTCGATCTGCGCCCGCGCGAAACACTCTCGTTCGAGTCGCCGGAGGCGGGCAGTCTGCCGTGGGATCGGGAGCTCGAAAGAGAGGCGCCCACGCGCTTCGAGCGCGCATGGGCGCCCACGACCAAGTCTATCCAGCACGAACTTGCATTTCGCTCCCGGATTGCCGGCTACGCGCTCGGCGCAGTCGGTGCGCTTCGGGAGCCATGCACGCGCGCAGAACGGGACCGCATGGAAGAAAAGTGCCATGGCGCGCAGTATCGGGGGGACTTCGATACGCGGGTGGAAGAGGCGCAGCGAGCGATCGCTCCACTGTGATGAGGCGGATTCGCAAGGAGCGTGTGGCTGAAACCACGCTCGATAACAGGTGCCGGGAGTCAGGGGTGAAGTCAGGAAGCGAGGCGCGGGGTGATCAGTGGGAACGACGTCCCCCCGGTTTTGAGTAGCACGGTGATCTGGAGTCCAATCCCCAACGAGACGGAGATTGGACGTGAAGAAGCGCTTTACCGAGGAACAGATCATTGGCTTCCTGCGTGAGGCCGACGCCGGCATGGCGATCAAGGAGTTGTGCCGGCGGCACGGCTTCAGCGAGGCGTCGTATTACCTGTGGCGCAGCAAGTTCGGCGGGATGAACGTGTCGGAGGCCAAGCGGCTCAAGGAGCTGGAGGCGGAGAACAGCCGGCTGAAGAAGCTGCTGGCCGAGCAGTTGTTCGAGAACGACGTCATCAAGGAAGCGCTCCGAAAAAAGTGGTGAGCGCACCGGCGCGCAGGACGCTGGTGCGGCACCTGATGGAACGCGCGAGCTAACGGTGTCAGGTTCACTTCTCGCTGCGGTTCCGGAAGAAATGGGTCAGGCCCATTCCTGATTGTTAGCTGGGCGCCGTCACCCCCGACTGGCGGCTCGGCTGAAAGTAGCGATGGCGCCACGCCAAGGATACGAAGCCGACCAAGGTGGCGAGTCCGGGCGGGATAAGGTGCCAGGCGCACTTGAGCCGAACCGTAGACTGCTGCATGAGGTGCGGTGTCGGCTGTAATGCACTTGGTGTCCGCCATGCCTACAGGGGGTGGTGATCTCAGGGCTTCGCCTTGCCACCGGCCGACGCTCTACCATGCGTGCTCCCCGGGGAGGCGCCATGAGTCGAGCAGGTCTTTCGTTCCACCATCCGATCGCGTTCTGGCTGGGCTGTGCTCTGATCACGGCGGGCGTGCTCTCGCATGGCCCGGGGCTAACGGTTCCAGGTTCACTTACCAGTTCGATTACGACCACATTCGCTGATCCGGTGGCCGGCGGAAAAGGTGCTTATGAGGAATTCGTTGAGCGGGGTGGATTTGCTGCTCGCCTCGTGAGGCCGGCGTTTGCCAAGCCGCTGGCAGAGACAGCGTTCGACGAGTGGCTGGGCGCATGCAACCGCGACGGCCGCGCCGCGCTGACCGAGTTCAATGCGCACCGATTCGGCGAGCCCGAGCACAACATCGACGACCTGCTCGAAAGCCGCGAAGAGGCCGTACCTGCGGCTCGGATGGGGGTCGCGGACGAACCGGTGGTTTGCGCATCAAGAAGATTTGATATAAATATCTATCAAATTTATAGAAAATTGATATTTCGTCATGAAGCTACCGGTCAAGGCGCCGCAACTCGATGATTTATTTGGAAAAATCGGCGCTGACGTTGCGGCGCTGCTGCGTCACGGGATCGGTCCAGAGGTCAACGGTGTCTATGACCATTGGGATCATGTCAGGCATCTGACACCACCTGCCGGGCTGACCGCCGAGCGCTGGTGGGCCGGCATCAAGCTGGCTCGCGCAGGTCTCGAACGGCCTGTCGCTCTGGTCGACAAGGCGGAGCAGCCGTTCACCGTGTCGCTGACCAGCAACATGCAGCGGCAATTGCATTTTCTGGACCGCGAGGCAGCCGGCGCGATCCAGGCCAGTGGCCTGGTGGATGAGGACACGACCCGAAAGCACTATCTGATGCGTTCGCTGATCGAGGAAGCGATGACCTCATCGCAGCTGGAAGGCGCCTCCACCACGCGGCAGATCGCCAAGGAAATGCTCAGCACCGGGCGTGCGCCCCGCGATCGCAGCGAACGGATGATCCACAACAACTACGCGATGATGCAGTCGTTGCGGCGGCGGCAGGCGGATCCCCTCACCATCGATTCCATTCTCGAGATCCATCGCGAGTTGATGGATGACGCAATGGATGATCCATCGCAGGCGGGCCGTCTGCGCACTGCCGAAGACAATGTCGTCGTCCAGGACCGGCTCGATCCGGAGATCGTTCTGCATGTCCCGCCACGCGCTGCGGAACTCCCGCAACGGCTGCAGGCGCTCTGCGATTTCGCCAACGAAAGGGACGAAGGCGAGTTCCTGCATCCGATCGTCCGTGCGATCGCGCTCCATTTCCAGATCGGCTACGACCATCCGTTCTGCGATGGCAACGGCCGCACCGCTCGCGCCTTGTTCTACTGGTCGATGCTGCGGTCGGGATACTGGCTGAGCGAGTACATCTCCATCTCGAGTGTTCTGAAGAAAGCGCCAGCACCTTACATCCGCGCTTACCTCTACACCGAGAGTGACGGCACCGACCTGACCTACTTCGTCGCACACCAGTTGAACGTCATCATTGATGCCGTGGAGGGCTTGCGTGGCTACCTCGCGCGAAAGGCGCGGGAACGCAGCCAGGCCGAGACACTGCTGCGCCCCGGGTCTCCGCTGGGCGCGCTGCTGAACCATCGTCAGCGCGCGCTGCTGCTGCACGCCATCCGGAACCCCGAGAGCGCGTACGAGATCGCCGGCCACCAGGCGGCCCACCGGGTCACCTATCCAACCGCTCGCGCGGATCTGCTGGGTCTGGCCAGGCTGGGACTGCTCGATCAGGCGCGCAGCGGAAAGGCGTTCGTGTTCACGCCTGCTGAGGACATGCCCAAGCGTCTGAAGCGTTGAAGCGGACGACGTATCGGGGTCAAGTACGGGGTCAGATTCACTTCTACCGATCTGCGCCCGCTCCACGCGGATGGACTGACATGCCAAGAGGATCTCGGTGCCAGAGTGGCGCAAGGCGCGTCGTCGACTGCGTGCTGTTCCGAATCGACGCTGATGCGTCCAATCCATGATTCGCTGACCTGTTCCGAGACCTTCAGGCCTTCCTCATGCCAAAGGCTGAGAAACGCGAGCTGAGGGTGTCAGCTTCACTTCCTGCATCGAGTCGCACGCGCTTGCCTGATCAACGTGTGTGGGATAAATCGGTGGGATAAATCGGTGTCAGGTTCACTTCTCGCTGCGGTTCCGGAAGAAATGGGTCAGGCCCATTCCTGATTGTTAGCTGGGCGCCGTCGCCCCTGACTGGCGGCTCGGCTGAAAGTGGCGATGGCGCCACGCCAAGGATACGAAGCCGACCAAGGTGGCGAGTCCGGGCGGGATAAGGTGCCAGGCGCACTTGAGCCGAACCGTAGACTGCTGCATGAGGTGCGGTGTCGGCTGTAATGCACTTGGTGTCCGCCATGCCTACAGGGGGCGGTGATTTCAGGGCTTCGCCTTGCCACCGGCCGACGCTCTACCATGCGTGCTCCCCGGGGAGGCGCCATGAGTCGAGCAGGTCTTTCGTTCCACCATCCGATCGCGTTCTGGCTGGGCTGTGCTCTGATCACGGCGGGCGTGCTCTCGCATGGCCCGATGTTCATGATGGGCCAGCACACGCAGTGGCAGATGGTCGGCATGGCGATGACGACCGAGATGTGGGTGGGCATGGCGATCATTCCGATCGGTCTTGCACTGTCGGCCTTCGGCATGTTGCCGCGCACGTCAGCCGGCGTGCAGCCGGGCATGGGGGTGCCGCTCGATTTCCACGTGGCCGATGGCGTGCCCCTCAACCGTGCGCACTGGACGCTGGTCACGGTGCTCGTGGTCACCCTTGCGATCGATGTCATGAAGCCAGCGACCCTGGGCTTCGTGATGCCGGGCATGCGCGCCGAGTACGGCATGGATACCTCGGGCGCGAGCGTGCTGGCACTGTTCGCATTGACCGGGACGACCGTGGGTTCGGTGGTGTGGGGGCGTGTGGCCGACCGCTTCGGTCGCCGCTCGGCCATTCTGTTGTCGGCGCTGATGTTCATCGGCACGGCCATCTGCGGGGCGATGCCGACGTTCGGCTGGAACCTGGCGATGTGCTTCCTGATGGGCGCGTCGGCCGGCGGGCTGCTGCCGATCACGTTTACTCTCATGGCCGAGACCGTGCCGGCGCGGCATCGCGGCTGGCTACTCGTGGCCCTCGGTGGGCTGGGCACGTCCGGCGGCTACCTGCTGGCCTCGGGCGCGGCGGCGGTGCTCGAGCCGATGTTCAGCTGGCGCGTGCTCTGGCTGTTGGGCCTGCCCACAGGCGCGGTGATCATCCTGCTCAACCGGTTCATTCCCGAGTCGCCCCGGTTCCTGGCGAGCATGGGCCTGCACGCACAGGCGCGCGCGCTGCTGGCGCGGTTCGCCGGGGCAGGTGGACGCCTGGAACGCGACGACGCAGCCCACCCCGCTCCGGTTGTGATCGACGAAGCACACCCCGTGGCCGGTACCCGCGATCTCATTCGCGGCCGACATGCATCCATCTCGTGGAGCTTGCTGGTCGCCGGCACGGCCTGGGGGCTGGTCAACTTTGGTTTCCTGTTGTGGCTGCCTACCAATCTCACCGAGCTTGGGGTCGATGCGGCAGCCGCCAGCGCCTTGCTCGCCCGCTCGGCGTTCTATGCGCTGCCGGGCATCGCCGTGGTCATTTGGCTGTACTACCGGTGGAGCAGCTTCAGGTCCTTGGTATTGTTTCTGGGGCTCACAGCGGCGGCGCTGCTGGCCTTCGCGGCGCTGGATGTCCTGGGCCTGCGCTCGACCGGTCTGACCACCGCCGCCATTGCCGCCTTGCTGGTCAGCGTGAGCGGGGTCATCGCGATGCTGATTCCCTACGCGGCCGAGATCTACCCGCTGCGTCTGCGCGGCACGGGGTCCGGGGTGATCGCCGCAAGTTCCAAGTTCGGCGGAATTCTTGGCGCGGGGTTGGGCGTGGTGGGGTTCTTCGATCACTTCACCTTGTCGGCCGCACTGCTCGCGGTGCCTATGGCGGCGTCGGCGGTGATCCTGTGGCGCAGCGGGGTGGAGACGCGCGGGCAAAGACTCGAGGAGATACAGGCACGCTTCTCCTGAGTGCATTCGCGGCGTGTGAGCGGCTCACAAGTGCGCGGGCTTTCTTTCGGGCGGTCTGCGGCACCGCCTGCTGGCGGCACCTCAGATGGGAGGCGTAACGGTTCGGATTTACTCGATCTGGTTCGTCGGTTCTTCGGCAGCGGGGCAGCGCACGCGCGCCTGTGCGTTTTGCAGAAGGGGCGCGGCTTCGAGGGCCTGGCCGGGCTCGTGTGCGTGGGTTCCACCTTGGGTCTGCGAGACAATGCACACCCGTGAACCCGGATGCGCCATGGGCGTCCCCGCTTCAGTCCAGCGCCTGGCGGCCGACACAGCAAGAGGGCGCGCGCGTCCATCGAGGGCATGACCGGGCCCGCACCCGCCCCGTGCCCACTCCGTTCCAGCCTCTAAGAGCCCATGATCGCCACCCTTCTCGTAGGCATGCTCTGTGTCTACCTGCTCAGCTTCACGGTGATGTTCCTGCTCATCGGCCGCCGGCTGCAGGGCGGGAAGATGGGGACCGATGCGTTCGCGGTGGGCAATCTGCTGCTGGGCTCGGCCTACGTGCTGCAACTGCTGGAAGGGCCGCCGGGCTGGAGCGCGATGAGCGTGGCCAATCACGCGCTCACGCTGTGCGCGCTGCTGGCGTACGGCGTGGGCGGGGCGCGTTTCTTCGGGCGGCCGCTGCCGCTGGCGGTGCCGTTGATGGCGCTGGGGCTGGGCTATGCGCTGGTGCAGGTGGCGGTGCAGTGGGCCTGGGGCACGGAGGCACGGTATGCGCTGCTGTCGGCCGTCTGCGCGCTGTGCTTCGCGGTGATGGTGGCGGTGCTGCTGGTGGGCTTGCGTACGTTCGCGCGTGATCTGCGCGGCGAGGTGCTGCTGTTCGTGGTGCTGATCGGCGGCATCGGCGTGCTCAACGTGATGAAGCTCGCCAAGCTGCTGTCGGGCGGGCTGCCGGCGCTGAGCATGGACAGCCAGTTCCAGACGATCTTCTATGTGTACATGTGCTCGCTGGCGACGATCATCCCACCGGCGATCGTGTGGCTGGTGCTGCGGCGCCTGACCGATGCCCTGCGCGGGATGGCCGCGCACGATCCGCTGACCGGGCTGCTCAACCGCCGTGGCCTGACCGAAGCCTTGGACGCGCGCTTCGCCCGCCGCGCCGGTGGTGCGCGCCTGTTGCTGGTGGACGTGGATCACTTCAAACACGTGAACGATCGCTACGGGCATCAGGCCGGCGATGCGGCGCTGCACGCGATTGCCGACGTGCTGCGCGGCACGGTGCGGGCGGGCGACCTGGTCTGCCGGATGGGCGGCGAGGAGTTCGCCGCGGTCTGCATGGACGCCGATGACGCAACTGCGCTGCAGGTGGCCGAGCGCATCCGCACCCGCATCGCGGATACCGCCCTGCTGCACGCGCCCGGCGGCGAGGCGGTGCACTGCACGGTCACCGTCGGCGTCTCGGAGGCCTTCTGCGACGACGCCTCGCTGGCGCGGGCGATGCAGACGGCGGATGCGGCGCTGTACCGCGGCAAGCCTGCCGGACGGAACCGGGTGGAGCGGGCGGCATCGGACGTGGAGGCGCTGTCGCCTGCCGTTTGACGGTGCCGGTTCATGTTGATCGTGCGGCGGCTGCTGCGTTGAATGACGATGCCTCGTTGTGCCGGGTGACCCATGCTGCGCCCAAGGGTGTGCTTGCCTTCGGCGTTTCGCGATACCGGGATTGAGACACGCGCCGGCACTCGGATCGCGACCAGGGATGCATTCGGCACCGCTGATCTGGCGCGCCCGACGCAACACCCGGCTCAGGCAGAACCGAGCAGAGAGAGAGAGAAGCAGCGCGATCTCCGAAGGACGCGTGGGTTCGCACCTGGCGATGCGAATCTACGCAGTCCGTTGGCACCCCACGGACCGCTCCGGAAAAATCGCGCGACCCCACGGAGTGACCGCCATGTCCGAGCCGCCGATCGAAGTGAGCGCCGAGGGCGTGGAGACGAAGCCGCGCAGACGGGACACCGCGCGAGCGATCTCGCCATCGGACTCGCCGCACTGCTCATTTCGCTGACCTCGCTGGCCGTGGCGATCCACCACGGCAAGACGCAGGAACGGCTCGTGGCCGCGAACTCGTGGCCGTATCTCACCTGCATCACCACCAATGGCGGATTCGGCGAGGAGCCGGGGCGCATCGTGCTGGCGATCGAGAACGCAGGCAGCGGACCGGCGCTGCTGCAGAACCTCGTGGTCCGCTACAACAGCGAGGTGGTGAAGCACCCGCAGCATCTGCTGCAGCTGTGCTGCGGTGTCGCCCCCGGGGTGGACCTCACCCGGGAGGCGCCGCCACCCGAGGCCGCAGGCCAGCTCGCACCCGGCGCGGTAGGTTCGGCGATCGGCGTCTAGAAGCCGGGCATGCGACCCGTGTGCTGGAGTACGCGGCCGATCCAGCGCAACTGGCCATCTGGGACGGCCTCAACAGCGCACGCGTGGCGCTGGAGTTCGATGCCTGCTACTGCTCGGTGCTCGACGAGTGCTTCCGCTCCGACCTCGTCTCGATGACGCCCACGCGCGCCGACGCGTGCCCTGCGCGCGGGCCCGACACGTTCGGCGGCTGATCGGGACGGCTCAACGCGATCTGGCTTGCGCTGCCGTCTGCCGGGCGAGTGGCGACTCCGGTTCTCATGCGCTCCGGCCCGACCACGGCTGACGGGTGACAGTGGCGGACGCACCGCGCGGCTGCAGGCAGCGGCGTCCGGCCTCAGTCGCAGCGCGGCAGGGGCGCTGCGGTCGGTGAATTTCCGTCTTCGCAGGCTCGCTTCGGCGTGGCGGGGGCGTCACCTTCGGGCCGAAGAGGCGCTGCGGTCCGCAACATCGAGGCCGTGCGCGCCAGCAGCTGCTGCAGGGCCGGAAGCGGCTCGCTGCACTCCACCAGCTCGGCGGGTTGTCCGATCATCAGGATCTGGGCGATCAGCGCGCCGGGGCTGTCTGCGCCGACCCGCAGCAGGCTGTGGGTATCCGACTCGGACTCCAGGATGCCGCACCAAAGCGGAAGCGCGGCTTCGAGTTCGGCCACCGTGCCCGGCACGCGCAGGGTCACGCGGCAGGCGAAGGGCGCATAGGCGATGCCGCGTTCCAGTCGCGCGGCCACGTCCGCCGGAACCGCGCGCGGCGGAAACGCCGACCCCAGGCGCGGCGCGCCGTGCACGCGGTCGACGCGAAAACTGCGCCAGTCATCGCGGTCCCGGTCCCAGGCGATGAGGTACCAGCGGCGACCGAAGTTGGCCAGGCGCAGCGGTTCCACCCGTCGCTGGCTCGGCTCGCCCGTGTGGCTGCTGTACGCGAAGGCAAGCGTGCGGCAATCGCGGCAGGCGGTGGCCAGGGTCTGTAGCAGGCCGGCATCCGCCAGAGGCGGGCCGGTGCGCAGCGACAGCGTCACCGCGTGCAGCGCGCTGCTGCGCCGGCGCAGGCGCGCGGGCATCAGCTGGTCCAGCTTGGCCAGCAGTGCCAGGGCCGCGTCTTCGAGGCCACCCACGTTGGCGCTGGCGGCGCGCAGTGCGAGGGCCAGCGTCACCGCTTCATCGTCGTCGAGCATCAACGGAGGCAACTCGGCGCCGCGGCCGAGCGCGTAGCCGCCGCCCACGCCCGAGGACGCCTCCACCGGATAGCCCAGCTCACGCAGGCGATCGACATCGCGGCGCACGGTGCGCGCGTCCACACCCAGTTCCGCAGCGAGCGCCGCCCCGGCCCAGTGCCTCCGCGATTGCAGCAGGCTGGCCAATCGCAGCAACCGGGCGGAGGTCGACAACACGCGCACAGCCTATCGAGGACAGAAACTGTCCGCAACGCGGACTAGGCTCTGCGCATCCATCCACCGGGAGTCGTCATGACCACGTCCGCCGTCACGCTGTACCACAACCCCCAGTCCCGTTCGGCCAGCACACGCATCCTGCTCGAAGCGCTGGGCATCGACTACGAGATGGCGTTGCTCGACTTCGCCAGCGGCCAGAACCGCGCGCCGGACTTTCTGGCCGTCAATCCGCTCGGCAAGCTGCCCACGCTGGTGAATGGCGAAACGGTCATCACCGAGCAGATCGCCATCGTGATCTACCTGGCCGACCGCTTCCCTGAGGCCGCCCTCGCGCCCGCGATCGACGATCCCCTGCGCGGCCCCTATCTGCGCTGGCTGGCCTTCTACGCCGGCAGCTTCGAGCCGGCCGTCGTCGACCGCGCCTACAAGCGCGAGCCCATCGAGGCCTCGGCTTCACCGTACGGCGACTACGACACCGTCATCGCGACGCTGGCCGCGCAGCTGGCCAAGGCCGACTATCTGCTCGGCGATCGCCTGACCGCGGCCGACCTGCACTGGGGCAATGCGTTGAAGTGGACCACCGGCTTCGGCATCGTGCCCACGCTGCCGGTGTTCATGGACTACATCGCCCGGGTCGATACGCACCCGGCCTGCGTACGTGCCCGCGAACTCGACGCTGCGCTGCTGGCTACGATGGCCCCGTCCCCGGCGTCGGCCGACTGACGTGTCGCGCGACGCATACCGCGCCGGTCGATCGCGCGCTAGAACACGATGACCACGACATCACCCGGAATGTCGACCTGGCTCGCCAGAGCGATGGCATCGTCCAGGGTGTCCGGGGGCGTGTGCGCGGCGGTCAGCATCTCGTACGGCGCGGTGCCGTCGCCGATGCAGAACCAGTCGATGGCATCCACGATGTCCTCCGCGTCGGCGCCCACCACGCCGACGTAGCGGACGCCCTCGTCGATCCATCCGGTCACGAGCACATCCAGTCCGGTTCGAAGACCGCTTTTCGAGTGCAGCACGAGTTTTCGAGCGGTTGTCATGGGGCGGAACTCTCCCGAAATCACGGAGACCACGGTGCAAGCTTCACCCGGGTCGCGCCGCGGCCCGGTGAGTGCCGACGCGCGCTTGCTGCGTTGGAGCCACGCCTCGACTTCGCGACGCCGAGCGCACGGTAGCCGGCCGGCGTCCGTTCACGAACGACGGGTGTCGCGCTGCGTGGGTAGTGCGGATACGTCCATCCATACCGCCATCGGACCTGCCGGCTTACCGAATCCGAACACGCGGGCGTCGACCATTCACGGCGTGCAGGCTCGATCGCACGTAGCGTGTGCATCGACTCTTCGAAATGAAACGGTGAACGACATGCTCAAGTTTCTGGCTTCCACTGCCGGCGTCATCTTCCTGATCGGCCTGGTCGTGGTGATCGGTCTGTTGATGTTGATCTTCTGAGCGACAAGCCGTAGCGCTCGCGCGCTTCGAAGATGAAGGCCGCGGCGGCCGCCAGCGGAAGCAGGAACATGTGCGCCGACCGTGGCACCCAGGCAATGGGCGCATCGATCAACGCGATGCCGCACACCGCCACCAGGATGCCGTGTGCGACCAGCAGGACCGATTTGCCGTCGCCTCGCCGTCTGCGGGCCAAGGCGAGCACGCCGACCACCGCCACGGCGAAGAACAGCCCCGCGAGTTCTGCACGATCGAATACCAGTAGCACACCGTCCACGCCAGCCCGAGGGTGATGGCGGCCACGCCCGTCAGCGTCAGGATGGCGGTGATCTTTTCGCGCCGCGCCGCGCTCTGGAATTTCAGCATTCCGTGCCGATCGTGACCCGCGATGAGTTTCATTCTGTGCATCGTGTTCCTGGCAAGCGCGAGGTGTGCACGTCCGTCGTCCGCAGACAACGGGCGGGGCAGGGTGTGGTCGGGGACCGCGCTGTCGCGCCGGATGCACAGCGGCCTCGTGCGGTCCAGGTCTTTTGTTTCGTCGGCAGCGCGGTGAGCGGCGGACCTGGTTGGGGGTTCGCTCCGTGACGCGCCGTAGCGGCGCGCATTCTAGGGTTCGCCGGCACGAAGACGGAGACGCGCTGCGGGAACTGCCGAGGGCGCGCACCAGGCGATGGCGGATACCGGCCCACGCGGGATCGTGTTCGGAAAGATGGCGGTCGCGTCGGCGCCACGCTACGCTCCGCAGCGGCCTCGTGCGCCGCGGCCGTGCCGGCAGAGGGGCGCCGGATCGACATTCCATCTTCGAAAGGACTCGAACGTGATCAAGACCGTTCTGCTCGGCATCGCGCTGCTGGTGACGGGTGTGCTCGTCTACGAACACAGCTGCCGGATTTCCGATGACCAGGTGCGTGCGCACATGCGCACCGAGCTCGATGCGCTGCGCCGTTACGACAGTGCCGCGCTGTGCGATGCGATGGCCGAGGACTACCGCCTGCGCAGCGTGGAGCATTCCGGCGGTGCACAGCAGCGCATGGACACCGGACGCGAGGAGTCCTGCCGCCACCTGCGCGACGGCTTGGCGGCCTTCGAAACCCTGTCGCAGCGAACAGGCGGTCTGATGGGGCTGGACATCGCAACCGAGATCACGCGCATTGAAATCCTGCCCGGCGGACGCCGGGCGCGGGTCGAGGCGACATCGACGGCACGCGTCGCCGACCGGCTGATCTGGCGCACCCGCGCCAAGGGCGAGCTGTCGCGCAGCCTGTGGCGCATCCGCGACCACGGTGGCGAGGCGCAGACGTGGAGTTACCTGGAGTGACCCACGCGGCGCACGCGTCGCCGCACTGAAACCCCGAGCGCGCATCGCGCATTCGTACGCGCTGCGCGGGTGCCAGGCCCGCAGGCTTCGCGCGCTGTGCGGCATCAACGCGGTCCGGCGCGCGGTCGACGGTCGCGCCGCTCGACGACCGGTTCTCCCGGTGATGCGCGCTGGTCATCGAGGAGCAGCGAACGTTCGCTCCGCAGATCAGGGAGCTCCCGCATGAATCACATCAATCGCCGCACAGCCGCCATGTTGCTTGCCGGCGCAATGCGGGGCGCAGGCTGTACGAGTACCCATGGAGATGGCGATGCATCCGCCTTCCAGCCGGGCCGCTACCAGAACGGAGACACCGTCGCGGTCTTCAACCCCGACGGCACGTTCGTCGGCACCACCACGGCGGGCGACGACTGGGTCAGAGGCACCTAACAACTGCGCGGCAACGAGGTGGTCATGCGGGATACCTGGGAGAGCGAGGCGCTGCGCCGGCAGATGGGCACGGACTGCATTGGCATTCCGGGTCGCTACAGCTGGACGCTGGCCGGCGACGTGCTCATCGCCACGGCGATCGATGATCCCTGTGCGAGCCGCCGGCAAGGCACCAGCGGTGTGCGGTGGACGCGCATGCGCTAGCGACGCGGCGCGTGCGGTGGGAGTTGTGCGCGGAAGGAGGGCTACCGGCGCGTACTCGCGCTGTCGCCCCTGCACGTCGACGCCACCCGCGGTCTGGCCGATGTGCTCGCCACCGGCGGAGACACCGACGCTGCGACACGCCTGTGCCTCGAACTGGAATCGCGGCTGGGGGCTGCGGCGGCGTGCACGCAACACCGGTGAGCGCATAGGCGCGTCTTCGAGCGCCAGGACGGTGCCTTCCGCCGACGGGGAATCTCTCGTTACCCGACACGCGGTCACGCGACAGGGTGCCTGCGCCGGGCCAGCGGGGCGCTCGCGCTCAGGCCTCGTAGCGCAATGCCTCGATCAACGCGCGCAGCGCAGGCGGTGTCTGCCGTCGGCTCGGGTGATACAGGTGACAGCCGGCGAACGGCTGGCACCACGCATCCAGCACCTGCACCAGGCGGCCGGCGGCGAGATCCTCGGCCACGTCCTGTTCCATCTGGTAACCGAGCACGGCGCCGGCGCGCACGGCGGCGAGGGCCACCTCCATGTCGTCGCAGATCAGCGGGCCGTGGGTGCGGATGAGGATGTCACGGCCTTCGTGCACGAACTCCCACGGCAGCAGGCCGCCCGAGGTGCGCAGGCGGTAGCCGATGCAGGCGTGGTCCTTGAGGTCCTCGGGCGTGTGCGGGGGTGGATGCCGAGCGAAGTAGTCCGGCGTGCCGACGACGATCGTGCGCAGGTCCGGGCCGACGCGCACGGCGATCATGTCCTGCTCGACGGTGTCGCCGAAGCGGATGCCGGCATCGAAGCCCTCGGCCACGATGTCGGTGAGCCCGTTGTCGACCACCACCTCCACGTCAATGTGTGGATGCGCGCGCAGGAACGCCGGCAGTTTCGGCGCCAGCACGCGTTGCGCGGCATAGGTGAAGGTGGTGATGCGCAACGCGCCCCGAGGCTGGTCGCGCCAGGCATCCAGCGCGGCCAGACCGTCTTCGATGCCGGCAAGCGCGGGGGCCAGCGATTGCAGCAGGCGTCGCCCCGCCTCGGTGGGCGCCACGCTGCGCGTGGTGCGGGCGAGCAGACGCACGCCCAGGCGCGCTTCGAGGCCACGCATCGCATGGCTCAGGGCCGAGGGCGAAATGCCCAGTGCGGCTGCGGCGCGGGTGAAGCTGCGCTCGCGCGCCACGGCGGCGAAGGCGAACAGATCGTTGAGCTGGCTACGCTGCATTGCTGCAGTGTGCTCACAGGCCCATGCGCGCGGCAACGGCTAATCAGGCGGGATGCGCCGGCCTAGGCTGGTCGTCCGGCCCGGCTGCGGGCGCTTTCAGGACACGCTCCATGGACCTCACCCACTACCGCACCCTCGGCCGCTCCGGCCTGCTGGTGAGCCCGCTGGCACTGGGCACGATGACCTTCGGCGCGCAACGTTGGGGCACCGATGCCGCGGCCTCGCGCGCGGTGTTCGATGCCTATCTCGATGCCGGTGGCAATGTCGTCGACACCGCCGATCTCTACAGCGACGGCCGCAGCGAGGCGATGCTGGGCGACTTCATCGCCGATGCCGGCGCCCGCGAGCGCCTGGTGGTGGCGACCAAGTCCGGCTTCCCGCGGATGCAGGGCAATGCCCATGGCGGCGGCAACGGCGCCAAGAACATCCGCGCGGCGCTGGACGGCTCGCTGGCGCGGTTGCGCACCGACTACATCGACCTGTACTGGATGCACGTCTGGGACCGCCTCACGCCGCCCGAGGAGGTGCTGCAGACGATGACGGATGCGGTGCGCGCCGGGCGCATCCTGCACTACGGCTTCTCCAATACGCCGGCCTGGTATGTGGCGCGGGTGGCGACGCTGGCCCAGGCGCACGGACTGCCGATGCCGATCGGCCTGCAGTACCAGTACTCGTTGCTCGATCGCGGCGTGGAACTGGACATCGTGCCCGCCGGCAACGCACTCGGCCTCGGCCTGATGCCGTGGAGTCCGCTTGGCGGTGGCCTGCTGACCGGCAAGTACGGCCGCGACAAACTCGCCGAGGCCTCGCGCACCGCGCGTCTGCCCGGCGATGCCTCGGGCGACGAGACGGCGCGCAGCGACGACGACGGCCGGCTCGACGGCGACAATCCCTTCGGCGGCATGCTGTTCACCGAACGCAACTTCGACATCGTCGACGTGGTGCGCGAGGTCGCCGCCGAGCAGGCGCGTTCGATGGCCGAGGTGGCGCTGGCGTGGACGGTGGCACAGCCCGGTGTGGCATCGGTGCTGGTGGGCGCCAGCCGCGCCGCCCAGCTGCAGCAGAACATCACCGCGCTCGACATCACGCTGAGCGCAGACCAGCAGCAGCGCCTCGACGAGGCGAGCCGCCCGCCTGCGCTCAACCCGTACTTCATCTTCCAGCTGCCGGCGCGGATGCGTTTCGGTGTGGAGCATGCGTCGGGGTGGTCGCCGCGGCCGTAACTGCCCGCGTCCGGCGGTGTGGGGGTGACCGACCGGAGTGCGCGCGGACGTGGCCTGCATCCGACCTTGGCGGAGCCGTCGCTAGACTCGGCCGACCTCACTAACCAAGGTCCACGTGGAGACCGAAGCCGACACCGAACGTCTCAATGTCGTCGAGCGCACCGGGCTCGAATTCCTGCGACGTGGCTGCCGCCGCGACGGGAACGCGGTCCGGCCGTGGACGGATGCGGACCGGGCACGCGTCCGCACGCTGCAGAGCCGTGCGGTCGTACTGTGCGGCCTCGCGGGTGCGGTGTCGGCCGCGCTGATCGGGGCGGCCGATCTCTGGCTGCAGGCGGTGCTGGTGCGCGGCGGCGAACCGTCGCTGCTGGCCCTCGGCGACGATCCCGCGTACTGGGCGGCCTACGGCGGTATCGCGTTGCTGCTGAGCCTGCTGGAAGTGCTGGCGATGTACTGGGTGTTGCTGCGCAGCGTGGCCGGGATCGCGGATGCCGCCGGGCTCTCTTTTTCCGGCCCGGAGGCCCGGGACGTGCTGACGACGGGCCTGTCGCGCGCGGCGCTCGATATCCCCAACCCGCGCCGCGCGCTGCACGGCCTCGATCCGTACGCGCGGACCTCGCGGCTGAAGCTGCTGGCCTACACCGCGCTGTATCGCATCAAGGTCGGCGCGACCAGTTTCATCGTGCGCATCCTCGCGCGCCGCGTCCTGGCGCGCAGCAGCCTGCGTGTGCTGTTGCCGTTCGCGGCGGTGCCGGTGTTCGCCGGCTGGAATGCGCTGATCGCGTGGTGGGTGATCCGCGAGGCGCGTGTGCGGGCCGCCGGGCCACTGGCCGTGCGCGAGGCCGTGACCGCGCTCGAACGCGCGGATCTCGACACCGCCGGGCAGCGCCTCGCGCTCGATGCGGTGGCCGAACTCGTCGTCGCGGCCGCGGATGCGCACCCGAACTACGATCTGCTGCTCGCGCACCTGCGCGAGACGTTCGACATCGAACCGCATGTCCCGGACTGGCCGGAGGTGCGCGCCCGTCTGGCGCGCGCGGACGGCGGCACGCAGCGCGCCGTACTCGCGTTGATGACCACGACCGCCGCCCTGCGCGGACGCAGTCGTCGCCGGCAACGGCATGTGCTCGCATCCGCCTACGCCGCCTGTGACACCGCCATGGACGACGCGCTGCGGCGCGCGCAGCGGCGTATCGCCGAGGGGCGCTGAGCGCGCGCCGTGATCGGCCCATCCCGCCGGCGGCGAGCTGCCGTATCGTCCGCCGACGAAACGGGTGTGGGCGGGTTCTGCATCCGTGCATGCCGGCCAAGGGCGCAATCCCCTTGCGTCACGCTGTTCCGGTCGCGCCACACACCCCGCATCGCGGAGACGGCAGGCCTCGTCCACGTACCGACAGAACGTCCTCGCCAGTTGGGCTAGCATCCGGCGATCGAACAGGAGCATGCGATGCGACTAGCCGATTTCATCGAACACAATGCGCCCCGGATTCTCGACGGCGCCGTCGCGTTCGCGCGGACCCAGGCGCCCGCCGGCGTGCCCTTCAGCGAGAAGGAGCTGCGCAACCATCTGCCGGAAATCCTCAAGGCCATCGCCGGCGATCTGCGCATGCCGCAGAGCGCGTCGCAGCAGCACGTGAAATCCGAAGGGCGCGCGCCCGTGCCCGAGGGGCCCGAATCGGCCGCCACCTAACACGGTCGCACGCGCGCCATCGCCGGCTTCGGCGTTTCGCAGATGGTGGCCGAGTACCGCGCGCTGCGGGCTGCGGTGCTGCGGCTGTGGGCCGAGGACCAGCGCCTGGTGGGCGATTCGATCGAAGACATCGTGCGTTTCAATGAAGCGATCGACCAGGCCGTGGCCGAATCGCTGGCGGAGTTCTCCGCCGAGGTCGAGTCCTGGCGACAGATCTTTCTCGGCGCGCTGGGGCACGACCTGCGCGGCCCGTTGACGGCCGTCGTGTTCTCCGCGGACGCACTGGCCTCGCGCACGCGCGACACGCCTTACGCCCGGCAGGTGGACCGCATTCTCAATGGCGGCCTGCGCATGACGCGGCTGCTGGACGACCTGCTCGCCTACAGCCGCAGCAAGCTCGGCGACGGCATGGTGATCCAGCAGGAGCCGTGCGAACTCGGCGAGGCGCTCGGCGAGGAAGTGGAGCTGCTGCGCGCGGCGCTGCCCGGCACGGCCTTCGGCTTCGAGACGAGCGGCGACACCCGCGGCGACTTCGATGCATCGCGCCTGCGCGAGGCGGTGCACAACCTCGCCACCAACGCGGCGAAGTACGGAGACGACGGGACCGAGGTGGCGATCCGCGTGGCGGGCACGCCGGAGCAGGTGCTGATCAGCGTGCGAAATGCTGGCGCGCCGATCACCGACGAGGCGCTGAAGGTGATGTTCGACCCGCTGCGTCGCGGTTCGCGCGAAGCCACCAAGGACGAGAACGTCAGCCTGGGACTGGGCCTGTTCCTGGTGCGCGAGATCGCACGCGCGCATGGCGGACGTGTCGACGCGACGTCCGAGGGCGGCTTCACGACATTCGCGATCGCGTTGCCGCGCGGCCGTTAGCCGCTGCGCGGGGCCTGCCGCGCACAGATGCATGCCGGCATTGCGCGCTGCGCGCCAGCCAGTCGACTGACGTGAGCGCCCGATCCCGCGGGCGATAGCCGCCGCGCAGGCGAGGGGCCGCGACCCGATTGCAGGCCTTCAACACGCACCGACGGCGAGCAGGCCTCAGGCAGGCGTTCGACTCACCCAGGCGTGAATGAGCCCGGCCTGGAAGAACGGCACCGGCGCATCGAACCCGCCGGCTTCCAGAATCGCAGCGACGTCCTGCGGCGGCAGCACCGCGACGTCGCGCGCATACGCCTCGCGGATGCGCTGCAGCGCCTCGGGTGAGACCTCGGCCGTCGCCATCATCCGCATCCATGCCGGCAGCAGCACCGCGTAGGCGGGGGATGCGGTGTCGCAGGCGAGATCGGAACTCGCCAGCAGACCACCCGGGCGCAGCCGCGCCGCGATGTCGGCGAAGAAACGCACACGCCGGCTCCGGTCCACGATGAACTGCGACACGAGGAAGCACGTGGCCGCGTCGAAGGGCGCTGCGGGGGGAAGCGAGTCGAGAAAACCATGGTGGAAACGGCAGCGCGCCGCGAAGCCCTCGGCCTCGGCGCGGGCGCGGCACGCGTCGATCATCGCGCCGGACGGGTCCGGGGCGACGAACTGCCAATGTGGAAACGTCGTCGCCAGATGCGCCAGCTCCTGTCCCGTGCCCACGCCGACGCAGAGCACGCGGGCGTCCTCCCGCAGGTCGGACAGCAAAGGGTCGAGCAGCTGGTACAGGCAATCACGGATGGCCGCGGTCCGGGCCCATTGCGGGTCGTAGCCGGGCGCCTGCTGGTCGAAGAGGGCAACGAGTTCGTCGGGCTGCATCGCGGGCACCTCGGCAGGCTGGGGTCACCTTCGATGCTAGCGAAGGCGTCAAGTGCTCGAGGGTGGGCGTGCGTTGGCGTCTCATACCGTGCGTCGCCCGCTCGCCACGCTGCGCCGATGGAATGGCAGATCAACCCCTTGCTGCGCGAAGAGATCGCGGTGACCCGGCGTGCGCCGAGGACCATGCCGATGCGCTATGCGTGGCGCCTGAATGCCGGCGTGTGGCTGCTCGTGTGGGATGGGGAAACCGTGGGGGCGGTGTATCCGGGCGGACGCTACTGGCTGCGCTGGCGACGGCGGGAACATGCCGGCACCGCTGCGTCATCGGCACAGGCGCGGCGGTTCATGGCGCGCTGGCTCTACGCACGGCGCGATGCCGCGCCGCTGCTCGACGACGATCTGCCGCCGAAAACGCTGGTGCCACTCGAGACCTTCCTGCGCGAGTACGGGACGCTCGAGCGATGACCCGGCCCGGACGCTCCTGGAACGGTCCGTCAGTTCCGCGGACCTGGACGTTCCCGGCCGCCGCGGACCCTGGCCGGCGGCCCGGGGAGATGGAGCGACACACGAGCTGTCCGCCTCGTAGCAGAGCCGCGAGGCCGATGCCGTTGCCGAGGGCGGGCGCATGCGTCGCCTCCTCGTGTATTCACCACCGCTCCGCACCGGCAGCGCTAGGGTCGCGCCTTCAACGATGAGGACGCCCCCATGAAACCGACCGCTTCACTGCTCGCGGCCGCGCTGGTGCTCGCGCTGGCGGCCTGCAACAACCAGGATCCTGCGAACGACGCCACCGGCCTGTCGGTGGACACCACGGCGACGGAGCAGGGCGTCGACCACGAAGGCCGCGGCGCCGGAACCGGTGGTGAGGCGGCCGTGCTGCCCGAGGGCGATCGCAGCGCACTGCGCAGCGTCGCCGAACTCGATCGGCACCTGGTGGACGCGGCGGAGACTGCGCTCGCGAAGAACGTCTCCGGTGATGCGCGCGCGTTCGCCGAGACCGTGCGGGACACCCATCGCCGCACTCTGGTCGCCACGCGCAACCTGCTCGACAGCGGGGTGACCGGCAGCTACGCCGCGACAGCAGGGGATACCGCTGCCGTCACCGGATCCGCCGAAACGGACACCCCGCGCGGTGATGCCTCGGGTGCACTCGCGCCGCGCGATGAGCGCTCGGATGCGAACGCGGAGGCGGAGGCCGACCTGCCGCTCACCGCCGAAAGCCGTGCGCTGCGCGAGCGCTATGCCGCGGCGCGCAGCCGGGTGTCCGCGCTCGACGGCGACGCCTTCACCCGCGCCTGGATCACGTCGGTCGTCGACGATCACGAGACCGCGCTGGAGGAACTGGACGGCACCCTGATTCCCGCGGCCACCGACGAAGACGTGGCGCGGCACCTGCAGCAGACGCGCGCCACGCTGGCCGAGCATCTGGAGACCGCACGCGCGCTGCAGGCCGCCCGCTGATTCCGCACGCGTCGCGCGCCGTGCACCGCGCGCGGCGCCCGCGATGCACTTCCGCGCCGCTGGTGCGCTCGGCGGCGCAGTAGTCGCAAGCCGTGCCGCCCGACGTGCACCGTTCGAGAACACCGCCATGTCAGAGCCCACCATGACCGCCATCGCTATCCGCGGTGGCGCAGGCGCGGCCGATGCTCTCCATCCCGTGCAGGTGCCACGCCCCGTGCCGAAGACGGGCGAGGTGCTGATCCGCGTGCGCGCGGCGGGCGTCAACCGGCCCGACATCGTGCAGCGACTTGGCAAGTACCCGCCGCCGCCCGGGGCGCCGGCCACGCTGGGCCTCGAAGTGGCGGGCGAGATCGTGCACGGCGCCGGGCGCTGGAGGGACGGTGACCGCGTCTGTGCCCTGCTCGGCGGCGGCGGGTATGCCGAGTACGCGGTCGCCGATGCGCGCCACTTGCTGCCGATGCCCGAGGGCCTGGACTGGGTGCATGCGGCGGCGCTGCCCGAAACCGTGTTCACCGTCTACGCCAACGTCTTCGAGCACGGCGCGCTGCAACCGGGCGAATGGCTGCTGGTGCACGGAGCCACGTCCGGCATCGGCGTGGCTGCGATCCAGATGGCCAAGGCCGCCGGCGCGCATGTGATCGCGTGCAGCCGCGGCGCAGACAAGACCGCGCGCACGCAGGCGCTGGGCGCCGATGTCGCCGTGGATACGTCGACCGCGGACTTCGCGGCGATCGCGAAGGCACACGGCGGCATCGACGTCGCCCTGGACATGGTTGGTGCGCCCACGTTCGCGCGCACGCTCGATGCGCTCAATCCGAGGGGCCGTATCGTCTACATCGCCGCGCTCGGCGGTCCGGTGCTGGAGGTGCCGGTGATGACGCTGATGCAGAGGCAGGCCGTGCTCACCGGCTCGACGCTGCGTCCGCGCAGCGCGGACGAGAAGGCGCGTCTCGCCATCGCGGTGGAGCGTGTGGTCTGGCCGTGGATCGCCGAGGGCCGGGTGAACGCAATCGTCGACCGCAGGTTTCCGCTGGCCGACGCCGCCGCAGCGCATGCGTATCTCGAAGCCGGTGCGCATGTCGGCAAGGTCGTGCTGGAAGTCGCATGAGCGCATCGTCGCCCCGCTTCGACATCGGCGCCGTGCCGGCGCGCTGGATCACGCTCGATGACGACGTGATGGGTGGCCATTCGCGCAGCCGGGCGACGGTGCGCGATGGCGTATTGACGTTCTCCGGCACGACATCGCTCGAGGACAACGGCGGCTTCGCCTCGATCCGCGCACGCGGCACCTTCGATCTCACCGGCGCGCACGGACTGCGCCTGCGTGTCCGCGGCGACGGCCGTGCCTACCAGCTGCGCATCGCCACCGATGCGCGGCATCGCGGGTCGAATGTCTCGTGGCGCGGCGATTTCGAGGCCCCCGCAGGCACGTGGACGGAGGCGGTCGTCGTCTTCGAGCGGATGCGGCCCACGTATCGCGGCCGCGTGCTCGACGGCCCGGCACTCGCGCTGTCGAAGGTGGAGGAGATCGGCCTGCTGATCGGCGATGGTCGCGCGGGGGCGTTCGCCCTGGAGATCGCCGGGATCACGCCGGTGCCCAGCGCGGCCTGATGCCTGCCGGCGGGATGCGCGCATGCGGGCCGGTGCATGGACTGCAGCCGGGCATGTCCCGGATTCGCCGTGCATCACCCCTGGCCGACGCGGTGCGGTCCACGGTCGCAGCTCCGTTCGCTGGAGATTGCGCCATGACACGCACGGAGACCGGAAACGAAGGCGCTTTTGCCGACCAGACCGCCGAGGGCCGCTCGGACCACAGTGAAGGCACCGGCACGCCCGGCCAGGGCAGCGAATCCGTCGGCGCCGACGATGGCGATGGCGGGCACGACGCGGCGGGCTCGCCATCGCGTCAGGGTCCGGTGCCTGAGGGATCGGCGCGCGACGACGCGTGATGCCTGCGACCTGCCGCGCCCGTGGCGCGGCCGATGACACCGTCTCGCACAAGGAGATCGCACGCACGCGCAGGCTGTGCCGGACACACCGCGGCCTCGAGTCTCTCGACCCCGGCACCGCAGCCCTGCATCGCGGTCAGTCCGGCACGCCGTGCTGCGCGTACCAGTCCGCATAGGGCGTATTCCGCACCAGGTAGCGGGTGTAGTCCTTCGCGCCGTCGGTCCACCACACCGGCCCACGTTCGCCGAGCGCGCGCTTGCTGACATCGACGGCATGCCGCGCGTCGGCGAGTGCCGCCGCATCCCCGGCGCGTTGCGCCGAGTGCACGGCGCGGCGCGCGTCCATCAGGGCATCGACAAGACGCTGGCGTTCGGCCTCGGGCAGCGATGGGTCGCTCGCACGCCACAGCCGTCCGCGCACGACCAGATAACGCTGGTCCGGTGTCTTCAGGGGCGCGGGCGTGTCGGGCACGTCACCAGTGTGGCAACGGCGCTGTGGAGGCGTTGCGGTGTGCACCGCACACAGGCTTCACGGGATGCGAAGGCGGAGGCCGCGAGCATCGGCCCCCCGGATCGCACATGCGATCGTTTTCCACGAGGTGCCCTGATGCTGCCGTCCTGTTTCCCTGCGCCACGCGCGCTGGCGCGTGCGCTCGCCCCGATGTTCGCCGTGGTCGTGCTGGCCGCATGTGCCCCGGAGGCGGATGGCGCATCGAACGCCACCGGCGCGGAGACAGCCGCACCCGATATCGAGGCCGGAACTGCCGCACCCGATACGCCGGCAGTCGCATCCACGCCGGACGCACCGCAGGCGGCCGCCGGCACCGTGGGGGGTGACGGCTCGCCGATCACGCTCGACGTGCTTACGGCACAGGAACTCGGTGGCGCCGGTCTCGAAGGCGAGCTCGCGTGCAGTTTCTCCGAGCACGACGCGTCCGGCCCGCTGCTGCACGCGATGGGGGCCGTCGCGTCGGACGCGCCCGCGTTGGGCGTGGTCAAGGTGGCCGGTTACATCGAACCGATCCGTGCACCCGGCGGCTTCGACGGCATGACCCGGAATCCCGTGTTCACCGGTCAGGGCAAGACGATCCGCATCGTCGAGACCGGCGCGGCGACTGCAGGCGGCGAGTCGCCACCGCGACCGGCCACGTTGACGTACCTGCGCGCCGATGGCGCCAGCCGCACCTTCGACGGGCAGTGGCAGTGCGGTCCGTGAGCGCACATCGCGCGCGCGCATGAACCTCGCACAGGACGCCTCGTGTGCCTCGTGGCGACCTGCGGTCCGACCGGCACGGTAACGCTGGCCGGCATCGCACGCGGCGATGTCAGCGTGCGGTCTTCACCGCACCGGCGCCGGGACCGGCGCCGAGTTCCGCGCCGGTGAGCGGATCGGCATCGGGCGCCGAGGCCGTACGCGCAGCGAAGGCCTCGACGGCCGCACGCTGGCGATCGGTCAGTCTCACGCTCGCCGAGCCGTCGCCGCCGTCGACCGCCGCCTGCGCGTCGCGATCCTCGACCCGTTCCCACAGCTCGCCGGAATTCCACGGGCCGCGCGCATCGCCCGGCTCGCCCTGGGACATGTCGAAGTAGACATCGGTGAATGCCGGATCGCCCGGCAGCTTGCCCGGCGGGAAATTCGGCTGCATCGCGTACAGCGCCTTCTCGAATGATTTCTGGTGCGCGACCTCGCGCGTCATCAGGAAGGTCAGCGCGTCCTTGATGCCGGGGTCGGTGGTGAGATTGATCAGACGCTCGTAGACCATCTTGGCGCGCGCTTCGGCGGCGATGTTCGAGCGCAGGTCCGCGGCCGGCTCGCCGATCGTGTCCACGTAGGCGGCCGACCACGGCACGCCACTGGAATTCACCAGCGCGGGCCCGTTGCCGTGGAGGATCGCCTGGGTCTGGCTGGTGCTGTTGCCGGTGAGATTGCGCATGTCCGCCATCTCGTCCATGCCTTCGGCGAGTTCACCCTTGGCGCCCTTGTTGAGCATGGTGATGATGGAGCGTGTATCGCGCGTTGCTCGGGTGGTGGACGCATCGCGTGATGCGGACACCTGCAACGTGGAGGAATGTCGACGAGCTCATGCGGGTTTCGATCGACGTCGCCCACCTCGCAGGCGCCGCATACGCGGCGCCCGCGTGCAGCCGGGCATCAGGGCCGCAGGCTGCCCTCGATGGAGTCGTCGAGCGTCTTGCCGATCGCCGCACCCACGACCATCTTGGTCGCGGCCACGAGGTCGCCGTGCTTGTTGTCCCAGTAGTAGCCCGAGGTCGGGGTCACCTTGATCACCGTGATCCGCGGGTCGTCCTGGCCGCCGGTGAACCAGGTCTTCATGATCGGGTTCCACAGCGCCTCGATGCGCGCGCGGTCGCGGCTGATCGTCGCGTGCCCGTCGAGCGCGAGAAAGCCCGAATGCTTGGAGCCCTGCATCAGCAGGCGAACGGCGGGATCGGCGTCGATCTCGGCGTTCTTGTGACTGTCGGACGCACTGAGAAACCACAGGGCGCCGGTCTCGTCGGCCTCCTGGATCGCCATCGGACGGGTGCCGCCGGTGTCGCTGCCCGGCATGGGCGTGGTGCAGAAGAAGCACGAGTCGGCATCGTCGGACAGCTCACGGATGCGCGCGACCGCGTCTGCGCCTGCGAGATGTTCGAGATTGTGTTCGGGCTGGTTGCGGTTGATCGAGTCCATGCGCGTGTCCTTCGGTCGGGGAATTGGCGGAGCGTGGGCGCGGCCGGGTGATCCGCGCGTGACCCGGGCGATGCGTCAGCGCGACTGGCGCAGGCAGAAGGCCAGAATCAGCGCCGAGGCATCCGGCCCGCGACCGTCGGTGTGGCTGCCGGCGGGATCGCCGCCGCTCCAGGCGTGACCGGCGTCGTCGATGACCAGGTGTTCGACCTGCACGTGCCCGTTCGGGTCGGCATAGCCGGTATGTGTTGCCGTGCGGCCATTGACGTACAGCGCGGCCGGCGCCAATGCATGCAGCGGCGCTGCGCCCGGACGCTCGGCAATGGCGTCATCGACGATGGCGTGGCCGTTGTCGGCCTGCACCGTGCGGTCGGCGCTGCCGTGCACCACGATCGTCGGCACGCGGGGCGCATCATCGAGGCGGACGGTGCGGGCCTTGCCCCGGCCCTGCATCGCCGCGAACGCGCCGGGCACGTCGACCGCCGCCGCGAACGGAAGGCCCGAATGGGCGCCGACCGCGGCGAACACATCGGGATAGGTGCGGCCCAGGATCACTGCCATCGCGGCGCCCGCGGACAGGCCGGCGACGTAGACGCGTCTCCGGTCCACGCGGTGTCGCGCGGCGATGTCATGCACGATGCCGGCGAGGATCGCGGGTTCGCCGCTGCCGCGCTGCTGGTCCTCGCGCCGGAACCAGTTCCAGCAGCGCGAGCCGTTGTCGCGGCGGGTCTGTTCGGGGTAAGCGACCAGGACGCCGTGGGCATCGGCCAGTGCGTTCATCCGCGTGCCGGCCGCGAAATCCTCAGGTGACTGCGTGCAGCCGTGCAGCATCAGCAGCAGCGGCGCGCCGGCGTCGGCCTCGGGCGCCAGGCCGGGCGGCACGTAGAGCACGTAGCCGCGTGTGCCGGCGGCCCCTGCGTGGGTGAACTCGGTGGATGTGCCGCGTGCCGCAGGCCGGGGCGTCGGGCGTATCTCGGGCGGGAGCGGCGTGCGCGCAGGGCGTGCCGAAGGCGCGCGCGGTCTGACCGCGAGCCCGCGCGGTTCGACCGCGGACGCGCGCGTGCGCGGCGCAGAAGGGGCCCGTGCGTGGGCGGGGGAACGCCTGCCCGTGTCCAGGCCGGCGGCCGTCAACGCGCGCTCGATCGTGGACTGGATGTGTCGGGTGGTGACGCGGACCTGGGCGGCCGACGGGCGCAGCCGGGTCAACGCGGGAGTCGCGAACAGGGGGAGAGGGGCGCGGAAGCGCCGGGCCAGGGTCTTGAAGGGGTTCACAGTGAATTCCAGGCGGGTGGGGGGACTCCGCCGCGGCAGCGTGACCCCCGCAGCGTGAGTGTGACGACGCCACCCGCGCCGACGGCCGCACAGGAATGAAGGTCTTGCACCCTCGTCCCAGCGCTGCGGAAGGCGATGACGATGGGGCGTCGGGTTCGGGGTTCGAAATGACCGCAACCGCAAAGAGGATCGACGGCGGATGCGTTCAGCCGAGCGTGGCCGGCTGCCTCAACGCGTCATCGTCGTTCCGATCGGGCGCATTGGGCCGCAACGGCATCGAGAAATGCCGACACGGGCAGAGAGGCGAGGACCTTCTGTCCTGTCGCAGCCGACGTGGGCAGGGCGAGCAACGCCGGCGAGTGGGGCGCCAGGCGACGGCATGGCCGGCGCTGCGGCGTGCGACCGCTCGGGTCACCACCGCCGCCGGAGGCCCGGGCCCCGGGGCCCGGGGTTCACGCGGTCAGGTCTCGCCGAAGCCGCGGCTGGACTGCGCGCCGAACGCCGGTGCGGGCTCGACGTCGACGCTGTCGGCCAGCCGCACCGTGTCGCCGTGTGGGGCGGTCCGAGCACCGTCGTCGAGCTGCTGCGGTGCGGACGGGCCGGTCGGCGTCTTCTGGCGCTGCCAGGCGCGGTAGGCGACGTAGCTGAGGGCGCCGGCGGCGAAGATTCGGAACAGCTTCATGGGGCACTCGTGGGGATGTGGACGGGCGGCCAGAATGGAAGCGGCGCAGTGATCCGGACGTGACTCCATCCGCCGCCACCGATGCCGGTACCGGCACACCGCTCAAGAACCCCGGCGCCCGATCCGATAGAGAGGCAGGTCGGTTGCAGGCATGCCGTCGCCCGGTCGCGTCCGCGCGCCACCGGATGACGGGTGGCGCGGGTGCATCGATCAGTCGTACCGTCGCCGTATCCGGGTTGGCCAGACAGCATGCGCACAGAGGAGACATCGCCGCAGGCCTCTTCGCCCGCGCCCCGCTCCGGGCGCAGGCGGCCGTCGGCCGGTCCGGGGGCGTGGCCGCCGTTGGCCTGGGCGGCGCTGGCGCTGGTGATCGGGCTGGTGGTCACGGCGATGCTGGGCCAGCGTGAACGCGAGGCGGCCCGGCTGCGCGCCGACACGCTGCACGCGTCGCTTGCCGACGCGGCCCAGCTGCGCCTGCGCGAGCCGCTCGATGCCGCTTCGATCGCCCTGCGCGCCATGCAGACGGTGTTCCTGTCCAACGACGTGATGGACCAGGCGGATTTCGCGCGTTACCAGACCAATCTGCGGGCCGTGAACACCGTGCCCGGCTACCGGATCACGGGCTTTGCCCGTTACCGCCCGGCGAGCGCCGGCCAGCCGGCCTCCTATCGCTATGAGCTGGTCACGCCGCTCGAAGGCAACGTATCGGTGCTGGGCGTCGACGTCACTTCGCAACCGGCGAACCTGCGCGCGCTGCAGGTGGCCCGCGACAGCGACACGGTCGTGATGTCGGCGCCGTTCCGCCTCGCGCAGGTGCCGGCGCCCGGCACCGAGGCGCTCGGCGTCACGCTGCGGCTTCCGGTCTATTCGAAAGGTCCGGTGCCGGAGACGGTCGAGGCGCGGCGGGCGCGCGAGATCGGCGCACTGGCGATCAGCATGCAACTCGATCCCATGGTGCGCAGCGCGCTGCAGGGCCGGATTCTCGAGTTCCTGCATCTCGAGGTGCGCGATCTCGACGCGCAGGCGGACGACGGCATCGTGTTTCTGGGCGGTGCGCGCCCGGAGCACGACGGCGCGGTGCTGACCCGCGATCTCGCGTTCGGCGGCCGCCGCTGGGAGCTGCGCATGCAGCCGATCGCGGCGCATGTGGACGGCGAACGCGTCACCGCCACCCTGCTCGCCGGCACGGCGATCAGCGTGCTGCTGGCGCTGCTGCTGTGGTCGATCGCCAGCACGCACCGTCGGGCGCTGGCGATGGGCCAGGGCATGAGCGCGCGCTTCAGCGAGAGCGAGGCGCGGTTCCGCACACTCAACGAACTGCTGCCGGTGCTGGTGCTGTCGGCCGACGGCGCGAGCGGGCGGATCACCTACGCCAACCAGGCCGCACGTCAGCGGCTCGGCGACATCGAAGGTAGTGCCTTGTCGGCGATGTTCGCCGATCCCGACGTCCACGCGGCACTGCAGGACGCCGCACGCGACGGCGGCTGGGACGGCCGCGAGGTGGTGATGACGGGCCGGGATGCGCCGTTCTGGGCGCGGGTGTCGCTGGCACCGGTGATCGTCGACGGCGCGGCGCACCTGCTGCTCACCGCGACCGACATCACCGAGCATCGCGAGCTGACCGAGCGCCTGAGCTACCAGGCCTCGCACGATGCGCTGACCGAACTGTGCAACCGGCGCGAGTTCGAACAGCGCGTCATCCGTGCGCTCGCGCAGCAGATCGGCCAACCGGGCGCGCCGACGTTCGCGCTGCTGTATTTCGACCTCGACCAGTTCAAGGTGATCAACGACCTGTCCGGCCACATGGCCGGTGACCAGTTGTTGATCGAGCTGGTGATGGCGCTGCGCATGAAGATGCGCGAGGGCGATCTGCTGGCGCGTCTCGGCGGTGACGAGTTCGGCCTGCTGGCCTTCGACGTCGACGAGACCGCCGCACTGGCGCTGGCCGAACGGCTGCGGCGCTGCATCGACGCCGTGCGTTTCGTCTGGCACGGGCGCACGTATTCAGTCAGTGCCAGCATCGGCGTGGTCATGGCCGACCGCGCCGGGCTGAGCCTGAAGGACGTGATGGCCTGGGCCGACAGCGCCTGCTACCAGGCCAAGGAGAACGGCCGCAACCGCGTGCACCTGTATCGCGAGGACGACGACAGCACCCGTCGCCACGGCGAGATGGAATGGGCCAACCGCCTGCGTGTGGCGATGGAGCAGGGCCGGCTGCTGCTCGATTACCAGGAGATCGTGCCGATCGACGACGCGCCCGGCACCGGTGCCCATGTCGAACTGCTGCTGCGGCTGCGCGATGAAGCCGGCCACGAAATCATGCCCGGCACCTTCCTGCCGGCCGCCGAGCGCTACGGTCTGATGCCGGCCGTGGACCGCTGGGTGATCGCCACTGCGGTCGCGCATTTCGCGCAGCTGCATCCCGACGGCGCCGCATTGCGGACCTGTGCGATCAACCTGTCCGGCGCCAGCATCGAAGACGACGATCTCGCCGATTTCGTCCTCGGCTGCATCGCCGAGCACGGCGTGCCGGCCGACCGCATCTGCCTGGAGATCACCGAAACCGTCGCCGTGCGCAGCCTGCTCAAGGTGGCCGGTGTGATCGAGCGGCTGCGCGCGGCCGGCTGCCGGATCGCGCTCGACGACTTCGGCGCGGGCATGTCCTCGTTCGGCTATCTGAAGAACCTGCCGGTCGACATCATCAAGATCGACGGCAGCTTCATCCGGGAACTCGGCAGCGATCCGATGAGCCGCACCATCGTCAGCGCGATCGTGCAGATCGGCCACCAGCGCGGGCTGGAAGTGGTGGCCGAATGGGTCGACGACATCCGCGTGCGCGAAGTGCTGGCCGAGCTCGGCGTCGATTACGGCCAGGGCTTCGCGCTGCACCGGCCGGAGCGGGTGCTGTTCCAGCGTTGATCGGGCACGACATCGCGCAGGTGCGTGTGTGCCGTGCGGAACCGCCCGCTCAGCCGTAGTAGGCGAGGAACATGTCGACCGCGGCCTCGGCCACGCGGGTCTGCTGCGCGTCGTCGAGCGGCGGCTGGCCCATCGACAGCTGCGGCCACAGCGCGAAGCTCTTGACCAGGCCCTGCAGCTGCATCGACGCGAACAGGGGATCGTCGGTCTTCAGGCGTCCGTCGGTCGCGGCGGCGCGCATCCACACCGTCAGGCCCTCCTCGCGGTTGCCCAGGCGCGCGAGCATCTCGCTGGCGAGTTCGGGCGAATGGAGACCGGCCGCCATCGCCACGCGGGCCACATCGACGAAGGCCGGGTCGCGCAGCAGTGCCAACTTCTGCCGCACCAGCTCCAGCAGCTGCGGGCGCAGGGGTTCGCCCGCGCGGTAGGCGAGGTCGGGCCCTGCACCCGCCATCCGGTCGCCGATTACGCGGCATCGCCGCAGTCCGACGATGGCCGGTTCCACAACGTGCGCGAGCGACCGCCGCAGGGACTGGGCAACGGCCTGCGCGTGTTCTGGGACATGCTGTTCAACAAGCCGGCGGGCGCGGCGCCCGCCGCGCCGCTGCCGGTGCTGGCGCTCACGCGCGCCGACCTCGAGGCCGCGCCGGATCGCAGCCTCTACCGCCTCGGCCACTCGACGCTGCTGCTGAAACTGCGCGGCGGGTTCTGGCTCACCGATCCGGTCTTCGCCGAGCGGGCATCGCCGGTGCAATGGGCCGGCCCCAAGCGCTTCCATGCGCCGCCGATCGCGCTCGACGCGCTGCCACCGCTGCGCGGCGTGCTGCTGTCGCACGACCATGACGATCATCTCGACCGCGCCACGGTGCGGGCGCTGGCCGAGCGTGCCGAGGTGTTCCTCACGCCGCTCGGCGTCGGCGACCGCCTGATCAGGTGGGGCGTGCCCGCCGACAAGGTGCACCAGTTCGACTGGTGGCAGGGCACGACGGTCGACGGCCTGCAGTTCACCGCCACGCCCGCCCAGCACTTTTCCGGCCGTGGCCTGTTCGACAGCGACCGCACGCTGTGGGCCTCGTGGGTGATCGTGGATCCGGCAGCGTCGGCCGATGACGCCGAGCTGCGCCTGTTCTTCAGTGGCGATACCGGCTACTTCGACGGCTTCGCCGAGATCGGCCGTCGCTTCGGCCCCTTCGACGTGACGATGATCGAGACCGGCGCCTACGACCGGCGCTGGGCCTTCGTGCACATGCTGCCGGAGGAAACGGTGCAGGCGCACCAGGATCTCGGCGGCCGCGTGCTGCTGCCGGTGCACAACGGCACCTTCGACCTGGCGATGCACGTCTGGACCGATCCCTTCGAGCGCGTGTCGGCGCGCACGGCCGAACTCGGCATTCCGCTGTCGACGCCGAAGATGGGCGAGCGTGTCGATCTCGCCGCGCCGCAGCCGACATCGGCCTGGTGGCGCGAGATGCCGGTGCCCGCGGCGGACTGAAGACACGGGCGAGGGTGCGTCTTCGTGGACACGGCGCGTCAGGCGGACGCCGGCTGCACGATGGCCGAGGCCGGATCAACGCAGTCGACGCCCAGGGCGTGAACTCCGCCGCCGTGGGCAGGACGTCGCGGCGGCAAACGCCGATCGAGGCGCAGATGCGGGCCGGCATCGACGACGCGCGTGCCTGCGCCGGCGGCCATCGTCGCATCACGTGAACCGGGCGCGTCTGCACGCGGTGTGTCAGCGCTTGACGGCCAGTACGCCGTCGAGCGCGAGTTCGGTCTTCAGGCCGGATGCGGACAGGCGACGCGCGACCTCGCGCGGCACGTCGCGTCCGCTGGTCAGCCGGTTCGGCGCGCCGGTGTAATGGAACAGGCGCCCGCCGCGGCGCAGCACGCGTGCGAGATGGTCGTAGAACACCTGCGAATACAGCTCGCCGGCGATGCCGAAGCGCGGCGGATCGTGCAGCACCGCATCGACACTGGCATCGGCGATGCCGACGATGGCCTGGGAAATATCCGCATGCGTCAGCTGCAGGCGGCCGGCGGTTTCGGTTGCATCCGGATCCGGCGACCAGGGGTTGAGCGTGCGCAGCCACAGCACGTCTTCGTTCTTCTCGAACGAGCGGATCTGCGCCACGCCCGCCTCCAGGCAGCACGCCGCGAAATAGCCGAGGCCGCCGCAGGTATCGAGCACCACCTTGCCGCGCGGGGCCACCAGCGCGACCTTCTGCCGGGCGTCCTCGATCGGCGAAATGCGCGCCGACACCAGCATCTTGATGCCGTCGATCTCGAACGTCGGCGGGCCCCAGCCGGTCGGCACCAGCTTGATCAGCGAGCGGCCGAAGCGCGACACCGCGGCCCAGTCGTCCCCGTCCGGCACGTAGAGCGTGCGGTCCTTGAGCGTGCCCGGCCATGCATGGGCGCGGCCGCGCCACACCCAGTGCGCGTCGCCGAGCGCGACGGTGTCGACGCGGCGCCCCAGATCCAGCGAGCCGCTCCACGTGCCGGCGCCGGCGCGGTGCGCCGCGCGCATCGCCTCGGCGATCTCACGGGTAAGCAGGGGATCGGTGGCGTGGGGCATCGCAGGGCCGGGCGAGGAACGGGCGGGCATCGTAACCGCTCGCCCTCTGCCCTCTGTGCGGGCGCCCGCGCTTCGAGGAGAATCGGCGCTCCGGACGGATCCCGTCCTTGTCGGATGTCGTCACATGCGTGTTGCCGCGATCACCCTGGCGGTATCGGCCGGGCTGTTGCTGTCGGGATGTGGGCCGGGCGGTTCGGGGGCCGAGGAAGACGCGGGCGCGGCGACGGTCGCGAAGGCCGAGCCGGGCGCCACGGCGCTGGCTATCGATGGCGACGTCGCCGGCGAGATCACCTCGTCGAGCGGCCTCAACTACAGCGACGGCAGCCGTTACCAGCGGTTCTCCCTGCCGTTGACCGAAGGCCAGGCCGTGTCGCTGACGCTGGAGGGCCCGCTCACCGGCACGCTGGCGGTGTTCAACGGCGACCAGATGATCGCGAACGGTGAGGGCCCGAACCTGGCGTTCCGCGCGACGACGGCCGGCGACTATCTGGTCGCGGTCAGCGGCCGCGGGGCCAGTGCCTACGGGCCGTTCCGGCTCGGCGCCAAGACCATCGCGGCCTACGACGGCAGTCCGCTGGCGGGCGAGGGCGAGGTGATGGACTGGCTCACCGGGCGCGCGCAGGACTACACGCTGCAGGTCGAACGCGCAGGCCTGTACACGATCACGCTGGCCTCGTCGGCCTTCGATCCGGTGCTGCGCGTGCGCGGCCCCGGGGTGGAGGCGGAAAACGACGACGGCGGCAGCGGCACCGATTCGCTGCTGCGTCTGTATCTCGAGCCCGGCACCTACACCATGAACGTCGCGGCGCTGCAGGGCGAGGGCCGCGGCGATTTCAATCTGGCCGTGCGTCATGCGCCGCTGCCCGGTGGCATGGTCACCACCGACGGCACTGCGCTGGTGTCCGGGCGGGTCGCCGTGGCGCGCGTGGAGGGCGGCAGCGGGCGTCGCTTCGTGCTCGATGTGCCGCGTGATGCGCAGGTGACCATCGATGCACGCTCCGGGGACTTCGATACCGTGCTCCACGTCGACGGTCCGGGCGGCACCTTCGAGGATGACGACGGCGGCTCGGGTACCGACTCGCGCCTGTCGGCCCGCCTCGTCGCCGGCCGTTACACCGTGCGCGTCGAGAGCCTGGGCGGCGGTTCGGGCATGTTCGAGGTCGAGACCCGCATCGACGGCGTGGACGCGCCGGTCGCGGACGCCGTGACCGCGCCCTGAACCCCGTTTGGCGTCGCGCGTCACCGCGCATGTGGTCGCGCGTTACGACCGGGTTTTCGGGCACCGGTTCCTCATGGCCGTAAACCGGACTTGAACGCGCGCGCCGTCGTGGCGTACAGCGCGCGTGAAGGTTTGTGTGCGCTTCAGGCTCGAACGTCTCTACTGCGGCCCGCGACGCCGCCTTGGCGTTGCGGAATTTCCCCCGCAGACGCGCGCTCCACCGCCGCGCCCAAGACCAAGAAAGGAAGGCCCCCGATGAAGAAGCTTCTGATTCCCGCCGCGATCGCGGCCGCCGTGTGTGCTCCGACCGCGTTCGCCCAGAGCATGGGTGGCGACACCTACCGTCCCGACCTGCAGACCGGTCAGGGCAACGCGTTCGTGGCCGGTAACGTCGGCCGCACCGACGGCGGCACGGCCGGTCGCTTCGGCACCGGTGACTTCAACGTGTTCGAGAGCCGCGACGGCCGCAAGACCGGCTACGGCCTGGTGGCGGGTTACCGCTGGAAGGTCGCGCCGAGCTTCGGCATCGGTGTCGAAGGCGGCTACACCGATCTCGGCAACATCGAGATCCGCAACATCGACAGCAGCGCCGACGTGAACCAGCGTGCAGACCGGAATGCGCTGCGCGGCTGGCAGGTCGGCGGCAACGCGCGCTGGCACGTCACGCCGGCGTGGTACGTGAGCGGCCGTGGCGGCTACTTCCGCGCCTCGGACAACAACGTCGACTACTACAACTCGCTGGGCCAGAACCTGGGCCTCGAGAGCGGTGGCAGCGACGGCCGCAACAGCTGGTACGCCGGCGTCGGCACCGGCTGGAACGCGACCGAGAACTTCAGCGTCGGTGTGCACTACGACTACTACCGCGCGAAGGCCGGTGACGTGCGTGATCCGGTCTCGGGCGCGCGCTTCGACGGCCCCAAGCGCTCCACCGCGCTGCTCGGCCTGACGGCCGAATACGCGTTCTGAGTATGGCCCCGGCGCCGCGTGCGCCGGGACTTTGCGCTGCACCTCACGAACAAGGGCGCCCTCGGGCGCCCTTGTTCGTTCCCGCGCGATGGAATCGCGCGTGCGCCGCGCGTCCCGATATCGCGTCAGCCTGTCAGGCAGCGGTGGCGGTGAGCATCCGGGCGCCGGTGGGCGTCTCGCGCGCGCTGTCGGTCATGGCATCGGTGATGCGGGTGACCGTGGCGGGCTCGACGCCGAGATGACGCGCGAGATCGCGTTCGTAGCTGCCGTCCGCATTGCGGATGCGCAGCACGCCGTCGGCGCCGACCAGTTCACGCACGTGGCCGCCCTCGGTGGCTTCGCGCCGGCTCAGGAAGGCGCGCACCACGCGCCCGGACGCATCGTGCCGGAGCACCCACAGGCACTGCGGCATGTCGTATTCGAGGGTGTAACTGTCCACGGGGCGCTCCTCCGGTTGGGGGTGGCGCGAGTCTGGACACGCCGGCATCGGCGGCGCGTGAACCGCATCGGGCGCCGGCGTGCAGGGATTGCAGCGCCCACGTCGGCAGCGCACGTCGATCCCTGTGCCGGGGCACGCGCTGTCCGCACGCCACGACGTGGCCACCGTGCGCTCATTCGATCAGATCGACCTGGAGCACGGCGGTCTCGCCGAGTAGGCCGAAATGCCCGGTCGCGCGGGTGTAGCTGGCGTTCTCGCCGGCGATCTGCGAGCTGTGGATGCCGCCGACGGTGCAGATCCCGGTCGCACACACCACCTGGTCGATCCACGACTTGATCGACACCGTGCGCAGCCCCAGCGGCTGCCCCTGCAGCCGGGTCAGCAACGGACTGTTGACCGCCAGGCCCTGCGCGCCGCAGGTCGAGGTGGCGACATTGAACGGGTAGGTGCCGCAGGACCACAGTCCGCGCGTGGCGCCGGCGATGCCGACGAATGTGTGCACATCGCCGGCGAGGCGGTAATCGACGATCTGCTTCGCCGCGAGGGTCACGCCCATCGAGTGCGCGATCACGTCGATGCGACCGGTGCACGAGCGCGCGATCGCCTCGACCAGCGCATCGCGCACCGGGATTTCCTCGCTGCCGCTGTGATCGTTGCAGGCCGCGCAGCTGCGGCTGCCCCAGGCCGGGCGCAGGATCTCCGCGTCGGCCCAGCCGCGGGCCCGCAGCTCGACGTAGGTCGCGTCGAACTGCGCAGGGGTACCCGTATTGCCGTGGACGAGCACGACCGCGTCACGGCAGGCGCCGTGGGCGCCGACGGCCGCCACGGCCAGAACGAATGCGAGCGCGGCACGCATGCCGCAACGGAACAGACCCATGATGTCCTCCCCGGCCCCGATCGGGGCCGCACGTGATGGCGCGCCCGGACGGGCGCGTCACCGGCACGTGGTGGGGGACAGCGGCCGGTGGCGACATCGCAACAGCCGCGCGCGCATCGTGCGATTGGCCCAATGGCCATCCGTGACCGGCATCACGCCACCCGGCGCGGCGCGCGGCGCGAGCTCAGGGGGCCAGCCCCACCCAGACCTGCATCCCGACCGTGGTCAGACCGCCGTGATTGGTGAGGAAGGCCACGTCGGCGGCATCGCGGCCGGTGGCCACGACGATGCGACCGCCACGTGGCCGATCCTGGGTGGGGTCGAAGGGGTACCAGCGGCCGTCGAGCCAGACTTCGAACCACGCGTGCAGATCCATCGGCTCGAGCTGGTACAGATAGCCCACCACCATCCGCGCCGGCAGCCGCAGGGCACGGCACAACGCGATGCCGACATGGGCGTAATCGCACACGCCGGCGCCGTGGCGCATCGTCTCCAGTGCATCCGTGCTGGCATTGCTCTCGCCGTAGCGACAGGTGATGTGCGAGCGGATCCAGTCGCAGATCGCGTCCACCTGCGCGGCGCCGGGTGCGGCGTCGCCGACGATGCCGGGCACGTCGTCGAACAGGCGGTCGGACGGACAGTAGCGGCTGGGCAGCAGGAACTGCACGGTGTCGTGCGGCAGCAGAGCCGGCGGCGGCGCCGGAGCGGTGCCGGCGAGCGGGATGTCCGCATCGGTCTCGACCTCGATCTCGGCGCGCAGCGTCATCCGGCCCCGTGGCACGACGAAGCGCTGGCAGACGTTGCCGAACGTGTCGATGGATTCATCGGGCCGCGCCTGCGGCGTGAATCGCCACGATTCACTGACCAGCCACTGCAGCGCATTGCTGCGCGGACGCAGCATCGCCACCACGGCGCAGTCGTCCTCCGCTTCCATCACGATCTCGCAACCGGCCTGCAGGCGCATTGGACGTATCCCGAATGAGGACGCGTGCGTAGACCAGCCCTGCTGTGCAGTGCGTGCACACGACGGACGTCGACGCGGCCGGGCGTGTCACGACTGCACCACGCGCGCGCGCCTACGGTGGGCCGCCCCGCCCACAGGAACCCCCACGATGAACCAGCCCGCCCAGCAGCAGGATGTCCCCGGCGTCGAACGCAAGCTCGATCCGCCCGCCGATCACGGTGAGGCGAGCTACCGTGGCAGCGGCCGTCTGCAGGACAAGGTCGCGATCATCACCGGCGGCGACAGCGGCATCGGACGCGCGGTGGCGCTGGCCTATGCGCGCGAAGGTGCGGACGTGCTGGTGAGCTATCTGAGCGAGGACGAGGACGCGCAGGAAACGCAGCGCCTGGTCGAATCCGCAGGTCGCCGCTGCGAACTGGTCCCCGGCGACATCGCCGATCCCGCGCACTGCCGCGCGATCGTGCAGAAGACCGTCGATGCCTTCGGTCGCATCGACATCCTGGTCAACAACGCCGCCTATCAGATGAGCTACGAGTCGCTCGAGGAGATTCCCGACGACAAGTGGGACTACACCTTCCAGGTCAACGTCGGCGCGATGTTCCACCTGTGCAAGGCCGCCGTGCCGCACATGAAGCCGGGTGCGTCGATCATCAACACCAGCTCCATCAACTCCGACAAACCGAAGCAAACGCTGCTGCCGTACGCGGCGACGAAGGGCGCGATCGCCAACTTCAGCGCGGGTCTGGCGCAACTGCTCGCGAGCAAGGGCATCCGCGTGAACTCGGTCGCGCCGGGTCCGATCTGGACGCCGCTGATTCCCTCGACGATGCCGCCGGACCAGGTCGCGTCCTTCGGGTCCCAGGTGCCGCTCCAGCGCCCCGGCCAGCCGGCCGAATGCGCGCCGATCTACGTGCTCCTCGCCTCGGACGAAGCCAGCTACATGAGCGGTGGCCGCTATGCGGTGACCGGCGGCGCGCCGATTCTGTGAGGGCCTCCCTCCGGCTCGACACGGGTGCGCTGTGTGAACCGGACATTGCCGACGCGTCGCTTGATCGCGGCGACGCGTCGAACTTCACTCCTGCATCTCACGGTGCTGCCTACAACCTTCGACACCCTGCAATCCCCGCAGGCGGAGCGATCACCATGGACAAGAACCGGACCGAAGGCGCGAAGAACCAGATCAAGGGCACGGCGAAGGAAGTGACCGGCAAGCTGACCGGCAATACCTCCAAGGAAATCGAGGGCAAGGCCCAGAAGACCGCGGGCAAGGTGCAGAGCGAAGTGGGCAAGGCCAGCGACGAGATCCGCAAGGGCCGCTGAGCGCGATCCGTACGCAGTGCAACAGGCGGCTTCGGCCGCCTGTTGCGTGTCAGGGGCGGGTGCGTGTCGCCTGCGATACCCGGTGGCGGCGTGCGGACGGCCTCATCCGATCACGCGCTCGAACGGCGGCAGTGCATCGAGGATCTTCTTGCCGTAGCGCCGGCTGATCAGGCGCGAGTCGAGAATGATCACGCGGCCGGTATCGCTGGACGTGCGGATCAGGCGCCCGGCGAACTGCGTCAGCGTGCGCAGCGCATGCGGGATCGCGATCAGGTTGAAGGCGTTGAGGCCGCGGCCTTCCAGCCATTCGCTCAAGGTCGAGGTCTGCGGATCGGTCGGCACCGCGAACGGCACCTGGGTGATCACCACCGTCGTGCAGGCTTCACCCGGCAGGTCCAGCCCTTCGCCGAACGAATTCAGACCGAACAGCACCGAGCCGTCCTTCGCCGCGACGCGCTTGAGGTGCTCGGCGACGACCTGTGACTTGTTGGTGCTGGTCTGCATCTGCACCTGCGCGCGGCGCGAGGCCGGCAGCAGTTCGGCGACCTTCTCCATCTTCCAGCGCGAAGTGAAGAGCACCATGCTGCCCTTCTTCCAGTCGAGCTCGCGCACCAGATACTCGGCGATCGCTTTCGGATGCCCCTCGCGGTCGTCGGGCGTGACCGGGAAATTCGGCACGATCAGCTGCGCCTGGTTGCGCAGGTCGAAGGGCGACGGCAGCGAGGCCATCTCGGCGTGGTCGGGCAGGCCGGTGTCGATGGCGAAGGACTGGAAATCGCCGCCGCCGGTCAACGTGGCCGAGGTCATCACCACCGAATCGATTTCTTTCCACAGCAGCTGGCGCAGCACCTGCGCGGCCGAGACCGGTGAGCAATGGCAGACCAGATCGCCATCGCGGGTGGCGGTGACCCAGCGTGCGAACGGCGGTTGACCGTCGCGGTCCTCGCGGCGCCAGCCGGTCCACAGATCGTGCTGCTGCTCGACCATCTCCAGCGCCATGCCGAGACTGCGCTGCAGCTTCTCGCGTGCGGGGTCGTCCTGCTTGCTGCGCGCGACCAGGGTCTGCGCCGCGTGCACCCAGTTGTACAACGCGCGGGTGTCTTCTCCGAGTGCCTCGACCGCGGGCAGCCAGGCCTCGGGCAGGCGTCCGTTGGCCGCGCGCCACATCGGATCCCGATCGTCGGGTTCGGGCCGC
This sequence comes from Lysobacteraceae bacterium NML93-0793, assembly GCA_002324875.1. Lineage (GTDB taxonomy): Bacteria > Pseudomonadota > Gammaproteobacteria > Xanthomonadales > Xanthomonadaceae > Luteimonas. Next base: position 242,936 of record NTJG01000001.1, read on the forward strand.
CACACGGCGTCGATCTCGAGCCGGAAGGCCTTCAGCGCCTTCGCCACGCGCGTGGCCAGCTCGATCGCCTCATTGGGCAGCAGCGTGCCGATCTTCTCCTTGTCGACCAGCCGGTAGGCGCCGGCGATCAGGATCTGCATCCGCGACACGCGCTTGGCCATCTCGCCCAGCGGCAGCCGCGCCGCGCCCTGGTCGATCGCGACGCTGGCCACGTGGTGCCCCTCGTCGAGCACCAGCAGCATGTCGGCCGGCGCGGCCAGCAGCGGCTGCCCGTTCTCCACATCGCCCAGCGACAGCGACGACAGCAGCAGCGCATGGTTGGTCACCACGATCTGCGCCTCGCGCACCGTGTTGCGCGCCTTCAGCACCGGGCACTGCTGGGCGAAGCTGCAGCGCCGGCCCGCGCAGCCCGAGGCCGGCGTGGTGATGCGCGTGCGCAGTGCGGGCGAGACCGGTTCCGGTGCGGCGTCGAGGTCGCCGTCCCACAGCCGGTCGGCATGCGCTTCGAGCAGACGCCGCGCGGCGTCGGCTTCGTGCGGCGCCAGCGGCCGGTCGTAGAGCTGGGCCTCGAAGTCGCCGCCCTCGTCGGCGCCGAGCGGCGCGTCGCCGAACATGTGGGACTGGCTGCTCTCGCCGTGCAGCTCGGCGGCGTTGCGCGTGCACAGATAGCGCGTGCGGCCCTTGGCCAGCGCGACGGTGGCCTCGATGCCGGTCGCCTTCAGGAAGGCCGGGATGTCGCGCTCGACCAGCTGCGACTGCAGCGCCACCGTGCCGGTGCTGATGACCAGCTTTTTCTTCGTCGCCAGCGCGATCGGCACGCCCGCGGTCATGTAGGCCAGGCTCTTGCCGACGCCGGTGGGCGCCTCGGCGATGCCGATGCCGCCCGAGGTGGCCAGTGCGCGCGACACCAGGCCGATCATCTGGCTCTGTGAGCGGCGGGTGCTGAAGCCCGGCGTATTGGCCTGAAGCTTGGCGTAGGCCGCGCGGATGTCCGCCTTCAGCGCATCGGTCAGCACGCGCGGCGCGGCGTCGGCTGCGCCGCTGGCAGCCGGCGATGTGGTCTCGGGTTCGCCCATGCGGCCATTGTCGCATCGCCGGTCGCGGGGACCGAGACCGGGGCCTGAAGCGTGGACCGACCGGAGCCGGGTTCAGTCGTGCGGCGCGGCCGGGGTGGTCGTATCCGGCGGTGCGCTCGATCCATCCGGTTCGCGCGCAGGCGCGGGCTCGAGCATCACCAGGGGCGCGTTCTCGAACCGGTAATCGAGCGCGGCCTGCAACGACTGCAGCGCCCGCACCTGCGTGCACAGGGCCTCGGCGCGGCCGTCGAGTGCGGCGCTGCGAGCGTCGATCCGGCGGGTGAGTTCGGCATCCAGGCGCTCGGCACGCGCGTCCATGCGCGAGGCGCGGCCGGTGACCACCTGCCACATCACGCTGCGGCCCAGGCGGCTGCCCATGCGCTCGGCGGCGGCCTCGATCCGGGCCTCCAGGCCCGCGGCGAACACGTCCTGGTCCCAGCGCCCGCGGCCCAGGGTGCGGTCGATGTGGGCCGTGGTGTCGGCGTGCAGGCGCTCGACCTCACGCACCTGGCGCGCGCTGCCGGTCATCGATTCGACCACGCCCGACAGCGCATCGAAGGCGAGGCCGGCGCTCTGGCGTGCCACCTCGGCGGCCTCGGGCATCAACGCACGTGCGCCCGTTTCCAGCTGACGCAGACGCTGCGCATCCGCGGTACTCACCGTCTGCACGGCGCGGTCGACGCTCAACGCGCCGTCGTGGAAGAAGATCTCGCGCGGCCGGCCCTGTGCGCGGTAGAGCCACACGCCGCCGGTGTCGACGAGCACGTTGTAGGGCGTCGACACCGCGCAGCGTTCGACCGACAGCGACGACGGCGCCGGGTCGTCCGATGCCTGGGCCGACACCCCGGCACAGGCCAGGACGACCAGCACGACGGCACGGAGACGACGGACGCGACTCATGGATGCATTGACCAGGGCATGACGCGAGCATCGCGCATTGCAGCGGCGCGAGCGCGTGCTTGAAGTCACGGCGGCGCCGGTGCGTCGACGCGATAGGCCCCCCGGGCGACGCGTGCCCGCAGGCGTCGCCATCCCGCCGCCGACGCGTCGGTGGCCGGCGCGCCGAGTGGGACTGTGGTGTCAAACGGCGCGCGTGCGGTGCAGCGGCGGCAATGCGGACATCTCCGTCTCGAAATCGCGGGCGACGTCCGCCAGCGTGACGTCCTGCAGACGCGCGCGCAGCAGGGTGGCCGCATCGTGCATGGCGCTGGCCAGGCGCGCGTTGACGGCCTGCTCCACCCGACAGCGCGGATCGTCATCGGCCATGCCGATGGCGAACAGTGCGGGCTCGCCCAGCGCGGTGTAGATGTCGAGCAGGGTGATCGCCTCGAGCGGGCGCGCCAGTGACCAGCCGCCGCCGTGGCCCTTGTCCGAGCGCACGTAACCGGCTTCGCGCAGGCCCGCCATCGTCCGGCGCACGACGACGGGATTGGTGCCGAGCATCGCGGCGATGTCGTCCGATGTCGCCGGCGCATCGCGCTCGGCGAGATGGATCAGGACGTGCAGCATCCGGCTGAGGCGGCTGTCGTTGCGCATGGGGCTGTCCGCATGACGAATCGCCATCTTACGCCACAACAGAAGTTGCGCGATGAAGCTGCGCGGCGCATCATGGCACTTCAAAAGTGGCGTGAATGGCGCGCAGTCGGCGCGCCAGCCGCAAGGAGACCGCAGTGGACGACGACGTGATCGTGATCGGAGGCAGCTTCGCCGGCCTGTCGGCGGCGCAGGCACTGGGCCGGGCGCGCCGCCGGGTGCTGGTCATCGACGGCGGACAGCCGCGCAACCGCACATCGGCCGCCGCCCACAACGTGCTCGGTCACGACGGCAAGCCGCCCGCCCAGTTGCTGGCCGAGGGCCGCGCCGAGCTCGCGCGCTATCCCGGCGCGGCGTTCAGACGCGGCACCGTCGACGCGGTGACCGGTGCGCTCGGCGCGTTCCGCGTCGTCCTCGACGACGGCGACGTCGTCGAGGCGCGGCGCCTCGTGCTGGCGACCGGCCTGCGCGACCGGCTGCCCGATATTCCAGGCCTCGCCGCGCGCTGGCTGGGGCGCAATCGTGCTGCACTGTCCGTACTGCCACGGCTCCGAGGTCGCGGATCAGCCCCTGGGCGTGCTCGCCAACCATCCGGGCGCCGCGCACCAGGCGCTGCTGTTGCCGGACTGGGGGCCGACGACCTACTTCAGCCAGGGTCGCTTCGCGCCCGATGCCGACACCGCGGCACGGCTCGCCGCGCGCGGGGTCACCATCGAACACAGCCCGATCGTGGAGCTGCTGGGCACCGCGCCGGCACTCGACGGCGTGCGTCTGGCGGACGGGCGTGTATGTGCACTGGGCGCGGTGTTCACGATTCCGGAGAGCGTGCCGGCCAGCCCGCTGGCGGCCCATCTGGGCTGCGCGTTCGACGACGGCCCGCTGTTGCCCGCGATCCGGGTCGACGCGATGCGCCAGACCACCGTGCCCGGCGTCTACGCGGCCGGCGATGCGGCGAGTCCGATGCACAGCGTGACGCTGGCGATCGCGGCCGGCGTGATCGCCGGTGCCGGTGCACACCAGTCGCTGGCGGCCGAGGCTGCAGGCGGCGCGCCCGCGCGCTGAGCGCAGGCGTTCACGACCGGGCGCGGTCGCGCCCGGATACTGACGTGCATGTTCCGTTGGCCTTTGCTCCTGCTGTGCGCGCTGCTGGCCATGCCGTCCGCAGTGACGGCGGCACCGCTCGCGCGGGTGCTCGACGAGGCGGACGCGCTCGCGCCGCTGCGTACGGTGATCGTCGCGCGCGACGGCGAGGTGCTCGCCGAGCGTGGCTATCACGGCGGCTCGCCGGCGCGGCCGACCAACATCAAGTCGGCCTCCAAATCGGTGGTCTCGGCCCTGGTCGGCATCGCGATCCAGCGGGGTCTGCTGGAGGGCGTCGATCAGAAGGTCGCACCGCTGCTCGCCGATCGCCTGCCCGCGACGCCCGATCCGCGCATGGCCGAGCTGACGATCGGCCATCTGCTGTCGATGCAGGCCGGCCTGCAGCCGACTTCGGGACGTCAGTACGGTCGCTGGGTGGCGCAGCGCGACTGGGTGCGCGCGGCACTGGCGCAGCCCTTCGTCGACGATCCCGGCGGCGGGATGCTGTATTCGACCGGCTCGACCCATCTGCTGTCGGCGATCCTGGTGCGCGTCAGCGGCACGCCCACGCTGCAGCTCGCGCGCGAGTGGCTGGGGCCGCAGCCCGGGTTCGCGATCGCCGACTGGGAACACGATCCGCAGGGCATCCATCTCGGCGGCAACCAGATGGCGATGACGCCGCGTTCGCTGCTGGCCTTCGGCGAGCTCTACCGCAACGACGGCCGCGCGCGTGACGGCGCCCAGCTGGTGCCGGCGACATGGATCGCGCTATCCTGGCGGCCGCGTACGCGCTCGATCTACACCGGCGACGGCTACGGCTACGGCTGGTTCATCCGGCGCATCGAAGGCCGCGACGTGCGCTTCGGCTGGGGCCACGGCGGGCAGATGCTCTACATCGTCCCCGCGCTGGAACTGACCGTCGTGATGACGTCGGACGAGCGCACGGGCACCGCCGGATCGGGCCATCTGCAGGCTCTCCACACGCTGATGGCGCGGATCATCGCCAGTCAGGATGGCGCGTCCGACATCGCTCGCGACGGCTGATCCGAGGGCGCGCGCACGCGCCGTTCTGCGGCGGCCACCGTGCCGCGTTGCACGGCGCAGGCGCCACCTGCCGGACGACGGCGCGGCAGCGAAGCCCCGCGCGCACGACAGCGGCCTTCAACGCGGCCACGACGCGCCGTCCCCTGCAGCATCGGCCATGCCACGCGCCCAGTGCGCGCGATCGTCGAAGCGCACGGCGTGGCGCGCGCCGACGTCACGGCTGATCGTGGTGGCGAGTCCGCGACCGGCGCGCGCGGTGCGGCACAGGGTCTCGAACACGCGGGCGCCGAGCGTCTGCACGGTGTAGACGTAGACGGCGCCGTCCACGAATTCGACCGAGAGCGTATCGCCGACGATCGACCAGGCGCGCACGCCGCTGTCGCCGTGATGGTTGGCGTAGGGCTGAAGCTGGAACCGGGTCATCGGGACACTTTGCTTCCAGTCGCTTCTGCCACGTGGCGGGCGGACATCGCGGCCGTCCCGCTCCGGTGCACGCCACGCGCGTCCGGCGGCGGACGCGGAGCGGGCGTCCACTGCTGACACGTGGGCATCCCCGCCGCACCCGCGCTGGATGCGCATGGACGTACACCGACGCGTCGCTCGCCCGCACGCGCCCTTGTCGCGCGCTGCGTGCGCTCAGGCGGCGGCGGATTGCGAGGCCAGCACCGCGGCCTCGACGCTGGCGACGAGTTCGTGCTGGCGGAACGGCTTGCCGAGAATGGTCAGGTCCGGACCGAAGTCGGCCATGCTGGTGTAGCCCGAGACGATGACCACCGCCATCGACGGCAGGCGGCTGCGCACGTTGCGCGCCAGCTCCGCGCCGGTCATGCCCGGCATCAGGTGGTCGGTGACCATGACGTCGGGCGTCAGGCCGCCGTCGAGGGCGACGATCGCTTCTTCGGCCGATGCCGCTTCGACGACCCGGAAGCCCATGTCGTCGAGCGCGTCCGCCGTGCACATGCGGACTGCCTCTTCGTCGTCGACGACGAGTGCAATGCCGCGGGAATCCGCTGTCGTGTTCACGTTGTGGTCCTCGTGGTGATCTTCGTTGGCCGCCGCCGCCCGGCTTCCGACCGGCAACCAGAGTTCGATGGTGGTGCCCGCGCCCGGCGCGCTGTCGATGGCCAGGCGCCCGCCGAGCTGGGAGGCCAGGCCATGGGCCATCGACAGGCCCAGCCCCGTGCCTTTGCCGATGCCCTTGGTGGAGAAGAACGGCTCGATCGCGCGTTGCCGGGTGGTGTCGTCCATGCCCAGGCCGGTGTCGGCCACCGACACGACGACATAGTCGCCGATCGCGAGGTCGCCGGCCTCGCGGCGGCCGCGCAAGGTCCGGTTGTGCACGCCGAGCGTGAGCACGCCGCCGTCGGGCATCGCATCGCAGGCATTGACGCTGAGATTGAGGATCGCCATCTCCAGCTGGTTGGGATCGGCGACCGCCGGCCACAGCGCGTCGTCGATCGCCAGGCGCATCTGGATGCGCGGGCTGCTGGAGCTGTCGATCAGCTCGGCCATGCCCGCGACCAGCGCGCCCACGTCGACGTCCACCGGCTGCAGGGGCTGGCGCCGGGAAAAGGCGAGCAGGCGGTGCACCAGCGTCGCGGCGCGGTCGGCCGATCGCCGCGCGACCGCGACCATGCGTGCGCGCCGCTCCTCGCGCGCGCCGGGATCCGCCGCGAGATCCAGCGCGGTGACGATCGGCGTGAGCAGGTTGTTGAAATCGTGGGCGACGCCACCGGTCAGCTGGCCCATGGCCTCGAGCTTCTGCGACTGGCGCAGCGCGGCCTCGGCGTTGCGGCGTTCGGTGGTGTCGATCGCCTCGGGCACGATCGCGATGATCCGGCCGCCCGTGTCGCGGATGGGGCGGATCGACAGATCGTAGCTGCGGGACCCGGACGGGAGCTGGACGGCGATCTCGTCGCGCACCGTCTCGCCTTCGGCCGCGCGCAGGAACAGGCCGCGCACGTGCTCGGGCATGCCGGGCGTGCCGCTGAACCACGGCGTGGTCCACAAGGTGCGGCCGACCACGTCGTCCATCTCGACGCCAAGCGCTTCGAGCACGGTGCGGTTGGCATCGGTGAGCGTGCCGTCGAGCGTGCACATCGCCTGCAGCTGGTAGCTGGTCTCGAACAGCACGCGCAGCTGCGCCTGGGACCGCGCGAGTGCGTCGGCCGCAGCCTGGATGTCGGTGACGTCGCGCGCGCTGCAATAGAAGCGGCCACCCTCGGGCGTCGCCACCCAGGACAAGGTGCGCAGACTGCCGCTGCGCGTGCGCCAGCGGTTCTCGAAGCTGCGTACAGGGCGCCCGTCGCGCAGCGACGCGAGCACGTCCCGGGTCACGGCCTGGTCGTCCTCGCAGACGTGCGCCCACCAGGTGTGGCCGTTCAATTCGTCGGCGTCCCAGCCCAGCAGTTGCGTCCAGGCCGGGTTGACCGACTCGACGATGCCGTCGGGATCCACCACCGCGAGCAGATCGGGCGTCACCTGCCAGGTGAGCGAGCGGTCGCGGGCGCGCTCGATCACCTGCTGTTCCAGATCGCTGTTGATGGTCTGGAGCTCGGTCTCGCGCGCGCGCAGGGCCAGATCGGACAGGCGCCGCGCGGTGACGTCGACGCCCTGCACGAAGATGCCGACCACGCCCTTGTCGTCGATGACGGGCTGATAGACGAAATCCAGATAGCGCTCGACCGATGCGCTGCCGGGCGTGGCCTGGACGGCGAACCGCGCGCCGTCCGCGGAGAACGCCTGCGCACTGCGGAACACGCCGTCGAGCAGATCCACGTAGCCCTGGGCGACCGCTTCGGGCAGCGCCTCGGCGACGGGGCGCCCGATGACCTGGCGGTGGTTGCCGATCAGGCGCTGGTAGGCCGGATTGATGTACTGGAACACGTGGTCCGGGCCGGTGAGCATCGCCATGAAACTCGGCGCCTGCTCGAACATGCGCCCGAACTGGTCGACGTCGGCCCGCAGCCGGCGCTCGTTCTGCACCTTGCGCGTGACGTCGGTGGTGATGTTGAGAAAGCCGCAGATCGTGCTGGCCTCGTCGCGCACCGGCGTGTACGAGAACGTCCAGTAGGTGTCTTCCGGATAGCCGTTGCGCAGCATCGTCAACGGCATGTCCTCGCTCCAGGTCGAGGTGCCGGACATCGCGCTGTCGACCAGCGGGCGGATATCCGCCCAGACGTCCGACCAGATCTCCTTGAGCGGTTGACCCAGGGCGCGTTCTTCCTTCGCGCCCAGCACCGGCGCATAGGCATCGTTGTAGAAGAGCGTGAGATCCGGGCCCCAGCACAGGCACATCGCGAAACGCGAGTCGAGCATCAGTGCGAGCGTCGTGCGCAGCGATTGCGGCCAGGTGTCGATGGGGCCGAGCGGGGTCGCCGCCCAGTCGAACGCAGCGATCTTGCCCGCCATCGCGCCATGCGTCGGCAGGAAATCAAGGGTGCCGGTGGCAGGGGCGGGCACGTTCAAGGCTCGTCTGGGCGACGTCGGGACGCGGCATCCTGCCACAGCGCCCCGTGGTGGAATGATGAGGACTTCACACGCGCCTGCAGCGCCGCGGCGTTCGGGACCGCGCAGCCGGCGGCGGTGTTGTCGAAGATGACCCAGCGACGCGCGCATGCAGACGCGTCGACCTCGTCCGCGATGCGCGCCAGCGCTTCGGGCGGGTAGGCGCTGCGGTAGAGCCGGGGCGTGCCGTGCAGGCGCCAGTACGCCAGCGCGTCACTGCCGCCGGGCCGGGCGTCGTCGCGATGGCGCGGCGGATCGGCCGCCACACGCGCGACGCGATGCCGCTGCAGCAGCGCATCGGCGGCCTCCGACAGCCAGCTCGCATGGCGGGGTTCGCAGGCGATGTCGCCCGGCCAGCGCCGTCGCAGCATCGTCATGAATGTCGCGGCGACACGCGCGTCGAACGCGAGCGAAGGCGGCAGCTGGACCAGCAGCGCGCCGAGGCGATCCCCGAGTTGACCTGCCGCGGCTAGAAAGCCGTCCAGCGCGGGGCCGCAGCGCTGCAGACGTGCATCGTGGGTGATCGTGCGCGGCAGCTTGACCGAGAACCGGAACGCCGCCGGCACGCTGGCCGCCCAGCGCGCATACGTCGCGGGCCGGTGCGGGCGGTAGAAGGACGAGTTGATTTCGACGCAGTCGAAGCGCGTGGCATAGCGGGCGAGCACGCTGTCGCCGTCATCGAAAAGCGCCGCGTCATGCCGGCCGATCGCCCACCCGGCGCAACCGATGCGCGGGGTGGCGTCGCGACGCGGAGGCGATGTCATCGGACCGCAGGTGACACGGGGCGCGGCCTGGAACCGATCGATCCGTTTGTCTGCGCGCGGCCGGCGCCTTGCGCGAATGACAGCAGGGACGAACAGCGCGTGGCCACGTCAATGTTTTCAGCGTTCGATCGGCGGATAGGGCCGTTCGGCCAGCAGCCGTGCCAGATGCGCGGCGTTGCTGGCGATCGTGCGGATCGTCTCGCGTACCTTGTCCGGCGTTGCCTCGAGATCCTTGAAGTCGGTACTGCCCATCGCCTCGCCCACCCAGTACGGCGGCGACCCGCCGGGAACGGTGAAGCCCACGTCGACCAGGCCCTGACACAGCTGGGCATGTACGTGGTGCGCGCCGTCCTCGTTGCCGACCACCGCGGGAATCGCGACCTTGCCGAAGGTGGGATACCGGCCGTCGTCACCGATCTCGCCCAGCACCGCGTCCAGCCGCTCGAGAACGCGTTGGGCGATGCTCGACGGATGCCCCATCCAGATCGGCGTGGCGATCACGAGAATCTGCGCATCCATGATCCGCGTGCGCAGTTCGGGCCACTGGTCGCCGTCGCCCTCGTCGGCGCGGACGCCGGGCTTGACGTCGAAGTCGACCACGCGCGCGCTGCCGGTGCGGACGTCGTGTCGCCCCAGCCCTTCCAGCACCTGGTCGAGCATGCGCTGCGTCGACGAGGGTGCGCTGCCGGATTTCAGCGTGCAGTTGAGGCCGAAGGCGGTGAGGGACATGGGCAATCCAGTGGCAGCGGGGCGACCACTGTTCGCGCTCGCGTGTCCACGCATCGTCGTTGCATGGCGGGGACAGCTGAACCGGTATGCAGCGTCCGCCCAGTGCGCGCGCCGGGTTTGTTCCGGTTTTGCTGCAATGCAGCATAATGCGATGCTTCGCCTGCGTCCGCCGTCATGACCCGTCCAGTGCCCGAATCACATCCCATGCCACGCCGCACGGCCGGCTGGATCCTCAGCGTGCTGGCGCTGGGCGGCTTCGCCATCGGGACCAGCGAATTCGCGATGATGGGCCTGATGCCGGAACTGGTGCGTGCCTTCGGGGTCAGCGAACCGCAGGTCGGGCACATGATCAGCAGCTACGCGCTCGGCGTGGTCGTCGGCGCACCGTTGCTCGCTGTGCTCGGTGCTTCGTGGCCGCGCCGGTCGCTGCTGATCGCGTTGATGGGGTTCTACGCACTGGGCAACCTCGCGACCGCGCTGGCGCCCACGTATCCGACGATGCTGATCGCACGCTTCGTCGCCGGTCTGCCGCACGGCGCTTACTTCGGAGTCGCCATGCTGGTGGCGGCCTCCATCAGCGCGCCGGGGCAGCGCGGCGCCGCGGTGAGCCGCGTGCTGCTGGGCCTGTCGATCGCGATCCTGGTCGGCAATCCGCTTGCGACGTGGCTCGGCCAGCTGTCGAGCTGGCGCTGGACCTTCGCGCTGGTGGCCGGTCTCGCGCTGGTGACCGCCGCCTGTGTCTGGCGCCTGCTCGCCGCGACACCCGCCGACGCGGCCCAGACACCGATGCGCGAACTGCGCGCGTTCAACCGGGCCCAGGTCTGGTATGCGCTCGCGATCGGCGCGGTCGGCTTCGCCGGCATGTTCTGCGTCTTCAGTTATCTGGCGCCCACGCTGATCCACGTCACCGGCGTGGCCGAACGATGGATCCCGATCGCGCTCGCGGCCTTCGGTGTCGGCGCGATCGGCGGCAATCTGGCCGGCGGCTGGCTGTTCGACCGGCTGCAGTTCCGTGCGGTCGCGGTGATTCTCGGCTGGTCGCTCGGCGTGCTGCTGCTGTTTCCGCTGGCGGCGCAGACGCCGTGGTCGATCCTGCCGGCGATCGTCGCACTGGGCACGATGGGCGCGCTGGCGCCGGTGTTGCAGGCACGGTTGATGGACGTGGCCGGCGATGCACAGACGCTCGCCGCCGCGTCGAACCACGCGGCGTTCAACACCGCCAATGCGCTCGGGCCGTGGCTGGGTGGCCTGGCGATCGGCGCCGGCCTGGGCTGGACCGCCACCGGCTACGTGGGCGCTGCGACCGCCGCCGCGGGCCTGGCGATCTACCTCCACGCGCGCCGCGATGCGCGCCGTGCGCGAATGGTCGACGCTGCCTGCTGAGCCGCGTCGCCTTCACGCCGGGTGCTCGTTCGCGCATCGACACTGCCGGTCGAACCCACGATCCCGGAGTGAGCGATGGCATCGCGAAAGAACAAGGCCGCTGAAGACGCGCAGACGATCGCGAAGCTGATCGAGGACATCGACATCACGATGTTCACCACGGTCGGCAGCGAGGGCTATCTGGTCAGTCGGCCACTGTCGACGCAGAAGGCGCAGTTCGACGGCGAGAAGGTCTGGTTCTTCGTCGCCGGCGACAGCCCGAAGGTCGCGGAGATCGAGCGCAATTCCAAGGTCAACCTGGCCTATGCGTCCAAGGGCCGCAACACCTACGTCTCGATGGCCGGCGACGCCTACGTCAACAACGATCCGGTCAAGATCGAGGCGTTCTGGAACGATGCGCTGAAGGCCTATTTTCCGCGCGGCATCAATGATCCGAAGCTCACCCTGATCGAAGTGGCGGTGCGCACGGCCGAATTCTGGGATGGCCCGGGCTCGCTGATCGGCAAGGCGATCGCTTTCGCGGTCGCCCGCGTGACCAAGCGCGACGACGCGATGGGTGAGAACCGCATCGTCGACCTGCGCCAGGGCCGCGCGACCTCCAAGTCGCCCCGGGCTCGCGCGACCGCGGCGAAGACCCCCGCCAGGAAGGCCGCATCCAGCCGGGCCCCGGCGAAGAAGGCAACGGCGAAGAAGCCAACGGCGAAGAAAGCGACGGCGAAAAAGACCGCGACGAAGAGGTCAGCGACAACGTCGTCGACAGCGTCGAAGAAGACCGCAACCCGAAAAGCCACCAAAGCCGCGCGTCGCTGACGCGCGTGTGGCGGATACTGCGGGCCGCGCATTGCGCGGGCCGTTTCGTTGCTGCAGCCGGGTCCCGGCCGCGGGAATGAAGCGGATACGCCGCCGATGCGCATGCGGGATGCATCGCTCCGACGCCGCTTTGCCGGCACACTGGACGCCCCTGTCCGATCCGCTGCCATGCTGCCCGACCACGACTTCGATCCCGACGACAATTTCGCGACCGGCGACGACGCACCCGAGTTCGATGACGAGGCCGGCGTCGAGGCGCTGATCTGGCAGTGGTTGCTGCTGGTCAACCCGGGTGACGAAGAGGCCGCGCAGCAGCAGTTCCGCGACTGGCAGGAGAGCGGCAGCGGCGAGGACGCCGCCGACATCGCCGTCGCCGCACTGCTCGATGCCACCGACTGGCGGGCCACCTTCCGCGTCGATGAAACCGAGCCGGGCACGCTGATCGACGCGATCAATGCGCTCGCGGGCCGGTTCCGGGTCGAGATCGACTGGGGTGTGGAAGACCCGACCGATGCCACGCAACTGGCCGGCCTCTCGCCGGGGGCGCTCGTCGAAACGGCGTACGACCAGCTGCGGATCGAGGGCTACACCCTGTGGGTCTGGGACGACGGCGACGCTCTGGTGTCCGGCGCCATCGCAGCCCGTGACGACGATGAGGGTATGCGCGTCCTCAGCCATGCGCTCGGACTGGATCTGCGCCCCGGCAACGGCTGAACAGGCGGCCTGCACGTCGCATTCCCGGCCGACCTGCTAGCGTCGGCGCGTCGATCACCGCATGGGAGGGTGCGATGGACGCAAAGCGGAATTCCTTGCGACGGCACGTCGTCACGGCGGCCCTGCTGTGCGCAGTGGCCTGGAGCGGGCACGCGCTGGCGTCCGGTCCCGCGACGGCCGAGGCGGTTGATCCGTCCTATCCGGCAGCGCGCGGCCACGAGGCGCCGTGGCTCGAGCCGATCGAACGCAGCCACCCGATCCGGCGCATGTCGTCGTTGAAGTCCGAGTACCGGCGTATCCGCGAACTCCGCCGTACGCAGATCCAGCCCGAGTACGAACGCCGCGTCGCCGAAGGCGAGGACGATGCCGACGCCTGGCGCGAGGCGACGTTGCGCGAAGTGGCGCGGCGCGACCTGCGCGATTTGCGGGCGCGCCTGGAGCGTTGATCGCGGCAACATCGCGGGCTGCGTTCGCAGCACGACCAGGTCTGCACATCGACGTGTTCGATTCACTGCTTCCACACTGTGGACACGGTTTTCAGGCGCGCCACAGGGCGCAGTCGCCGTAGCGGCGGACAGCGTGCTCACCGATCGCGATCGTGATTCGGTTCGCGCGGGCTTCAGCGCGGCACGGGCGCGCGATCCGCTTCGGCCTCGTCGAGCGCCGCCTCCGCGTCTTCGCGGGCCCGGGCATCGGCGTCCAGACCCGCATCGGCGTCGTTCTCGCCGGGGGAGAGCGCGAGCTCGACGAGGATCGGAAAGTGGTCCGAACCGATGTCCGGCAGGCGTCGCATGCCCACCAGGGTGAAATGGCGGCTGTGGAACAGATGGTCCAGCGGCCAGCGCAGGCCCGGCAGGTGGGCATGGAAGGTGTTGAACATGCCCCGGCCGATGCGCGGATCCAGCAGTCCGCTGACCTTGCGGAACAGGCGCGTCGTGCGCGACCAGGCCACGTCGTTGAGATCGCCGGCAACGATCACCGGAACGGGCGAGGCGCGGGCGGCGCGTCCGACGGCGACCAGTTCGGCATCGCGCTCGACCGAACTGTCGGCTTCGGTCGGACTGGGCGGACGCGGGTGCAGTGCGTGCAGGGCGATATGCCGGCCTTCGAGGTCCAGCGTGGCGTGCATCGAGGGAATGTCGTCCTCCACCAGATAACGGATGCGCGGCGTCAGCAGCGGCAGGCGCGAATAGACGTGCATGCCGTAGAGGTTGTCGAGCGGACAGCGGATCACGTGCGGCATCGTGTCCTGCAGCGTGTCGAGTCGGCCTTCCCACCAGGTGTCGGTCTCCAGCGCGATCAGCACGTCCGGCGCGTGCTCGCGGACGAGCGACAGCAGGCGGTCCGCGTTGCGGTTGTGCATCAGGACGTTGCTCGCCATCAGGCGGAGACGCGGCTGCGCGCCCGCCGGCGCCGAGTGCACTTCGGGCCGGGCCAGCCGTGTGTACGGGACGATCCACCACGCCTGCCACAGCATGCAGGCGGCGTTGACGGCGACGATCGCGACCGTCCAGGCATCGTCCAGCGGATGCAACGCGAGATGCAGCACCAGCACCAGCGCCGAGAGCACGGTCAGCTGCAGTCTCGGGAAATCGAAGCCGCGGATCCACCACACGCCGCTGCGGACCGTGGGCGCGAGCGTCGCCAGGACGAGCAGGCCGGTGGCGATCGCGAAAACGGCGGTGAGCACGGCGCGGCCTGCGGGGCGGAGCCGGCACTATCGGCGATCGCCCCGGGTGCATCGTGTGAATGCGACTCAGCGCGGCGCCCGGCCCTCGGGACCGCCGTACCACAGCGCCAGTGCATCCCGGCTGCGCAGCATCCGGGTGCCCTGGCGGGCGAAACGCCACAGCAGGCGCAGCTGCGTCCAGGTCGAGGCATGCGCGAGCTTGCGGCCGGAGGTCTGCACGGCCTCGCGCAGGATCACGAACCGTCCGACGCCGGCCAGCGCCCGGCTCAGCGCCACGTCCTCGCCCGCGAACAGGGTGGTGTCGAACCCGCCGACGGCATCGAAGGTCTCGCGCGTGCAGAACAGGAAGCAGCCCGGTGCGATGCCGGTGTAGCGGAACACCAGGCCGACGAGTCGGACGGCCAGTCGCAGCGGCCAGGGTCGCGGGCCTTCGAGCGCGACCCGACAGCCGCCACCGACCGCGCCGGATGCCAGCGCGTCCAATGCCGCCCGCAGCAGCGGCGCATCGACCTGGGTGTCGGCGTCCACGAACACCAGCAGCGGCGCCGTGCTGGCCGCCGCCCCGGCGTTGCGGGTGGCGGCGATCTGGCGATGTGCCACCTGCAGCACGCGTGCACCGCCGGCGATCGCGCAGGCCGCCGTGTCGTCGGTGGACCCGTCATCGACGACCACGATCTCGCTGTCCACACCCACGGCGCGGCAGGCGTCGTGCAGGGCCTGCAGCGTGGCCGGCAGGCAGGCGGCCTCGTTCCAGGCCGGAATCACGAAGGCCACCCTCGGATCGGGGATCATCCGCGGCTCAGCGGTTCAGTGCCGACATACCGGCCGCCGGATAGCGCGTGCCCGCGGCTGCATCGGGCGGAAAGATCGCATCGATCCGGGCGCGGTCGTCTTCGGTGAGATGGATGTCGAGCGCGGCGATGTTCTCGTCGAGATAGCCGATGCGCTTGGTGCCGGGGATCGGCACGATGTCCTCGCCCTGGCCGAGCACCCAGGCCAGCGCCAGCTGCCCCGGCGTCACCCCGTAATCCTGTGCGATCGCTTGCACCTGTTCGACCAGCGCCAGGTTGCGGTCGAAGTTCTCGCCCTGGAAGCGCGGGGCGTGCCGGCGGTAGTCGTCGGCGTCGAAATCCTCGACGGTACGGATCGTGCCGGTCAGGAAGCCGCGGCCGAGCGGCGAATAGGCGACGAACCCCACGCCGAGTTCGCGGCAGGCAGCGAGGGTGCCGGTGGTTTCCGGCTCCCGCGACCACAGCGAGTATTCGCTCTGCAACGCGGTGATCGGATGCACGGCGCAGGCCCGGCGCAGCGTGTCGGCCGAGGCCTCGGACAGGCCCAGATGGCGCACCTTGCCCTGTTCGACCAGACGCGCCATCGCGCCGACGGTGTCCTCGATCGGCACCTGCGGGTCCACCCGGTGCTGGTAGTAGAGATCGATCGTCTCGACCCGCAGCCGCTTCAGGCTGGCCTCGCACGCGGCCGCAACGTATTCCGGACGCCCGTCGATGCCACGGACCTGCGGATCATTCGGATCGAGCTTGATGCCGAACTTCGTGGCCAGAAACACATCGTCGCGGCGCCCGTCGATCGCGCGTCCCACGAGGTCTTCATTGGTGTGCGGGCCGTACATGTCGGCGGTGTCGAGCAGCGTGAGGCCCTGGTCGAGTGCGTGGTGGATCACGGCGATCGACTCGGCATCGCTGCCGCGGCCGCCGTAGAACGCGCTCATGCCCATGCAGCCCAAGCCGATCGCCGAAACGGTCGGCCCGCCGAGGCCGAGAGTGCGGGTTTTCATCGAATGGCTCCGTCGCGCGAAAGGACGCTCACTGTGGCGACCGGCGTGGCAAGCCCGCGTCGAGGTCGGCGCGGCTCACCGTCTCGGCGCCGGGGGAGTGCGTGTCGTCGTGGCGCATCGGCCGGTCCTGGCCCGTGGACGGGCGCGAGGACACGGCCTCGCTGATCTCGTTGCGCAGCCGCGGCAGCGCCTCGGGATGCGCGCGGTTGAGAAACGCGAGCATGCCTTCGCGCACCGCGCAGCGCAGGTCGAACAGATCGCCGGAATTGCGCGCGCTGACCAGCAGCCGCACTTCGATCGTGTGCCGGTCGGTCTCGGTGATCTGGGTCACGCAGACGCGGCGATCCCAGCGCGGATCGGCCTCGCAGATGCGCTGCAACTCCGCGCGGATGGCGTCGATCGGCGCGCGGTGGTCGAGCCACAGAAACGCGGTGCCGAGCAGCTGCGCGCTGCTGCGCGTCCAGTTCTGGAACGGATTGGAAATGAACCAGTGCAGCGGCACCACGAGCCGGCGTTCGTCCCAGATGCGCACCACCACGTAGGTCGAGGTGATCTCCTCGATCCGGCCCCATTCGCCGTCGACGATGACCACATCGTCGAGCCGGATGGGCTGGGCCAGCGCGATCTGCAGGCCGGCGATCAGGTTGCCGAACACCGGCTGCGCGGCCACGCCGGCGACCAGGCCGATGATGCCGGCCGAGGCCAGCAGCGCGGTGCCGACCTGGCGCACCTGCGGGAACGTCATCAGGGCCAGCGCCACGCCGACCAGCACCACCGCGCCCTGCAGCACGCGGCTGATCACCCGGGTCTGGGTCTGCACGCGGCGCGCGGCGAGGTTGTCTTCGACATCGACCGGGTGCTCGAGCAGGATCCGGTCCTCGACCGCGCCCACCACGCGCGCGACCAGCCAGGTCAGGCACAGCATGCCGCCGAGCGCGATCCAGTGACGCAGCGTGGCGACGAGTGCGGGATCGAGCGGCGTGGCATCGAGCGCGATCGCCAGGAACAGCAGCGGCAGGGCCGTCGCCGCCGGCACCGCGACGACGTGGGCGATGCGTGCGCGCAGGTGCTCGCGCGCATGCCGACCGGCCGTGCGGGCGAGGCGGCGCAGGCTCAGATGCACCAGCACACCGAGCAGCAGGGCGACCGCGAGCGGCCAGACGGTGGCGGCCAGCGTGTTCCAGTCCCAGGCCATACACGTCTCCAGCATCGGAAAGGACGTCCGATGCTGCACTGCGGCGAGTCGAGAGCGTGTGGTTCCGGGCGCGGTGTCAGTCGCGCGCGCGCCGGGCCGGTTCCGGTTCCGGTTCGAGACGTCGCAACAGGCTCACCGCCAGTACCAGGCCGACGGCTAGGTAGGGCAGGCCCGACGGCACCCACATCAGCAGCCCGGCGAGCTGCTGGTCACGCGCGGGATCGACGCCGAGCAGCAGCGTGCGATCGCTGTAGGCCGGGTACAGCAGGCGCGGCGCAAAGGTCAGCAGGGCGCCGAGAAAACCCATCATCATCATCGCCGTGACCAGCGCGACCAGGCCGCCGACCGCGCCGCCGTCGCGCGCGCGCAAGCGGCGCCAGACCGCCGACCAGAACCAGAGCCCGGCCAGCAGCACGCTCGCGTTCATCGCCCGGTGCACCGGTTCGCTGGCCAGTGCAGCCGACGTGGCCGCGGGCAGGTGCCAGGCGAGCATGGTGCCGACGTGCGCCACCGTGGCCGGCGCGAGTGCCGTCGCCGCGCCGTCGAGCCAGCGGGGCAGCGGACGGCGCGCGACGCGATCACCGGCCACGGTGGCAGCTATGACCGTGCCGGGCCGCCCGGCCAGCAGCAGTGGCGGGGCAAGGGCGAGCAGCGTCATGTGCTGGGCGACATGGGCCGACAGCGCATACGCGGCGAAGGCGTCGAGCGGCCATACGAGCGCCAGCAGGACGGTCAGCACGCCGCAGGCGAACGCGCCGGTGGCGACGAGATCCGCGCGGCCCACGCCCGTGTGCGTCCAGCGCCGGACGCAGCCGGTCGCGTACAGCCCGACTGCGAGCAGCAGCGGCAGCAGGGTCCACGGCGACAGCGTCCAGGCCGTGGCCAGCGTGGGGGGCGGGCCGTCCGGCAGCGCTGCCCACACGGGCATCGCCGCACCGGTGGCGAGACATCCGAAGATGCGGGAGTGTCGGCGCGAACGCATGCTCGAGTGCTCGTCGTGCCGGTGCGTGCCGGCGTCTCTGCGCCCACGGCGCGGGCCGTCGACTCTAGAGCATCCACCGCCGCGGTCGCGTGGGTGGTCCGACCTCCCGATGCTTGGCGCCTGTCCCTCCATTTGGAACGCCACACGGGCTTGATCCGCGGACGCGTAGGCTGGCGCATCGATCCGGCGGGGCAATGCGGTGTATTTCTGGCTCAAAGTGGTGCACATCCTCGCGATGACGGTCTGGTTCTCGGGCCTGTTCTTCCTGCCGCGTCTGTTCGTGGCCCGGCACCGGAGGGAGATCGATGCCGATCCCACGTACTGGAATCCGGTCACCAACACGCTGTTCTTCCGCCTGATGACGCCGGCGGCGCTGATCACGATCACCGCCGGCGGCCTGCTGATCGCCTGGAATCCGGCGGGCGCCTGGCTGGTGCTGAAGCTGGTCGTCGTCGCTGCGGCGGTGTTGCTGCACCTGTATTTCGGCCTGCTGCTGTACGAGCTGGGGCACGACCGCGACCACCACGGCCCGACGTTCTATCGCGTGATCGGTTGGGTGCCGCTGCTGCTGTTGCTGCTGATTGCCGCCGTGACCGGGGCCAAGCCGCTGACGCTCGGTAACCTGCCCGCGCCGCCGTCAGGTGTGCCGGAGGTGGAAGAGCGGGTGCCGGGGCTGGAAGAAGGCGGCGAACTGCCGCCGCTGGAATTGCCGGGTTCGTAGCGCGCTTGAATCAGTGGGGCGCAAGATCCCGAGCCGGGCGCGTTCGTGAGCGGCTCAAGGCGCGATGCCTGCCGCTTTACGCTTTTACCGAAGGCCTCGCGTCCGCGTTTGCTCTTCCCACGCTCTTGGGAATGATGCTCCCGTTCGCTATCTGGCGACTGCGTAGGCGCCTCATTGTTCTGGCAACGGCAGACGCAGCAGCAAGACAAGCAAAAGCGACAGCGATAGCGATGGCAGCGACAACAGCGACACCAAGGGCGGCTCGACTGCGGGGTTGCGGGCGGTTCGGTCGACGAGCGCGAAGCGGAGGCCGAGTGACGCGAATCCCTGTATCTCGGGCTTCTCCCTGTATCTCGGGCCTCGCGCGTCACTCCGCCGGCGGCTTCTCCACGGCATCGCGGCCACTCAGCGCTTCTGTCTCCTCGTCGCCGTAGACGCCCACGCCGTGGCGGAAGCTCAAGGTGCCGCCGAGCCAGCCGGCCACGCCGACCAGTACGGCCATCACCGCCGACGACAGCAGGCCCCACGGCCACACCGCGGCCACCGGATCGGGCACGCGCAGCCAGACGCCGAGCGCCGCCATCGCGAGCACCATTACCGCGACAATGAAGTGGTTCCACGCCGACACGTGCCGGCGCACCACGCGGATCGACATCATGTCCATCGTCCCGACGATGCCGGCGAGCACGCCGAAGCCCAGGCCGCCGACGTTGAGCCAGAACGAGAGTTCGGCCCAGAACGGCGCACCCAGCCACAGGTGCAGCACGTCGGTCACCACCACCATCGAGAGGAACGCGATCGGAAACGTCACCAGCATCGGATGGATCGGATGCTTGGCGATCGCGAGCACGCTCTCGACGGTGTGGCTCTGGGTGTCGGGAACGGGTTGTTTGAGATCCTTGCGCATCGGGTCTTGGCGCCTCAGGCGCAGGTCGGAAGCAGCGCCAGCGGCGCCGCAGTGAATGCCACGCCGAGTGCGGAGACGGCGGCGCCGAGCAGGCCCAGCGTGGTCATGAAGCGGCGACGGGTGTGATCGGCACGGCCGGTGTCGTCGCCGGCCAGCAGCACGCGGCGGATGTGCCACACCCGCAGCGCCTCCCAGGCGATCGCCGCGAGCACGAGCGCGGTCAGCGCCCACAGCACCCAGGTCATGGTCTCGAGCCCGGCCACGGGCGTGCGCCACAGCTGCCGTGCGCAGGCCAGGCCCTGCAGGCTGTAGAGCGCGACGAAATGCAGCGCCCACAGCGCGAACGGCGCCGACATGCGGGTCAGGGTGATGCGCGGCGTGTTCACAGCCACCTCGGGAACAGGTGCAGCACGGCCCAGGTGACGACGCCCAGGCCCACGACATAGCGCCAGAAGCCGGCGGCGATGCGCGATTCCAGGCAGCGCACCGCATCCACGTGCCCGCGATGGATGCGCAGCGCGACGAAGCCGCCGATCAGCATCGCCACGATCACATGCATGGCATGGAAGCCGGCCATCGTCCACACCACCGATGCATAGGCGTGCACCTGCGGCGCGCCGACCGCCGCCCACAGTGCAGGCAGATGCACGGCCAGCAGCGCCGCGCCGGCGGTGATCGCCATGACGTGCCAGGCGATCGCCGCGCGCGTGCGCCCCGCGCGCAGCGCCGCCGGCGCGCGCCAGGCCGCGAGCAGCGGTGCCGCCAGCATCGCCAGCGACACCACGGCCGGCGTCCACGCCATCACGGTGGCGCCGCCCGCCGGCCAGGCCGGTGCGTTGAGCCACAGATAGAAATAGGCGAACACCAGCGAGGCGAACAGCGAGCCGTCGATCAGCAGCGAGCCGACCAGCGCCCACCAGCCGGGTGCATTCTTCGCCGCGGCTTGCGTGGGCAGGCGCAGGCCCGGTGCGATCTCGATCTCGACCGGCGCATGACGGTCACCGGTCGTCCACACCCAGCGCAGGAACACGCCGATCAGCGGCACCAGCGTCAGGATCGACAACCAGTACTGCGAGCTGATGAAGCCGGCCAGCAGCACCGCGATCAGCGCCGCGGCCACGATCGGCCACCAGGTCGAACTGGAGACGCGGATCACCTGTTCCGGCTGTCCGGACTGGATGCCGGTGCCGAGCAGCTCGCGCCGGTCGTCGTGCGCATCGCCGAGCAGGCCGTCGGTACGGCGCGTGGCCTCGACCACCTCCGGGTTGTCCCAAAGCGGGTAGCGGCTCTGGATCTGCGGTACCGACGCGAAGTTGTAGCTCGGCACCGGTGTCGGCACCGCCCATTCCAGCGTGCCGGCCTGCCAAGGATTCTCGACCCCGCGTCGTCCGAGCACGAAGCACAGCGCCACGTCGATCAGGATCGCGATCACGCCCACGGCCATCACGAAGCCCGCGGCGGTCGACAGCAGGTTGAGCCACTGCACGCCGAGTTCCATCGCGTAGGTGTCCACGCGGCGTGGCATGCCGGCCATGCCGGTCACGTGCATCGGCAGGAAGGCGAGGTTGAAGCCGATGAACACCAGCCAGAAGCCACTGCGGCTCAGCGATTCGCTGGGCATGCGGCCGCTGGCCAGCGGCAGCCAGTAGTACAGGCCCGCGAACAGCGGGAACATCAGGCCACCGATCAGCACGTAGTGCAGATGGGCGACGACGAAATGGGTGTCGTGCACCTGCCAGTTGAACGGCACGAAGGCCAGCATCACCCCGGTCAGCCCGCCGCAGACGAACACCACGAAGAAGCCGATGATGTAGAGCATCGGCACGCGCAGCCACGGCTTGCCGGCCCACAGCGTGGCCAGCCACGCGAAGATCTGGATGCCGGTGGGGATGGCGACCATCATGCTGGCCGCGCTGAAGAACGCCAGCGCCAGCAACGGGATGCCCACCGCGAACATGTGGTGCACCCACAGACCGAAACTCAGGAAGCCGGTCGCGATCAGCGCCAGCACGATCCAGGTGTAGCCGATCATCGGCCGACGCGCGAAGGTCTGCACCACCATCGACACCACGCCCGCCGCGGGCAGGAAGATGATGTAGACCTCGGGGTGGCCGAACAGCCAGAACAGGTGCTGCCACAGCAGCGGATCGCCGCCGCGCGCGACCTCGAAGAACGCGAAGTCGAACGCGCGCTGGATCTCCAGCAGGATGCTGGCGAGGATCAGCGGCGGAAAGCCGAACGCGATCATGAAGGCGGTCACCAGCACCGCCCACGCGAACAGCGGCATGCGCCGCAGGTCCATGCCCGGTGCGCGCGTGATCAGGATCGCGACGATCAGCTCGACCGCCGCGGTCACCGCGGCGATTTCGGCGAAGGTCACGCCGATCAGCCAGAAATCCGCGCCCTTGCCGGGCGAGTAGGTCGCGTCGGTCAGCGGCGTGTACATGAACCAGCCGCCGTCCGGCACGCTGCCGAAGAGGAAGCTGGAATACAGGAACAGGCCGCCGAACAGGTAGCACCACCAGCCGAACGCCGACAGGCGCGGGAACGGCAGGTCGCGCGTGCCGAGCATCTTCGGGATCAGGTACATCGCGAAGCCTTCCATGATCGGCACCGCGAACAGGAACATCATCGTCGTGCCGTGCATGGTCACGAACTGCGCGTAACGCTCGGGATCGAGCACGTTCAACCCCGGCCATGCGAGCTGCAGGCGGATGAACATCGACAGCATGCCGCCGATCAGCAGGAACGCGAGGCCGGTGACGATGAAGCGCATCGCGACCGTGGAGTGGTTGACCGCGGTCAGCTGGCCGACGAGGCCGGGCGCGTTCGACCACACGCGGTCGAGCCGTGCCAGACGGTCGGCATGGCGCAGGTGGTCGCCGGGCGTGGGGATGGTGTGGTCGGGGGTGGCCGGGCTCACAGCACGTTCTCCGAAGCGCCGTGGCGCGGCGGCGCACGTCCGGCGGGGGCGTCGGCCGATGGCGGTTCGTCGGCGGGGCGCGGTTCGCGCGTGGCCAGCCAGCCTTCGAGCGCGTCGGGCTCGACGATGCGGACCGGAAACACCATGCGCGCGTGTTCCAGACCGCAGAATTCGGCGCATTGGCCGCGCATCGGGGTGTCACGATCGGCGCGCAGCCGCAGCGTGTGCACGCGGCCGGGAATCGCATCGATCTTGCCGCCCAGCCGCGGAATCCAGAAACTGTGGATCACGTCCTCGCTGGTGATCCGGAATTCGACCATCCGCCCCAGCGGCATCGCCAGTTCGTCGATGCTCTCGCCGATGATCCGGTCGTCCGCATCGCGGTAGCGGAAGTGCCATTGCCACTGGCGTGCGGTGACGTCGATCACCGCGTCGGGCTCTTCGCCGACCCCGGTGACCCGTGCGCTGGTCATCGTGCCGTAGACCAGCAAGGCCGCGACGACGACGACCGGCAGCACCACGCCGCCCCAGAGGATCAGGCGCTCGGGTCGACGGGGCGCCGCCCCCGGTTCCCGGCGGCGCAGCGTATGCCACAGCAGGGCCAGCACGCCGATCCAGACCACAGTGAAGAGGCCGGTCATCAGCCAGCCGCCGCGGGCGATCTCCGCCGCGGCCGGACCTGCGGGCGCGAGCATGGATTGCGGGCCGGAGCAGGCGCCGAGCAGAACGGCCACCGGAGTTGCCGCAAGGGCGCCGGCGCGGCCGGAGAATCGTGTCCGGATGTCGATGATCGTGCCGCCCCAAGGTCCGCGTGCCACGGGCTGCCGGTCGGCGAACCCGGCGAGCACGCTAACGAACCGCACGGCCAGACAATGTGAATGCGTCGTGGATGAACCGGCATCACGGCGGTGGCGCGCGGGTCCCGGCAGTCTCACCGTCTGAGACGTCGAAGCGCCATCGTGCACGCGTGAACCTGACCGACAAACTCGCGATCCTCGCCGACGCCGCCAAGTACGACGCCTCCTGCGCGTCGAGCGGCGCGAACAAACGCGACTCGTCGAAGACCGGCGGCATCGGCAGCACCGAGGGCATGGGCATCTGCCACTCCTACACGCCCGACGGGCGCTGCGTGTCGCTGCTGAAGATCCTGCTGACCAACTTCTGCATCTTCGATTGCGCGTACTGCGTCAACCGCGTGTCGAGCAACGTGCGCCGCGCGCGGTTCACGCCGGAAGAGGTCGTGACGCTGACGCTGGATTTCTACAAGCGCAACTACATCGAAGGCCTGTTCCTCTCCAGCGGCATCATCCGCAGCGGCGACTACACGATGGAGCAGATGGTCGAGGTCGCGCGCAGCCTGCGCGAGGATCATCGCTTCGCCGGCTACATCCATCTCAAGACGATTCCCGATGCCGCGCCGGAACTGCTGGCCGCGGCCGGGCGCTACGCCGACCGTCTGAGCATCAACATCGAACTGCCGACCGAGGCCGGCATGAGCGCCTTGGCGCCCGAGAAGTCCCACGCCGGCATCCATGGCGCGATGGGCGAGCTCAAATGGCGCATCGACGAGGACAAGGACGCGCGCCGGGTGAAGCGCTAGGCCGTGACCGTGCGCCGCGCCAGGGCGCCGCGCTTCGCGCCGGCCGGGCAGAGCACGCAGATGATCGTCGGCGCCGATGGCGCCAACGACCGCAGCATTCTCGACACCAGCAACCGCATGTACGGCACCTATCGCATGCGGCGGGTGTACTACTCGGCCTTCAGCCCGATTCCCGATGCGTCGAAGACGCTGCCGCTGCAGTCGCCGCCGCTGCTGCGCGAGCACCGGCTCTACCAGGCCGACTGGTTGCTGCGCTTCTACGGCTTCGACGTCGACGAGATCACACCCGATGCGGCGAACGCCGAGGACGTCGATGCGGAGACGCCCGGCATGCTCGATCTCGACGTCGATCCCAAGCTGGCCTGGGCGCTGCGCAATCCCACCCGGTTTCCCGTCGACATCAACCGCGCGCCGCGGGAAATGCTGCTGCGCGTTCCGGGCCTGGGTACGCGCAATGTCGAGCGCATCATCGCCGCGCGTCCGCACGGCGCCCTGCGGCTCGACGATCTCGCCCGGTTGCGGGTGCCGTTGAAGAAGATCATGCCGTTCGTGATCACGCCGGGGCATCACCCGCGCCAGCGGCTCGACGACCCCGCGCGCCTGCGCGCCGAACTCGCCCCGCAGCCGCGGCAGGCGAGCCTGTTCTGATGGCAGGCCGGCCTCGTGCAGGAGTGCGCTCTCGCGCGATGCGGCGTCACCGCGAATGCTTCATCGCGCGCGGGCGCGCGCCTGCACGTCCGCGGTGGCGATGACGCGTCCGGCATGAATCGCCACACGGTCGAACCGCTGGTCGCCGCCCACGTCGACCCGCCCTGGGATCCCGCCGCCTGGCGCGCCGCCGCGCGTGCCGCCCTGCGCGCCGGGGTCGCGCCCGAGCGCATCGACTGGAATGGCGGCATGCAGGGCTCGCTGCTCGGCGGCAGCGATCTCGCCCTGCTGCCGGCGCAGCGCCCCGCGCCTCGCGTGCCGGCGGAGTTCCTGGCCCTCGCCAGCGCCGTGCTCTGCCACCGCGCCGATGACCGCCACGGCCTGCTCTACCGCATGCTCTGGCGCATCGCCGAAGGCGAGCGCGCGCTGTTGCAGTGTGCGTCCGATCCCGACGTGCATCGCGCGACCACGATGGCCCAGGCGGTGCGCCGCGACAGCCACAAGATGAAGGCCTTCGTGCGGTTCCGCGCGGTGCCGGGCGCGGACGAGGAATACGTCGCCTGGTTCGAGCCCGAGCACCACATCGTCGACCGCGTGGCGCCGTTCTTCGCGCGTCGCTTCGCCGGCATGCGCTGGGCGATCGTGACCCCCTACCGCACCGCGCTGTGGGACGGCGAGGCGCTGGCGTTCGCGCCCGGCGGCTCGCGCGGCGACGCGCCTGCAGAAGACGCGCGCGAAGACCTGTGGCGCACCTACTACGCCAACATCTTCAATCCGGCGCGGCTCAATCCGACGATGATGCGTTCGGAGATGCCGCAGAAATACTGGAAGCTGCTGCCCGAGGCGGCCCTGCTGCCGGACCTGATGCGCGAGGCGGGCGCGCGCGTGCGCGAGATGGCCGAGCGCGAGCACGCGGCCCCGCGCCGGAAGATCCCCGCCGCGCCTGCGCCGGCGCCGGTGCTGGACGGCAGCCTCGAGGCCTTGCGCGAATCCGCGCGTGACTGTCGCCGCTGTCCGCTGTGGCAGCCGGCCACGCAGACCGTATTCGGCGAAGGCCCGGCCGATGCGCGCACGATGATCGTCGGCGAACAGCCCGGCGACGAGGAAGACCTGTCGGGCCGCCCGTTCGTCGGCCCCGCGGGGCGGCTGTTCTCGCGCGCGCTGGACGAACTCGGCATCGACCGGCGCACGCTGTATCTGACCAATGCGGTCAAGCATTTCCGCTTCGAGCCGCGCGGCAAGCGGCGACTGCACAAGCGGCCGGACGTCGCCCACATCAGCGCCTGCAACGGCTGGTTGCAGGCCGAGATCGCACACGTGAGGCCCGAGCGCATCGTGTGTCTCGGGGCCAGCGCCGCGCGCGCGGTGCTGGGGCCGGGCGTGCGATTGAGCGAAGAGCGCGGCATCTGGCGCACGCGCGAAGACGGCGTGCGCGCATTCGCCACCGTGCATCCGTCGTGGGTGCTGCGCCAGGGGGATCCACCCGCACAGGCGGCCGCGTATGCCGGCTTCGTCGAGGATTTGCGTCAGCTGGTCACGGCCTGAGTGGGCACGCCTGCCACCTGAACGAACGCGGCCCGGGTTCACTTCTGCTTCGCGCCGGGCCGCCAAGACTCGGCCCACCTCAACGCAAGGATTGATCCCCATGAAGCAGACGACTGCTGTCCGTGGACTCGTTCTGGCATTGTCCCTGGCCGCCGGCGCCGCTGTCGCCCAGGACGCGATGACCAGCGCCCAGGTGCGCACCGCGCTGACCGATGGCGGCTACACCGACATCAGCGATGTCGAGTTCAAGGACGGCATCTGGAAGGCCGACGTGCGCGATGCCAATGGCAACAAGATCGACGTGCGCCTCGACCCGGCCACCGGCCGCATCTATCCGGACAACGCCGGCGCGACCAGCCTCGGCGAAGCCGACATCCGGGCCAAGCTCACCGCGGCCGGCTACACCCGGATCGACGACGTGAAGTTCGACGACGGCATGTGGGAAGCCGAGGCCGACAATGCGCAGGGCGTGCGCATGGACCTCAAGCTCGATCCGCAGGACGGCCGCGTGGTCAGCGAAAGCCGCGACTGATCGAACGCGACCGCGCGCCGCATCGGGCGCATCCGAAGGCCCGGCCCCGCGCCGGGCCTTCGCGCGTGTGGGCGCCGCGCGTCCCTCGCCGCCGACATCGCCGGCGCGCGGCTCAGTCGCGCGCGTGATCGGGAATCGGCACGTCCAGCGGCATGCGGTCGCGCACGCAGACGGCGGCATCGCGCACCGCCTGTTCGAACTCCACCACACAACGGGCAGCGATCACCGCCCAGCGCGAGACCGCATCGTCGCGTTCGGCGAGCGCGCCGGTCCGCATCAGCCAATGGCTGATCGCGATCACGCGAGCGCGATCGTCCCTGGATGCGGTGGCGTCGAGCGCAGCCGCGCTGATGACGAAGCTGTGGGCGAATTCCGAGGTTGCCCGCTCGGCGGTCACCTCCGCCGGCGCGCGGCCCTCGGGCGCCTCGATCAGCGCCTGCAGGCGGATCGCGTCGCGCGCCTTGATGTCCCCGGCCGATCCGAAGCTCGTGCGCAGCAGCACCGTGGTGGACAGCGCGCCGATGAAGATGCCGCCCAGCAGCACGAAGACACCGCCGATCAGCATCGGCGTGCGCGAGGACGCACGCGCGTGCGTGTCCGGGGAAGGGTGGTTCACGACTCGACTCCGTCGCCGGACTCGCCCGGCGCGCTGCATAGGCTAGCGCATGCACCGCGCGCGGAAACCGCGCGGTCTTGCTGGGGCGGCACGGCTCAGCGCAACCAGCCCGCCAGTTCCTCGCGGCTCAGGCGGCCGTCGCGATTGACGTCGATCGCGGCGAACTCGGCATCCAGCGTCGGATGCGCGCGCGCTTCGGCGCGGCTGATGTGGCCGTCACCGTCGGTGTCGAGCGCTTCGAAATCGATCCGGTACTGCGCCGACGCCACCTGCCGCGGTTCGTAGGACTGGATGATGATCTGCTGGCCGTCGTCGCGGTCGAGCGTCACCACGCCGGTCTGGCGGCCCGCCTGGGATGCAGGACGCGGCGCTTCGCTACGCTGTTCGAGCGGCGTCGTGCTCACCTGCGCCCCGACGAGCGGCGAGGCCGCGACGAGGCCGAGGGTCAGGAGGAAGACACGCGGGCGATGGTGCAGAACCATGACGGACTCCTTCGCAAAAATGGGCCGCCACGATGCCGCCATCGGCCCGCACCCTGCGTGAACGGCGTCAGCCGACCAGGCGACGCCGGCGCAGGCGCAGCATCACGGTCTGCAGCAGCAGTACGGCGCCGATCGCCAGCGCCACCCACGCGGACGTGTTCGAGCCCGCGAGCGGCCACCCGGTCTGCTTGATCCACACCGCGAACAGGCCCCACAGCGCGACGGCGGTGTAGACGGGATTGCCGCGCATGCGCGCGTTGAGCGCCAGCAGCAGCGCCGCCGCCACCGCCCACAGCGCCAGGCTCCAGCCCAGCATGCGGCTCGACGACAGCAGCTCGAAGGCGACGAGGGTCTGGGCCAGGTTGAGAAAGGCCGCCAGCGACAGCCAGCCCGCGTGCAGCGACAGCGCCACCCAGGCCAGCCGCCGCCCGCGGCCGGCATCGCCCGACAGCTGCACCGCGCACCAGACCAGGGCCGCCAGCGCGGCGAAGATCACCAGAACGCAGACCCAGAACAGTCCGGCGGAGAACAGCGGCATCCACACCGCCGTCAGCGCGAAGCCCGCCGCCGCCACCGGCGCGATGCGACCGAGTACGGCGTCGGTGCGACGCGTGCCCGTGGCCTGCCAGACGGCGTAGGCGACATCGAGCAGGAAGATCAGGCCCCAGACCGAAAACGCGTAGCCGGCCGCGACCAGCAGGGTGGGGTGGCGATTCGAGATTTCGGCCTGGTCGGGACCGAAGGCGCCGGTCTGCGACAGCCAGGCCACGATCGGCATCGCGAGGGCACAGAGCAGGACGAGCAGGCGCATGGGGCATCTCCGGCGAAACCGGCGCGGATGCTCGCACCGCCTGCGTGAGGACGCCGTCGCACGGCGGCCGGTATGCGGCCGCCTGTGTCCGGCTCAGGCGGCCATGCCGCCGTGCCGCAGCAGTGCCGCGATGTCGGGATCACGTCCGCGGAAGGCGCGGAAATTCTCGATCGCATCACGACTGCCGCCGCGCGCCAGCACCTCGTCGCGGAAACGCGCGCCGGTCTCGGCCACGCCCGCCTCGCCGGCCTCTTCGAACGCGGCATAGGCATCGGCGCTCAACACCTCCGCCCACTTGTAGCTGTAGTACCCGGCGGCGTAGCCGCCCGCGAAGATGTGGCTGAACTGGTAGGGGAAGCGATGCCAGGCCGGTGTGCGGGTGACGGCCACTTCGTCGCGTACGCGCTCAAGCAGCGGCATCACGTCACCCTCCGCCGGATCGAAGCCGGCATGCAGCTGCATGTCGAACAGCGCGAACTCGATCTGGCGCAGCGTGTGCAGGCCGCTGTGGAAATTGCGCGCGGCCAGCATGCGGTCGAACAGCGCCCGCGGCAGCGGTTCGCCGGTGTCGACGTGTGCGGTCATCGCCTGCACCCGGTCCCACTCCCAGCAGAAGTTCTCCATGAACTGGCTCGGCAGCTCGACGGCGTCCCATTCCACGCCGTTGATGCCGGCGATCGGCAGCTCGCCCACCTGTGTCAGCAGCTGATGCAGGCCGTGGCCCATCTCGTGGAACAGCGTGGTGACCTCGTCGTGGGTGAAGGTGGCCGGGCGCCCGCCCTGTCCGCGGCCGAAGTTGCAGACCAGATAGACCACCGGCGTCTGCTCCGCGTCGCCGCGCGTGCGGCGGTTGCGGCAGTCGTCCATCCACGCGCCGCCGCGCTTGCCTTCGCGGGCATAGAGATCGAGATAGAACTGGCCGACCAGCGCGCCGTCGGCGTCGACCAGGCGATAGAAGCGGGCATCGGCATGCCACAGCGGCGCGGTGTCGGGTTCGACCCGCAGGCCGTAGAGCGCGTGGATCACGTCGAACAGGCCGGCCAGCACGCGGTCCTCGGTGAAGTAGCGCTTCACCTCCTGGGCCGAGTAGTCGTAACGCGCCTGGCGCAGGCGATCGGCGGCGAAGGGGATGTCCCAGGACTGCAGCGTGTCCAGGCCCAGACTGTCGCGGGCGAAGGCCTCGAGTTCGGCGCGGTCACGTTCGGCATGCGGCCGCGCGCGCGCGGCGAGATCGCGCAGGAACGCCAGCACCTCGTCGGGCGAGTCGGCCATCTTGGTCGCGAGCGAGAGTTCGGCGTAGTTGGCGAAGCCGAGCAGCGCGGCCTGTTCGGCGCGCAGCGCCAGGATGCGCGCGATCAGCGGGCCGTTGTCGAGCTCGGCCGGGCCGGCCTCGGAGGCGCGCAGGCCGTAGGCGCGGTAGAGCGTCTCGCGCAGGTCGCGATCCTCGGCATAGGTCTGCACCGGCAGGTAACACGGCATCTGCAGCGTCAGCGTCCAGCCCGCATGCCCGCGCGCTTCGGAGGCGGCGCGCGCGTTGGCGACGACATCCGCCGGCAGGCCGGCCAGGCGCGCTTCGTCGTCGATCTGCAGGGTGTAGGCATCGGTGGCGTCGAGCACGTGCTCGGAGAACGTCGCGCCCAGCGACGCCAGCTCCTGGCGCACGGCGGCGAAACGCGCCTTGTCCGCATCGCCGAGCGCCGCGCCACCGAGGCGGAAGTCGCGCAGCGCATGGTCGACGATGCGCCGGCGCAGCGGATCCAGCCCCTGGGCGTCGGCCTCGTCGGCCAGCCGCCGGTACTGCGCGTACAGCGCCGGATCCTGACCGAGCGCGCTGAAGAAGCCGGTCACCCTGGGCAGCGCCGCGTTGTAGGCCGCGCGCAGCTCGGGCGTGTTGACCACCGCGTTGAGGTGGGTCACCTGGTTCCAGGCGCGGCCGAGACGCTCGGTCGCATCGTCGAGCGGCACCACCACGCGGTCCCAACTCACCGGCTGCGTGCGCCCGGCGACGGCGACGGCCGCTTCGGCCTCGGCCACCAGCGCATCGATCGCGGGCTGGACATGGGCGGGCGTGATCGCGTCGAAGCGGGGCAGGCCGGTGGTTTCGAGCAGGGGATTGGTCATGGCGGGCAGGCAGGTGGGGGCGGCGTTCGATTCTAGGCCCGCCGGGCTGAGCGCCGCGTGCGGCTGCGGTTGCCGATGGCTGCCGTATCGTGGCCGCTCTTTCCGGCGGTGCGCTGGCGATGCATTCGATCGAAGTGGTGCTGGTGATGCTGCTGGCGGTGGTGGCCAGCGGCTATCTGACCCGCGTGCTGCAGTACTGGGTGCCCGTTCCGTTGCCGGTGGTGCAGATCGCGCTCGGGGCGACGATCGCCGGCGTGTTCGGCCAGGGCGTGGCTCTCGATCCGCATCTGTTCTTCGTGCTGTTCCTGCCACCGCTGTTGTTTCTCGACGGCTGGCGGATCCCCAAGAGCGGCCTGTTCCGCGATCGCGGCCTGATCCTGCCGCTGGCGCTGGGCCTGGTGGTGTTCACGGTGCTCGGCGCCGGCCTGCTGATCCACTGGCTGATCCCGGCGATGCCGCTGCCGGTGGCGTTCGCACTGGCGGCGATCCTGTCGCCGACCGATCCGATCGCGGTGTCGTCGATCGCCGCCCGTGCGCCGATTCCGCCGCGGGTGATGCACATCCTCGAAGGCGAATCGCTGCTCAACGACGCCTCGGGCCTGGTGTGCTTCCGCTTCGCGGTGGCGGCGGTGATGACCGGCAGCTTCTCGCTGGTGTCGGCCTCGCTGACGTTCCTGTGGGTGGCGCTGGCGGGCGTGGCGATCGGTGTGGCGGTCACGGTCGGCGTCAATCGCGGCCATGCGGCGGTGTCGCGTGTCTTCGGCGAGGAAGCCGGCACGCCGATCCTGATCAGCCTGCTGACGCCGTTCGGCGCCTACCTCTTGGCCGAGCAGGTGGCGGCATCGGGCATTCTCGCCGCGGTCGCCGCGGGTGTGACGATGAGCCATGTCGAACTCAGCGGCCGCGCACTGGCGACCACGCGCGTGCAGCGCGCCGCGGTCTGGGACACGGTGCAGTTCTCGCTCAACGGCATCATCTTCGTGCTGCTGGGCGAGCAGCTGCCGTGGATCGTCGAGCGCGCCGCCACCTCGGTACGCGAAGCAGGTCATGTGACGCCGTGGTGGCTGGCGATCTACGTGCTGGCGATCTACGGCGCCCTGCTGGCGCTGCGCTTCGCCTGGGTGTGGGTCTCGCTGCGCATCGCGCTGTACCGCCGCCGGGACCGGCGCGCGCCGCCGTGGCGCCTGGTCGCGGCGATGTCGGTGGCCGGCGTGCGCGGTGCGATCACCCTGGCCGGCGTGCTCACGCTGCCGCTGCTGCTGCCGGGCGGCGCCCCGTTTCCGGCCCGGGATCTGGCGATCTTTCTCGCCACCGCGGTCATCGTGGTGTCGCTGCTGCTCGCCAGCGTGGCGCTGCCGCGACTGCTGCAGGGCCTGACGCTTCCGGCCGAAGACGCGCCCGACCTGGAGGCCGAGCGTGCCCGTCATGCCGGCGCGGTCGCCGCCGTGGCCGCGGTTGAACGGGCGCAGCACGCGTTGCCCGCGGCGCAGGCGGATCCGGATCTCTACGCGAGCGCGGCGGTGCGGGTGATGGCGCTGTACCAGGAGCGCCTGCGCCGCGGCAGTGCCGGCGTCATCGACGCCAGCGACCTGCGCCGCGCCGATGCCGCGGAACGCGCGCTGCGGCTGGCGGGCGTGGAGGCCGAGCGCGAGTGCATCTATCGGTTGGCACGCCAGCGGACGATTTCCGACGAGGTCGCGCGGCGGCTGGTGCGGGATCTGGATCTGATGGAGGCGCGGTATCGGTAGCGTGGTGTGGGCCTCGGCTTCAGCTTTGGCTTTGGCTTTAGCTTTGGCTTCTGTCTTTGTTTCTGCTTCTGCTTTTGTTTTTTGCTGTTGCTGTCGCCGTGCGCGTTTGACGTATCGAGCCGTAAAGCGAGCCGAGCATCGCAGGGCGGCGGGGCCGGAGAGCAGCCCATGTCTGAGCGAAGCGAGTTTGGGCTGCGTGCCCCGTCGCCCGAGAAGCGCAGGGGACCGCCGCGGCTTCATGCGGCGGATCGCGTCCGGCGAAGGGACTTTTTGGTTCCTTTTTGGTCCTTCAAAAAGGAACTCGCACGCGCAGCGGGCGAAAGCCGTGCGCTTGCTCTGCTTCCTGCCGTTCACCGCTTTCGCTCGGTTTCAATTGATTCGCGAAGAACAGAGCTTCCGCGCTGTTCGCGCGGCTTACTTCTGTCTTGTCAAAAGTAAGCACGACAGCGCGAAGCGCTGGCGAACGGCGAAGCCGGCCCGAAGGGCGAGCGCCGGAGGCGCGAGTCAAACCGCCATCGCCGGACACTCGCCGATGCGATGAAGCCGCATCGGTCCCCTGCGCTCCTCGCCTGACGCGGCACATTGGGACCTTTACGGTTCCGCAGCCCAAACTCGCTTCGCTCAAACATGGGCTGCTCTACGGCCGCGTCAGGCTGCGGTGCTCGGCTCGCTTTACGGCTCGAACGTCAAAGGCTGGAAGCCAAAGCCAAAGCCAAAGCCAAGCCGAAGCCAAGCCGAAGCCAAGCCGAAGCCAAGCCGCAGCGAAGGCGAGTGCGAGTGCGAGGCAGGCAGAGGGACGTACGAAAAAAGGCCATGCCTGAAGCCGGTGGAGGCAGAGCGAACACCGGGCATTCGATCGTGGCGACACAACGCCGTGGCGAGCGCACACCGCGCCTGCACGTGGCGGCGATGCGACGCCGCCTACATCCGTGCGGCGTCAACGCACGCACGTCCGGACTGGCGGTGCTCCAGTACCTGCGCATGGGGTCAGTCCCTGAATATTTCGCGCTCGGTGTGTCCGCTCAGGAAGGTCTGAACAACTGCCGGCCTCCCCGCGTCATTCAACGGACGCATGTCCGGTCAGGCGGGGATCCAGCGAGTTCAAGCCTTTGAAAACCACAGACGCTGGATTCCTGCTTGACCCGCTGCGCGGCTGGTGAGAGCGGCGGGAATGACGGGCACGGGCGGAAGTGTCCAGACCTTCCAGAACGAGGACACGCGTGGCCGCCACGCAATCACCGCCGCTGCGCTACGGCGCGGTCAGGCGCTCCAGATCGTCGAGCGTCGCCAGGGCCGAGGCGCGCGAGAGGCCGCACATGGCGAGCGAGGGTCGCAGCGAGCCGCAGACCGCCGGGCGGTCCGGGTGCCCGAACAGGCGACAGCCGAGGCGCTCGTCCAGTTGCACGCAGGGCACACCTGCGGGCTTGCCGTGCGGCATGCCGGGAATCGTCGATGAGATCGACGGGGCGATGCAGCAGGCGGCGCAGCCGGCGCGGCAGTCCATCGCGGTGTCAGGGACGGCAGGGCGATGTGGCGGACGCGCGCGAGGTGGCGCCGACGGCAATCGGCGCCGCCATCGACATCAGTCCGCGGTGACCAATGACGCTTCGCGCTGACGCAGCGCCTCGTAGACGGTATCGGTCTCGGGGCGTTCGCCGTACCACAGCGCGAAGCTTTCGGCGGCCTGTTCCACCAGCATGCCCAGGCCGTCGACGGTCTGCCGGGCGCCGTGTGCGCGGGCCCAGGCCAGGAACGGCACGGCGGCCTCGCCGTAGCTCAGGTCCACCGCCACCGTGCGCATGCCGACCAGCGAGCGCGGCAGGTCGGGGACCGTGCCGGCACGGCCGGCCGAGGTCGCGTTGACGATCAGGTCGAACTCGCCCATTTCGTCCAGCTGCTCGAGATACCGCGAGTGCACGCGCGCCGGATCGCCCAGCGCATCGGCCAGGGCGTCGGTGCGTGACGCGGTGCGGTTGACGATGGTGAGTCCGTGGACGCCGGCATCGAGCAGGGCGGGCGCGACGCCACGTGCGGCGCCGCCGGCGCCGATCAGCAGCGTGCGCCGGCCGCGCAGGTCCAGGCCCTGGCGGTCGGTGAGATCGCGCACCAGGCCGGTGCCGTCGGTGTTGTCGCCGTGCCAGGCCTCGCCCTCTCGGATCAGGGTGTTGACCGCGCCGGCACGCCGGGCGCGCTCGCTGCAGGTATTGGTGAGCGCATACGCGGCTTCTTTGAGCGGCAGGGTCACGTTGGCGCCGGTGCCGCCTTCGGCGGCGAAGTGCTGCAGCGCGGCGGCAAACAGCTCGGGCGCGGCGTCGATCGCGCGGTAGTCGACCGTGTGGCCCGACTGCGTGCCGAACGCGGCATGGATGCGCGGCGACAGCGAGTGGGCGACGGGATGGCCGAAGACCGCGAGACGGATGACGTGGGGCATGACAACTCCATGAGTCGCTGCGCAGGTGCGCGTCGCCGCAGTCTAGCGGCGTCGGTCGGGGCGGTGGGTGAGGCCGCCCGTGCGGCCGGGCGTCAAAAATCCGTCGCAACCCGTGTCGCCGATGTCAGAAAGTTGTATATATCGTCACGTTGCGACCGTTCGGGGCAGGGGGCGGCGCAAGGTGTCGAGACGTCGACAGTCCGGCGGATCGATCGTCGCGGTCTGGCAGTTCCATCGCTTTCGGGGATCCATCGCATGTCCACCACCCGCAGGGTCGGCGCCGCTTCGGCGTTGCTCGGTCTCGCCGTCGTCGCATGGGCGGCCACCACACTTCCATCCCGCGTGCCCGCCGTCGGCAACGCACTCGACGCGGCGAAGGCCGGCGTCGCCAGCGTGATCGGCAGCGCGCCTGCACAGGCGTCCGCGCAGGGCGGCGTTGCCGATACCGGCAACGCCTCCGGCCCCGCCGTCGTCGACGAGGCCCCCGAGCGGGTCATCGTGGTCTTCGAGGAACCGGCGCTCGCCGCCTATCAGGGCGGGGTGACCGGCATCGCCGCGCCGATCCGCCGCAGCGATGCGCGCGGCAAGCTGCGGCTCGACGTTAAGGGCGCCAGTGCACGCAGCTACGTGAGCTATCTGCAGCGCCGCCAGGCCGATCTCGAAGGCGCGATCGCGCTGCGCGTCGGGCGTCCGCTCGACGTCGAACGGCGCATGCAGCACGCGATCAACGCCGTCGTCGTCGAGCTCACCGACAGCGAGGCCGCGCGCGTGGAGCAGCTGCCCGACGTGCGCTTCGTCGAGCCCTACCGCGAATACGCGCTCGACACCGATACCGGCCCGCGCCTGATCGGCGCCGAGGCGGTATGGGACGGCACCTGGCCCGGCGCCACCGGCGCGTTCCAGGGCGAGGGCGTGGTGTTCGGCATTCTCGATTCGGGCATCAATTTCGGCGCGCCCTCGTTCGCCGAGGTCGATCCTGTCGACGGCTATCGCCACGTCAATCCGCTGGGCAGCGGTACGTATCTGGGCAGCTGCGCGCCGGGCGGCATCGATGCCGGGCGCTGCAACGACAAGCTCATCGGCGGCTACGACTTCGTCTGCGGCGCGCCGGGCAACACCTGCACCAATCCCGGTTTCCGCGAGGAACCCGGCTTCGGCGACACCAACGGCCACGGCAGCCATGTCGCGTCCACGGTGGCGGGCAACCGCCGCGACGTGGTGTTCCGCGGCAATCCGCGGCGCATCTCGGGCGTCGCGCCGCGCGGCAACATCGTCGCCTACGACATCTGCTACACCAATATCGCCACCGGCCAGGGCCTGTGCCCGAACGTCTCGGCGGTGGCGGCGGTGAACCAGGCGGTCGCCGACGGCGTCGTCGACGTCATCAACTATTCGATCGGCGGCGGTGCACAGCCGTGGACCGAAGCGGTGTCGCAGGCCTTCCTCGGTGCGACCGAGGCCGGCATCTTCATCGCGTCCTCGGCCGGCAACAGCGGCCCGGGCCCGAACACGATGGGCCATCTCGAACCCTGGGTGTCGTCGACCGCCGCCGCGCAGCATGGTCGTGGTGCTTTCGCGCTCGCCCTCGACGTGACCGGTCCGGCGCCCGTGCCCGAGCCGCTGGCACCCGTGCTGATCAACGAAGGCACCGGCGGCGTGGCGTTCACGGCGTCGATCCCCGGCACCACGCCGCTGCGCATCAGCGCCGGCATCAATGGCGTCGACGACGGCTGCGCGGCGTACCCGGCGAACACGTTCGCCGGTGCGATCGCGGTGATCCGCCGCGGCACCTGCTCGTTCACGATCAAGGCCGACAACGCACGCAATGCCGGTGCGATCGCCGTGGTCATCGCCAACAACGCGGCCGGCGGCATCATTCCGTCGGTGCCCGGCGCGACCATCCCGGTCTTCGGCGTCACCCAGGACGAGGGCAATGCGCTGCGCGACTTCGGTCTCGCGAATCCGACCACCGCCACCGCCGGCATCCTGTACCCGCCGCTGGTGCTGCCGAACACGGCCGACGCGCTGGGTGCCTTCAGTTCGCGCGGCCCGGCCGGCACCTTCGACCTGGTCAAGCCGGACATCACCGCGCCGGGCGTCAGCATCCTCGCCGTCGTCGCCGGCACCACGATCACCGGCTTCGAACAGGCGCTTGATCTCTACAACGGCACGTCGATGGCGTCGCCCCACCAGGCCGGTGCCGCGGGCCTGATCCGTCAGGCGCGGCCGGGGTGGTCGGTGCCGGAGATCAAATCGGCGCTGGCGCTGACCGCCAAGACCGAGGTCTTCAAGGAGGACTCGGTCACGCCGGGCACGCCGTTCGACAAGGGCAGTGGCCGCGTGCAGGTGGACCGGGCGATCAACGCCGGTCTGGTGATGCACGAGACCACGGCCAACTACCAGGCCGCCAATCCGGCGACCGGCGGCGACGTGTCGGCGCTCAACCAGCCGAGCCTGGCCAACCGCAACTGCTATTCGAGCTGCAGCTTCGTGCGCACGTTCCGCAACCCGCACGGGTCCGCATCGAGCTGGCGCATCCGCTTCACCGGCGTCAACGCCACCGCATCGCCCGCGGTGCTGAAGGTGCCGGCCGGCGGCACGGCGGCCGTGCGGATCACCGTCAATACCCGGGGCGTGGCCGCCGATGGCACGTGGACGTTCGGCGAGATGGTGATGGAGTCGACCGGGCCGATCCTCGGCGCCCAGCGCGCGCCGCTGACGCTGCCGGTCGCGGTCGCGATCCAGGCGCCCGTCGTGCGCCTGCCCGACGCGGTCTCGCTGGCCCTCGCGGCCGGTCGCAGCGGCAGCGCGACCGGATCGGTCGGCAACGCCGGCGGCTCGCCGCTGGTGTACTCGGTCGACAACACCGGCAGCGGTGCGGTCACCGCGGTCGCGCGTTCCAGTGATGGCGTCACCAGCGGCTTCCGCGGCACGCACTACAGCGACCCCGCCGCCGCGGGCGCACTGGCGCAGTACTCGGCTGACGACTTCACCGTCGACCGGCCGCTGCAGCTCACCGCGCTGTCGGCACCGGGCTTCGTGGTCAGCGGCACCGCGCTCACCACTGCGGCAACCGCGCTGACCTGGGCGATCTACCCGGACGCGGGCGGCCTGCCGGCCGGCAATCCGACCTCGGCGGCCGCCGCGGCCGTGTGGAGCTACACCGCGGCGCCGACAGCGCCGGGCGTCGACGTCGGCAACGCGGTGATCGCGTTGAACCTGCCGGCCGCGGGCCAGTCGGTGACGCTGCCGCCGGGCCGGTACTGGCTGGTGGTGTCGACGCGCGGCACGTTTGCGAACCGCTGGGCCTGGTACGGCTCGACGGCCGGCAACGGCGGCTTCGCCTCGCTGACCGTCGCCACCAACGGCAGCGGTGCGTGGACGGCCAACACCGCGTTCGCAGGGCTGGGCATGACCGTGCGTGGCCTCGTGCCTTGCGGCGCGCCGTGGATCGGGGCGGTGAGCCCGCCGTCGGGCAGCGTGCTGCCGGGCGCCACCCAGGCCAACCGGGTGGTGCTGAGCGCCGCCGGGCTGTCGCCCGGACGCCAGGTCGGCTATCTGTGCGTGGCCAGCAACGATCCGCAGACGCCGAAGGCGGCGACGCCGGTGGTGCTGACGGTCAACTGACCGCGGCCGGTGCAGGTAACGAAAACGCCCGGGTCATGCCCGGGCGTTTTTTTTGTCGGTGCGACGCTGGCGTAGGCCGCGCCGTGCGTGCCTCAGCCGCGTTCGCGCAACCAGCGCGCCGCGTCCAATGCGAAATAGGTCAGCACGCCATCGGCGCCCGCACGCTTGAAGCCGAGCAGCGCTTCGAGCGCGCAGGCACGTTCGTCGAGCCAGCCGTTCGCGGCGGCGGCCTTGAGCATCGCGTACTCGCCGCTGACCTGGTAGGCGAACACCGGCACGCCGAATTCGTCCTTGGCCCGGCGCACGATGTCCAGATACGGCAGGCCCGGTTTGACCATCACCATGTCCGCACCTTCGTCGAGGTCCTGCGCGATCTCACGCATGGCTTCGTCCGAATTGCCCGGGTCCATCTGGTAGGTCGCCTTGTCGGCCTTGCCGAGCGCGGTGGCCGAGCCGACCGCGTCGCGGAACGGGCCGTAGAACGCGCTGGCGTACTTGGCGGCATAGCTGAGGATGCGCGTGTGCACATGACCGTCGGCCTCGAGCGCGTTGCGGATCGCGCCGATGCGGCCGTCCATCATGTCGCTGGGCGCAACGACGTCGGCACCGGCGCGCGCGTGGCTCAACGCCTGGCGTACCAGCGCGTCGACGGTCATGTCGTTGACCACGTAGCCGGCGTCGTCGATCAGACCGTCCTGACCGTGCGTGGTGTAGGGGTCGAGGGCGACGTCGGTGATCACGCCGAGCTGCGGAAAGCGCGACTTCAGTGCCCGGATCGCGCGCTGGCACAGGCCGTCGTCGTCCCAGGCGGCGGCCGCGTCGAGCGATTTCGCTTCGGGCGCAGTGACCGGAAACAGCGCGAGCGCGGGTATCCGCAGTTCGCTGGCCGTCTCGGCCACCTGCAGCAGGGCGTCGATCGACAGGCGCTCGACGCCGGGCATCGACGGCACTCCGGCACGGCCCTCGGCCTCGTGGACGAAGACCGGATAGATCAGGTCGTCGACGGTCAGCTTGGATTCGCGCATCAGCCGGCGCGAAAAGTCGTCGCGGCGCATCCGCCGCATGCGGGTATCGAGTCGGGTCATGGCGGGAATTCTACGCGCGTGCCCGGCAGGCGATCCGGCGAGGCCGGGGCGCACGATGTTCCGACGCCCCGGGTGCGCGTGCCTCGATCCAGTCGCGATGGTGTGCGCGGATGAGCGGTCGCGCCCGCCTCGAGTCTTGCGGCAAACCCGTGCGCGGCGCGCGTGATGCAGGCCGCGTCGGGGTCGCACGATCGGCGTCCGCTGTATGAGCGGGTCGCACCGGCTCAACCGGCGTCGTGGACGCCGTCGATTTCCAGTGCCAGCTCGCGTCGGCAGATCGCCGCGTGCAGCAGCACGCGCGGGACACGGTCGCCGAAGCGCGCGTCGAGGGCATCGGCGACGACCGGCAGATCCTCGGCGTCGCGCACGTAGACCTTGAGTCGCGTGCCGGGGCCGAACGCCGCCGGCAGCCCCGGTCGTCCTTCGCGGGCCGAGGCGAGCAGGGCGTCGAAGTTGGCGAAGGTCTCGTCGAGCTGGGCCAGCAGTTCGCCCTCGTGGATCGAAGCGTGGCCCACCACGCTGGCGGTGCCCGAGAGCATCAGCGGCATCGTGCTGCCGTCGGGCGGCAGCATCGCGCGCGCGAAACTCGGCGCCTGCGGGCCGTACTGGCGCGGGTAGCGGTAGGCGCTGACCTGACGCGGGTTCTCGACCGGCGTGCCGGGCACGCGCGCGGCCAGCCAGTAGACCTGGATGCGGCGCGCGTCGTCGCAGCGACCGATCGCGGTCGCCGCCGGCAGGTTGGAGGTATCGAACGTTCCCAGGCCGCGCGCACGCCCCACGCAGAACTGGCGGTAGCGCTCGGCGTCGCCGTCGCCGAGGGTGATCGCGTCGAGGTAGTTCCAGATCCGCAACAGGTGCGGGTAGTCGCTGCCTTCGATGAAACGGGTCAGCGCCCGGTACGCGTGCTCGGCCGCCATCAGGATGCCGCTGTGATCGCCGGCGCCGGTGTGGCCGGCAGGCTCGTCGACCTCGATCGCGCCGAACAGCAGCTGGCCGTCGCAGGCCCAGGCGATCTCGCCCTCGCGGCCGTGGGTCACCGGCGCCTGTGCGCGCCAGACTTCGAGAGGCGCGGCGCCGTGCGGCTGCAGCGGCACGCGCAACCAGCGCGGGTCGTCGATCGGCGGCGTCTCGTGGCCGAAGCCGAACACGGCCAGCACGTCCTGCTGCGCGAGCAGGGCCTCCGGCGTCGCATCGTGGACGTAGTCCACGCGCAGTCGCGGCGGCGCGGTCGACGGTTGGGGATGCGGGTGGCTCATGGATTGCCCTCGTGCAGGGTGTCGCCGCGGAAGGCCGCGCGCGCGTGACGGCGCCGCGCCAGCCATCCGCGCAGCGCCTGCGGCGCGATCGCGATCGCGTTGATGGCGTAGATCAGGCGGAAGACGTACAGCCGCCAGCGCACCGCGGCGTTGTCGAACACGTCGCCGGCGAGCATCGAGATCACCGCCTGCTCCACCTGCAGATCGTTGCGCGGCGCCGAGAACAGGCGCTGCATGACCGGCGTGTTGAAGCGGTAGATGAACCACGTGAAGTGGCGCAGGCCGCGTTCCAGGCGCGCCTGCATCGCGCGCTGTAGCGCGGCCTCGCGCGCCGGCGCGTGCAATGCGGCATCGACCAGCGCGGCCGCCTCGCGTGCGCTGTCCATCGCCAGGAACACGCCGGAGGAGAAGATCGGATCGACGAAGGCGTAGGCATCGCCAACCAGGATCCAGCCCGGGCCGGCCATGCGTCGCGCGCCGTAGGAGTAGTTGCCCGTCGCGTGCACCGGGGCCACACGCTCGGCGCCCTGCATCCGCGCCCACACCGCCGGGTTCGACTGCAGCGTGTGCAGCAGCAGGGCCTCGTTGTCGCGGCGGCCTTCGCCGCTGCCGCGCTGCTTGAGGTATTCGGGCGAGCACACTGCGCCGACGCTCATCACGTCGTCGGGCAGCGGAATCAGCCAGAACCAGCCGTGCTCGAAACGCGCGATCGTGATGTTGCCGGCGTCCTCGCCGGGGTGCCGGGCCACGCCGCGGAAATGACTGAACAGCGCCGCCGACTGGTGCGCCGGATTCTTGCGCTTGAGCTTCAGGCGGTTCGACAGGAAGGTGTCGCGGCCGCTCGCGTCGAGCACGTAACGCGGGCGCAGCGCCAACACCGTGCCGTCGTCGGCGCGTGCCTCGACGCGCGCAGGCCGGCCGTCGTCGCCGAACGCGACGTGGGTGACCCGCGTGCGCGTGTGGGTTTCCACGCCCTGGGCGCCGGCGTGGTCGAACAACAGCGCATCGAACTGGTCGCGGCGCACGTGCACGGCGAAATCGTGGCGCGGATCGAGCTGCCGGGTGAAGCGGAACACGTGGCTGCGCGTCGCGTCGCCGGGCAGCGGGAAATCGGCGCCGGCCTTGTGCACACCGATCGCGCGCACCTGGTCGAGCACGCCCAGTTCGTCGAGGATCGGCATGTTCATCGGCAGCAGCGATTCGCCGATGTGGAAGCGCGGATGCGCGTCCTTTTCCAGCAGGACGACCGAACGGCCGGCGCGCGCGAGCAGCGTGGCCGCGGTGCAGCCGGCCGGGCCGCCGCCGATCACCACCACGTCCACGTCGCGGACCGGGAGCTGTGTACCCGCACTGGCGTCGGATTCTGGAACGATCGGGGCGGGGCTCATCCGGTGCGGTGCGCTGGCATACAGCCGGGCATCATAACGGATGCGTCCACGGGCCCGATCGCAGCTGAACGGCGCGACGCGGCTTGCGCCGGCCGGGCCGATGCCGGATCGTTGGCGCCCTGTCACGTCCACGGAAGTCCGCAATGTCCGCCCAAACCGATGCCGAACGCGCCCTCGCCGAGCTGCTGGTCGAGAGCCTGAACCTGGAGGACGTGCAGCCGGCCGACATCGATCCCGAGGCGTCGCTGTTCAATGCCGGCCTGGGTCTGGACTCGATCGACGCACTGGAACTGGCGCTGGCGATCAGCAAGCGCTACGGCTTCCAGCTGCGTTCGGACAACGACGAAAACCGCCAGATCTTCGCCTCGCTGCGTGCGCTGTCGGCGCACGTCGAGCAGCACCGCACCACTTGATCCTGCTGCTGCAACTGCTGCTGGCGCTGGCCTACGCGGCCCTCGCCCATCTCGCGAGCCTGTGGCAGAGCGACGCCTGCGCGCTGGCCGCGCTCGGCGTGCTGATCGCGATGCTGCTGGTCGAGCCGCTGCTGGCCCGCCGGCCCTGGGCCTGGATCGCCCTGCCGCTGGCGGCCTGGGGCGCGTGGGCGCTGTACGCGGCCGGGCACGCGGCGCTGCCGCTGCTGCTGGTGCCGGTGGTGTTCGTGCTGGCGATCGCGTGGGTCTTCGCGCGCACGCTGCGGCCGGGCTGCGAGCCCCTGATCACCCGCATCGTCGCCGGCATCGAGGGCGGCACGCCGGCCGAGATCGAGCCGGCGCTGCGTCGTTACACGCGCACGCTCACCGCCGCATGGGCGATCGCGCTGACCGGCATGGCCGGTGCCAATCTGCTGCTGGCCATGCTCGCCAGTCCGGCCGGGCTGCTGGAGAGCGTCGGTGTGGCGTCGCCGCTGCCGATCACCTGGGAACAATGGTCCTGGTGCGCCAACCTGCTGAACTACGGCGTGATCGGCGGGTTCTTCGTCGTCGAGTTCGCGATCCGCAAGCGCCGGTTTCCGGGCCGCTATCACAGTTTTGCCGATTTTCTGCGCAAGCTGGCCGGTCTCGGCCCGATGTTCTGGCGCGATCTGCTTCGCTGAAGCGGCCCGGCTGCGGCCTTCACGCAAAGTAAACAGTATCCTAGGCGCCGCATGGAATACCGACAGACCCGCGCCGGGGCCGCCGCGCCCGTCATCACCGAACTGCCGAAGCGCGTGCTCAACGTGCTCGAGTTCGCGTTCACCCTGCTCTGGACGGCGGGCTGGATCAGCGTGTCGCTGTTGCTGCAACTGGTCAGCGGGCAACCCGATCGCGCCTTGAACATGGCGCGCACGCGCTGGGCGCCCGGTCTGGTGGGTCCGGCCGGCGGGCTCACGGTCGAGGGCGCCGACGCGATCGACTGGTCGCGCCCGTATCTGGTGGTCGCCAACCACGAATCGCTGCTCGACATCTGCGTGCTGTTCATGGCGGTGCCGGTGCCGCTGCGTTTCCTGCTGAAGGAGGAAATGCGCCGGGTGCCGTTCGTGGCGGGCTACGCGCGCGCGACCGGCATGCTGTTCATCAGTCGCGACGACCGCCGCGCCGGTCCGCAGCTGCGCCGGCAGGTGGCCGGCGTGCTCGGCGCGGGCCAGTCGCTGTGCCTGTTCCCGGAAGGCACGCGCACGCGCGACGGCCGTCTGGGCGAATTCAAGTCGGGCTCGTTCCAGGCGGCGATCGACGCCGGCGTCGAGGTGCTGCCGATCGCGCTGCACGGCACCGGCGCAGTGCTCCCGGCGCGCGGGTTCTTCCGTGTGTCGCGCGGGCCGATGCGCGCCACCGTCGGCCAGCCGCTGCCGGTGGCCGGGCGGGTCGGCGCTGCCGGTCGCCAGGCCCTCGCACGCGAGGCCCAGGATGCGGTCGCCGCGATGCTCGGGCGGTCGCCCCGCCCATGAGCCGGTCGTCGTTCGTCGTCCCGGGCACGCATCCGTGTCTGCCGGGGCATTTCCCGGGGCGGCCGCTGGTGCCGGGCGTGGTGATCCTCGATCACGTGATCGCCGCGATCGAGGCCGCG
Source organism: Lysobacteraceae bacterium NML93-0793 (assembly GCA_002324875.1). GTDB lineage: Bacteria > Pseudomonadota > Gammaproteobacteria > Xanthomonadales > Xanthomonadaceae > Luteimonas. The sequence continues at coordinate 287,722 of NTJG01000001.1, forward strand.
CACGGCGCGCTCGGCCCGCTGCGCCTGCCGCAGGTGAAGTTCGTCCAGCCGCTGTTGCCGGACGAGGCCGCCGAGATCGCACTCGAGACCACGACCACCGAGGCCGGCCCGCGCTGGCGGTTCCGGGTCGAGCGTGAGGGCGTACTGCTGGCCAGCGGCGACGTGATCGCCACTGGCGGGGACGTGGCGTGAGCGCGGCCTGGAAGGCGCGCCGCGAAGGCGGCGGGCGCGCGGCGCTGCTCGCGATGCGCACGTTCGCCAGTTGGTGCGGCCGTGCGCCGACCCGGCTGCTGCTGTATCCGGTCACCCTGTATTTCATGCTGCGCCGCGGCGCCGAACGCCGCGATTCGCAGGCCTATCTCACGCGCGTGTTCGGCCGGCCTGCGACGCTGCGCGAGGTGGCACGGCACATCTACACCTTCGCCGCGACGATCCTCGACCGGCTGTTTCTGCTCAGCGAGAACACCCGCCGTTTCGACGTGCGCACCTTCGGGCTCGACACGCTGCACCGGCACCTCGATGCCGGTCGCGGCGTGCTGCTGTTCGGCTCGCATCTGGGCAGTTTCGAAGTGCTGCGCGTGCTGTCGCAACAGCGGCCCGAGTTCGCGATCCGTGTGGTGCTCGATCGCGCCCACGGCAAGGCGATGACCGAATTGCTGGACACGCTCAACCCCGAGATCGCCGCGACCGTGATCGACGCCGGCCAGGACGGGCCGTCGGTCGCGTTGGCGATCGGCGCCGCGCTCGAGCAGGGCGCGGTGGTCGCGCTGCTGGTCGACCGCAGCCAGGAAGGCGGCGCGACCCGGCCGGTGCCGTTTCTCGGCGCGCCGGCGGAATTTCCGGTGGCGCCGTGGCTGCTGGCCGCGGTGCTCAAGGTGCCGGTGATGCTGGCCTTCGGCCTCTACCGCGGCGGCGCGCACTACGACCTGGTGTTCGAGCCTTTCAGCGAGGGCGTGGACCTGCCGCGCCGCGATCGTCAGGCCGGGGTGGATGCGCTTATCCGCCGTTACGCGGAACGGCTCGAACATCACGTGCGCAGTGCCCCCTACAACTGGTTCAATTTCTATGACTTCTGGAAACGCGACGACGATGCGACGCCTGCGTCCGCACGCCTGCCTGCTGCTGACCACGCTGTGGCTGACCCTGCTCCCGGCCTGGGCCGCTCCGCAGGCGGCTGAGCCGGCCCAGGCACGCCCCGCGCCCCGCGCCGACCAGTCGCGCGATCGCGTGCCACCGCCGACCGCGGCGCGTGGCCGTGAGGTGGACGCCGACTGGATCCTGCATCGCCTGACCCGTCCGCCGCCGCAGTCCACGCCGTTCGTCGAACTGCGCCTGTCGGCGACGCTGCGTCGTCCGCTGGTGGTGGCCGGCGAATACCGTCGGCCCGACGCCGACACGCTGGTGCGCGAAGTCCGCGAGCCCTACGCGGAGACCACGACCATCCGCGGCGGCGACGCCGTGATCGCACGCGCCGGACGTGCACCGCGGACCGTCTCGCTCGCCCGCGTGCCTGAACTCGCTGCGCTGCAAGGCAGTTTCGGCGCGCTGCTGTCGGGTGACCGCACGCTGCTGGAAACCCATTACGCGATCGAAGCCGACGGCGTGCCGGCCGACTGGACGTTGACACTCACGCCGCGCGACGCGCGCACCGCCACCCGCATCGCCGCGGTGGTGCTGCGTGGTCGCGACGACGAACTGCGCTGCATCGAAACGCGTCCGAAACAGGGCGATCCGCAGCCCACGCTGCTCGCCGGCGCCGCGCAGGGCGCGTCCGCGCTCGACTCGCTCGACGCCGCGCTGCGCGCCTGTCGCGACGTGCCGCGTTGATCCGCGAAGCGCTGCTCACGCGTCCCGGCCTGCGCCTGGCGCTGGCCGTCGCCTGGCTGGTGGTGCTGCTGCTCGCCGGCTGGCTGGTCGCAGCACGACTGGAGTTCAGCGGTGATCTGCGTCGCTTCCTGCCCGACGCGCGCACGCCCGAACAACGCCTGCTGATCGACGAGCTGGGTGAGGGGCCGGGTTCGCGTCTGCTGCTGCTGGCGATCTCCGGCGATGCGCCCGAGGTGCTGGCCGCGCAGTCGCAGGCGCTGCACGAAGCGCTGGCCGCCGACGACCGGTTCTCCGTCGTCGCCAACGGCGCCTCGGCCGATCTGTCCTCGTTTCCGCCGGACCTGCTGCCCTACCGCTACCTGCTGACGCCGTCCTTCGACGCGGCGCCGCTCGACGCCGATGCGCTGCGCGATGCCTTCGATGCGCGGCTGCAGGATCTGGGCTCGCCGGCGGCCGGCCTGGTCGAGCCGCTGCTGCCGTCCGATCCCACGCTCGAGACTCTGGCGCTGGCCGAGGCCTGGGCGCCGGCAGCGGCGCCGCAGATGCTGTTCGACGTCTGGTTCGACCGCGCCGGCGCACGCGCGCTGCTGCTGGTCGAAACACGTGCCGCGGGCTTCGATCCGACCGGCCAGCTGGACGCGGTGGAGACGATCCGCGCGCGGTTCGCCGAGGCCCGTGGCGACGGCAGCGCATCCACGCTGCAGATGACCGGGCCGGGCGCGTTTTCGGTCGACATCGGCGGCCGTACCCAGCGCGAGGCCCAGCGCATCGGCCTGGCCGACACCATCGGCCTGGTGATCCTGCTTCTGATCGCCTACCGCAGCTGGAAGATGCCGCTGCTCGGCGCGCTGCCGCTGGCCAGTGCCGGCATCGCCGGTCTCGGCGCGGTGGCGCTGCTGTTTCCCGGCGGCGTACACGGCATCACCATCGCGTTCGGCTTCACCCTGATCGGCGTGGTGCAGGATTACCCGATCCATTTCTTCAGCCATCAGCGCGCCGGCCTGTCGCCGTGGAAGAACGTGCGCGGCCTGTGGCCGGCGCTGTCGACCGGGGTGATCGCCACCTGCATCGCCTACGCGACGTTCCTGTTCTCGGGCGTCGACGGTCTGCGCCAGCTGGCGGTGTTCACTGTCGCCGCGCTCGCGACCGCCGCGCTGGTCACGCGCTATCTGCTGCCTGGCCTGGTCGACCCCGCGCCGCCGGACATCGCCGCGTCACCACGTCTGCAACGCCTGTGGCATCGCATCGAAGCACTGCCGCGGCCGAAGTGGTCGCTGGCCGTGCTCGGCGTGGCTAGCCTCGCGGCGATCGTCTTCGCGCCAGGTCCCGCGTGGCAGAACGATCTGTCGAAGCTGACCCCGGTCGATGCCGACGCGATGGCGCTGGATACCGAGCTGCGCGCCGAACTCGGCGCACCCGACGTGCGCTACGTGCTGGTCGCCCAGGGCGGGGATGCCGATTCGGTGCTGGCGGCGACGTCCGCGCTGCGTCCTGAGCTCGACGCGCGTGTCGCCGACGGCCGGCTCGATGGCTACGACATGGCCGCGCGCTATCTGCCCGATGCCGAGGTGCAGCGCCGTCGCCAGGCCGCGTTGCCGGACACGCCGACGCTGCGCGCGATGCTGGGCGAGGTATTGGCCGATTCGCCGTTTTTGCCCGAGGCCTTCGCGCCGTTCGTCGCCGACGTCGAGCGCGCACGCACCGCGCCGCTGCTCACGCTTCAGGATCTGCAGGCGTCGCCGTTGTCGAGCGCGGTGTCGGGCCTGCTGCTGGTGCACCCCGGGCGCGCGACCGCGCTGGTGTCGCTGAGCGGTCTGGACGCGCCGGCCGATGTCGCGGCGCTCGCGGCGAAGATGCAGATGCCGGGCGTCGAGCTGCGCCTGCTCGACATGAAGGACGCTTCGGAATCGCTGGTGGTCGAATACCGCGGCCGCGTGCTCGCGGCGATGGCGGTGGCGCTGGTGCTGCTGGTGGCCACGGTGTGGATCGCCCTGCGCCAGCCACGCCGCGTCTGGCGCGTGCTGCTGCCGACCCTGTTGACGCTGCTGGTGATTGTCGCCGTGCTGCGCCTGGCCGGTGTCGAACTCACGTTGTTCCATCTTGTGGCCCTGATCCTCGCCGCGGGCCTGGGCCTCGACTACGCACTGTTCTTCGAACACGCCGGCGATGACCGCGCCGACCAGATCCGCACCCTGCACGCGGTGCTGGTGTGCAGCCTGATGACGCTGCTGGTCTTCAGCCTGCTCGCGCTGTCGTCGATTCCCGTGCTGCGCGCGATCGGCACCACGGTCGCGCTCGGTGTGCTGTGCAATTTCGTGCTGTCGCTGTTCGTCGCCCGTCACCGCGCGGCGATCGAGGCGGCACGCGCCGAACCGGAGCCCGCTGCATGAGTCGCGTCGACCGTGCCGCCATCCTCGCGATGATCCCGCACCAGGGTGCGATGTGCCTGTGGGACGGTGTCGACGACTGGGACGCGGGCCGCGTGTGCCTGCGCAGCGCCAGCCATCGCGACCCGCACAATCCGCTGCGCAGCGCGGGCCAGCTGCGCGCGCTGCATCTGTGCGAGTACGGCGCCCAGGCGATGGCCGTGCACGGCGGCCTGCGCGCGCGTGACAGCGGCGGGGCGGTGCGCCCGGGCATGCTGGTCGCCCTGCGCGGCATGCAGCTGCACGTCGCGCGCATCGACGATCTCGCCGGTGACCTCGAGTGCATCGCCGAGGTGCTGGTCGAGGCTGGCGACAGCCAGCAGTACGCGTTCCGCATCGAATGCGACGGCGTGCTGCTCGCCGAAGGCCGCGCAGCGGTGATGCTGGGCGCGGCGCAGCCCGCGCCGTAAGCGCGCTCCATCGCCCGCTACAATCCGCGTATGACGATCTCAGACAGCAGCGCGCCCCTGCGACGCGCCCTCGTGACCGGCGGCAGCGGCGACATCGGCGGCGCGATCTGCCGTCGCCTCGCCGCCGACGGCCTGCACGTCATCGTGCATGCGAACGGAAACCTGCAACGCGCAGAAGGCGTGGTCGCGGACATCCTGACCGCGGGCGGCAGTGCCCAGGCGGTCGCGTTCGACGTCGCCGACGGCGAGGCGACGCGCGCGGCGATCGAGGGCCTGCTCGAAGACGGCGCGATCCAGGTGATCGTCAACAATGCCGGCATCCACGACGATGCGCCGATGGCCGGCATGACCGACGCGCAGTGGAAGCGCGTCGTCGACGTGTCGTTGCACGGGTTCTTCCACGTGACCCAGCCGCTGCTGCTGCCGATGGCGCGCAAGCGCTGGGGGCGGATCGTCAGCGTGTCCTCGGTGGCGGCGGTCACCGGCAATCGCGGCCAGACCAACTACGCCGCCGCGAAGGCCGCGCTGCACGGCGCGTCGAAATCCCTGGCGCGCGAAATGGCCAGCCGCGGCATCAGCGTGAACGTGGTGGCACCCGGCGTGATCGCCGGCAGCATGGCCGACGACGCCTTCCCGGCGGACATGGTCAAGCAGATCGTGCCCGCCGGACGTGCCGGCACGCCGGACGAAGTGGCCGCGCTGGTGGCCTTCCTGTGTTCGGAGCCGGCTGGCTACATCAACGGTCAGGTCATCGGCATCAACGGCGGCATGGGCTGAGGCCTGCGCGGGCAATGCCCGCGCATCGGGCGGGGCGTGCCCATTTGCGCGAACGGCGATGTCGCTGCATCTACGCGTCGATGCGCGCGCTTCGCGGCTGCTCCGCGCGACTGCCGAGGCTGGCGGCTCGGCCTCCGGCAGTGCCGTCCTTAGTCGGTCACGGGTGCGCGGCATCCACGCCGGCTTCAGGTCGTCGGCGGGATGATCGGCGGCGTGCCCGACCGGGCGCCCCTTTCTTCGAGGACACCGCCATGCGCGCACCCCGTCTTCTTCTGGTCCTGCTCGCCGCCGCGCTGACGGCGGGCTGCGCCAGTTCCCATGTGCTGACCGGTACGCCGCGTGCACCGATCGATCCGGCGCAGGTGCGCATCTATCACGGACCGCCGCCGGGCCAGTACGAGGAGATCGCGATCCTCAACACCCGCAGCGGTGCACTGACCTACGGCGAGCAGAACAAGGTCGATTCGGTCCTGCAGAAACTGCGGAACGAGGCCGCGAAACTCGGCGCCAACGGCGTGCTGTTCCAGGGCACGGCCGATGGCGAGCGCAGCGGCGGCGTCAGCGTGGGTGGCGGCGTCGGCCGTGGGGGTGGGCGTTCGTTCTCGTCGGCCGGCGTCGGCGTCAACATCAGCCCGCAGCAGAAGTACGCGAGTGGCATCGCGATCTGGGTGGCGAATCCACCGCCGATGTCGGCGCCGGTCGCCCCCTCGGGCGACTGAGGGAAAGAAATCAGCCGGTGTGTCGGCGGCACCGGCTGGACCAGAACGTGCCCTCTGGGAAGGTCCGAGCAGTTCTCCTCCTGAACGTCGTTCCCGCGGTTCTCGACAGCCACACGGCCGGCCAAGCGGGAACCCAGTGCCTTTCAACTTGAAGGCTTGAAGCCGCTGGATCCCCGCATTCGCGGGGATGACGGCAGTCATGCAGATTTTCTTTCGTGCGGCGCGTACCGCGTCGGATGATGATCCCTCGCGCCGTGATGGTTCGAGCGCATGGAGGTGCAGCGCTGGGCGCGTGGTGACGCCTGCGTATGGCCCCGCTTGTCGCTCGCTTTCTGCAGGTCATCGTGTCGGGCGCATGCCGCAGTCGCGCGGCGTTTCCGGACGGAGGCCGCCGGTTACTACGCATGAGCGCTGTCAGCGGAATGCGGTTGCGGCAGATTGCCCGACGCGCCCTTCGAACGTGACCCGGCTACCACGCGCCCGGCGGACGTGCCGGATCACCTCGCGCCGCGTCGCTGCGACAGGCCCAACACCCGGGTCGCTCGCGCGATGCGCGGTCAGCTGCCGCGAGACGAGTCTGCGGGCGCGTGCACCAGGACGGGAGGCGCATCCGCGTGGCGGCGGCGTGCCGGCGCGAACAGGGCATAGAGCAGACCCGCGGGAATGCCGGCAGCCGCCATCCAGAACGTGCAGCTCCACTCGCGCGTCGCCCCGACCAGCAGCGCCACCGGCGACAACCAGTTGACCAGCGGAATCGCGATCAACAGCGCGACCAGGCCGGCCAATGCGTAGAGCGGAACGCGCGCCGCGGCCGGCACCTTCGGTTCGAGCAGCGCGACCACGCCGAACGCGACCAGCAGCGCGGGCGCCACCACGTAACCGCCGTACGTGGGGAAGAAGCCGCTGAAGATGTCGCGAAGCGTGACCTGCAATCGCACCGAGCCGACATCGGCACCGATCGAGGCCAGCGCCGCCAGGTTGTACTGGCTCTGCACGATCGAACCCCAGACGATGGCGAGCACGAGGGCCATCAGGAATGCGGGGACGAAGCCCTTCAATGCCGACGTTTTCACTCGATGTTCTCCCGTTCCGTGATCGACTCGACGATCGATTGGCGCATAGGCGCAATGGAGAGCGAGTGATGATGCGAGGGCTGGGGACGTTCCTGCTGGGCGTATTGCTGATGACGGCAGTGCCGGCGCACGCCGAATTCCGCGTCGAAACGGTGGCCGAAGGTCTGGAGCATCCTTGGTCCATCGCCTTCCTGCCGGACGGCCGTGCGCTCGTCACCGAGCGACCGGGCCGCCTGCGCGTGATCGAGAACGGCGCACTGCGCGAAGCGCCCGTCGAGGGCGTGCCGGCGGTGTTCCACTCCGGCCAGTCCGGATTGCTCGAGGTGCTGCCGGCGGCGGATTTCGAACGCAGCGGCGTGCTGTTCCTCTCGTTCGTGCATGGCGACAAGAACGCCAACCACACCCGCATCGTGCGTGCACGCTTCGACGGTCAGCGCCTGACCGACGTGCAGCCGATCTTCACCACGCATCCGTCGAAGTCCGGCGATGCACACGCCGGCGGCCGCATGCTGCTGTTGCCCGATGGCACGTTGATGATGGGCCTCGGCGACGGCTTCTTCTTCCGCGAGGAATCGCAGAAGCTCGACAGCCACATGGGCACGATCGTGCGCATCCACACCGACGGCAGCGTGCCGAAGGACAATCCGTTCGTCGGTCGCGCGGGGGCACTGCCGGAGATCTACAGCTACGGTCACCGGCACGTGCAGGGTCTGGTCTACGACGCGGCGCGCGAGCGCATCTACGCGCACGAGCATGGCCCGCGCGGCGGCGACGAACTCAACGTGATCACCCCGGGCACCAATTACGGATGGCCTCTGGTGAGTTTCGGTCGCGATTACAGCCGCGCGCTGATCACGCCGTTCACGCGGATGACCGGCATGGAGCAGCCGGTGCTGCAGTGGACCCCTTCGATCGCGCCGGCCGGTCTGGCGCTCTACGAGGGTGAGGCGTTCCCGGGCTGGAACGGCAACCTGTTCGTCGCCGCGCTGGCCGAGAAGAGCCTGCGACGGATTCCGATGGCCGGCGGTGCGCCGGGTGCGCAGGAGATCCTGCTCGACGATGGCGGCGAGCGCATTCGCGACGTGCGCGTCGGCCCCGGCGGTGCGCTGTATGTGCTCACCGACGAATCCGATGGTCGCGTGTTGCGGCTGGTGCCCAACTGATCGATCGCGGCTTCCGCCGCGACCGCGAGTCGGCGAACACACTTGCGGCACCGTGTCTCCGGACACCGGTGCCGTTTTCGTATGCGACGACATCCGGGCTGGAACGCCGGCTGCGTAACGACGACTGCCGGAGCCGATGCGAGAGGCGCGTGTGCGTCAGGCCGCGTCGGCGTACCAGACCGGCGCCAGCGACGGCGGTGGCGCGTCGGATGCGAGCAATGCGTCGAGTCCGTGATCATCGATCGCCGGATGTCGCGCACGCGCCCGTTGCAGAAGTTCGCCGGCCAGCCAGCGCATCCGCGCCACGTTGGCGTCGACCCGCGCCACGAAGGCCTCGGTGTCCAGCTCGTCGTGCAGCGCGGCGTTCATGTCGCAGAACCAGTCGATCTTGAACTGGTCCAGCAACCGGGCTTCGGGCCGGGGCCCGCCGGCATTGGCCGCGCCCCAGGCGCGCAGCAGCGGCTGCACGGCGAGATTCAGCGCGCGCGCCTCGTTGAATGCCGGGCGCAGGCGTCCCAGCGTGGCCAGATCGGTGAGGCGTCCGCTGCAGAACAACGGCGCCAGCAGCGCCCAGTAATAGGTGTAGTCCCAGATCACCTTGACCGGCATGACCTGCTCGTCGCCGAACAGCGGGTACTGGTCCTGGTAGAGCGTCAACGTGTTCTCGTAGAACGAGAAATACAGCTGCTGGTAGAGATCGGCGTGATGGGTGATGTCCCGGCCGGCCTGCTCGCGGGCGATCAGGTCGCAGATGTAGGTGTTGCTGATCGCGATGAAGTCGCTGCCCGGCGAATAGAACGGATCCAGAAACAGCCCGGCCTCGCCCGTCAGCGCCCAGCGGTTGCGCGAGAACACCTGCTTGCAGCCGTAGGAGAACTTGCGCAGGAACATGAAGTCCTGCAGCGTGTGCTCGCTGCGGTCGAGACACGCGGCGACCTGCGGCTGGTGCGTGCGCAGCCAGTCCATCGCCTTGGCGTGGGTGTTCATGGTGTCGAGCGGGTGCATGTCCGCATCGCAGACGATGCCCAGCGAGTGCGCGCCGGACGACAGCGGAATCAGCCAGAACCAGTAGCCCGGCCCGCACATGTGGTTGGTGGAGCGCCAGCGGTCCGGCGGATCGCAGCGCTGCAGCCACTGCGTGTCCTCCGACCAGGCATTGGGGTCGACGAAGCCGTCGACGCGCCACCACACCGCGTTGGCGTTGTGGTCGTTGGCGATCGCCAGATCCAGCTTGCGCTTGAGCAGGCCGGCACGGCCGCTGGCATCGACCACCCAGCGGCAAGCGAGCGCCTGCGTGGCACCATCGCGCTCGACGTGGACCACGTGATCGGCCGCGTCGTCGGCCAGGTCGATGCCGCGCACCACCGCGCCGTCGTCGAAGCGCACGCCGAGCGCACGCGCGCGTTCGCCCAGATGGTTCTCGAAGCGGCCGCGGTCGATCTGCCACGACGGCGTCGGCATCAGCTGGCTGACGCCCAGCTCGGTGCAGCGGTCGACCTGGTCGCTGCCGTCGGAGAAGAAGAAGCGGAAACCGAACTTGCGGATCTGCTCGGTATCCAGATGCTCGCGCAGGCCGAGCACATTGGCGAAATAGTGCGCGCCGATCTCGACGCTGGATTCGCCGACCTTGTGCGCCGCCTCGCGCACCGGGTGCGCCCGGCGTTCGATCACGGTGACATCGAGTTCGGGATGCTGCTGGCGCAACTGCAGCGCCAGCGTCAGGCCGGCCAGTCCGCCGCCGAGAATGGCGACGTCGGTGCGGCGGGCGGTGTCGGCGTCGCGCATCAGCCTGTCTCCTGCATGGACGCCGCGGGCGGTGCGGCGAAATCGGTGCCCGGATCGTCGATGACTGGCGGCCGGCGGCGCAGCTGCCGGTAACGGCCGACGATGTCGCCCTGCGCCAGGACCTGGGCAGTCACGTGCGACGTGATGCGATAGAGGTCGTGCACCAGGCGGAAGTGGCTCTGGCGGAACTGTTCGTCGGAATCCGCGCTGCGGTAGCGGGTTTCGACCGGCACCGAGACCAGTCCGCAGCCGAGTTCGCGCGCGGCCGAAATCAGGATCTGGGCTTCGTAGACGAAGCCCTCGCCCGGCACGTGCTCGAGTGCGAGCACGGGAGCGGGATACAGACGCTGGCCGCTCTGGCTGTCGACCAGCCGGTAGCCGCAGGCCCAGGCGATGCCCCAGTCGCCGAAATCGTTGCCGATGCGGCGGTACCAGGGCTGCGTACCGCGCTTCCTCAGGCGCGCGCCGTTGACGATGCAGCCCGGATGGCGGTTGGCGGCCTCGATCAGCCGCGGGATGTCGCTGGCGCGATGCTGGCCGTCGCCGTCCATCGTGACCACGGCCTCGAACCCGCGCCTGCGTGCCTCGGCGAAGCCGGCGCGTAGCGCGGCGCCCTTGCCCATGCGCTGCGGATGGCGGAGCAGGGTGACCGGCAGCGCGGCGACGATCTCGGCGGTCGCATCCTCCGAGCCGTCGTCGACGACGATCACGTGATCGCAGTGATCGAGCGCGCTGCTGACCACCTCGTCGATGCGCAGCGCCTCGTTGAGGGCCGGAATCACGACAGCGACATTGCCGCGGTGCAGATGGGGGGCGGTCATCGCGCGATCTCCACCACCAGCTGGCGGTGCGGTCCGGCCTTGAGCCGCGCCTCGGGCGCACCGCAGGCCAGGGCATCGAACAGCGGCAGCATCTGCGCCATCGCATTGCGTGCGGCGAGGGCCGCGAGCGGGCCGGTCGCCGGTGCGTCGTCGCCGTCGCGCAGGTCGAGGCTCAGGCGCGGGCCGGCGCCGCCCCGGCTCAGTACCAGCGCCGCGCCGAGCAGGCCCTCGCTGTGCGTCACCGTGCCCAGAAGACCGGTCGCCGCGGTGTCGTAGGCCACCAGCAGCACGGCCTCGCTGCCGCTCGCCAGCTGCAGCATCGCTTCCAGCAGGCCCTGGGCGAAGGTGCCGTCGAAGGCGCTGATCGCGGTCGCGGCTTCGGTGCAGCCGGCGCCGATGGTCCAGTAGCCGGCAGCGGCGTTGTGCACGGAGTTGTGGAATTTCGTCGGCGACACCGCGGTCGGGTCGGTCGCCAGCGTCTCGCACATGTAGTCGGTGATCGCGAGGTCGCCATGCGTGGAGGCGAATACCGACGGCAGCGTGGCCGGATCGCGGTCTGCGGCGCGGCATGCGGCGAGGGCGACCTCGAGCGCCACCGCGACCGAGCCGGGTGCACGGCGGCGTTCGTTGGGGGCCAGCAGCTGCGGCGCAGGCCGCGCGGGTGCGGTGTCCGGGCGTACGCCGTCGCGGGCGAAGGCCGTGGCGGCGTCCCAGTCGGGCAGGCCGTCGGTCCAGAAGCCGATGCCGGCGATCGTCGCGGTCAGGGCGCTCATGCGGTCGCTCCGCGGCCGAACACCAGCGAGCAGTTGTTGCCGCCGAAGCCGAAGGAATTGTTCATCGCGTAGCGGATGTCGGCCTCGGCATTGTCGAAGCGGATCTGCGGTCCGCAGGCCGGGTCCGGCGTTTGGCTGTAGAGGATGCCCGGCAACAGGCCGTCTTCGAGCGCGATCAGCGCGAACACCGATTCGACGATGCCCGCCGCGCCGAGCGTGTGGCCGGTCCAGCCCTTGGTCGAACTGGCGTGCAGGGTGTCCGGGAACAGGGCGTTCACCGCGCCGGCTTCGACGGTGTCGTTGGCCGGAGTCGAGGTGCCGTGGAGGTTCAGATAGCCGACCTCGCCCGCATCGATGCCCGCGCGCGCGAGCGCACCGCGCATCGCCAGCAGCGCGCCCAGCCCTTCGGGATGCGGCGCCGACATGTGGTGCGAATCGCTGGATTCGCCGTAGCCGCGCAGCAGCGGACCGCTCTCGTCGGGCCCCGCACGCTCGAGCACCGCGTACCCGCCGGCCTCGCCGAGCGACAGGCCGTCGCGATGCGCGTCGAACGGCAGGCAGGGATTCTGCGACACCAGGCCCAGCGCGTTGAAGCCGAACAGCACGCTGCCGCACAGCGTGTCGACGCCGCCGACGAGCGCCGCGTCGACCACGCCGGCCTCGATCATCCGCGCCGCCTGCGCGAACACCTTCGCGCTCGACGAACACGCGGTGGCCACGGTGATGCACGGGCCGCGCAGGCCGGTGGCGTGCTGCAGGAAATCGCCCAGCGAATGCGGTGTGTGGACGATGGGACGGGCCAGGTCGTCGGGCATCCGGCGCGTCCCGTCGGCATCGACCTCCGCGCGCGCATAGGCCTCCTCGCTGGCGCCGATGCTGGACGTCGAGGTGCCGATGACCAGCGCGATGCGCTCGGCGCCGTGGCGTGCGATCAGGCCATCGAGTGCGGCCTGCACGCCGTCCTGCTGCAGCGCCAGCCAGGCGAGCCGGTTGTTGCGGCACTCCCAGCGCGCCAGCGCGGCCGGCAGGGCCGCCTCTTCCAGGCCGTCGACGCGCCCGATCCAGGTCGGCAGCGGCGTGTCGCCGAAATCGTTGCGACGCAGCCCGCTGCGCCGCGCGCGCAGCGCCTCGCGCTGGGCGGCATTGCCGCGACCGAGCGCGGTGGTGGCCGTGTAGGCACGGATGGCGATGGCCGGCATCGGCGGGGGCGACGGCGTCGAGGGCACGCGTTCGGTCCGGAAACAAGGCTGCCGAGTATAGCCAGCGCGCGTGAGTCTAGAATTCAGCCCCGCCCCGGCTGCGGCCGCTCCGGACCCGACGCATTTGGCCAGATCCCGCCTGCTGCACCGTCTCCGCCTGCTCGCCGACGGCGACGCGCTGCATGCGCTGGTCGTGGCCGGCGCGGCGTGCATGCTGAGCCTGGGGCTGGTGTACGTGGGCTATGTGGTCCACGTCTGGCGAGTGGCGCGCGCCGCGCCCTGCGCGCCGGGCCGCGGGGATTGCCTGCTGCTGTTCGGCAAGCATGCGCCCGGTGGGCGGCTCGACGCCGATTTCCAGGCGCGGCTCGCACGCGCGGCGACGGTGTGGGAATCGCGGCCCCCGCGCAGCCTGCTGCTGCTCGGCGGCGGGCCGGAGGGCGGTCCGACGGAAGCGGCGCTGGCCCGGCAGGCCCTGTTCGACCTCGGCCTCGCACCCGATGCCCCGATCCGGCTGGAAGACCAGTCGCGCGACACCCTGCAGAACCTGCGCAATGCGCGCCTGCTGCTGGCCGAGGGCGATGCTGCCGTGGCACCGCCGGTGGTGATTCTGCTCAGCAGCCGGTATCACCTCGCGCGCTGCGCCTTTCTCGCCGGCCGCATGGGCCTGGACTGGGAGGTCTGCGCGGCCGAGCCGGCCTTGTCGTGGCACCCGGAAACGCTCGGCCTGATCGCGCGCGAAGCCGCCTATGTCTGCTGGATGGATCTGGGCACACGCTGGGCGCGGATCATCGGCCACCAGCGGATGCTGTCGCGGTTGAGCTGAGGGCCGCGCAGGCCGCGCCGGGGCGGCCTGCGCAAGGACGCCGCCTCAGCGGCGCTGCTGCGCCGGGATGAACACCGTCTCCACCGCTTCGGCCAGCTGGTCGGGCGGCAGGAGGCCCTGATCGAGCAGGAAGTTGTTGAACGCGCGGCGATCGAACTTCGCGCCCAGTGCGAGTTCGGTGCGCATGCGCAGTTCGAGGATGCGCGTGTAGCCGTAGAAATAGCTCGTCGCCTGACCCGGTGCGTTGACGGTGTAGCGGTCGAGTTCCTGGCGTGCCATCGCGGGCGAGAGCATCACGTCCTCGGTCAGCATGCGGCCGGCGCGTTCGCGGTCGATCAGGCCGAGATTGAGCATCGGGTCGAGCATCGCGCGCGCCGCGCGCAGCAGGCGGAACTGCAGGGCGATCAGCTGGCCGTCAAGCGGTTCGTAGGGCACGAGTTCGGCTTCGGCGTACAGCGCCCAGCCTTCGACGTTGACCGAGTTGAACGCGAACATCGAGCGGGCCAGCGACACGCCGCGCTCGACCATCGCGGTGAACTGCAGCTCGTGGCCGGGGCGCCCTTCATGCGCCGACAGCGTCCAGCGCACGGCGTCGAAGTTGAAGTCGTCGTAGGCATCGCCGTCGCCGTCGCCGCCGGGATTGCCCAGCGGCAACACGAACGTGCCCTGCTGTCCGGTGTTGCCGACCAGCGGCGCGGGGCGGAAATGCGGCGCGGGCGAAGCAGCCGATTCGGCCTCGGAGCCCAGGCGCATCTGCATCTGTCGCTGCGGCACGTCGACGATATTCTCGCGTTCGATGATCGGATCGATGGCATCGATGACCTCGCGGTAGCTCGCTTCCAGGCGATCGTCGGGAATCGTGTCGCGCTTGAGCGCGGCGATGACCTCGCGGTAATCGGTCGCTGCAATGCCCTTCTCCTTCGCGACCAGCGGCGCGAGCTGCTGCATCTGCGCGCGGATCTCCATGAAGGCCAGCTGCGCGCGCTGCATCAGCAGCTGCGGGTCGATGTCGGTGCCGTACTGCTTGAGACCGAAGGCATAGAGGTCCGGCGGCAGGCGCGTGTCGTCGCGCGCGTTCGGGAGCACGGTGCTGCGGGTCCAGTCGGCGTAGGCGGTGATCTCCGTCGCGATCGCGTCGAGCGCGGGTTCGGCACCGTCGATTCCGTACGCCTCGAAGAGTTTGCGGATGCCGGCGATGTAGGTGTCGGCGCTGTCGAGGGCGCGCTGCACTTCGCGCTTCGTGGGCTGCAGCAGGTCGGGGTTCGACAGGCGCTCTTCGTAGCGCTGGCGGGCGAGGGTGGTGATCGGTGTACTGCCCTCGGCGAGACCGGCATAGCGCTGCAGGCGGGCCAGCGCGTGCGCGCGACGCTCGGGGGGTGTCTGCGCCGACAGCAGGCCGTTGATGCCACTGAAGATCAATTGCGGCGCATCGGTCCATGGCAGCAGGTAGCGTTCGTTGAGCGTGCTGCCTTCGATGCTTTCGTCGATGCTGGTGAGCAGGATCTGCAGATCCTGGCGCACGTTGGCATCGCGCTCGAGTTCGAGCTGCGTCTGCAGCCTGGCGCGCGCCGCTGCCATTGCCTCGCGGTAGCGCCGGGCGTTATCGGGGCCGAAGTCCGCAACCTGGTCGTCGTAGCCGGGCACGCCGAAGAAGCCGGCCGATTCGGGCTGGAACGGCGCCTGGGCATCGATCAGGATCTGCGCCAGTTCATTGCTGCGCGTGACCCATGCCGGGGACCTATCCGGTGCTGCGGTCGCTGCGGCCCTGGCGTCATCGGTATGGGCGAGCGCGCCGAGCGGTGCGGCGAGGGACAGGGCGATCGCAAGGACGAGGGGTTTCATGTTGGCACCAGCGGCAAGGACGGATGCCGACCGTAGGCGCTCGCCCTGCGTGCCGGCAACGGCCGGAGGTCACGGCGTCGCCGGGGCTCGTGCCGAAACCGGGGTGCCCGGCGACACGAGATCGATAGGCCCGGGCACGCCGTCGGCGACGAACGTCAATTCGCGATAGATCCACAGCCCGGTCCAGCGGTGCGCTTCGACATGAAGCATGCCGGCGCCGGTGCTGCCCTCGAGCTGGATGACGAAGGCCGCGCGCCCCGATCCGCCGCCGGCGCTGCGGGTTTCGATGCCGCCCACCGGCAGGAAGCCGGGCTCGATGGCGTCGCCGAAGTGCGCGACGACGCGCGCATCGGCACGTGCCCGGTCGAGCGCATCCTGATAGACCGCGGAGGACACGATCACGCTTCGAAGCGCCAGCAGCATGCCCGCGATCGACAGTGCGACGAGCAGGGCCGCTGCGCCGGCGAGCGCGGGGACGGCCCATCTCCAGTGCCGATGCCACCACCCCTGCGATGGTGGCAGGCGTCCGGTTGCCGGTAACGGCGGTGGAACGGACGCCATCGACCGGAGCGTCAGCGCGTCAGGCACCGCGCGAAGAACGCCTCGCTGATGCGGTAGCGATGCAGCGCGTCGCGTCCGCGCAGACCGTGCTTGGCGCCGGGGTAGGTCATCAGCTCGAACGGCGTGCCGGCCTGCTGCAGCTGGCTCATCAGCTGCGTTGCATTGGTGAACAGCACGTTGTCGTCGGCCATGCCGTGGATCAGCAGCAGCGCGTTCGGCCTGATGTTGCCGGCGTGGGTGAACACGCTGGCCTCGCGATAGCCGTCGACGTTGGCGTTCGGCAGGTTCATGTAGCGCTCGGTGTAGTGCGTGTCGTAGAGCGCCCAGTCGGCGACCGGCGCACCGGCGATGCCGCAGGCGTAGGCCTCGGGCGCCTTGGCCAGCAGCATCAGCGTCATGTAGCCGCCGTTCGACCAGCCGTTGACCGCGATGCGCTCGCCGTCGACCCAGGGCTGCGCCTTCAGCCACTCGACGCCGCGCAGCTGGTCCTCGACTTCCACCGTGCCCTGGCGCTGGTACAGCGCGCCGACGAAGTCGCGGCCACGACGCGGCGTGCCGCGATTGTCGAGCGAGAACACCACATAACCCTGCTGCGCGAGGTACTGGTGGAAGCTCGCGTCGGCGCGGCCGGGCCAGGTGTTCAGTACCGTCTGCGCGGCCGGGCCGCCGTAGACGAACACGACGACCGGATGCGGCTTCGTTTCATCGAAATCCGCCGGCTTGATCAGCGAGTAGTGCAGCGGCGTGCGTCCATCGGCGGCGGTCAGCGTGCCGAATTCGGTCGGACGGTGCGCGGCGAGGAACGGCGCGTAGGGATGATCGGCCGCGGCGAGATCGTTCTCGACCAGCGTGGCGAGCTTCGTACCGTCGGCGCGGTGCAGCGCGATCTGCGGCGGCGTGGTCGTGTTCGACCAGCTGTCGACATAGACCGACGCATTGCGCGCGAAGCTGGCGCCGTGCATGCCGGGCTCACGCGACAGCGCGGTGTAGGCGCGCCGGCCGTCGAGGCCCACACTGTAGATCCGCGATTCGGTCGCGCGCGGCAGCGCCTTGCCGTCTTCGAGCGCCATGCCGGCGCGGAAGTAGACGAGGCCCGCCGTGGCGTCGACCGCCAGCAGTTCGTCGACCGGCCAGTCGCCCTGCGTGAGCTGGGTCATCCGGCGCCCGTCTTCCGACGCGAGATACAGATGCTGGAAGCCGTCGCGTTCGGACGACCACACGAAGCGGCCGTCATCGAGGAAGCGCAGGCTGTCGTGCAGCGGCACCCAGGTGCGACCGCGTTCGGTGACCAGCGTGCGCTGCGCGCCGGTGGCGAGCGTGGTCTCGATGAGGTCGAGCGTCTGCTGGTCGCGCGACTGGCGCTGGAAGGTCAGGCGCTGCGCATCGCGCCACTGCACGCGGGCGAGGTAGATGTCGGTGTTGCTGCCGAGGTCGACATCGGTCACTGCACCGCCCTGCGGTGCGACGACGTGCAGGGTGATGCGCACGTTGTCGTCGCCGGCGGCCGGATAGCGCTGCTCGACGACCTCGGTGCGATCAGGATAGACCTCGTAACGCTTCTGCACCGGCACCGGCGATTCGTCGATGCGTGCGTAGGCGATGCCACTGTCGTCCGGCGCCCACCAGTAGCCGGTGTGGCGATTCATTTCCTCGTCGGCCACGAACTCGGCGACGCCGTTGCCGATGACGTCGCTGCCGTCGGTGGTGAGCTGGCGCTCGGCGCCGCTGGCGAGATCGATGACCCACAGATTGCGCGCGCGCACGAAGCTGACGAAGCCCCCACGGGGTGAAACCTTCGGGTCGGTGGCGAAGCCGCCGCCGTCGGTGAGCTGGCGCACCGCCTCGCTGCCGGACTTCGACAGGTCGTACAGATACAGCTCGCCGCCGAGCGGAAACAGCAGCTGCCGCGCGTCCGGTGCCCACTGGTAATCGACGATGCCCGATTGCCCGGCGATACGCTGGCGCTCGCGGCGTGCCTTCTCGGCATCGCTGAGCGTCTCTTCACCCGGCAGCACGACCTTCGAATCGACCAGCATCCGCGTCTGCCCGCTGGCGATGTCGTACTCCCACAGGTCGAGCTGGTTGCGGTTCTCGTCCTTGCCGCGCAGGAAGGTCACACGCGAGCCGTCCGGCGCGACCTGCGGTTTCATCAACGTCGGCCCCGACAGCGGCGCATCGCCGGTGATGGCTTCGAGCGTGAGGCCGCCGGACGCGGGTGGGGTGGCAGCGAGGGCGGAGGAGGTGGCGATCATCAGGGCGGCGGCAGTGAGTACGGAGCGCATGGCAGGTCCAGTGGAGCGATGTGCCGAGTGTATCGGGTCGCCGCACTGCGCCTGCCGCGACACATCAGCCGGCCGCGCAGGACTCGCGACGCACCGTGCTGTCCGACCAGCCCCACATCCGATGCACCTGCGGCTGGAAGATGTGAAGCGCATGGCCGCAGATCGCGGCCGCCTCGGGGGCACGCAGGCGGCGTGGGCGCCGCCGGCGGCGACGTACCACCGCGCCAGCGCCGGCGCGGTGGTGACGTGGGCAAGCGTCAGCAGTTCGGTTGCGATTTCGGGTGGTTCGATGCGCTGCCAGCCGGCACCGGCAAGCGCGTCACAGCGGGCGATGTCCGCGCTCGCGCGCGGTGCGGGTGTCGTTCCGCAGCCCGCGAGCAGGCAGGCCGCAGTCAATGAGGCAAGCGAGCGCATCGGTGGCATCCCTGATCCGGTATGGATTGCGATCGTAGCGGGCGAGTGCGTGGCGATGCGGGCCGCCATGCGGCATGACTCAGCGGCGCCCCTGCCCGAACAGCAGTTTCTTCTCCTCGTCGCTCATCGCCTTGCCGGCGTCGGGATTGACCTCTTTCGACTTCGCGTAGGCGCGCGCCGTTGCCGGCCGTGCCTTGATCGCGGCGTGCCAGCGCTGCACCTCCGGGTATGGCGTCATGTCGATCGGCGCCTTGTCGTAGACGCCGATCCATGGATACGTCGCCATGTCGGCGATCGAGTACGCATCGCCGGCGATGAAGTCGCGGCCTTTCAGCCGCGTGTCGAGCACCTGCAGCAGGCGGTTGGCTTCGTTGGTGTAGCGCTCGATCGCATACGGAATCTTCTCCGGCGCGTAGACGTTGAAGTGGCCGTACTGGCCCGTCATCGGCCCCAGGCCGGCCATCTGCCAGAACAGCCATTCCAGCGTTTCGATGCGCACGCGCGGATCGGTCGACAGGAACTGCCCGGACTTCTCCGCCAGATACAGCAGGATCGCGCCGGATTCGAACACGGTCTGCGGCTCGCCGCCGTCGGCCGGGGCGTGGTCGACGATCGCCGGCATCTTGTTGTTCGGCGAGAACGCGAGGTATTCGGGCTTGAACTGGTCGCCCTTGCCGATGTTGACCGGGTGGACGCGATAGTCGAGCCCGGCTTCTTCGAGAAACAGCGTGATCTTATGGCCGTTGGGCGTGGGCCAGTAGTGCAGGTCGATCATTGCGACGCTCCGCGGAACAGGGGCATCGAGTCTAGGCGCGCCCTCGTAGGGCGGTGTGGATACGGGGCGCACGCTGCGTTCCGCTGACTGCCGGGATGCGGATACGACAACGCCGCCCGGAGGCGGCGCTGTCGGTCCTGCGGCCAGCGCCCCGCATTGCGCGCGGCGCCGGTGGCTCGCCGGTCTACTGCGTCTTGCAGTCGAGCCTGTGGGTGGCGTCGGTGCCGATGCGCACATCCGCCAGGCCCAGGGTCAGGCCGGCCGGGGCGCGGAGCGCGAACGGCGTGCTGACCCGCGTGGTGTCGAGGCCGGCAACGGCCAGGCACTTGAGCGGAATGCCCGCCGTCACCCACTCGGCGCGCGGCAGCGATGTCAGCCATTCCCGCACCGGCAGGGCCGCCGTGCACCCGTCGCCGCAGCCGGCCGAGAGCGTGATGTCACCGCCGGCAGGCACGGCATCGACGCGCAGGGTGACCAGCAGCAGCGAATCGCCATTCGTTTCACGGCTGATGTCGAACGGCGAATGCGACAGCAGTTCGGCGGTCGCATCGCCGGTCCAGGTCAGCAGACGCGCGCCTTCCTGGGTCTGGTAGTCGACAGCCGCCAGGCTGAGCGTGCCGTCCGGTGTGGCGACGCGCGGATGCAGCACATCGGCGCCGCGGCCGTCCGCACCGGTCACCACCAGGCGCAGGCCCGGTCCGGGCACGCCACGCGCGAAGTAGCCTGCCGCCTGTCCGTCGTCGGCACTGACGCCGGCATCCTCGGGCAGCACGTCGAGATTGCCGTCGTCGGCGTAGGTGAGGCCGTGGCCGAAGGCGAACAGCGGGTCATAGCCGTCCATGCCGACGTTGTTGACGTACTGGTCGGCGCGACGCGGCCACGAGAAGCTCAGCTTGCCCGTGAAGTCGTGCTGCGGCTGGCCATCGGCGCCGCGCAGCAGCACGTCGGCGATGCCCGCACCTTCCGAGCCCGGCAGCCACGCGGCGACGAAGGCGTTGGACGCGTTGATCTCGCGGTTCATCCACAGCGGGCGGCCGCTGATGAACACCGACACCACCGGAATGCCGTCGGCGCGCAGGCGCTTGACGAGTTCCAAGTCGGCATCGTTGCCGGGCTTGTAGAGCAGGTTCGGCAGGTCGCCGAGGAACTCCGCATACGGGTCCTCACCGAAGACGACGATCGCCACGTCCGGCTTCTGCGTGTAGCGGCCGTCGACGGCCAGCTGCGCGGTGCCGCCGGCTGCGGTGACCTGCGTGCGGATGCCGTCCCAGATGGTGTCGGCATTGGGATAGTCGGCGCGCTTGGTGCTGGTACCCTGCCAGTTGAGCGTCCAGCCGCCGGACTGCTTGCCCATGTCGTCGGCGCCGTCACCGGCCACCAGCACGTTCTGGTTGGCCGCGAGCGGCAGGATGCCGTCCTGGTTCTTCAGCAGCACCAGCGATTCACGCACCGCGCGGCGCGCG
Source organism: Lysobacteraceae bacterium NML93-0793 (assembly GCA_002324875.1). Classification (GTDB taxonomy): domain Bacteria; phylum Pseudomonadota; class Gammaproteobacteria; order Xanthomonadales; family Xanthomonadaceae; genus Luteimonas. The sequence continues at coordinate 308,855 of NTJG01000001.1, forward strand.
ACTTCGCGGTGTTCCGGTGCGCCGAGCAGTTCGAACTTGCCACCGAGCGCACGCGCCGACGGCTTGGGCGCATCGAACAGGCCCATGCGGAACTTCACCCGCAGGATGCGACGCACGGCATCGTCGAGGCGTTCCATCGGAATTTCGCCCGACTGCACGTGCTTGACCGTGCTATCAAACAGGCCGCGCCAGCTGTCGGGCGCCATCGCCATGTCGAGACCGGCATTGAACGTGGCTGCGCAATCGGTGGTGGTGCAGCCCGGCAGCTGGCCGTGGCCGTTCCAGTCGCCGACGATGAAGCCGCCGAAATTCATGCGGTCCTTGAGCACATCGGTGAGCAGGGCGCGGTGGCCGTGCATGCGCTGGCCGTGGATGCTGTTGAACGAGGCCATCACCGCCTGCGCGCCCGCGCCGATCGCCGGCGGATAGCCCGCGTTGTGGATGTCGCGCAGCTGCGCCTCGGTGACCTGGGTGTCGCCCTGGTCCTTGCCGCCGACGGTGCCGCCGTCGCCGAGGTAATGCTTCACCGAGACCATCACGTGGTGATCGTTGAGGAACTCCGGAGAGCCCGCCTTGCCCTGCATGCCCTCCACCACGGCCGGCGCGAACGCGGCGACCACATCCGGCGATTCGGAATAGCCCTCGTAGGTGCGGCCCCAGCGGTCGTCCTGCGGCACGGCGACCGTCGGAGCGAACGCCCACTCCATGCCGGTCACGCGGGTTTCGATCGCGGTGACGCGGCCGATCTCGCGCATCAGCTCCGCGTTACGCGTCGCGCCCAGGCCGATGTTGTGCGGGAAGAGCGTCGCGCCGACGATGTTGCTCTGGCCGTGCACGGCGTCGATACCGAAGATCACCGGGATGGCCTTGCCGCCGCCCGAGGTGTCCATCGACGCTTCCCAGAACGCGTCGGCCAGCGCCAGCCATTCGGCGGGCGAGGCGTCGTAGCGGCCGCCGGGATCGGAATTGCCGCCGGCGAGGATCGAGCCGAGCCGGTACTTGCGCACGTCTTCGGGCGTGACGTCGGCGATGTCGCCCTGCACGATCTGGCCGACCTTCTCCTCGACCGTCATCGTCGCCATCAGCTCGGTGATCTGCTGCTCCATCGCCGCGTCTTCGGCCAGCGGCCACGCGGTGTCGGGCCAGTTCGCCGGATCGATCGCGCCCGGCTCGGCGGTGTTCGTGGCCGGCGTCTCGGGCGATGCGGCAGCGGTGGGCGCCTCGTCGCGCGTGCAGCCGGCGCCGAAGACGATGGCGGCAAGCATCGCCGGCAACAGTGCGCAGCGCAGGGACGGGCGGGCGGGGCGATGCGACTGGATCATCGAAGGGCTCCGGGAACGGTAGAACGGCACGCAGATGCCGCATGGCGGGCGATGGTCATGCTGCAGGCAGCCATGACAGCGTTGTCAGACGGTGGCTAGCATACCGACGCATCGCACCGTGTGCTTGCTGCAGGGCGTCATTGTCCCGGCGCGCCGCGAGCGCGACATCGATGATGCATCCGCTCTGGCAGAATGCGCGGGCGGGACGAGGGAGTGACCGGAATTGAACAGCACGCGGGTGCGGATCGAGGATGTCGCGGAAGCGGCGGGCGTGTCGATGAAGACCGTTTCGCGCGTTCTCAACAACGAGCCGAACGTGTCGGAACGCACGCGCATGGCGGTCGAGGCTGCGGTCGAAAAGCTGCAGTACCGTCCGCTCGCCTCGGCGCGTCTGCTCGCCGGGCGCCGTTCCTACCTCGTGGCGATGCTCTACGACAATCCGTCGAGCAACTACCTGATGGAGGTCGAGCTGGGCGTGCTCGATGCCTGCCAGTCGCAGCACTACAACCTCATGCTCGCCCCGGTCGATTACACCGCCAAGGACATCGTCGCCAAGGTGGAGTCGGTGATCATGCAGTCGCAGCTCGATGGCGTGGTGCTGACGCCGCCGATCACCGACGACGCGAAACTGCTGGCGCGCCTGGACGAGATGGGCATCCCCTACGCGAGTGTTTCGGCGCAGGAGCAGCACCGCCGCATCGGTGCGGTCGTCGACGAGCGCAGCGCCGCGCGTGATGTCGTGCTGCATCTGGCTGAACTGGGCCATCGCCGCATCGCCCACATCAAGGGACACCCCGCGCACGGTGCCAGCCGCTGGCGTCTGGCCGGCTATCGCGACGGCCTCAAGCAGGCGGGTCTGGATTACGACGCCGCACTGGTGGTGGCCGGCAGGTTCTTCCACCAGTCGGGTGTCGATGCGACCAACAAGCTGCTGGACCTGCCGCAGCCGCCGACCGCGATCTTCGCCGCCAACGACGACATGGCGGCCGGCGCGATCTGCGCGATCTGCGAACGCGGGCTGTCGGTGCCCAAGGATGTGTCGGTCTGCGGCTTCGACGACATGCCCATCGCCCGCCACATCTATCCGGCGTTGACCACGGTGCGCCAGCCTAGCCGCGAGATGGGCCGCGTGGCATGTCTCGAACTGCTCAAAGCAATCCGCGACAGCGGCAGTGGCGAAACCCTGGAACTGCCGTACGCGGTGCAGGTGCGCAAGTCGACCGGGCCGGTGCGTCGCTGAGGCAACGCTGCTCAAGTCCTCATTGTCGCTTTCGCGGGGCTTGAAGGATACAGAGGGGCGTGAACGGTTCCGTCTGGGATGTTCGCCATCGCACTACCGCTCGAGGCGCAGGCGCAGGACGCGCCTCAGATTCGCGGCGCCGGCTTCATCGAAAGGTGCGAGCACACCGCGTGCGGTGTCGGGAATGTGTGCGGCGGTCGTGTCGTCCGCGTCGAAGACGTAGTGCTCGAACATCCGCTTCCAGTGCGCACGCTCGTGTGCGGGCAACTGGCGGATGGCGAGCAGGCCGGCCATCAGGGCATTCAATGGTGCATCCATCCAGTCCGGCGCACGCCGCCACCAGTAGTTCACCAGCACATTGACGCTGTCCAAGGCGTCGATCGCGTGCCACCACAAGCTGGGAATCAGCACGGCATCGCCGGGGCCGAGTTCGGCGACCTGCGCACGCGCCCAAGCATCGACGAAGCGCGGGAAGCGCGCGAGGTCGGGTGCTGCGGGATCCACCAGGCTGACCGGCTGTCCGGCCGGCGTGACATCGAGCGGACCGATGTAGAGGTTGTCGATCTGGTCCGGCGGAAACAGCGTGAAGCGACGGCGTCCCGCGACCACGCAGGCGAGGTTGTCGGGCAGGTCGTGATGGGCGGGTACGCGGGTGCGATTGCCGATCCAGATGCTGGCCAGCGGCGCGCGATCCCCGAAGTCGATGCGGTTGTCCAAGGCGAAACCCGGAAACCAGGTGTCGAGCGTGGTGGCGCCGAGATAGATCATCGGCGCGCTGGTGTTGTCGAGTTCGCGCGCCAGCGTGGCGAGCGCGACGCCTGCCGACACCTGCTCTCGGCGGAAATTGAAGCCGCGCATCGAGGCGTCGTAGAAGATCCGGCCACCTGCGTCCGGTGGTGCGATGGTCGCCGTGGCGGGCACCGCATCGTTGGCGAATCCGCGCAGGTAGGCGATCGCATCGAGTGGCCCCCGGTTCGCGGCAAGTACGGCAGGCCAATGCGCCGCAAGGCCGCGCGCGACGAGCGGCGTCGTGCTTTCGAGCACGGCGTCGAGCGGCATGCCCGCAGGTGCTTCGGGGATGGGGGCGGGGTCGGGCAGGCGGGCGCGCATGGCGGATTCCCGTGAAAAAGCGACGCCCGCATGATGGGCGATCATGCGGGCGTCGGTGTGTCGCGAGGTGCTCCGATCAGAACCGGTAGCGGAAGCCGAGCATGTAGCGCGGTCCGGTCTGGGTGGCGTAGAACACCTGCCGCTCGTTGCGGCCATGCGAGCGCATGGTCTCGTCGGTCAGGTTGATCGCCTCGGCGTGGACCGAGAAGTTCTCGTTGACCTGGTAACTGACATTCAGATCCAGCTGTCCGTAGGCCTCGACGTAGACCGGATTCGGACGCCAGCTGTCGTAGGTGCTCGACAGGAACTCGTCGCGCCAGTTGTAGGCCGCACGGATCTGCCACGACCCCTTGTCGTAGAAGCCGACGAGGTTGGCCGAATCGCTGAGGCCCACCATCGCGAACTGGTCGCCGAGGTTGTAGTTGTCGTAGGTCAGGTCGGAATCGACGATGGTGTAGTTCGCCGAGAGGCCGAAACCGGACTCGCCGAACATGTGCTGGACGTTGAGTTCCCAGCCGTCGAGCTGCGACGAATCGCGATTGATCGGCACTGACACGCGAAAGATCGCCGCCGGGTCGCCGGGCAAGCCGGAGATGGTTCCCGTGGGCTGACCATTGGTGTCGGTACCGGTGACCACGACGCCCGGATCGCCGGCATGGTTGGCGAAGATGTACTGGCGCACGCAGTTGCGGAAGTCGGTGCCGCCGACCGCGCAGCCGTTGGCGACCGCTTCGTTGAAGTAGGCGCCGCCCACCGGCGTGGTCAGGTCGAACGGTGAGGTCTCGATGACCGAGGTGCCGATGTAATTGTCGATATCCTTGCGGAACCAGCCCACCGACACGTAACTGCCTTCGCCGTAGTACCACTCGAACGACAGATCGAGGTTCTTCGACTCGAGCGGCTTGAGGCCCGGGTCGCCCTGCGAGCCGGTCCCGCCTTCGTAGCCGGCGAACGAGTCGAGCGTCTGGCCGCCCTGAATGTGGTTCCACTGAGGACGGCCGATGCTGTGTCCGTAGCTGGCGCGCAGCACCATGTCCTCGGTGATCTTCAGGCTGGTGTCGAGGCTGGGCAGCCAGTACTCGTACTTGCCGCGTAGGGTGGTGAAGTCGGGGTCGCCGAACTGCACCGAGAACTCGTTGGCACCGGTCCAGACCAGCCCGGTCGCGATCGGCACCAGCGCGCTGGACGTAATGTCGGTTTCCTCGTAGCGCACACCGGCCGCGACGCTCAGCGGCATCGACAGATCCCAGGTGTTGCTCCACTGCACGTAGGCGCTCTTGGACTTCTCGGTCGTGCGGCGGTCGGTGGTGAAGTTGTCGGGCGGCAGGTACGCGGCCTCGTCCCCGCCGCGCGCAGCGATCGCCGCCGCGCGCAGCCTGTCGAAATCGAACAGATAGAACTGGCCGAAGGCGTTGCCGCTGCCGGAGAACTGGTCGAAGTACTGGCTGATGTCGCCGGGGATCCACAGATCGTCGGCATAGTCCGCCGCGCCGCCGCCGAACCCGCCCCAGTCGTCGCGCTGGGTGAAGTTGTAGGCGGTGCGGTTGTTGACTTCGGTGTAGGCGACGCCGAAGTCGAGCTGGGAATAGTCGGCGAAGCGGAAGGTGCCGCGCACCTGGCCCTGGTCGACTTCCGACTTCATGTAGCTGTTACGGAACGAGGAGCCGGTGACCATCATCTCGCTCGGCGACACCGAGGTCTGACCAGGCGGCAGCATCACCGACAGGACCGGGAAGTCGCCACTGAAATCGACGTTGGTCACGCCGCGTGCGAACGCCGCGGTGCCGATCACGTTGTTGGAGCCGTACGGGCTGTCCGCGCCGGACTCGGCACTGGAACGATGGAAGTCGAACTCGAAGTCGAGCGAATCGGTCGCGGCCCATTCGACGTTGAAGCCGACCGACCTGTTCTCGTTCTTGGTCGCGAACTGGGCACCGGCCATCGCCAGGTCGCCGGGACGGATCTCGAAGCCGGCTGGGCAGACACCCATGGCATCGCTGGCGGTCCACTGCTCGGTCGCCGGGTTGAAGCAGCCCGCGTACTCGGTGTAGCTGGTCGGGGCTGCGATCGGGCCATCGGTCCAGGAGGTCTGCGACGCGGCCTGGTTGAACCAGGTCGACAGCTCGTGGCGACGCTGCTGGATACGGTTCTCGGCGTAGGTGTAGTCGAGGGTCGCGGTGATGGTGTCGGTCGGCGCCCACTGCAGCGTGGCCTGACCGTTGGTGCGCTGCCGGCTGACGCCGTTGAGTGCGTAGATCAGGTTCTGCGGGATCGAATAGATGTCGCCCGGACCGGGCGGGTTGGTCGCGTTCGCCGCGGGTTCGGCATTGGCCAGCGGACCTTCGCCGCCGGGGAATGCGTACCAGCCACCGCCGACGGCGGCTTCGTTGTAGCCGAAGTCGCGCTCCTGGTAGCTGCCGCTGAGCGCGATGCCGAAGCGGCCGTCGTCGGTCTTGGTGCTGAAGATGCCCGACATCTCGCCGGTCCACTTGTCGCCCTGCATCTGCTTGGGCAGGTTGTCGACCGAACTGTCATGGACCGCCTTCATGCCGACATTGGCGAGCGTGTCGATCTCCAGCGGGCGTGCGGTCTTGATATTGATCGTCGCGCCGATGCCGCCGGTCGCCGTGGCCGCGCGCGAGGTCTTGAAAACCTCGACGCCCGAGATCGACTCGGAGGCGAGATTGGCGAAGTCGAAGGCGCGCGAGTTCGAGGCGTTGGTCGCCTCGATGCTCGATGCCGGCATCTGGCGACCGTTGAGCAGCACCAGATTGAAGTCCGGGCCGACGCCGCGCACGGTGACCCGCGAGCCTTCGCCCTGCGAGCGGTCGATCGACACGCCCGAGATGCGCTGCAGCGATTCGGCGAGGTTGGTGTCCGGGAACTTGCCGATGTCCTCGGCGACGATGCCGTCGACGACGCCCTGCGCGTCGCGCTTGAGGTTCATCGAAGACAGCAGGCTGCCGCGGATGCCGGTGACGGTCACCCGGTCGAGCTCAGTGGCGTCGTCGCTGCTGGCGCTATACGGGGTCTGGATCTGCGTCTGGGTCTGATCTGCGACCTGGGCGGCCAGCGGCGGCGCGAGGGCCAGCAGCAGGGCGGAAGTGAGCAGTCGCTTCTTCGGCGTCGTGTGCGGATGTTTCATGGATCTCCCCTCCCAAGGAATCGCATGCGGATCGAGTTGTGGTGCGCGCGGACCGGAGCGGTGGCGCGTGACGGGCGGATTGAATGCCACGTTGACAGCGTTGTCAACGCGACGGGCGGTTTGGCTGGCGGATCCGACGCCAGGCGCCGGAAACGCATCGAAGCTGTTGCGATGCAGCAGGAAACTGCGCGGCGGGCGCGCCTGTCAGTGCAGCGCGGGCGGGCGCGGCGCAGCGGTCTCCGTGGCCGGGACGGCACCTGCCTGCAGGCGCGAACCGCGCAGTCCGTACCAGATGATGTAGACGTAGCAGACCAGCGGCACGACGAACGCGTGCTGGATGCCGATGCGATCGGCCAGTGCGCCCTGCACCAGCGGAATGATCGCGCCGCCGACGATGCCCATCACCAGCAGGCTCGAGGCCTTGCTGGTCAGCGTGCCGAGGCGCTCGATCGCGGTGGTGAAGATGGTCGGGAACATGATCGAATTGAACAAGCCCACCGCCAGCGCGCTCCACATCGCCACCTGGCCGGTGGTGCTCATGGTGATCACCAGCAGCACACAGACCATCGCCCCGGCGAAGGCCAGCAACTTGCGCGCGTCGATCCGGGTCATCAGCGCGGCGCCGATGAAGCGCCCCGCCATCGCGCCGCCCCAGTAGAACGCGAGGAAGCGCGACGCCGAAGCTTCGCTCAGCCCGCCGATCTCGGGCTCGGCCATGTAGTTGATCAGGAAGCTGCCGATCGCGACCTCCGCGCCGACGTAGCAGAAGATGCCGAGCACGCCCCAGCGCAGATGCGGCTGGCGCAGCGCTTCCATATAGGTGTGGTGCACCGAGGGACTCGCCTCGGTGGCCTCGCGCAGCGACGGAATGCGCATCAGCAGCACGAACACCGCCAGCAGCAGCAGGCCGCCGGACAGCAGCAGGTAGGGCATTTCGACCGAGCGCGCCTCGGCCGCGCGGTAGGCCGCCTGTTCGGCCGCGCCCATCGCCGCGATCTCGTCGACGCCGAGCACCGCGCCGACCAGGATCAGCGGGCCGATCAGCAGCGGAAAGACGGTGGTGCCCAGTGAATTCAGCGCCTGGGCCAGGTTGAGGCGGCTGTGGGAGGTCTCCGGCCGGCCCAGCAGGCTGATGTAGGGATTCGCGGCCACCTGCAGCAGGGTGATGCCGCTGGCGAGCACGAACAGCGCCGTCAGGAACACCGGATACGAGGGCAGGCGCGCTGCGGGATAGAACATCGCCGCGCCGATCGAAGCGATCACCAGGCCGATCACGATGCCGGCCTTGTAGCCGACCCGCGCGACCACGGCGCCGGCCGGCATCGACATCAGGAAATACGCGCCGAAGAACGTGAACTGGATCAGCATCGTCTGCGTGTAGCTCATCGAGAACACGGCTTTGAGATGCGGAATCAGCACATCGTTGAGGCTGGTCAGGCCGCCCCAGGTGAAGAAGATCAGGCTCACCACCGCGATGGCGGCCGGGTTGGACATCGTGCGCGCAGACGAATTCATGCAGGGGTTCCTGGGCGTCGGAGCCGACGCTTGAAAGGCGCCCGCCCCGCATCGAGCGGGGCGGGCGGCGTTGACCGATGGATCAGAACTGGTAGCGCACCCGCATGCCGTAGGCACGTGCGTCGTTGAGGAAGCGGATGTTGAGCCGCGATCCCACCAGCGCCTTCTGCGAGACATCGTTGTTGAGCAGGTTGCTGCCGTACAGCTCGTAGCGCCAGCGGCCGTCGAGCGACGTCAGGCCGATACCGGCATTGAGCGTGACCTCGCCGCGCTGGCGATCCGGGAAGCCGGCCTCGGCCGCGCTTTCCTGACGCACGAAGTCGCCGGCCTGGTCCACGTACACCACGTCCCGGTTGTTGTACTGGGTGAGGTAGTACGCCGAGCGGTAGGACGCCAGCAGCTGCCAGTCGAGGGAACCGAACGGCAGTTCGCTGAACTGCTGCAGACGCACGTTGCCGGTGAAGCGCGAGGCCAGCGGGAGTTCGTTGCCGGTGAGGTCGATCAGCGACGTCACGCCGCCGGCGCCGTAGTTCTGACTGCGCGCATCGCCGACGACGCCTTCCTTGATCTCGCTGTCGAGCGCGAGCGCGTTGAGGTGCAGCATGAAGCCCGCGCCGAAGCGCGTGACGCTTTCGGCCTCGATGCCGTAGATCGCCGAGCGGCCGATGTTGCGGTTCACCAGCGAGTAGCCGGCCGGTTCGCCGTCGTTGTTGAGCGAGATCACCGTCAGGTCCTGGAACACCTGGTCGGTGTAGTCGTAGTAGAACGCGCTGACGTTGAACGTGCCCGGCCGGCCGAACCAGCGGTGACTCATCTTGCTGCCGATCTCGTAGGCCTTGATCGACTCGGGGCTGAAGGTCTCGGGGATCACGTTGACGTCGAAGGTGTCGTTGAAACCGCCCGACTTGTGGCCGGTGGACACGGTGGCGTAGAGCATGTGGTCGTCGGTGAGGTCGAACTCCACGCCGGTGCGCCAGTCGTTGAACTGGAAGCGGCTCTCACCGAACTGCTGCGACGGAATCGAATTGACCTGCACCCAGGACTCGTACGGACAATCGATGGTGTCGCCGCCGATGTCGGGCCGATCCACGCAGCCGAACGCGCCGCCGTTGGCGACATCGCCGATCTGCTGGCCGATCGTGTCGCGCTGGCCTTCGCGCAGGATGCCCTCGAGCAGGAAGCGGGCCATATCCGCCTGCGAGGTCAGGCCGGTCACGTCGAAGTTCGGACGCTTGAGGAACGCCGGCGCGAATCCCTCGGTGCCCAGGCGCGTGGCGAAATCGCCGCCCTGGCCAGGCAGGCCGAGCGCCCAGTTGCCGCCGATGCCGTAGCGCGATTTGGCTTCACGCGTGCGGCGCACGCCGGCCTTCAGTCGCGTGCGGTCGTTGACCTCGAAGGTGCCGTCGGCGAACAGCGCGGTGGAGCGGCCGTTGACGCGCGGCATGGTGAACTCGGTGCCGGAGAACCAGGTGCCCTTGTCGGTCAGCGACAGATACCCGACCTGCTGGTCCTCGTTGAAGTGGAATGCGCCGCCGGTCCACTGGAAGCGTCCGTCGCCCGACGACGACAGGCGCAGTTCGTGCGTGGTCGCCTGCGACAGCGTCTGCCAGTACTGGGTGGAGAAGTTGTCGTAGTCGAAGCCGTCCGGATTGCCCGGTCCGCGCGGGCTGACGTCGCGGCCCGGCCACAGGATGCCTTCGCTGGCGGCGTTGGTCTGGCGGTAGTCCACGTCGCGATAGCTGGTGTTGTACTCGGCGACGATCGGGCCGAAGTCGTAGCTCACGTTCGCCATCGCGCCCCAGTTTGTGCTGTCGAGGGTGCCCTGGGCGCCGCGGTAGACGACGTTGCGCAGGTCCAAATTCTCGGGCGCCAGGCCGGGGCTGTCGGGGCAGGTGTCGGGATCGGCGCTGCCGCAGGCCGCGCTCCAGATGTTGGCGCCCGGATAACCGGTGCCGCCTTCCTTGCCCATGTCCGCCATCGCGAACACGCTGAGCTTGTCGTCGGGCTGGTAGAGGAACGACACGCGGCCGCCCTTCTCGTCCTGGATGCCGGCCGGATCGAGGCGCGGATCACCGGTATTGCGGAAGGAGCTGTCCTTCTCCACCGAATAGCCGGCGAAGCGCAACGCGGCCCAGCCGCCGAGCGGCAGGTTCAACGCGAACTCGCCGGCGCGATGGTCGCGGTTGCCCGCTTCGACCTGCGCGTAGCCACCGAACTGCTCGAGATCCGGACGCTTGGTGACGATGTTGAGCGAACCCGCGAGCGCGTTGCGCCCGCGCAGCGTGCCCTGCGGGCCCTTGTTGATCTCCACGCGTTCGATGTCGTAGAACATGCCGCCCAGGCCGCGCGGACGCGCGATGTAGGCGCCATTGATGTGCGGCGCCGCGCCGGGATCGCCCAGCTCGGTGTTGTTGGCCGAGCCCACGCCGCGGATGAAGATCTCCAGGTTGCCTTCCTGGTTGGCCATGCTCAGGCCGGGCACCACGGCCTGGATGTTGCGCAATTCGTTGTTGATACCGAGCGCGCGTGCGTCCTCGGCGGTGATCGCCTGCGCGGTGCCGGCGTACTTCTGCAGATCCTGCTCGCGGCGCTCGACCGTCACGATGACGGCATCCAGCGTGCGCGCGGCGTCGGAATCGGCATCGGCGCTGTCCTGGGCGGAGGCAGGCAGGGCCGAGAGCAGCAGCGCCGAAGCGACGGCACAGCTCAGTGTGTGGAGCGGCAGGTGTCGAACGGGCATGAGTCCCTCCCCGGGGTCGAAGGTGTCGCCAAGCGGGGCGACGAAAGAGGGACGCTTGTACAGGCCGTTTGACAACGCTGTCAATTCTGCGCGGGTGAAGTTGGTGTGCTGTTTCCTGCATCGCGTCGCGCCGCCTCTTCAGTTTCTTTTTTTGGCGCGGCGCAACATGGCGATGCGCCGCCGACTGCCCCCGCCCATCGGTAGAATCGATCGACGCCGCGGGCGACCGTTCTCGTCGCGACTGGCGCGACGGGCCCGCGCGTAGAATGCGCAGATGGATGTCTCGCACCTGCTCGACGGGCTGAACCCGGCCCAGCGCCAAGCCGTTTCGGCTCCCGATTCCCACTTTCTCGTGCTCGCGGGTGCCGGCAGCGGCAAGACGCGTGTACTCACGCACCGCATCGCCTGGCTCAACGAGGTGCTCGGCGTGCCGGCGCACGGCATCTTCGCGGTCACGTTCACCAACAAGGCGGCGGCGGAAATGCGCCATCGCGTCGATGCGCAGTTGCGCAACGGCGCGCGCGGCATGTGGATCGGCACCTTCCACGGCCTCGCACACCGCCTGCTGCGTCTGCACTGGCAGGACGCGAAGCTGCCCGAGGGCTTCCAGATTCTCGACAGCGACGACCAGCTGCGGCTGGTCAAGCGCGTGGTGCAGCAGCTCGAACTCGACGACGCGCGGTTTCCGCCCCGGCAGATCGCCTGGTGGATCAATGCGCAGAAGGATGAGGGCCGCCGTCCGCAGCACATCCAGGATGGCGCCGATGAATGGTCGGACGTCATGCGCAAGGCCTATGCGCTGTACCAGGAGCGCTGCGACCGCGCCGGCCTGGTCGATTTCGCCGAGATCCTGCTGCGCGCGCATGAACTGTTGCGCGACACGCCGGCATTGCTGGCGCATTACCGCCAGCGCTTCGGCCATCTGCTGGTCGACGAGTTCCAGGACACCAACGCCATCCAGTACGCCTTCGTGCGTGTGCTGGCTGGTGACGGCGCGGACGGGGGCAAGGTGTTCGTGGTCGGCGACGACGACCAGGCGATCTACGGCTGGCGCGGGGCGAAGGTCGAGAACGTCCAGCGCTTCCTCAACGACTACGCCGGCGCCGAGACCATCCGGCTCGAGCAGAACTACCGGTCGACGGCCAATATCCTCGGCGCCGCCAACGCGGTGATCGCGCACAATCCCGAGCGCCTCGGCAAGCAGTTGTGGACCGACAGCGGCGAGGGCGATCCGATCGATCTCTACGCGGCCTACAACGAGATCGACGAGGCGCGCTACGTCGTCGAACGCGCGCTGCAGTGGGTGCGCGATGGCGGCAGCCACGGCGAGATCGCGATCCTCTACCGCAGCAACGCCCAGTCCCGTGCACTCGAGGAACACCTGGTCGCCGAGCAGGTGCCGTACCGCGTCTACGGCGGCGTGCGCTTCTTCGAGCGCGCCGAAATCAAGGACACGCTGGCCTACCTGCGTCTGGTGGCCAATCGCGACGACGATGCGGCGTTCGAGCGCGCGGTCAACACGCCGCCCCGCGGCATCGGCGAGCGCACGCTGGACGAAGTGCGGCGCACCGCGCGCGAGCACGGGATTCCGCTGTGGGAAGCGGCGCTCCGCAACGCCCAGGGCAACGTGCTGGCCGGGCGCGCACGCAATGCGCTGGCGGCGTTCGCCCAGCTGATCGACGCGCTGACCGCGGAAACCGCCAAACTGCCGCTCAAGGACAAGATCGACCACGTGCTGGCGCGCTCCAACCTGCGCGTGCATTACGCCAACGAATCCAAGGGCAGTGCGGATTCGCGGGTGGAGAATCTCGACGAACTGGTATCGGTGGCCTCGCGCTTCGTGCGCGGCGACGACGAGGAGAGCGCGCAGCTCACCGAGCTCGTCGCGTTCCTGGCCTACGCCGCGCTCGAGGCCGGCGAAGGCCAGGCCCAGGCCGGCGAAGACGGCGTGCAGCTGATGACCTTGCACAGCGCGAAGGGTCTCGAATTTCCCTTGGTCTTCCTCGTGGGGCTCGAGGAGGGCCTGTTTCCGAGTGCCCGCACGGCCGAGGAGAGCGGGCGGCTCGAGGAGGAGCGCCGCCTGGCGTATGTGGGCATCACCCGCGCGCGGCAGACCCTGGTGCTGACCTACGCCGAGGCCCGTCGCCTGCACGGGCAGGACATGTTCGGCGTGCCCTCGCGCTTCCTGCGCGAGATTCCGCCGGCGTTGCTGCGCGAAGTCAGACCGAAGGTGCAACCGGTGCGCGCGTCGTTCCCGCCCCGCCAGCGTCCGGTCTACGGCCATGCGAGCCTGGCGCCTGCAGTCGGCGTGGGCATCGGGCAGACCGTCAGCCACGCGAAGTTCGGCAGCGGAACGGTGATCGACATCGAGGGCGACGGGCCCCATGCGCGGGTGCAGGTGAATTTCGACGACGCCGGCAGCAAGTGGCTGGTGCTTGCCTACGCCAATCTGCAGCCAGCCTGATCGCGGGTCCGACAGGGGGCGGAGTCGCCGCTCGTCGGATCACGGCCAGCGCCGCCTCCGCATCTGCCGACCGGCGTTAGACTGGGCGCGTCCCACGGAGCGCGCGTCATGTACAGGTCGATACTGGTGGCCACCGACGGATCCGAACTCGCGGATCGCGGCGTCGCACATGCGGTCGGGCTGGCCCAAGGCCTGGGCGCGTCGCTGCTCGTGGTCACCGCCTCCGAACCATGGAATACGGCGCTGACCGACCCCTCGGGGCTGGTCGGCTTCGACGCGTTCCTGGAGGACTACCGCGCCGCGTCGACGCGTCACGCGAGCGAGGTGCTCGATGCCGTGGCCGAGCAGGCCCGAACGCGCGGCGTACCGCTCGAAACGGTCTTCGTACAGGAGCGGCCCGCGGCCGATGCGATTCTCGCCACCGCCGATGCGCGCGATGTGGACCTGATCGTCATGGCCTCGCACGGCAGGCAGGGGCTGGGGCGATTGCTGCTCGGCAGCCAGACCCGGTCCGTCGTCGCGCGCAGCGAGCGTCCGGTGCTCGTGGTGCGCTGACGAAACTCAGTGCGTCGGCGGATCCGGCCGGCGTGTGCGGGCCACCGCCTTCACGATGCCGAGGCCCAGCAACACGATCACGCCGACGGCGATCCACTGCGGGGCGAGACCGGCCAGGTGCGCGCCGTAGGCGAGGCCGCCGATCAGCACCAGCATGCCGAAGAGATAGAGGGCGAACGAGGACATTGGAAGCTCCAGATGGGCGACGCTGCGGAGCCTAGTCCCGTTGTTGTGAGGATGGCGCGTATTCATGCCCACGCGCCGGGCGGTCTAGTCGCGGATCGCGAACGCCGGATTCTCGTCCAGCCGGCCGTCGCCCTCGACGGCGATCCAGCGCTCGCCACCGGTCTGGAACAGCACGGGAACCGGATCACGGAACATCGGGCGACGGACGAACTGCAATGACCAGCCCAGTTGTTCGAGCGTGGCGATGGCGGCGGTCTGCTCGCGGGTCAATCCGGCGCGGAGGCCGGCTTCGTCCTGCGGCTGCGGGCGGCGACGGTCTGGTGTGGTCATTCGATCCTCGATTCCGGCCGGGCACGCGGGTCGGGCCGCATGCTACGTGATGCGGCCGGAGCCGCCAAACGCCGGGGCCGTGACCTTCCGCCTGCGCGCGCGGCGCCGGACCGGATTAGGCTGCATGCTCCACGGCCTTTGGCCGGTTTCGCTCAGGTACCGCATGTCCATTCCGTTTCCGATGCCGCGCGGATCGCGCGCTCCGCTTCTGGTGCTCTCCGGCGCCCTGGTGACCGTCGCCTCCGCGCACGCCGCCGAGGGCATGTGGACGCTCGACAATCTGCCCAAAGCGGCGCTGCAGTCGCAGTACGGGTTCTCGCCCGATCAGGCCTGGGTCGATCACGCCATGCAGTCGTCGGTGCGCCTGGCCGGCGGCTGCTCCGGCTCGTTCGTCTCGCCCGACGGACTGGTGCTGACCAACGCGCACTGCGTGGTCGGCTGCGTGCAGGGGCTGTCCTCGCCGCAGCGCGATCTGCAGAACGACGGCTTCGTCGCCGACGCGCGGGGCGAGGAGCTGCAATGCCCGGCCGAAGAACTCAACGTGCTGCGCGAGATCACCGACGTCAGCGCGCGCCTGGCCAGTGCGGCCGACGGCAAGCAGGGCCAGGCGTATGTCGACGCCCGCAATGCCGAAAAGAGCCGCATCGAATCGGAATGCGTCGGCGACGACGAGGCGAAGACACGCTGCGATGTCGTCGAGCTCTACAACGGCGGCCAGCAGCACCTTTACCGCTACCATCGCTATTCCGACGTGCGACTGGTGTTCACGCCCGAGTACTCGGTCGGCTTCTTCGGCGGTGATCCCGACAATTTCAACTTCCCGCGCTACAACCTCGATGCCGCGCTGCTGCGCGCCTACGAGGACGGCAAGCCGGCGAACGTCGACCACCACTTCACCCTCAAGCCCGAAGGCGCCGACGCCGGCGAGCTCGTCATGGTCACCGGGCATCCCGGCCGTACCCAGCGCCAGCTCACGGTCGCGCAGCTGGAAACGGTGCGGGATGTCAGCCTGATCAACACGCTGCTGTGGCTGGCCGAGCGGCGCGCGATGCTCGGCCAGTACGGCCGCATCAGCGACGAGGCCACGCGTCAGGCGCAGTCGGATCTCACGTTCACCGACAACAGCTACAAGGTGATCCGCGGCCAGCTGCAGGCGCTGCTCGATCCGCAGGTGTTCGCCGGCAAGCGTGCCGAGGAAGCGCGCCTGCGCGACGGCGTGGACGCCGCGCCGTGGAACGACGTGGAAGCGGCGCAGGTCACGGCGCGCCAGCTCGCCGTGCCCTACATGCTGCTCGAGCAGGGCCGCGGTTTCGACTCGCGCCTGTTCGGCATCGCCCGCACCCTGGTGCGCGGCGCCGCCGAGCGCGTCAAGACCAACGATGCGCGCCTGCCCGAGTACCAGGAGGCCGGCCAGGGACGCCTGCGCCAGACCCTGATGAGCAGTGCGCCGGTGTATCCGGAGTTCGAGATCGCCAAGCTGACCTGGTCGCTGACCAAGTTCCGCGAACTGCTGGGCACCGACGATCCACTGGTGAAGTCCGTCCTCGGCACGCAATCGCCGGCGCAGCTCGCCAAGGCCCTGGTCGAGGGCTCGACGCTTGCCGACGTCGCGGAACGCGAGCGTCTGTGGGCCGGCGGAGCGGCGGCGGTGGACGCGTCCGACGATCCCTTCATTCGCGTGGCCCGCGCGGTGGATGTATCGGCACGCGCAGTGCGCCAGCGGCAGGAGTCCGAGGTGGCATCGATCGAATCGCGCGCGGCCACGCAGATCGCGAAGGTGCGCTTCGACAAACTCGGCACCACGGTCTACCCGGATGCGACGTTCACCCTGCGCCTCTCCTATGGCGACGTCGCCGGCTGGGAAGAAAACGGCAAGGCTATCGAACCGTTCACGACGATGGGCGGTGTGTTCGCCCGCAACACCGGCGCCGAGCCCTACGCGTTGCCGACGCGCTGGCTGGATGCGCAGGGCCGGATCGCCCAGGACACCCCGTTCAATTTCGTCAGCACCAACGACATCATCGGCGGCAACTCCGGCAGCCCGGTGATCAACCGCGATGCACAGGTGGTCGGGCTCGCGTTCGACGGCAACATCCACTCGCTCGGTGGCAACTTCTGGTACGACCCGAGCCTCAACCGCACGGTGTCGGTGCACAGCGCGGCGATCATCGAATCGCTGAAGGCGGTCTACGGCGCCGAGGCGCTGGTGGGCGAGCTGTTGCAGAAGTAGTCGAGGGCACCTGCCGTCGACGCCACGGACGGCGCCCTGCACCCGGGCGCCGTTCGCGTATCGAAGCGTCGTCTATTCCACAGTGCGCAGGCGCGGAGCTGCGGCTTCGCCCTTTAGGCGCGCGCTCGCGCGCGATGAGGCGCGCCCGGGAACGCCTCTTTGCGCGCGAGCGCGCGCCTGCAGATGTGAAATCGATCGCGCCGCATGGGCGGCACGCGCCGGATGACATCCGTCTCGTCATTGCGGTCCGCGTCGTCCGGTGCGCAGCACACGAAGGCAAGGCGCGATGCGGATCCTTCGGGCAGGCGCTACGCCCGCGTCTCGGCGCGCGATGACGCCGACAGCGCGACCACGCGCCCAGTCCGTGCGCTGTCGATGCCGGCCTGCAGCACGCGCATGACGTCGAGCGCTTCGTCGACGGTCACCGGCGGCGAAGCGCCGTCGCGGATCGCATCGCGGACGCCCGCGTAGAACGCGCGGTAGTCGCCCGCGGGATTCGGCGACGGCGCATCGAGGAGGGTGCCGTCGGCAGCCAACGCCAGGCGGCGACCCGGCGCAGGCTCCACGCCCCAGCCATCCGCGCCCGGTACACCGCCTGCCCGCAGCGCGGCCTCTTGCGGATCGAGCCCATGTTTGAACCAGCTGCCGCGCGTGCCGTGGACCGCGAAGCGGAGGCCCGCGCCGGGGACCAGCGCGCCGGCGTGCAGTACGACGCGCAGCCGCGGATAGCGCAGCACGACATGGAAGAAATCGTCGACCTCTGCGCCCGCGCGCTGGATGGCGATGTCGGCCTGCACCGCGTCCGGCATGCCGAACAGCTGCAGCGCCTGGTCGACCAGATGCGGACCGAGATCGAGCCACAGCCCCGCGCCGGGACCGGTACGCTCGCGCCAGCGGTCCGGCACCACCGGGCGGAACCGGTCGAAGTGCGAATGGACCTCGGCGACCTCCCCGAGGTCACCGGCCGCCAGCAGTGCGCGCAGCGCGAGGAAATCGGCGTCCCAGCGGCGGTTGTGGAACACCGCGAGCATGCGTCCGCTCGCGTCCGCAGCCGTGGCAACCGCTTGCGCCTCGGCCAGGTCGATCGCGAACGGCTTGTCGACGACTACGTGGCGACCAGCCTGCAGCGCCGCGATCGCCAGCCGCGCGTGGGTGGCGTTGGGCGAGGCGATGACGACGAGATCGATCGCCGGATCGACGAAGGCCGTCTGCGCATCACCGACGACGTGCACATCGGGCAGATCCGCATGCACCTTGTTCGCGTCACCGGAGACCACCGTGTGCAGGATCAGCCCCGGTGTCGCGGCGATCAGCGGGGCATGGAAGACCTTGCCCGCGAGGCCGTAACCGACCAGCGCGACCTGCAGCGGCGGCTTCACCAGCCGAAGAGCTTGAAGTAGGTCTGCGGCACGCTGTCGCGATCGCTGTCGATGCTGCCGTCGCCGTCGCGGTCGTACAGGTAATACGTCACGCCGCGCGACGGGATCACGCGCACCGCGCGCAGCTGGCCGGCGACACGGAACTCGGTGATGCGGTCGCCGTTGGCTTCGACGCGGGTGGTCTCCACCGCGTCGGCAGGAATGCCGTCGGGCGACATGCCGTCGCCGGTCGTCGCGCAGGCGGACAGCCCCAGCAGGGCGGCGAGGATCAGGGCGGTGCGCGGGGCGGACATGGCGGAACTCCTGCGGACGGGCGGCCAGTATGCGACCGCGCGCGGCAGGCTGCCGTGGAGGCGGTCTCACACGGCGACCCCGCCGCGCCCGGTCGCGTCCGCGTCCACGCACGCACGCGGGTTCCGGATGGACGCCGCGCGCCGGCCCGTCACCGGCGCGGCGGTAGAATCCACGGATGAAACGCCTAGTCCTGATCGACGGTTCCTCCTACCTCTACCGCGCCTTCCATGCGCTGCCGCCGCTGTCCAACGCCGACGGCGAGCCGACGGGCGCGCTCTTCGGCGTGGTCAACATGCTGCGTGCGACGCTCAAGGAGGCGCCCGATTACGCGGCCTTCGTGGTCGACGCGCCGGGCCGCACGTTCCGCGACGATCTCTACGCCGACTACAAGGCCAACCGGCCGCCGATGCCGGACGATCTGCGGGCCCAGGTCGAGCCGATGTGCGCCATCGTCGAGGCACTGGGGTTTCCGATCCTGCGCGTGCCGGGCGTCGAGGCCGACGATGTGATCGGCACCCTGGCGGTGCAGGGCAGCGAGACGGGTATCGACGTCACCATTTCCACCGGCGACAAGGATTTCGCCCAGCTCGTGCGGCCCGGCATCACCCTGGTCAACACGATGAGCGGCAGCCGTATGGACAGCGAAGCGGCGGTGATGGACAAGTTCGGCGTCCGCCCCGACCAGATCGTCGACATGCTGGCGCTGATGGGCGACAGCATCGACAACATCCCGGGCGTGCCCAAATGCGGGCCCAAGACGGCCGCCAAATGGCTGGCCGAATACGAATCGCTGGACGGCGTGATCGCCGGTGCGGCCGGGATCAAGGGCAAGATCGGCGACAACCTGCGTGCCGCGCTGGAGCAGCTGCCGCTGAGCCGGGAACTGGCGACGATCCGGGTCGACGTCCCGCTCGATGGCGGCCCCGAGACGCTGGTACTGCGATCTTGCGATGCCGATGCCCTGCGCGTGCTGTACGCGCGCTACGGCTTCACCCAGGCGCTGCGCGATCTCGAGTCCGGCAACGGTGGGGCGACGACGACCGCGGCCACAGCGGGCGCAAGCGAGCCGCCGGTCGCGCCCGCGTCGCTGGATCCGGCGCTGACCGGTCCGGGCGAGTACGAGACCGTGCTCACGCGCGAACAGCTCGATGCCTGGGTCGCACGCCTGCAGGCCGCTGACGCGTTCGCGTTCGACACCGAGACCGATGCGCTCGATGCCATGCGATCCGGGCTCGTCGGCCTGAGCATCGCGGTGGAGCCGGGACGCGCGGCCTACATCCCGGTCGGCCACGATTACCCCGGTGCCCCCGCGCAGCTCGACCGCGCGCTGGTGCTCGAGGCGCTGCGTGGCGTGCTGGAGGATCCTGACAAGCGCAAGCTCGGCCAGCACGGCAAATACGATATCCACGTGCTGCGGCGCCACGGCGTCGACGTGCAGGGCTATGCCGACGACACCCTGCTCGAGAGCTTCGTGCTCGATGCCGGCATCGCACGCCACGACATGGATTCGCTGGCCCGGCGCCATCTCGGCATGGAGACGATCAAGTTCGAGGACGTCGCCGGCAAGGGCGCCAAGCAGATCTCCTTCGCCCAGGTCGCCATCGACGACGCCACGCGGTACGCCGCCGAGGATGCCGACATCACCCTGCGCCTGCACCGGGTGCTGAAGCCGCGGATCGAGGCCGACGCCGGGCTCGCGCGCGTGTACGAGGCCATCGAGATACCGCTGGTACCGGTGCTGGCCCGCATCGAGGCCAACGGCGTGCGTGTCGACATCGACGAACTGCGCCGGCAGAGCGCCGACTTGTCCCGGCGCATGCTCGCCGCGCAGCAGAAGGCGACCGAGCTCGCCGGGCGCAGCTTCAATCTCGATTCGCCCAAGCAGGTCTGCGCGCTGCTGTTCGACGAGCTCGGTCTGCCGGCCGTCGTCAAGACACCCAAGGGACAGCCCAGCACGAACGAGGAAGCGCTCGAGGCCATCGCCGACCAGCACGAGCTGCCGCGGGTGATCCTGGACTACCGCAGCCTCGCCAAATTGCGCGGCACGTATACCGACAAGCTGCCGGAGATGATCAATCCCGACACCGGCCGTGTGCACACCAGCTATCACCAGGCCGGGGCGGCGACCGGACGCCTGTCGTCGTCCGACCCCAACCTGCAGAACATTCCGATCCGCACCGAGGACGGGCGTCGCATCCGGCGCGCCTTCGTCGCGCCACCGGGCCGCAAGCTCGTGGCCTGCGACTACTCGCAGATCGAGCTGCGGATCATGGCCCACCTGTCCGGTGACCCGGGGCTGATCGGCGCGTTCGAATCGGGCGTCGACGTGCACCGCGCGACGGCCGCCGAGGTCTTCGCGCGCGCGATCGACGAGGTCACCGCGAACGAACGCCGCGCCGCGAAAGCCATCAACTTCGGCCTGATGTACGGCATGAGCGCCTTCGGTCTGGCGCGCAATCTCGGCATCGGCCGCGGCGAGGCCCAGGACTACATCGCGCTGTATTTCTCCCGATATCCCGGCGTGCGCGATTTCATGGACCGCACCCGGGAGCAGGCCCGCGCGAGCGGCCATGTGGAAACCGTGTTCGGGCGCCGGCTCACCCTGGACTTCATCCAGAAGGGCAACGCCTCGCAGCGCGCCGGCGCCGAGCGCGCGGCGATCAACGCGCCGATGCAGGGCACCGCGGCCGACATCATCAAGCGCGCGATGATCGCCATCGACGGCTGGATCGCCGGCCACGCCGACCGGGCGAAGATGATCCTGCAGGTCCACGACGAACTGGTGTTCGAGGCCGATGCGGACTTCGTCGACGTACTGCTGCCCGAGGTCGTCGCGCGGATGACCGCGGCCGCGGAGCTGCGTGTGCCGCTGGTCGTCGACAGCGGTGTCGGCGACAACTGGGACGAGGCCCATTGACGCTGGAATCGGGTCCGGCGGCACCGGCATCGCCCGCCGGATGCGACCGGCTTGGCGGGGCAGATCGCGCGGGCGAACGTATTCGGTGACTGCCTTGAGCGGCCGCCCGACTTTGCGGTTCGAGCGCGCTCGTCGATCGTGTCAGCACAGCCTACGGACGGGGTAAATGCGGCCTGAATCCAACAGAAAATTAACCGGAATCTTCACGATCCATCCATCCGCCGGGTGTTTTCATAACCCTCGACAGATGCAAGGTCTGTCGCAGATCCCTCCCTTCCCCTGGAGTGATCGACCGGAACCGACAGGCGTCTCCCCGCGCCTGGTTCCCGAGCCCCGTAGGCCCCCCCTGCCTACGGGGCTTTTTTATGTCCGCGGTTTTCACACGGTCGGGTGCAGCTGCATGCGGTCGCGCGTCCAGAGGCTGAGCGCGGACAGTCAGAACGGGCAGGCCGCGTGCAGGCGGAGCGGCGTGTCGTCGAGCGGATGCGGCAGGGTCAGCGCGACCGCGTGCAGCAGCAGGCGTGGCGCGGCGGTTGCGGCGGCGGGTGGCGCGTACAGGGGGTCGCCGAGGATCGGATGGCCGATGGCCTGCAGATGGACCCGCAGCTGGTGGCTGCGCCCGGTCACCGGCGTCAGCGCCAGGCGCGCGCGCGGCTGGCCGTCCGATCCATGGCCGCGATCGAGCACGCGCCAATGGGTGAGCGAGGCCTTGCCTGCGGCCGGGTCCACCTGCTGCCGGGGCCGGTTGGGCCAGTCGGCGGCGAGGGGAAGATCGATCTCGCCGCTGTCCGCGTCGGGCCAGCCGTCGACGATGGCCTCGTAGTGCTTGTCGACGCGGCGGTCGGCAAAGGCGGCGCCGAGCGAACGCTGCGCCGCCGGGCCGCGCGCCAGCACGATGACGCCCGAGGTGGCCATGTCCAGCCGGTGCACGACGCGCGCGTCGGGCCACTGCGCCAGCGCACGTGTCGCCAGACTGTCCTGCTTGTCGGCGCCGCGACCGGGCACCGACAGCAGGCCGGCAGGCTTGTCGAATGCGAGCAGGTACGCATCGGCATGCAGGCACTTGAGACAATCGGGGACGACGTCGGGGTGCACGGCGGGTGCGGCAGGCCGGATCAGACGGTTTCGGGCAGCCAGTCGCGGGGGCGCAGGTAGTCGAGCAGGCGGGCCTCGTCGCTGCCGGCGTCGGGCGTGTAGCCGTATTCCCAACGCACCCGCGGGGGCAGGCTCATCAGGATCGATTCCGCGCGGCCGCCCGACTGCAGGCCGAACAGCGTGCCGCGGTCGTAGACCAGGTTGAACTCGACGTACCGGCCGCGCCGGTAGAGCTGGAATTCGCGCTCACGTTCGCCGTACGGCGTGTCCTTGCGGCGCTCGACGATCGGAAGGTAGGCATCGAGAAAGCCGTCGCCGACCGCGCGCAGATAGGCGAAATCGGTCTCGAAGTCGTCATGCAGATCATCGAAGAACAGGCCGCCGACGCCGCGCGTTTCATTGCGGTGGCGCAGGAAGAAGTAATCGTCGCACCAGCGCTTGTGGGCGTCGTAGCGGGCATCGCCTCCGAACGGCTCACACAGGTCGCGGGCCGTGCGGTGCCAGTGCTGCACGTCCTCGTCGAACGGGTAGAACGGGGTGAGGTCGAAGCCGCCACCGAACCACCCGGCGACGGTCTCGCCGTCGCGCACCGCATGGAAGTGGCGCACGTTGGCGTGCGTGGTGGGCAGGTAGGGGTTGCGGGGGTGGAACACCAGCGAGACGCCGCAGGCGCGCCATGAGGCGCCTGCCAGTTCCGGACGGTTGGCGCTGGCCGAGGGCGGCAGGGCGGTGCCGGAGACGTCGGAGAAGCCGATGCCGGCCTGCTCGAACACCGCGCCGTCGCGCAGCACCCGCGTGCGGCCACCGCCGCCCTCGGCGCGCTGCCACAGGTCTTCGGTGAAACGGGCCTGGCCGTCGGCCTGCTCGATGGCGTGGCAGATGCGGTCCTGCAGCCCGGTCAGATAGTCGCGAACGCGGTCGAAATTGGTCATGGCGCCATTGTAGGCGGGGCGCCTGCGGCGACATTGATCCTGATCAACAGGGGCGGTGTCGGCGCGCCCCTGCGCGCGAGCATTGGCAGCACTGTAGGAGCGCCCCTGCGCGCGACGGGCTTGGCCGGTGAAGCGCGTCCACCCACGAGCGCGCTCCGACGGGCATGGGTGACGTGCGCGCCACATTGCGGTCCGATCGTGCGGCGACCAGCGCGACGGCGGGACGTCTTACGGATCCCGCTTCCTGATCGGACCGGGACCTGGCGCTTGGCCGTAAGCCACCGTCGTGCGCGCGCCTTGCACCCGATCGATAACGGCATGTGCAAGAGCACACGTTCGCGCGGAGGGCTCGACCCTTGAAGCACTTTCGCGAGCGCGCGCCCGCGGAACGTCAGACGCAGGCGCGGCGCCAGGTCTCCAGCCTGGCCGCGAGATCCGCGGCGCGGTGCCCGTAGGTGTCGGGCAGGGCACCGTCGAAGCCGGTGAGCCCACGGTTGACCCGGCGCATGCGGGCGGCGGAGCCGACATGGTCGGCAAAATCGATCCCGACCACCGTGTGCAGGCCCACGCGCGTGGGGCCGAAGCGCACCACGTCGCGCCAGCGCCAGCGGGTGGAGCGGAACAGTGATCGCAGCTCGATGCCCTCCGCATCGAGGCGCAGATGGTTCGCGCCGGGCAGCAGCGCGACCAGCGCGAATCCGCCGCACAGCCCGAAGAAGCCGCCCAATACCCACGCGATCACGGGGTGGCGGTCGCCGATCACGACCACCGCCACCCAGACGAACCCGGCCGAGATCGCCAGCAGTGCGAGCCGTTTCCACGGCGACGGCCGCAGCAGCTCGAATGCCGGCAACAGGCCGGGCGCGGTCACTTCAGCGTGCGCTCGAACAGCTCGTAGATGCGGCGGTACTGGTCGTACCACGAGGCCGGATGCTGGTAGGCGTGGCGCTCGAGCGGATAGCTGGCCAGCTCCCACTTGTCCTTGCGCAGCTCGATCAGGCGCTGGGCCATCATCACCGAGTCCTTGTAGAACACGTTGTCGTCGATCATGCCGTGCGCGATCAGCAGGTGGTCCTGCAGGCGGTCGGCGTATTCCATCGGCGAAGACTTCGCGTACGCCTCGGGGTCGATGTCGGGCGTATTGAGGATGTTGGCGGTATAGGCGTGGTTGTACTGCGACCAGTCGGTGACCGGGCGCAGCGCGGCCCCGGCCTTGAACGTGCCGGGCTCGCGGAACAGCGCCATGAAGGTCATGAAGCCGCCGTAGCTGCCGCCGTAGATGCCGACGCGGTCGCGGTCGGCCTGGTGGTTGTCGACCAGCCAGTCGATGCCGTCGAGATAGTCCTCGAGCTCCGGATGGCCCATCTGCCGGTAGATCGCCGTGCGCCAGTCGCGGCCGTAGCCGCTGGACGCGCGGAAATCGAGGTCCAGCACGAGGTAGCCCTGCTGCACCAGCAGGTTGTGGAACATCTGCTCGCGGAAGTAGGTGGGGTAGCGGTCGTGCACGTTCTGCAGGTAGCCCGCGCCGTGCACGAACAGCACGACCGGGTACGTGCGGCCGGGATCAAAGGTCGCCGGCCCGTAGAACTTGCCCCAGACCGTGCCCGCGCCGTGCTTGGACGGAATCTGCACGTACTCGGGCTGCAGCCAGTCGTGGGCCTTGAAGGCCTCGGTGCGGGTATCCGTGAGCACGCGCAGTGCGCCGCCGTTGACGTCGGCCACCGCCACCTGCGGCGGCGTGTAGCTCGACGAATGGCGGAGCAGCAGGCGGCTTTCGTCGGGCGAGAGCACGAAGTCCTCGATGCCGCCGCTCGACGTGATCTCGGCGACCTCGCCGCCGGACGCGCTGCAGACCTCGTAGCGGCCGGGCCACTGGCGGTTGCACATGAAGAAGAAGCGGCTGCCGTCACGCGACATCACCGGCGAGGACACTTCCCAGCGCCCCGAGGTCAGCGCACGCGAGCGGCTGCCGTCGTTGAGATAGAGATGCGAATAGCCCGATTCCTCGGACAGGAACCACAGCGTGCGGTTGTCCGGCAGCCAGCCGAACTCGTTGAAATCCCAGTTGATCCACGCCGGATCGGTCAGCCGGTGGCGCGGCTGCAGCGCCGCGGCGCCGAGGTCCACGGTCGCCAGCCAGCGGTCCTTGTTGTCGACCGAATGGATCGACATCGCGACCGAACGGCCGTCGTCGCTCCAGCGGATCGCACCGCCGCCACCGCCGCGGCCGTCGATCTCGAGGCGCACCGGGCGGTTGCCGCTTAGCGCGTCCTTGCCGGCGGCGCGGCGCAGGCTGGCGAGCGGGTCGGTGCCGATGCCCGGTAGCACGTCCGTCTTCAGCTCACGGACCTGGCCGCTGGCCACGTCGACCAGCCACAGCGTGTGCGGCAGCGGATCGTTGCGACCCACGCGCGTGCGCACGTCTTCGAATTCCTCGTAGCCGGACTCGGTGACGTAGCGCGGCATCTTGCCGGCTTGGCCCTCGTTGCCGCCCTTGGGCGCGGTGACGACGATCAGGCGATCGCCGGTCGGCGACAGCGCGCTGCCGGCGATGGTGACGTTCTTGCCGAGAAAGACGGGGGCGGCCGGGCGGGTGGGATCGGCGCGGCGCCACTGCTCGGCCTGCGCGCGCTGCGCGTCACGGCGGTCGCGTTCGGTGCGCAGCGTCTCGATCATGTGGAACTGGCGCTCGCGCAGGTCGTCGGCCGGCGGCGGTTTGGCCGGGTCGTCCTCGGCCTTGAGGCTGGTGATCTGCGCGATGCCGCGCTGCGCATCCCAACCGTACCAGTCGGTGCCGGCGCGCCAGATCAGCCCGCCGCCCGGGGTCCACTGCGGCTGGGCCTCGGGGCCTTCCGTGCGGGTGATCTGGGTGAGCGTGCCGGTGCGCAGGTCGCGCACGAACAGATCGCCGTTGCGCACGAAGGCCATGCGCGTGCGGGTGGCGTCGAAGATCGGGTTCTGCGCATCGAGGTCGGCGCGCGCGGCGTCGTCGAGCCGTGTGGCGGCACCGCCGGCGATCGGCTGCACCCAGGTGTCGCGGATCGTTTCGCCTTCGCGCTTGAGCGTGAAGTACGCGCGCTGGCCGTCCCAGCTCCACCAGGTCGATTCCACCGGCGGGCCGATCCAGTCGGGATCGGCCATGATGTCCGCCATCGTCAGCGGCTGCGCGGGTTGCGCGAGCACGGGGGCGAGGGTGACGGGCGAAACGAGGGCGCAGGCCAGCACCCAGGGCAGCGACAGACGACGCATCGGCAGGTCCGTGGAGCGAAAGGAAGCGCGCAGTGTACCCACGCGGGTGAGCGCGCCGCTCTGGCGAAGGTCATGGATGACGGCCGATGTCGCCTCGCCGTTGGAATGCGACGATGCGCCGCATGTGGTTTTCACGCCGGCGCACGCAGACTGTCGCGGCCCCGGATCGCGGAGTTCCCTTGGACGCCTTGTTGCTGTCGCGGATCCAGTTCGGATTCGTGATCTCCTTCCATGTGCTGTTTCCCGCATTCACGATAGGCCTGTCGAGCTGGCTGGCGTTTCTGGAATGGCGCTGGCTGCGCACGCGCGATCCGGTCTGGCGCGAGCTGTTCTTCTTCTGGATGCGGATCTTCGCCGTGTCGTTCGGCATGGGTGTTGTGTCGGGCATCGTGATGAGCTTCCAGTTCGGCACCAACTGGTCGGTGCTCAGCGCCCAGGCCGGCAACATCCTCGGGCCGCTGTTGAGCTACGAGGTGCTGACGGC
The DNA here is from genome assembly GCA_002324875.1 of Lysobacteraceae bacterium NML93-0793. Taxonomy (GTDB): domain Bacteria; phylum Pseudomonadota; class Gammaproteobacteria; order Xanthomonadales; family Xanthomonadaceae; genus Luteimonas. The sequence goes on from NTJG01000001.1 coordinate 336,042, forward strand.
GTTCTTCCTCGAGGCGAGCTTTCTCGGCGTGATGCTGTTCGGCTGGGGGCGGGTGTCGGAGAGGCTGCATTTCCTGTCCACCTGCCTGGTCGCGATCGGCACGCTGATCTCGACGTTCTGGATTCTCTCGGCCAACAGCTGGCTGCATACGCCGGCCGGCTACGAGTTGATCGACGGTGTGTTCCATCCCGCCGACTGGTTCGCGGTGATCTTCAATCCGTCGTTCCCCTACCGGCTGGCGCACATGGTGCTGGCGGCGTTCATCACGACGTGCTTCGTCATCGGCGGCGTGGCGGCGTGGTATCTGCGCCGCGGCGAGCACGTGGACGCGGCGACGCGGATGCTCAAGCTGGCGGTCGCGTTCGCGGCGTTCACCGTGCCGCTGCAGGTCGTCGTCGGCGACCTGCACGGCCTGAAGACCGGCGAGGTGCAGCCGGTCAAGCTCGCGGCGATGGAAGCGCACTGGCACGAAGGCGCACCCGGCGAAGGCGTGCCGCTGGTCGTATTCGCGGTGCCGAACGCCGAGGAAGAACGCAACGACTTCGAGCTTGCGATTCCCCGCCTCGGCAGCGTGATCCTGACCCACAGCTGGGACGGCACCATCGCGCCACTGACCGCGGTGCCGCGCGACGAGCGTCCACCGGTCGCGCCGGTGTTCTACGCGTTCCGGGTGATGGTCGGCATCGGCATGGCGATGCTGCTGCTCACCGTGGTGTCGCTGTGGGCATGGCGCCGGCGCTGGCTGTTCGAGTCGAGGTGGCTGTTGAACACCTGGCGGCTGATGGCGCCGAGCGGCTTCATCGCCGTGCTTGCCGGCTGGTTCGTGGTCGAGATCGGCCGCCAGCCCTGGGTGGTCCAGGGTCTGCTGCGCACGGCCGATGCGGTCAGCGACATCGACCGCACCAGCGTGATCATCTCGCTGGCCTCGTTCGTGGCCGCTTATGCGGTGGTGTTCGGCGCGGGCGGCGGCTACATCCTCAAGATGATCCGCAAAGGTCCGCAGCCGTTCGACGACGGTCCGGACCACGACGAAGGCGAACGCACGCCGATGCGGCCGATCTCGGCCGCCGACGGCCCGGTGGGGGACGACTGATGGACTTCGACCTGCAGACCGCCCTGCCGGTGGCGTGGTTCGCCGTGATCGGCTTCGGCGTGCTGATGTACGTGCTGCTCGACGGCTTCGTGCTCGGCCTGGGCGTGCTGGCGCCGTTCGCCGAGGACGGCGAGCAGCTCGACCACATGATGAACACCGCCGCGCCGATCTGGGACGGCAACGAGACCTGGCTGGTGCTGGGCGGCGCCGGGCTGCTGGCGGCGTTCCCGCGTGCCTACGCGATCATCCTCTCGGCGCTCTACCTGCCGGTGCTCCTGATGCTGATCGCCCTGGTGTTCCGCGGCGTGGCGTTCGAGTTCCGCTTCAAGGCCCGCCGCGGCAAGCGCTTCTGGGGCGCGGCATTCGCGCTGGGCTCGATGTTCGCGGCCTTCGCCCAGGGCGTGATCCTCGGCGCGCTGGTCGAAGGCATGCCGCTGGAGGAGGGCAAGTACGCCGGTGGTGCGCTGGACTGGTTCAGCCCGTTCTCGATGCTGACCGGTGCGGCGGTGGTGTTCGGTTATGCGCTGCTGGGCAGCACCTGGCTGATCCTCAAGACCGAGGGCCGTCTGCAGCTGATCGCACGCACGCTGACCCGTCCGCTGGTGCTGGTGGTGGCCGCGTTCATGGGGCTGGTGAGCGCATGGCTGCCGTTTCTCGATTCGCGGATCATGGCGCGCTGGTTCGAGGACGGGAACTTCTGGTGGCTCTCGCCGGTGCCGGTGCTGGCGCTCGCGAACGTCGTGCTGCTGTGGCGCGCGGCGATGCATGAAGGCCGCGATGCACGTCCATTCCTGCTGACGCTGAGCTTCTTCGGGCTCGGTTTCGCCGGGCTGGTGCTGGGCATGTGGCCGAACATCGTGCCGCCGTCGCTGAGCATCTGGGAGGCCGCATCGCCGCCGTCGTCGCAGGGCTTCGTGCTGGTGGGGCTGATCGTACTGCTGCCGTTGATCCTCGGTTACACCGCCTGGGCGTATCGCGTGTTCCGCGGCAAGGTGGCGGCCGACGTCGGCTATCACTGAACGGGGTGTCGAAATCCCGCCGCAAGCGGCCGGCAGCGCGATACCCAAGCCTGTCCTTTTGCCGCACAATCACCGGTGTTTCCGCGGTGTTTCCGGCCATGCACGCCTACGTCTACAAAAGCCAGCGCAAGGCGGATACCTACGTCTACCTGGCCCAGCGCGATGCCTTCGATGTGTTGCCCGCGCCGGTGCGCGAGCGCCTCGGCGCGTTGACGTTCGTGCTCGACGTGGCCCTGGTGCCGGGTCGTCGCCTCGCGCGGGAGAATCCCGAGGTGGTACGTGACCACCTGCAGCGCACCGGTTTTCATCTGCAGATGCCCGTCACGCTGGCGGCCGATCCGCTGACCGGGGACTGGGGCACCGATGCCTGAGACATCGCGTCGCGGGCCGCGCCTCCTGCTGCATTCGGCGACCGGGTTGTCGCTCGTCGCGCTGTCGCTGACGGCGTTGACCGCTTTCGGGGGCATCGTGGCCGCGCTGGCGGGCCTGTTGGCGCAGCCGGCATTCGCGCTCGCGGTGCGTGCGCGGCGCACGGGCGCGCCACTGGACGCGGGTTCGCTGCGTGGCGATGCGCTCGCGCTGCTCGGGGTCTGGACCGCGGCTGTCGCGATCGCCGGTCTCGGCGTCGCCTGGCCGGTGCAGGCCTTGCGCCAGGGCGGCGAGCTCGGCGCGGCCCTGGCCACCAGCGTCGTCGTCGGGCTGGCGGTGATCGGCGTCTGGCGCACGTGGCCGTTGTGGCACGCGGTCGAGCGCGATGGCGGGGATCTGCGCCTGCACTGGCGGGCGCTGGCGGATCACGACACCTGGCGCTGGCGCGGTGCGGCCGCGGCGGGATGCGTCGCCGCCGTCGTGACCCTGGTGCTGGTGCTGGCCTGGATACCGCCGGTGGGTGCGGGAATGCGTCCGGGCCTGGTGGTCGGTGCGGGGCTCGCCTGGTTCGGGCTGCACGTCGCATTGCAGCGGCTGGTGCCACCGGCGCCGACCGGCATGCAGGTGGTCGAGATGCAGGGCGATCCCGCCGCGGCCCTGTTCGACGAGCCGGCCGACGCCGCGCCGGACATCGCCTTGTACGCCGCGGCGCGGGGCGGACGGGTGGATCGCGCGCTGGCCCTGATCGATGCGGGCGCGGACGTGCATGCACTCCCGGGCGCCGACGAGCGCGACCAGCGCAGTCTGCCGGTGCTCGCCGCGGTCCTGCCGGATCTCCGTCTGCTGCGCGCCGTGATCGCGCGCGGCGTCGACGTCAACGGCGCGCATGCGGGCATGACCCCGCTGCTCGCGGCCACCCGCGACAGCTGGCACGGGCGCCCGGAAGCCGTGATGACCCTGCTCGCGAACGGCGCGGATCCGCGCGTGACCGATCGCGACGGCAACACACCGCTGCACCTGGCCGCGCGCAGTTCCGATCCGGGCGTCGCCGCGCTGCTCGGTGATGCGGCCGCCGACCTCGAAGCCCGCAATCACGACGGCCTGACCCCGCTGGGCGTGGCCTGCGCGGCGGGCAACTGGCGGCTGGCGAAGTTCCTGCTCGAACGCGGCGCGCGCGCGGATGCCGAGGGCGGCACCCCGGCCCTGCTCGGCGCGGCCGGCGGTGACGAGGACGACGCGGCCGGCGTACAGCTGCTGATCCGCCACAAGGCTCGCGTGGATGCGCGCGACGCCGCACGGCGCGGCGCGTTGCACGTGGCGGCGTTCAACGGGCATACCGAGATCCT
>NTJG01000010.1 GCA_002324875.1 Lysobacteraceae bacterium NML93-0793
GCGAGGGACTGCTGGCCATGCCGGCGCTGGCGGCGATCGACGGCCGCACGGTGGGCCTGGTGACCGCGCCCGGCGGCCGCGGCGTGCTGGCACAGGCGCTCACGCGCGCCGGCGCCACGGTCCTGCGCGCCGATGTCTACACGCGTGATCCCCTCGCTCCAAGCCGGGCACGACTGGCCGCACTTCGGGCGTTGCCTGCTCCGTGGCTGCTGCCGGTCAGCAGCGCCGAGGCGCTGACGCTGACGCTCGCTCAGCTGCCCGACGACCTCGCCGCGCGGCTGCGCGCCGCGCGCGCGGTCGCGGCCAGCGCGCGACTCGCTGCGTTGCTGGAGGCGCACGGGTTCAGCGACATACGCCGCGCAGGCGACGCGCGACCCGCCACCTTGCTGGCCGCAGGCGCCTCCCCCGCTCCCTGCTGAATGGGCGCCCGACCCGCGACAGGCCCGTCACGGCCCTGTCTGGCAGCGTGGGCGCTCTCTCGGCCTCCGAACCTGGAATCCTCGCCATGTCCCTGCTCCGTGCCCTGCTGGTCTGGATCGTCATCGCGCTCGTCGGCGCCCTCGCCGCGCAGTTCCTGCTGGCCGACGACCCGGGCTACGTGCTGGTCCGCTACGGCGGCATCGACCGCACCACCACCCTGGTCAACGCGATCGCGATGGCACTCGGCGCGATGGTGCTGGTCTGGCTCGTCGTCACCCTGATCCTGCTGCCGTTCCGCAGCTGGGGCCGCTACCGCGAGACCCGCGCGCAGAGCCGGCTCGGCGAGGGTCTCGAGGCCCTGCATCTGGGGCACTACGCCAAGGCGGAAAAGCTGCTGCAGCAGTCCGCCGACGAAACCCCGTACTACGAAGCGTCGGCCCGCGTGGCGGCGGCGCAGGCGGCGATCGCGCGCGAGGATGCCGTGGCGGCCCGCGCCCACCTCGACCGCTTCAGCGACCGGCATCCGGCGACGCGTGCGATCGCACTGGCCGAGATCGCCCTGCTCGACGAGCGTCCGATCGATGCCCTGGCAGCGCTCGAAGCGCCGAATGCGCAGCCATTGCCGCCCCGCGGCCTGGCGCTGCGCGCCGATGCCTGGGCAATGACGGGGCACGCCGCCGAGGCCTACGGCCTGCTGGGTGCACTGCGCCAGCAGCGCGCCCTGCCCGAGTCGCAGCTCGCGGCACGCGAGGCGCGCTGGGCCGCGGCGTCGCTGCGTGAAGCCGGCGAGGGCAACGTGCTCGCCGAGCGCTGGGAAGCGTTGCCGAAGGCACTGAGGACCGAGACGCCGGTGGTCCTGGCCTATGTCGATCGCGCCGTGGCGCTGGGCTGGCACGACGCGGCCCTGCGCGCCCTGGAGACCGCGCTCGACGCGCGCTGGGACGAGCAGCTCGTCAGCCGCTACTCGGCGCTGGAGATCGGCGACGCCGCCCATCGTCGCACCCGTCTCGAACGCTGGCTGCAGGCCCACCCTTCGAGCTCCGCGGCGATGCTGGGATTGGCACGCCTGCATCAGACCCGTCAGGAGTGGCCGCAGGCCCGCGAGCACCTTCAGCGCGCGATCGACCTGGGCGCGGGCCGCGACGCGTGGATGCAGCTGGGCGACGGCTATGCGGCCGCCGGCGACGACCACCGTGCGCAGCTGTGCTATGCCAATGCGTTGCGCGCGTCTCGCAACCAGCCGATCGTCACGCTTCCCGCCGCGCCAGCGGCGCCGCTGGAGACCGGCATCGAAACGCGCGACGCCCAGGGTCTGCCGCACCTCGCCAACGACCGCGATCTACCGCCGCGGGTGTGATCCATCCGCTTGCGGGATACGGCCAGGATGGCGCCGGATGTGACCGCACCCGGTGCGTCGGGACGGCCGACGCCCCGCGCGTGCGAACAACCCCGCCACGGTCGTCCGCACACATACGCGGGTGACGGCTTCGAATGCGGTCAGCGCAGTCGACGGTGCACGGCGACAGCGCCGTCGATGGCCTGGTCGAGGGTGACAGCCGCTGCCGCGCCGCGCGCATTGCCGGCCAGCGTCACCGTAACCGGCCCCACGATGACCTGCGGCCCGACCGGGCCGAGAATCGCGCTGCCGTCGAGTTGCCCGTCCGGAATCGCGATGAAGCCGCCGAGCGCCGCGACCCGCGGATCGCTCGCGTAGAGGCCGGCGCGGCGCATGTCGTCCTCGGTCAGCGGCTGCGCGTCCACGATGATGATCACGCCGAGCGCCCCGTCGTCGCCGGTCGAACGCCAGGCGCAGCTCATGTTGTGCGACTCGGGCGCACTCGCGCGCGTACCGGCCGGGTCCACGACCTCCAGGCCGGACACAAGTGACCCGATCGCCTCGCCGATCGCCGCACAGTCCGGCAATGCCTCGGGGGGCAACGGGGCCGCGATGCGCTGGGGGCCGGACGCCGGCGCGGGCGTATCCGAGCCGCAGGCCGCGAGCAGCAGCACGGCGCAGGCCGGCACGAGCGGAACCAGGAAACGGCGCTTCTGAACCATGGACTTACTCGTCGGTATGGGCGCGCAGGGCGCGGTGGACGTCGACGGCCGCGGCGACGGCCTTGTCCACCGTCAGCCGGTGGCCGGATTGGGACGCGGAGGTGAACGGCATCTGATCCACGGCGACGCGGATGTCGCCCGCCACGACACGGGGTGCGAACACATCCACAACCGCGTCCGGATCGAACACCCCGTCGTCGCTCTGCACGACACCCCCGATCGCGGCGGCGCGCGGATCGTCATGGCGCAGGCGCTGGGGCACGCGGGCGAACGGGCCGGCCTCGATCGTCAGCCTGATGTCACCGCCGCGCAGCACGGCATCGAGTCCGTCCGCGTCGGCCGGCACAGGCTGGGCCCAGCGGCACTCGAGCGCATCGTGCGTTCCGGGATCGTCCTGACGCCGTGTCGTGACCGGGCGTTCGAGCTCGGCCACCAGCGGGCCGAGCGCCTCGCCCAGGGTGTCGCAGGAGGGCCAACGGGTCACGTCGTGCGCCGGCGCGGCACAGGCTGCGCCGAGCGCGCAGACGCCCGCGGCCAGGACCACATGCACGCTCAGCGCTCGAGAATGGCGACCACACCCATGCCGCCTGCGGTGCAGATCGACACCAGCGCACGGCCACCGCCGCGTTCGGCCAGCTGCTTGGCGGCGGTCGCGACCACGCGTGCGCCGGTCGCCGCGAACGGATGTCCGGTCGCCAGCGACGAACCCAGCGGATTGAGCTTGTCCGGGTCGATCCGGCCCATCGGCGCGTCGAGACCGAGCCGCGTGCGGCAGTAATCCTCGCTCTCCCAGGCGCGCAGTGTGCACAGCACCTGCGCAGCAAAGGCTTCGTGGATCTCGTAGATGTCGAAGTCCTGCAGGGTCAGCCCGTTGCGCGCGAGCATCTCGGCCACCGCGACCGTCGGCGCCATCAGCAGGCCTTCGCCGTGGACGAAATCCACCGCCGCCACGTGCACGTCGCGGATGTGGCACAGCACCTCGTGTCCGTGCGCGGCGGCCCAGTCGTCGCTTGCCAGCAGACAGGCCGAGGCGCCATCGGTCAGCGGCGTCGAGTTGGCGGCGGTCAGCGTGCCGCGGCCGGAGACCTTGTCGAACGCCGGCTTGAGCGTCGCGAGCTTCGCGATCGAGGTGTCCGGCCGCAGGATGTTGTCGCGCGCGACGCCGCGGAAACTCACCACCAGGTCGTCGAAGAACCCGCGCTCGTAGGCGGCGGCCAGCTTGTGGTGCGAGGCGACGGCCAGCTCGTCCTGCGAATCGCGCGAGATGTTCCATTGCTTGGCCATGTCCTCGCAGTGCTCGCCCATCGACTTGCCGGTGCGCGGTTCGGCCACGCCCGGGAAATCGGGCTTGAGCTCGCGCAGGCGGAACCCCTTGAACGCGGCGATCCTGTCTTTCGTCGTCTTGGCCGCGTTCGCGTCGAGCAGACGACGGCGCAGCGACTTGCCGTAGACGATCGGCACATCGGACGTGGTGTCCGAACCGCCGCCGATGCCGGATTCGATCTGCCCGGCGGCGATCTTGTTGCCGATGGTGATGATCGAATCGAGCGAGGTGCCGCAGGCACGCTGCAGCGTGATACCGGGTGTCAGCGCCGAGAGGCCCGACGACAACGCGGCCTCGCGGCCGAGATTCCAGTCGCTTGAGTGCTTGATCACCGCACCCATCGCCACTTCGCCGAGCTGCTGGCCGTGCAGGCCGAACTTCTCCACCAGCGCCCCGAGCGTGCGCACCGACATGCCGAGGTTGCCGACGTCCGCGTAGGCCGTGTTCTGGCGGCAGAACGGAATGCGGACGCCACCCAGCACGGCGACGGGACGACCTAGCAGCATCGGGATTTCCTCGAACGAAAGAGTGCGTGAACCGTCGCCGACCCGGGACGGGGCATAATGTGAACGAGTGTATCGCTGCCGGTGTGCACGGCCAATGAGCGCAGATCCCGACATTTCCCGACACGATTCCACACCTCAGGTGCTCGGCGTGCTCGCCCTCGAGCTCAGCGGCGACGCTTCGCCGACGCGCGGCGCGCTGTCCCAGGATGCTGCGGGCGCGCTGGCCACACGCATCGGCCGCGATCTCGGTGCCCTGGTGCCGGGCGCCCGCGAGCTGGATCTGGTCTTCGCCGCCGCGCATTTCGACCCGGCCGAGGTGCTGCGTCCCGGCTGGCCGGTGCATCGCCGGCTCGACGAGCTGCGCGCACGTGCACCGCGCTCCGGCGACGGCGCACGCGTGATCGCATTCGGCGCCGACGGCCGCGGCCAGGTGCCGCTGCCGTTCCAGGCCGACGCCCAGCTGGCCGGCGGGCGTCTGCGCGTGCTGCCGTATCTGCTGACCGGTGCACCGGACGCGACCGCAGCGGTCGCGGCGCACATGGAGGCGAGCCTGCTCGATCTGGGCATGGCCCAGGCCGAGACGGCGCTGATGGCGCAGGACGCATTCGGCGTGCGGATCGAACACGCACGCTATCTCACGCTGCACGACCTGCTGGCGATGACGGCGCTGCAGTATTCCAACCAGGGGCTGGAACCGGTGTGGGACGTGCTGGAAACGGCGCTGCTGGCCGGCTCCAGCGAAGCCTGGCTGGATGCACCGCCGGAGCCGGTATTGCGGCACGTGGACGGCGAAGTGCGCATGGCCCTGCTGACGCCCGCCGACTGGCGCGCGCGTCATGCGCCCGACGAACAGGACGAGGCGCGGCTGGCGCGCGGTCTGGCGATGTACGAAGCCCGTCAGCGGCAGATCGCCGCCGTGCTGCAGGCCCATGGGATCGAGGTGCAGTTCGTGCAGGTGGCAGCGGGCCAGGACCCGGCCGACGCGCTGCGCTGAGGCGGACGGGTCGCGTTCACCCCCGTCCGCCTGGTGCGGCATTACCCCGCGTCAAGGACGGGCACGGACGCCGCGCACCCGCACCCGCGGAGTGAGGCATCCACCGTCGACGGTGGATGCCCGGTGCGCTGGTCGAGCGCCCTCTGCCGCGCCCTCAGCGCGCGGCAATCACGCCACAGGCGAGACGGTCACCGGCGTTGCCTGTGGGCTGGGTGGCGTAGTCGTCCTCGTCGGCGTGCACGATCACGGCCTTGCCGACGATGTCGGTCGCCGCGCCATCGCCCACCGTCGCGCCTTCCAGCCAGCCCTGCACGGTCGCGTTGCCGTCGGCATCGGCGGTGATGTTGTCGCTGTCGCCGGCATGGTGCTCACCCTGGCCGACGCGGCCGTGGTCGGTGCTGGCGGGATTGAAATGGCCACCGGCGCTGGTCGCGTCGGGCGCACTGCAGTCGCCGGTCTCGTGGACGTGGAAGCCGTGCGTGCTGTTGCCGGGGAGGCCACTGATGGTGCCGGTGACCTCGATGCGGTCGCCGACGGCGGCAAAGCGCAGCTCGCCGCGTGTCTGGTTGCCTTCGGTGGGTTCGAGCATCACGGCGGCCCCGGCGGCGACCGGCGCATCGGAGGCCGGCATCTGCACGGCGGACTCACCCGCGCGATCGGCCTCGGCCGCGACGTTGTCACCATCGTTCGATCCGCCGCAGGCAGCAAGCGCTGCTGCGAGGACGGCCGGGACCAGCAGGCGGGAAGACATCGAAGTCATTGGACAGCTCCTGTACGTGGAAAACGGAATCGACGCGTCACATGCGCGCAGATGGGGATCACGGGATCTGGATCACGCCGCAGGCCACCCGTGCGCCGATCGCACCGGGCGTCGCGCCCAGCACCAGCAGAGCACGGCCGGCGACGTCGTTGCCGGCGCCGCCGCCGAGCACGGCGCCGGGCAACATGAGATCGACGGTCGCGACGCCACGCGCATCGGCCACGATGCGGCCGCGTTCGCCCGAATCGGGTTCGCGTACGAGGACACCACGCAGCGGATCGAACTCGCCGCCCGCGCTCGTGGCGTCGACCGCGCTGCAGTCGCCACGCGCGTGCAGGCGCAGGTTGTGCGTGCCGTTGCGGACCAGACCGCCCACCTCACCCCGCACGCGGACGCCGCCGGTGTCGGCCTGGAGCACCAGGCGGCCACTGACCAGGGTGCCGGAGGCCGAAGCGAGGTTCGCGACCGCGCTGCGTGCGCTGCCACTCGTGGCCAGCGGCAGCGGCGCGGTGTCCTGGGTCGGCGGTGCAGGCGCGGGGCGCGGCGCGCTGGCGCATCCCGCGAGCGCGACGAGGCCGAAGGTCAGACAGATGTGACGAAACCGGAACGCGGACATGCGCGGCACCTTAGCGACCCGCACCTCAGCCGGGGATGAAGACCGCTCAGCCACGACGGCCGCGTGCGCCGAGTTTGCGCGTCAACGTATTGCGGCCCACGCCGAGCCGGGTGGCGGCCTCGGCGCGGCGTCCACCGGTGTGGCGCAGCGCGGTTTCCAGCAGCGCGCGATCCAGGCGCTCGCGCGCCTGCGCATGCAGGTCGGTCTCGCCGTCGCGCAGCCGGGCATCGGCCCAGGCGCGCAGCGCGGGTTCCCAGTCCTCGGCATCTCGCACGGGGCGCGCCGCGGCGACGCGGCGCGGGAGCAGGCCGTCGAGATCCTGAGCCGAGATGCGGTCCGCGGGCGCGAGCGCCGCCAACCGCCAGCACAGGTTCTGCAGTTCGCGGACGTTGCCGGGCCAGTCGTGTTCCAGCAGCCGCTGCACCGCGGCGCGGCCGAGGCGCTTGGGTGGCGCGTCGAGGCGGAGGGCCGCCGCCTGCAGGAAGCGCTCGGCGAGCCGCGGCACGTCGTCGCGCCGGTCGCGCAGCGGCGGCAGCCGCAACCGCACCACGTCGAGCCGGTGCAGCAGATCGGCACGGAACCGCCCCTCGGCGACACGGGTTTCGAGATCCTGGTGGGTGGCGGCGATGACGCGCACGTCGACCCGGATCAGCTCGCGGCCGCCGACGCGGAAGAATTCGTCCTCGGCCAGCACGCGCAGCAGCCGGGTCTGCAGCGAGGCCGGCATGTCGCCGATCTCGTCGAGGAACAGCGTGCCGCCGTGGGCCTGCTCGAAGCGGCCGACGTGGCGCCTGGCGGCTCCGGTGAAGGCGCCGGCTTCGTGGCCGAACAGCTCGCTCTCCAGCAGTTCGGCCGGAATCGCCGCGGTGTTGAGTGCGACGAACGGCCGCGCGGCCCGCGGCGATTCGCGGTGCAGCGCGCGGGCCACCAGCTCCTTGCCGGTGCCGGTCTCGCCGGTCACCAGCACCGACACCGGCGCCTGGGCCAGACGGCCGATCGCACGGAACAGATCGCGCATCACCGGCGTATCGCCCACCAGGGCATCCGTGGTGGCTTCGGGTGCAGGCACGACCTCGCCCCCCGCATCGCTGTCGCGATCGCCGAGCACGCGTTCGGCCAGCGCCACGGCCTCGTCGAGATCGAAAGGCTTCGACAGGAACTCGTGGGCGCCGCCGCGGAACGCGCCGGCGGTGCTGGCGACGTCGGTGTAGGCCGACATCACGACCACGGGCAGCTGCGGGTGGTCGCGCTTGAGCGCATCCAGCAGCTGCAGGCCGCTGTCGCCGGGCATGCGCACGTCGGTGAACAGCAGGTCGGGGGCGCGGCGCGCGGCCAGTGCATCGTGCACCGCGGCCGCGCCGTCGAAACTGGCGACGTCGTAGCCGGCCTCGCTGAGCGCCGTAGCGAGCACGAAACGGACCGAACGATCGTCGTCGACGACCCAGATGCGCGACGGGGACGCGGTCATGACGGAACGGACTCCTCGGCACCGGTGACGGGCGGCACGTCGTCCGCGGGGAAAGGCAGTTGCAGGGTGAACACCGTGTGGCCCGGTCGCGAGCGATAGACCAGCGCGCCGCGATGCTCGCGCGCCACCTGCTGGGCGAGCGCGAGACCGAGGCCGCTGCCGTCGGCGCGGCCCGAGACCAGCGGCAGGAAGATCTGTTCGACCATGTCCTCGGGCACGCCGCGGCCGTCGTCGACGACCTCGAGCCGCAGCGCCATCGCGTGCACGGCATCGCCGATGCGCACGCCGATCGCCGCGCGCGTGCGCAGGGTGACGTTGGCGGCGCCGGCCTGGATCGCATTGCGCACCAGATTCCAGATGGTCTGGGTGAGGCGATCGGCGTCGCCGTCGAGTTCGGGCAGGCTGGGGTCGTAGTCGCGGACCATGCGCACCGCCCAGCCGGCATCGGCTTCGGCCAGGCGCAGCACCTGCTCCAGCACGCCGTGGATGTTCAACGGCCGGTGCGGCTGCGGCGCGGTCGGCGACAGCAGTTGATCGACCAGACCCGACAACCGCGCGACCTCGGCCTCGACCAGCCCGACCAGCTCGCGCGGCTCGCCGTCGCCGACCCGACGCGCCAGCAACTGGGCCGCGCCCTTCAGTCCGGCCAGCGGATTGCGCAACTCGTGGGCCAGCCCGCGCAACGCCGCGGACAGCGCCAGCGGCATCGCGAGGGTCGGATCGGCGCCGGGGAACTCGTCGACCGGGTGCGCCTCGAGCAGCACGCCGCCATCGGCTTCGCGCGACAGCCAGGCATCGGCGAACCGCGGCTCGCCACCGAGATAGGCCAGCGCGAGGCGACGCACGCGCAGCGGACCGTCACTGGGATCACCGCCCTGACGCAGCGCCTCGCGCAGCAGTTCGCCCTCGGCCTCGAGCGCCGCCAGCGGCTGGTCGATGAGCCGGCGCCGGCCCACGCCGAGCCAGCGCGCGAACGCCAGATTGCAATCGCGGATGCGGCCGTCGGCGCCGGTCCAGGCCAGGGGCGTGCTGAGCGCGTCGAACGCCGAGGTCGGTACAGCCGTCGTCATTGCACCAATGTAGTGCAACGCGGGTCCTTCGGGGAGGCAGGCGACGGGCGACAGGCGACGGCGCCGATCCGTGTACTTCGGTACCCGCACCCGGTGCGTGACGTCCAAGGACGGTCTGAGCAATTCCGCCCTTGCCCGTCATTCCCGCGGCTGTCGAGAGCCGCGGGGATGACGGCAGTTATTGGACCTTCCCTAACGCCGGAACCGCACGTAGGCGCGCTTGGCGAGGTACAGGAGGTGTCCGCCGATCCCGCCATCCTGCGCCTTGCGCAGCGCGGTGTTCTCGGCATACAGCATGCGGATGTGCGCATCGCGCTGGGTGACGAGTGCCTGCAGTTCGGCCACATCGTCCGCATCGAGCACGTGGCCTTCGCGCAGGCGCTCCGGCAACTGGCGGTTGACGTAGTACGTGGTGTGCCGCTCGGCGATCTCCTCGGCCGGCCGCGTCTTCGTATAGAAGTACAGCGCGATCGAACGCCGGCTCAGGCCCGCCTGTTCCGGCGGCAGCCGGATCTGGTCGAAGCCGTGCCAGGAACGCTCCGATGTTTCGAACAGCGCGCAGCGGTTGAACACCGGCACGATGCTGACATCGGGCCGCGGCGTGGCGTGCGGGTCACGGAACAGCTCGAAACAGCCGCCCCACGCCGCCTCCCACACCGGGTTGAGATACACGATGAGATTCAACCGGCGGTGCCAGCGTTCGCTCGGATGGAAATTGAAATCCACATGCGGATCCAGACTCATCCCGTTGCGGTTCTCGTGCGTGCCGCCGCCGAGGTACCAGGGGTCGTAGATCAATCCGTCGATGCCGGTCAGCCGCGACAGGGCCTGCAGGAACGCCGGACCCCGGATCGCGTCATCGAGCGCGCGGTAGGCCGGCCCCAGCTGCCGCACCTTGTCGGACGTGGATTTGCCCCCGGGCTGACCATCGTCGCCGACGAAGTTGCCCTGCTCGAAGCCCGGAAACTCCGCGAGCAGGCGCTCGGCCACGCCGGGGGCGAGGAAGTCGTCGATGACCAGGTGCGGGAACGGTTCGGCGGCGGTGAACTCGGCGCCGAGGCGGTCGGCCGATTCCAGCACACGGGGATGGATGAGTGACGCGCCGGGCAATCCATGCATGGGCAGAACAACGGTTCGACGAATGCGGCAGTGTAGCGGGCACGATCAGGTGCCGCATCGTGCATGCAATCGCCTACTCGATGATGTCCTCGAGCGATTGCCGCAAACGCGTGTAATCACCCCACGGATGCGCCTTGAGACGCTTGAGCCGTGCCGGTGCATTGCGCAGCGTCCAGGCGGCGCCGGAGTCGAGCTTGCCCAGGTCCTCCCAGCGCAGCGGCATCGACACCGGTGCACCGGCGCGTGCGCGCAACGAGAACGAGGCGACCGCCGTCGCACCGCGCCCGTTGCGCAGGTAATCGACGAAGATCTTCTGCTTGCGGAATTTCTTGGTCGCGGTGGCCACGTACGTCAGCGGATCAAGGTCCGTCATGCCCTGTGCGAAGGCATGCGCGAACGGCTTGACCACGTCCCAGGCAGTGCCGGGATTCAAAGGCACCACGACGTGCAGGCCCTTGCCGCCGGTCGTGCGCACAAACGATTCGAGACCGACCTGCTTCAGCAGTGCGCGCACCTGACGCGCCGCCGCGACCACCTCCGGCCACGGCACGCCCTCGCCCGGATCGAGGTCGAAGACGATCCGGTCCGCGGTCTCCGGCGCTTCGGCATGCGCGCCCCAGGGATGGAACTCCAGTGCATTGAACTGCACCAGCTCCATGACCGCCGCCGCATCGTTGGCGACCAGATAGTCGCTGGCGCCCGACTCGTCCTTCAGACGCACCGTCCCGACCAGCGACATGCCGGCGGTGTGGTGCTTCTGGAAGAAACAGGGCCCGTCGATACCGCCCGGGCAGCGGATCACCGACAGCGGACGCCCCGCGATCTCGGGCAGCAGCCACGGCATCGCGGCGGCATAGTAGTCGGCCACGTCGCGCTTGGTCAGCGTGTCGCCGGGAAACAGCACCTTGTCGGGGCTCGACAAGGTGGGCGGCGCGCGTTCGTCGTCTGCATCGCGCTTCGTACGCGTCTTAGTCGGCGCGTGTGCAGCGACCTTCAACCGGGTCTTCGTCGCCCGTTTCGCGGCTTTCTTGGTTCGCGTCGCTGCGTTCTGCGCGGGTCCGCTTCGCTTGGCCATGCCGTCGTCTCCGTCGCGATCGCCGTCGTGCAGATCGTCCACCGCCTTGTCGGGCCGCATCGCCTTGAGCGAGGGCTGGCGCAGCAGGCCGTGGCCGCCGGTCCCGCGCGAGAACACCTCGACGACGAAACGTGGCGCGAACCATTTCGCCGCGCGCAGGTCGGTGTCGTTCGGCGGTACGTACACGGTGGGCTCGCTGCGGCCTGCGCGGCCGATGCGGGGGGTCAGCTCGTCGAGCAGCGCATCGCTGAAGCCCGAGCCCACGCGGCCTGCATAGCGCCAGCCGTGTTCGGCGTCGGGCCGGGCGAGCAGCAGAGCGCCGAAGCCGCTGCGGCTGCCCTTGGGCGGCGTGTAGCCGACGACCGCGTACTCGTCGCTGGCCAGTTCCTTGGTCTTGCGCCAGTCATCGCCGCGCCCGGGCCGGTAGCCGCGGTCGGCGCGCTTGGAAATGATGCCTTCGAAGCCCGAATCCGCCGCCAGTTCGATCGCGGCCTCGGCATGGCCCTCGATGTGCGTGCTGAAGGCCAGGTGCGCCGGGGGGGCGTCGCCGAGGATGCGCTGCAACAGGGCCTTGCGCGCGAGCAGCGGGGCCGCGCTGATGTCGACGCCGTCCACGTGCAGCAGATCGAACAGCACCAGCGCCAGCGCGCCCTGGCGCTCGCCTGACAATGTGCCCTGCAGAAGATTGAAATCCTCGCGGCTGCCGCGGCCGGCGATCAGTTCGCCGTCGAGCGCGGCCGATTTCAGACCGAGGCGCGCCACCGCCTCGGTGATCTCGGGCACCTTGCCGGTCCATTCCAGTGCATTGCGCGACCACAGCTGGACCTGGCCCCGCGCGACCGTCGCCAGCAGCCGGTACCCGTCCCACTTGAGTTCGTGCAGCCAGGTGTCGCCGTGTGGCGCGGCGTCGCCGAGCTTCGCGAGCTGCGGCTCGAACGCGCCGGTCGGCGCCGGTCCGCGCTTCGCACCGGGCAGCGTGCGCGCTTCGGCGGCCCAGTCGTGTGCGCGCCGGGTCGGCACGTCGACTGCGGTCTTCTTGCGCTTGCGCGCCTTGCCGGTGCCGGCGCGCTTCGCGTCTTCGGCCGGGGGCGCGGCCACGTCGGCGAGCAGGTCATCGGCTTCCAGCGTGCCGGCGTAGTCGTCGCGGTCCTTGAACAGCAGCCACTGCGGCTGCTTGGCCGGCTTGCCGGAGCGCACCAGATGCCAGCGCCCCTTGAGCTTGCGGCCGAAGAGTTCGAACCGCAGATGGCCCTTGGCGAGGCCGGCTTCGGCATCCCCGTCCGCGGCCCAGACGCCGGTATCGAACTGCGCGACGTGGCCGCCGCCGTACTGGCCTTTCGGAATGTCGCCCTCGAACCCGGCGTAGTCGAGCGGATGGTCCTCGACCTCGACCGCCATGCGTTTCACATCCGGGTCGTAACTCGGCCCCTTCGGCACCGCCCAGCTCTTGAGCGCATCACCGATCTGCAGGCGGAAATCGTAGTGGCGCCGACTGGCGTGGTGCAGCTGCACGACGAAGATCGCGCGGCGCCCGCGCGGCGCGGGCTTGCCGGGCTCCGGCTCGCGGGTGGCGTCGAACTTCCGCTTGCGACGGTACTCGGTAAGCGACATCGGTCACGACGCCTTGCGCAGTGGCCTGGCGCTCGTCCTGGTCGTCTTCTTGGCCGCTTTTTTCGTCGCGGCTTTCTTCGTGGTTTTCTTCGCGGGTTTCTTGGCGGCCTTCTTCGTCGTCTTGCGCGCGGCCTTCTTGGCCGGCGACTGGGTGGCGGCCGGTGTACGGGTGTTGTCCTTGAGGCTCTTCTGCAGCAGCGCGACGAAGTCGACGACGTTGGTGGCGGCGTCCTCGCGATGCGCGGGCGCGTCGGGCACTTTCGCCGTGGCACCCTTGGCCTTGATGCGGGTCTTGATGATCTCCGACAGACGTTCGCGGAACTCGTCGTGGTAGGCGTCGGGCGTCCACTCGGCCGACATCGAGTCGATCAGCTGGGTCGCCATCTCGAATTCCTTGTCGGCGATGCGGTAGCTCGATGCGGCGCCGGTGGGCAGCGCGTAGTCGGCGGGGTCGACCAGCTCCTGCGGATAGCGCAGCAGCATCAGCACCAGCGCATCGTCTTCGGGCATCACCGCGCACAGATACTCGCGGGTGCGGATGACGACGCGCGCGATGCCGATCTTGCCGGTCTTCTTCAGCGTTTCGCGCAGCAGCACATAGCCTTTCTCGGCTTTCTTGCCCGGCACCAGGATGTAGGGCTTCTCGTAGAACCGCGTACCGATGCTGCCTGCA
Organism: Lysobacteraceae bacterium NML93-0793; assembly: GCA_002324875.1. Lineage (GTDB taxonomy): Bacteria > Pseudomonadota > Gammaproteobacteria > Xanthomonadales > Xanthomonadaceae > Luteimonas. Next base: position 13,695 of record NTJG01000010.1, read on the forward strand.
TCGATGAATGCCTCCACGTCCACCGACTCGTGGGATTCGGGTGCGGCCGAGGCGATGTCCTCCTTTTCGATGACGACGTAGCTGCCCTTGTCGTATTCGAATGCCTTGACGATGTCCTTCCACGGCACTTCCTCGCCGGTGTCGGCGTTGACGCGTTCGAAGCGGATCGGCTTCTTGTCGCGCGAATCGAGCATGCGGAAGCTGATGTCGGTGCGCCGCTCGCCGGACATCAACGAGACCGGAATATTGAGCAGACCGAAGGACAGCGAACCGGACCAGATGGGACGAGCCATGAAGACCTCCGTTGTGCGGCGCGATCCGGCGGGGCATGCCGCGGGTGGCCGGGCGCCGACCGGGTCCGCAGGCTTGCACCGCGCACGTCGTTCCCGTGTCAAACGCCTGCGCCGCCCGACGTTCACGCCTGCACCCGCACGGGTGGCGGACGCTGCCGCCACAACCACGCCGCCTGACGCCATGCCTGCCGATCACGACATCACGCCCCCCGAGCCCGACACCCTGCCGCCGCGGACGCCTCCGGCCGCCGATGACGATGCCCGTGACCACCGCGGCCGTCGCGAGCAGCACGAGGAGGCCGTCCAGGACGAAGCGCTGGAGGAGACCTTTCCCGCCAGCGATCCGGTGTCGCCGTTCGTGCCTGCCCGCCCGCGTCGCGATTGATCGCCACTCGGCCGCCGCGCTGCGGACGCGGCGCGCGGTACCCGCGCCGCCGTGTACCCGCCAGCAGCGGACAGCAGACTGTCCATCCGGGATGGCCCTAGCCCGGGGCACGCCCATGCCCCCTATAATCACCGGCTGTAATCGGTTACACCGGAGCGTTGATGCGCCTTGACGATGACCTCGAAGCGCTGCTCGCGCAGATGACGCTCGAGGAGAAGATCGGCCAGCTCGGCATTTTCGCCGACATGCTGCGTCCGTTCGCGGCGGACGTGAATCCCGAGATGAACGAGTTGAACGCCGGCGAGCTGCGCGAGCGGATCCGCGCCGGCCAGGTCGGCGCGGTGTTCAACGGCGTCGGCGCGGCGCAGGGCCGCGAGGCGCAGCGCATCGCGGTGGAAGAGAGCCGGCTCGGCATCCCCCTGTTGATGGGCGCCGACGTGATCCACGGCATGCGCACGGTGTTCCCGATCCCGCTGGGCGAGGCCGCGAGCTTCGAGCCGGACCTGGCCGAGCGCACCGCACGCGCCGCGGCGATCGAGGCGACCGCCTGCGGCCTGCACTGGACCTTCGCGCCGACGCTGGACATCGCCCGCGACCAGCGCTGGGGCCGCGTGGCCGAAGCGGCCGGCGAGGACGTGGTACTCGGCAATGCGTTCGCGGCCGCGCGCGTGCGGGGTTTCCAGGGCCGTGACCTGACCGCAGCCGATTCGCTGCTGGCCACGCCGAAGCACTTCGTCGGCTACGGCGCGGTCATGGGCGGGCTCGACTACGCCAGCGTCGAGATCTCCGAGGGCACGCTGCGCGACGTGCACCTGCCGCCGTTCAAGGCCGCGCTCGATGCCGGCGCGCTGACGGTGATGAGCGCGTTCAACGACATCAACGGCGTGCCGGCGTCCGCGCACGATGGCCTGCTGACCGACCTGCTGCGCGGCGAATGGGGCTTCGGCGGCTTCGTCGTCTCCGACTACACCGCCGACTTCGAGCTGGTCGCGCACGGCTTCGCCGGCGACGAGCGCGAGGCGACGAAACTCGCGTTCACCGCCGGCGTCGACATGAGCATGCAGAGCGGCCTGTACGCCGCGCACCTGCCCGATCTCGTCGCCAGCGGAGAAGTGCCGATGGAGGTCATCGACCAGGGCGTGCGCCGCGTGTTCGCGGTCAAGCAGGCGATCGGCCTGTTCGACAATCCCTACCGCTCGCTCGATCCCGAGATCGAAGCCGCGCTGGATCCCGAGGCGCTGCACGGCGAACTCGCGCGCGATGCCGCGCGGCGTTCGATCGTGCTGCTGAAGAACGAAGATGATCTGCTGCCGCTGAAGACATCCGGCCAGGCCATCGCGCTGATCGGGCCGTACGCGCGCGACCGCGACAACATCGAAGGCTGCTGGACGCTGTTCGGCGACAAGCGCCTGCACGTCAACCTCGAGGACGGTCTGCGCGCCGCGCTCGAGGATGGCGATGCGCTGGTCGTCGTCGACGGCAGCGGCATGGAAGAGGCGATCGAGGGCGGTCTCGAGGCCGCCGTCGAGGCCGCACGCAATGCGGACGTCGTGCTGCTCGCGATCGGCGAGCCGCAGGGTTTCAGTGGCGAGGCCCAGTCGCGCACGCAGATCGTGATTCCACCGGCGCAGCAGGCACTGGCCGAGGCCGTCGCCGCGACCGGCACGCCGGTCGTCGTGCTGTTGCGCCATGGCCGCGCACTCGCGCTGCACGGCGCAGTGCGTGATGCGCGGGCGATTCTCGCGACGTGGTTCCTGGGCACGGCCACCGGCCCGGCGATCGCCGACGTGCTGTTCGGCCACTACAACCCGTCGGCGCGGCTGCCGGTGAGTTTTCCCCGGGATTCCGGCCAGCAGCCGCTGTACTACAACCGCCAGCGCACCGGACGGCCCGAGCTGCCGACGATGTCGGAGTTCAAAAGCCGCTGGCGCGAGATGCCGCACAGCCCGCTGTATCCCTTCGGTCACGGGCTGTCGTACACGCATTTCGTCTACGGCGACGTCGAGCTGTCGGCCGATACGCTGGACTGGAACGGCACCCTGACCGTCAGCGCGACGCTGCGCAACGACGGCTCGCGCTTCGGCGAGGAAGTCGTGCAGCTCTACATCCACGACCGCGTCGCCAGCCGCGTGCGCCCGATGCGCGAGCTCAAGGCGTTCCGCAAGGTCGCCCTGGCGCCGGGCGAGTCGACGACGGTGCGCTTCGAACTGCGCCGCGACCAGCTGGCCTTCACCACGCGCAGCGGTGAGTTCGCCGCCGAGGCGGGGCTGTTCGACGTATGGATCGCGCCGCATGCCGAAGCGGGCGAGGCCCGCCAGTTCACGTTGCGGGGCCCCTGACCGGCGATCGGGCGCGCCTGCGCATCACCACAGGCGGTCGTCGCATGCCGGCTCGGCGCCGGTCAGCCGGGCATCTGCGCCCAAGCGATGAGCGTCCGCTCGAACGTACGCGGGTGCGCGTCTTCGAAACGGTCCCATGCGGCGAAATCGTCGAGGCGCGCCCCCGGCATCCTGCGGGTGAAGGCCTGCTGCACCGTCTGCGGCACCTCGAGGCCGAGTGGTCGCACGCCGTGACGCGCGAGCAACGCAGGGATCTCAATCGGGTCCCAGGGTGTGGCCTCCGCGGCGGGCAACAGAAGATCACGGCATTCGCTGGTGGCGTAGAACGCGTCGAAGCGCACGGGCTCGCGTCGCGGATCGTCATCCGGCAGCGCGAGAACGGCCTCGCGCAGCGCGCGGATTCCATCCGGTATTGGCGTCGCGCCGAGGGTCCGGACCCAGTCGCGGCACGGCTGGATGCCGCGACGGCCGCGCCGGGTGTCGAATGCGAGCCGCAGCAGACCACGCGGCGCCAGGCAGGCCACCAGCGCCGCGATGGCTGCGTCGGATGTTCCCTGCTGCTGGAGGAACGCGCGCGAGGCGTCGATGAAATCGAAACGCCGCCCCGACGCGTGCAACTGGGCGGGACCGGCCTGCGCGAACGCGATGCCGGCCGCGGCGTGACGCCGGGCCAGTGTCATCGCGTAGCCCAGGCAGGCCCGACTCGTGTCGACGGCGAGCAGATGCAGGCCGTCGATGCGCAGCGCCATCTCGATCGCGTGCTCGCCGGTGCCGCACGCGGCGTGCAGCGCGCGGATGCCGCCCGGCGCCGACGCGAGCTCGATCACCGGTGCGCCGGCGATGACCTGACGCGCGAAGTGCGGCAGCGGGATACGGGCGGACTGCGCCGGCACGGCCGTCCAGCGCGGCAGCGGCTCGCTGTCCTCGTCGTCCGACGCCGTGCCGGACGCGGTGTGCTCGCCGCCCGTGAGCGACGGCACCTCGGCCGATGCCGCCCGCGCCTGCTGGCGCAGCGCGAGCTGTTGCGTCACCAGCCGGGTGATGGCGTCGGGCCACGCCGAACTGCGCAGCCCGGCATCGTCGGAAAGGACGCTGTCGACCGGCGCGTACATCGCGAACGCAAGCACCTCGAACGGTGATTCATGCCCGTCCTGGAGCCGGGCGGCCAGGGCGTGGACCTGCGCCGTCTCCGCCTCGGTCTGTGCCCAGCAGTACGCGTTGCGCCAGCACTGCGTGGCGATCGCGACCGCGAGGCGCACGACCGGTTCCAGCGCCGCGACGCTGTCGACCGCCGTCAGCTGCGCCAGCAGCCGGCGCCGGGTGTCGGTGAGCAGGCGTTCGAGCGCCGGCGCGGTGATCCGCGCATGCACCAGCACGCGCATCAGCAGCGGCATGTCCGCCAGCACCTCGAGCGCGGCCGCAGGCGCATCGGCGCGCGGCAGGTCCAGCGCCACCTTCGCCATCGCCAACGGGGCGAGCGATTGCGGCGGCAACAGCGGCGTGCCGAGCCCTTCGATGAGGAGGCGGACGACCCGCGGATCGTGCAACGCACAGGCCATCGTGTGCCCATGCTCCACGAGCAAGATGAGCGCCGCCTGGGCGACGAGCAGCGAACCCGGGCTGCCCGCCAGACAGTCGAGGTAGGCGCGCAGCGCGTCATCGGGACGCCCCAGTGCCCGCAAGGCCTGGGCACGGTGGATGCTCGCCGAAATGTCGCCTGGTGCCAGACGCAGCGCCGTCTCGAAGCAGTCGAGCGCACGCCGCGGCTCGTCGTTGTCGAGCCACGCATTGCCCAGCCGGTCGTGTGCGCCGGCGTCGTCCGGGTGCGCGACCACGGCCTGCTCGAGCTGCAGCCAGCGCTGCCGTGTGGTGCCGCCCGCGTGCCGGCAGGCGTCGAGATGCGCGCGGCAGTCCGTATTGTCCGGCTCGATCACCAGCACCCGCCTGCACAGCGCCGCCGCCTCGTCGAACTTCGATTGCGCGATGAGCACCGCGCTGAGATTGACCAGCACCGACACGCGGTCCGGCGTCAGCGCCAGCGCCTCGCGATAGCGGGCTTCCGCTGCGGCGAAGCGGTGCCGTTCGTGATGCGCCAGGCCTTCGAAGAACAGCGCGCGCGCCTGGTCCATCGCGATCATCGGGTGGGCACCGGCGCGCGCGGCGCGATCGTCCAGCCCTGCTGCAGCGCGTGGAGGATGCGCCGGTCCTCGTCGTCGAGTCCGCCATCGACAGCGCCGCGGAAGCGCATGCGGAACGCACGCGTGGTCGCGGCCATGTTGTCGACCGGATACCCGATCGCACGCAGCGCCTGCATCGCATCAAACCCGGCCGGCGCGGGCGGCGTGCCGTCCTGCGGCCAGAGGCCGTAGCCGTGCTCGGCGAGTCGACGCCAGGGAAAGTGCACGCCGGGATCGATCTTCCGGCCGGGCGCCATGTCGGCATGGCCGATGAAGTTCGCGGCCGGTATCCGCCAGCGTGTCTTCAGATCCTCCAGCAGGACCAGCAGGCTTCCGATCAGCGGCTCCGGGAACGGTACGCGTCCGTCGTTGTCGAGTTCGATCCCGATCGACGCCGAGTTGACATCCGAGATCGCACCCCAGCTGCCGGCACCGGCATGCCAGGCGCGGTCGTGGTCGGACACCAGCTGATAGCGCGTGCCGTCCTGGCCGATGAGGTAGTGCGCGCTGACACGGCCGCCACTGTTGGCGGTGCGCAGCGTGTCGAGGCTGCGCTGCACCGAGTCCTGCTCGGTGTAGTGCAGCACCACCAGCACCGGGCGACGCGCGTCGTGGTTCGGCGACGGCACCCACGTGGCCAGCGGATTCCGCGGCGCCTGGTGATGGGCGCAAGCGGACAGCAGCAGGGCCGCGAGTATCGGTAAGAGGGGTCGAAACATCGCGCGATTGCACACGGGCCGCGACGCCAGCGCAAGTCATTGGAAATCTGCCCACCGTAGGCGGGCGGCGAAGACGTGCCGCCGCCCGCGCAGTGCCTGCCTCAGGCCCTCATTTCTCGTACGCCGACTCGCCGTGCGAGGCGATGTCGAGGCCGTCGCGCTCTTCGTCCTCGCTCACGCGCAGGCCGGTGACGGCCTTGACGATCAGCATCACCACCGCGGTGACCACGGCGCACCAGACGATGGTGAACACTACGCTGATCAGCTGCACCCAGACCTGGGCGCCGATCGCGAGATCGGCTTCGGTACCGCCGAGCGACTGCGCGCTGAAGACGCCGGTCAGCAGCGCACCCACGATGCCGCCGATGCCGTGCACACCGAACACATCCAGGCTGTCGTCGGCGCGCAGCAGGCGCTTGAGCCCGGTGACGCCCCAGACGCACAACGCGCCGGCCACCAGGCCGATCGCCAGCGCGCCCATCGGGCCCACCGTGCCGGCTGCCGGGGTGATGCCGACCAGGCCGGCGATGGCGCCCGACGCCGCGCCCAGCGCCGAGGGATGCCCCTTGGTGAACGCTTCGACGATGCTCCAGGCCAGCACGCCGGCCGCGGTGGCCACCATGGTGTTGATCATCGCCAGCGACGCACTGGCGTCGGCGGCAAGCGCCGAGCCGGCGTTGAAGCCGAACCAGCCCACCCACAGCAGCGAGGCACCGACGAAGGTGAAGGGCACGCTGTGCGGCTTGATCGCCTCGCGTCCGTAGCCGAGCCGCTTGCCGATGAAGTACGCGCCCACCAGACCGGCGACACCGGCGTTGATGTGCACCACCGTGCCGCCGGCGAAATCGATCACGCCGCGATGCGCGAGGAAGCCGCCGTCGCCGCTCCAGACCATGTGCACCATCGGCAGGTAGGCGAGGGTCATCCACAGCAGCGAGAACAGCAGCACGGCCGAGAACTTGATGCGCTCGGCGAACGAGCCGACGATCAGCGCGGTGGTGATGCCGGCGAACGTGGCCTGGAAGATCACGAACAGGAATTCCGGCAGACCGTCGGCATCGGTGTCGGCGGTGATGCCGCGCAGGAAGGCCTTTTCGGTGAACGAGCCGAAGAACGCGTTGCCTTCGGTGAAGGCCGCGCTGTAGCCGTAGGCCACCCACAGCACGATCACCATCGAATACACCACCAGCACTTGCATCAGCACCGACAGCACGTTCTTGGCGCGCACCATGCCGCCGTAGAACAGCGCCAGGCCCGGCACCACCATCAGCAGCACCAGCAAGGTGGACGTCAGCATCCACGCGACGTTGCCGCTGTCGAACGCGGCTGCCTCGGTCGCCACCTCGGCCTCGACGAGTGCGTCGCCGGTCGCGGCCACGGGCACGGTCGGTGTCGCGGTGGGCGGATCCTGCGCCAGCGCATGGCCGCCGAGGCCGAGCAGGGCGAAGGCACACAGCAGCGACAGGCACACCGCCTGCATCCGGGTCACCCACCCGCGGGTCGTGTTCGTGATCATGGGAATCTCCGTGGGGTTAGAGCGCGTCGGCGCCGATTTCGCCGGTGCGGATACGCAGGACCTGCTCCAGCGCGACGACGAAGACCTTGCCGTCGCCGACCTTGCCGGTGCCCGCCGCGCGGGTGATCGCATCGAGCGCGGCTTCGAACGTGTCGTCGCCGACCGCGCACTCGATCTTGATCTTGGGCAGGAAATCGACGACGTATTCCGCGCCGCGATACAGCTCGGTGTGGCCTTTCTGGCGACCGAAGCCCTTGACTTCGGTAACGGTCAGTCCGGACACGCCGGCCGCGCCGAGCGCTTCGCGCACCTCGTCGAGCTTGAACGGCCGGATGATCGCGATGATCAGTTTCATGCAGGTCTCCTGTGGTGGATCACGCCGTCAGAACGACTTGGTGACCGCGAAGGTGATGGTCTCGTCGGGCCCGATCAGATCGTTGTCGTTCCAGGCGAGGGCGAGATCGAAGCCGTTGTCGAACGCCTTGCTCACCCCGGCCGACCAGAACGCGTAGGTCGCGGTACCGGCGGTGCCGGCCACCCACTGCTTGCCCACGGCCCCGTTGAAGCTCCAGCCGGGCACGAACTCCCAGCCGACGGTGACGTCGAGATTGCTGCTGCCGTCGGAGTCGGGGATGCCGAACAGATCGGTGACCGCGTAGGAGTACTTCGCGCCGAGGACACTCCAGCTCAGGCCGGCGTAGAGCTCGGTGGTGTCGGCCTTGTTGAAGCCGGCCGGATAGCTGCCCGGATACCAGTAGTGCACGGCGCCGACGTCCCAGCCGACACCGCTGTCGCCGAAGTCGCCGCGGATGCCGAGATAGGCGTCGAGTTCGACCTGGCTGGAAATGTCGGGATCGGAATCCGACAGCCAGCTGATGCTGCTGCCCCAGGCGCCGGCGTAAACGCCGCTGTCGTGCGCCCACTCGAGGCCGCCCTGCAGGGCCGGCTTCTCGTCGGTCTGGGTGATGCCGCGAAACAGGTAATCGCTGGTCAATGTGAGCGTGCCGGACACCTCGGCGTGCGCCGCGGAGGCGGCGAGCAGGCCGAGCGTGAGCACGCCGGATGCAACGGTGAGACGTGACGACATGACAGGCTCCTCGTATGAAAGGAAAGCCCTCCCCGGTCATTGCGTACGACATGGCGCTCCGCGCCGGACGGTCCCCCTGACCGTCGTGCGACCGGCACTCTGTGGTGCCTGCGGCCGCGGCATCCGTGCACACGATGCTGCTTGCGGGTGCCGCCGGCGACGCAACCGACCGTGGGGGAGGGAAGCGTCGCCGTGGCGATGACACGGTGACGGCACCGGGGCGACCGGTGCCGTCGATCGATCAGAACGCGTAGACCATCTGGTATCCGAGCGGGTGAGCCGGGCAGGCCTGCGCGGCACTGCCGCGCGTGACCGGCGAACGCCCGTCGCGCTGCGACGGGCCGGACAGCCGGCCCGCTGACGCCACTGCGATGGTGGTCGCGATGCCCATCAGATCGCGTAGTACATCTGGTATTCGAGCGGGTGCGTCGCGCCGCGGAACGCGGTGACTTCCTTCATCTTCAGCGCGATGTACGCATCGATGAAGTCGTCGGTGAACACGCCGCCGGCCTTGAGGAACTCGCGGTCCTTGTCGAGCGCGTCGAGTGCCTGGTCGAGCGAGTGGCACACGGTCGGGAAGTTCTTCTCTTCCTCCGGCGGCAGGTCGTAGAGGTCCTTGTCGCTCGGGCCGCCCGGATCGATCTGGTTCTTGATGCCGTCCAGACCCGCCATCATCAGCGCAGCGAAGGTCAGATAGCCGGACTGCATCGGATCGGGGAAGCGCATCTCGATGCGGCGCGCCTTCGGGTTGGCGACGTACGGGATGCGGCACGAGGCCGAGCGGTTGGACGCCGAGTAGGCCAGCATCACCGGCGCTTCGAAGCCCGGGACCAGACGCTTGTAGGAATTGGTCGAGGCGTTGGAGAACGCGTTGATCGCACGCGCGTGCTTGAACACGCCGCCGATGTACCACAGCGCCGTCTGCGACAGGCCGCCGTAGCCGTCACCGGTGAACAGGTTGGTGCCGCCCTTGGCCAGCGACTGGTGCACGTGCATGCCGCTGCCGTTGTCACCGACGATCGGCTTGGGCATGAAGGTCGCGGTCTTGCCGTTGCGGAAGGCCACGTTCTTGACGATGTACTTCAGCGTCTGCAGTTCGTCGGACTTGGCGACCAGCGAGTTGAAGCGCGTGCCGATCTCGCACTGGCCGGCGTTCGCGACTTCGTGGTGGTGCACCTCGACCTCGATGCCGACCTGGGCCAGTGTCTTGCACATCTCGGCGCGGATGTCGTGCAGCGAATCGAGCGGCGCGACCGGGAAATAACCGCCCTTGATGCCGGGACGGTAGCCGCTGTTGCCGCCTTCGTATTCCTTGGCCGAGTTCCAGTGCGCCTCTTCCGAGTCGATGTGGAAGAAGGTGTGGCCCATCTCGTTGCCGTAGCGCACCGAGTCGAAAATGAAGAACTCGGGCTCGGGGCCGAAGAAGGCCTGGTCGGCGATGCCGCTGGACTTCAGGAACGCCTCGGCCTTCTTGGCGATGCCGCGCGGATCGCGCTCGTAGGACTGCATCGTGGTCGGATCGAGGATGTCGCAGGTGATCACCAGCGTCGGATCGGCGGTGAAGGGATCGACGAACGCCGTGGACGCGTCGGGCAACAACACCATGTCGGAGTTGTGGATGCCCTTCCAGCCGCTGATCGACGAGCCGTCGAACATCTTGCCGTCCTCGAACAGGCCCGGCTCGACGATCGACTGCGGGAACGTGACGTGATGCTGCACGCCGCGCATGTCGGTGAAACGCAGATCGATGAACTCGATCTTGTGGTCCTTGATCAGCTTGTCGAGGTTGTCGGTGGACATCGGGTAACCATCACCTTGGGTTGAATGTGATGGTGATTACGCAACGAGCATGCCAACCGCCCGAACGTTACCAATCAATGACTTGGGCCGATACTGAATGCGTGTCGACCCATTTACCGCACCATAAAGGTTCATTCTTAGACGTGCGCACCATCAAGGTGCGTATCAGTTCGGCAGGGGCAGCCCGCGCCAGGCCTTGACGGTGCGCAGCACGAAACTCGAATTCACGTCGTCGACCGCAGGCTGGTTGAGCAGCCGGTCGAGCAGGAAACCGGAGAAATGTTCGAGATCACGCACGGCGATCTGCAACAGATAGTCCATGTCGCCGGTCAAGGCGTGGCAGGCGATGACCTCGTCCCAGCCGTTGACCAGCTCCGCGAAGCCCGCGACGGCGGCGCTGTCGTGGTGCTTGAGCTGCACGCGCACGAACGCCTGCAGGCCCAGTCCCAGACGCTCGGCGCTGACGTCGGCCCGGTAGCCGGCGATCACGCCGTCGAGTTCCAGCCGCTGCACGCGGCGCAGGCAGGCCGAAGGCGAAAGATGGACGCGCTCCGCGAGGTCGGCATTGGTCAGCCGACCGTTGCGCTGCAATTCGGCCAGCAGAAGCAGATCGATGCGGTCGAGTGCGGCAGAGGTCATGAAGCTTGTCCTGAATTGGTGGATCACGCCGGATTATTGCGTCAGACCGGGCATTCCAAGCAACAACGCAAGCCTGTTGCAGCCTATCGGCGGTATCGTCGGTGGACACGTCACGCCCACGGAGTCGCCATGTCCGCCCAGCCGTCGAACACCCCGCGCCGCGTCGAGAACCTGCAGACCGACAAGGGTCGGGTGCCGGTCTACGCCACCGGCATCGTCGAGCAGCCGTGGGACACCTACAGCGCCGACGACCATGCGACCTGGGCCACGCTCTATGCGCGGCAGCGCGAGCTGCTGGTCGGCCGCGCCTGCGACGAATTCCTGCAGGCGCAGGACGCGATGGGCATGACGCCCGACGCGATTCCGAAGTTCTCCGAACTCAACCAGGTGCTCGAGGCCGCGACCGGCTGGACGCTGATGGGCGTCGAAGGTCTGCTGCCCGAACTCGACTTCTTCGACCATCTCGCCAACCGCCGCTTCCCGGTGACCTGGTGGATCCGTCGCCCGGACCAGATCGACTACATCGAGGAACCGGACCTCTTCCACGATCTCTTCGGCCACGTGCCGCTGCTGATGAACCCGGTGTTCGCCGATTACATGGAGGCCTACGGCAAGGGCGGGGTGAAGGCGCACGGCATCGGCCCGGACGCACTGCAGAACCTCACGCGCCTGTACTGGTACACGGTCGAGTTCGGCCTGATCCAGCAGGCGGACGGGCTGCGCATCTTCGGCGCCGGCATCGTCTCGTCGAAGGGCGAGTCGATCTACTCGCTGGAGTCCGACGCGCCCAACCGCATCGGCTTCGATCTGGAGCGCATCATGCGCACGCGCTACCGCATCGACACCTACCAGAAGACCTACTTCGTCATCGACAGCTTCGAGCAGCTGATGGACGCGACCCGGCCGGACTTCACCCCGATCTATGCGCGCCTGGCGAGCCAGGACACGGTGGGTGCCGGGACGGTGCGCGAGGAGGATCGCGTGTTCCATCGCGGCACGGGCGAGGGCTGGACGGCGGGTGGGGATGTCTGAGAGCGGGGATTGGTGATTCGGGATTCGGGATCACGTGTACGCCCGCTGCGCTTTCAAGCTCGATCAGGCGGCCAATCCGGCCGTCATTCCCGCGCAGGCGGGAATCGATGGACGTCGTTCCGGATCAACGTCCATGGATGACCCGCCGCTCGGCTGTCGACCAACAACTCACGCGTCCGCGGGGATGGCGGGGTTCGCGCTCACGTGCAGCGACGGCGTGATGTTCCAATCGTTCGTTTTCACCGGTTCCACGTCCACTGCGCGCCCACCAGTACGCCGCGCCCCGGACCCGGCTCGAAGAACCGGCCGTTGCCTTCGTTGACGATCACCGAGCCGATGTAGGCCTGATCGAGCACGTTGTCCACGCGCACGAAGGTGCGCAGTTCGCCGGCGTCGAAGCGCCAGCGGCGTGCGCCTTCGAGGTGCAGCAGCGCATAGCCCGCCGCGCGCGCGGTCGCGAGATCGTCGACGACGACGTCACCCACCCCGACGCCTTCGATCGCCGCACTCCACGGCCCGCCGTTCCAGTCGAGCCGTGCGAACAGCTGACGCGCCGGCACGCCGGGAATGCGTGCACCGGCGGCGACCGGCGTGGCCGGCACCGTGCAGCCGGCGCCGGTGCACACCCGGTAGTCATCGCGGAACGTCGCATCGAGCCAGGTCGCCGCCACGCTGAGATCGAAGGATTCGCCCAGCGGCTGACGCAGTGACAGCTCCGCACCCTGGCGCCGCGCGCGGCCGATGTTCTGGAAGCTGCTGCGGCCGCCGACGTTGCGCGCGACCGCGAGTTCGTCGTCGGTGTCGGCGCGGAACAGCGCGGCGTTGAGCGTGGTGCCCGAACGCGCCTGCCACTTGGCGCCGAGTTCGAGGTTGTCACTGACTGCCGGCGCGAGATCGAAGGCGAGCCCGGCGCCGCCGTCGGCGCGGTAGCCGAGTTCGTTGAAGGTCGGCGTCTCGAAGCCGCGTCCGGCCGAGGCATAGACGCGCAGATCCTCGCGCGGCGCGAACGTGACGCCGGCGACCGGCGAGGTCTGGCGGAAGGCGATGCGGCCGCTGTCGTCGGGATTGGTCGCGGTGATGAACGCATCGCGCGAGACGAACTCCACTTCGCTGTGGCGCACGCCGGCCAGCAGCGACCAGCGCGGCGCGAAGGTCCAGTACAGCTGTGCGAACTGGTCGAGGTTCTCGACCGTATTGCGCTCGTCGCGGCGCCGCCGGCCGCGCACGCCGAGCGTGTCGCCGACGAAATTCTCGAAGCCCTGTCGCGCCTGGCGCTGGCGGTCGGCATTCGCGCCGACGGTCGCTTCGAGCGGCCGCCCGGCCAGCGTGCCTTCCCAGCTCCAGCGCAGGTCCAGCCCGCCGTAACGGTTGCCGAGATCGATCACGCCGCCGGAGTTCAGCGGATTGGCCTGCGCCGCGGCCGGGATAGGCAGGAATTGCACGACCGCGCGTTCGCCGCCGTAGGCCATCGCGCGCAGCGTGTGTGCCGCGCCGATGCCGTGTTCGTAGATCGCGCCGGCCTGGGTCTGGCGCACGGTCTTGCGCGTATCGAACTGTCGCGCGACCGCGGCGACCTGGCGCGGGTTCTCGCGCACCTGGTCGGCGGTGAGGCCCAGCGGATCCTGCGCGTCGATGTCGACATGGTTGGCGACCAGATCGAGCCGGCGACGATCGCCGAAGTCGAAGCGCAGCTTCGCGTTCGCCGAATCGCGACGCGCGGCGCTGTGGTCGCGCCAGCCGTCAGTGTCGAACCGCGACAGCGCCAGGTTGTAACCGGCCGCCTGGGTGCCGCCGCGCAGCTGCGTCGACAGGCTGGTGGTGCTGTCGCGGCCCTCGCTGGCCTTGAAGCGCCAGTCGTCGCCCGGCGCGCCGTCGGCGCTCCAGATCTGCACCACGCCGCCGGAGGAATTGCCGTACAGCGCCGAGAACGGGCCACGCATGATCTCGATGCGGTCGCCGCCGACAAGGCTGAAATGCGACAGCTGGCCCTGGCCGTCGGGCATCGAGGCCGGAATGCCGTCGGCGAACAGACGCACGCCGCGCACGCCGAACGTGGAACGCGCGCCGAAGCCGCGGATCGACAGCTGGGTGTCCTGAGCATGGTTCTGGCGATCACGCGCGAGCAGCCCGGGCACGCCCGACAGCGGTTCGGAGGCGACGGTGCCGGCGCGGTTGCTGTCCGCGTCGTCGAGACGGATCGCATCGACCGAGGCCGGCGTATCGAAATCGCTGACGCCGCGCAGGCGCGTGGCATCGACGCGCACGCGTTCGAGTGTCCGCGCCGCCGTCGCGCGGTCCGCGTCGTCCGCGACCGCTTGCGCCCACGCCGGCGCGCAGGCGGCCGCGATGGCCATCGCCAGCACGGCGCGGGAAGCGACGCCGCTCATTCGATCACCAGCTTGCCGCGCATCACGTTCCAGTGGCCCGGAAACGAGCAGAAGTAGGTGTAATCGCCGCCGCGCTGCAGGCCGCGCACCGGAAAGGTGATCGTGGTCGACTCGCCGCCGCCGATCACCTTGGTATGGGCGATGACGCGCGCATCGTCCTTGGGCACGTAGCTCTCGGCCAGGCGCGTACGCGCGCCGGCGATCGCGACGGAGCGGTAGTCGGCGGTGCGGGTGAGCACCCAGTTGTGGCCCATCGCCGTCGCCGGCACGCGGCCGGTGTGGCGCAGCGTCAGCCGCACCTGGGTGCAGTCGGCGGCCACGCGCAGCTCGGTCTGGGCGAAGCGCATCGAGTCGTCGCTGTCGACGGTCAGCGGGCAGGTGCGCGCGAGTGCGCCGGTGGCGGGGAACAACAGCAGCAGCGCGAGCGCGCCGCGCCAGGCGCGGTTCGACATGACATCTCCGGGGACGAAACGGGGGCGCGATGCGGCGCAGCGCGCTGCGTATTGTCGCAAACGCAGGCGTGAACGGCCCGGGACGGAGTGTCGCAGCCGGGGCGGCAGACGTGCGGAGCTCCCGGGTCCGTCATTCCCGCGAAGCCGGGAATCCAGCGGCTTTCGGGAACGCAACGGCGCGACGCCGGGTTCACGCCGTTGCGGGAATGACGATGCCTCTCGCCCTCAGATCACCTGCAGCGTGATCGCCCTCAGCACCGCGCGCGTGCGGTCGCGGGTACCGAGCTTCTCGAGAATCGCGGACACGTAGTTCTTCACCGTGCCCTCGGCCAGGAACAGGCTGCGCGCGATCTCCTTGTTCGAGTAACCACCGGCCAGCAGGCGCAGGATCGCGACCTCGCGTTCGCTGAAGGTCTCGCGCGGCGCCTGGTCGTCGTGGAAGCGGTAGCGCGCACGCACCGGTTCGGTGCTGACCGGCTGCAGCAGCGTGTCGCCGGCGGCGACGCGGGCGATCGCGTCACGCAGATCCTCGGGCGCGGCGTCCTTGAGCAGGAAACCCTGTGCGCCGGCGTCGGTCGCGCGCAGCAGAAGATCGCTGTCGTCGAAGGTCGTGAGCAGCAGCACCGGTGTCGCATCGCCGCGCGCGCGCAGCGCGGCCAGTGCCTCGATGCCGTCCATGCCCGGCATGCGGATGTCGCTGAGCACCACGTCGACCGGCCGGGTCTGCAGCTGCGCCAGCAGCGCGGTCCCGGAATCGACCTCGAACACGATCTCGATGCCGTGGCGCTCGAGCAGCGCGCGCAGTCCGGCGCGCACCAGCGCCTGGTCGTCGGCCAGTGCGATGCGGACGGGCGTTGCACTCATGCCGGCAGTTCCGCGTCGATGCGCATGGCGCCGCGCGCGTTGCGCTGCAGGCGCACGCGGCCGTGCAGCGCGGCGAGACGCTCGCGCATGCCGGCGATGCCATTGCCTTCGTGCCAGTCGGCGGACGCCTGGCCGTCGTCTTCGATGGCCACGCGCAGCAGGTCACCATCGCGACGCAAGGCGACGTCGAGCGTGTCCGCGTCGGCATGCCGGGCCGCGTTGGTCAGCGCTTCCTGGACCAGTCGCAGCACAGCTTCGGCGACCGCCGGATCGGCCACGCGCACGTCGTCGGCGATGTCGAGCTGCAGACGCGGACGCGGCATGGGCGAGGCGAGTGCACGCAGGGCGGTCGCGAGGTCGAGTCCCCCGCCGTCGCGCAGCGCCTGCACCACGTTGCGGATGTCGCCGAGCAGTTCGCCCGAGAGCTGTTCGGCCATGCGGATCTGCGGATACCCGGCGACGGCCGGCTCCTCGGCCAGCGCGCGCAGGTTGAGGCGCATCGCGGTGAGCTTGTGGCCGGCGACATCGTGCAACTCGCGCGCCACCCGCAGGCGTTCGGCGCCGCGGGCACTGTCGGCCAGCAGCACGCGCGTGGCCAGGAGATCGGCGTTGACCCGCATCAGCTGGTCGCGCGCGCGCTCGGCGCTGCGCGCGTAATGCATGCACAGCGCGGCGAAGGCCTGGAAGCCCGCGAAGCTCAGCACGACCTGCAGCGGCGCGCGGAAATCCCCGTGGCGCAGCAGCAGGTAGTACACGATGTCGACCGCGACGACGGCAACGACGGCCCGTCGCGTCGGCCAGTCGGCGAACGCGACCGCTGCCCAGATCACCAGCAGCACATGCATCCCACCCGCACGCGGGCCGAGGCCGATCAGCACCAGGGCGATCACCGCCAGCAGTGCGATCACCCCGTCCTCGATCCGGCGCCACCGTGGTGGCCAGACCGACAGCGACAGGAAGCCGAGCAGGAACGCGGCCAGCAGGGACCACGCCAGGACACGGTGCTCGCCCTCGTAGAAGCGCATCGACGGCGCGATCGCGCCGATCGTCAGCAACGCGGCGAAATTGAGCGGGTTGAGCAGGCGCCGACGGTTCATCGGCGCATGCTGCCTGCCACGCCGATGCCCAGCAATGGCCGGGGCGAAGAAGGTGACTTCCGGCACTGCGGATCGATGACCACCGGCAGCTGGCGACGGGCGGTGCCGCACGGAGACTGCAGCCACACCCAACGAGGACACCGCCATGCGCCACACCCCCGCTTCCTTCGCTGCACCGTTCGCCCTGCTGGCGGCCGCCGCCCTCGCCGCGCCGGTGCAGGCCGCCGATCTGGACGTCGCCATCCGCGACGCGCGCAGCCAGGCCGGGCAGTTCCGGGTGGCCCTGGTGGATGCTGCCGGCTATGCCGGCCAGGCCGCGCCGATCGCCGCGCGTCTGCAGCCCCCGAGCGGTGAGGTCACCCGCGTCCGCTTCGCCGACGTCCCCAGTGGCCGCTATGCGCTGATGGTGATCCACGACGAGAACGGCAACGGCACGCTGGACACGAACGTGATCGGCATGCCGGTCGAGGGCTACGGCTTCAGCAACAACCCGCGGGTCATGCGCAAGCCGACCTTCGATGAAGCCGCATTCGACGTCGGCGTCGACGCGCTGGCGCTCGACATCGCGATCCGCTGACCGCCTTCGCTCCAAGAGCCCGCCATGGACCGTCGCCGCTTCCTTCGCACGCTGCTCTCCGGCGCCACGGTCGCCGCGCTGGGCCCCGCGCTGCTGCGCGGCGGCGACGCCCTGGCCGGAGACCCGGCCGAGTTCGCCGCCGGCCTGCGCGAGCGGCCTTATCTCGCGGGCTGGCGCCAGGTCGCCGCCGAGGCCTTTGGCCCGACCACGGTGCAGCTCGAGGGGCGGCTGCCGGCCGACTTCGCCGGCACGCTGTACCGCAACGGCCCGGCCTGGTTCGAGCGCGACGGCGTCCGCTACGAACACTGGTTCGACGGTGACGGCATGGTCCACGGGTGGCAGTTCGGCAACGGCGCGGTCACCCATCGCGGGCGCATGGTGCAGACGCCCAAGTTCCAGCGCGAGCAGCGCGCCGGCCGCTTCAACACGCCGGCCGCCGGCACCACGATCGCCGAGCCGGTGGCCATCCGCAACAACGACGACGCCAATACCGCCAACACCTCGGTGGTGACGATCGGGGGGCGCCTGTTCGCGCTGTACGAAGGCGGCTCGGCCTTCGAACTCGATCCCGACGAACTGGCCACGGTGGGGCCGACGACGTGGCGGCGCGATCTCCAGGCGCTGCCGTTCTCGGCGCACCCGCTGCGCGACCGCGACGGCAGCTGGTGGAACTTCGGTGCGCTGTCGCTGGTGGGCGGCGGCGGGTTGCTGCTGTGGCACATCGGCGCGGATGCGCGCCTGATCGACGCGCATGTGCACACCCTCGATGCACCCGGCTATCTGCATGCCTTCGCGCAGACCGACCGGTATCTGGTGTTCCTGCTGACGCCGTTCGACCGCACGGCCGGTGGCTCGTTCTTCGAGAGCATGGCGTTCGCCCCGCAGCGCCCGTGCACGGCGCTGGTGATCGACAAGACCGCGCCCGAGCGGGTGATGCGCCGGTTCGAGGTCGACTTCGCGGCGATCTATCACTTCGGCGATGCCTTCGAACGCGGCAGCGAACTGATCGTGCGGGCCGCGCACCACGACGACGTGGAACATGCGCGCTCGCCGCATCGCGCCGCGATGTTCGGCCATGCCGGCGCCGCCTCGCCGGCGCAGCTGGCCGAACTGCGGCTGGACCTGCGCGCAGGCCGCGCGCGGTGGCACATGCTCGGCGTGCCGGGCATGGAGTTTCCGCTCTTCGATGCCCGCACGGCCGGCGATCACGGCGCGCGCCTGTACATGCCCACGACCGTCGGCGAGGCCAGCGCGCCGTACTTCAACGCGGTGCAGATGATCGACGCGGCCGGGGACACCCGGGCCGTGCACCGCTACGGGCGCGACATCATGGCCGAGGAGCACGTCTTCGTGCCGCGTCCGGGCAGCACACGGCCCGACGACGGCTGGCTGGTCGGCACCCTGCTCGACCCCGCCCGCGACCGCAGTGGCATCGCGGTGCTGGACGCGCAGCATGTCGAGGACGGCCCGCTCGCGACCGCGTGGCTGCCGTACGCGTTTCCGCTGGGCTTCCACGGGCATTTCGCCCAGGCCGCGGCATGAACCCGTCGGACCGTGCACACGGCTGGCGCGTCCTCGCGCTGTGCGTCGCCCTGGTGCTGTGCGTGTGGATCGGCTGGCGCGACGTCGACCCGTGGATGGCACGCGACGAGGTGCGCGAGGCGATCCGCCTCACCGTGCGGCGTGGCGTGCAGATTGCGCTGCAGTTCGTCGCGCCGGGCGTCCTGCTCGCGTTGCTGGTGCGCGAGCTGCAGGCGTTCCGGCGTGCACGCACACGCGGCGGCTGACGCGTACGGGCGCAGACCGGGCGCGGACACGCGCGTGATCGGTGACGGCCGCCGCCCCGCGCGCGGGGCGACGGCGCACACGATCAGCCGCGGCTGACCGTCGCGACGGCCTCGGCGACGTAGTCCAGGTTCTTCAGGCTCAGCGCGGCCACGCAGATGCGGCCCGTCCCGACGGCATAGATACCGAACTCGTCACGCAGGCGATCCACCTGGGCGCGGCTCAGGCCCGAGTACGAGAACATGCCGGCCTGCTCGCTGATGAAGGCGAACTCCGGCGCGCCATTGGCGGCGAGCTTTTCGACCAGGCCGGCACGCAGGGCGTGGATGCGTTCGCGCATCTGGCCCAGTTCGGCCTCCCAGCGCGCGCGCAGTTCGGCGCTGCCGAGCACACCGGCCACAAGTGCCGCGCCATGCGTGGACGGGCTGGAATAGTTGGCGCGCACGATGCGCTTGATCTGCGACTGCACCGCGCGGCTGGCCTCGGCGGTCGCCGAGACCACGGTCAGGGCACCGACGCGCTCGCCGTAGAGCGAAAAGGATTTGGAATACGAGCTGGCGACCACGAACTCGGCGATGTCCGATTCCGCCAGCAGGCGCACCGCCGCCGCATCGGCATCGATGCCGCGGTCGAAGCCCTGGTAGGCCATGTCGATGAACGGGAACAGCGACCGCTCCGCCAGCACGCCGATGACCTCGCGCCACTGGGCCTCGGTGAGATCCGCGCCGGTGGGGTTGTGGCAGCACGCGTGCAGCAGCACCACGGTGCCGGCCTTCAGCCGGCGCAGGTCGGCGAGCATGCCGGCGAAATCCACACCGTGTGTGGTCGCATCGAAATAGGTGTAGTCGACGACGTCGAAACCGACCGCGCCGAAGACCGCGCGGTGGTTCTCCCAGCTCGGGTTGCTGATCGCGATGGTCGCGTGCGGCAGCACCTGGCGGAGCAGATCGGCGCCGGTACGCAGCGCGCCGCTGCCGCCGATGGTCTGGGTGGTGGCCACGCGGCCTTGGGCCAACAGCGGCGAGTCCGCACCGAACAGCAGTTCGCGCGTGGTCTTCGTGTAGTCGGGCATGCCGTCGATCGGCAGATAGCCGCGCGGCTTGGCCTCGGCGGCCAGGCGCTGCTCGACCTCGCGCACCGCATCCAGCACCGGAATGCGACCGGTCTCGTCGTAGTAGATGCCCACGCCCAGATTGACCTTGGTGGCGCGCGGATCGGCGTTGTAGGCCTCGCTCAGGCCGAGGATGGGATCACCGGGGACGAGTTCGACGTCTGCGAAGAATGTGGACACGGAAGCGACCTGTACGACGGAAGGGGGCGAATCGCGCAGCCGCAGCGGCGGGCGACACCCGCCCAGAATACAACCTGGGCTGCGGACACCGCCGGCGCGATGCGGCGACAATGGCGGCTCCCGCCGCTCCGGATGTCGCCATGGCCAGCATTTCCCTCACCCGTCACCTGATCGAAGCCCAGCGCCAGGGCCAGCTCACGCCCGACCTGCAGTTGCTGCTGGAAGTGGTCGCGCGCGCCTGCAAGCGGATCTCGGTTGCGGTGGGCAAGGGCGCGCTGGGCGGCGTGCTCGGCGAGGCCGGCCAGGGCGACAGCATCAACGTGCAGGGCGAGGCGCAGAAGAAGCTCGACGTCATCAGCAACGACATCCTGCTCGAGGCCAACGCCTGGGGCGGCCATCTCGCGGCGTGCGCGTCGGAAGAGATGGAGCATTCGCAACCGATTCCCGACGGCTTCCCACGCGGCAATTACCTGCTGGTGTTCGATCCGCTCGACGGCAGCTCGAACATCGACATCAACGCCAGCGTGGGCACGATCTTCTCGGTCCTGCGCTGTCCCGACGGCGTCACCGCGGCCGGCGATGCCGATTTCCTGCAGCCCGGTCACACCCAGGTGGCGGCCGGCTACTGCCTCTACGGGCCGAGCACGATGCTGGTGCTGACCATCGGCCACGGCACGCATGCATTCACGCTGGACCGCGAGCAGGGCTCGTTCGTGCTGACGAAAGCGGATCTGAAGATTCCGCAGGCGACCCGCGAGTTCGCGGTCAACATGTCCAACCAGCGCCACTGGGAGCCGCCGATGCAGGCCTATGTGGCCGATCTGCTGGCCGGCAAGGACGGCCCGCGCGGCAAGGATTTCAACATGCGCTGGGTGGCGGCCATGGTGGGCGACGTGCATCGCATCCTCACCCGCGGCGGCATCTTCATCTATCCCTGGGATGCGAAGGACGCCGCCAAGCCCGGCAAGCTGCGGCTGATGTACGAGGCCAATCCGATGGCGATGCTGGTCGAACAGGCCGGGGGCGCGGCGACCAACGGGCGCGAGCGCATCCTCGACCTGCAGCCGACCTCGCTGCACCAGCGCGTGCCGGTATTCCTCGGCTCGAAGGAGGAGGTGGAGGCGGCGACGCGTTACCACCTGGAGCACGACGGCGCGGCCGCATGAGCGCCGCCGACTTCATCGAGGTCACGCCGGGCGCGCTGTCGCCCGAGGCCTGCGCGGCGATCGTCGCGCGCCTGCGCGGAAGCCGGGACCTGCAGCCGGGCCAGGTCGGCGGCGGCGTCTACCCCGAACTCAAGCGCAGCCGCGACCTGTCGATCAACGACCGCGCCGACTGGGCCGACGTGGTGCAGCAGCTCAACGTCGCGGTCTACGGCGGCCTGATGGCCTACCTGCGCAAATACCCGCAGGTGCTGATCGCACCGCTGATGCTGCAGCAGCCCGGCGCCGACGGCCAGCTGCGCCGCCTGGTCGCCGAGGATTTCGCCGGCATGGACGATGCCCATCTCGGCAGCCTGCTGCAGACCTGCCTGCGCCCCGGCGCGATCAACCTGCAGTGGTACGCGGCCGGCGAGGGCGGGTATCCGTACTGGCACTGCGAGCTGTTTCCGCGCGACGGCAGCGCCGAAACCCTGCATCGCCATCTGCTGTGGACGATCTACCTCAACGACGGCTTCGACGCCGGTGAAACCGAATTCCTGTTCCAGCAACGCAAGATCGCGCCGCGCACCGGCGACCTGCTGATCGCGCCGACGGCATTCACGCATACGCATCGCGGCAACAAACCGCAGAACGGCGACAAGTTCATCGCGACGAGCTGGATCCTGTTCCAGCGGGCGGAGACGTTGTACGGGGGGTGATGGTCGCGCCGCAGGCGACCAGGGCCGGCATCGGCATTTGACGTGCGCTCGCATGTCTCCGCGCCGAGCGTCTCGTCGTCGCGCTGCGTGGGATCGCACGCCCAGGTCGGGACCGATTGAGGAAGGTCTGAATAGCTGCCGTCATCCTCGAGAATGCGGGGATCCAGTGACTTCAAGCCTCTGAACACCAAAGACGCTGGATTCCCGCTTTCGCGGGAATGACGGTCAAGAGCGGAATTGCCCAGACATTCCTCAGCTGTGGCTGTGGCTTTGGCTTTGGCTTTGGCGTTCAGCTGTTGACGTTCGAGCCGTAAAGCGAGCCGAGCACCGGAGCCTGACGCGGCCGGAGAGGCGCCCATGTCTGAGCGAAGCGAGTTTGGGCTGCGGAACCGTAAAGGTCCCAATGTGCCGCGTCAGGCGAGGAGCGGAGGGGACCGGCGCGGCGCAGCCGCGTCGGCTCGCGCCCGGCGATGGCGGTTTGACTCGCGTCTCCGGCGCTCGCCCTTCGGGCCGGCTTCGCCGTTCGCCAGCGCTTCGCGCTGTCGTGCTTACTTTTGACAAGACAAAAGTAAGCCGCGCGAACAGCGCGGAAGCTCTGTTTTTCGCGGTCAGGTCTGGCCACACAGGAACAAGTAAACGAAGCAAGTGCACAGCTTTCGCCCGCTGCGCGTGCGAGTCCATTTTTGAAGGACCAAAAAGGAACCAAAAAGTACCTTCGCCGGACGCGATCCGCCGCGATACAGCCGCGGCGGGCCCCTGCGCTTCTCGGTCAGCAGGGCACATTGTCACCTTTACGGTGACGCAGCCCAAACTCGCTTCGCTCAGACATGGGCGCCTCTCCGGCCGCGTCAGGCTCCGGTGCTCGGCTCGCTTTACGGCTCGAACATCAAGAGCAGAAGAGCAAGGGCCAAAGCCAACAGCAACGGCAACGGCAACGGCAACGGCAACGGCAACGGCAACGGCAACGGAGCGTTGCGCGGGCTCCTCCTCGAAGCGTTGCCCAGATTCGAAGGGCCTAGCTGATCGCATGTTCCGTCGGAAACACGCGGATCCGATCAGAAGAAGCAGCCCAAGGGCGACGTTCGGGCCGACGCACACCGCGCCAGACAAACACCATCACCCCCGCGGATGGTTCAACACCAGCCAGTACAACCCGATCTGCTTCACCACCTCGACGAACTTGCCGAAGTCCACCGGCTTGCGGATGTAGCTGTTGACGCCCAGCGCGTAGCTGGCTTCGACGTCGAAGGGCTCGGTGCTGGTCGTCAGCACCACGACCGGCAGGCCGCGGGTGGCCGGGTTGGCGCGCAGGGCCTGCAGCACCTCGCGGCCGTCGAGCTTGGGAAGATTGAGGTCGAGCAGCACGATCGACGGCAGATCGGCCGCGTCGCGGCCGGCGTGCGCGCCGCGGGCGAAGAGGTAGTCGAGCGCCTCGGCGCCGTCACCGACCACGACCAGCTGGCTGTCGATGCCGGCCTCCGCAAATGCGATCCGGGTCAGCTCGGCGTCGTCGGGGTTGTCCTCGATCAGCAGGATCGTGTGGTTGCTCATGGCCCAGATGCATCCTCGTCCGGCACCGCCGGCAGTTCGATGGTGAAAGTGGTGCCGACATCGGGCTCGGACTGCACCCGGATCAGGCCGCCGTGCGCGTGCGCGATGCGCTGGGCGATCGCCAGGCCGAGGCCGTGGCCGGCACCGTCGTCGATCCCGTGCAGGCGCCTGAACGGCACGAACAGTCGGTCAGCATAGCGCATGTCGAAACCGCGCCCGGCGTCGCGCAGGCGCAGGTGCACGCGGTCGCCGTGGCGTTCGCCGTCGAGCGCGATGTGCACGCGCTCGCGATGCGCGGAGAACCGCCAGGCGTTGTCGATGAGCTTGCCCAGCAACTGCTTGAGCGCGTGTTCTTCGCCCCAGGCCCAGAGGTCGGGTGCGATATGGACGTCGGCGGCGCGGTCCGGTTCGGCGTCCTGCAACTCGGCGCAGATCCAGTCGCCGAGCAGGCTGATGTCCACCGGGCCCGGCGACCGCGGTGGCCGCGAGGCGCGCATCGTTTCGAGCAACCCGTCGATCAGGCGACCGGCATGGCCGGCGGCGTCGCGGATGCGTTGCAGATGGTCCTGCGCAGCCGCGGGCTCGACCGTCTCGCCCTGCGCCGCGAGCCGGCGCGAGAACTGTTCGATCGCACGCACCGGCGCACGCAACTCGTGGGAGATGCCGAAGGCGAGGGTTTCCTGCATCAGCTCCAGCGTCTTCAACGCGGTGACGTCCTCGACCTGCAGCAGGGCCTCGCCGCCGTCGAGCGCGGACAGCGTCAGCCGGAGGTGGCGCGGATGACCGTCGGCGGCCGTCCAGGTCAACGCAGCGTCCAGCGCGGCGTCGGTGTCCCGCAACGCGTCGTCGATCCTGTCCGCGAATTCCGGCCAGACGTGACGATGCGCCGCCGTGCCGGCCAGATCCGCCGCGGTTGCGCCCAGCAGCGCGGCGAGTGCCGGATTGACCTGTCGCCAGTGCCCGTCATCGGCCAGAACGGCGGACGGGACGCGGATGGCATCGAGCAGACAGGCGGACGACCCGGAGGCGGGCGGACGCGGGACGGCGACATCGGACATCGGCAGGCGCGGAGCGGGTGACCGCGCAGTGTAGGAAATCGCGACGTGGACGCGAGGTGGAGACCGCGTGAACGGGCCCCGGGCCGCGAGGCACCGCGAGGGAAGGTCTGAACGGTTCCGCCCTTGGCCATCATTCCCGCGGCTTTCATCCGCCGCACGGCGGCCGAGCGGGAATGACGGCAGTGACCCAGACCTTCCCTAGAACAGCGCGCCCTGGGGCGAGGGGACACGTGGCGCGGTGAACAGGTCGCAGCGCAGCGGTGGCAGCCGGCCGAAGCCGTGCGCGCGATGGGCCCGGGCGAAGCGCGCCTGCAGCAGGTCCGCGAACGGCCCCTGGCCGCGCATGCGGCGCCCGAAGGTGCTGTCGTAATCCCGACCGCCGTGCAGCTGCTGCACCAGGCTCATCACGTGTGCGGCGCGCTCGGGGTAATGCAGCTCCAGCCATTCGCGCCACAGCGTCTTGAGCTCATGCGGCAGGCGCAGCAGGACATAACCCGCCGACGCGGCGCCCGCCTCGCGCGCCGCCTGCAGGATCGCCTCGAGCTCGTGGTCGGTGATCGCCGGCACCACTGGCGCCACCAGCACGCCGACAGGCACACCGGCCCCGGCCAGCGTGCGCATGGCCCGCAGCCGGGCATGCGGCGCGGCTGCACGGGGCTCCATGCGCGCCGAAAGCCGGGGGTCGAGCGTGGTCACAGAAAAATGCACGGTCACCAGGCCATCCGCCGCCATCGGCGCCAGCAGGTCGAGGTCACGCACCACGTTCGCGCTCTTGGTGACGATGCTGAAGGGATGCCGGGCTTCGGCCATGACCTCGATCAACGCACGGGTCAGGCCATAGCGTCGCTCGATCGGCTGGTAGCCGTCGGTATTGATGCCCAGCGCGATCGGCGAGCAGACGTATGACGGCCGCGCGAACTCGGCCCGCAGCCGCTCGGCGGCATTGGTCTTGGCGAACAGTCGGGTCTCGAAATCCAGCCCGGGCGACAGGTCGAGATAGGCGTGCGAGGGGCGGGCGAAGCAGTAGATGCAGCCGTGCTCGCAGCCGCGGTAGGGATTCACCGACTGCGAGAAGCTGATGTCCGGCGACCGGTTACGGCTGACGATGCTGCGCGCCCGCTCCTCGGTGACCACGGTCCCGGGCGCGGAGGCCTCGTCCTGCAGCGCCTGCAACCCGTCCCAGCCGTCGTCTTCGGGCACGGCGACCTGGGTCTCGTAACGCCCGGCCACCCACGAGGCACTGCCCCGGCCCTTGCGGGCGGTGGCGACGGGCGGACGGATGCGGCCAGCGGTCATCGGCCCAGTCTGCCGCGCGGCGGTCTCAGCCTGTGCGACGCGGGGCGTGGCCGGTTCGACCGGCGTTCCGCGTGGAACGCTAGGACACCCGGGGGCAAGGGAGAGGGGCATGTCGTTGCATGATCGGCCGGTCGCGACCGGTCCGTCGGCGTCGCCGGACGGAGGCGCGCCATGGCTACGGTGAACGCACCGACCGCGCAGCGCTGCGCGATCTGGTTCGGACTGCCGACACCGCGTGAGCAGGCGCTGCTCGCCGCGGGCGGCTGGCACCTGCGCATCGCGGGCGGGGACGCCCGCCGCCAGGTGGGCATGCGCGGCGACGACGTCGTGGTGCTCGTCGCCGACCTGCGCGGCGCCGACGCGGCCCGCCTGGCGACGCTGGAAGCGCTGCTGCTTGAGCACGCCGATCTGCCGTCGATCGCCCTGGTGGACGGCGGCGACGACGCTGACGACGACGCCGTACACGGGCGGATCCGCGCAACCTGTGGCCGCGTGCTGCACGCGCCGATCGACCCCGATACGCTGGGCTCCGCGCTGGGCGACCTCGTGGCCCGGCCGCGCCGCGACATCGACAGCATCGGCGGCCGCAGTCCGGCGATGCTCGGGGTACGGGCGATGCTGCACCGCTACGCCGATGTCGACCTGCCGGTGCTGATCACCGGCGAGTCCGGCACCGGCAAGGAGCTCGCCGCCCACGCCCTGCACGAACTGTCGCGCCGGCGCGAGCGTCCCTTCGTCGCGGTGAACTGCGGCGCGATCGCCCCGACGCTGGTGCAGTCGGAACTGTTCGGTCACGAGCGCGGTGCGTTCACCGGGGCCACGGTGCGCCGGATGGGCCTGTTCGAATCGGCCGACGGCGGCACGGTGTTCCTCGACGAGATCGGCGATCTGCCACTCGAGGCCCAGACCAACCTGCTGCGCGTGCTCCAGGAAGGCACGCTCGAACGCGTCGGCAGCCACCGTCCGGTGCGGGTGGATGTGCGTGTACTCGCCGCCACCCACGTCGACCTGGACGCCGCGATCGCCCGGGGCCGGTTCCGGGAGGATCTCTACTACCGGCTCGATGTCCTGCGGCTGCGCCTGCCGCCGCTGCGCGAACGCGGCGACGACGTGGACCTGCTGGCCCGGCAATTCCTCGACGACTTCCGCAGCCACCACCCGGTGCAGGCACGTGGCTTCAGTGCGGCGGCCCGTCAGTGCCTGCGCGCCCACGCCTGGCCCGGCAACGTACGCGAGCTGCTCAACCGGGTGCGCCGCGCGGCGGTGGTCGCCGAGCACGCCCTGATCGAACCCGGGGACCTGCAGCTCGATGCCGCGACCGCCCGCGTGGTCGCACTGGACGATCACCGCGACCGCACCGACCGCGATGCGCTGCTCGCGGCGCTGCATGCGACAGGCGGCAACGTCAGCGCCTGCGCACAGCGGTTGCGGATCTCGCGCATGACGGTCTACCGGCTGTGCCGCAAGCACGGCATCGCGCCGGACACGCTGCGCTGAGAACGCGGTACACGGCAGCGGCCGGCACGAACAGGCGTGCGCCCGTTCGCGCGCGGGCGCCGGCCTACAGCGCGTAGGGCACCTTCACCGTGAGGTTGAAGTCCGGCGCATCCGGTGTCAGGCCGATGCCGAGGACCCCGACGAAGGTCGCGCTCGGGGTCATCGCGTGGGTCACGCCCAGACTCAGCGTCGCGGCGTTCGCATCGCTGCCGATCAGCTTGATCCAGTCGCCGCCTTCGTAGCGCGTGCGCGCCCGCGCGTTGAGCCGGTCGCTGAAGGAGATGCTCAGGCTGGTGCGCTCGTTGAATGCGAAGGCCACACCGGCGCCGAAGTAGAACGCGTCACCCAGCGCCACACGCCCCGGATTGACGGTCAACGGGTTGTTGTCGAGATCATCGAAATCGCGCGCGAACGAGCGCACGTAGCCGATGTTGCCGAACAGGATCGCCGGATCCGTGGTCTTTACCGCCGACAGGCCGACCGTCGCCTGCCAGACGCCGTTGCCGGTGGGCTGCTCCTCGGGCACGGCGAAGCGGATGAACTCGTCCTCGTCGCGTTCGAGCACCCGCCACGGAATGCCGTAGGGCTCGCGTCCGGTGGGTGCGGTCACGCCGACGTTGAGCACGGTTTCCGGCCAGGGACCGCGCTCGCCGAACAGCTTCCAGTTCGCACTGGCGCTGATGTCGCCAAGCCCCGCGCCGTCGGTCTCCTCCTGCGCGATGGCGGCGGCCGCGCCACCCGCGCCGCCCTTCTGGTAGACGGTCTTGCGCGCGATGTAGGGCACGTCGAGATTGAGGCTGAGCCGGGGGCTCAGGCCCCAGCGCGCGGCGAGGTTGTAGTTGAGCGTGTCGGATTCGACGTTCTCGATCGCGATGTTGCCGAGGAAGATCGCGTCGAGTGCGAGAAAGCCGTTGAGCGTGACCTGCTTGCGGTCGTAGCGGTTGTAGCTGATGCCGTTCTCGAGCGTCAGCCGGCGGTTGAACAGCGCGGTGTTCTGCTGTTTTACGTCGGCGACGCTGCGCGACTCGGCGTCCTGCGCGCGTTGCGCATCCTCGGCGGTGCCGGCATAGCCCTCCTCGGTGCGCGGCGGTGCGGGCGCCGCGACCGGCGCGGGTGCCGGCGTGGGCGCTGCGGGGGAGCTCGGCGAGACCGCGGGCGCCTGGGCGAGTCCCGCCGGCGCCACGCCGCCCACCCGGGCCTGCAGCGCCTGGATCTGCATGTCCAGCTCGCGCAGGCGGCGCACTTCCTGGGCGTAGCTCTGTTTCAGCGCCGAGAGCTCCTGCAGCAGCAGCTGCATCCGCGCCCGGTCCTCGGCGGTCAGCGTGCCGGCGTCCTGGGCCATGGCCAGGCCGGGTGCCAGCAACGCGAGACCCAGCGCGAAGGCCAGCGGCCCTCGCGCGCGTGTCTGTGTCGATTTCAAGATTGCCCCCTCCCGCATCGACGCGTGTTGGTTGTGTGGTGTCAGAGGCCGCCGGCGCGGGTCATGCCGATCGCCTGCACGATGTTCTGGTGCACGGCCTGGCTGGCCGGTACCGCCTGTCGGACCAGATCGAGCTGCATCTGATTGCCCACCCGACTGCCATCGCCGGTGAGCTGGATGCTCTGGCCGATGGCGCGGGCATCGATCCACTGGCTCACCGCGCCCTGGCCGGCCAACTGCAGCAGGACCCGCGCACCGGCCTCATCGAGGCTGGCGCGCGCCTGCGCGCCGCCGGCCTGATGCTCGGCCGACAGGGCGCCCTGGGTCGATGGCAGTGCGACCGCGCCGTCACGCACGCGCAGGCTGAGGCCGTTGCGCGCGGTGTTGCCGTCGCCGGCGACCTGCACGGCCTGCACCAGGCCGCCGACGTTGGCCAGCCCGGCCGCGTCGACCTGTCCGCTGCCGGCCACCGCCGGCATCTCGCCCGCGGTGATGGTCACGCTGGGCTGGAAGCTGACCGCCGGCCGCGCGCCGCGCAGGTCGAAGCCCAGGGTCATCGCGCCCTGCAGGTGCTGGCCGGACGCGGTGGCCCAGTCCGACACCATGGTTACGCCGAACCAGGCGACGCGGTTGTCGCCGACGATGTAGCGGCCGCGCATCGCGCCGAGGTCGCTGTCCGACAGTTCCTGCAGGCCGGCGCGTGCCGGCGGTGTCCCGGGGCCGGCCAGCGCCGGTGCGGCGATCGCACCCGCCACGAGGGCGAGGATCAGCCGGCATGTGATGTGTGTGGTCATGGCACGTCTCGTTCAGAACAGATCCGCATGGCTGAAGCCGAAATCCAGCAGCTCGGCATCGGTCAGCGGGCCCTGGCGGGCGAACAGCGCTTTCGCGCTCGGGCGCGCCACCGGCTGCAGCAGCACGGTGTCGCGATCGAAATCACTGGCAATGACGATGAAAATGGCGCGCGACGGCCACGACTCGAGAAACTCGGCCATGGGCACGCTGCGGTTGCCCAGGATCGGGTCGGCCACCTCGACGCGGTCGCCGACGACCTGCTTGAGCACGACGAAATGGCGGAAGCCGCGCACGTCCATCAGCACCAGGCCCGGCACGCGCAGCGCGCGCAGCCGGTCTTCCTCGATGCGGTAGCCGCGTCCGCGCATGCCCAGCGATTCGACGTAGCGCTTGATGTCGAGCAGCGAAAACCCGCGCGCCTGCACGGCTTCGGCGTCGGCCAGCCCCATCATGCCCTCGATGACGGTCGCCTCGTCCACGTCTAGCCGGTAGGCGTACTTGAGAATCGTGGCCAGTGAGGCCGCGCCGCAGCTGTAGTCGGTGTGCTGGCGCACGATATTGCGGAAGCGCGCCTCGCGCATGCTCTCCACCCGTACCGGCATCACCATGCCGTTGGGCAGGATGCCGTGCACCTGGACGTCGGCGCCGCGCGCCCGCGCGGCCACCATCAGGAACAGCAGGGCCGTGGCGACGGCGGCGATCAGACGGAGCATCGTGGGGCCTCGCAGTGGAGGAGGCCCCGCGCCACGGGGCAGGTGGCGCGGGGCTTCCGGGAGAGTCCGGCCCGGGACGCAGGCCGGACGCACACCTCGTGGGCGATTACTCGCCGCCACCCGGGGGCGCTGCCGCACCCGGCTGGGCCACCGCCATCGACAGGCTGTTGGCCTGCAGGTTGCCGGTACCCGCTGCCACGTTCACGCCGATGTTGCCCGACGCGCTGCTGAAGGCGCTGCCCGACAGGCCGGCGGTATTGGTCGCCGCGACCGCCACCCAGCGCGTGGTCGACACTTCGCCGCTGAGCGAGGCCTCCAGCTCCGTGTAGCCCATCTCGATGAACGCCAGGTCACCCGATTCGGTGCCCTCGTACGAACCGCGTGCATCGGTGTCGAACGCCAGTCCGCCCACGCCCTGGCGGTAGGGATTGGCCACCGCGCCCTGGCTCTCGCTGTCGAAGTCGGCATGGCCGGTGGAGTTGCCCGCCGGATGCTCGGCGCCGGACCACAGGTCGGCGTAGAAGTTCGACTGCTGGTAGGCGTTGCCGCGGCTCGTCGTGCGGCCGCTGCTCTCGCCCTCGTAGGCGCCCATGCCGACGGCAATCGAGCCGCCGCTCATCGTGCCGCTGAGCGAGACGTCGACGGTGTCGGTGAAGCGCTGGTAGCTGCCGGCGTTGGAGGTCTCGTTGCCCGAGGACATCTGGTTCGAGCTCACGCTGGCCTGGGCGTACGCGGCCGTGGCGACCGAGGCGGCCATCGCGTTCTTCTGCGCGTTGTTGTTGCCCGAGGCGACGTTGACGCCGATGTTGCCGCTGGCCGACGAGAAGGCGTTGCCGCCGACGCCCGCGGTGTTGGTCACGCCTTCGTTGATCGTGGTGTTGTTGCTGCCGGCCTGGTTGACGAACACTTCGGCATCGGCGAGTCCGAACGCGAAGCCCGCGTCGGCAGCCGACAGCGCCGCGGCGTTGTCCTGCACGTTGTTGTCGCCGGCGGCGACGTTGAACAGCAGGTTGCCCGAGGCCTCCGAGGCCACGTCGTCGGCGATGCTGGCGTCGTTCTCCAGTACTTCATTGAGGCCGAAGTTGTTGCTGACCGACTGGCGGTTGTCGATCACCGCGATCGCGGCCGAGTCGAGATCGATGTCGCCGGTGATCGTGGGATCGCCGCTGAAGGCGATGTCCGAGCTCAGCGACAGGTCCTTCTCGAGATTGACCGACACGCCGTGCTCGTTGCGCTCGCGGCGGATGTCGGAATTGACGTTCTCGCTGCGATCGATCACCTCGTACACCTGGTTGGTGCGGATGCGGTGGGCCTCGTCGAGGCTCTGATCGACGCTGACGCTGCGGTCGAAGCTGTCGCTGCTCGACCGGGTCTCGGTGAGGCTGCGGTCGATGGTCTCGGTGGTGGTGCGCTCGGTGCTCTCCACCAGGCTCTGGTCGAGGTTCTGGCGCAGCGACAGGTCGGCCGTCGCGGTGAGCGCGAGGTCGGCGGTGGCGTTCAACTCCAGATTGGTCGAGGTGTTGGTGACGTTGGTTTCGTAGTTGCGGGTGTCGTCGACGGTGATGTCGTAGTCGACGACCTGCCAGTCGACGACCTGCGCGTGGGCGGTACCCGCGGCAGCGGCGCTGACGGCCAGCGCCAGGACGGTCCATTTCATGGTCTTCATGTTGGTCTCTCTCTCGTGGTTCACGTGGAAGTTCCGTTGAAGTGCCGGGTCACGGGCCGCTCTGGATCGACATCGACAGGACATTGCCGGTGTCGTTTCCCGAGCCCGCAACCTGGTTGAGCTGCAACACACCTTCGAAGCCCTGCAGCGCAGTGGAGTCGACGGATGCCACGCGACGTCCCGCTGTCGCGCCCCCTCGTTCGAAATCGTGCTGTTGCCCCGCCGACGCGAAGGCCGCCGACAACGCCTGGTCGTCGTCGGTTTCGCGTATGCCCTGTTGTGCCAGTGCCAGCGCCACCGCGTTGAACGCGGCGTTGCCGCTGCCACTGGCCTGATTGATGCCCGCCAGCCCCGATGCGCCGGAGAACGCGCGACCGGCGATCACCGCCGAGGCGGCGTCGGGTGAGGTCGTCCGATCGCCGCGCCGTGCCTGGCGCACGTCGGTGCTGGCGATTGCGCGCGTGGCGATCGCGATCGCACGCAGGTTGCTCTGCTGGTTGAGGTCGCCCGCGGCGACGTTGAGTGCCAGCGCGCCGCTGGCGCCGGAGAACGCGCTGCCATCCACCCGGGACTGGGTGAGATAGCCGAGCATCGCGCCGTAGTCGTCCGCGGCCACCGGCGCGGCGGCCAGCGCGAACAGCAGCGCCATGGGCAGCCGCACGCTCACGGCCCGCGTCCGCCTGCGGTCTGGCCGAACGGCAGCTGCGACAGCGCGCCGGTGACATGGCCTCCGATGCCGCGCGTCGCCGTGCCCACCGCACCGAGCGGTCCACTCGCGCCGCCGCCCAGCGCGCCGGTGACGGTCTGGCCCACTGCATCGCGACCCGCACCGCCAAGGGTGGGGCCGGCCAGGGTGCGCACCATCGGGGCAGCGAGGCCGCCCTGCACCGGCGCGGTCTGCGTCTGCGGTCCGGTGTCGAGTGCGAGAAAATCCGCGTCGCTCAGCTCGGCACT
The DNA here is from genome assembly GCA_002324875.1 of Lysobacteraceae bacterium NML93-0793. Taxonomy (GTDB): domain Bacteria; phylum Pseudomonadota; class Gammaproteobacteria; order Xanthomonadales; family Xanthomonadaceae; genus Luteimonas. The sequence continues at coordinate 46,946 of NTJG01000010.1, forward strand.
CGCCAGGGCCGGCATCAGCTGGCGATTCGGCGTGGGGTCGACGATCAGGCCGATGCTCGGCGGGGCCGGTCGCACGGCATGACGCGCACCGACGTCGCGCAGCAGGACCATCTCGCCATGGCGCGGCTGCACCCCGGTACGCGCGCCGGCCGCGTGCGCGTCGAACGCGGCCAGCGCCAGGCAGACGGCGAATCCGAAGGTGACGCTGTGGATTGGATGACGCATCGCAGTGACCCCATGCCCGCTTGACGATGGCAGTCAACGCAGGGGCCGTGCCAGATATTTTTTATCAATTTAATCAATAGCTTGTAATTCATCCCGACAGACCGAAGCGGTCGCGCGCGTCGCCACGGTGTGGCAGCGCCGCGGCGTGAATGGCGCGTGATGCGCGCAACGACGCGCTCCGTCGGGGTGTCACACCGGTGTGACACCCGGAGGTGACATGTCGCAGACGGGTTCACCGCCGGTGCCGATCGCGCCGCTACCCTGTGCGCGGCGCGATCGGCGCCCCCGGTCGAGGCCCTCATGTTCGAAGCCGTGCAGCACGCCTGGCAGGCGCTTGCCTCCACGCCCCATCTGCTCACCCTGCTGGTGGCCGGCTGGCTGCTGTATCTGGTGGTATTGGGCGGATGGATCGTGCTGCAGAAGCGCGAGCCGGTGGCCACGCTGAGCTGGCTGCTGGGCCTGGCTCTGCTGCCGTACCTGGGGTTTCTGATCTACCACGTGTTCGGCCCGCAGAAGATCCGCCGCAACCGCTTGCGGCGCAGCCGCAGTCGCGCGGCGATGCAGAACGCGGCACTCGATGCCGAGGATGGCGAGGCGGCCGAGCTCGTCCGTCTGGCGCAGGCGACGACCGGCCTGCCGGTCACATCGTCGACCCGGGTCGATCTGCTGGTCGACGGGGCGGCCAAGTACGACGCGCTGCTCGCCGACATCGCCGCCGCGATGCACCACGTCCACCTCGAGTACTACATCTACGAACCCGACCACACCGGCGCGGTGCTGCGCGATGCCCTGGTGGCGCGCGCCCGCGCCGGCGTGCGCGTGCGCCTGCTGATGGATTTCGTCGGCTCCAGCGCCTCGCGGCGTTTCTTCGCGCCATTGATCGAGGCCGGCGGCGAGATCGCGTGGTTCCATCCGATGCGCTTCGGACGCGTCTGGCAGCGGCCGTGGACCAATCTGCGCACCCACCGCAAGATCGTCGTGATCGACGGACGCATCGGCTACACCGGCGGCATGAACATCACCGACGAGCAGGACGAACGCCTGCGCGCCGACGCCTACCGCGATCTGCACATGCGCATGACCGGCAAGTCGTTGCGCGTGCTGCAGCTGGTGTTCGCCGAGGACTGGGCGTACGCCACCGGACGCCGCGACTTCCTGGCCGAAGTGGAGCAGCAGACGCCCGCGGCCGATGCAGGGCCGGTGCGCACGCAGATCCTGACGTCCGGACCCGATTCCAGCTGGGAAGCGATCCACCGCGCGCATGTGGGCGCGATCCACGCCGCGCGCGAGCGGGTGTGGATGACCACGCCGTATTTCGTGCCCGGCGAGGCGGCGATGATGGCGCTGACATCCGCCGCACTCGCCGGCCTCGATGTGCGCCTGCTCGTGCCGCGGGTCAGCGATTCATGGCTGGTGACGCTCGCGGCGCGTTCCTACTTCGGCCAGCTCCTCGTCGCCGGGGTGAAGATCTACGAATACCGCTCGCGCATGCTGCACAGCAAATCGCTGCTGGTGGACGACCACTTGGCGATCATCGGCAGCGCCAACTTCGACCACCGCAGCTTCCGGCTCAATTTCGAACTGTCGGTGCTGTTCGACGATGCGGACATCGCGGCGCGACTCGCCCGCCTGATCGAAAGCGAGTTCGCGCATGCGCCGCGCGTGCATCGCGGACGCACACGCCCGCTATTATCGGCGCGCCTGCCCGAGGCGCTCGCGCGCCTGTGTTCACCGCTTCTGTGAGGCCCGCCGTGCGCGCCGACGGCCGGACGTGTGCACCCGATGGAAGGGCCGGAACCGGCGCCGTGCGCCCATGGGCTGGTTTAGACTGCGCCGACGTCCGGCGGAGTCCGTTGCATGCCCTGGCTGTTCCTGCTGCTCGCACTCGGTGCGCTCGTGCTCGCGTTTTCCACCACGTCGGTGCCGCTGGCGGCGATCGCGCTGCTGCTCGCGCTGGTGTTCATTGTTATCGGTGTCCTCGGCCTGCTCGCGCAGCGGGTCGGCAGCCAGAGCCGCAGCGAAGCGATGATGGTCGACCCTGCGGAATTGCGTCGTCTGCGCGAACAGGCCGAGGCGCGTCGCGCCGCCGGCGCAGCACCGGCCGATCCGACGCCGCACGATCCGCACTGAATCCGGTCGGCGCGCTACAGGACAGCATGGACGGATCACGCCGGTGACGCGGCTCAGCGTCAACCTCAACAAGATCGCGGTGCTGCGCAATTCGCGCGGCGGCAATGCGCCGGACGTGTGCCGCGCGGCGACGGTGTGTCTGGACGCCGGTGCGCACGGCATCACGGTGCACCCCCGCCCCGATGGCCGGCATATCCGCACCGCGGACGTCCATGCGCTCGCCGCCCTGACGGGGTCGCGGGGCGTCGAGTTCAACGTGGAAGGCAATCCCTTCGCGCCGCCGCGGCCGGGATATCCGGGCCTGCTCGCGTTGTGCGAACACACGCGTCCGGCCCAGGTGACCCTGGTGCCCGACGGCGACGGCCAGCTGACATCGGATCACGGTTTCGACTTCACGCGTGATGCCGCGGCGTTGACGCCGCTCGTCGCCGCGTTCAAGCAGCTGGGATGCCGGGTGAGCCTGTTCGCCGATGCGGGCAGCGATGTCGATACCGCGCGCGCGATCGGTGCCGACCGCATCGAGCTCTACACCGGCCCCTGGGCCGACGCCTTCGCGGCGGGCGCAGCGCACACGATGTTACCCACGTTCATCGCGACGGCCGAGCGCGCGCGTCGTGCCGGACTCGGCGTCAACGCCGGTCACGACCTCAGCCAGGCCAATCTGGAACCGTTCCTCGACGCGCTCGGCCGGGTGGACGAGGTGTCCATCGGCCACGCATTGATCGACGAAGCCTTGTACGAGGGCCTCGAGACCACGGTACGGCGCTACGTCCGCATCGTCGAATGCGCTGCCGTCGCCTAGGGCGCCGTGCCCGACTTAGCTTCAACGCCGGTCACCACCTGAGCCAGGCCAGTCTGGGGCCGTTTCTCGACGCGCTCGGCCGGGTGGACGAGGTATCCATCGACCACGCACTGATCGACGAAGCCTTGTACGAAGGCCTCGAGACCGCCGTACGGGGCTGGGTCCGCATCGTCGAACGCGCGGCTGCCGCTATGGCGCTGTGCCGGACTCGGCGTCAACGCCGGTCACGACCTGAGCCGGATCGATCTGTGGCCGTTCCTCGCCGCGCCCGCCCGGGTGGACGTGGTGTCCATCGGTCACGCATGGATCGACGAAGCGCTGTACGAAGGTTTCGAGACCACGGTGCGGCGCTACGTCCACACCGTCGAGCGCTTGCCTGCCGCCTGGGAGATCACGTCTGCTCCCTCGCGCCGGGCACACGGCGCGAGGCCGCGGACCGTGCTTGGCCCGAGCTGCGCACCTGCGCACTACACGTCGCGAACTGAAGCGACGGTCGGGTCTGGGGCGCGGTCCATCGACACGGCTTTCGGCGATCGGCGTGCCCGCTGTCCGCCCGATCTCGAACGCTGGAACGGGCACATCGACCTCCGCAGCCCCGGCTGCAGACAGCCAGGTTGCCTGCGCCACGGATACCGTCGATCGCGAGCCGTTCTTGATCCGCCACATCTCTGGTAGATGCGCATGAGTGCACGAGGCTGCCGCGTGACAAGGCGCGATCGCGGCTGCGCAGCCGCTCGTGTGAGAAGCGCAGCGCGCGCGGGGTTACGAGGGATTCGTCTCGGTCCCGCCCCTCCACCGTGTCCGTCGGGGACGAGTTCCGCCGCAATTGGTACGCCGATGCAGTCACGCCGGCGGCGTGCGCGGATGCCGCCGCGCTGGCCAGGCACAAAAAAACGCCGCCCTGAGGCGGCGTTCAAATCGATCAGTTGCGCGTCGTGCGTGCTGCAGGCCCGCACCGACGGTTGATGCGGTTTACTGCCGAACGAAGCCGATCTTCTGCATCTGCGCGTTCTTCGCCTCGGCCAGCACCTTGGCCAGCACGCCGTAATCGGCGTCGGCGTTGGTGTCGATCTCGAGCGTCGGCTGATTGGTCGGATCGCGCTGCACTTCCGACTCCATCATGTTGCGCAGCGCCGAGATCGGCGTCGGACTGTCGTTCCAGAAGATCTGACCCGAGCCGTCGATGCGCAGCCGGATCGGCTCCGGCGGTTCGACCGGATTATCGGGCGGCGTCGACGAGCGCTGGGGAAGATCGATATCGATCGGATAAGAGGCCTTGGGCGCTGTCACCATGAAGATGATCAGCAGCACCAACATCACGTCGCAGAGCGGAATGATGTTGATGTCGGCCATGGGGCCTTCGCCACCGGATGAAAATGCCATGCGTGTTGCTCCGGTTACCTGACTTCGGTCGTCGCGATGAAGCCGACCTTGCGCATGCCCTGGGCCTGCGCAACGTTGACCACGTCGTTGATCGTCCGGTATTTCGTCGTCGCGTCACCACGGATGTTGACCGGCGGCTGCGGGGTCTTCTGCGCTTCGACAGAGAAGGTGCTCTCCAGAAGCTGGAGCGTCACCGGCTCGTCGTTGAGGAAGATCTCGCCTGACTCGGTGACCGCCACTGTGAGCGGCACACCGGGCAGATTCTCCGGCCGTTCATCGAGATTGGCCTCCGGTAGTTCGACCTGGACTTTGTGCGCCATCAGCGGTGCCGTGACCATGAAGATGATCAGCAGCACCAGCATGACGTCGACAAGCGGGACGATGTTGATCGTGGCATTGACTTTGTCGTTGCCACCACCTGAGCTGAAAGCCATGTCGAAACTCCGTTGTCGCTGACTGCTACGAGACGTTCTGGATTAGACCTTGGCCGACGGAGCCGGCGGCGCCACGTCGCCGACGCGCGAGCCGGTGGCGAAGAAGTCGTGCAGGTCGTGGGCGAACGTGTCGAGCTTGTTGTTGAGGCCGCGGTTGATGCGCACGAAGAAGTTGTAACCCAGCACCGCCGGGATCGCGACGCCCAGACCGATCGCGGTCATGATCAGCGCCTCGCCGACCGGACCCGCCACCGCGCCGATGTCGGCCTGGCCGCTGGCACCGATGCGGATCAGGGCGCGGTAGATACCCCACACCGTACCGAGCAGACCCACGAACGGCGCGGTCGCACCGACGGTCGCGAGCAGGGTCAGACCATCTTCGAGCTTCAGCGACTCACGGGTCACGGCCTGACGCAGCGCGCGATCGACGAACTCCGAGCGGTTCAGCGACTCGACCAGACGCGAACCTTCATGACGCTGGTGGTGCGCGGCGGCCTGGGCGGCGTCGAGGGCGACCTTGGAGAAGGGCTCGCTCTTCGGCTGCTCTTCCATGAAGCGGATCGCGTCCTGCGCGTTCGGGGTTTCCCAGAACGTGTTGATCACGCGGTCCGAGCTGCCACGCAGACGTGCATTCTTGATCGCGTTGAAGATGATCCAGAAGATCGACATCGCGGACATGATGATCAGCACGATGAGCACGGTCCAGTTGACCGCGTCCATGTGCTCGATCATGTCAGCAAAGCCCATCTGCGACAGACCTGCAGCATTGGACACAGCGGCGTTGGTGGTTTCCTGCAGCATGACGCGTACCTTCTAGATTTAGTGGTTTGAAGAGTGGAACGTTTGACGCGGGTCAAGCGGGCGTCCGTGGCGGACGCCAGGTGTCGGGTGTGACGTGGCCGATCAGCTCAGGCTGAAGTCGACCGGGACGCGTACGCGGCCGGCGGCCGGCTTGCCGTTCTGCATCGCGGGTGAGAACGACCAGCGACGCGCGGCTTCGATCGCAGCGCGATCGAGATCGCGGTTGCGGCTGGACTTCTCGACCGACACGTTGGTCACGTTGCCATTTGCGTCGACGTCGATGACCAGAATGACCGTGCCTTCGATCTGCGCACGCGCAGCGGCGGGCGGGTAACGCGGCGGGTTCATGTTCTTCGACGAGATGTCGACGCTGGCGCCGATGTCGGCGACGGCCGCCGGCGGTGCGGGCGGGGCCGGCGGCGGCGCCGGAGTATCCATCGGCGACGGCTCGTCGAACACGACCGGCGGCGCTTCCGGCGGCGGTGGCACCGGTGTCGGTCGCGGAGGCGACAGCTCCTTGATGGGCTGCGGCTTCGGCGGTTCCGGCGGCGGCGGCGGCGGCGGCGGAGGGGGCGGCGGCGGTTCGATGATGACCACGCGGGTCGCCATCTCTTCGTCAGGCGCGGTGTTCGGCGGATTGACGGGGGCCAGCAGCAGCATGATCGCGGCAGCGTGGAACGCGACCACCATCGTGAAGCCGGCGATGCGAGCCCAGTTCAAGCCCTCGTCTTCGTCGTTCCTGTCGGTCGTCGTCGAGCGTTGCGTCATGCGGAGAACTCTGGTGAGGCCGGGGGTGTGAACCCCGGTGGGGATGTCGGCCTGCCGCGCTTCCGGGCGGCAGGAACCCTAAAGCTTATACCAAGATAAGCGGCCTGCACCATCCGTGGCACGCACAACTTTTCCTTAACGCGACGAAATGATGCGCTCGGCGTCGGTATTGGATTTCAGGCCTTTCGCGATCGCCTGGCGTGCGGCTTCCTTCGCTTCCGCGCTGCGTCCTTCCTGATGCAACACGCGCGCGAGGTTGAGATAGGTCTCGCCGTTTTCCGCGAGCGGCGCCGCCTTCTGCCACGCGTCGATGGCCGGAGCGATCTGATCGGAGAAGTAGTACGCCTGCCCCAGTGCGGACATCGTACGGTAGTCGGCCTGGAGCACGTTCTTCTCGAGACCGTCGTTGATGACCGCGATCGCCTCGCGCTCCTTGTTGTCGCTGTTGAGGTACAGCGCGTAGAGATTGCGGTACTCGCTTTCCTCGGTCAGCTGACCGCTGCTGCGCAGGCGCTCGAACACTTCGATCGCCTTGTCGTTCTGGTCGGTCTGCAGGTAGGACACCGCGAGATTGATCTGCGAGCGCTTGTCGTCCGGTGTCGCCTGCGCGACCTGCTCGGCCATGCGCGTCGCCTCGGCGGTGTTGCCCGATTCGGCGTAGGCGCCCATCAGGAGCTGCGTCCACTGCGGATCGACCTCGCCGCCGGACTCGACCAGCGGCTTGAGAACCGCGATCGCCTCCGGGTAGCGCTCCAGACGGTAGAGCATGTTGCCCTTGAGCGCCTGATCCTTGGGATCGGTCGAACCCGATTCGGCGAGGTAGCGGTCGAGGGTCACCAGTGCGGCGTCGTAGTTCTGCTCCTGGGCCTGCAGCTGGGCGATGATCAGCATCGCCTGGAAGTGGTTGTCGTTGTCCAGGCCGCCCAGGTCGATCGCCTGCTGCAGATAGGCGATTGCACGCGTGTTGTCGTCGTTGAGAAGCAGCTGGCCGGCGAGCAGCGCGGCGATCGACTTGTCGTATTCGTTGGCGCGCTCGTTGGCGAGGATCTCGTCGGCGATCGGCAGACCCTTCGCAGCGTCCTGTTCGTTGTTGGCTTCCGACAACGTGTTGAGCTGCTTGGCCAAGCGCTGGCTGGCTGAAATGCCCGGCGCCTCGCGGGTCGCGTTGGGGTAGCGCGGTGCCGTCTCGGCCTGGGCCTGCCGCGAGCTGCGGCGGTCGCTGCGATCGCTGGAGCGGGCGCTGCGGTCGGCGCGTGTGCTGCGCTCGTTGCGATCGCTTCCCGAATCCTGCGCGTGCACCGCGACCGGGGCGGCGAACGCCATCAAGGCGGTGGCGATCGCGCCGGCCAGAACCGGTTGGGAGAGACGGAACTTCGACATCGGGACACCTCGTTGGACAGGTGCGGCCTCGTCGAGGAGGCCGCAAAGACGGAATACGTCGATTATGGACGAGCGGATGCGTGGCCGGGAGAGGCGGCGAACGCTCAGCCGCAGGCGGGACGCTTGCCGGCGGCGCGCGCCTGTTCGTAGGTCGGCACCAGCGCGTTCGCGCGCGTCTGCAGTTCGCTGATCCGGTTTTCGGGATTGGGATGCGTGGACAGCCACTGCGGCGGCCGATTCCCGCCGCTGGCGGCGATCATGTTCTGCCACAGGCCGACCGCGGCGCGCGGGTCGAAACCGGCCTTGGCCATCAGTTCCTGGCCGACGACGTCGGCCTCGGTTTCCTGGGTGCGCGTGCCCGGCAACAGGAAGGTCGCCTGCAGCGCCGCGCCGCCGAGCTGGCTGGTCGACTGCTGCGCGCCTTCGCCGTAGCGCGAGCCCAGCAGGGCGCCGGCGACGCCGAGCGCGCCCTGCGCGCCCATCTGCCGGGTGATGCGCTCGTCGTGATGATTGGCGTAGACGTGGCCGATCTCGTGCGCGATCACCGCTGCCAGCTGGTCCTGGTTGCGGGCGACGGTCAGGATGCCGGTGTGTACGCCGACCTTGCCGCCGGGCAGCGCGAACGCATTCGGGTTTTCGTCGACGAAGACCACCGATTCCCAGTTCAACTGCTGCCAGTTCGCCGGAAGCTCGCGCACGATGTCGGTGACGATGCAGCGCACATAGGCCTGCTGCTTCGCGTCCGGCGATTGACGCATCTTGGCTTTGGTTTCCGCGAACGCCTGCTCGCCCATCTGGTTGAGCTGCGCCTGGGAGACCGCGCCCACGTACTGGGTGCGCCCGGTAGGCGAGGTGGTGGTGGCGCAGCCGGCGACGGCGAGCGCGGTCGCGAGTGTGGCAGTGAGCGCTTTCATGGACGGTCGTCCCCTGTTCAAGGACGACTCTTGTAAGACGGCCCGGATTAACGGGCCGTCAACAGGCGCGCGGCGTTCGGCAGCGGGTCAGACGTCGAGATTCGCGACCTTGAGCGCGTTGTCGTCGATGAAGGCACGTCGCGGCTCGACCACATCGCCCATCAGCGTGCTGAAGATCTCATCCGCGGCCACGGCGTCCTCGATCCGCACCTGCAGCAGGCGCCGTGTTTCCGGATTCACCGTGGTGTCCCACAGCTGCTCGGGGTTCATCTCACCCAGGCCCTTGAAGCGCTGGATCTGTCGCCCGCGCTTGGCTTCCTCGAGCAGCCAGGCCTGGGCTTCGGCGAACGAGGCGACCGGCTGTGCGCGATTGCCACGGACGATCTGGGCACCGGGACCGATGAGGTCGTGCAGTTGACGCGCGACCTCGCCGATCGCCCGCAGTTCACCGGTCTCCAGCGCCGCCAGCGGCAGCAGCTGGGTGACGTCGAGGCCCATGTGCCGCCGATCGATGGTCAGCACGGCGCCGCGCGCGTCGGTGGCGGGCTGCATGCCGAAGCGGTAACGCGGACGTCCGAGTCCCTTCTGGTTGAGCCTGGCCTCCAGCGCGGCCAGTGCCGGCTTCACGGCCTCCGGATCACTGCTGAGCGGCGGTGCATCGAGCAGCAGTTCGAGCACCGCCGGGTCGTAGCGGTGCGCGTTGCGCGCGATCGCATCGCGGGCGGCGGCGAAATCCAGCAGCAGGCGTTCGAGGGCGACACCCTCGATCGGCGGCGCGCCGGCCGCGGGCTCCAGATGCGCACCTTCGACCGCATTGCCGGCGAGATAGGCGTCGAGCGCCGCATCGTCCTTGATGTAGAGCTCGTTCTTGCCCTGCTTGATCTTGTACAGCGGCGGCAGGCCGATGTAGACGTGGCCACGCTCGATGAGTTCCGGCATCTGCCGGTAGAAGAACGTCAGCAGCAGCGTGCGGATGTGCGAGCCGTCGACGTCGGCGTCGGTCATCAGGATGATGCGGTGGTAGCGCAGTTTGTCCGGGTTGTACTCGTCCTTGCCGATGCCGGTGCCGAGCGCGGTGATCAGCGTGCCGACCTCGGCGCTTCCGAGCATGCGGTCGAAACGCGCGCGCTCGACGTTGAGGATCTTGCCCTTGAGCGGCAGGATCGCCTGGGTCTTGCGGTTGCGGCCCTGCTTGGCCGAGCCGCCGGCGGAGTCACCCTCGACGATGAACAGCTCCGACAACGCCGGATCCTTCTCCTGGCAGTCGGCCAGCTTGCCCGGCAGACCGGCGATGTCGAGCGCACCCTTGCGGCGGGTGAGGTCGCGGGCCTTGCGCGCGGCCTCGCGGGCACGGGCGGCGTCGACGATCTTGCCGGCGATGATGCGGGCTTCGTTCGGGTTCTCCTGCAGGAACTCCTCGAGCCGCGCGCCGAAGGCGTTCTCGACGGCCGGGCGGACTTCGGAGCTGACCAGCTTTTCCTTGGTCTGCGAGGAGAAGCTCGGGTCGGGCACCTTCACCGACAGCACCGCGATCATGCCCTCGCGCATGTCGTCGCCGGTCAGGCTGATCTTGGCCTGCTTGGCGATGCCGTTCTGCTCGATGTAGTTGCTCAGGCCGCGCGTCAATGCGCCGCGGAAGCCCGCCAGATGCGTACCGCCGTCCTTCTGCGGGATGTTGTTGGTGAAGCAGTACATCGTCTCCTGGTAGGAGTCGGTCCACTGCAGCGCCACTTCGACGGTGATGCCGTTGTGCTCGCCCGAGACGGCGATCACGTGCGGGTGCAACGGGTTCTTCAGCTGCGCCAGATGCTCGACGAAGCTGCGGATGCCGCCTTCGTAGTGGAAATCGTCGCGGCGACCCTCCCCGCGCTCGTCGGCCAGCACGATCTTGACGCCGGAGTTGAGGAACGAGAGCTCCCGCAGGCGCCGCGCGAGGATGTCGTAGTGAAACTCCACGTTGTTGTGGAAGGCCGTCACCGAGGGCCAGAAACGCAGCGTGGTGCCGCGCTTGCTGGTCGATTCGACCTGCTCGAGCGCCGTGGTCGCCGCGCCGTTGGCGAAGGTCTGCCGGTAGTGGGCGCCGGACTGGAACACGTCCAGCACCAGCTTCTCCGACAGCGCATTGACCACGCTGACGCCGACGCCGTGCAGGCCACCGGACACCTTGTAGCTGTTGTCGTCGAACTTGCCGCCGGCGTGCAGCACGGTCATCACGACCTCGGCCGCCGAGACCTCGCGGCCGAGCTTGGCGCTCATCTGCGCGTGCTTGCCGACCGGAATGCCGCGACCGTTGTCGGATACCGAGACCGAGCCGTCGGCGTGGATCGTGACCGCCACATGGTCGGCATGACCGGCGAGGGCTTCGTCGATCGAGTTGTCGACGACCTCGAACACCATGTGGTGCAGGCCGGTGCCATCGTGCACATCGCCGATGTACATGCCCGGCCGCTTGCGGACGGCCTCCAGGCCTTCCAGCGCGGTGATGCTGTTCGCGTCGTAATTGCCGTTGGCCGGCGCGGGGGTGGAACCGGTCTGGTCTTCGTCGCTCATTCGGAACCGTCAGCTGCTGCCCCCCGCACGGACCGGCGCGGCCGGGTGCAGGACAGGGCGATAAGAGGTAGCCGATCATAACATCCGCGGCCCTGGGGCCTTTCGACCCGATAGGCGGGCAAAGACCAGGGAGGACACATGTTTCACGTGGAACACGGATTCACGCGGCGTGGATCAGGCCATGTTCCACGTGAAACCTCCTCGCATCGGCGAGCGGGGCGTCCGGCCAGTGCGCCGGGCGCTCCGTGCCCGTGATCAGCACCTGGGCATCCGCGGCGTGCAGGAACTCGAGAAGCTGCGCCTGATGGTGGCGGTCGAGCTCGGATGCGAGGTCATCCAGCGCCATCACCGGCCAGCGCCCGTCGTGACGTTCCGCACAATCGTACGCCTGTGCGAGCAGGCAACAGAGTGCGGCCTGCTTGGCTTGCCCGCGCGACAACAGGGCCTGCTCCGGGCGTGCGTCGAACCGGATCCGCCAATCGGCGCGGTGCGGACCCACGCTGGTGTGACCGGCGGCGCGGTCGCGGTCACGGGCGACGAGCAGGGCATCCGCCAACGACAGCTCGGTCCTGCGCCATCCTGGCTGGAATACCAGTTCCGGGCGCCCGAGTGCCGGTGCGATCGCCGCAGCCACCGCATGGACCGCGATCTGCAGGCGCCCCAGATAGGCCTCGCGCCGTCGATCGAGCGGGTCCGCGGCCTCGGCGAGCTCGAGATCCCAGGCGTCGAGCTGGCGCCCGCCGGTTCCCGCCTTGAGCAGCGCATTGCGCTGTCGCAGCGCCCGGGCATACCGGCGCCACTGCGGGAGAAAGTCCTGTTCCACGTGGAACAGTCCCCAGTCGAGAAAGCGCCGACGCACCTCGCTGCTTCCCGACACCAGGGCGTGACTGCCGGGTTCGAAGGTCACGACCATCAGCGCGGCACAGAGGACGCCCAGCTGCTGGACGTCCACGCCGTCCAGACGTCCCGTCCAGTCCTGACCGGTATGACGCAGGCCCGCACGCCGGTTGCGGTCCGCATTCGCAGCCTCGTGCCACTCCGCGTACACCTCGAGGGCCGGCCGACCGCTGCGTACGAGGCCATCACGCACGCGGCCGCGGAAGCTGCGTCCATAGGCCAGCAGATGCAGGCCTTCGAGCACGCTGCTCTTGCCGGCGCCGTTGTCCCCGAGCAGGAGATTGATCCCGGGACCCGGCGACAGGCTGACATCAGCCAGATTGCGAAGATCACGGATATCAAGACGATTCAGTTGCACGGCGGCCCTGCGACGAAAACGGAAAACGCCCGGACAGGCCGGGCGTCGTGTTCCACGTGAAACATGGCGGAGGCGATACCCCGACCAGGACGCGGTCAGAGACGCAGCGGCATGACGACGTGACGGCTGCGCTCATCCGCCGCCTCACGCACCAGGGCCGAGGAATTGGCGTCGCGCAGCTTGATCACGACCTGCTCGCCGCGCAGCGCGGTCAGTGCATCCAGCAGATAGTTCACGTTGAAGCCCACGGCGAGTTCGTCGACCTTGGTGTCGGCTTCGACTTCTTCCTGTGCCTCCTCCTGCTCGGGATTGTGCGCATTGATGCGCAGCAGACCCGGTGAGACCTCCATGCGCACGCCGCGGTACTTCTCGTTCGACAGGATGGCCACGCGCTGCAGCGCGGCGCGCAGCAGCTCGCGGTCGATCGTCACCTCGCGATCGGCGCCGATCGGGATCACCGCTTCGTAATCGGGGAAACGGCCATCGATCAGTTTGCTGGTGAAGGTGACATCGTCACGCTTGACCCTCAGGTGATTGCGGCCGATCTCCAGCTCCAGCGTCTTGTCGCCGCCCTCGAGCAGCCGCTGCAGCTCGGTCACGCCCTTGCGCGGAAGGATGATCTGGCGCTTGGTCTGCACCGCCGTGTCCAGCGTGGTCTCGCACAGTGCCAGGCGGTGGCCGTCGGTGGCCACGCAGCGCAGGCGCGTATCGCCGAGATCGAACAGCAGGCCGTTGAGGTAGTAGCGCACGTCCTGCTGCGCCATCGCGAACGCGGTGCGCTCGATCAGCTCTTTCAGCCCAGCCTCGGGCACCGCGATGGTTTCCGTGGCTTCGACCTCGTCGACCGAGGGGAAATCGCCCGCCGGCAGGCTCGACAGCGTGAAGCGGCTACGCCCCGCCTGCACGGTGATCTTGTCGCCGGACTGCGAGATGCCGACCTTGCTGCCGTCGGGCAGCGCACGAACGATATCGAACAGCTTGCGCGCCGGAATCGTGGTCTCGCCGTCCTGGGCGTCCTCGACCGCGCGACGCGACACCATTTCCACTTCGAGGTCGGTACCGGTCAGCGACAGCTGTCCGTCCTGCACCTGGACCAGCAGGTTGGCCAGCACGGGAAGGGTCTGCCGGCGCTCGACGACGTTGACGACCTGGGCCAGCGGCTTGAGCAGTGTTTCGCGTTGGAGACTGAAACGCATGTCGGTGTTATCCCCTTGTCCCGTGCTTTTATAAAAAGGATATAAATCTAAAAATGGTGGAGCTGGAAGGCGCCGAAATCGGTTGGTATGTAGTGCAAGCCACTGAATCCAATCGGTTTTTCAGCCCATCAAACCCGGTGGACAGTGCCGTGTGGAGTGGTGGATCAAGTTGTGGACAACTTTGGACCCCCGAAATTGTCCACAGGCTCTCCACCTCCGGCCCCCGGGTTGTACAGGGCCGGTGACACACAGCTTACTCGCTGAGTTTACGGATCAGCTTGTCCCAATCCTCGCGCAGTTTGCCGTCGCTTTCGATCAGCGTGCGGATCTGACGGCAGGCGTGCAGCACGGTGGTGTGGTCGCGGCCGGCGAAGGCGTCGCCGATCTCGGGCAGGCTGTGCTCGGTCAGTTCCTTGGCCAGGGCCATGGCGACCTGCCGGGGACGCGCCAGCGAGCGCGTGCGGCGCTTGGAGAGCAGATCCTTGATCTGCAGCCCGTAGTAGTCGGCCACGACCTTCTGGATGTTGGCGATGCTGATCGCCTGCTGCTGGGCGCGCAGCAGGTCGCGCAGCGTTTCCTGGGCGAACTCGACGGTGATCGGGCGGCCCATGAAGTTGGCGCGTGCGGCCAGCGTGTTGAGCGCGCCTTCGAGGTCGCGCACGTTCGAATGCATCTTCTTGGCCAGCAGGAACGCCACATCGTCGGGCACCTGGGTGCCGCGCTCGGCGGCCTTGGCCAGCACGATCGCCGCGCGGGTCTCGAAGTCCGGCGGATCGATCGCCACCGACAGGCCCCAGGCCAGACGCGACTTCAACCGCGGCTCCAGGCCCTCCACCTCGCGGGGGTAGCGGTCGCAGGTCATGATGATCTGCTGCTTGCTGTCGAACAGCGTATTGAAGGTGTGGAAGAACTCTTCCTGGGTGCGGTCCTTGCCGGCGAAGAACTGGATGTCGTCGATCAGCAACGCGTCGATCTGGCGGAACTGGCGCTTGAACTGGTCCGAGGTCTTCTCCTGGATCGAGCGGAAGAACGCGCTGTAGAACTCTTCCGAACGCAGGTACAGGATGCGCGCGCGCGGATTCGCCTGGCGCATCGCATTGCCGGCCGCGAACATCAGATGGGTCTTGCCCAGCCCCGTGCCGCCATAGAGCAGCAGCGGGTTGTGCGCGCGGTCGCCGGGCTTGAGCGCGGCCTGCCACGCGGCGGCGCGGCCCATCTGGTTGCTGCGGCCCTCGACGAAGTTGTCGAAGGTGTAATGGCTGTCCATGTTGCCGGCGAAGGCTTCGATCGGCGCGGCCGCGGCCGGGCGCGGGTCCGCGGCCGTCACCGGGCTTGCGGGCGCCGCCGTACGCGGCAGCGAACCGACCTGCAGGCTGACGTCGGCGGTTCCTGCGAAGTGCTCGAGCAGTTCGCGGATGCGCGGCATGTACCGCGCCTGGACCTCGTCGCGGACGAACGCGTTCGGGGCATAGAGCACCGTGCTGTTGGCGTCGGCGCGGGCCTGCAGTGGCTTGAGCCAGGTGTGGACATCCTCGGCCGGATACTCGGCTTCGAGGCGTTGGAGGCAGCGGGGCCAGACATCCATCATTCGCGAATTCGACAAAGCGGGTACCGCCACGCCGAGGCGCGGTGACCGGTACCGGGAGAAGGGCAGGCAGACTACCATGCGGCCGCAGCGCGCCGGCCCCGCGGAACGGCGCCCGGCACCGCACTCGTCCTCACGCCGGCTTGACCGGAGTGCGGCGACGCCGCTAGAATTTCCGGTTCCTTTTTGTCGCGTTGCCCAAAGGCATCACCATGGCTACCAAGCGCACCTATCAACCCAGCAACCTCAAGCGCAAGCGCGACCACGGCTTCCGTGCCCGCATGAAGACGGCCGACGGCCGCAAGATCCTCGCGCGTCGCCGCGCGAAGGGCCGCAAGGTCCTCTCGGCCTGATCCTGCCGGGCCGGTGAGCTGCATCATTCTGCTCACCTGCCGAATCGCGTCCGTCCCGTGAACGCACGTGCCAGCTTCCCGCGGCACGTGCGCGTTCGCGCGCGTGCCGATTTCGATCGGATCTTCGCCGACGCGAAGCGCACCGCCTCGCCGCTGCTGGCCGTGCATCTGTTGCGCGAGCCGGGCCTGGCGCGTCTGGGACTGGCGGTGTCGCGCAAGGTCGATCGCCGTGCGGTCGGTCGCAACCGGATCAAGCGCATCTTGCGCGAAACCTTCCGTCATCTGCAGCCGCAGCTGACGCCGGGTAGTTATGTCGTCGTCGCCCGTCCCGCCGCGGCCGCCGCCGATGGGGCGACGCTGCAGGCGGCGTTCGTGTCGGCGCTGCGCCGGGCACGCGCGTTGCCGCTCGACGCCCCGGACGGCACAATGCCCGCCTCCCCGATATCCCCTACGCCGGCTCCGCCCGGCGCATGAGCCTGCCTGTCCGATGAACCAGATCCGTACCTTCCTGATCCTTGCCTGGCTGATGGTGGCCGTGTTGCTGTGGATGGAGTGGGGCAAGGAAAAGACCGCCGCCGCCCAGCCGCAGACCAGCGCCGCGCAAGCGTTGCCCTCGTCGGCGACGGTGCCGACGCCGCAGGTGGGTTCGGCCGCGGTGCCGACGGCGCCGACCGATGCCGCGCCCGTGCCGACGGTGTCGGCAACGACGCCGGCTGCCGATACGGCCGCCGCGGCGTCGCGCCAGGTGGTCGTGCAGACCGACGTGCTGCGGCTCGTGCTCGAGGGCGGCAACGTCGTCCAGGCCGATCTGCTCGGCTATCCGCAGACGCGTGACGATGGCGCGCCGCCGGTGCGGATGTTCGACACCGATCCGGCGCATTTCTATGCGGCGCAGAGCGGCTGGGTCAGCGGCAACAATGCGGCGCCGAGTCACGAGGGCGCGTTCGTCCCCGAAGGTGGCATCACGTCCTACGCGCTGGCCGACGGCGAGACCACCCTGGTCGTGCCCTTCGTGTGGACCGGCGACGACGGCGTCACGATCCGCCGCAACGTCATGCTGACCCGCGGCGACTACGCGATCGAGGTCCGCGACGAGATCGTCAATGCCGGCAGCGCGCCGTGGCAGGGCTTCGCCTACCGCCAGCTGATCCGCACCGCGCCCGCGGTCAAGCGCGGCATGACCAATCCCGAGTCCTACAGCCTGACCGGTGCGACCTGGTTCGGCAGCGAGATCGGCTACGGCCGCCGCCAGCTCGGTGATTTCGAAAGCGACGGTCCGCTCAATGCGCGCGATCGCCAGGTCTGGATCGCGATGGTCCAGCACCACTTCTTCAGCGCCTGGATCCCGCGTCCTGACGACACCGGCGAGATCTCGATGCAGGTCGACCGCAGCACCGGTGCGCCGCGCTACCTGATCCGCGAGCTCGGGCCGCCGGTCGCGGTGGCGCCGGGCCAGCAGGCGACCACGAGCGCCCGGCTGTGGGTCGGCCCCAAGCAGGTCGACCTGATCCAGGCCCAGGACGTGCGCGGCCTCGACCGCGTCGTCGACTACAGCCGCTTCTCGATCTTCGCGATGCTCGGCGAAGGCCTGTTCTGGATCCTGGCCAAGCTGCACGGCCTGATCGGCAACTGGGGCTGGGCCATCATCGGCCTGGTGCTGCTGGTGAAGCTGGCGCTGTATCCGCTGTCGGTCGCCCAGTACAAGTCGATGGCGAAGATGCGCAAGTTCCAGCCGCGCATCGCCCAGCTCAAGGAGCGCTACGGCGACGACAAGCAGAAGTTCCAGATGGCGATGATGGAGCTGTACAAGAAGGAGAAGATCAACCCGATCGGCGGGTGTCTCCCGGTGCTGCTGCAGATGCCGGTGTTCTTCGCGCTGTACTGGGTGCTGCTGGAATCGGTGGAGCTGCGCCATGCGCCGTGGATGCTGTGGATCCAGGACCTGACCGCGCGCGACCCCTATTTCATCCTGCCGGTGCTCAACATCGCGATCATGTGGGCGACCCAGAAGCTCACGCCGATGGTCGGCATGGATCCGATGCAGCAGAAGATCATGCAGCTGATGCCGGTCGTGTTCGGCGTGATCATGGTGTTCTTCCCGTCGGGCCTGGTGCTGTACTGGGTCACCAACGGCGGCCTCGGCCTGCTGCAGCAGTGGTGGATGATCCGCCGCTACAGCGAGGCGCCGGCGCCCGCCAAGGCTTGACCGCCGCGGCATGCACTCCCGTCACGAGCCCGCCCTCCGGCGGGCTCGTGCGTTTAGGCAGAATCCCCGGATGACCCAGCGCACTCACGCCACCGACACCATCGTCGCCATCGCCACGCCCGCAGGGTCGGGCGGCGTCGGCATCGTGCGGCTGTCGGGGCCGCAGGCGCGGGCGATCGCCGGGACCATCTGCGCCCGCGCCCTGCGTCCCCGTCACGCGCACCACGTGCGCTTCCGCGACCACGATGCGACCGTGATCGACGACGGGCTCGCGCTGCTGTTCGTCGGGCCGGCCAGCTACACCGGTGAGGACGTCGTCGAACTGCAGGCGCACGGCAGCCCGGTCGTGCTGCAGCTGCTGCTGGCACGCTGTCGCGCACTCGGTGCCCGGCTCGCCCGGCCGGGTGAATTCAGCGAGCGCGCCTTCCTCAACGGCCGGCTCGATCTGGCCCAGGCCGAGGCCGTGGCCGATCTGATCGCCGCGGGCGACGTGCGCGCCGCCCGCGCCGCGCGTCGTTCGCTCGACGGCGTGTTCTCCGCGCGCTGCGAGGCGATCGCGGCCGAACTGCTGCACCTGCGCGTGCACGTCGAGGCGATGATCGATTTCTCCGACGAGCCCATCGACGCGCTCGGCGGCGACGAGGTGGCCCGCCGCATCGCCCGCGTGGCCGACGCCGTGGCCACGCTCGAAGAGGAGGCCGACCGCGGCCGCAAACTGCGCGACGGCCTGCACGTGGTGATCGTGGGGCCGCCCAACGCAGGCAAGAGCTCGCTGCTCAATGCCCTGGCCGGCAGCGAGCGCGCGATCGTCACCGACATCGCCGGCACCACCCGCGACCTGCTGGAGGAAACCGTGCGCATCGGCAGCGCCGAACTCACGCTGGTCGACACCGCCGGCCTGCGCGAGGCCGGGGACGACATCGAACGCGAAGGCATGCGCCGCGCGCGGGCCGAACTGCAGCGCGCCGATCTCGCGCTCGTGGTCGTGGACGCGCGCGACCCCGCACAGGGCCTGGCCGCCGTCGCCGACGACGTGGCCGGGGTGGCCGACCGGATCGTGGTCCACAACAAGATCGATCTCGTCGCGGACGGGCAGGCCACCGCAGACGGTCTGGCCGTGTCCGCACGCACCGGCGCCGGTCTGGACGCGGTGCGCGCCGAACTGCAGCGACGGCTCGGCACCGAGTCCGCCGGCGAGGGCGCCTTCACCGCGCGCCAGCGTCATGTCGACGCACTGCGCGCCGCTGCCGCCGCACTGGACGACGCCGCGGCCACGCTGCGTGGCGAGGCCCTGGAACTGACCGCCGAAGCCCTGCGCGCCGCGCACGATGCGATCGGCGCGATCACCGGACGCGTCGGCGCGGACGATCTTCTCGGCCACATCTTCTCCAGCTTCTGCATCGGCAAATGACGGGGCCGGTCGTTCGGAAGCGTGAACCGCAGCACGCTTCAGCGGCTTGACCGGCCGTCGTCACCCGCCGTACAGACAGGCAAAGGTTGACAAATCGGCGCCGCTGCCGCGTCCTACGCAATCTTGCAGACATGCATCCTTGGGGAAAGATGATGGTCTCGAAGCATTCGACGCCCGCCCGGTCGTCGCGGGCGCGTCTGGCTGCGGCGCTCTGTGTCGCGGTCGCACTCACGGCCTGTGGCAGCCAGGACGACACGTCCGCGCCCGCGGCAGCCGGGGGCGAACCGGCGGCGGTCACCCAGCAGGCGGCCGAACAGGCCGCGCGCCAGCAGCAGGCGGCCGACGATGCGATCGCGGGACTGTCACTCGACGAACTGCGCACCGCCGCGAACGCGGCGTACCAGGAGAGCCGGCTGTACTCGCCGGCCGGGCAGAACGCGATGGAGTACTACCTCGCGGTCCGCGAGAAGGAAGCCGGTGACCCGGCCGCCTCCAGCGCACTGATCGATCTGCTGCCGATGACCGTCATCGCCACCGAGCAGAGCCGTGACCGCGCCGACTTCGCCGAGGCGCGTCGGCTGCTCGGCCTGATCGAACGTGCCGATGCCAGCCACCCGGCGCTCGAGCGCCTGCGCGCGAGCATCGTCACGGCCGAAGAGCAACTGGCCCGCAAGACCGAACAGCAGCAGCTCACGGCCGAACAGGAGGCCCAGCGCCAGCAGCAGCTCGAGCGTGATCGCGCCCAGCAGCAGCAACAGCAGCAGGCCGCCGCGGCCCAGCAGCTGGCGCAGCAGCAACAGGCGGCCGCCGAGGAGGCCGCGCGCGAGGAGACCGCACGCCAGGAGGCGGCCCGTCAGGAAGCCGCGCGTCGCGAGGCGGCCCAGCAGGAAGCCGCGCGTGCGGCGCCCGCGCCCACGCCGGCACCCGCTGCGCAGGCGCCGGCGCAGTTGCGTCCATTGAGCACGCCGGCCCCGCGCTATCCGCAGGAAGCCTTGCGCTCGGGCACCTCGGGCGAAGTGCAGGTCGAGTTCACCGTCGGCGTCGACGGGTCGGTGACCAGCGCGCGCGTGGTGCGTGCCGATCCGCCGCGCACCTTCGATCGCGAAGCGCTCACCGCGGTGCGCCGCTGGCGCTTCGAGCCGGTGCCCGCGCCGGTGACCACGCGGCGCACGATCGGCTTCTCGCCGGACAACAACTGAGTCCGGCTTCCACCGGTCGAAAAAAAGCCCGGCAGCGATGCCGGGCTTTTTCGTGAAAGGCGGCGCGCAGCCGCCGATGGCACACAGGGGCGCGCCGGGCTCAACCCGCCACGGCCAGGCGCTCCTGCTGGTAGCGGCGCACCGCGGCGAACCACAGCAGGCCGGCCAGCGCGAGGCTCGCGGCCAGGTACAGCGCCCAGACCTCCATCGTGATCGGCTCGGCCCGGATCACCTTCAGCAGCAGCTGGTTCTGGGCCAGGAACGGCACCGCGAACTGCCACAGCTCGGTCTTGATCGGGTTCATCATCAGCACGAAGCTCGGCACCATCGGCAGCAGCATCAGCCACACGATGTGGCTCTGCGCCTCCTTCATGCTCTTGGCGGTCGCGGCCAGGAACGTCAGCAGCGAGGTGCCGATGAACAGCATCGGCAGCAGCACCAGCAGCATCTTGCCGATCGCCGCGAAGCTCACGTCGAGCATCCGCGCGGTGCCGCTGCCCATCTGCGCACTGAGCTTGAACGCGAGCAGGGTCAGCAGCAGCGAGGTGATGCCGATCATGCAGGCGGCGGCGATCTTGCCGCTGACGATCGCGCCGCGCGCCGCGGGCGTCGCCAGCAACGGCTCCAGCGACTGGCGCTCACGCTCGCCGGCGGTGGCATCGAGAATCAGATACGAGCCGCCGATGAAGCTCGACAGGATCAGCAGATACGGCAGCAGGATCGACAGCATCACGCCGCGCTTGGCTTCCTCCGTCGCCAGGTCGCGGGTACCGACCGCGACCGGCTGCACCACCGCCGGATCCACGCCGCGCGCGAGCAGCCGCAAGGCACCGACCTGCTGGCCGTAGCCGGCCACCGCGGCGCGCACCCGGGCGGCCGGTGTCTGCGCATTGCGGCGCGTGCTGTCGCTGATGATCTCGACGGTTGCCGGGCGGCCGGCATGCCAGTCGTCGGCGAACGACGCGGGAATCTCGATCGCCACCTCCACCTGCTGCGCGGCGATCGCGGCGTCGAGATCGGCCGGCGGATCGATCGCGCGGATGCCCAGCGTGCCCAGGTGCGCGATCAGATTCGGTGCGTGTTCGGCGCCGATCACCGGCACCTCGAGTTCGCGGTCGAGTTCGGTCTTCATCCGCGACTCGGCCATCGCCTGCATGCCGAACATCATCAACGGATACATCAGCGGGCCGAGCAGCAGGGCCATGAACAGCGTGCGCCGGTCGCGGCCGATGTCCAGCAGCTCCTTGCGCGCCACGCTCAGCATCCAGCGCAGATAGGGACTCATGCCAGCAGGCCCTCGTCGGTGCCGATCGCGCGCACGAACGCGTCCTCGAGGTTGTCGGTGGAAAAGCGCGCGCGCAGCTCGTCGGCACTGCCGTCGGCCACCACGCGGCCCTTGGCGATGATGACGATGCGGTCACACAGCGCGGCGACCTCCTGCATGATGTGGCTGGAGAAGATCACGCAGCGGCCGTCGTCGCGCAGCTTGAACAGGAACTCGCGCATTGCACGCGTGGTCATCACGTCCAGGCCGTTGGTCGGCTCGTCGAGGATGACGTTGCGCGGATCGTGCACCAGCGCGCGGGCGATCGCGGTCTTGGTGCGCTGGCCCTGGCTGAAGCCTTCGGTCTGACGATCGAGGATCTCGCCCATGTCGAGCTGGTCGCTGAGCACCTGCGTGCGCGCGTCGATCTCGGCCTTCGTCAGGCCGTGCAGCTCGCCGAAGTAGCGGATGTTCTCGCGCGCGGTCAGGCGCTTGTACACGCCGCGCGCATCCGGCAGCACGCCGAGCACGCGGCGTACCGCGGCCGGATCCCGTGCCGCGTCGATGCCGTCCACCAGCACCTGGCCGCGATCGGGCTTCATCAGCGTGTAGAGCATGCGCAGCGTGGTCGTCTTGCCGGCGCCGTTGGGACCGAGCAGCCCGGTGATGCGGCCGTCCTCGGCGACGAAGTCGACGCCGTCGACGGCCTGGACCGTGCCGGTCTTCGTCTTGAACGCCTTGTGCAGGTGTTGGGCGGTGATCATCGAAAGTCCGTGATGGGTGATTGGTGATTCGTGATTGGGAAACGCGGGATTCGTGAGGGGATAGAAGGTGATTGCGAGCGCGGCTTCGGCTGGCCGCTTCGAATCACAAATCCCGAATCACCCATGACGGCCGTCAAGGCTCCCACCCGTTGAAGCTCGTGAACGGCGCCACAGGCCGCATCGCATCGAGGCAGGTGGCATCGAGCGCCGCGGCATCGGTGCTCTCGACGAACTGCGCCAGCAGCTTGGGCATGCAGCCCAGCGCCAGCGTGCCGTGGCCCTGGCCGGCGAGTACGAGGTGGCGGCCGTTGGGCAGGCCGGCGAGCACGCGTTCGGCGTAGGCGGGCGGCGTGACCGGATCGAGCGCACCCGACAGCAGCAGTGCCGGCACGTCGGACTGCAGCGCGGCGGTGTGGTTCGCCGGCGGCGCACCGGCCGGCCAGGTGCGGCAGGCCCCGAAGAACAGCTGCGCCAGCTCGGGGCCAAGTACGGTATCGGCCGCACCGGCGTCTTCCCGGTAGCGGGCCGCGTCCTCGGCGCAGATCACCGACCACTGCATGCCGCGCGTCATCTGCCCGCCGACGTTCTGGTTCATCAGTTGCGACAGTGCCATCAACGGCGCATAGCGCCCCTGGCTGGCCTCGTCGAGCATCAGGGGCAGCAGCGACGCGGTCTGCGGCGCATACGAGAACAGGAACGCCAGACCGGACACGGTATCGGGGGTTACCATGCCGTCGCGTTGCGCGCCGGTGGTGGGATCGCGATAGACCACCGGCGCGGGTGCGCTGCGCAAGGTCGCCAGCACGGCGCGCAACTGCGCCTGCAGATCCGTCGGGAAGCGGGCCCGGCATGCCGCGTCCTGCGCGCACTGCTGCGCCTGCAGCGCGAGCGCGTTCTCGAACGTCCGCGCGAACTCGCCGCCGACCACCAGATCGTTCGGCGCCACGCCGTCGAGCACCAGGCTGCGGGTGTGCTGCGGATAGGCCATCGCGTACTGCTGCGCGACGCGCGTGCCGTAGGAGCCGCCGATCAGGTTCAGCTGCCCGGCGCCGAGCGCGGCGCGTACGGTGTCGAGGTCGCGGATCGCGTTGGCGGTGGTGTAGAACCGCGGATCGGCGCGGCCTTCCAGCCCGGCGAGACACCGGCCCACCCAGGCGTCGAGATCGGCGTCGGTGGGCGTGGTCAGCGCATCGAGTTCCATCGGCGCGCCGTCGGCGTCCACGCAGTCGAGCGGGTTCGATCCGCCGGTGCCGCGCTGGTCGATCAGCACGATGTCGCGCTGGCGGCGCACTTCGCGCAAGGCGCCGTTGATGTGCGTGGCCAGCGCGGTCGCCGCCTGGCCCGGCCCGCCGGCGAGGAAGACCACCGGATCACCGGTGCCGCCGTCGCTGTTGCCGGCCGGCAGCCAGGCGATGTTGAGGCCGATGCGGCGTCCGTCGGGCGCGTCCGGATTCTCGGGGACCTCGAACGTCGCGCACTGGGCTTCCACACGCGTGGCGGCATTGCCGCCGTCGAGCGTGCAGGCGTGGAACGGGATCTCGCCGAACATCCGCGCCGGGCGTGCGCCATCGGCGCCACCGGTGGCCGGTGCACCGCCGCCGCAGCCGGCGAGCGCGGCGCTCGCGGCCAGGGCCAGCAGGGTGAGTCGCATGGGTCTCATGACACATCCTCGAACAGGAAAATGGATTCGATCGGCTCGCCGAACGCGCGCGCGATCCGGAACGCCAGCGGCAGGCTGGGATCGTACTTGCCGGTCTCGATCGCGTTGATCGTCTGTCTCGATACCTCCAGACGTTCGCCGAGCTGCGCTTGTGACCAGCCCTGCGCCTCGCGCAGTTCGCGCACCCGGCTTTTCATCGGCGTGCGTCCGTGACCCGGCTCACCGGTAGCGCCGCGCGACGACGAGCTTCGCCAGCCCGTAGACGCCGCAGATCGCGGGGAACACCCACAGCATCGCGGCGCTGGCCGGCACGTCGATGACCCGCGCACCCTGCAGGAAGCCGCCGGTCATGTAGGCCAGCGACACGCCCGCGGCCGCGATGCAGATCGCCTCGAGTTCGATGCGCTGCTGCAGTTCGTCGATGTCGCGGATGTAACCGATCATCGCGTGCAGCACGAGTGCGATCGGCGGCACCGGCAGCAGCGCGACCAGCGCGCGCAGGCCCGGGCCTTCGATCTGGCGCAGCAGCAGCAACGAGACGATCAGCAGCGCGGCATAGGCCGCCATCGCGACGACCATGGCACGCGTGTAACGCCGCTGCACGTCGGGTCGGGCCGCGCTGCAGTCGCCTGCCCCGACGGCCGAGGCGGCGATACCGGCGACGAGGGTCGCACCCACGAACACCAGCGGGGCCAGCCACGACGGCGCGCCGGCGACCAGCAGGCGGATCGCGACCGCGGCGGCCATCAGGATCAGGGACAGACCGAACAGGGGACGACGAAGACGGGAGGAGGTCGACATGGTCATGTGTCAAGTGAGCTTGACAGCGAGCATCGCGGGTCGACCTCCGTGTGTCAAGCACCCTTTACACAAATCACATCGCTGCAGCCACGCGCTGGCGCGCGAAGGGGGCGTTCGCGAGACAGCTTCTTCGCGCGCCAGCGCGCTTTTACAGAGACGCGTCGCGCACCGCGTCGAGCCGATCGCCGACGACCAGACGGCTCGCGGCATCGGGAATCCGGTCGAGCAGCGCCTGCGCACGTGCGAGATGCGAGGCGACCGCGGCGGCGTCGCCGTCGAGGCGCGCGAGCTCCGCGTCCAGCCAGGCGCGGTACGGCGACAGGTCCATCAGCCCGCCCTCGCAGCGCTGCCGCCAGGCCGACACCAGCCGGCGATCGCCGACCAGCAGAGCCGCATGGCTGGCGAGCGTGATGGCGATGGCGCTCTGGAAGACCGGCGGTGTGGTGGCGAACGCACCGGTCAGCGCCAGCGCGTCGGCACGCGCACCGTCGGCGTCACGCGCATCGATCGCGCGCGACAGGCGCAGCATCCGTGCCGACAGCCGCAGCCCGGCGCTGGCGACGGCGCCGTCGTCCGCGGGCATCGTCGAAGCCGGCCAGTCACGCGGACGCACGCCCGCCAGGCTCAGCGCCATCAGCTGGTTGATCTGCAACTGCAGCGCGGCATCCGGGGTGCGCCGCAAGAGATCGAGCAGGCCGCGTCCGTCGGACCGCCAGCCCTGCACGTGCAAGGGGATCAGATTGCCGAAGCCGAGCGTCGCCGCGCCCAGCGCCACGCCGATCATCGTGCCTGCGAGCCACGCCGGCATCGGCAGCCACGTCACCAGTGCGGCCAGCACCGCCGTGGTCAGCAGGTTCGCCAACGGCCCGCCGGACAGAAACACCATCTGGTCGACGCGCGAGAGGCCGCGTTCGCCGTGGGGCAACAGCGCCGCGAACCCGCCGATGCCGCGGATGCCGCCGCCGTTGCGCCAGCGCCAGCGATCGTCGCCGCCGCGCTCGCAGCGCAGAGGGCCGACACCGAACGCGATCGCGCGCATGCCGCGGGCCAGTCCGGCGAGCGCATGGCCGGCCTCGTGGAGCACGATGTTCGGCCAAAGCGACAGGAGGAACCCGGCCAGCACCGCGTACCCCGCCGTCGGCGGCAGCGCATCGAGCAGCGGCAGACCGACGAAGGCGGCGCCGGCACCGACCATGCCGCCGCCGAGAAATCCCCCGACGACCGGCAGCAGGCGACGCCACCCGGGCCGTGGGGCCGGCGGCGCCTCGGGCGCGGGCGGCATCAGCGCAGCGATCCCGGGGTCCTGGGTCATGTGCGTGGCGGCGTCCATTCCTGTCGTCATCGCCTGTTGTCGATTGCCGAAGCACCTGCCGTGACCCGCGCACTGCAGACAGGGCCCGCACACGGGTCGCCCCCGCCGTCAGCCCGTGGTCCCGCCGAGCCTTTCGACGCCGCGCGGCAGGTCTTCGACGCGGACGTGCTGCACGCGCACCTCGGCAGCCACCGAACGCGCCGCGCATCCCCTGCCGGTCGTCACCACACCGGCCGCGGACTATTTGCTGCTGACGTACTTCTCGCGGCGGATCAGCGGCACCGGCAGGCCGGCGTCCTTGAGCGCTTCGAACGCCGCGTCGACCATGTTCGGATTGCCGCACAGATACGCGATGTCGCCGTCGGCCGACGGCGCGAAGTCCGCGAGGAACTGCTGCACGTAGCCATGGCGCATGTCGGGATGCGGATCCGCCGGCAGCTCGCGCGAAAAGCAGGGCACGAAGCGGAAGTTCGGATGCGCATCGGCGAACGCGCGGAAGTCGTCGCCGTAGAGCAGCTCGTCGGGCGTGCGTGCGCCCATCAGCAGCACCACTTCGATGCCGCGCTCGGCGATCGCACGTTCCAGCAGCGGCAGCATCGCGCGATACGGCGTCACGCCGGTGCCGGTGCCGATCAGCAGATATCGGCGGTTGGTGTCCTGCGGCATCAGGCAGAAGCGGCCGAACGGCCCGCTGGCCTGCACGGCATCGCCGAGCGCCATTCCTTCGAACAGCGCCGTCGCCGCGCCACCCGGCACGTAGCTGACCGCGATGTCGACCGCTTCGCCCGGGCCGATCGCATGGTCGTGGATCGTCGCCAGCGAGTACGAGCGCTTGGTCGCGGTGCCGTCGGCGTACGCGAAGTGGATCTGGATGAACTGGCCCGGGATGAAATCGAGCGGCTGGCCGTCGTCGCGGACGAAGGACAGATGGGCGACGGTCGGCGCGATCATGCGCCGGCCCGTGAGCTTGAGCGGGAACTGCTGGATGGCCACGAATTCAACCGGATCGGAACGGGGGCCGGCCGCGGCGCCCCGGGCAGCGCAACACTGCATCGCAAGGCCGGCTGCGGCCGGGCGCCTATACTAGCGCCTTCGGCCGCGGCTCCCCGCAGGCCAGGCTCCCGGATTCCACGGACCATGACGCAACCCCACGTGCTGCCGGCCACTGCGCCGGCGTTGTCGGTGCGCGATCTGCGCAAGACCTACGCCGGCGGTGTCGAGGCGCTCAAGGGCATCTCGCTCGATGTCGCGCCCGGCGACTTCTTCGCCCTGCTCGGCCCCAACGGCGCCGGCAAGTCCACCCTGATCGGCATCATCTCCTCGCTGGTCAACAAGACCTCGGGCGACGTGCGCCTGTTCGGCACCGACCTGCACACGCGCCGCGACGAAGCGATGCGCCTGATCGGCCTGGTGCCGCAGGAGATCAACTTCAACCTCTTCGAAAAGCCCTTCGACATCCTGGTCAACTACGCGGGCTTCTACGGCATTCCGCGTGCCGAGGCGATGGCGCGCGCGGAGGAAGAACTCAAGCGTGCGCAGCTGTGGGACAAGGCGAAGACGATGTCGCGCACGCTCTCGGGCGGCATGAAGCGCCGGTTGATGATCGCCCGCGCGATGATGACGCGCCCGCGCCTGCTGATCCTCGACGAGCCCACCGCGGGCGTCGACATCGAGATCCGCCGTGGCATGTGGCAGACGCTCAAGGAGATCAACGCCGCCGGCACGACGATCATCCTGACCACGCACTACCTGGAAGAAGCCGAGAGCCTGTGCCGGAATCTGGCGATCATCGATCGCGGCGTGATCGTCGAGCAGGGCCCGATGCGTGCGCTGCTGTCCAAGCTCGACGTCGAGGGCTTCATCTTCGACATCGACGGCACCCTGCCTGCCGCGCTGCCGCAGATCGAAGGCGCCGTGCTCCACGCCACCGACGATCACACGCTGGATCTCGACATGCCGCGCGCGATGGATCTCAACCGCGTGTTCGCCACCCTCGATGGCGCGGGCATCCGGGTGCGTTCCATGCGCACCAAGTCCAACCGTCTGGAGGAGCTGTTCGTGCGCATGACCGGCCCCAACGCCGCCCCGCAGACGGAGACCGCGGCATGAGCACGCAGACCACGCACACCGACGTCGCCGCGGTCGAAGGCACCGCGCGGCGCCACTGGGTGGCGCTCGGCACCATCGCGCGTCGCGAGATCGTCCGCATCCTGCGCATCTGGGGCCAGACCCTGGTGCCGCCGGCCATCACGATGACGCTGTACTTCCTGATCTTCGGCGGCCTGATCGGTGCGCGCGTCGGCGAGATGGACGGCATCCGCTACATGGATTTCATCGTGCCGGGCCTGGTGATGATGAGCGTGATCCAGAACAGCTACGGCAACATCTCGTCGAGTTTCTTCGGCGCCAAGTTCGGCCGCCACGTCGAGGAACTGCTGGTCAGCCCGATGCCGAACTGGGTGATCCTGGGCGGCTACGTGATCGGCGCGGTCGCGCGCGGCCTCGCCGTCGGCGTCATCGTGCTCGGCATCGCGATGCTGTTCACCACCGTGCGCATTCCGCATCCGGTGATCACCTTCGCCACTGTGCTGCTGGGCGCGACGATCTTCGCCCTGGCCGGCTTCGTCAATGCGGTCTATGCGAAGAAGTTCGACGACGTCGCCATCGTGCCGATCTTCATCCTCACTCCGCTGACGTATCTGGGCGGCGTGTTCTATTCGGTCTCGCTACTGCCCGGCTGGGCCGAAACCGCGACGCACGCCAACCCGATCTTCTACATGGTCAACGCGTTCCGCTACGGCCTGCTCGGGGTCAGCGATGTCTCGCTCGGTGTGTCGTTCGCGCTGATGATCGCGTTCGTCGTCGCCCTCGGCGCGCTGGCGTTGTGGCTGCTCAAGCGCGGCATCGGCCTGCGCAGCTGAGCGACGATCGCGGCGCGCACGCCGCGCAGCGCCGGAAAAAGCGCGTGGGGTAGCATGGCCGGTCACTCGCTGCCGGTGACCGTGCCTGTGACCACACGCTTCCGCATCCCGCACACGCTCGTCCTGCTGTTCCTGATCATGATCGCGGCCCTGGTCGCGACCTGGTTGCTGCCACAGGGCAGTTTCAGTCTGGAAGCCGACGAGACGGGCCGGATGATGGTCGTGCCCGGCACGTATGCGGTGCATGCCGAACGCGTCTGGCTCAGTCCCGCCGCGTTGTTCACGTCGGTGCCGCGCGCGCTGGCCGATGCCCAGGCGATCATCTTCTTCCTGCTGATCGTCGGCGGCGCGATCGCGGTGCTGCGCGAGACCGGCCTGATCGATGCGCTGCTCGGCTGGCTGCTGCGCACGTTGGGCGGGCATCCGGCGCTGCTGATCCTGCTCGGCACGGCCGCGTTCGCCGCCGGCTCCGGCACGCTGGGCGTGTCCACCGAATACATTCCGTTCGCCGCGGTGCTGGTGGCGTTGTGCCTGGCGATGCGCCTGGATGCGATGACCGCGATGGGCATCATGATCGGCGGCTATGCGGTGGGCTACGGCGTCGCCTGGACCAATCCCTACACGGTGCTCGTCGCGCAGGACATCGCCGAACTGCCGCCGACGTCCGGCATCGGGTTCCGGCTGGCGCTGTTCCTGCCGTTCGTGCTGATCGCCGCGCATCACGTGCGGCGCTACGCGCGTCGCGTCGCCGCCGATCCCGGCGCCAGCCTGATGGTCGGTGTCGACAGCGCAGCGCCGCCCACCGCCGCCGAGCATCCGCCCTTCGACCGGCGTCACGCGGCCATCGGTGTCGTCGTCGTCGCCGCGGTCGTGGTGATGGTCTACGGCATCTCGCAGCTGGGCTGGTATCTCACCGAACTCGGCGCGCTGTGGCTGATGGTCGCGCTGGCGGCGGGGCTGATCGGTGGTCTCGGTGTCGACGGCACCGCGAAGCGCTTCGCGTCCGGCGCGGCGGAACTGGCGGTGGTCGCGCTGCTGGTCGGCTTCGCGCGTTCGATCGCGCTGATTCTGGAAGACGGCCAGGTGCTGCACACCATCGTGCACGCGGCGTCGATGCCGCTGTCGCGGCTGGGGCCGGAACTGTCGGCGGTGGGCATGCTGCTGATGCAGACGCTGATCAACTTCTTCATCCCGTCCGGCTCCGGCCAGGCCTTCGCCACGATGCCGATCATGACGCCGCTGGCCGACGTCGCCGGCGTCGAGCGCCAGGTCGCGGTGCTCGCGTTCCAGTTCGGCGACGGCTTCGCCAACCTGATCCTGCCGACCAACATCGTGCTGATGGCGATCCTCGGCATGGCCGGCGTGCCCTATGACCGCTGGTTCCGCTTCGCCTGGCCGCTGATGCTGAAACTGATGATCGCCTCGGCATTCGCGCTGATGATCGCGGTGTGGATCGGCTACGCCTGACGCGCACGGCACCGCCCGTTACCATCACCGCATGCGGATTCTCGTTCTCGGCGCCGGCGGTACCGGCGGTTACTTCGGTGGTCGCCTCGCGCAGGCCGGCGTCGACATCACCTTTCTCGTGCGCCCGGCGCGCGCGGCGCAGCTGGCGCGGGACGGCCTGCAACTGCGCAGCGCACTCGGCGATGCCGATCTGCAGGTGACGCACGTCACCGCCGACGCGCTGCCGGCGCTCGCCGCGGAGCGTCCGTTCGATCTCGTGCTGCTGAGCTGCAAGGCCTACGACCTCGACAGTTCGATCGAGGCCGTCGCGCCTGCGGTGGGCGAAGGCACGGCGGTCATGCCGATCCTCAACGGCCTGCGCCACTACCCGGTGCTCGATGCGCGCTTCGGCGCCGATGCCGTGCTCGGCGGGCTGTGCTTCATCAGCGCGGTGAAAGGCGGACACGGCGAGATCGTGCATCTGCCGTCGCCGCCGTCGATGACCTTCGGCGAGCGCGATCCCGCGCGCAACGGCAGCGCGCGCACGCGTGCGCTGGAGGCGGCCTGCGCAGGTGCGTCGGGCTTCGACGGCGTGCGCAGCGAGACGTTCCTGCAGGCGGCGTGGAACAAGTTCGCCTTCCTCTCCAGCCTGGCGGCCGCAACCTGCCTGATGCGCGCGAGCATCGGCCGCATCGTCGAAACTGACGGCGGGCCCGCATTTCTCGCTGCGCTGCACGCCGAATGCCTCGCCGTCGCGGCGGCCGAAGGACAGCCGGTTCCGGCCGACGCCGCGCAGCAGGCCCGCGCGCTGCTGACCAAGGCCGGCTCCACGGTCACCGCGTCGATGCTGCGCGATCTCGAATCCGGACAGGACGTCGAAGCGGCGCAGATCATCGGCGACATGGTCGAGCGTGCCCGCGCCGCGGACCTGCCCACGCCGTGTCTCGACGCCGCCTGGATCCATCTGCAGTGCTACCGCAGCCACCGGGCCACGCCGCGGACGCCGTGAACCGGCGACCACGGCTTCGCGCGGCGGCTGCTAGGGTCTGCCGGACCGACCCCAGGAGTTCCCCATGATCCAGCCCCGCCTCCGCGCATTCGCGGGCGTCTCCGTGCTCGCGGCCACGCTCGGCCTGGCCGCCTGCGGCGAGCGCGCCGCAGCGCCTGCAGCCGACACCGCCGTGCAGACCGACGCCGTCGACGACACCCGCACCGTGCCCAGCGAGGCCGCGCGTGCACAGCAGTCCGGCGAAGCGACGACCGGGCCCGATACCATGCCGCGCGCGGACGCGCCGATGGACGGGGCACCGCCGGCCGCAATGCTCAACCAGCTCGCGGGCCTCGGCGGTGCCATGCATGCGGCGGTCGAACTCTGCGACCCCGGCATCGGCGCGGCGCAGCTGGCCGACGCGCGTGCACGTCAGCAAGAGGAATTCGTGCGCCTCGGCGGTGACGCCGGCACCTTCGACCAGGAGTTCACCACTGCGCACGGCCGCGTGCAGGCCCAGTACCGCAGTGCCACGCCGGCGCAGCAACAGCAGATGTGCGCCGAACTGCAGCAGATGTCGCAGCAGGCGCCGACGCCCACGCCACCGCAGGGCTGATCGACGCGCGTCCGCGTCAGTCCGCGGACGCGTCTCCACCCGTGGCACCGGCGGCATCGAAATCGCCGCCGATGAACACCGACAGCTGCGCCGGATCCAGATGCCGCGCCATCGCGGCGCGGATGTCGGCCGGCGTCAATGCGCGCAGGCGATCCTCGAACGCGGCCGAGAACGCCATGTCGCGGCCGAGATAGAGATTGTCGTTGAGCATGCCCACCAGCTGCGCATCGTTGGCGCGCGAGGTGCGGCGCGCACGCAGCAGGCCATCCAGAGTGTCGGCGAGTTCGTCGTCCGGCATGTCGGTCTCGCGCAGGCGCTGCAGTTCCTCGCGGAACGCGATCTCCAGCTGCGCCATGTTCTCCGGCGCGGCGATCGCGTAGCCGCCGAAGCTGCCGACCGGATCGAAGGCATTGGCGCTGAAGTTCGAACTCACGCTGTAGCTCAGGCCCTCGCGCTGACGGATCCGGTCGGCCAGTCGCGATTTCATGCCGCCGCCCCCCAGCACATGGTTGCCGAGCAGCAGCGCCGGGTAGTCCGGATGGTCCTGGTCCAGCGTCAGCGCCTGGCGGGCCATGAACACCGCATTCGGACGGTCGGGCGTGGGCAGGCGCACATGCGCGGGCGGGCGCGGCGTGGCCGGCAGCGGGATGCGCGCGAACGGTGTGGCCGGTACCCAGTCGCCGAACAGGCGTTCGAGCTGGGCGTGCACGGCTTCGGCATCGACGTCGCCGACGATGGCGATCGTCGTGCCGGGGCCGGCGCCGTAGAACGCGCGGTGGAACGCGCGCAGCGCGTCGATGTCCAGCGCCTCGAGCGCGGCGATGCGCTGCTCGAAGGTCGGGCTGTGGTACGGGTGACCCGGTGGAAACGGATCGAAGTGCTGCGCCATCGCCTGGTTCGCCAGCGCGCCCGGCTCGCTCATGCTGCCGCGGATGCCGGTGATCGCCTGCGTGCGCAGCTGGGCGAATTCCTGCTCGGGAAACGTCGGCGTGCGCAGGATCGTCGCCAGCAGCTCGAGGATCGCGCCGACATGATCGCGGTCGGTGCTCGCGCCGACGCTGACCGCCGTCGCATTGCCGCCCACCGACAGCGTCGAGCGCAGCCGGGTGAGTTCCCGCGACAGGCCCGCGCGGTCGAACTCACCGGCGCCGCGCATCAGCATCGCGCCCGCCATCGAACCGGCCTCGGCCTGGCCGTGCAGGCTGGCCTCGTCGCCCAGGCGCAGGGTCATGCGCAGCTGCACCGCACCGCCGCGCGTGGCCTTGTCGAGCACCGCGAGTTTCGCGCCGTTGGACAGCGTCCAGGTGCGGGTGCGTGCATCGATGTTGGCTGGTGAGGCATCGAAGGCCTCGCCCGCGGCCAGCGCCGGACGGCCCACATAGTCGGCCAGCAGGGTCTCGGCCGACGGCGCTTCGGGAATCACCACGCGATCGGCGCGGTCGGTCGGCACGAAACGGCCGCTGGTGCGGTTGTCCGGCTTGAGATAGGTCGCCGCGACGCGCGTGACATCGTCGACGCTCACCGTCTCCAGCCGGTCGCGGGCCAGCAGCAGCAGCCGCCAGTCGCCCTGGGCGATGGCCTCCGACAGCGCCACGCCGACGGCATTGGGATCGCGCATCGCGCGCGAGTAGCCGGCCAGCAGGCGCTCGCGGGCCTCGTTCACTTCGGCCTCGGTGAACGGCGCAGCGACCGCGTCCTCGACCTCGGCCAGCAGCGCCGTGTGCAGCGCGTCGATGTCGGCGTCCTCCGGCGCTTCCACCAGGAACGCCAGATAGCCGGCCTCGTCCAGCACATAGGGCGTGGCCGAAACCCCGGTGGCCGCGCCGCGTTCCACCAGTGCGCGGTGCAGACGTCCGCCCGGCGTGTGCCCCAGCACCTGCGCCAGCACCGACAGCGCCGCGGTGTCGGGATGACGCCCGGCGGGCGTGTGATAGCCGGCCGCGAGATACGGCGTGCGCCCGACGCGGCGCACCTCCACATGCCGCGCACCGTCCTGCGCGGGCTCGCGGGTGTAGGTGACCGGCAGCGCGCGCCCGGGCCGCGGCAGCGCGCCGAAGCTGTCGCCCACGAGCGCCAGCGCCCCGGCCGGATCGAAATCGCCGGCAATCACCAGCACCGCGTTGTCGGGCTGGTACCAGGTGCGATAGAACGCCTGCAGCCGCTCGATCGGCACGTTCTCCACGTCGCTGCGCGCGCCGATGGTCGCGTTGCCGTAGTTGTGCCATTGGTAGGCCGCGCCCATCACCCGCTGCATCAGCACCCGCGTCGGGCTGTTCTCGCCCGATTCCATCTCGTTGCGCACCACGGTCATCTCGCTGTCGAGATCCGCGCGCGCGATGTGCGAATTGACCATGCGGTCGGCTTCCATCCGCAGCAACCAGGACAGGGTGTCGGCGTCACTGGAAAAACTGGCGAAGTAATTGGTGCGGTCGAACCACGTGGTGCCGTTGTAGCGGATGCCGCGCGCCTTCATCTCGCCGGGGATGTCGGGATGCGTGGGCGTGCCCTTGAACACCAGGTGCTCGAGCAGATGCGCCATGCCGGTCTCGCCGTAGCCTTCGTGGCGCGAACCCACGCGGTAGGTCACGTTGACCGTGGTCACCGGGCTGCTGGGATCAGGGAACAGCACCAGCTGCAGGCCGTTGTCGAACCGGTACTCGGCGATGCCCTCGGCGCTGTGCACCGGCGCATCGATCTGCGGCGCCGCGGCGACGGGCAGCGCCGCCCCTGCGGCCAGACAGACAGCGAGCAGGCACACGCGAAACCGGCACAGCATGCGGCGTTTTCCCTTTTGCGAAGACGATCGCCGAAAATAGCAGATCGCGCGCGGTGGTCCGGGCGCACGGACCGCCCCTGTCAGGAGACCCGCGATGATCGAAGTGCGGTACGCGGACGACACGCTCGCCGTGGTCGACAAGCCGGCCGGGCTGATGGTCCACGACAGCAAGCTCGCCCGCGACGAACACGATTTCCTCGCCGATCGCCTGCGTGAGCAGTTCGGTCGCCCGCTGTTCCTCGTGCACCGGCTCGACCGCGCCACCAGCGGCTGTCTGCTGCTCGCCTTCGACCGCGACACCGCCAGCGCGCTCGGCACCCAGTGGATGGCGCGCAGCGTGGAGAAGCACTACCTGGCGATCTGCCGCGGCTGGCCCGAGGCGGAGATCCTCGTCGATCACCCGCTCGACGGCGGCCCCGGCAAGCCGCTGAAGAAACCCGCGCAGACCCGCTTCACCCGGCTGGCGACCACCGAACTCGCGCTGCCGTCATCGGGCTTTCCGACCTCGCGTTATGCGCTGCTGCGCGCCGAGCCGCTGACCGGACGCTTCCGCCAGATCCGCCGGCATCTCAAGCATCTGTCGCATCACCTGATCGGCGACACCAGCCACGGCGACGGCCGCCACAACCGGCATTTCCGCATGCTGGGCATCCACCGCATGCTGCTGCACAGCGAGCGGCTGGTGTTCGACCATCCGCATACCGGTGAGCGGATGCGGATCGAGGCGCCGCCGGGCGACGAATTCGCCCGCGCGCTGATGCTGTTTCCGGGCACCGCGACGGCGTGAGCGCCGCGGTGCGCGTGGGCTCAGTCGGCTGACGCGCCGGTGTCGAGTTCCGTGCGCAGATCGCGCTCGAGCTGCTGCAGCATCGGAATCACCAGGCGCTGCACGGCGGTCATCGTGTTCTGCATCAGCAGCGGCATCTTGTCGAGCAGGTTCTGGCCGGCCGGGCTGCTGTAGAAGCTCACCATCGCCTCGGTGTCCTCGGCGGTGAAGGTCTCCATGTAGATCTCGCGGTAGATCGGCTGCAGCGAGTCCCACGACAGCGCCGATTCGACCGCACGCAGCGACGACGCCGCGGCACGCAGCGCCGCCTCGCGCTGCTGCGGATCGGCGTCCTGGGTGAGCTGTTCGATCATCTGCTGCTGCGAGGCCATGACCTGCGGAATCACCGCATTGGCGGTCTGCTCGGCGCGCATCACCTCCAGCAGGCGGTCGATCTGGGCTTCGCTTGGCGGCGCGGCGTGCGCGAGCGGTGCGCAGAAGGCGAGGGCGAGCAGGGCGGCGAGGTGCAGGCGACGTGCCATCGGAGAACTCCGTTTGTCCGTGAGTGGGCCGCTACTGTAAACCGTGCACCCCGACGCGCCGGCTGCGCACACGGCCTGCGCCGGGCCAGCGTCTACAATCGCCGCCGATGACCACGCCGCCCGCCATTCCCGAAGAGGAGCTCGTCGAACGCTTCGTGCGCGCGAGCGGGCCGGGCGGACAGAACGTCAACAAGGTGGCCACCGCGGTCGAGCTGCGCTTCGACATCGCCGGCTCGCCGTCGTTGCCCGAGCCGGTGCGTGCGCGGCTGCTGGCCCGGCGCGACCGCCGTCTCACCGATGCCGGTGTGCTGGTGATCAACGCCCAGCGCTTCCGCACCCAGGAGCGCAACCGCGAGGACGCGCGCGAGCGTCTCGCCGCGTTCATCGCCGCCGGCTACGTGGTGCCCAAGGCGCGGGTCGCCACCCGGCCCACGCGCGGATCGAAGGAACGCCGGCTGGGCGCCAAGCGTGAACGCAGTACCATCAAGCGCGGTCGCGCCGTGCGCGACTGGGATTGATCCGCCCTTGCAGGCCCTTTGCGCCGAGGACGCATGAGCACTTCGAAGTACCCGTTCCTGATTCCCGTCCCGCCCAATGCGCCGCGCGTGAAGCCCAGCCGCCTCGCGCGCTGGATCGGCCGCAGCATCCTGCGCCTCGGCGGCTGGCGCGTGATCGGTGAACTGCCCGACGTCTCGCGCCTGGTGCTGATCGGCGCGCCGCATTCCTCCAACTGGGACGGCGTGTGGGGCTTCGCCGCCAAGGCCGCCCTGGGCCTGGACATCCGCGTGCTCGGCAAGGATTCGCTGTTCCGCGTGCCGGTGCTCGGCTGGGCACTGCGCGGCCTGGGCGTGATTCCGGTGGACCGCAGCCGCGCCTCGCGCGTCATCGAACAGGCCGCCGCGGCCATCCACGGCCCTGAGCCGTTCTGGTACGGCCTCGCGCCCGAGGGCACCCGCAAGCGGGTGGAACGCTGGAAGACCGGCTTCTGGAAGATCGCCAGGGCCGCCAACGTGCCGATCCAGACCCTGTACTTCCACTACCCCGACAAGGTCATCGGCTTCGGCCCGCTGATCCAGCCCAGCGACGATCCCGATGCCGACATGGCGATGATCCGCGCCTGGTACGCGCCGTGGATGGGCAAGAACCGCGGGACGGTTTGACTCGGCCTGCCTGACCGTTCGAGCGCGTGGCCACCGCGCGCTTCGCCCGGGACCGCCGCGCCTGACGCGGTAACGCGGTCGTCGTGACCCCGCACCCGCGTAGCCACCCTCTCCGTCGAGCGTCGCCTCGACGTGCGCGCACCTGACGCCCGACTTTGCCGATCCCGGGCATTCGGGCGCGGCCAACCAACGGCCTATTCCACCGCCCCCGCGACAGGCGCACGCTGCGCGGCTGGCGGGCCGCACGACGCGACCGACGCCATCACCGCGTTGTCTTTTCCGGAGTTGCCACCCATGTTGCGTCCTCTGCTCCTGTCGTCCGCGATCGCGCTGGCCCTCGTCGCCTGCGGCGACCGCACAGCCCCCGAGTCCACGATGACCGCCACTGAAACCGCCACCGCCGCGCCGGCCGAGAATGCGTTGATGACGGCCAGCACGCTGCCGTTCCAGGCCCCGCCCTTCGATCGCCTGAAAGACGCCGACTACCAGCCGGCCATCGAAGAGGGCATGAAGCAGCACCTGGCCGAGATCCGCGCCATCGTCGACAACCCCGAGGCGCCGACCTTCGAGAACACCATCGAAGCCATGGAGCGCAGCGGCGAACTGCTCACGCGCAGCGCCAACGTCTTCTTCATGCTCACCGGCGCCAATACCAACGCCACCCTGCAGGCCGCCGAGGAAGCGCTGGCGCCCAAGCTCGCCGAACACAGCGACGCGATCTATCTGGATCCGGCGCTGTTCGCGCGCGTCAAGACGCTGTTCGACCAGCGCGCCACGCTGGGCCTCACGCCCGAGCAGGCCACCGTGCTCGAGCACACGCACGACGGCTTCGTCCGCGCCGGCGCCCTGCTGAATGACGCCGACAAGGCCGAGCTGCGCGCGCTCAACTCCGAGTCGTCGACGCTGTCCACCGCGTTCGGCAACAAGCTGCTGGCGGCAAGCAACGCCGGCGGCGTGTTCGTCACCGATGTCGCCGAACTCGACGGCCTCGACGAAGGCGCGATCGCGGCCGCCGCCGATGCCGCCAAGGCGGCCGGCAAAGAAGGCCAGTGGCTGCTGAGCCTGCAGAACACCACCCAGCAGCCGGTGCTCGCCTCGCTGAAGAACCGCGCCTTGCGCGAGCGCGTGCTCGCCGCGTCCACCGGCCGCGCCGAGAAGGGCGATGCCAACGACACCCGCGCCACCATCCAGCGCCTGGCCGAAATCCGCGCGCGTCAGGCACAGCTGCTCGGCTTCCCGAACTACGCCGCCTACAGCATCACCGACCAGATGGCGAAGACGCCGGAAGCCGCGCTCAAACTGCTCACCGACACCGTGCCCGCCGCCACCGCGCGTGCGCGCGCCGAGCTCGCCAAGATCCAGGGCGTGGTGGATGCGCAGAACGGCGGCTTCACCGCCGGCGCCGCCGACTGGGACTTCTACGCCGAGCAGGTGCGCAAGGCCGAGTTCGATCTCGACGAGGCTCAGATAAAGCCCTACTTCGAGCTCGACCGCGTGCTCAAGGACGGCGTGTTCTTCGCCGCCAACCAGCTCTACGGCATCACCGCCACCGAGCGCACCGACATCCCGGTCTATCACCCCGACGTGCGCGTGTTCGACATCAAGGACGAAGACGGCACCCAGATCGCGCTCTTCTATCTCGACCCCTTCAAGCGCGACAGCAAGCAGGGCGGCGCGTGGATGGGCAACTTCGTCGAGCAGAACGGCCTGACCGGCACGATTCCGGTGGTCTACAACGTCGAGAACTTCACGAAACCTGCGGCCGGTCAGCCCGCGCTGCTGAGCTTCGACGACGTGACCACGCTGTTCCACGAATTCGGCCACGCCCTGCACGGCTTCTTCTCGAAGACGACGTATCCGTCGGTCGCCGGCACCAACACCCCGCGCGACTTCGTCGAGTTCCCTTCGCAGTTCAACGAGCACTGGGCGCTCGACCCCAAGGTCTTCGCCAACTACGCCAAGCACCATCAGACCGGCGAGGCGATGCCGCAGGAACTGGTCGAGAAGATCGTCACCGCACGCACCTTCAACCAGGGCTATGCGACCACCGAATATCTCTCGGCCGCCCTGCTCGACCTCGCCTGGCACACGCTGCCCGCCGGCGAAGCCAGGCAGGACGTCGACGCCTTCGAGAAGCAGGCGCTGGAGACGTACAAGGTCGACCTCGCCGCCGTGCCGCCGCGCTACCGCACGAGTTACTTCAGCCACATCTGGGGCGGCGGTTATGCGGCCGGTTATTACGCCTACTTCGGCGCCGAAGTCCTCGACCACGACGCCTTCCAGTGGTTCCGCGAGAACGGTGGCCTGACCCGCGAGAACGGCCAGATCTTCCGCGACAA
Organism: Lysobacteraceae bacterium NML93-0793; assembly: GCA_002324875.1. GTDB lineage: Bacteria > Pseudomonadota > Gammaproteobacteria > Xanthomonadales > Xanthomonadaceae > Luteimonas. Next base: position 86,893 of record NTJG01000010.1, read on the forward strand.
GATCCTGTCTATCGGGCATTCGCGTGATCTGGTGGTGGCGTATCGGGAATTCCGCGGGAAGGAGCCGAGCGTGGAGCCGTTGTTGGAGCATCGGGGGTTGAGGTGATGCGGGACAGCTGACGCGCGAGACGCGCGCCAGAAGAAGCAGCAAGGATCGGGGCGGCCTTCGGGTCGCCCCGGTTCGTTTGGGGCGTGCATATCGAACAATTCGAGCGAATAAAGCGTTATCGCGCAGAATCTTCGATATGCACGGTGAACCAGATGCGGAATTGAGCAGGCACACTTTCCGCAAGTTCCTGATGGAAAAGGCGGAACAGAACCGATTGACCCGAGGAGGGTCTGAAGACAGGATGTGCATATCGCGCTTTTCGAGCGCTATATCTTGTTAGGTGCTAGGAGGCACTATGTCGATCACTGAAAGTAAGATCAAAACATCAATCCGCGCGCACTGGTTCGTGCTTGCTGCTGCTGTTGTGCTCATGGGCGACATTGCACTTGCTTTACTGGATGACTGGTCTGATCCCCGGTTGCTTGAGGCTGGCATTCTCTTTGACCTGAGCGTTGTAGTGCCGGCGCTTTATCTTTGGTGCTATCGCTCTCGTGGCAAAGCTGCCATTGTTCGTGCCATTGCGCTGAGTTGCCTCGGCATTTGGGTTGCCGGCCACATCGTGCCAAACGAGCACCATCAAGTCCTTAGCACCGTCGGCTTCATACGCTATGTTGGTCTCGCCGTGCTAATTGTCATTGAGCTGAAGCTCGTGGCCATGATCTTCCGCGCCACCTTCCGGCGTGACAATGACGCAGCACCAACGGTATTGGCGACTGCCAAAGGTGCTGGCATGCCTGAGTGGGCAGCTCGTCTCATGGCCTGGGAGGCTTCGCTGTGGCGCAAGGCATGGGACGCAGTTAGGCGTATGGTTGGTCGCAACTAGCACCTAACAATTCATTCAAGCCGACGCCGCTTCGCGGCGCGGCTTAATTCAAGCGTTAGACGCCGGTTGGAGCATGCGGCTGCTCACAGAAAAAGTGCTGCAACAAGACTATTGTTTGTGCCTCATAAACGGCACCCTTTCGCCTTCCAGACCGATGGAGGGAAGCATGAAGAACTGGCTGTTTCTTGGAGTTGCAATCTTAGGTGAAGTGGTCGCAACGTCCGCATTGAAGTCAAGTTATGGATTCACGAAACTGGCACCATCAACTGTGGTTGTAGTTGGCTACGCAATCGCGTTTTACTTCCTGTCCCTCGCCCTTAAATCCATACCTGTTGGCATCGCATACGCGGTCTGGGCTGGGGCCGGTATTGCGTTGGTGACAGCTATCGCTTGGTTTGTTTACGGACAAAAGCTCGATGCGTGGGGGTTTGTCGGCATCGGTCTTATTGTTAGTGGGGTCGCTGTGCTGAACTTGCTATCGAAGGCCAGCGCCCACTAATCGCCCGGCATCTAACAATTTATTCAAGCCGACGCCGCTTCGCGGCGCGGCTTAATTCGGGTGTTAGACCTCACGGGAAAGGAACTGATGATCCGAAAGATTCTTGCCGTCCTAGCCGGCTTCGTTATCTGGTCCGCCCTGTGGTTCGCTGCCAATGCAGCGCTCGCGGCGACCGGAATGCTTCCGCAGCCAGGTATGGCCGTAACAGATGGCGATGTGCTCACTCTGCTGCTGGCCTCGAGTGCAGTGGCGTCGTTAGTCGCCGGCTTCTCAACCTCCTGGCTGAGTCGTACGCCCGGTCACAAGGCTGCTCTTTGGTGCGGCCTGCTGCTCCTTGCCGTTGGTGTTGCGGTGCAGGCGCAGTACTGGAGCCTCATGCCGGTCTGGTATCACATGGCATTCCTACTCCTGCTGGTTCCAATGTGCCTAGTGGGCAGCCGGATGCGGCATAACAGTTTTTCCAAGCGTACGCCGCGCCACGGCGCGGATTGACTCAGCCTCAAACCTATTGGCTTACATTCGAGTACTTGGAGCGAAAGATGGCAGACCTTGATAAGGCCTTGGCTACCCAGATCAAGAACATCGAGGCGCGCACTGGAAAGACTCTAGATCAGCTTGTGGCGCTCGTTCGAGGTTGCGGCCTCGCCAAGCACAGCGAGGTAGTTCGAATGCTGAAAACTGATCTGGGCATTGGCCATGGAGACGCAAACACGGTTGCTCACTTGGCCAGGGATGCAGCAGAAGAACCAAAAATTTCCGCTGCTGACACACTTGACGCACTTTATACTGGCCCTAAAGCCGGGCTGCGTCCAATTCATGATGCTCTACTCGCGCAGCTGAATAAGCTGGGTGCATTTGAGTCAGCGCCGAAGCAGAAGTACGTGAGCTATCGCCGAAAGAAGCAGTTTGTGATGATTGGCCCTGCTACTAATACGCGAGTGGATCTTGGGTTGAACATCAAAGAGCTGCCATCCTCTCAGCGTTTGGAAAGGCTTCCAGCAGGCCAGATGTGCAACTTCCGTGTGAAGCTTACGGACAAAGCGCAAGTCGATGCGGAGCTTGTGGATTGGGTAAGAGCCGCCTATGAGGCGGCCGGCTAGCAGCAGGTCTAACAGTTCATTCAAGCCGACGCCGCTTCGCGGCACGGCTTAATTCTGGTGTTAGGCCTGTGTTGACAGTAATCGTACGGAGTAGCGCAATGAGTAAGAACTTTGGACTCTCAAACATCTATCTCAAGGTTGGCCTTGCTTTGGTTGCCATTTCGCTGACCATTCTGGTCGCTGCGTTTCTCGTTCCATCGGCCGCAAGATACCTAAGTGGCAGCGTTGCTGGCTTCTGCTTCATCTCGGGCGCTGTTCTCTACGCCATTGGCCGTATTGCGCAGGTCAGGCGCTCTAGCGCACAGGCCTAACAATGCGTTCAAGCCGAAGCCGCTTCGTTCCGCAAAGCACATGGCAGATACAGCTTGCCATGTGCTTCGCTCCACTGCGCGTCTCGGCTTAACTTAGGTGTTAGGCGGCATCCACCGTTGACGAGGGCGGACAGGCTTTCCCATGAGACGTTTTCTCAAGCACCTGCTTTGGATGGTGGCTGGCCTGGCGGCACTGTTTGTCTTGGGAGTGCTTTGGCCCTCGGCAAAGGCTCCACTGCCCGATGCCGCCGATACCCGGCTGATCCGCAACGCCCGCATCATCGACGTGGAGCGGGCTGCTGCCGGCGAGCCGACCGACGTATTGATCGAAGGCGGCGTTATCGCCCGGATCGGCGACGGCCTGCGCACTGAACCGGACGTGCCGATACTGGAGGCTGGCGGACGTTACCTGCTTCCCGGCTTCTGGGACATGCACACGCATGCGTTCCAGTTATCGCCGCAATTGCACCTACCACTGGCCATCGCGAACGGCGTCACCGGCACCCGTGACCTGATGGACTGCCCCGACAGCGACGACACCTTGATCGCATGCGTCGCCGACAAGCGCCGCTGGACCCGGGCCGCCATCGAGGGCCGCATGGTCGGTCCGCGCTTCGTCGAAGTGGCCAGCTTCTATTTCGAGCGGTCTGACATGACGCCTGACCAAGCGGCTACGCTCGCCGCAATCTTTCGCGCGCGCGGCCTGGACGCACTGAAGGTGTACAACCGCCTGGCGCCGACCACCTACAAGCGCCTGACCGACGAAGCGCGCCAGTGGGGCATGCCCGTGGTCGGCCACCTGCCCAAGGCGGTGAGCTTGGAGGACGCCGTCGCAGCCGGGCAGCGCAGCTTCGAGCACGGCCATGTCTTCGCGCGCCACTGCTTCCGTGATGCCGCGGCATGGCGCAGCGGTGCGCTGGACGCCGAAGCACCCGTTGCGTTGATCGAGCGGATGGTCACCGAGCACGACTCCGCAGCCTGCGCGCGCGCGTTCTCGCGCATGCGCGAGGCGGGAGCCTGGTTCGTGCCCACGCACGTGACCCGCGAGGAGGACGCGCGCGCGCGCGATCCCGCCTTCACCGGCGATCCCCGCCTGGCGTACCTGGACCCGCTGTCGCGCTGGGCGTACCGCGACGATCTGAAGTCGACCGCGGCGCGCTATCCCGGCGCGCGAGGCGAAGCCGCCTTGCGGGATTATTTCGAGCATGGTCTGGCGTTGACAGGTGATGCTTACCGGGCCGGCGTGCCGGTGCTGGTGGGAACGGACACCGCGATCGGCGGATTCCGCTATCACGACGAAATGGCCCTTCTGGTGCGCGCCGGCCTGTCGCCGGCCGAGGTGCTGCGTGCGGCCACGCTGGACGCCGCGCACTACGCAGGGCAGACGCAGCGCCACGGCCGCGTCGCCGTCGGCAATGCTGCGGATCTGGTGCTGTTTGAGGCAAACCCGCTGGACGACATCGCCCACACGCGTCGCCTCCATGCTGTGCTGCTGGCCGGGCGCCTGTACGACCGTCCGCGCCTGGACGCGCTACTCGGCTTCACTCGCGCCCAGGCGCGTTCGCCGGCCAACGCCGCCAAGCTGGTGTGGGGGTTTCTCGCCAGTTCCGTCAGCGGCGAGCTTTGACATCGGACAAAAGATGGGGCCAGGCTCGCCCATGGAATTCATGAACTCGCGACCGGCGAAGGTTCCGAGCGAACGGCACCGTGGTTCTGGCGCTCTCTCGCCATGGCGGCGGCATTGACTGGCGGTAGTATTCTTGGCCACTGCCGCCTAACAGTTCGTTCAAGCCCGAGATAACGGTGCCAGGTTCACTCATTCTCGGTAGCGGGCGGAACGGGCGGTTGCCAGTAACCACTGAACTGCGAGTGCAGATACACCTTCGGGATGCGCACGCGCACCGGTGAGCGCAGCGGAGTACCGGGGGTGTCGGTCGCGATGATCGCGGTCTGCGGTGGCACCGGGAATACGCAGAGGCCACTCAACGTGGTGTCGAATTCGAACGGATGACGCGCGCCGCCGATCGTCGCCTGCGTGTCGTCGGCGTATTCGATCGGCTGGATGCGTCCACGCGCGAGGCACGCGCCGCGATGATCCATCCAGAACGCGGCGTGGCGGTCGGGATCGTTCGGGTCGATGACCGAGGGCTCGGTCAGCGGGAAATCGAGACGCATGCTGCGCGCGCCGTCGGCGTCGGGCGCTCGCACCCAGACCAGGAGCGACGTCGGGTGATAACCGGTGATGTGCGGGACCGGCAGGCGCAGCACGCCGTCGGCGTCCGGCTCGACGCCGCGCACACCGAGCTTGCGCCACTGGCTGCCCATGAGGCCGGCGGCGCGGTTCTTGTCGTAGGACAGCGACACCGGAGGGCCGCCATGCGTGTGTGTTCCCATCGCGGCTCCGCGCGGCAGCGTCAGTACGATCTCGCCGAAGCCCGGCATCGCCCGGTAGGCGTCTGCCTCCACGGTGCGCGTCTGGTGATCGAGCTGCGGACTGCCGAAGCCGTCGTTGAGCGCGCGCACGTTCTGCGGAAAATCACGGACGGCACTGCAGCCGGGCAGGACCGCCAGCAGCATCGCTGCGGCGGCGATACAGCAGAAGCGCGTCGGACGCGGTCGCACCGCGATGGATCGCTTTGCCGACATGTCGAGATTCCGATTCGGGACTGCGGCTTCGGTGACCGCACGGGCCGCGAAGCCTATCCCAAGCTGCAATCTCACGCCGTCCGGGCCGATCGCCTCGCGTCGGCCCCTGCCGACGGGCGCCGAGCACGCCGTGGTCCAACGGGCGCCGCGTATCGCGGCGCGGGGGAGACCGGTGTGCAGGCTGCCGAGGCTGCGCCGCACGCCTGTCATCACGACGCTCAGGCCTGCGCGGTCGGGAGCATCACCCGGCTGCCGATGTCGACGTCTCGCCGAGCGAGTGGGCGACCAGCCGGCCAGTGTCTCCGGACATGCCTTCAAACGCAGGTATGGGGCGGCGCCGAGGCGACCGGCCAACGGCCTTGACGAACGGCCGCCGGACACGCGGCCCCCCACCGCGTAGCGGTTACCCAAGGGCGGCGGATTCCGTTCCGCGGGCCGATGGCGCGCTGCTGATCGGTGCCCCGTCCGATGACGGAGCCGGTGTGTGGCGCGTGCGTGGTGCATGTCGGCCGCATCGCGCGCCCGGGTTCGACGTCTGGCGCACAATGACGTCCCCACCCCGCTGGACCCGTCATGGACCCCGAAACCCTCGTACGCGCCGCCCTCCGCGAGGCCGGTTACGGGCCTGACGCCATCGGCTCGGCGCTGCCGCGGATCATGCGCATCCTGCAGGCCGAAGACGTGCGCATCGAGATGGGCCGCAGCCTCTCGCGCAAGGAACGCGAATACGTGCGCCTGCAGCTGGAGCTGGGGCTCAACGTGGCGGAGGTCGTCGCAGGCTTGAAGCGCTGAGCGACGTCAGTCGGCACACACGACCTCCGGCTGCGTGCCCGGAGCCGCCAGGTCGCAGGGCTTGAAGCCACCGGGCGCCGGGTGCGCGTATGACCCTGGCGCCACGCATAGATGTGTCTCATGGCATCCTCCGCGGTACGCAATTCCATCCCGCACGCCCCGCGGTCTGCACGGGTTCCATCCATGGCGCATGCCGTTCATCCGATCGATGTCACGCCGGCTGCCGAAGCGCTGTTGGCGGCCAACGCTCTACCGGTGTCGGACCTGCGCGGGGATCCGCCTGTCGTCCTGTTCGGTGCCGGCGCAGACGATCGGCTCGACGGCGTCGTCGGCCTGGAACTGCACGGCACGGTGGCCCTGTTGCGCTCGCTGGCGGTGGACGCCGATGCGCGGCGCGGCGGTCTGGGGATGGCCCTGGTGGCGCATGCCGAGCAGCAGGCGGCGGCGCACGGCGCGCAGGCGGTGTATCTGCTCACCACGACCGCGGCCGCGTTCTTCGCCCGCCTCGGCTATCGCGATGCGGACCGGGGGCACGCACCGGCTGCGATCGCCGCGACGCGCCAGTTTTCCGGACTGTGTCCGGCGTCTTCCGCCTTCATGGTCAAGCACCTGCTGCGTGACGCGCCGGGCTGAGTGTCAGCGGCCGGCCGAGAACGCGGTTTTGGCCACGCGCTGCCGATCCCTCAGGACGGTCTGATCGGTTCCGCGTTCGGCCGTCATTTTTGCCAACACAGTCATCGAGCGTGTCGGAGTCTCCAAGGCGCGACGGTGCTGGACCTCCGATCTCGCGGAAATGCGGCAATGCTTCGGACCCGTCCCGACAATGCGCGCCCGATCGCGTGACCGCACCCTGGCTTGGCCCGTCCCGGATCGTCGTCGAGCGTTGCCTGCGCGTGGCGACGTGGCCGGATGCGCGCGCGTGCCGGCCGTCTCGTCCTCCGTATCGCTCACCCGGCTCCCACCGCCAACGACAGCCGTCCCAGCCGACGCAGCTGCGGGCTGGTTTCCAGATCCACCGGCATCACGTCGCGCGGGCTGGGCCGCAGCACCGGTGGCATGCCGAGCACGGCCGCGGCGGTGGTGCGCGTGGCGCGCAGGCGGGCGAACGATTCGGCCAGTGCATCCTCGCTCGCGAGCATCGCGGTGTCCGCTGACGGGGCGGTCGGCGCCGCGTGCGTCTTGCCGCTGGCCTCGCGCCATTCGCGGATCAGTTCGGCGACGTCGATCTTCGGAAACGGCAGGTCGAGCTGCGCGCTGACGATCAGGGCCGGGGGCAGGCCCGCGGCGAGGAATGCGCGGTAGACGAGTTCGCTGCACACCATGTGCGAGGGATCATCGGCGATCAGCCGTTCGATGAGTTCGCGCAGCAGCCAGCGCACACCGGCATCGGCGGGAATGCGATTGCGCAGCGTGGCGAAGACGGCCATCTGCAGCAGCGCGTCGAGCGGATAGGGCACATCGAGGCACGCCGTCGCACCCTCGGCGATCGCCGTACGCGCGCTGTCGTCCAGCGGCATGCCATTGCCACGCGTGGGACGCCACACGTCGATGAAATCGTAGTACGCGCCCTGGCCGAGACGCTTGGCGAGCTGCACGCGGCGCGAGACCGGCGCGGCCGCTTCGACGAAGCTGTCGCCGTCCACCATCACGGCGGCATGGCTGTAGGTCGAATCGCCGAACCAGGCGATCAGGTCGGAGACCGGGCCGATGCCGCGCATCAGCAGCACGTCGCCGGGGCGCAGGGTGGCGGGATCGACGAAGGGCGTCATACGGGCTCCAGGCGGGGGTGGTCGATGTCGGGGCGCGCGACGATCACGCAATTGCGGCCGGCGTGCTTGGCCCGGTACAGCGCCGCGTCGGCGCGCTTGAACAGGCGGGTGACGTCGTCGCCGGTCTCCAGCGTGGCCACGCCGATCGAGACGGTGAGCCCGACAAGCGTGCCGTCGACATGACGCCCGTCGGCCTCCACCGCGGCGCGCAGCGTCTCGGCCGCGCGCAGGGCCGAGACGTCGTCGGCGCCGTCGAGCACGAGGACAAATTCCTCGCCGCCGTAGCGGGCGACCAGATCGGTGGTGCGGACGTGGCGGCGCAGAATGCCGGACATCGCCTGCAGACAGGCGTCGCCGACGTCGTGGCCGAAGCGGTCGTTGACCTGCTTGAAATGGTCGAGATCGACGAACAGCACCGCGAGGGCGTCCTCGCGCGCTGCCGCGGCGTCCATCAGCTGTGCGACGCCGAGATCGAGTTGCGCCCGGTTGGGCAGGCCGGTGAGCGGATCGGTCATCGCGCTCTGCCGCGCCGAGACCATCTCGCGCTCGGCGTAGCGCGCCGCGCGCGCGGTCGCCAGCACCAGGATCAGCGCGCCGAAGGCGTCGGTGGCCGGATGCAGGTACTCCAGCCACTCGGGCGTGCCGGCATGGCGCATGAAATACGCCGCACGCATCATCGCGACCACCGACACCAGGCCCCAGCCGATGAGGAAGTACAGCGCCTCGCGGTCACCGGCGACCGCGCGCAGCAGACCGATGGCGAGCGTCGTCAGGCCCAGCGCGAGCAGCAGCAGGTTCACGAACGGGGGTGCCACCGAGGTGATCGGCACGAACGGAATCACGACCATCAGCGCCGCGCAGCTCAGCAGGATGATCCGGTAGACGCGGGCGATGCGCGGAAACCGCCGCGAGACCTGCAGCAGCACGTACAGAAACGCATAGGCCGAGAGCAGGCCGAGGCTGATGCCGAGCCCGGCCACGCGCATCGCGTGCTCGGGCGGAAACCACGGCGCGAGCGCGACCAGTTCGCCGCGCATGACCACCAGGTAGGCGGCCGTCGACAGCACCCAGACGCAGAACAGCAGCAGCATCCAGCGCCGCAGTGCGAATGCGAAGATCGTCGCCACGGTGACCAGCAGCAGCTGGGCGCTCAGCACCGCGCTGCTGAAGCGCACGCGGCCGTAATCGTCGGCGAGGTAGGTCGACAGCGGTTGCGCGGCCACGCCCATCGGCTGTCGACGTGCTTCGATCAGTTCGATGAACACCGGCGCCTGCCACGCGTCGGCCGGCACGGTGATCGTCAGACGGTGGCGTGAGCCGATCTGGCTGACGCTGGGATCGAAGGTCGCCAGCGGGCGCGGGCGGTAGTCGGGCGGTGCATACGCCACCAGCTGCGCGTCGTAGGCCTCGCGGATCGAGACGATCCAGTCCTCGGCTGCGGTCGCGCGTGCTGGATCCGCCTCGGGCGTGATGTCGATCCGCCACCAGCGCGCATCGTCGCGCCAGCGCAGCGCATCGCCCGCATCGATCCAGCCGCGGGCACCGCGGACGGCGTCGATGTCGACAACGCCGGGCCCGTCGGACAATACCGAAACGTGCACGCTTGGCGCGGCGGCCCGGGCCTCCGCGCACAGCGTCACCGTCAACAGCATCACCAGCAGCGCGACCGCGACGCTCCAGCGCATCCATCCCCCATCGCGGTTCTCCGCGATCCCCCGGTCCCCGGCCGCGCAGTGTAGCCCGCTTTACCGCCGCGTTCGGCGCCGGAGGCCGGCTGCGCGCGGCAGGCGCGGTTCCGCCGACGGACGGTCGGCCACCTCCGGCCATCCCGCGCGGTCGCCGGCATCCGGCGTCCGCCTCGAGGAGAACGGCCGTGCCATTCAAGCCCGACACCTATCCCTCCGTTGCCCCGTACCTCGTGGTCGACGGCGCGCAGGCCACGCTCCATTTTCTGGTCACCGTCTTCGATGCGGTGCCGCTGCGCCTGCATCCCGGTGCGCACGGACGGCTCGGTCACGCCGAGGTACGGATCGACGACACCGTGGTGATGCTGGGCGATGCGATGCCCGGCTGGCCGGCGGTGCCGGCGCATGTGCACGTCTACGTGGCGGATGTCGAGGCCGTCTGGGCGCGCGCGATCCGCGCCGGTGCGACGCCGGTGAAGGCGCCGGTGCAGGGCGAGGACGGTGACCGGCGCGGCGGATTCACCGATGCAGGTGGCCACGACATGGTGGGTCAGCACCCAACAGGACTGAGCGGATCGCGGCGGCGTACGCGCCGGGGGCAGGTGCGACGCCGGGCGGCTCGCCGCATCCGGTTGCGCGCCGCGGCTCGGATCGAAGCGGTCGCCTCATGGCGAACCGACGCGATCGATGACGTCGCCCACCCCGGCTCGACGTGCTGAGCGCCGCGCGCATGCCGCCTGTTAGCATGCCCCGCCGTCGTCATCCCGGCGACGCATGCAAGGGGATTGCAATGAAGCTGAGGAGAATCGGCGCCGCACTGGCGCTGGCAGTGGGGGTGGCCGGCACCGCGGCTGCGAACGACGGGCAGACACGCGAAGTGCCGTCGCAGGACGGCTCGTTCACCGGCGAGATCGTCGGCACGCCGGCCGAGGACAGCAGGTTCGCGCAGCTGCAGATCGGCATGTCGATGCAGGACGTGCAGGAACTGATGGACCGCGCGCCGGACCGCTTCCACACCTACGAGTCGGGCAAGCGCTGGATTCCGTTCTACTTCGGCAACGACGCCACGCGCCTGCAGGCGCTGTTCCGCGGCGAGGGCTGCCTGATCTTCACCGGCGGCAACGTCTGGGGCGGCGCCGGCGGCGACCTGATCCAGATCGAAGTCGACCCGTCGGGCGCGTGCTACCAGCCCTGACCGTCGACATGCGCGCGCGATGATTGCGCGCGCTCGCCCGCACGGCGCGCGTCGCGCCCGTGCGGATCGAATTTCCAACACGGAGGTTGTCCATGCTGTCTCTGATCCTGCTCGCGGCGACATCGGCCGCGCCCGCGGTTGCCGACGTTCCCACGGTGTGTCTCGAAACCACCATTGCCGCCAATGGCCGCACGCGCAAAACGCGGATCATCGAAAGCTCCGGTCACGCGCGCGACGATCGCGGTGCCCGGCGGTATCTCGACGTGTTCGATTTCGCGCGCATGCCGCTGGGCGTGCGGCTCGGCCAGACGGGCCACGTGATCGTCGAGGTGCTGGGGCCAGACACGTGGCGCATGGATGTGTCCGGCGGTGAACTGCATGCCAGCTGCGCGGCAGCGCGTGCGGCGCGGGGGGAGGCCCGATGATCCCGTGGCAGGATTGCGGCACCACCGCGCGCCACGCGATCCGCAGCGGCGTTCTCCTCGGCTTGGCGCTGGGTCTGGCCGCATGCGCGGGCACCGGTCCGGCGGCCGAGGACGCGCGCTGGCTGCAGCCGGCGCAGGCGATCCAGCTCGCCGCGGACGCCGCGCCGCGCGGCGTCACCGGGACCTTCGTGTTGCAGGTGCGCGGCACCGGCACGGACGACGGCCGGGTGTATCTCAATTCCGAAACCGACTACCGCGACCAGCGCAATCTGACGATCGCGATCACCCCAGCCGCAGCCGGCGCGCTCACCGCACGGCTCGGCGCACCACCGGCGGCGGCCCTCGCGGGCCAGCGCATCGTCGTCGATGGCGTTGCGACGCGGGTGCGGATCGATTTCACCGTCGACGGGCATCCCAGCGGCAAGTACTACTACCAGACCCAGGTGCAGGTCACCGATGCGGCGCAGATCCGGGTGCCGGCAGCGGGGCTGCGGATCTAGTCACGCGCGCTCTTCACTTGCGCGGCGGCATGTCCGGCGTACGCTCGCCGGCGTTCCGCCACGAGCCGCGTCATGCCGCACGAACCCGCACCCCGCCGTCGTACCGGCGCCTATGTCGCGATCGCGGCGATCGTCGCGTCCATCGGCGGCGCCTTCGCCTGGACCGCCGGCTGGCTGAGTCCCGATCGGCTCACGCCGGCGCGCATGACCGATGCGATCGAAGCCACGTCGACCACGCCCTACCCGGGCTTTCGCCGCGCGCACGCCAAGGGCCTGTGCGTGAGCGGCCATTTCGAAGGCCATCCGGACGGCGCGGCCTTGAGCCGTGCCCGCGTGTTCGCCGATGCGCGCACGCCACTGCTCGGACGGATGTCGATCGGCGGCGGCTCGCCCTACGGTCTCGACGCCCAGGCGCGTGTGCGCAGCATGGCGCTGGTGCTGCGCGGCAGCGACGGCAGCGAATGGCGGATGGCGATGAACAGCTTTCCGTTCTTCGGCGCGACCTCGGCGCAGGCCTTCTTCGAGCAGACCCGGGCCTCGGCGCCGGATCCGGCCACCGGCAAGCCCGATCCGGCGCGCATGGCCGCGTATGCGGCGGCGCATCCGGCCGCGCAGCGCTTCGCCGCCTGGGCGAAATCCGCGCCCTGGTCCGACAGCTTCGCCAACACCGCCTACAACGGCATCCATGCCTACCGCTTCATCGGCCCGGCCGGTGCGCAGTACGTGCGCTGGTCGATGCGGCCGCAGGCGCCGTTCGTCGAGATGAGCGCCGCGCAGCGCGACGCGGCCGAGGGCGATTACCTGCAGGACGAACTGCGCACGCGCCTGGCCGACGGGCCGGTGCGCTGGGACATGGTGGTCACCGTGGCCGGGCCGGGCGACGACCCGGCCGACCCCAGCACGCCCTGGCCCGACGACCGGACGCAGATCGTCGTCGGCACGGTGGTGCTCACCGCGGCCGAGGACCAGGCCACCGGCGCCTGCCGCGATCTCAACTTCGATCCGACGATCGTGCCCGGCGGGGTTGCGCTGTCGGACGATCCGATTCTTGCGGCGCGCGCGGCGGTGTACGCGCAATCCTTCGATCGCCGCGAGCGCGAGGTCGCGCGCGGCGCCGATGTCGACGGCATGCCGCCGCAGGAGACCGCACGATGAGCGCCGCGCCCGATCGCCACGACACCTTCGCCCGTCTGTTGCACTGGAGCATGGCGGTGCTGATCCTCGCGATGCTGTTCATCGGCGTGGGGATGGTGGCCTCGATCACGCTGCGCCCGACGCTGCTCGCGCTGCACCGGCCGATCGGCATCGCGTTGCTGGTGCTTGCGGTCGTGCGGCTGGTCCACCGGCTGCGGCGACGCACGCCGGAGCTGCCGCGTGATCTGCCGGGCTGGCAACGCGCCGCTGCGCACGCGTCGCACGTCGCGCTCTATGCGCTGATGCTGGCGATGCCGCTGATCGGCTGGGCCATGGTGTCGGCGGCGGGCAATCCGGTGCTGCTGTGGGATGATGTGCAGCTGCCGGCCATCGCCCCGCACGACCCCGCGGTGTACAGCGTGCTGCGCGCCGCGCATGCCTGGCTCGCCCGCGCGCTGCTGGCGGTGATCCTGCTGCACCTGGCCGCCGCGCTGTATCACGCCTGGATCCGCCGCGACGGCGTGTTCGCCAGCATGGCCGGCGGCCGGGGCGGCGCCCGCTCTGGCTGATCGCATGCACCGGCGCCGCGGCGCCGGTGCCCGCGCCCCCGTTGATCCGTACCGATGCAGACCGACCAGATCCTCATCCTCGTCATCCTGACCTGCACCGTGGGCCTGTTCCTGTGGGGCCGCTGGCGCCACGACATGGTCGCCGGCGCGTCCCTGCTGGCCTGCGTCGCCGTGGGCCTGGTCGGCGCCGACCAGGCCTTCGCCGGCTTCGGGCATCCGGCGGTGATCACCGTGGCCTGCGTGCTGGTGCTCAGCCGCGGGCTGCAGACATCCGGCGCGGTCGATGCGCTCACCCGCGTGGTGCTGCCGCGCAATGCCGGGCCGATGCTGTCGATCGCCGCGCTGACCTTCCTGGCCGCGCTGCTCTCGGCCTTCATGAACAACGTCGGCGCGCTGGCACTGCTGATGCCGGTGGCGATCCAGATGGCCCGCAAACAGGGGCTCGCGCCCGGGCAGGTGCTGATGCCGCTGGCGTTCGGCTCGATTCTCGGCGGCATGACCACGCTGATCGGCACACCGCCGAACCTCATCGTGTCCGGCTTCCGCGAGGAAGCGGGCGGTGCGCCGTTCTTGATGTTCGACTACACGCCGGTCGGCGCAGCCGTTGCCGTGGCCGGCGTGCTGCTGCTGGTGCTCGGCGGCTGGAAACTCGTGCCGGTACGCCGCGAGGCCGCGGTGGAAGGCTTCGATCCCGGGGCCTACCTCACCGAGCTGCGGGTGCCCGAGGGCGCGCGCGCGGTGGGCAAGACGGTGCGCGAGATCGAGGCGATGCTGGAAGACTTCGATGCCCAAGTCATCGGCATGGTGCAGGCGGAGCTGCGCGTGCACGCGCCCAATCCCTCGCGCGTGGTGCGCGCGGGCGACGTGCTGGTGGTCGAGGCGGACGCCGACACCCTGGGCGAGGTGCTGAGCAGTCTCGGTGTGCGTCTGGAAGAAGACGTCTCCCACGAGGACGACGCGGATGCCGACGCGGCCGATGACGCGGACCCGAAAGACGACGGGCGCGACCGCGACGAGCCCGCCGCCGGCCGCCGCGGCGATCCGGCACGCAATGCCCGGCGCCCCGAGCGCAGTGCTGAGCCCGACGACGACGCGCCCCCTGCCAGCGACAAGCCCGATCCCGCCCGCACCCCGCACGCCGACGTGGTGCTGCAGGAAATCGCCGTGCTGCCGGGCTCCGGGCTGGCCGGCCGTTCGGCGACCGACCTCGGACTGCGCACCCGTTACAGCATCAATGTGCTGGCGATCTCGCGCGCCGGCCATCGCTCGCGCCGGCGCCTGCGCACGCAGATGTTCCAGGATGGCGACCTGTTGTTGGTACAGGGCACGCAGGCCGCGATTTCCGGCTTCGCCTCCGAGTTCGGCGGCGTGCCGCTGGCCGAACGCGCGCTGCGCATGCCCGACCGGCGCAAGGCGCTCACCGCCTCGCTGATCATGCTGGGCGCCATCGTCGCCACCGCGGTGGGCCTGCTGCCGGCGGCCGTGGCGTTCGCGGCCGGTGTGCTTCTGTCGATGATCCTGCGCACCGTGCCGCCGCGCGACGTCTACACCGCCATCGACTGGCCGGTCGTCGTGTTGCTGGCCGCGCTGATTCCGGTGGCCGGCGCGATGGAGTCGACCGGCACCGCGGACCTGATCGCGCGCGTGCTGTTCGAAAGCGTGGGCCGGGGCCATCCGGTGATCGGGCTGGCGCTGATCCTCGTGGTCACGATGACCCTCTCGGACCTGATGAACAACGCGGCCACCGCGGCGGTGATGTGCCCGATCGCCATCGGCGCGGCAACGACCCTCGGGGTCAACGCCGATCCGTATCTGATGGCCGTTGCGGTCGGCGCGTCCTGCGCCTTCCTCACGCCGATCGGCCACCAGAACAATACGCTGATCCTCGGCCCCGGCGGCTTCCGCTTCGGCGACTACTGGCGTCTGGGTCTGCCGGTGCAAGTGGTGGTGTTCGCGGTTTCGATTCCGATGCTGCTGCTGGTCTGGCCGTTGTAGCCCCGGCACGCGACATCGACACCCGGCCGGGCACACTGTCCGGCCGTGTAGCAGGACCGCCTGATGCCCGCGATCCGCACTCCACACAGCACGCCGGCCGATACCTCCGCCGCCGTCGATGCGTTCATGGCCACGCTCGACCACCCGCATGCCGACGCCGTCCAGCGCCTGCGCGCGCTGGTGCTCGGCGTCGACCCCACGGTGGCCGAGGGCATCAAGTGGAACGCGCCGAGCTGGCGCACCACCGGGTACTTCGCCACCACCCACCTGCGCGCGAAACACGGCATCGGCCTGGTGCTGCATCTCGGCGCGCGCGACCGCCGCGTGCCCGCAGGCGGGCTGGCGATCGACGATCCGGACGGGCTGCTGGTCTGGCGGGCGCCCGACCGCGCTGCTCACCTTCGCCGACCGGGCCGAACTCGATGCGCGAGTCGGCGCCGTACAGGCCGTGCTGCGGCAATGGATCCCGTAGGTCTGACCGCCGCTGCGGCATCGGCCATGGCTTGAAAACGGACGGGCGGCCCGCATGTCCAGCGCCTGTCCCCGGCCATCCGCTGATCCCGCCATGACCACGACCACCGAAACCCGCACCTTCGAAGCCGAAGTCGCCCAGGTCCTGCACCTGGTCACGCATTCGCTGTACTCGCACAAGGAGATCTTCCTGCGCGAGCTGATCTCCAACGCCTCCGACGCCTGCGACAAGCTGCGCTTCGAGTCGATCGCCAACCCGGACCTGCTGGGCGGCGCAGGCGAGCTGCACATCGACGTCAGCTGGGACAAGGCGGCGCGCACGGTGACGATCCGCGACACCGGCATCGGCATGACGCGCGAGGATGTGATCGCCAACATCGGCACCATCGCCAGCTCCGGCACGCGCCGCTTCCTCGAAGCGATGAGCGGCGAGCAGAAGGCCGACGCGCGGCTGATCGGCCAGTTCGGCGTCGGCTTCTATTCGGCCTTCGTGGTCGCCGACCGCGTCACCGTGCTGACCCGCCACGCCGGCGCCGCGCCCGAAGCCGGCGTGAAGTGGGAGAGCGACGGCCGCGGCGAGTATTCGCTCGAAGACGTCACCCTGCCCGAGCGCGGCACCACGGTGATCCTGCATCTGAAGGCGGACGAAGACGAATTCCTCGACGGCTGGAAGCTCCGCTCGCTGGTGCGCAAGTACTCCGACCACGTCGCGTTCCCGATCCGCATGCCCAAGGACGCGCCGGCACCGGCTGAAGGCGAGGAGGCGCCGGTCGACGCCGCGCCGGAATGGGAAACCGCGAACGATGCCTCGGCGCTGTGGACCAAGGCAAAGTCCGACATCAGCGACGAGGACTACCAGAACTTCTACAAGGCGCTCGGCCACGATTTCAATGACGCCGCGGCATGGACCCACAACCGCGTCGAGGGCAGCCAGAGTTTCACCACGCTGCTGTATCTGCCCTCGCAGCCGCCGTTCGACCTGATGATGGGCGGCCGTGACGAGCGCAAGGGCCTCAAGCTCTACATCAAGCGCGTGTTCGTCATGGACGCGGCCGAAGAACTGCTGCCCAACTACCTGCGCTTCGTGCGCGGCGTCGTCGATGCCGATGATCTGCCGCTCAACGTCAGCCGCGAACTCCTGCAGCAGAACCGCCAGCTCGACCGCATCAAGGGCGCCTGCGTGAAGCGCGTGCTCGACATGATCGAGAAGCTGGCGCGCGATGACGCCGAGAAGTTCGCCGCGTTCTACAAGGCCTTCGGCAACACGCTCAAGGAGGGCATCGTCGAGGACGCGAGCAACCGCGAGCGCATCGCCAAGATCCTGCGCTTCGCCTCGACCAAGGGCGACGGCGCCGCGCAGACCGTGTCGCTCGACGACTACGTCGGCCGCATGCCGGTCGGCCAGGACACCATCTGGTACATCACCGCCGACGGCTACAAGGCCGCGGCCGGCAGCCCGCAGCTCGAGGCTTTCCGCGCCAAGGACATCGAAGTGCTGCTGATGTTCGACCGCATCGACGAATGGATGCTCGGCAGCCTGCACGAGTACGCCGGCAAGTCGATGAAGAACGTCGCCAAGGGCGAACTGCCGCTCGACGAGGCCGACAAGGCGAAGCAGGCCGAAGCCGCCACCGCCGCCGCGCCACTGGTCGAGAAGATCAAGCGCCTGCTCGGCGATCGCGTCGGCGACGTGCGCGTGTCCGCGCGCCTGACCGATTCGCCGTCGTGCCTCGCATTGGCCGACTATGAGATGGCTCCGCACCTCGCCCGCCTGCTGCGGGAAGCCGGCCAGGCCGTGCCCGAAAGCAAGCCCACGCTCGAGATCAACCCGCAACATGCCCTGCTGCAACGCATCGACGGCGAGACCGACGACGCCAAGTCGACCGACCTCGCCACGCTGTTGCTGGAGCAGGCCGAGATCGCCGCGGGTGCGCCGCTGCAGGATCCGGCCGCGTTCGTGCAGCGCATGAACCGGGTGCTGCTGGGCGGTTGAGGCGGCGCTGCGTCCGATGATTCACCGCCCGGCTGCGGGTTCCTGATCGGGGACCCGCAGCCGGCGCGTGGCTTGAAGCCTCCGTGACGCAGACGGTGCCGCGAGGCTGACGCCCCCGTTGGATGCTGCCGCGCGGTGCCTGATCCGGCGCCTCATCGCGTTTGCCAATGACGTCCGACCGTTGCGTGCGGGGTGTCCTGATTCCCGCGCGCGTCGGGCTCGGGCATGCTGGTCCATCACGGGATCGGCGGCAGGGAGCACAGCATGACCCACGGAAGCGGATCGCCGGATCGCTCCACACGTCAGGTCGCGACCCTGCTCGTCGCGACGGCGCTCACAGTGACGGGGTGTCATGGCATGGCGACAACACGCGATACCGGTGCAAGTCCATCAGCCGAAACCCCCGCTCCCATCGTGGCCGATTGGCCGCTCAGGTTCATGCGCCACAACTTCGGCATTGCGACCTACGCGGTGCAGGAGTGTCTGGTGGTCTATGCGAACCGTCCGCACACGAGTGGACCGCGTCCCGCGCTGGAAGACGTGCATCCCAACTCGCTCAAGGCCAAGACCGCGAATCACCTGATGATCCGGAACTTTCCTCCGCCTGCCGTGGTGAAGTGGAAGAGCCGCGACGGGACGCCGCTGGAGGCGGAGGTCGACATCGGTGAGATCTTCAAGGACGAGCTGGTCGTCCACGAGACGTCGCGCGAAGAGATGTCTGAGTACACGCCGATGGTGAATCCGGACATCATCATGGAAATCAACGATCGAACGATCAACGTCTACATGAAGGCGTTCATTTCGTTGAAGGCGCCACGCGTCGAAGGCAATCCGCATAGCGACTATCGACAGGATCTCGTTCTTGCATGGAGCAGGACTTACTGATCCGGATCCACATGGAGGTGGACTATGGGCGGGAACCGGCATCCGGATGGAGTACGGGCTGACGCTGCGACTGCAAAGCACATGGCCAGCTTCGAAAGCGCCGAGCATGCACTCGGCCGTTTCAGCGCACCCGTGCTGCTGGATGAAAGCAAGGCGGAGCAGCGCCTGTTTGTCGCGTCCTTCGATGGGACCGGAAACAGCAAGCGCGATGCGACGAAGTTCACCAACGTCGCTCTGATCGACGAGCAATTTCGCACTTATGCGAGAGATGCAGAAGATCGAATTGGTTACGTACCGATCCACGCGGGCTACGTCGAAGGTCCAGGCACGCAAGGAGGCGTCAGCGGCATGATCGATGCCGTACATGGCGGTAGCTACGAAGCTCGAATCGAAGACATGTATTTCCAGTTCGTCTCCCAGGCGAAGGTCTGGCTGGACGAAAATTTGGGCGCCGACATCCGCATCCTGGCTACCGGTTTCAGCCGTGGCGCTGAGCAGGCGGCTGGTTTTACGCGGCTCGTGGAAGAGCGCGGGATCCAGAATCCGACCGGTGCCACCTTCAGGCGTGATGCAGATGGCTTGATCATCGGCCAAGTCGCTTATCCCAATCCGCCATTACGTGAACCCGGCACCGTGATCCAGGCCGCCGCCTTGTTCGACCCCGTCGGCACCGGCGCACCGCGCCAGAATGACCGACGCCTCGCAGAGTCCGTCGTGTCCGCGTTCCAGATCACCGCGTTGGACGAGCGGCGCAATCTGTTCCAGGGCACCTTGATCACGGATCCGGGGCAGACCCCGGATGGCCGCTTTCTCAATGTCAGCGTCGCGGGTGCGCACAGCGATGTCGGCGGCGGCTACCGCCGCGATGGGCTGGGTGTGCTGGCCGGCAACCTCGCGATCGACTACGCCAACGCGCTGATCCGTCCGCCGCCGCTGGAGAAGCGGGCATTGCCCGACGATCCGGACCGCTACGTGATCCACCGTTCCGAGCAGCATTCGGCCTTCTACGGCACCTCGATCTTCGACCGGGCCGGTGCACGCGCGATGCAGGATCTGCTGGCGCCGCCCGCGCTGTGCCGGATCGACTGTCGCGATGCGATGCCGCGCAACGAGGCGATGGCGGCGGCACTGGAGTGGCAGCGTGTGGCGATCGGCCCTGTCCAGGGCACCGTGCCGGCGCGCGCAGCGCCGGATGGCGCCGCGCACGACACCAGCGGGTTCACGCGCGACCTGCTGTCGGCCGCGGCGCGCGACGACGGCGCCGCGATCGCCGAGCGTCTGCGCGCTGAACTCGCAAGCGATGCCGGTCAGGCCTGGCTGCAGCGCGGGCGCGACGCACTGGAGTTGCAGACGCGCGATGTCCCGAATCACGCGCCCGCTGCTGCGCCTGTCGAGGCACCGGCCGCGCCCGCGTTGTAGGCGGACGCCGCCGGCGGTGCACCGCCGAGTGTGTCGGCGGTGACCATGGATCTCGCCGGTGCCCGGCATCGCCAGCCGCGGTGCGAACGCTCAGCGGCGACCGGCGACCGGCGACCTGCGGACCCATCGGACCCATCGGACCCATCGGGCCCATCGCGCCGATGCAACGGCCGGTGGACTCACAGCCCCGAGACGTACCCCTCCAGCAGCTCCTGCTGCGGCAGCGTCTGCGGCCACCCACCGGACAGCGCGCGGTACAGCGAGACCGCATCGGTGACGGTGCGGGTGCGGCTGGCGGCGAATGCGTCCTCGGCCTGCAGCTGGGTGCGCTCGGCGTCGAGCACGTCCAGCAGGCCGGTGGCACCGGCATCGAACCGCATCCGCGCGAGCGTGGCGGCGCGCGCGCTGTCGCGGGCCGCGCGTTCGAGTTCGACGTCCGTGTCATGTGCGCGGTCGAAGCGTGCCAGCGCGTTGGCGGTGTCTTCCAGCGCGCGCAGCACGGTCTGCTGGTAGCGCGCCAGTTCCAGCTCGGCATCGGCGTCCGCCGCGGCAATGCGGGCGCGCACGCGGCCGATGTCGAGGAAGGACCAATCGATGCCGAGCGCGACGACGCGGGTCTCGCTGTCGCGTTCGAACAGCCGGCCGATGTCGCCGGCCTGACTGCCGATCAGGCCACCCAGGGTGAAGCGCGGAAACAGATCCGCCGTGGCCACGCCGATGCGCGCGGTGGCGGCGTGCAGGCGATGCTCGGCCGCGGCGACATCGGGCCGCAGGCGCAGCAGATCGCCGGGCGTGCCCGGCTCGATCGTGCGCGGCACCCGCGGCAGGGCGACTGGGGGCGACAGCGTGGCCCGCAGTGCCTCCGGCGTGCGCCCGCTCAGCACCGCGATGCGGTGGATCGCGACCCGGATTTCGGCGTCGAGCAGGGGAATCTGCGCGGATGTCGTCGCCGCCTGCGCCGAAGCGCGGGCGGTGTCGAAGTCGCTGTCCTGGCCGGCCTCCCGCCGCGCTTCGACCAGCGCCAGCGTCTGCTGCTGGTTGCCCGCGTTCTCGGTCGCCACGCGCAGCCGCTCCTGCAGGCCCCTCAGATCGAAGTACGCCGTCGCCACCTCGCCCACGACCGCCACCTGCAGCGCACGCAGGTCGTCGGCACTCGCGGCGACGTCGGCGCGTCCGGCTTCGACGCCCCGGCGCACACGCCCGAAGACGTCGAGTTCCCAGCTGGCGCCGATACCGGCGTCGAAGCTGTCGCTCTCGCGTGCATCGCGTGGCACGCCCGGCGCCTGCTCGGCACTCGCGCGATTGCTGACGGCGGTCGCACTGGCGTCGAGTGTCGGCAACCGATCGAAGCGCGCGCCGCGCAACAGCGCGTTCGCGCGGTCGTAGCGTGCGAGTGCGATGCGCAGGTCGTGGTTCGCAGCGAGTGTGTCGTCGACCAGTGCATTCAAGGTCGGGTCGCCGAACGCCTGCCAGAACGAGGCGTCCGACGCGATTGCCGCGGTAGTGACGGTCGCGCCGTCCGCAACTGTTGTGCGTGCCTCCGCCGCGCGCGTTCCGTCGAAGGTCTGCGGCACCGTCATCGACGGCCGCACGTGCTCCGGTCCGACCGCGCAGGCCGTGAGCAGCGCCGCGGCCAGCACCGTGATCAGTGGACGCCTCACCACGGCAGCACCTGGTCGAGATAGAAGTAGCCGCCGGTCGGGCCGTCGTCGTCGATCAGGGCGAGGCGCACGCTCGTCTTCGCGCCGTCGGCGACCTCGAGCTCGCCGTTCTGCTCGTCGCCGGCCTTGTTCATATCGGTGCGCACGTAGCCCGGGTGGATCGTGTTGACCTTGATGCCGCTGTCCTTGAGCGCGTGCGCCAGATGCACGGTCCATGCGTTCACCGCGCTCTTGGACACGTTGTAGGCCGGCACGCCCTTGAAGTCGTAGATGAAGGAGTCGGGATTCTGGTGCTCGCTGATCGAGCCGAGCAGGCTCGACACATTGACGATGCGGCCGGCTTTCGATTTGTGCAGCAGCGGCAGCAGCGCCTGCGTGGTCGCGATCAGGCCGAACACGTTGGTCTCGAACGTGGTGCGCCAGGTGTCGAGCGACTGGCCGGCGACCCCGAGCTGCGCATCGTCGATCACGATGCCGGCGTTGTTGACCAGGATGTCGAGGCGACCGTGGCGGTCTTCGATCGCCCTGGCCGCAGCGGCGATGCTCGCCGCGTCGGTGACGTCGAGCGCGATGGCCTCGACCGGCAGGCCGTCGGCCTGCAGCCTCAGCGCGGCCTCGACTGCGCGGTCGCGGTCGCGACCGGCCAGCAGCGTGTGCACGCCGGCCTGGGCGAGCTGGCGCACGGTCTCCAGACCGATGCCACGGGTGGCGCCAGTGACGAGGGCGATGCGGGATTCGGTAACGGACATGGCGGTACTCCTTGCGGGGTTCAGGGGGATGGGGTGCTGCACGTCGTCCCGACATTGCGGGCATGACGGAACGTCCAGTGATGCATCAGGAATGGCCCTGCGCGACCGGCGCCGGGCTGTCGGCCGGGGCATGCGACACCAGTGGACGGTTGGCCAGCTTGCGCAGCGCGACGTAGAACACGGGGGTGAGGAACAGGCCGAACAGGGTGACGCCGAGCATGCCGGCGAACACGGTGACGCCGGTCGCCGCGCGCACCTCGGCACCGGCGCCGCTGCCGAACAGCAGCGGCACCACGCCGGCGATGAACGCGATCGAGGTCATGACGATCGGACGCAGACGCAGGCGACAGGCTTCCAGCGCGGCGTCGACGATGCCCTTGCCCAGCAGCTCCAGCTCGCGGGCGAACTCGACGATCAGGATCGCGTTCTTGCATGCCAGGCCCATCAGCACGACCAGACCCACCTGCACGAACACGTTGTTGTCGCCGCCGGTGAGCCACACGCCGAACAGCGCGGAGAGGATCGTCATCGGCACGATCAGGATCACCGCCAGCGGCAGCGTCCAGCTTTCATACAGCGCGGCCAGCACCAGGAAGGCGAGCAGCACGGCGAGCGGAAACACGATCATCGCCGCATTGCCCTGGGTGGCCTGCTGGTAGCTCAGATCCGCCCATTCGATCGTCATGCCCGGCGGCAGCACCTGCCCGGCGAGGGTACCCAGCGTGTCCATCGCCTGGGTGGAGGAGAGCATGCGCGGATCGGATTCGCCGGCGAGGTCGGCGGCCGGATAACCGTTGAAGCGCAGCACCGGGTCGGGTCCGAAGGTCTGGCGGATGTCGACCACCGAACCGATCGGCACCATCTCGCCGCGGTCGTTGCGGGTGCGCAGGTTGGCGATGTCCTCGACACTGTCGCGGTAGGGGCCGTCGGCCTGCGCGACCACCTGCCAGGTCCGGCCGAACTGGTTGAAGTCGTTGACGTAGGCCGAGCCCAGATAGGTCTGCAGCGTGTCGAACAGTTCGGTCAGCGGAATGCCCTGGGCCTTGGCCTTGTCGCGGTCGACGATCGCGTCGAGCTGCGGCACGTTGGCCTGGTAGCTGCTGATCGGAAAGCCCATGCCCGGCGTGCCGGCAATCGCGCCGGTCATGCCGTTCACCGCGTCCTGCAGCGCGCCGTAGCCCAGTCCGCTACGGTCCTGCACGAACATCGAATAGCCCGAGCCGTTGCCAAGGCCGAGGATCGGCGGCGGCATGAACGCGAACGCGAAGCCTTCCTTCAGCGCGCCGATCTTCTGGTTGATCTCGGCGTTGATCTCCGCGGCCGAGCGGCTGCGCGCGCTGGCCGGCTCCAGGGTGAGGAAGGCGACACCGGTATTGGGCGTATTGGTGAACTGCAGCGCGTTGAGGCCGGGGAACGCGATCGCGTGCGCGACGCCGTCGGTCTCCATCGCGATGTCGGCGACCTGGCGCAGCATCGCGTCCGAGCGCGCGATCGACGCGCCCTCGGGCAGCTTCACGCCGGCGATCAGGTACAGCTTGTCCTGCACCGGAATGAAGCCCGGCGGCACCAGCTTGAACACCAGACCGGTCGCCAGCAGCAGACCGGCGTAGACCATGAACACCAGGCCGCGGCGACCGAGGATGCGCCCGATGCCGCGCTCGTAGCGTGCCGCGCTGGCGCCGAAGAAGCGGTTGAACGGGCGGAACACGCGGCCGAACACCCGGTCGATACCGCGCGACAGCGCGTCCTTCGGCGCCCCGTGCGGCTGCAGCAGGCGTGCGGCCAGTGCCGGCGACAGGGTCAGCGAGTTCAGGCCGGAGATCGCGGTCGCGATCGCGATCGTCACCGCGAACTGCTTGTAGAACTGCCCGGTCACGCCGTCGAGAAAGGCCATCGGCACGAACACCGCGCACAGCACGAGGGTGATCGCGACGATCGGTCCGGACACCTCGCGCATCGCCTGATGCGCCGCGGCCAGCGGCGACAAGCCGAGTTCGATGTTGCGCTCGACGTTCTCGACCACGACGATCGCATCGTCGACGACGATGCCGATCGCCAGCACCAGGCCGAACAGGGTCAGCGTGTTGATCGAGAAGCCCAGCAGCGACAGCACCGCGAACGTGCCGACGATCGACACCGGCACCGCGAGCAGCGGAATGATCGACGCGCGCCAGGTCTGCAGGAACAGGATCACCACCAGCACCACCAGGGCCACGGCTTCGAGCAGCGTGGTGGTCACGGCCTTGATCGAATCGCGCACGAAGCCGGTGGTGTCGTAGACGGTCTGGTACTGCACGCCGTCGGGGAAGCGCGCCGACAGCTCGTCCATCGTCGCCACGACCTGGTCGCGGATCTCGAGTGCGTTCGCGCCGGGCGCCTGGAAGATGCCGATGCCCACGGCGTTGGCGCCGTCGAGTTGCGCGCGCAGGGTGTAGTCGTTCGCGCCCAGTTCCAGCCGCGCCACGTCCGACAGCCGCACGATGCTGCCGTCGTCGCCGCGCTTGAGCACGATCGCGCCGAACTCCTCGACACCGCTCAGACGGCCCTGGGCGTTGATCAGGGTCAGGAAGTCGCTGTTGCCGGGCATGGGTTCGGCGCCCAGCTGGCCGGCCGAGACCTGCACGTTCTGCTCGCGCATCGCGCGCACCACGTCGCCGGCGGTCAGGCCGCGCGAGGCGACGGCCTCGGGATCGAGCCAGGCGCGCATCGCGTAGTCGCCGCCGCCGAAGATCTGCGCATCGCCGACCCCCGGAATGCGTGCCAGCGCGTCCTTGACGTTGAGCCGGGCGTAGTTGCGCAGGTACAGCGTGTCGTAGCGCGCATCGGGCGAGGTCAGGTGCACGACCATCAGGAAGGTCGGCGACTGCTTCTGGGTGGTCACACCCTGGCGGCGCACGTCCTCGGGCAGGCGTGACAGCGCCTGCGCCACGCGGTTCTGCACGCGCACCGCGGCGTCGTCGGCATCCGTGCCGGGACGGAACGTCACCGTGGTCACCAGCACGCCGTCTGACCCGGCGACGGACTTGATGTACATCATGTCCTCAACGCCGTTGATGGCCTCCTCGAGCGGAGTGGCGACGGTTTCGGCGATGACCTTCGGGTTGGCGCCCGGATACACCGTGCGCACGACCACCGACGGCGGCACGACCTCGGGGTATTCGCCGATCGGCAGGGTGGGAATCGCGATCAGGCCGGCGGCGAAGATCACGATCGACAACACCGCGGCGAAGATCGGCCGGTCGATGAAGAAGCGGGAAAAGTCCACGGGAAGGGTCCTTGTGGGCGGCGCGTTGCGCCGTGTTTCAGAGGTTCGGGAAAACGATCCCGTCATCCCGCGCAGGCGGACGACGTTTCAAGACAGCTCAATGGCGGGCCAGCCGTGGACGTCGGGCGCGTGACGTCCCCGGATGACCGATGGGAAGCGCTGCCGGGAAGCGCGCCGCCTGCGCTTGAATGACGAGCAGTTGGAGCTGCGAATGCCTCAGCGCGTCGCGACCGCCGCGTCGGCCGGCTCGCCACCGCGCATCGCCACTTCCACCGGTGCTACAGGCATGCCCGGCATGAAGACCTTCTGCACGCCGTTGACGATGATCCGGTCGCCGCGTTCGAGCCCCGAGGCCACCACACGCAGGCCGTCGACCATCGGGCCGGGCACGATGTCGCGCCGCTGCGCGGTGTTGCCTTCACCCAGCACGTAGACGTACTTGCGGTCCTGGTCGGTCAACACGGCCTTGTCGTCGATCAGCACCGCCTCGTGCTGGGCCGCGCCTTCGAGCTGCACGCGTGCGAACAGCCCCGGCGTGAAGCGCCGATCGGGATTCGGCAGTACCGCACGGGCGCGCACGGTGCCGGTGGTCGGATCGACCTGGTTGTCGAGGAAGTCGACCGTGCCCGCATGCGGATAACCGGTTTCGTCGGCCAGACCGATCCGCACCGCATTGCCGCCGTCGCGACGCGCACCGTCGCGCGCCAGTGCGCGGTGGCGAAGGAACGTGCGCTCGTCGGTTTCGAAGTACACGTGCACCGGGTCCTGCGAGACCACGGTGGTCAGCAGGGAGACATCGGCCTGGGCGAGATTGCCGACCGTCAGCGCCGCGCGTCCGGCGCGGCCGGCCACCGGCGCGCGCACGTCGGTATAGGCCAGTTCCAGGCGCGCCGTCTCGACCGCGGCCTGCGCCGCGCGCACGGCGGCTTCGGCCTCGGCGCGGCCGGCGCTGCGCGCTTCGAAATCGTCGCGCGAGATCGCACTGGCCTCGATCAGCGACTGCGCGCGCGCATGCCGCGTGGTCGCCAATTGCGCATCGGCGCGCGCGCGGGCCAGCTCGGCCTCGGCGCGCTGGAGCGCAGCGCGATACGGCCGCGGGTCGATGACGAACAGCAGATCGCCCTCGGCGACCTCTTCGCCCTCGGTGTAGGCCACGCGCTGGACGTAGCCACTGACCCGCGGGCGCAGTTCGACGCTGTCCACCGCGGCGATGCGGCCGGTGGCGTCGCTCCAGTCGCGCACGGATTCGCTGAGCACGGCGGCGACGCCGACCTCGGGCGCAGGCGGTGCGGCGGTCGATTCGGCGCGGCTGTCGCAGCCGGCGACGACGAGGGCGATCGCGGCGGCCAGGGCTGCGGCAGTCAGCACGCGTCGGGCAGCGGGCACAAGCGGGAAGGCGGTCATCAGCGGAACTCCTGGGAAGCGGGATGGTGGGCGGCGATCCGGCGCAACAGCGCGCGCGCGTCGTCGTGATGGGGCTGCGCGGCAGCGCAGGGCGCGAGGCCGACATCGAGGTCGTCGGACAGGCCGGGCGGGCGTGCGGCCGCGCCGAGTGGAAACCGCACCAGCGCCGCGTCGCCGGGCACGGCGCCGTCGACCAGGCGCAAGGCATGGCCGGCGATGGCGTCGGCGTCCGGCCACTGGACGCAGGCATGCGTGGCATTGGCGGCGGTGCGCACCGGTGAATCGACGGCCAGCATCTGCACGCGCACCGGCAGGCTGCGCGCTTCCTCGTGCAGCACGCGGGCGAGCATGCGCAGCGCCGCGGCGCCGATCGAATGGTGGCCGTAACCGGCCCAGGGCTGGGCCGCCCCCGGGCCGCCGACCAGCACGTAGCCGGCCCGCGGCTGCGAGGCCAGCAGCGGCAGCAGGTGACGGGCGGCGACGAGGTGGGGGATCAGGTCCTCGTCCAGCCGCCGGCGCAGGAAATCGGCCGGCCCGTC
>NTJG01000011.1 GCA_002324875.1 Lysobacteraceae bacterium NML93-0793
GGGTTCCAGCGTGCGCGTCAGGCGCAGATAGGGATGGCCGACCGGCTTTGCGATCGTGCCGCCGGTGTCGGACGCGGCGAAGCCGCCGACGTCGTGCACCTGCAGGCCGATGCCGTGTCCGATGCCGCGCTCGACCAGCTCTTCCGCACCGCGCGCACCTACAACGGTTTCAGCGGCGAGATCGACGATGCCACCCTCCGCCGCCTCTACGACCTGCTGAAGTTCGCACCGACGTCGGCCAATGCCTCGCCGGCGCGCTTCGTGTTCGTGAAGTCGGCCGAGGCCAAGGCCAAGCTGGCGCCGGCGCTGAGCGAGGGCAATCTGGACAAGACGATGTCGGCGCCGGTGACGGTGATCATCGGCCACGACGAGGACTTCCACGAGAAGCTGCCGTTCCTGTTCCCGCACACCGACGCCAAGAGCTGGTTCGACGGCCCGCGCGAGAACCGCCGCGAGGCCGCGTTCCGCAACGGCAGCCTGCAGGGCGCGTACCTGATTCTCGCCGCGCGTGCGCTGGGCCTCGACACCGGCGCGATGTCGGGCTTCGACAACGCCAAGGTGGACGCCGCGTTCTTCGCCGGCACCGCGATCAAGTCGAACTTCCTGGTCAACCTCGGCATCGGTGATCCCTCGACCATTTTCCCGCGCTCGCCGCGGCTGCCGTTCGACGAAGCCGCGCGCATCGCCTGAGTGCATTGAAATCCCGCGCGGCCGCCGGTCGCGTGTTCCACCCCACACCACCAGGAGTCCTCCCATGCGCACCCCCCGTCTGCTGCTGCTCCCGCTTGCCGCCGCCATCGCGCTCGCCGCCTGCGCCCAGCAGGACAACGCCCCCGCCGGTACCACCGAAACGCCCGCTGCCGCGCCCGCGGTCGACGCGCCGACCGGCCCCGACGCCGCCGCCACGCCGATCACCGGTGTCTCGGGCACCTACATCCTCGATCCCGCGCACACCGACGTCATCGCGCAGTGGAGCCATTTCGGCTTCTCCAACCCGATCGCGCACTTCGGCGAGGTCGAGGGCCAGATCGTCTACGACGCCGACAACGTCGCCAATTCCTCGGTCGAGGTGACGCTGCCGCTGTCGGGCCTGAACTCCCATGTCGCCGCGTTCGACGAGCACCTGCGCAGCAGCGATTTCTTCGATGCGGCGAACTTCCCGAACGCGACCTTCCGCAGCACTGCGGTCGAGAGCGCCGGCACCAACCGCCTGCGCGTCACCGGTGATCTGACGATCAAGGACAACACCCGCCCGGTGGTGCTCGACGTCACCATCAACAAGTTCGGTGAGCAGCCGATGGCCAAGCGCGCGGCGGCCGGTTTCGACGCCACGGCGCAGATCAAGCGCAGCGATTTCGGCGTCGGCGCCTACGCGCCCAACGTCAGCGACGAGGTCGAGCTGCGCATCACCACCGAAGCGGTGGTCGCGGAAGACGCGGCGTCGGCGGCCGCCCAAGCCGAGTGACACTCGCCGCCGCCTGCGGCAGCGTGGGGCCCGGTGCGACCGGGCTCTCTATCGGCGCCGCCGCGTGCGGCGTCGCTCCGATCCCGCCGGCATTCCGGCGGGATCGTTCCATCGGCGGCCCGCATCGCGGCCCGTCGGATCCGTTCACGCGAGGTGCGTCATGAAACTCCATCGTCCCGCCGACGCCCGCGGCCACGTCCGCACCGACTGGCTCGACAGCCGCCACAGCTTCTCCTTCGGCCATTTCCACGACCCCGAATGGATGGGCTTCGGCGCGTTGCGCGTGCTCAACGAGGATCGCGTGGCGCCGGGCGCGGGATTTCCCACCCATGGCCACGCCAACATGGAGATCCTCAGTTACGTGCTCGATGGCGCGCTGGCGCACAAGGACGATGCCGGCGGCGCCGGCATCCTGCGGCCGGGCGAACTGCAATGGATGGGCGCCGGGCACGGGATCGAACACAGCGAATTCAATGCCGCGGCCGACGCGCCGGTGCATTTCCTGCAGATCTGGATCCAGCCCGACCGCGTGAACCTGCCGCCCGGCCATGCGCAGCAGGCGTTCGCCGGCCAGGACCGGCGCGGTCGCTGGGTCACCCTGGTCTCGCCCGACGGGCGCGACGGCAGTCTCGCCATCCGCCAGCAGGCCACGCTGCAGGGCACGTGGCTGGCGACCGGTGAGCGGGTCGAGGCGGCTCTGTCGGTCGATCGCCGCTACTGGCTGCAGGTGGCGCGGGGCGCGGTGGACGTGGACGGCCAGCGTCTGCAGGCCGGCGATGCGCTGGCCTGGGTGGACGAGGCGACCACGCTGGTGCTCGACGGCGTCGACGCGGACCCGGCCGACATCCTGTTGTTCACGCTGCCGCGCTGAGGGCGCGCAGCGGCAATCGGCGCCGACGCCGGATGCCCGCCGCGTGGCGTGTGCGCACTGCGCCGGTGCCGTATCCGGACCGCGTCGTGGCGGCCTGCGCCGACGCGGGCCGGCCGGCACGCTAGAATGACGGCCTCCCACGTTCGATCGACGCCGCCGACATGACCGCAGCCCCCGTCCAGCCGACGCAAGCCAATGCCGCGAAGCAGTACGAGGTGCGTCGCGCCGATCTGCCGCTGAGCTGCCCGCTGCCGTCGATGGCGCTGTGGAACTCGCATCCGCGCGTCTATCTGCCGATCGAGGCCGAAGGCGGCCAGTCCGATTGTCCGTACTGCGGCGCCCATTTCGTCCTCGTCGACTGAGCGCGCCCGCGCGCTGCGGCCCGTGCGCCGCCCGCTGACCGTCGTCCAGTTGCTGCCCGCCTTGTCGTCCGGTGGCGTCGAACGCTCCACGATCGAAATCTCGGCGGCGCTGGTCGCGGCCGGACATCGCGCGATCGTCGTCTCGGCCGGTGGCCGTCTGGAATCCGCGCTGCGCGCGACCGGGGGCGAACACGTCACCCTCGACATCGGCGCCAAGCGTCCCTGGGTGTTGCGCCACGTGCCCGCGTTGCAGCGCCTGTTCGAGACCGCGGACATCGTGCATGCGCGCTCGCGGGTACCCGCGTGGCTGGGTTGGCTGGCGCTGCGCCGGATGCCGGCCGCGCGCCGGCCGCACTTCGTCACCACGATGCACGGACTGAATTCGCCGTCGCGCTACAGCGCCATCATGGCGCGCGGCGAGCGCGTGATCTGCGTGTCGAACACCGTGCGGGACTATCTGCTGCGGCATTACCCGCGCACCGACCCCACGCGTTTGCGGGTGATTCCGCGCGGAATCGATACGGCGCAGTTTCCGCCCGCGCCGTGGCCCGATCGCGCGACCCGCGCCGCGGTGGCCGCGCAGCACCCGACGCTCGGCGGCGACGGCCCGCTGCTGCTGTTGCCCGGGCGCGGCACCCGGCTCAAGGGCCACGGCGATGCGCTGGCGCTGCTGGCCGCGCTGCGCGCCGACGGCACGGATGCGCGGTTGTGGATGCCGGGCGCGCGCGAGGCCGGGCGCGAGGCCTACATTGCTACGCTGGAGCGCGAGGCCGAGGGCCTGGGCTGCGCACGGGCGCTGGCGATCACCGCGCCGACCGCTGCGATCGCCCAGGCCTACGCAGCGAGTGATCTGGTGCTGCAGCTCTCGCGCAAACCCGAGGCCTTCGGGCGCACCGTCGTCGAAGCGCTGGCATCGGCACGGCCGGTGCTGGGCTGGGCGCATGGCGGCGTGGGCGAACTGCTGACCGAACTGCAGCCCGAAGGCGCGGTCGCACCGTTCGATGCGCACGCACTGGCGCAGGCGGCGCGCGCGCTGCTCGCACGACCTCCGGCGCGAGCCGGTACGATGCCCTACACCCTGCGTGCCATGCAGGATGCAACGCTTGCGGTCTATGACGAATTCGACGACGACAACTGAGACCGGCACCGCGCGTGCGCCGCGCACCGTGGGCTGGCGCTGGGCGCCGCACTGGGTGCTGGCGTTCGTGATCCTGTGGCCGGCGCCGGGCTACGCCGAGGGCGTGATGGTGCTCGGCGCGCTCGCCGCGATCGTGCTGCTGCTCCGCGCGCGCTTCCGCGGCGGCGCGGCGCTGTTGAGTCCGGGCGCCTGGGCGTTGAGCAGCGTGCTGTTCTTCGCCTACTGGATGCCGCAGTTGCTGTCGGCGATCGATTCCGTGGACCCGGGCCGCGCGCTGCGCGAAGCCCTGGTGGACCTGCGCTATCTGCCGTTCCTGTGGCTGGTGGCCTCGGCCGTCGCCACGCGCCGCGCGCGGCGCGTCACGCTCGGCGGCCTGGCGATCATCGTCGCGGTGTGGACGCTCGATGCACTGGCCGAAGTCGTGCTGGGCACCAGCCCGCTGTTCTTCGGGATCGACCAGCTCAAACAGCTGATCAGTAACCGGCCGATGTGTTCGCTCGAGGAGCTGGCGCGGGCCGACCGCGTCGGCGGGGTGCTCGGGCCGTGCAATCTCAAGCTCGGCATCGTGCTGGCCAGCCTGTCGCCGTTCGCGCTGTATGCGGCGGGACGCCGCTTCGGCGCCGTCGGCTGGGTCCTGTCGGCGGCGGCCATCGGCGTGGTGCTGTTGTTCGCCGGCTCACGCGCCTCCTGGCTGACTTACGCACTGGTCCTGCTGTTCTCGGGCTGGCGCCTGCTCGGCTGGAAGGGGCTGTCGGCGGTGTTCGCCGGCGGTCTGGTGATCGCCACTGCGGTCACGCTGCTCTCGCCGCAGGTGCGCGAGCGCGTGGAGCGGACGGTCATGGGCCTGTCGGCAGACCAGGACCAGGTGGACACCGCGTTGTCGGGCCGCGCCCGGATCTGGGAGGCCGCGACCTGCATGATCCGCACGCATCCGATCAACGGCGTCGGTGCGCGGGGCTTCCGCGAGGCGTTTCCTGCCTGCGATCCGCAGGCAGGCGAGCTCGCCGCCTGGGGCGAGGGGCCGGCGCTGCACGCGCACCAGATCGTGCTCGAGGTGGCCAGCGAGACCGGGGCGATCGGTCTGCTGCTGTGGCTGGCCGGTGTCGCCCTGGCGTGGCGCGCCTGGCGCTTCGCCGCGTCCGAGGCGCGCGACCGCGCGCGTCCGGCCATGCTGGCGCTGGCGGTGACGGTGTTCCCGCTCAACACGCATCTGGCGTTCTATTCGACGTTCTGGGGCGGCTTCACGCTGCTGCTGTGCGCCTTGTATGCCGGCAGCCTGCTGGCCCGCGACGAGCCGCCGCCCGCGCCGCGCGCGGCGATCCAGTAATCCCGCGCAGGAATCGCCTGCGCGGGAGCAGGGTTGCGCTTGTACCTGTGTTTCGACGTCGGGGTGCCGGTTTCGGGACGCGTGTGTCCAAGGAGCGGCAGACCGATGCGCGCGGGTCGCGTCGTCCTCGGGACACGTGCGCCCTCGGGGCTCGAACCTCGTCGTGGCCGGCCGGCGCGAGGCTGACGCCTGCATGCGACGCGGTGCGAGCGGCGCCGCGTCCGCGCGCTGGTTCGCACCCGGATGTCGGGATCGCCGGTGGGCGCACACGTGGTGCGCGTGCCTCAGTCGTAGAGCGCGACGCCGTCCGGTTGCCGCTTGAAGCGGCGATGGATCCACAGGTACTGGTCGGGGGCGGCGCGTGCCATCGCTTCGATACCGGCCATCACGGTGGCGGTGTCGGCGGTCGCGTCTTCGGACGGATAGGGGGCGAGCACCGGTGACAGCGTCAAGGTGTAGCCGCCATCCTCGCGTCGGCGGTGGCCGAACAGCACGACGGCCGCGCCCGACATGCGCGCGAGCTGGTGGGTCGAGGTCAGGCTGTGCGCCGGCCGGCCGAAGAACGGCACGTAGACCGCATCGCCGCCGCTGGGATCCTGGTCGGGCGCGTACCAGAGCAGGCCTCCGCGCTTGAGATGACGCACCGTGCCGCGCACGTCGCGTTTGGGGAACATCGCCGCGGCATAGCGTTCGCGGCCACGGCGTACGGCCCACTCCATCGCCGCCTCGCTGTGCGGGCGGTACATGCCGGCCAGGGGGACGTGGTCGCACATCAGGCGGCCGCAGACTTCGAGCGTGGTGAAGTGGCCCGAGACCACGATGACGCCGCGTCCGCCGGCACGCGCGGCCTCGATGTGTTCCAGCCCCTCGACGACGAGGCCGCGGCGCAAGGGCGCGACCGAGCCCCACCAGGCACGGCCGAACTCGAACAGGCCGATGCCGAGCGAATGGAAATGCGCGCGCAGCAGCGCGGCGCGCGCGGTCGCATCGAGCTCGGGCAGACAGAGTTCGAGATTGCGCGCGGCAACGCGTCGCCGAGCGGACAACACCTGGCGCAGCACATCGCCGATCAGGCGGCCGAGCGCGCGCTGCAACGCCCAGGGCAGGCGCGCCGCCAACGCCATCAGGCCGATGCCGCACCAGGCAGCCCAGTGGCGTGGCGCGAGCGGGGGGCGGGGGCGGAGCGGAGGCGCGGACGACATGCGGCCATTGTAGAAGCTGCGCGTCGTTGCGCCGCGCGTCGCGATGCAGCACGCAGACGCCCGATCCCGAATCCCGAAATCCGATCCCCGCGCGCCCATCCGCTATCCTGTCGCGATGCCGCCCGACCTCTCCGAACGACTGCTGCGCGGCCTGTATTCGACCCTGCTGGTCGTGCTCGCGCCGGTCACGGTGTATCACCTCATCTGGCGCGGTTTCCGCCAGCCGGCGTATTTCCAGCGCTGGAACGAGCGCTACGGTGTCTACGGGGTCGCGCCCCGGCCGACGCCGGTCTGGGTGCACGCGGTGTCGGTGGGCGAGGTCAATGCGGCGGCGCCCTTGATCAATGCGCTGTTGGCGCGGGATCCGGCGCGCCGCGTCCTGGTCACCACGATCACGCCGACCGGCTCCGAGCGCGTCCGGGCGCTGTGGGGCAGCCGCGTCGAACACGTCTACCTGCCCTACGACCTGTCGGGCGCGGTGCGGCGGTTCCTGGGGCACTTCCGGCCTGCGGTCGGTCTGATCGTCGAAACCGAGCTGTGGCCGAACCTGCTGTTCTGCTGTCGCGACACGGGCATTCCCACCGCGATCGTCAACGCCCGGCTGTCCGCCCGCTCGCTGCGCGGCTATCGCGTGCTGCGGCCGCTGGTCGGGCGGGCGCTGCGTACGGTGGGCAAGGTGGCCACGCAGTCATCCGACGACGGCCGCCGCTTCGTCAAGCTCGGCGCGCTGCGCGAGCGCGTGTTCGACACCGGCAATCTCAAGTACGACATCGCCATCGACGAGACCGCAGTGGCGGCGCTGAAGACCGAGTTCGCCATGCGTGCGGGCGGACGGCCGGTGTGGATCGCCGCCAGCACGCATCCGGGCGAGGAAGCCATCGTCATCGACCTGCATCGCCGGCTGCGCGCGCGCTGGCCGGATCTGCTGCTGGTCTGGGCGCCGCGGCATCCCGAGCGCTTCCGCGGCGCGGCGCAACTCGCGGT
This sequence comes from Lysobacteraceae bacterium NML93-0793, assembly GCA_002324875.1. Lineage (GTDB taxonomy): Bacteria > Pseudomonadota > Gammaproteobacteria > Xanthomonadales > Xanthomonadaceae > Luteimonas. The sequence goes on from NTJG01000011.1 coordinate 7,350, forward strand.
CGAGGCCGGCTGGCGCGTGGCCACGCGCGCGATGACGACATGGCCCGATGCCGGCGACGACGTCTTCGTGCTCGATACGCTGGGTGAGCTGGGCGCGTTCTTCGCGTGCGCGGATGTGGCCTTCGTCGGCGGCAGCCTGCAGGACATCGGCGGCCACAATCTGCTCGAACCGGCCGCGGTCGGCGTGCCCGTGGTCACCGGCCCGCACCTGCAGAACTTCACCGACATCGCGCGCCAGCTGGGCAAGGCCGGCGCGCTGCGTATCGGCGCCGACGCCGATGCGGTGCATGCGCATCTGGCCGAACTGCTCGGCGATGCCGACGCACGCGCGTCGATGGCCGGAGCGGGTCGCGCACTGGTCGCCGCCGGGCGCGGTGCGCTGCAGCGCACGCTGGCCCTGATCGAAACCGATCTTCCGGCGCCGGATACGACAACGGCGCGGATGCGATCCGCGCCGTTCGAGAACTGACCCCGTCGCCGATTACTGCGGCGGCGGATTCGCCTCGCCGGTGCCCGCCCCCATGCTGGCCACGTCGACCGTCAGCTGGCGGTTGATGTCCTGCAGGTTGCCGATGTCGAGCGTGCCGGCGGCCTGCTCCAGCAGCAGACGGCTCTGCAGGAAGTTGTACTTGGCGAACGCGTACTGCTGGCGCGCCGAGAACAGGTTCTGCTGGTTGATCAGCACGTCGATGACGGTGCGCGTGCCGACTTCCAGGCCGACCTGCGAGGCCTCGTATGCGCTGTTGGCCGACACCAGGGCCAGACGGCGCGCCTCGACCTCGGTGATGCCTGCGACCAGGCCCTGGTAGGCGTTGCGCGTGTTGCGCTCGATCGCGCGGCGCTGCGCCTCGTACTGGTCGGCGGTGATGTCGCGCTGGGCGATCGACTGGCGCACGCGCGACTGGGTGATGCCGCCGGTGAAGATCGGCACGGTCAGCGTCACGCCGATGCTGTTGGTCTCGCCCTGGCGGCCGAGCGAACCGAGGTTGGCATCGCCCCAGGTATCGCTCTTGCCGTAGCTGGCGCCGAGGTCGAGCGTCGGCAGATGACCCGACTTCGCCGCGGCAACGCCGTGCTCGGACGCCGTGACCTGGTAGCGCAGCGCCTGCAGCTGCGGATTCTGCGCGAGCGCGGTCGCGACCCAGGCCTCGGCGTCGCGGCCTTCCGGCAGCTCGGGGGTGAAATCGTCCGGCAGGCCGCGCAGATCGCGGATTTCCGAGCCGGTGATCTCGGCCAGCGCCTGGTAGGCATCCTGCAGCGCATTGCGCTGGACGATGGTGTTGGCGCGGGCGCCGTCGTACTGGGCACGGGCCTCGTGCACGTCGGTGATCGGCGCCAGGCCCACTTCGAGGCGCTTGTCGGCGAAATCGAACTGGCGGCGGAACGCGGCCTCGGCGGCCTCGGCGGCGGCCAGGGTCTCGGTGGCGATCAGCACGTCGAAATACGCCGCGGCGGTGCGTGTGATCAGCGCATCGTTGTCGGCATCGAGCTGGAAGTCGGCCGCGGTGCTCAACGCGCGCTGCGAACGAAGCGTGGCGATCTGACCCCAGTCGAACAGCACCTGGTTGGCGTTCACGCCATAGCTGCGTGTGCGGGCGCGTCCGGACACGCCCGCCACACGGCTGTCGGTCAACGATGCACTGCCGCCGATCTGCGGCAGCAACGCGCCGCGCGCCTGCACCGCGCCTTCGCGGGTCGACAGGCGCTGCGATTCCGCGATCGACAGCGTGGGATCGTTGATGCGGGCCAGTTCGTAGGTCTGGACGAGATCGGCGGCCAGCAGCGGGCTGGACGTCAGGGCCAGCGCGAGCGACAGGAACAGGGGGCGGCGGAACATCGGAAGATCCTTGGGAACGATCAGAAGGAGAAGCGCGGCACCGGCGCGGCACCCGCGAGATAAGCCAGTTCGGTTTCGAACAACGATTCGATGCGCGGTGCGTTGACGCCCTCGCCGGCGCGCGTGACCAGCACCGCTTCCATCGCCGGCGCGACACCGCGCACGATGAACATCCGGCCGCCCGGACGCAGCCACTCGAGAAAGCCGACCGGCACGGTCTCGGCCGCGGCGCCGACGCAGATCGCATCGAAGCGGCGGTCGGTGCTCCACGTGAAGACATCGGTCGCGACCACGTCGACGTTGGCGATGCCCTGCGCGGTCAATCGGCTGCGGGCGGCATCGGCGAGGTCGGCATGGCGCTCCAGCGAGACGGCGTCGCGTGCCAGATAGCCGAGACACGCGGCGAGGTAGCCGCTGCCGGTGCCGATCTGCAGCACGCTCTCGTCCGGGGCCAGGCCCAGTGCCTGCAGCGCTCGGCCTTCGACCACGGGCTTGAGCATGGTCTCGCCGTGGCCGAGCGGCAGCTCGAGGTCGGCATAGGCCAGCGCCCGGTGCGCATCGGCGACGAACGCCTCGCGCGGCACGCGCGCAATCGTCTCGAGCACGCGCGGGTCGAGCACGTCCCAGGGCCGGACCTGTTGTTCCACCATTGCCGCGCGGGCCTTGGCGTAGTCGATCGTCATCGTTGCGGTTTCCTTCGTTCGCCAGCGCGCAATTCTAGCGGTCGCCGGCCGGGTCATCATCGCGGGGGGCGTTCTGTTCACGCAGTGCCGGAAGTCACCGGCCCGGACGGCATGCCCGGACGCGGCCGACGCGGCGTCAGCGACCGCTACGGTCGCGCCCGTAGGCGCGCAGGAACATCGTCACCGAGGCCTCGAGGTGCGCGCGCCGCTGGGCCGCGCAATCGCCGGCCCCGTCGCAGTCGAACACCATGCGCTGGTGCAGGTCGCCCTTGAGCAGCACGAAGAACTGCGCGGCGGCGGTGTCCACATCGGCATCGTCGATGTCGAGATCGCCGGTCTCGATGCGCCGGCGCAACAGCGCCGCGAACGAGGCCTGCACACGTTCCGGGCCGCTCTTCCAGAACCGCTGCGGCAGGCGCTTCTCCACCATCTGCGGCGTGCACAGCAGGCGGTGTCCGGCGATCGCTTCGGGCGAGCCGACCATGGTGAAGAAGGCCTCGGCGACCTCGATCAGGCGCTGGTGGATCGGCGTGGCGGGCGCGGGCTCGAACACCGAGGCCGGCATCTGCTGCTCGCAATAGGCGGCGGCGGCTTCGGTGAACAACGTGTCCTTGTCGCCGAAATGGCTGTAGACGGTGAGCTTGGACACACCGGCCTCGGCCGCGATCTGGTCCATGCTGACGCCTTCGTAGCCCTGCTGCAGGAACATCCGCTCGGCGGCCTCGAGAATCGCCGCGCGCTTGGCGAGATCCTTGGGGCGACCGGGGCCCGACACGCGCGATTCCGCGGGGGCGTCGGCAACGGGGGCGGGGCGGCTGTTCATTGGCCTAATACTATACCAATCAGTTCTGAAAATATACGATACGCGTCCGTATCCCACCCTACTGGACGGTCGCCATGCGCCGCCTGACCCCGATCCGCCCCGCGCGTCACGCGCGCTTGCTGCTCGCCGTCTGCGTGCTGGCGCTGGCCGCGTGCGCCGATCGCAATGCGCCCGAGCCGCCGCCGCGCCCGGTGCTCGTGACCACGCCCGTCGCGACTGACGGCCACGGTGGCGCGGCGTTCCCCGGCGAGATCCGCGCGCGCGAGGAAAGTGCGCTGGCGTTCCAGGTCGGTGGCCAGCTGATCCGGCGCGATGTCGACGCGGGCGCCCAGGTGCGTCGCGGCCAGGTTCTCGCCGAGATCGATCCCGGCGACCTGCGCCTGCAGCAGCAATCGGCCCAGGCCCAGGTTGCGGCGGCCGAGGCCGAATACGCGCGCGCCCGCACCGACCGGGCGCGGTACGCCGCGCTGGTGGAGCAGCAGTTGATCAGCCGCTCGCAGATGGACGCACAGGACGCGGCCTACAAGGCGGCGCAATCGCAGCTGCGCGCGGCCCGTGCGCAGGCCGACGTTGCCGGCAACCAGGCCGGCTATACGCAGTTGCGGGCGCCGCGCGACGGCGTGATCGCGAGCCGCGAGGCCGAGGCCGGGCAGGTGGTCGCGGCCGGCCAGACGATCTTCGTGCTGGCCGGCGACGGCGGGCGCGAAGTGGCGATCGCCTTGCCCGAATCGCGGATCGCCACGTTCGCGGTCGGTCAGCCGGCCGAGGTCGAGCTGTGGAACCGCCCGGGCGTGCGCCTGCCCGGCACGATCCGCGAGATCGCCGCGGCCGCCGATCCGCAGGTACGCACCTATGCCGCGCGCGTCGCGCTGGCCGATGACGCCGTCGACGGTCTCGAGCTGGGCCAGAGCGCGCGCGTGCATCTCGCAGGCGCGGACGCGGCGACCGGGCTCGAGGTGCCGCTGACCGCGATCCAGCCCGGCGCGGACGACGGCAAGGCGGTCTGGGTCGTCGACCGGGCCAGCGGCACGGTGCGCTCGGTGCCGGTCGAGACCGGCGCCTACGGCGCACGCAGTGTGCCCGTGCTGTCGGGCCTCGCGGCCGATGCGCTGGTGGTCGCCGCGGGCGGGCATCTGTTGCGCGAAGGTCAGCGGGTGACGCCGGTGGATCGCGAGAACCGGCCGGTGGGGATGCAGGCGACACCGGAAGCAGTGAAATGACGGACGTCATCCGCACCAGCCGGCCGAGTACACGGCGCACGTACCGGCCGCGCCTGTCGGCGACGCTGCTGCATGCGCTCCGAGGGTGCCGGCGCGCGCCGGCGCGCGCTGACGCACTCCCGACGCCCCGCACGCGTCGATGGGCCGTGCGCCGATGAGCCGCTTCAACCTGTCCGAGTGGGCGCTCGGCAACCGCACGCTGGTGGTCTACATGATGCTGGTGGTCGCGGTGGCGGGCATCTTCTCCTATGGCCGGCTCGGCCAGTCCGAGGATCCGCCCTTCACCTTCAAGGCGATGGTGATCCAGACCCAGTGGCCCGGCGCCACCGCCGAGCAGGTCTCGCAGCAGATCACCGAGCGCATCGAGCGCACGCTGATGGAGACCGGCGATTACGAGTTCGTGAGTTCGTATTCGCGCGCCGGCGAATCGCAGATCGTGTTCCATGCGCGCGACGACATGCGCTCGGCGCAGATTCCCGACCTCTGGTACCAGGTGCGCAAGAAGGTCGGCGATCTGCGCCCGCAGTTGCCGCAGGACATCGTGGGGCCGTTCTTCAACGACGAGTTCGGCGACACCTTCGGCAATATCTACGCGCTGACCGGCCAGGGCTTCGACTACGCGATCAAGAAGGACTACGCCGATCGCATCCAGCGCGAGCTGCAGCAGCTGCCCGACGTCGGCAAGGTCGAGCTGGTGGGGCTGCAGGACGAGAAGGTCTGGATCGAGGTCAGCAACACGCGGCTGGCGACGCTGGGCCTTTCGATGGCGCAGGTGCAGCAGGCGCTGGCCGAACAGAACGCGATCGCGTCCGCCGGGTTCTACGAGACCGACGACGTGCGCGTGCCGCTGCGTGTGGACGGCGCGTTCGAATCGGTCGAGGCGATCCGTGCGTTCCCGATCCGCGCCGGCGAGCGCACGGTGCGCCTGGGCGACGTCGCCACGGTCGAGCGCGGCTTCGCCGACCCGGCCGCGCCGCGCATGCGCTTCATGGGCGAGGACGCGATCGGCATCGCGGTGGCGATGCACGACGGCGGCGACATCCTCAAGCTCGGGCGCACGCTCGAGCGCGAATTCGCCCGCCTGCAGGAGACGCTGCCGGCCGGCATGCAGTTGCGTCAGGTGTCCGACCAGCCGCGCGCGGTGCGCGATTCGGTGGGCGAGTTCGTCAAGGTGCTCGCCGAGGCCGTGATCATCGTGCTGCTGGTGAGCTTCGTCTCGCTGGGGTTCCGCACCGGCCTGGTGGTCGCGGTGTCGATCCCGCTGGTGCTGGCGATGACCTTCATCGCGATGGACCAGTTCGACATCGGCCTGCACAAGATTTCGCTCGGCGCGCTGGTGCTGGCGCTGGGGTTGATGGTCGACGACGCGATCATCGCCGTGGAGATGATGGCCATCCGCATGGAGCAGGGCGACAGCCGGCTCGCGGCGGCGAGCTACGCCTGGACGCACACCGCGTTTCCGATGCTCACCGGCACCCTGGTCACCGCGGCGGGCTTCCTGCCGATCGCGACCGCGGCATCGAGCACCGGCGAGTACACGCGCTCGCTGTTCGAGGTGGTGACGATCGCGCTGGTGGTGTCGTGGATCGCCGCGGTGCTGTTCATTCCGCTGCTCGGCGCGAAGATGCTGCCGGATCTGGCGAACCCGCAGCCGCCGCGTGCCGGCTCGCTGCCCGCGCGCTGGCGCGATGCGCGTGCACGCGCTGCGGATCGCTGGCCGGCCTTCGCCTTCGCGCTGGCGCCGCGCGATCCGCACGCGCACGACCACGATCCCTACCAGCGGCCGTTCTACCGGCGCTTCCGCAGCTGGCTGCACTGGTCGCTGAGCCATCGCTGGCTGGTGATCGGCGCGACCGCCGCGGCGCTGGTCGCGTCGCTGCTGCTGTTCCGGTTCGTACCGCAGCAGTTCTTCCCTGATTCGACGCGTCTGGAACTGATGGTCGATGTGGAACTGGCCGAAGGCAGCTCGCTGCGCGCGACCGAAGCGGCGGCTGCGCGGCTCGATGCCATGCTCGATGGACGCGAAGGCATCGACTACCGCGTGGCCTACGTAGGCAGCGGATCGCCGCGGTTCTATCTGCCGCTGGACCAGAAACTGCCGCAGGCCAACTTCGCCCAGTTCGTGGTCACCACCACCGATGTCGACGCGCGCGAGCGTGTACGTGCGTGGTTGATCGACGAGGTCGCGCCGACGTTCCCCGAGCTGCAGCTGCGGGTCACGCGGCTCGAGACCGGGCCGCCGGTCGGCTACCCCGTGCAGATGCGCGTGTCCGGCGAGCACGTCGAGCGCGTGCGTGCGATCGCCCAGTCGATCGCCGAGCGCGTGCGCGAGAACCCGAACGTCGCCAACGTCAATCTCGACTGGGACGAACCCAGCCGCATCGTGCGCCTGGAGGTCGACCAGGAGCGCGCGCGGGTGCTCGGCCTGAGTTCGCAGCAGGTGGCGCAGTTCCTGTCGAGCTCGCTGTCGGGCCAGCAGGTGAGCACGTACCGCGAGGGGAACGAACTGATCGGCATCGTCATGCGCGGCGCCGACGACGAGCGCGGCCAGCTCGAGATGCTCGAGAGTCTCGCCATTCCCACGCCCAGCGGGCAGCCGGTGCCGCTGGGTCAGGTGGCGCGGCTGGAGGCGACGTTCGAGGACGGCATCATCTGGCACCGCGACCGTCTGCCCACGGTGACGGTGCGCGCCGACATCCAGGGCGATGCCACGCCGCTCACGGTGGTGGCGCAGATCCTGCCCACACTCGACACCATCCGCTCGGAGCTGCCGCCCGGCTATCGCCTGGAGACCGGCGGCACCGTCGAGGATTCCGGCAAGGGCCAGGATTCGATCAAGGCCGGCCTGCCGCTGTTCCTGTTCGTCGTGGTGTCACTGCTGATGCTGCAGCTGCGCAGTTTCTCGCGCAGTGCGCTGGTGCTGTTGACCGCCCCGCTGGGCATGATCGGCGTGACCCTGTTCCTGCTGGTGTTCCGGGTGCCGTTCGGTTTCGTCGCGATGCTCGGCACGATCGCGCTGGCCGGCATGATCATGCGCAACTCGATCATCCTCGTGGACCAGATCGAGCAGGACATCGCCGCCGGCCACGCGCGCTGGGACGCAGTGGTCGACGCGACGGTGCGCCGCTTCCGGCCGATCGTGCTGACCGCGCTCGCGGCGATCCTGGCGATGATTCCGCTCTCGCGCAGCGTGTTCTTCGGCCCGATGGCCGTCGCCATCATGGGCGGGCTGACGGTCGCCACGCTGCTGACGCTGATCTTCCTGCCGGCGCTCTATGCCGCGTGGTTCCGTGTGCGCGAGGACGAGCGCACCCGCGATGCCTGACGCCGTGACGCCTCAGGGCATCCAGAGCTTCTCGAGATCGCGGATGCCCCAGTCACCGGGTGCCTCGAGTTGCAGCACGCGGTCGCTGCAGTCGCCGGCGGCCAGGTCGAGGTCGTACATCAGCACCCGCGACTGCCGGCGCAGGCAGTGGAACACCCGCACCTTGGGCTTGAGCAGCGCGGCCGGGCTCTGTTCGATCACCACGCCCAGCTGCTGCGACTGCAGCCGCACCAGCGTGCCCACCGGGTAGATGCCCAGGCTCTTGACGAAGGCCTGGAAGATCACCGGATCGAAATGGCCGGTCCACGACGCCATGCGCTTCAGGGATTCCGCCGGGCACCACCCACGCTTGTAGGGCCGATTCGAGGTGATCGCGTCATAGACATCGCAGACCGCTGCCATGCGCGCCATCCGCGAGATCTGCTCGCCGCTCAGGCGATGCGGGTACCCCGTGCCGTCCATCTTCTCGTGATGATGCAGCGCGATGTCGAGCGTCGCCGCATCGTCCACGCCGCTTTCGATCAGCAGCCGGTGGCCTTCTTCGGGGTGGCGGCGGATCGCGCTGTATTCGTCCTCGGTCAGGCTGCCCGGTTTGTTCAACACATCGGGCGGCGTCACCGCCTTGCCCATGTCGTGAAGCAGACCGCCTCGCGCGGCCGCATGCACCTCGTCCTCGGACAACCTCAACTGCCTGGCCAGCGCAGTCATCAGGCCGGCGACCGCCATCGAGTGCAGATAGGTGTAGTCGTCGGCGGTCTTCAGGCGCGCCACGCTGACCAGCGCATGCGGGTTGCGCAGCACCGAGTCGCACAGCGCCGTCACCAGCGGCGTGGCCGCCTCGGTGTCGACGCTGCGCCCCAGGCGCGCCTCGTTGAACATCGCTTCCACGATTGCCCGGCCCGATTCCAGCAATTGCCGGGCCTGCTTCACTTCCGCATCGAAACTGCTGACCGTCGACCCGCCGCTGCCGGTGGCGGGCGGGGTGGCATCCTCCAGCGCGGTCGGCGCGGTCGGGGTCGAGGGGGCGCCCTGCGCGGCATCGTTGGCCGATGCGTCACCGCCGGCCGCATACCGCGGGGCATCGGGTTCAGCGTCGATCCCAAGGGCGTTGTCGATGACCAGCGTCTGCACACCGCTGGCCTGCACCCGCGCCACCGACGCCGAATCGGCCAGGAACGACCCGCGCCAGAACGGATGATCCAGCCACGAGCCGCACAGCCGTTGCACATACATCCCCGGGCGAAGCTGGTCGGTGCGGATGGTGCGGAGCATGTGCGTCGGCAGGTCGGCAAGGTCAACAGTCGGACACCGCCGCGCCCCAGGCGGCTGGCGCAGGGCACGGCTGACTGCGGATCGTGTTCCCCGATGACGTTAGCGGCCTCCGGGCGCCGGACTTGAGGGCGGTTCGCGCGGGCCTGAGCGCAGCGGATACAACGGGCGTGTGCTGTTCCGCATCCCGATGGACTTGGACAGCGTGCCAGTACCGGATGTCCCAACGGCTTGCGCCGATCTGCTTTCTCGAGGATGCAGTGGAGTTCGTCCGACAGGGCCGTGCAACCGTGGCGCGGACGAGGTCAGTCTCTGCCGCAAGAGCGGGAAGCGCTCAGCTCCAAGGCCGGAAGAATGCGAGCACTACTCCGCGCGGTGCACTTCGCGTGTTAATTCACCACGTGAAGCCCGACTGGTAGGGCAGGACTGGCCGGATAACCTGGCGAACTTCCACGACGGTGTACGTGGCGTGGATCACTTCCATGTTGTAGCCGTAGTAGACCTCTTCTTGCATTACCACTCGTAGCGAATCGCCCGGCTTGACATCGATCTCGCCAGCCTGGAAGCGGCTAAGCCAGGGAATATCATCGAAGTTCGCGTTGATGTTGTGGCCGGCGTACTTCAGGACCCACTGTGAACGCCCAAGGAAGTCGGGCTTCTTGACCTTGACGATGCGCTCATCGGTGGCCGAAATGACCTCGCGTGTGAGCAGCTCGCGGATAAGCTCTTCATGGACGTGCTGGGTATGCGAGATCGTTACGCGCCCGTAGGGACTCTCGTAGCGGACAGTATCTCGCGGATCCAGTAGCAACACTGACCGGTCTATTTCGGCGATTACGCCCAACAGGGTGCGCAAATCTACTGGGCGGTACATTGGGAGGAGACGTGCGCCCGTGCGCTCCGCTTCCACTGCCAGTTGGTCTTGCAGGTCACGCACTTGCTCTAGTCGTGTGACTTCCGGGTTCTCCTTCAGCCATTCCAGCAAGACGTGCTTTCCGCGCACAAGGAAGTGGCCCAGCACCTTCTTCCATTCGCCATCTTTGAGTGCGTCATCGGGGATATCAGCGATGATGCTCCTCAGCTTTGAGCGAATGGACCCGCCCGTAACCTCATCAAGCACGATTTCGGCTTGAGATCCCTCGGCCACAATTCCGGCCAAGACTTGATCTAACTGCGCAAAGGCATCGATCAGCTCGCCCATGGAGTGGAAGACTCGGGAAGGCGAGCCGCGACCCTCTACGAAGTCAATGTAGAGATCGAATTCTTCGGAACCCTGGGTTTCTTCTTCGGCCACCGTGATCTCCCCCATCACGTTCTAACACCTAAGTTAAGCCGAATTGCAGCGCGTAGCTGGACACATGGCAAGCTCCTTCTGCCATGTGGCTGGCGTAGCGATGCAATTTCGGCTTGAACGCATTGTTAGGCCCCGCCAGCTAAGGCTTATCTGCGACTTCTTGAAAGTCGTGCGCTGTCAGAAGCGCTACGCGTTGCTTGCCGGAAGCGTTGAGCGTGACGCGCCCAGTGAAGCTACCCCGTGCAGAGCGCCAAGTCAGATGTGGCGCCAACAACCGCAGCTGATTCAAGAAGCGCTCAACGCTAGCGTCTGCGTCCTCTGCCGAATGACCAACTCTGAGGCCAACCGCCGGACACGCTGCGTCCGTAAGCGTGATGCCATGATGGAGATCCGTTGAGGCTATCGCTTGGAAGGAAGCTACAGAACCCGGCGGAACAGGCTCTGCTAAGAAATCACAGAGGCTAACTGCCGGCGGCGACGAGGCTACTGGACGAGAGCTCCACACACCGCAACCCAAGAGTAACGCCGCTAGAAGCAGCGCAGCAGTGAGTTTTCTGAGCCGTCGCATGGATGTACTGCAGAACCTCATCAGGGGCCTAACACCTTATGTCTTGAGTTTCCCCTAGCCTAAGAGCCGAGAGCCCGGCGTGCGCGCCCGATAATGCCTCGGTGTCAGCACCACCGTAATTCAGCAGGGGCCGCACGCCGGATCTCGTGCCCTGCGCCCGAACAGTTGGTCGAGGTTTCCCTCGAACTGATAAGCGTGGGCCTCGGGCGCGATGCTCTCGACCGGCCAACTGTAACGGAGAACGGGCATGCGGGCAGCGGGGATTGACGTGGGCAAGGCCAATCTGGATCTGGCCATGGATGGGGAGTCCGGGGTGGCGCGCTTTGCCAACAACCGGGCGGGCATCGCCAAGCTGGTCAAGCGCCTGGTTGCGATGGGCGCGGAGCGGATCGTGGTTGAGGCGACCGGTGGCTACGAAGAGCCACTGCTTGAGGCCTGCTGTGACGCCGGGCTCTGGATCGCGCGGGTGAACCCGCGACAGACCCGCGACTTCGCGCGCGCGACGGGGGAACTGGCCAAGACCGACGCGATAGACGCCAGGCTCCTTGCGCTCATGGCCCGCATGTTTGGCGATCGCCTGCGCCGTCACGTAGCGCCGCCGGTGTGGCAGCGTGAGTTGCGCGACTGGCTGCGCCGACGCGGCCAAGTGGTCGTGTTGATCCAGGCCCAGAAGCAACAGGCAGCCCTGGCGCCGAGCGCGGTCCGCAAATTGGTCGCGCGGACGACCGCTGCTCTGGCGCGCGAGCTCGCCGCGATCGAGCGCGAGATTAAGGCCCTGATCGAGAAGCACGCCTCCCCGGCACTGCGCTCGAGCAAAGGCCTGGGCCCTGTCTTCCAGGCCACCATGCTCGCACTGCTTCCGGAGCTCGGGCATCTCAATCGCAAGGAGATCGCCAAACTCACTGGCGTGGCACCCATGAACCGCGAAAGCGGCCAAGGCCAAGGTAAGCGCCGTATTCGCGGTGGGCGGGCGCCCGTCCGCGTTGCGCTCTACATGGCCACGCTCTCGGCCGTGCGTTGGGATCCGCTGATGAAGGCGCACTACCAGCAGCTGAGAGCACGCGGGAAGCTGGGCAAGGTGGCGCTGGTCGCTTGCATGCGCAAGCTGCTTGGCATCGTCAATGCCAGGCGTCGCGATGAGCTACGGAGCGAGGGCTTGGCACTGGCTTGAGCGGCACGCTTCAAGACAGTTGCTGAATTAAGCCGCGCCGCGAAGCGGCGTCGGCTTGAATGAATTGTTAGGGCTCACCCGCCGCCGCATAAAGCTCCTCGAATACATGGCCTGGCATCCATGTTTCATACTGGCCTGTGGTGTCGAGCTTGCGAACTACAAGATAGCCCATGCAGATGTGGATATGGCTGCTCGGCGGAGGTTGCATGGCCCAATCCGAACTGTGCCTGCTATAGCGGTGCTTGTAATCTCGGTTTGAGATCTCAGCGGCCTTGACCGTAGCACCGAACCTTTGAGCAGTTTCTCGGTCGCGGGCAGAGTATGTGTCCATCTGCTCCAACGAAACGAATGGCCTTTCTTCCCAACTCAGAATGTCCATGCGAAATGCCTGATGTGAGCCCTAACACCAGAATTAAGCCGTGCCGCGAAGCGGCATCGGCTTGAATGAATTGTTAGCCGTCAGCGTGAGCTCGCAGACAGCCCCGTTTGCCAACTGCCATTCGAAGAAGTCTTGGAAGTCGGTGCGGCATACCGCTCGAACTACTTTAGCTACGAACCCATGAGCGACGAGCGCGACGGCCCTACCTGCGTGGCTTTCGTACAGATCGTCGAGACCTTTCGCTACGCGTGTGACTACTTCATCTATCGTTTCTCCACCTGTAGGAGCGCCCTCCCATAGGCGAGTGACATTCTGGCTCCAGAGTTCAGGAAACCGAGCCTGCGCTTCTGCTTGCGTCAGCCCCTCAAAGACCCCTACATTTCGCTCGCGGAATGCGTCAATCACCGTTGGGTTCTGACCGCGCTCACTGCCTATGATCTCCGCGGTTCGGCGTGCTCGTTGAAGTGGCGAACAAACTATCGCATCCACGCAGCGAGGCAATGTAGAGCTCAGCACCATGGCCTGGGAGACACCCTTGGCATTCAGGTCTGGATCCAACGCGCCGAGATAGCGATGTTCCGCGTTAAATCTAGTCTCTCCATGACGCACGACGAGTAGTTTCATGACGGCTAACGCCTGAGTTAAGCCGCGCCGCGAAGCGGCGTCGGCTTGAATGAATTGTTAGACATCATTGGCTGGCACCAAGCAGTTTAACTGCTTCATATTTCACGAATTTAATCAACGCCGCCACCTGATCCGCACGAGCGGGCAAATAATCTTTTTCTTGCCCAAGATAAGCTCGCTTCGCATTCAACAGGATGGGCTGATGTTGAGCCGGCAAGCGTGCCATTGCCCAAGTGGCAGCAACATCCTTTGGCGCGATCTTGCCGGTTGCTGCGGTGTACCAGATACGAGACAAAGTAAGCACTACATTCCGCTCATCCCCCGCCCAATCTGGCGGCGAGTTCCATAGCTTCAGAGTATCGGCCAGTGCCTTGAGTAGATCGCTTTCTGGGACTGAGCTGAAGAGATCCTTCGCCGCTGAACCTGCCAAGACGATGCTATGTTGCTTTGCCTTTGTTAGCAGAATCGCCAAGTCAGAGTCGGTTGTGGCGAGCTCGAAAATGCCCGCAAGGATGTCTTTGCGCTGCCACTCTCCGAACTGCAGTTCCCTCCTGGCCGGATAACGCCAAGGTACGATGTCACTGCGCACGACGATGGTCACTTCCAAGGCGCGGACTGCCTTGCTTTGGCCAGGGGAAGCTGAAACCTCCAAGAGATCGACGAGCAGAGCTTGCCGCACGGCCTCATTGAGCGGCGCAGCTACAGTCACCAGCAAATCAATATCACTGTACGGTTTCAATCCACCATCCAGTGCGGAGCCGTACAAATGCACGGCCAGCAACGTCGACTCCAAGTGGCGCCCGATGACGTTGAGTGCTTGTGATAGTTGCACCGAAATCTCGGCGGGCACTTTTTCACTCATGATGTCTAACAACTATTGGACCGCTAAAACGCGGCGTTGCGCCGAGTATCAGCTATCGGCAGCGGGGCGGGAAGAGGGGGAATTCCTACGCTGCATCAATACGTTGGCGGATTCATGGTGTGTCCCATCGGGCGGACGCTGCATGCGTTATCCGACGAAAAAGCGGGCGTATGAGTTACACCGGCGGAAATGAGGGCGTAACGGGTGGCCAGCAACCGCGCTTGCTGGAGCAGGTGCGGGCCCGCCTTCGGGTCAAGCACTACAGCCTGCGCACCGAGCAGGCGTATGTGAACTGGATCCGGCGTTTCGTAATCGCCAACGGCCGGCGTCACCCGCGTGAGATGGCCCGGGCCGAGGTGGAGGCGTTTCTGACTAGGCTTGCGACCGACGGCCAGGTCTCTGCGGGCACCCAGAACCAGGCGCTGGCCGCCTTGCTGTTCCTGTACCGGGAGGTGCTGGACATCGAGCTGCCGTGGATGGAGGGTCTGGTGCGGGCCAAGCGGCCACGGCGGTTGCCGGTGGTGCTGTCGCGGGAGGAGGTAGCGCGTCTGCTTGCCGCCCTCGAAGGGCCGTGCTGGCTGATGGGCGCCCTGCTGTACGGAAGCGGCATACGGTTGCTCGAATGCCTGCGCCTGCGGATCAAGGATGTCGATACCGCGCGTAGCGAGATCACGGTACGCGACGGCAAGGGCGGCAAGGACCGGCGCGTACCGCTGCCGGTGAGCCTTCAACCGCATCTCGAGCGTCAGCGCGAGCATGCGATCGTGCAGCACGACGCGGATCGTGCAAACGGTGGCGGCCGGGTCCATCTGCCGCATGCGCTCGCGCGCAAGTATCCCGGTGCGGAGCTCGAACCGGGCTGGCAGTACCTGTTTCCGTCGGCGCGCCTGTCGATCGATCCGCGTACCGGGCGCAGCGGAAGGCATCATGTGTCGGAAGAAGTCCTACAGCGGGCGGTGAAGCGGGCGCGCATCCGCGCCGGAATCCTCAAGCCCGCCACGTGCCATACGTTGCGGCATTCCTTCGCCACGCATCTGCTCGAAGCAGGTCACGACATTCGCACGGTCCAGGAGCTGCTGGGCCACAAGGATGTCGCGACGACGCAGATCTATACCCATGTGCTGGGGCGCGGCGCATCCGCAGTCGCAAGCCCGCTCGACAGGCTGCTGTCTGCCGGAGGGTGAACACGCCGCCCCGTGCCGCGCTCAGTCCCCGAGCAGGGCCCGGTCGCGCACCGCGCCCTTGTCCGCGCTGGTGGCGAGCAGGGCGTAGGCCTTGAGCGCGGTACTCACGCGGCGGGGGCGAGCGTGTGCCGGCTTCCAGCCCTGGATGGCCTGGGCGCTGCGGCGTGCATCGAGTTCCGCGTCGTCGACCAGCAGCGCAATGGAACGCGCGGGAATGTCGATGCGGATGTGGTCGCCGTCGCGCACCAGGGCGATCGTGCCGCCGGCCGCGGCTTCGGGTGAGACATGCCCGATCGACAGGCCGGAGGTGCCGCCGGAGAAGCGGCCATCGGTCAGCAGCGCGCATTTCGCGCCCAGGCCTTTGGATTTCAGATAGCTGGTGGGATACAGCATCTCCTGCATGCCGGGGCCGCCCTTGGGACCTTCGTAGCGGATCACGACGACCTCGCCCGGCTGCACCACGTCGTCGAGAATGCCGGCCACCGCGTCCTCCTGGCTCTCGAACACGCGCGCCGGGCCTTCGAAAACGTGGATCGATGCATCCACGCCCGCGGTCTTGACCACGCAGCCGTCGACGGCGAGGTTGCCGGTGAGCACGGCGAGGCCACCTTCGGCCGAATAGGCGTTGGCGACATCGCGGATGCAGCCGCGCGTGCGGTCTGCGTCCAGCGTGTTCCAGCGCGTGGCCTGGCTGAAGGCGGTCTGCGTGGGAATGCCGGCCGGGCCGGCGCGGAAGAAGGTGCGCACGGCGTCGTCGTCGGTCGCATCGATGTCCCAGGCGGCGATCGCGTCGGCCAGCGTGCGCGCGTGCACCGTCGCCACGCCGGTGTGCAACAGGCCCCCACGCGCGAGCGCGCCGAGAATCGCGGGAATGCCGCCGGCGCGGTGCACGTCCTCGACGTGATAGTCGGGCGAGTTCGGCGCCACCTTGCACAGCTGCGGCACGCGGCGCGACAGGCGGTCGATGTCGGCCATCGTGAAGTCGACACCGGCCTCCTGCGCGGCAGCCAGCAGATGCAGGATGGTGTTGGTGGAGCCGCCCATCGCGATGTCGAGCGTCATCGCATTCTCGAAGGCCTCGAACGTGGCGATGCCACGCGGCAGTGCGGTGGGGTCCTCGGCCCCGTACCAGCGGTGGCAGAGTTCGACGGCCGTGCGGCCGGCGCGCAGGAACAGCTGTTCGCGATCGGCGTGCGTCGCCAGCAGCGTGCCGTTGCCGGGCAACGACAGGCCCAGCGCCTCGGTCAGGCAGTTCATCGAGTTCGCGGTGAACATGCCCGAGCACGAGCCGCAGGTGGGGCAGGCGCTGCGTTCGACCGCGGCCACCTGTTCGTCGCTCGCGCCCGGGTCCGCCGCCAGCACCATCGCGTCGACGAGATCGAGCTTGCGGCCCGCATCGCCGTTCGCGAGCCGGGTCTTGCCGGCCTCCATCGGCCCGCCGGAGACGAACACCACCGGCACATTGAGCCGCAGCGCCGCCATCAGCATGCCGGGCGTGATCTTGTCGCAGTTGGAAATGCACACCAGCGCATCGGCGCAGTGGGCGTTGACCATGTACTCCACGGCGTCGGCAATCAGCTCGCGGCTGGGCAGCGAATACAGCATGCCGTCGTGGCCCATCGCGATGCCGTCGTCGACGGCGATGGTGTTGAACTCCCTGGCCACACCGCCCACGCGTTCGATCTCGCGTGCCACCAATTGGCCCATGTCCTTGAGGTGCACATGGCCGGGCACGAACTGGGTGAACGAGTTGGCGACCGCGATGATCGGCTTGTGGAAATCGCCATCGGTCATTCCGGTCGCGCGCCACAGGGCGCGGGCACCGGCCATGTTGCGACCGTGGGTGGAGGTTCTGGAGCGGTACTCGGGCATTCGGCAGCTCGTCGGTGGTTTGTTTCAGGCGGTCGATGTCGGCTGTGCTGTGCGCCGGCACCTTGAGGGATCCAAGGTCGATCGGAGACTTGGATCAGGCACGTCCGAAGCCGGCGATCGAACGTTCACTCGCCTCCCGCAGATGGAGACGCCGGGCACCTGCGTGGACGCGAACGCCGTCACGCCATGGGCCGGTCGTGTTCCGTCACCGCGCGTAGCCGATGTCGGCAGGCGCATTGGCGATTTCATGTCGGGACGGCAAGCCACGACGCCGCGTCAATCCCGCAGCTCGGCAACCTGGCAGGTCGTCTCGACCCGCGCCAGCACGGCTTCGGTGACCGCGCGCGTCGAGTGCGCCTCGCCACCCGCGGCGATGTCCGCGCTGAAGACGCCATCCTCGAGCGCCGAATCCACAGCCTGCTCGATGCAGCCCGCTTCCATCGACAGCCCCAGCGAGTAGCGCAGCAGCAGCGCGGCGCTGAGGATCGTCCCGTAGGGATTGGCGATGCCCTGGCCGGCGATGTCGGGCGCGGAGCCGTGGATCGGCTCGTACATTCCTACGCTGCCGTCGCCCAGCGACGCCGAGGGCAGCAGACCCAGCGACCCGGCCAGCATCGAGGCCTCGTCGGTGAGGATGTCGCCGAACATGTTCTCGGTCACGATCACATCGAACGCGCGCGGCTTCGACAGCAGATGCATCGCCATCGAATCGACCAGCTGGTGTTCCAGGGTGATGTCGGGAAACTCGTCGCGCGCCACGCGCGTGGCGACATCGCGCCACAGCCGTGAGGTCTCCAGCACGTTGGCCTTGTCCACCGACGTGACGTGGCCGCGACGTCCACCTGCCAGCAGGCAGGCGCGGCGGACCACGCGCTCGATCTCCGCCACGGTGTAGGTGCACAGATCGCTGGCGGCGTCGGCGCTGCGCGTGCGCTCGCCGAAGTAGATGCCGCCGGTGAGTTCACGCACCACCAGAAGATCCACGCCGGCCAGCAGATGCGGCTTGATCGGCGAAGCGCCCATCGCGGCGGCGTGCGGTTTCGTCGGGCGCAGGTTCGCGTACAAACCCAGCGCCTTGCGGATCGCCAGCAGGCCCTGTTCGGGCCGCACGGCGGCATTCGGATCGGACCACTTCGGTCCGCCCACCGCGCCCAGCAGCAGCGCATCGGCGTCGCGCGCGGCCGCCAGGGTGTCGTCGGGCAGGGGCTTGCCGGTCGCGTCGATCGCGGCGCCGCCGATCAGGTGCTCGTGCAGTGCGAAGCGGTGGCCGTAACGGCGCGCGACCGCCTGCAAAACCTCCACTGCGGCCGCGGTGACCTCCGGGCCGATGCCGTCGCCCGGCAGTACGACGATGTCAGCGTGCATGGTGGCGCTCCTCGTAACGTTGGATGTCGGCGCGGCGCGCCAGCAGGTAGCCCATTTCGTCGACGCCCTCGAGCAGGCAGGTGCGTGCGAACGCGTCGAGCGGGAAGGCGTGGATGTCGCCGCCAGGGGTGCGCAGTTCGCGGGCCACGATGTCGATCTCCAACACGTCGTCCGGGCGCGCCATCAGGGCCTGCACGTCGGCCTCGGGCAGCACGATCGGCAGCAGGCCGTTCTTGAGCGCGTTGCCGCGGAAGATGTCGGCGATCTCGCTGCTGACGATCGCGTGCAGGCCGAGGTCGCGCAGCGCCCAGGGCGCGTGCTCACGCGAGGAGCCGCAACCGAAGTTGCGCCCGGCGATCAGGATCGAGCGGCCGGCGTTCTCGTCGCGATTGAACGCGAACGCGGGATTCGGCGTGCCGTCGTCGCGCCAGCGCCAGTCGTTGAACGCGTGGCGGCCGAGACCCTTGCGCGATGTCGTCGACAGGAAGCGCGCGGGGATGATCTGGTCGGTGTCGACGTTGGTCTCGCGCAGCACCACGCTGCGCGAACGCACAGGAAATTCGAGTGCGTCGCTGGACGTGGAGGCCACGGCGGAATCGGCGGCGGACATCAGGCGACCTCGCGCTGGTCGGAGGTGGAGAACAACACGCGCGGATCGCCGACGCGGCCGTGCACGGCCGCCCAGGCCGCGGTCATCGGCGAGGCCAGCAAGGTGCGCGCGCCGGGGCCCTGGCGGCCTTCGAAATTGCGATTGCTGGTGCTCACGGCCAGCTGGCCCGGCGCGACCAGATCGCCATTCATCGCGATGCACATCGAACAGCCCGGCTCGCGCCATTCGGCGCCGGCCGCGCGCACCACGTCATGGATGCCTTCGGCCTCCGCGGCGCGCTTGACGATCTCCGAACCGGGCACCACCAGCATGCGCACGCCGGCCGCCACGCGGCGGCCGCGCAGCACCTGCGCCGCCTCGCGCATGTCGCCGAGCCGGCCGTTGGTGCACGAGCCCACGAACACCACGTCGACCGGCGTGCCGGCCAGGATGTCGCCTGCATGCAGCTGCATGTAGTCCAGGCCCTTCTGCGCGGCGACGTCGGCAGGCGCCGGAATCGGCACGTCGACCCCGATCGCGGTGCCCGGATGCGTGCCCCAGGTGAGGGTGGGGCGGATGTCGGCGGCATCGATGACGACTTCGGCATCGAAGCGCGCGCCCGCATCGCTGTGCAGCGACGACCAGCGCGCCACTGCGGCATCGAAATCGGCGCCTTTCGGCCCGCGCGGCGTCTGCGCGATCCAGTCGAACGTCACCTGGTCCGGGGCGACCATGCCCGCGCGCGCGCCGGCCTCGATCGACATGTTGCACAGGGTCATGCGCTGCTCCATGTCCATCGCGCGGATCGTCGAGCCGCGGTATTCGATGACGTGGCCGGTGCCGCCGTTGACGCCGATCACGCCGATGATGTGCAGGATCACGTCCTTGGCACCGACGCCCGGCGCCAGCGCACCGTCGACGGTGATCGACATCGTCCTGGCCTTGCGCTGCAGCAGGCACTGCGTGGCCAGCACGTTGCCCACCTCGCTGGTGCCGATGCCGAAGGCCAGCGCGCCGAAGGCGCCGTGCGTCGAGGTGTGGCTGTCGCCGCAGACGATGGTCATGCCGGGCAGGGTGAAGCCCTGCTCGGGCGCGATCACATGCACGATGCCGCGGTCGTCGGACGCCATGTCGAACAGTTCGATGCCGAACTCGGCGCAGTTTGCGGCCAGCGTTTCGACCTGCGCGCGCGCGGCCTCGGTGTAATAGGGCAGGCGACCGTCGGCACCGGCCGGCAGTGTGGGCGTGGAATGGTCCATCGTGCCCTTGGTCCGGTCCGGACGATGCGGCGCCAGGCCCCGGATGCGCAGCTCGGTGAAGGCCTGCGGCGAGGTGACCTCGTGGATCAGGTGCAGGTCGATGTAAAGCACCGCGGGCGCGGCGTCGCTTTCGGGCAACACGACGTGGGCGTCCCACAGTTTGTCGAACAGTGTTCTCGGCGGAGTGGCGGTCATCTGGATGCGTGTCTTGTGTAGGAGCGCGCTCGCGCGCGAAGGGGCGTTACCTGTCACGCGCATTCGCGTGCGAGCGCGCTGCGACAGGGCATGCGGTACGGCGCAGGCGCGCTTCGACGCGCGTCACCATGCAGACATCCCGATCAGGCATGGGCCGCCGCCCGCTGCGATTCGGGCGCGGTCTCGGCGCGGCGCCGCAGAATGCGATTGGCCACGTCCAGCCAGGCGAGCGCACTCGCTTCGATGATGTCGCGGCTGGTGCCGGTGCCTTCGAATGCGACGCTCGCACCAGTGGCGTCTTCATGGCGGACGCTCAGGTTGGCCTCGCCGCGCGCGTCCCGCCCGATGCCGACGCTGTGGACCTGGTAACTCTCCAGCGAGAGGTCGACGCCGGTGGCGGTGGCCAGGGCGGCGAACAGCGCATCCACCGGCCCGTCGCCCAGCGCGCTTTCGGTGACCGTGCGGCCGTCGGGGTCCGACAGTTCGATCTGCGCGCTGGCGCGCTGGCCGCGGTCGCTGACGGTCATCGAGGCCAGGCGGAAGCCCTGGCTCTGCACGCCGCCGGTCATCAGTCGCTCCAGGTCGTCGTCGTCGACCACGCGCTGCTGCTCGCACAGCGCCTTGAAGGCCTCGAAGATCGGGTCCAGCTGGCCGTCCTCGAGCGTGTAGCCCAGCGCCCGCAGGCGATGGCCCACCGCGGCGCGGCCGCTGTGCCGGCCCAGCACCATCTTCGAATCGGGCCAGCCGACATCGGCCGGATTCATGATCTCGTAGGTGCCGCGGTGGCGCAGCATGCCGTGCTGATGGATGCCCGATTCGTGTGCGAACGCGTTGTCGCCGACGATCGCCTTGTTGCGCTGCACCGGCATGCCGATCAGCCGCGTGAGCAACTGCGAGGTGGGGACCAGGCGGCGCGTGTCGATCCGCGTATCCAGCGCGTAATAGGCGTTGCGCACCTTCAGCGCCATCGCCAGTTCCTCGACCGCGCAGTTGCCGGCGCGCTCGCCGATGCCGTTGATCGTGCACTCGACCTGGCGCGCCCCGCCTTCGATCGCGGCCAGCGAATTGGCGACGGCCAGGCCCAGATCGTTGTGGCAGTGCGCGCTGAACACCACGTCGCCCGCGCCGGGAATGCCGGCGATCAGGCGCTGGAACAGGCTGCGGATCTCGTCGGGCGTGGTGTAGCCCAGCGTGTCGGGCACGTTGATGGTGGTCGCGCCATTGGCGATCGCGACCGCGATCGATTCGGCCAGGAAGTCCTCTTCGGTGCGGGTGCCGTCCTCGGCCGAGAACTCGACATCGTCGATCAGCCGCCGCGCATGCGCGACGTTGCGGGCGATCGATTCCAGCACCTCGTCCTTGCCCATGCGCAGCTTGTGCTCGCGGTGCAGCGGACTGGTCGACAGGAACACGTGCAGCCGCGGGTGGGCGGCGCCTTCGAGCGCACGCGCCGAGGCTTCGATGTCGGCCGGCAGGCAGCGCGACAGCACGGCCAGCGTGGGCCGCCGGACCTCGCGCGCGATCAGGCGCATGGCGTCGCGGTCGGATTCGGAACTCGCCGGAAAGCCGGTTTCGATGATGTCGACACCCAGGGCGTCGAGCGCGCGGGCCATCACCATCTTCTGCTGCGGCGACATGCTGCAGCCGGGAGACTGCTCGCCGTCGC
The DNA here is from genome assembly GCA_002324875.1 of Lysobacteraceae bacterium NML93-0793. Classification (GTDB taxonomy): domain Bacteria; phylum Pseudomonadota; class Gammaproteobacteria; order Xanthomonadales; family Xanthomonadaceae; genus Luteimonas. The sequence continues at coordinate 29,535 of NTJG01000011.1, forward strand.
GCAGCGTGGTGTCGAAGATGCGGATGATGTCGGGTGAAGTCATGCGGGAACGTCCTCGGGAATGCGCTGCGGCGTGCGGTCGGTCGTGCGGGAAGGCGGCGTCGATGGGCGGAGTCGCGGTTCACCGCCGGTGGCCGCGGATCCCGTGCGCGGCGCGAGATCGTTGCGCCGGCGCGGCACTGCCACAGGCACCGCCGCCGCGAGGACACGGGTGGCCCCGGTGTCGCGGACGCGCCGACGCGGCTTGCGCGGCGGCCGCGGCCGCACATCGGACAGCAGGCCTGCCAGCACGCGCGCGTCCACATTGCCGCCCGACACCACCGCGACCTTGCGCTTGCCGGCCACGCGGCGGCCGGCTGCCAGGGCCAGCGCACCGGCGCCCTCGGCGATGACGTGTTCTTCCAGCGCGAGGCGCACGAGCGTCTCGCGCAGCTCGGCCTCGCGCACGATGACGATGTCGTCGAGCAGATCCACGAGCAGATCGCGGGTGATGTGGCCGGCGTCCTTGACGCGGACACCGTCGGCCAGGGTGGCCACGGGTGAAAATGGCGCATCGTCCCCGCGCAGCACGCGCGCCATCGCGTCCACGCCTTCGACCTGGGCGCCGATGATGCGTACGCCCTGGGATTTCAGCGCCAGCGCGACGCCCGACGCCAGACCGCCGCCGCCGATCGGCACGATGACCACATCCGGTGTCAGATGCGCGGCGATCTCCAGTCCCACCGTGCCCTGGCCGGCGATCACGTCGACATCGTCGAAGGCCGACAGCAGACGGAAGCCGTTCTGCACCGCCAGTTCGCCAGCGAAGGCCTTGGCCTCGTCGTAGGTCTCGCCGTGCAGGCGCACGGTGGCGCCCCAGTGGGCGACACCGGCGATCTTGGTGTCGGGCGCGTTCTTCGGCATCACCGTGATCGCCGGCACGCCCAGCCGGTACGCGGCCCAGGCCAGGCCCTGGGCGTGGTTGCCGGCCGAGGCGGTGATGACCATGCGCTCGTCGCCACGCTCGCGCGCGGCCAGCAGCGCGTTCAGCGCGCCGCGCACCTTGTAGGAGCCGGTGCGCTGCAGGTTCTCCAGCTTCAGCCAGCACCCGAAGCGCTCGGCATAGTGCATCGGCGTGACGTCGAGATAGCGGCGCAGCCGCGCCTGCGCCGCCAGCACATCGCTGGCGGTGACAAGGGGTGTGCGGCGTACGTCCGAATCCGTCATGTCGGCCTCAGACCGCCGTCAGCCAGCCGCGGCCGGTCTCGGCCTCGCCGCGCACCACGCGCGCATACAGTGCGGCCAGTTCGCGGGTAACCGGGTTGTCGCCGTAGCAGCGGTCCTCGATGGCCTGCACCGGCGCGACTTCGGCCGCGGTGCCGCAGGCGAAGACCTCGTCGGCGTCGCGCAGTTCGTCGATGCCGACCGCGCGCGCCTCGGCGCCGCTCAGCGCGATCAGGGTGTCGCGGGTGATGCCCGGCAGCGCGTCGCGATGCGTGACCGCGGTGATCCGCCCGCCGGTGACCATGAACACGTTGGCGCCGGTGCACTCGACGACGAAGCCCTCGGCATCGGTGAACAGCGCTTCGTCGAAGCCCCGCGCCTTGCTCTCGCGCTTGGCCAGGATCGAGTTGATGTAGGCGCCGCACAGTTTCAGCGGCGGCAGCGAATCCGCCGGATTGCGCCGCCACGTGCTGACGCCCAGCCGCGCGCGCGTGCCGGCCAGATGCACGCGGGTGGCGGTGGTGGCGACCATCAGGTGTTCGGTGTGGCCTTCGACGTCCAGGCCGAAGCTGCCCTCGCCGAACCAGGCCAGCGGGCGGATGTAGGCATCACGGTGCCGGTTGGCGCGCAGCGTCGCCAGCACGGCGTCGGTCGCCCGTGCGGGATCGAATGCCATGCCCAGCAGCGCGGCACCTTCGCGCATGCGTGCCATGTGCTCGGGCAGGCGGAACACCGCTGCGCCATCGGCCGTCGCGTAGCTGCGGATGCCCTCGAACACTCCGCTCCCGTAATGCATGGCATGCGTGGTCAGGCCGGCCTGCAGCGCATCCACGTCATGCAGCGCGCCATCGAACCAGGCCAGGGTGCGCGCAGGTGCGGCCGCATCCGCAGTGGACGGTGTGGGCGCAGGTGCTGCCTCGGTGATGACATTCAACGACACGGCGAGACCTCCACCGACAGGCAGTCGTAGAGTTTGGCCAGCTGGCCCTGCAGGGCGGCCGGCGCGCGATCGCTCTCGACGGTCATGCGCAGGTTCCAGCGGTCGCCGCCGTCCGGCGTGTCGCCTTCGAACGACAACGGGCGGAAGCCGCGGCGTTCGGTCGTGCCCAGCACGCGCACCAGCGCGCCTTCGGCGCGGCGCAGGGTCATTTCAAACTGGTAACGCATGGCGGGCGTCCTTCGAGGCGATGACCGCGGTGTCGACAGCGGGCGCGGCAGGTGTGCCGACATCGAGCGAGGTGACCTCGTCCGCGTCGAGCATCTGCGCGTTGTTGTGGTTGGGCGGCACCAGCGGCCAGACGTTGGCAGCGGTGTCGATGGCGACGTGCAACAGCGCCGGGCCATCGGCCGCCAGCAGCGCCGCCAGCGCGGCGTCGACGTCGGCGGCCTTGTCGACCGACAGCGCCTGGATGCCGAAGGCGCGCGCGACCTCGGCGAAGTCCGGGTTGTCGGACAGGTCGATCTCGGAATAGCGGCGCTCGAAGAACAGCTCCTGCCACTGGCGCACCATGCCCAGCGCCTGGTTGTCGAGCAGGATGATCTTCACCGGCAGGCGATAGCGGCGCAGGGTCGCCAGCTCCTGCACGTTCATCAGGAACGAGCCGTCGCCGCTGACGCAGACCACGCGCCGCGACATGTCTTCCATCTGCGCGCCGATCGCCGCCGGCAGGCCGAAGCCCATCGCGCCCAGCGCACCGCTGGTCAGATGCTTGCGCGGATGGTCGAAGCGCCAGTGCTGCGCGACCCACATCTGGTGCTGGCCCACATCGCAGGCCACGGTGGCATCGGGTGCCAGTTCGCTCATGCGCTTGAGCAGCGCGGGCGCGAAGACCTTGTCGCCGGGCGCGTCGTAGCGCGCGGCGAAGGTCTCGCGGCGCTGCGCGCACAGCGCGCGCCATGCGCTGCGCGCGGTCGCGTGCCGGCCCTGCATCTGCGCCGCGCACGGCGCGGCCAGGCGTGAGAGGCTGGTTGCGACATCGCCGCACACCGACACGTCCGCCGCGCGCAGCTTGCCGACCTCGCAGCTGTCGCCATCCAGATGCACGATGCGCGCCAGTGGGGCGAACTCGGCCAGCTTGCCGGTGGCGCGATCATCGAAGCGCGCACCGACGACGATCAGCAGATCGGATTCCTGCACCGCCAGGTTCGCCGCGCGGGTGCCGTGCATGCCCAGCATGCCCAGATTGGCCGGGTGCGTCGGCGCCAGCGCGCCCAGCGCGCGCAATGTCAGCACGGTGGGAATCTGGGTCAGGTCGGCGAACTCGCGGAAGGCGTCCAGCGCATCGCCGAGAACGATGCCGCCGCCGCCGTAGACCACCGGGCGCTCGGCCTGCGAGATCAGCGCGGCCGCCTCGTGCAGCGCGTGATCGGCGCAGCCGGGCATGGCGTCGGCCGTCGAGGGCGCATGCGCATGCAGGTGCGCGGCCTCGCCGATCTGCACGTCCTTCGGCAGATCGATCAGCACCGGGCCCGGACGCCCCGAGCGTGCGATGCGGAAGGCCTCGCCGACAACCCCGGGCAGTTCGTCGACGTGGCGCACGAGGAAGCTGTGCTTGACGATCGGCAAGGTCATGCCGAACACGTCGAGTTCCTGGAACGCGTCGGTGCCCATCAGCGGCGTCGCCACCTGGCCGGTGATGACGACCATCGGCACCGAATCGAGCATCGCGTCGGCGATGCCGGTCACCAGGTTCGACGCACCCGGGCCCGAGGTCGCCACGCAGACACCGACGCGCCCGCTGGCCCGTGCGAACCCGTTCGCGGCGAATGCCGCGCCCTGTTCGTGGCGGACCAGGACGTGCTTCAGCGATGCGCCGTGCAGCGCATCGTAGAAGGGCATGATCGCGCCGCCCGGATAGCCGAAGATCGTGTCGACGCCTTCGGCTTCCAGGGCCTGCACGAGCCAGCGGGCGCCGTTCATCAGGCGGCCTCTTTCCGCGTGTCGGACTTGCCGGCGTCGGTATTCGTTTCGCCGTTGAGCCAGACCATCTTGGCGCGCAATTCGCGGCCGACCTGCTCGATCGGGTGATCGAAATCGGCCTGCTTGTACTTCGTGTAGTTCGGCAGACCGGCTTCGTACTCGGCCACCCAGTTCTTGGTGAAGGTGCCGTTCTGGATATCGGTCAGCACGTCCTTCATGCGGGCCTTGACGCTGGCATCGATGACCCGCGGACCGCTGACGTAATCGCCGTACTGCGCGGTTTCGGACACGAATTCCAGCATCCGGGTGATGCCGCCTTCGTAGAACAGGTCGACGATGAGTTTGAGCTCGTGCAGCACTTCGTAGTACGCGATCTCGGGCTGGTAACCGGCTTCGACCAGCGTCTCGAAACCGGCCTGCACCAGCGACGAGGCGCCGCCGCACAGCACCGCCTGCTCACCGAACAGGTCGGTCTCGGTTTCTTCCTTGAACGTGGTCTTGATGATGTTCGCGCGCGCACCGCCGAGGCCCGCCGCATACGCGAGTGCGAGCTGCTCGGCGTTGCCGCTGAGATCCTGGTGCACCGCATAGATGCACGGCACGCCGCGGCCGATCTCGTACTCGCGACGCACCAGTGCGCCCGGTCCCTTGGGCGCGACCAGCACGACGTCCAGATCCGCGCGCGGCGCGATCATGTCGAAATGCACGTTGAGCCCGTGCGCGAACAGCAGGCAGGCGCCCTGCTTCATGTGCGGCGCCAGCACGTCGGCATAGAGCTGCTTCTGCACCATGTCGGGTGTCAGCACCGCGACCAGATCGGCGTCGGCGACGGCGTCGGCAGGCGTCCTGGCGATGAAGCCGTCGGCCTTGGCCTTCTGCTCGGTGGGGCCGCCGGGACGCAGGCCGATAGTGACGTCGAAGCCGGAATCACGCAGGTTCAGTGCGTGCGCGCGGCCCTGGCTGCCGTAGCCGACGATGGCGATGGTGGGTCTGGACTGGGACATGGACGGGATCCGGTGGTGGTGAAGTGGAGGGATGGACGGCGCTGCAGGCGAAAAAAAAACCCCGGGCCTCTCGGCACGGGGTTCGGTTCTTTCGACCTTGGGTATTTGCTAACTGCTACGCAAACCCCATCCCCGCGCCTGTCTGGACGGTAATAAGGAGTACGAGAAGGAGAATGCTGGCCGCGAGCACGCGCAGCGGCAGACCGGCGCCGTGGTCGGCGGCCTGGATCGTCTGGGTGCGGGTGTTGCGCTGCGTCATGAAGTCGAGAAAACCATGGCGCCGCGCAGAGTGTCAACAGTTACTTCGCGAACTAAATCCCCGAAGGTCCACGGGCTCAGCGTCGGCGCGCGATGCGGTGTTTGCGTCGCAGCAGCTTCAGGCAGGCGCCCTCCCACTGGCGCGCGCCGCGCGCACTGCCGGCGGCGCGCTGCAGACTGCCGTCGCGCCAGGCGGCGTAGAGCACCGGGTCGATGTAGGCCTTGCGCGCGACCGAGACCGTATTGCCCAGTGCATCGGCGACGTCGGCAATGACGATCTTCTCCTGCATCGCCAATGCGCGTTCGCTCGGTTCGCCTCCCTGCTTGCCCTCGGGCAGCGGCATCGCGGCGAAGCGTCGGAACGCCATCAGCGTGCCACCCCAGGTGCGGAAATCCTTGGCGGTGAAGGGACCGCCCATGGCCTCGCGCAGGTAGTCGTTGACCATGCCCGAATCGATGCCGTGGCGTTCGCCCTCGTCGTCGAGATACTGGAACAGCGCCTGGCCGGGCAACTGCTGCACTTTACCGACGAGCTTCGCGAGCTTGGCGTCGTCGAGCGTGATTTCCTGCTCCTGCCCGCTCTTGCCGCGGAACTTGAGCCGTGCGCGGCCGGTGCGGGTGAGTTCGAAATGCCGGTTGCGCAGCGTCGTCAGCCCGAAAGACCCGTTGCTGCGCGCGTAACTGTCGTTGCCGACGCGTACGAACGTCTGCGCCATCAGTGAGACCACGATCGCGAGCACCTTGTCGCGCTGCAGGCCCGGCAGCGCGAGGTCGCGTCGCAGCGCACGACGCAGTTTCGGCAGCGCGGTGCCGAACGCGACGATGCGGTCGAATTTGCCGTCGCCGCGCACTTCGCTCCAGTCGGGGTGGTAGCGGTACTGCTTGCGACCCCGCGCGTCGCGGCCGGTGGCCTGCAGATGCCCGTTCTCGCGTGCGCAGATCCAGACATCGGTGTAGGCCGGCGGCACGGCGAGACGTCGCGCGCGCTCGAGCGTCGCGGCGTCGCGCACCGCCTTGCCGTCGGGGTCGCGATAGGCGAAGCCCTTGCCTGCGCGGATGCGGCGCAGGCCGGGCTCGGTATCACTGACCCAGCGCAGGCCGGCAAGGCGTGCGATGCGCACGGGGTCGTCGATCGGCTGGATGGTCTTGGAGAGGGTCTTGGGCATGGCAGGCAGATAGCAACGCGGCGATCAGCGGTTCGTGAACGCTGGGTCGCCGCGTGGGTGCCGCTTCACCCGGCTGGCACGGCGGCGTGCGGACACTCGCCATCACTCGAACCGAATGGAGTTGCAACCGATGAATACGACCAAGCTCAGCAAGGCCCTGATCGCGTCTGCCATGGCGGGCGCGCTGGTGTTCGCCGGCGCCGCGGCCGCGCAGGAAACCGCCGACCGCTCCGAACGCACCACGGCGGCGAATACCGAATCCAACCAGCCGATGTCGGACACGTGGATCACCACCAAGGTCAAGGCCGGCCTGCTGGCCGAGAGTGATGTGTCGGGCCTCGACATCAGCGTCGAAACCGCCAACGGCACCGTGAGCCTGTCGGGCGATGTCGACAGCCAGGCGCAGATCGACCGCGCCACCGCCATCGCGCGCGACATCGAAGGCGTGCGCGCCGTCGATGCGAAGCAGCTGAAGGTCGCCGCCAACCGTTGATCGTGATCGAAGACGCCTCCCGCTCCATCCGGGCGGGAGGCGTTTTCGTGTGCGGCTTCCGGCGCGGCGGGACCAGCGGTTCACCAGGCCAGCCCACGTGATATCCGTGGCGGCCTTCGGCGCTGCGATTCGCGCCGCGCTGTCGCACTCGTTGAGGCCGTCGGGGCGTCCGTCCGTCAGACGGAGCCGTGATGTCTGGTCGCGTATGCGATGGAAATCCCATCCCGGTCGCCGCGAAGCCCGCCACGTTTCGACGGCCGCGAAGCCCGGCTCGTCAGTCAGATCGTCGTCGGAAAACACCTGCACCCGGCCGGCGAACGACGCGTCCTCGGAAACGGCGACGATGGCGCTGCCCGTGTCGGCATGCGGACGCAGCTCTATCCCGCGCGCAGCGCGCTCCGCCATGCATCGAATTCGGCATCCAGCGCGATCGCGTGCGCCGGCCGCGCGAAACACGCCGCCAACGCGGGAGGCACCTCGACCGTGTGCCCGATCAACGGCTCGACCACGGTGTCGAACTTCGCCGGGTGCGCGGTCGCGACGACGGCCCAGTCGCGCGTGTCGCCGGACGCCCGCAACGTCTCCAGCACATGCAGCGCGGTCGCGGTGTGCGGGCAGGCGACGATGCCGTGGCGTGCCGGTGCGGCGGCGATGGTGTCGCGGATCGTCGCGTCGTCGACGGCCGTCGCCTTCAGCGTCGCGCGCAATGCGTCGTCGTCGGCGAACCAGTGACGCAGACGTTCGATGTTGCTCGGTGCGCCCACATCCATCGCGTTCGCCAGCGTGGCGCGCGTGGGCTGCGGCGCATACGGTGCGCCGCCGAGGAATCGCGGCAGGGTGTCGTTCGCATTGCAGGCCAGGTGCAGACCTCCGATGGGCGCGCCCATGCGCTGGGCGAGCACCGCGGCGCAGGCGTTGCCGAGATTACCGGTCGGCACGATGAGGTGCAGCGGTCGGCCATGCGCGGCCTGGTGATGCGCGGCGGCATGCGCGTAGTACGCCGCCTGGGGCAGGAGCCGCCCGAGGCTGATGCTGTTCGCCGAACCCAGCGGGCGTTCGGCGCGAAGTATGGTGTCGGCCAGGGCCTGCTTCGCGAGGCGCTGGCAGTCGTCGAAGCTGCCGGCGATGCGGTAGGCCTGCACGTTGTCGCCCCAGCATTCCAGACCATGCGCCTGGCGCGGCGAGACCTTGCCGTCGGGATACAGGATCGCCACGCGGAAGCCGGGCCGGTGATGGAACGCCGCAGCGACGGCAGCGCCGGTGTCGCCGGAGGTGGCGACGACGATCGTCGTCTCCGGTGCGCCGGGCGCACGCAGGGCGCCGAGCGCAGCCGCGAGAAACCGCGCGGCGTAATCCTTGAACGCAGCCGTCGGCCCGTGGAACAGTTCGAGCACGTGGTCGCCCGGCCCGCGCAGGGGCCGCAGCGGCGCATCGAAGGCGAAGGCCTCGCGGCACAGCGCCGCCCGCTGCGAACGCAATCGGGAGCCGGCGAGGTAAGGCGCCAGCACCGCGTCCGCGGTCTCGGCGAGCGTGGCCCGGGGCGTGGACAGATCGACCTGTGGAATGGCCTCCGGCACGTACAGTCCGCCGTCCGGAGCCAGCCCGGCCACGAGCGCGACGTCGAACGGGGTCGGCGGCACGCCGCCGCGCGTACTGATGAAATTCATGCGCCGGTCTCCGCGGACAGCGCCTGCCGCGCGGGGGCATCGACGAGCGCGGCGCGCGGCCCGGCCACCGGCGAGACGTAGGCGCGCGCTTCGATGCCCGCATCGACGAAGCCTGCGCGCATGTCGCCGGCCGCCGCGCGAGCTGCCGCTTCGGAGGCGAACCAGGCGAAGACGCTGGGGCCGCCGCCCGAGATGCTCGCGCCGACGGCGTCATGGTCGAACGCGGCCTGCTGCACCGCGCGGAAGCCGGGAATCAGCCGGGCGCGGCGCGGCTCCACCAGGACATCGCGCAGGCCCGCGCGCAGCAGCGCGAGGTCGCCGCGCTGCAGGCCGGTCAGGAACAGTCCCAGATGCGTACTGTGCGCGACCACCGTGTGCAGATCGCAGGGCTCGGCGAGCACCGCGCGCGAGCGGCGGGTTTCGAGGATCTGGTCAGGGTGGACGACGACCGCGTGCAGCCAGTCGGGCGTGTCGAGCCGGATCGCGCGATCGGCGGTCGCCATGACCACGCCGCCGAGCAGCATCGGCGCGACGTTGTCGCCGTGACGGCTGCCACTGGCGACAGCTTCGCCGTCGAGCGCGAACGGATACAGCGCCTCGCGTGCCAGTGGCGCCTCGAGCAATGCGTTGGCGGCGACGAGCGCCGCGACGCACGACGCGGCCGAGCCGCCGAGTCCGGAGCCGAGCGGAATGCCCTTGTGCAGTTCGATTTCGAAGCCATGCGCCAGGCCCTGCGCGTCACGCAGCGCGATCAGTGCGCGTCCGGCCGTGTTGTCCGCTGCCTCCAGCGGCAGCCGGTCGGCGCCGGTCACATCGCCATGGATCGCGGCGACGCGGACGGTGGGTGCGTCGATGCGGCGCACGGTCGCGATGTCGCGCGGGCCATCGATGACATGGCCGAGCAGATCGAAACCCACGCCGATGTTGCCGACGCTGGCCGGTGCGAACGCGGTCGCGCTGTGGCTCATGCCGGCCTCCGCGGGCCCGCGCCCAGCGACTGGGCGATGGTCAGCACATCGCCGAATACGCCGGCGGCGGTGACCTCCGGTCCGGCCCCCGGGCCCTGGACGACCAGCGGATTCTCGGCATAGCGGGTGGTGGTGAACTGCACCAGGTTGTCGGTCAGGCGGGTATGCATGCACGCATGATCGGCCGGAAGCGCCTGCACGCCAACCCTGGCACGGCCGTCGCGGTCGAGGCTGGCGATGTGGCGCAGGCCGCAGCCGGCCGCGCGCGCGGCGTCGAGCCGCGCCTGCATCGGGGCGTCGAGTTCGCCGGCGCGGGCGAGGAAGGTGTCGACATCGACGTCGCGCAGAGTCTTCGGCACCAGGCTTTCGATCGCCACGTCGGCCAGCGACAGCGGCCGGCCGGCTTCGCGGGCGAGGATCACGAGTTTGCGTGCGACGTCGAGTCCCGACAGATCGTCGCGCGGATCGGGCTCGGTGTAGCCGAGCGCGCGCGCCTCGCGCACCAGCTCGGAGAACGGCCGGCGGCCGTCGAAACTGTTGAACAGCCAGGCCAGCGTGCCCGAGAGCATGCCGTCGATCGCGTGCAGGGTGTCGCCGGTGTCGATCAGGTTGCGCAACGTCAGCACCACCGGCAGACCGGCGCCGACGGTGGCTTCGTAGAGGAAGCGGCTGCTGCCCTCGCGACGGGCCTCGGTGATCGCCGTATAGCGCGCCCAGTCGCCGCTGCCGGCGTGTTTGTTCGGGGTGACCACGTGAATGCCGGCAGCGAGCCAGTCGGCGTACTTCGCGGCCACCGCGTCGCTGGCGCTGCAGTCGACGATCATCGCGTGCGGCAGATGCCCGGCGCGGACATGCGCGGCGAACGTGTCGAGATCGCAGGCCTGTGCGTCGTCGGCCCGCAGGCGCGCGGCGGCGGACGCCGGATCCATCGCGGTGTCCTCGAGCGCCATACGCCGGCTCGAGGCAATGGCGCGCAGCCGCAGGTCGACCCCGGAGCGCGACTTCAGCCCCGGCAGCACATCGGCCAGCTGCGACAGCAGCGCCTTGCCGACGTGGCCCGGGCCGATGACTCCGACCGACACCGTCTGCGGCGACAGCCAGAACGCGGCATGCGCGGCGCGCAGCGCGCGTGTGGCATCGTCCTGTGCGATCGCGACGGAGATATTGCGCTCGCTGGCACCCTGCGCGATCGCGCGGATGTTGACGCGGGCCTGGGCCAGCCCGTCGAACAGCCGTGCGGCCACGCCCTGGGTGCCGACCATGCCGTCGCCGACCGCGGCCAGCACGCACAGGTCATGGGTCACCGTCACGCCCTGCGCCAAGCCGTCGGTGATCGCTTCGGCGAAGGCGTCGGCGATCGCGGCGCGGCCCCGTTCGGCCTGATCGGCGCGCACCACGCAACAGATCGAATGTTCCGACGAGCCCTGCGAGATCATCGTCACCGACACGCCGGTGCCGTGGAGCGCCGCGAACAGGCGCTCGGCCATGCCGGGCACGCCGACCAGGCCGTTGCCGACGAGCTCGAGCACGGCGACATCGCGCACCAGGGTGAGGCCCTTGACCGGCGACGCCGCCGGCGCACCCTCGGGCGCGATCAAGGTGCCGGGCGCGGCGGGGTTGCGGCGGTTGCGGATGCGCACCGGCACGCCGCGCGCCTGCACCGGCGCGAGCGTCTGCGGGTGCAGCACCTTGGCGCCGAAGTAGGCGAGTTCGCAGGCTTCGGCGTAGGACATCGCGTCCAGGCACACGGCGTCGGGCACGAGCCGCGGATCGGCCGACAGCACGCCGTCGACATCGGTCCAGATGGTCAGTGCATCGGCATCGAACAGGTTCGCAAAGATCGCCGCGGAGTAGTCGCTGCCGTTGCGGCCCAGGGTGGTCGCGCGGCCGTCGGCATCGCGCGCGACGAAGCCGGTGATCACGACATCGCGCGCGGCCTGCGCCAGACGCCATTGCGCGAGCTTCGAGCGGCTCGCGTCCCAGTCGACCACCGCGCCCATCTCGCCGGGCTGCACGACGAGCACATCGCGCGCGTCGAGACGCCGCCAGCCCTCACCAAGCGCCGCCTGCACCAGGCGCGAGGACAGCAGTTCGCCGCAGCCGTGCACGCGGGCGGTCAATTCGGCCGCGTCGCCATCGCCCCGGGCCAGCGCCTGCAGGTCCTCGGCGAGCTGCAGGAACTCGTGTTCCAGCGCCAGGTGCAGGGCGCCACCCTCGGCCGCTTCGAAGGCGTGGGCGGTGTCGAGATGACGCCGGCGCAGCGCATCCCAGCCGGGTTTCCAGTCGCTGCCGGCCACCGCCGCATCGGCGAGCGCCACCAGCGCGTTGGTGGTGCCGTGCATCGCCGAGACCACGATCGGCCGCAGCCGGGCATCGGTCGGGATCAGGGCCGACAGCGCGCCGATGCACGTGGCATCGGCCAGGCTGCTGCCGCCGAACTTGTGCACATGGCAGGCGATGGCGGCACGCGCGGGCGCATCGGCGGGGGATTCGGACAGGACAGCGGACATCGGGGAGCTCCGGTAGGGCTCCGCGTCTTCGCTCGGGTGGGATCGCGGATCCGCATCCCGGGCGGGGATGCGGAGCGGGCGAGGTCAGATCAACTGGCGGCGCGCGTCCACATCCCGGGGCCGGTGGTACCGGTGCCGGTGGTGGTCGTGGTGGTAATCGTGGCGACGGCGGTGCGCGTTGCCGACGCGCCCCTGGCCCGGTCGAAGTGACCGGTGGCGGCGCTGCGCGGCGAGTGCGTGGTGCGGTGCGTCATGGGTGCAGAACAGCACGGCGCTTCGGGCGGTGTCAACGGTTTGCGCTGAAACCTTTGGCGCCCCGACCCGCCGGGCGCACGCCCGCGCGGTCGCGCACTCAATTCACCGGCATGATGGCCGCTAACGATTGCGTCGACATGGGTTGCGGGGGGATGCCATGACAGAGATCGAGACGAGTGCGGGTGTGCCGGACATCGACGCGCTGCCCGATGCACCGGTCGGCCTGCTGCGCCTGGATCGCGAGGCGTGCATCGTCGCCGCCAATGCCGCTGCGCGAGATCTGCTGGGACTGGACGCGCGACCGGCGCCGGTTCGGCCGGCGCCCTGGGGCGTGCGACCGGAGGCGCTGCACGGTGCCGAAGGCGTGTGGATCGCGCCCGGTGCGGACGCCGCGCGGCGGCTGCGTTATCGCCGTGACGGCGAAGGCTGGCTGGTGTCGCTGCCGCATGCCGAGACCGCGGCCTTGCTGCGGGGGCATGCCGCGGCGATATCGGCGCAGCCGGCAGCGAAGGCAGCGACGGCGGCGTCTTCCGATCCGTCCGCGTCCGACCCGGCGCGACGGCTGTTGACACGCGTCGGCGCCGGCCTGGCAGCCTGCGATCTGGATCTCGATCTGGCCGACGAGCGCGTGCTGGCCGCGGACTGTCACCTCGTGGCCGGCTTCGGCAACCTCACCGAGGCCATTCGCCAGGCGGTGTCGCTGTCGGTCGATATCGCCGGCGCCGTTCCGCAGGTGGTCGCGGACAACGATCGGCTGGTGCAGCAGTCGCAGGCCCAGGTCGATGTCCTGGGTGAGGTGCTGGCGGCCAGTCATCGTCTCGCCGAGGGCGTGCACGCGGCAGCGGCCGAGCTGGCCGCAGTCCGAGAGGAAGCCGCGCGCGCCGACGCCAGCGTACGCGCCGGCCATGCGGCGGCGGCCGACCTGGGCGAGGCGATCCGCGAGGTGGAACGCCGGGTCACGCGCGCCACCGAGGTCATCGAAGTCATCGACGCCGTCTCGATGCAGACCAACCTGCTGTCGGTGAACGCCGGCATCCAGGCCGCGCACGCCGGCCCGGCGGGCCGCGGCTTCGCCGTGGTCGCGACCGAGATCCGGCTGCTCGCCGAGCGCGCGGCCAAGGCCTCACGCGAAGTGCGCGACATCGTCGAGAGCACCGTGGCCGCGCTCGCCGACGGCACCGCGTCCGCACAGCAGACCGGACACGTGCTGGCGGATGTCGGCGAATTGCTGGCGCGTGCCGGCGGCGCCATGGCCTCGGTGGCCACGCGCATCGGCGCGCAGGATGCCGAGATCACCGCGATCGACGCGGCGGTCGAACATGCCACCGGCCTCGGCCGCAGTAACCTCGACCGGGCCGCACGCGTGGCCGAGCGCAGCGAGGCGCTGGGGCGCAGCGTGGCCGAACTGCAGGACTGCGTGGGTCTGTTCAAGCTGCCGCCCGATCCGATGCGCACGGAACGCCATGCCCGCGTGCGCGAGCTCGCGACGGCGACCGCCGCGGAGATCGGCCGTGCGCTGGAGGCCGCGATCGCACGTGGCGAGATCGCGGGCGATGCCCTGTTCGAGCGCGCGTACACGCCCATCCCCGACATCGAGCCGCCCCGCTTCCACACGGCGTTCGACGGCCTGTGCGATCGCGTGTTGCCACCGTTGCAGGAGCCGGTGCTGGACGCGCACCCGTGGATCGCGTTCGCGATCTGCGCCAATCCCGACGGCTACGTGCCGACCCACAACCTGCGCTTTTCGAAGCCGCTGACCGGCCAGCGCGCCGTCGACCTGGTCGGCAACCGCACCAAACGCATCTTCGGCGACCGGGTCGGTCGCAGCGTCGGTGCCCACACCGATCCCTTCCGGCTGCAGGTCTACCGCCGCGACACCGGCGAGATCATGTTCGACCTGTCGGTGCCGGTGTTCGTGCAGGGACGGCACTGGGGCGGCTTCCGCCTCGGCTACGCACTGGACTGAGCGCCCTGCGCGCTGGTGCCGCTGCCGCTTTCGCGGTCTAATGCGCGCTGAAGCGGGGGTACCGGCATCGCCGGTTGAGACAGTCCCTTCGAACCTGATCCGGCTGATACCGGCGTAGGGAAGCTTCGCAGGACCTGCCGCAGAACCGTCTTGTCGCATGCGCAATGCGGCTGTCGCCGCGCCGGGTCCGCGCCGCCGCTTCGTCCGCGAGAAGGAGAGCCCGCCCCGGGTTCCCGTTCGCCACTACAGGACGAATGCGATGAACGCCGTGTCTTCCACACTGCTGCAGCAGACCGACCAGTTGTCCGAATCGGTAACGCGCCCGATCCCGGGATCGCGCAAGATCCACGTCGAGGGTTCGCGCCCGGACCTGCGCGTGGCGATGCGCGAGATCGTGCAGACGCGCACGCCGACGTTGTTCGGCGGCGAGGACAATCCGCCGGTGACGGTCTACGACCCGTCGGGCCCCTACACCGATCCCGACGTGACGATCGATCTCGCCGCGGGCCTGGCGGGTTTGCGCGCGCGCTGGATCGAGGAGCGCGGCGACACCGAGGTGCTGCCGCAGCTGAGCTCGGCGTTCGGCCGCGGCCGCGAGCACGATCCGAAACTGGCCCACGTGCGCTTCCCCGCACGCACGCTGCCGCGCGTGGCCAAGGCCGGCGCCAACGTCAGCCAGATGCACTACGCGCGCCGCGGCATCGTCACGCCGGAGATGGAGTACGTCGCTATCCGCGAGAACCAGCGCTTGGAGCTGGTGCGCGACGCGATGCTGCGCAGCCAGCATCCGGGCGAGACTTTCGGCGCGCACATCCAGCAGGTCATCACGCCGGAGTTCGTGCGCGACGAAATCGCGCGCGGCCGCGCGATCCTGCCCAACAACATCAATCATCCCGAGAGCGAGCCGATGATCATCGGCCGCAACTTCCTGACCAAGATCAACGCCAACATCGGCAACAGCGCCGTGAGTTCCGGGATCGCCGAGGAAGTCGAGAAGCTGGTCTGGGCGATCCGCTGGGGCGGCGACACGGTGATGGATCTGTCGACCGGCAAGCACATCCACGAGACCCGCGAGTGGATCATCCGCAACTCGCCGGTGCCGATCGGCACGGTGCCGATCTACCAGGCGCTGGAAAAGGTCGACGGCCGCGCCGAGGAACTGACCTGGGAGATCTTCCGCGACACGCTGATCGAGCAGGCCGAGCAGGGCGTCGACTACTTCACGATCCACGCCGGCGTGCTGTTGCGCTACGTGCCGCTGACTGCGAAGCGCGTGACCGGCATCGTCTCGCGCGGCGGTTCGATCATGGCCAAGTGGTGCCTGGCGCATCACCGCGAGAGCTTTCTCTACGAGCACTTCGAGGACATCTGCGAGATCATGAAGGCCTACGACGTGGCCTTCTCGCTCGGCGACGGCCTGCGTCCGGGCTGCATCGCCGACGCCAACGACGCCGCGCAGTTCGGCGAGCTGGAGACGCTGGGCGAGCTGACGAAGATCGCGTGGAAGCACGACGTGCAGACCATGATCGAAGGCCCCGGCCACGTGCCGATGCAGCTGATCAAGGAGAACATGGACAAGCAGCTGCGCGAGTGCGGCGAGGCGCCGTTCTACACGCTCGGCCCGCTGACCACCGACATCGCGCCGGGCTACGACCACATCACCTCGGCGATCGGCGCGGCGATGATCGGCTGGTACGGCACCGCGATGCTCTGCTACGTGACGCCGAAGGAGCACCTCGGCCTGCCGAACCGCGAGGACGTGCGCGACGGCATCATGGCCTACAAGATCGCCGCGCACGCGGCCGATCTCGCCAAGGGTCATCCCGGCGCGCAGGTGCGCGACAACGCGCTCAGCAAGGCGCGTTTCGAGTTCCGCTGGCAGGACCAGTTCCACCTCGGCCTCGATCCCGAAAAGGCCGAGTCCTTCCACGACGAAACCCTGCCCAAGGATGCACACAAGGCCGCGCACTTCTGCTCGATGTGCGGCCCGCACTTCTGCTCGATGAAGATCACCCAGGACGTGCGCGACTATGCGGCCGAACACGGCGTCGGCACCGAGGACGCACTGGCGGCGGGCATGGCGGAGAAGTCCGCCGAGTTCCGCGCCCAGGGCGCCGAGGTCTATCGTCCCGGATGAGGTGAACAGGGCGGTGGCTGAATCGTTGCCACCGCCCTCGCATCCGCACGACCGATGCCGGCGTATGTTCAGGACCGGTATCGAGGCTTCGCCTCACGATCCGCCAGTCAACAGGGAGAGATCCGATATGAACACCTCCAAGCGTGTCGCCGCCTGGCTCGTGGCGCTGTGCGGGCTCGTGCTGCTCGCCGGTTGCGCGACGGGTCCCCGCATCACCACCGAAGCCGATCCCCGGGCCGATTTCTCCGCCTACCGCACGTGGGCGTTCTACACGCCGCTGGCGATCGAGAGCGACGGCTACGAGACCCAGACCAGCGCGCTGGCCAAGGCGGCCGTGCGCAACGAAATGGAGCGCCGCGGCTACACCTACACCGAGACCGACCCGGACCTGTGGGTGAACATCAATGCCTACATGGAGCGCCGGACCGACGTCAGCAGCTATCCGACCGTCGACTATGGCTACTACTACAGCTATCGCCACCGCGCCTATTTCGCGGTGCCGTACTGGAACGAGCGAACGCAGGTCTATCGCTACACCGAGGGCACGATGAACGTCGACCTGGTCGATGCTCGCCAGAAGCGGCTGGTGTGGGAAGGCGTCGCGGTCGGCCGTGTCGCCAACCTGCGGCCCGAGCAGCGGGCGCAGCGGGTGAACTCGACGATCGCCGAGATCTTCGCGAATTACCCGCACCAGGCGGGGATGCGCGGCGAATCGATGTGATGCTGCCTAGTTGATGCGGTAGATATGAAAGCGGGCCGAGAGGCCCGCTTTTTTGTCATGCGCCGCATCCGCTGGATCGAGGGATGGAGGTCAAGCGGAGCGCAGCGCGTCCGATCGGAGTTTCACCGGGCGACCAGGCAACGCGGCCTGGCTGCAAGGCTTCCCGATGAGGGCCGGTGAATCGATGCGCCGGACGCCAATCAGGCGAGCCAGAAAAATTGGGCTGCCGATCTGACGAAATGCGACAGGCGCTGTGCGGAGTCTGTCGCGAACCTTGCATTCGATTCAGTTGGTGGTCGCTATTGTGTGCGCCGAGTAGGTCCGGCCCTTCGATGTCCAGCACCAGCCCCTTCCCCGACGACCAGACGCCGCTTCGGCTGCGCATCGGTGCCGCGACGGTCGATTTCGCGACGCGCGAGATCGCCGTGCCCGGTGCGCGACATGTCGCGCGCGTGACGCCGAAGTCGATCGCCGTGCTGCGTCTGCTCGCCCAGACGCCCGGGGAGGTACTGACCCGCAACGAGCTGCTCGCACGCGCCTGGCCGGACACCATGCCCGGCGACGACGTGCTCACGCAGGCAGTGACCCAGTTGCGCAAGGCCTTCGGCGCCGGCAGCGTGACCGCGGCCGAGGGGCGGCGATACATCGAGACGATCGCCAAGACCGGGTACCGGCTGACGGTGCCTGTCGAGATCATAGGCGACACGCCAGACGAGCCCGGTGCATCGGCGATGCCTGGCCGCGTGACCGACCCGGCGTTCGCCGCGCTCGAGTCACCGGACGCACAGGCGGCCCGGCCGATGCCGCCCGCGGTGCCGGCCTCCCGCCCGCGTGCACGCTGGTTGCTCGGGGTGGCGGCTGTCGCGCTTCTGGTCGGCGTCGTGACCGGTCTGCTGCTGGTGTCGACGCCTGAGGACGGGGTCGCCCCACGGGTCGAGCCTCTGGCGGGTCCAGGTCGGCCTTATCGACTGATCACCAATGCCGATGGCTTCGAGCTGTCGCCGACCCTGTCGCCCGACGCGTCGATGGTGGCCTACTCCGCCTCGTCGACGGCCGACGGCGGCGCCGGCGCGGCCATTCTGGTGCAGACGACCACGAGCGCCGCGCCGCGCACCCTGAGCCGGCCGCGGCCCGGCGACCGGGATGATCTGCCTGCCTGGTCGCCGGACGGGCGCGAGATCGCATTCGCCAGACGCAGCGAGGACGGCACCTGTCGCGTGATGCTGATCGCCGCCACCGGCGCAGGCGACGAACGCGAGATCGCGCGCTGCGATCGCAGCGAATTGCTGAGCTTCGACTGGCTGCCGGACGGCAGCGGGCTGCTGTTCGGCACGATGACCGGCACCCCGGAAGGCGGGCGCATGCGCGTGCTCAATCCGGTCGACGGCCGCTGGCGTGATCTCGACTACGCGGCGTTGCCCGGCGATCTCGACGCCGTGCCGAAGGTCTCACCCGACGGTCGCTGGATCGCGTTCGTGCGCAACCCGCAGATGGGCGATGTCTGGCGGATTCCGGTCGGCGGCGGCGAAGCCGAACAGCTGACCCGGCTCGGCGCGGAGATGCGCGGTCTGGCATGGGCCCCGGACAGTCGCGGCATCGTGTTCGGCATCCGGGTCGACCACGAGTCGCGCCTGTATCTGCTCGATGCCGAGACCAGGACGTTCGCCGATCTGGGGATCGAGGATGCCCAGGCGCCGGTCGTGTCGTCACAGAGCGGCATGCTGGCGTTCGTCCATCGACGGCCGCATTTCGGCATCCGGCGGATCGACGCGGCGACTGGCGAGGACACGCCCCTGTTCGCCTCGTCCGGGCGGGATACCCAGCCCATCCTGTCGCCTGACGGTCAGCAGCTCGCTTTCAGCTCGGATCGCGCGGGCCGTTTCGAACTGTGGTGGGCGGATCTCCAGCGCCCCGATTCGCTGCGGCCGATCGAAGGTGTGCGGCCGGATACACGTCAGGCGCCCGTCTGGTCGCCGGACGGTCGTCGGCTGCTGGCGTCGGTGCGGGACGAGGACGGCGCGACCTCGGTGATGGAGATCGAGCCGTCCACCGGGCACACGGCGCCCCTGGCGATTCCGGGAAACCGTCCAATGCAGGCCGCGTACGGGCCCGAGGGCCGATTGCTGGTGATCGAGGAAGACCGCGACGGTCGGGCCGCGCTGGTGGCCTACGCACGCGAGGGGTGGCGGGAGCTCGGACGGATCGACGGCGTGTCCCAGGTCCGATTCGACGCGGCCGGTGGGCGGGTGCTCTACACGCGCCTGGACGGCAATGGTCTGTGGGCCGCGGATCCCGATCTCGCGGCCGCCAGCGTCCGCCAGCTCAGCGATGCGCTGCCGACGCGTTGGCGGTATCGCACTTGGGCAGTGGATCCCGCGGGCCGGCTCTCCTACCTCGACGGCGACGCAGCCTGCCGGACGCGCCTCACGTTCTTCGAGATCGCGCCTGCCGCGCTCGTTCAGGACAGTGCGCGCTGCATCTCCAGACCGCACCTCAATGCGACCAACGGTTACAGCACTGCGGATGGTGTTCTGGCGGTGTCGATCGCGTCCGAGGACGGAACAGACATCGGTTTCATGCCATTGCCCGGCGTCCGTCACAGCGATGCGACGCTCGCCAAGTGGCTGTTATCAATGAGAAAAAAGGTTTCGTAAGTCTTTCGGATCGACGCCGGCAACAATTTCGGCAAAGTCTACGTGCACTTTCGGGCACATCGCTGGAGGCCACGGCATAACTGCCGCCCCTCCCGGTGAATGGTGTGTCCATGCAAGCCCCCCTCTGGTCGACCCGCGGTCATGTTCTGCCGTTCGAAGCCCTGCAGGGCGCGGCGCAGTGCCTTGGCAGTTCCCGGCTCGGCGCGGTGCAGGTCAGCGCCCCGGTCTTCAACATCTGGGTGCAGGTGCGCGGGGACGGCTGGATCGAATCGCGCGAAGGTCGGTTCCGGATGCGCTGCGGCGACTGGATGGCGTTCGAGAAGGAATCCGCGCCCTTGATCCAGACCGGGCCGCGTGGCGTGTGCATCGGCATCGCGCTGGATGCCCGCGCGCTGGACAGCCTGCAGGCGCTCAATGACGGAAGCCTGTACGCAGGACGTGGCCGGGTGCCCGCGCGCGAGCTGCGGATGTTGCTGCGCCTGTGGCGATCCGCTGCCGCCGCAGGCGACGACAGCGTCGCCGTGCGTCCACTGCTGCTGCAGCTCGCGACCGTACAGCGCGATCTCGCCGCACGTGTGCGACGGTGTCCCGGCCGGTCGCGTATGCGCAAGCGTCAGGTCTTCGGGCGCATGCAGCGCGCGCGCCTGTATCTGGAAGGCAACAGCGACCGCGTCGTCCGCATCAGTGAGCTGGCCGACCTCACCAGCTTCTCGAGCTGGTACTTCTCCAAGGCTTTCCATGCGCTCTACGACGAGAGTCCGCAGGCCCTGTCGGTGCGTCTGCGTCTGGAACGTGCGGGCCTTCTGCTGCGGACCACGTCGATGATGATCGGCGAGGTCGCGGCCGCTACCGGCTTCGACAACTGCTGCAGCTTCGCGCGCGCGTTCAAGAGCCATCACGGCATGTCGGCCAGCCGCTACCGCGCCGCGCGCACGGCCAAGGCGTCAGCGACCGCCGTCTGACACTTGCATAGCACGCACCTGTTGCGCCCCGGTGACGGACGCCCTGTCACCGGGGCGTTTTCATGTGGGGCGCCAGATTCGGCAAACACACCGGGCGGTGACGGCAAGGCATGAACAGAGGCTGGCCCCGTACCGTGCTGGAGGCGTTTTTAACGCGTCAGTAACGCAACACACACTCTGGAGAGAGAACTTGAAGAATCTTCGCGCTCCCGCACTGCGCAAGGGCCTGCTGCCCCTCGCGGTGCTGACGGCCCTCGTGCCGGCGGCCGTGTCCGCCCAGGAACAGGCGACCGCCACCGGTGCCACCAACCTCGATCGCATCCAGGTCACCGGCTCGCGCATCCGCGGCGTCGAGATCGAAAACTCGCAGCCGATTCTGACTGTTTCGCGCGAGGACATTTCGCGTTCGGGTCAGGCCACCGTGGCTGACCTGCTGCAGAACATCTCTTCGGCCGGTTCCCCGGCCATCTCGCGCGCGGACGCCCTGGCGTCGGGCGAGAACGTCGGTGGTTACTACATCGACATCCGTAACCTCGGCGCGAACCGCACCCTGGTGCTGATCAACGGCGTCCGCCTCGGCGCGACCACCGGCGGCT
Organism: Lysobacteraceae bacterium NML93-0793; assembly: GCA_002324875.1. GTDB lineage: Bacteria > Pseudomonadota > Gammaproteobacteria > Xanthomonadales > Xanthomonadaceae > Luteimonas. Next base: position 51,015 of record NTJG01000011.1, read on the forward strand.
TCCAGGATCTGAGCCAGATCCCGGTCTCGGCGATCGAGCGCATCGACATCCTGAAGGACGGCGCGTCCGCGCTGTACGGCTCCGACGCGATCGCCGCGGTGGTCAACGTCATCACCCGCTCGCGCTTCGACGGCGCCGAAGCTTCGGTGCAGTACGGCCAGTTCAGCCAGGGCGACGGCGGCGAGACCATCTACTCCGGCACCTTCGGTACCAGCAACGAGCGCGGCGGTATCACGATCTCGGCCGAGTTCATGGAAGCCGATCCGATCCTCGCCGGCGATCGCTTCTTCAGCGCCTTCGGCAACGCTGGTCCGGACTATCCGGGCTCGGGCTTCAGCCCGGTGAGCCAGAACGGCTCGTGGTTCGACGAGGCGACCGAGACTTGGCTCACGCTGCGTCCGGGCGGCAATCCGGCCAACCGCGCCGATTACGTGCCGCACACCGCGGCGTTCAACGCCAACGCCAACCAGCAGATGTTCGTGCAGACGGGTCTCGAGCGTAAGTCGGTGTTCTCCAACATCAACTACGATCTGACCGATCGCGTCACCTTCAACGCCGACATCCTCTACAACAAGCGCTCGACCGATCAGCAGATCGCTGGCTATCCCTACCAGTCGGTCGCGTTCGACACCCCGCTTTCGGGTGACAGCGTGTTCAACCCGGTCGGCGAAGACATCGAGTTCCGTCGCCGCCTGTGGGAAGTGCCGCGCACTACGCGCAGCGAGCTGACCACGTTCCGTGTCGTCGCAGGCCTGAGCGGCTACTTCGACGTGAACGAGCGTCCGTGGGACTGGAACGTCACCTACGCCAACAACCGCAATGAAGTCACCAAGAGCGGTTATGGCGATGCCAGCCTCCTGGCCACCGCGCCGGCCCTCGGCCCGTCGTTCATCGATGCCAGCGGCGTCGCGCGTTGCGGCACTGTCGACAACGTGATCGCCGGCTGCACGCCGTGGAATCCGCTGCTGCCGTTCGGCGTCGCAGGCCCCGGTTCGCTGGCGAATGCGGACGTCCAGAACTTCCTGTTCCCGACCTACACCGACACCGGCGAGACCAGCTCCAAGATCTACTCGGCCAACCTGAGTGGCGGTCTGTTCGAACTGCCGGCCGGTGATTTCGGCTTCGCGTTCGGTCTGGAGCGTCGCGAAGAGACCGGCCGCTTCGTGCCGGACGCGTTCAACCAGAGTGGCAACTCGACCGGCCTGCCGGCGACGACCACCCAGGGTGAGTACGAGGTCAACGAGGCCTACCTCGAGTTCAACATTCCGGTGCTCGCGGACCTGCCGTTCGCCCAGGAACTGACCGTCAACCTGGCGTCGCGTTATTCCGACTACAGCAACTTCGGCGACACGACGAACTCCAAGGCGAGCTTCATCTGGCGTCCGATCGAGTCGGTGGCTGTTCGTGCAACCTGGGCGCAGGGCTTCCGCGCACCGTCGATCGACAACCTGTTCGGCGGCGTCGGTGGCAGCTTCGAAAGCTACACCGATCCGTGCTCGGTCGGCGTGCCCGGCAGCGTCGCGGGCAATGCGGCCTGTACGGCAGCGGGCGTGGCGCCTGATTACGTCCAGCTGGGTCAGGGCTTGGTGCCTTGCACCTCGTGGCCGTGCCAGACGCCGGACCAGTTCCTGTCGGGTTCCAACCCGGATATGGGCCCGGAATCCTCGATCAGCCGGACGGCGGGTATCGTCTGGAGCCCTGGCTTCGCCGACGGCCTGACCCTGAGCCTGGACTGGTACAACTACAAGCTGTCGAACTACATCATTTCCGACAGCGTCAACCGCATCCTGCGTGATTGCTACGTGCTGGGTGACGCGAGCCGCTGTGACGGCGTGACGCGTGCAGCGGACGGCCACATCTCGGGCATGTTCTTCGGTCTGACCAACCTGGGCCAGCTGGAAACGGAAGGCTGGGACTTCGGTGCGCGCTACCGCATGGCCGACACGGCATTCGGTCGTTTCACCTTCGACTGGCAGACCAGCTACCTCGCGCAGTACGACACGCTGGGACAGAACTCTGCTGGCGACAACATCTTCGTCGGCGGCGCCGGTGACCCGGGTTACTTCCGCATCCGTTCGACCCTCGGCACCAACTGGGAGATCAACGAGGACTGGAACGCCACCTGGAACATGCGCTACTACTCCGGCATCAACGACGGCTGCGTCGCCAACCGTCCGTGCTCGGAACCGGATCGCTTCCAGAATGGTGAAACCGCTCCGCGCAACCGCCTGGGTTCGAACACGTTCCACAACCTGCAGGTGTCGTACAACGCACCGTGGGATGCGACGGTGTCGCTGGGCGTCGACAATGTGTTCGACCGCGAAGCTGCGATCATGTTCAACGGCGGCAACGTCAGCACGGGCTTCCCGTACTACCCCGAGTTCGACATCGGTCGCTTCATGTACATGCGTTACACCCAGCGCTTCTGATCGCACCGCGATCCTGAAACGCAGAAAGGCGGGCCCTCGGGCCCGCCTTTTTTTGTTCCCGGAATCCCGCTCTCGGCGTGGGCCATCATGCGGTGGTGGACGCGTCAGTCAGCACTGCCTGGCGCGAGCGCTTCCATCAGACGCGAGGTGCGACCACGCGTGCGAGGGGACTGGCTTCGATCGTTGAATGCCGGCAGCAAGGGACGCATGGAAGCGTCGCGCAGTCGCTCGCGATGCGCGTTCGTCGACGTCACGCGGGTTCGCGTACAGACAGGCGCAAGTCGCGTCGTAGCGCGGCAGGTCGTTGCTACGCAGTAGCCAGGCTGGGCGCGACGCGAAACGGCCGCGCGCGAGCGGCGCCTCAGGCGTGCTGGGGCTCGTTGATGCCCAACAGGCGCTCGGCATGGCCGCGCCAGCCGTCGAGCTTGTCGAGCATGCCGGTGCGCTGGAGATAGTCCTCGCGCACGGGTTCGCCGGCGGCGAGCGCGGTGGCGACGTGGACGGCGCCGGTGACCCAGAAGCTGCGCGTGCCGGCACGGGCGGGGTCGCGCTGGAAGGCGACGGCCTCGATGATCGGCATCGGCAGACCCCAGAGGCCGAGCAGGTAGGCGCCGGCTTCGGTGTGGCCGGGTGCGTCGGCAGGCTGGGTGTCGGGCGCTGCGCGTTCGTCACGGATACCCGGCAGCAGCAGGCCGATGTCGGCCAGCAATGCGGCGGTGGCGCCGAGTTCGGCGCTGGAGTCGGGCAGCATGCGTCGTGCGAGCTGCGAGGCCACGAGTGCGCGCTGCTGCATTGCCGGGCGGTCCAGATCGCTGCGCGCACTGTGGGCGAACACTTCGCTGGCCAGGACCAGATCGCGCATCGTCGCCATGCCCAGTCGGGTTACGGCCGAGCGCAGATCGGTGATGGTGCGGCCTGCGGAAAAATAGGCGGAATTGCACAGTTGCAGCACTTTCGCCGCGATCGCGGGGTCGCCGGCGATCAGCTGGGCGATGTCGTTGGCGCTGGTTTCTTCTTCGGCTTCGAGCGCGTGCGCCAGCGCGATGTAGGTCTGCGGCGGCGACGGCAGCTTCTCGATCTGGCCGATGCGCTCGCGCAGGGCCGGGTTGTCGAGCAGCTCGCGCAGTTCCTCGAGACTGCCGATGGCCTCGAGCAGCTGGGCCTCGCCGACCGGCAGCGGCAGGAAGCGGTGGGCGAGCGACAGCACGCGCGCCGGCGGTTGGCCACCGAACACGGCGATGCGCGAGGTTTCCGGACGCAGCGTGCGGATCTGGCCGAGCAGGGTGGCGACCGGCATGTCCGGCAGCGCAGGGGCGACGACGACGACGTCCTGCGGGCTGTCGGCAATCAGCGCCGTGGCCGAGGTTCCGTCCGCGGCGCGCTGGACCTCCCAGCTGTCGTCCATGTCGGCCACGAGGCCGGTGAGATCGGATGGCAGGCTGTCTTCGCCGCCCACGAACAGAATACGCACGGTGGAACCCCCTGATCGCCACGGCCCACCTCGGGTGGTGGCTGCAGCGATAGTAACAATCGCGCCGGCTGCGCACCGGCGCGATGTCGCGAACTGTGACGGGCGCTGCGCCCGCGCAGTGGTTACTGCGCCTGGTAGGCGGCGATCGCGTCGGTGAGCAGCGCCTTGGCTTCGGCCGCATCGCCCCAGCCGCTGATCTTCACCCACTTGCCCTTCTCGAGATCCTTGTAGTGCTCGAAGAAGTGGCCGATGCGCTCGAGCCAGTGGCCGGAGACCTTGTCCAGGTCGTCGACGTGGGCGTAGCCACCGAACACCTTCTCCACCGGCACGGCCAGGATCTTCTCGTCGCTGCCGGCCTCGTCGGTCATCTTCAGCACGCCGACCGGACGGCAGCGGATCACCGAACCCGGAATCAGCGGCAGCGGCAGCACCACCAGCACGTCGGCCGGGTCGCCGTCGCCGCAGACGGTGTTGGGCACGTAGCCGTAATTGCACGGATAGCGCATCGGCGTGGACAGGATGCGGTCGACGAAGATCGCGCCGCTTTCCTTGTCGACCTCGTACTTGACGGGCTCGGCGTCCTTCGGGATCTCGATGATGACGTTGATTTCGTCCGGCGGGTTCTTGCCGGTGGGGACGGAGTCGAGGCCCATGCTGCTGCGATCCATTGACGTAAAAGGGGCGTCATTCTAAGGCCAACGATGTTGCGGCGCAGCGGCCGACTGTTTCGCTTGCAACGATGCGGGCGCCGCTCGACCAAGGGCACGCCCCAGTGTGACGCCGCCATACGCCAGCGTACATATGGACCTCCGATCCGCTCGCCGCAGGTGCAGCCGCCATGACCTCGTTCGATCCGCAGTCCGCCTCCCAGACCCGCGCCGGCGTGTGGGAGCCGTCGCTCGACCAGCATGCCCGTCTCGATGCGGACATGATCGGGCAGACCCCCTGGGACCCGGCCGCCGGGCGCACGGGTGCCGGGCAGGGGACGGACGCGGCGGCCACCCGGATCGACGGCGAGGCCACGAACGAAGGCGGGCGCACCCGCTCGCAGACCACCGACGGCAAGCCGGTGCTGATCGATCCACTGCACCAGTCGGCCGAGGTCACGATCACCCGCGAGCGCACCGCGGTCGAGCAGGGCGGTCAGCTCTATGCGGTCTCCGACCAGCTGGTGATCGCCACCGGCAACGGCAACGACAGCGTCCGGGTAACCCCCGGCAGCAACGGCGCGCTCGCCCTCGACGTCAATGGCGAGCGCTACGCGCTGGATCTGGCCGCAGGCCAGGAGATCACCATCCGTGGCGGCGACGGCGACGACACCATCGAGGTGGCCGAAGGCGTGACGGTGAACTTCGTCATCGAAAGCGGCGACGGCGACAACACCATCACCGCACTCGGCGCGGGCGACGACCGCATCACCGGCGGTGCAGGCCGCGACACGATCACCGTCGGCGCCGGCAACAACTACGTCGATGGCGGCGCCGGCGACGACACCATCCAGGTGGATGGCGCGGGTCGCAATGTGCTCTACGGCGGCGACGGCGCGGACCGCATCACCGCAGGCCGGGGCCTCGACTACGTCGACGGCGGTGCGGGCGACGACCGCATCGAAGGTGTGGCCGGCAACAACGTGCTGATCGGTGGCACCGGCACCAACACCATCCTCACCGGCACCGGCAACACACGCGTGTACGCCGGCGACGACAGCACCGTGATCAACGAGGGCGGCGAGGCGGTGGTCTACGCCAGCGAGGCGATCGGCGATCGCATCAGTGCCGAGAACGGGGGCCAGACCACCGTGGTCAACGTGGTCATCGATCCCGCGCTCGGCCGCAGCCTCCGCATCGAGGGCACGGACGCGTTCGTGAGCCGTGTGCAGGCCGACATCGACATGCTGCGCGCCTCGCCCAATGGCCAGCAGATGCTGGCCGAGTTCGACCAGGCCGCCGCCAGCGGGCATGTCGTCACCATCCGCGAACTGCAGAACGAGCAGAACGGCTACGCCAGCATGGTGCCCGGCTACATCCGGAACGGGCAGGCCGGCCCGGCGAGCGACGTGACGATCTCCTACAACCCGCAGTTCTTCCTCGAGGACCTGCCGGCGCCGTCGGTGATCCTGTATCACGAGATGTCGCACGCCTTCAACGGCGTCACCGGCACCTTCATGCCGGGTGCGTTCACCGGCACCTCGACGCCCGACGACGCACGCGACGCGGCCGCCGGCGTGCCCAATCTCGAGCGTCAGGCCGTCGGTTTGCCCAGCAGCCACCCCGAATACGACTATGGCAACGGGCGGGTCACCAGTTCCAATCCCCAGGCCTTGACCGAGAACGGCATGCGCGGCGAGATGGGGCTGGACCTGCGCCCGAGCTACGCGCTGCCCTGATCCATCGGCCGATGCGCGGTGTCCGGCATGACGCGGCGTGAACACGTCGCGGACCGCGCACCGCTACTCTCGTTCCCGTCGTCATCGAAGGTCCACGCATGACACCGGTTCGCACTTCAGGTTCAAAGCACCCGGGACTCGCCGCTGCGGCGGCGCTGCTGTTCGCGCTCGTGCAAACAAGCGCCTGTGCGCAGACTTCTCCCCACCGGGTCCTGGCCGCCAACGAGACTTCCCCCATGTCGTCGAACTCCACGCGCGTCGAATCGGACGGCCTCGTTCTGGATGTGCGCTTCGAAGCGCGTGCCGGTGCACCGCTGCGTGTGCACTACCGTGTGCAGAACACCGGTCGCGAACCAGTGGCCGTATTCGACCGTGGTGACCGTCATGCGGTGCTGACGAAGCGGCAGGCGACGGGCGATGTCGGTCAGCCCGGGACGCGCGACGAGGGCAATGGCGACGTCACGCTGTCGCATGTCGCCCGGCCGTTGCCGGATCCGTCGCCCACGCTGCCGCCGGTGCCGCTGGCAGCGAAGCTACCGGCCGGCGACATGCTCGAAGGCACGTTCACCGCGTCGCCGATGACGCTCGATACGCCCAAGCGTCTGCGCTGGTGTCTGGGCGTCTCCGCATTCGAGCCCGCGCACTTCAGCAGTCCCGAACAGGTGGACGGTGTCGAGATCTGGCTTGCGAGCTTCGACGAAGCGTCGCGACAGACGACCATCTGTACGCCGTGGTTCGATATCGCCAGCAGCGCATTCGAAACCTAGACGCGCGCCGGCGCGGGTCAGCTCGTTCCAGGTCGAAGATTGGCTTCGACATTGAAGTGAAAATGTCACCCCTGCCATTCAATACGAGTGCCTGTTCGATTTTCCCGAGCGGCAATCAATCTCGATTTGAGGCAGCGGAATTCTTTGCTCGTCATTCCCGCGAACGCGGGAATCCAGCGACTTCGCGCTTCAGGATGCCCAAGGCGCTGGATCCCCGCGTTCGCGGGGATGACGTCGTTGTTGATCGGCTTCCAAGGTCAAGAGTCGGCAGAGACGAAAGCGCCGACGGGGTCCGACTCCAGTCAGCGCGGTGCCAGGGGTAGCAGAGCCACGGTGTCGTCGATCCGGATCCGCACCAGCGAAGCGCGCTCACCTCGTTCCCCTCTCTCGGACGGAGGAGGGCCGAGGGTGCCGAGCGGTTCCGACTTCATCAGAGCAGCGGCACGAGCAGCAACGCGACGATATTGATGATCTTGATCAGCGGATTGATCGCCGGGCCTGCGGTGTCCTTGTAGGGATCGCCGACGGTGTCGCCGGTCACGGCGGCCTTGTGCGCCTCGCTGCCCTTGCCGCCGAAGTGGCCGTCCTCGATGTACTTCTTGGCGTTGTCCCACGCACCACCGCCAGTGGTCATCGAGATCGCGACGAACAGGCCGGTGACGATCGTGCCGATCAGCAGGCCGCCGAGCGCGCGGATGCCGGCGCCCGGACCCATCAGCGCGTTCATGCCGAGCGCGACCACCACCGGCACCAGCACCGGCAGCAGCGACGGCACGATCATCTCCTTGATCGCCGACTTCGTCAGCATGTCGACCGCGCGGTCGTACTGCGGCTTGCCCGTGCCCTGCATGATCCCGGGAATCTCGCGGAACTGGCGCCGCACCTCTTCGACCACCGCACCCGCCGCGCGGCCCACCGCTTCCATCGCCATCGCGCCGAAGAGATACGGAATCAGGCCGCCGATGAAGAGGCCGATGATCACCGCAGGATCGGCGAGGTCGAAGCGGAACTCGGTACCCGGATACTTGGCCTCGAGGTTGTGGGTGAAGTCGGCGAACAGCACCAGCGCCGCGAGCGCGGCCGAGCCGATCGCATAGCCCTTGGTCACCGCCTTGGTCGTGTTGCCGACCGCATCGAGCGGATCGGTGATGTCGCGGATTTCCGACGGCAGCTCGGCCATCTCGGCGATGCCGCCGGCGTTGTCGGTGATCGGTCCGTAGGCGTCGAGCGCGACGATCATGCCGGCCATCGACAGCATCGCCGTCGCCGCGATCGCGATGCCGTACAGGCCGGCGAACGCGAAGCACGCCCAGATCGCGAAGCACACCGCGACCACCGGCATCGCGGTCGATTTCATCGACACGCCGAGGCCGGCGATGATGTTGGTGCCGTGGCCGGTGGTGGATGCCTGCGCGATGTGCTTGACCGGCGCGTACTGCGTGCCGGTGTAGTACTCGGTGATCCAGACGATCGCGCCGGTCAGCACCAGTCCGATCAGCGCGCACAGGTAGAGATTGGTCGCGCCGTGCGTGTTGTCGGCCATCAGCTGCTGGGTGATCGGCCAGAACAGCGCCGCGGCGATCACGCCCGAGACGATCACCCCCTTGTACAGCGCGCCCATGATCGAACCGCCGGCCTGCACCTTGACGAAGAACGTGCCGACGATCGACGCCAGGATCGACGCGCCGCCCAGCACCAGCGGATACAGCACGCCGTTCGCACCGACCGTCGCCGACATCAGGAAGCCGAGCAGCATCGTCGCGATCACGGTGACCGCGTAGGTCTCGAACAGGTCCGCCGCCATGCCGGCGCAGTCGCCGACGTTGTCGCCGACGTTATCGGCGATCACCGCCGGATTGCGCGGATCGTCCTCGGGAATGCCGGCTTCGACCTTGCCCACCAGATCCGCGCCGACGTCGGCGCCCTTGGTGAAGATGCCGCCGCCCAGGCGCGCGAAGATCGAGATCAGCGAACTGCCGAAGGCCAGGCCCACCAGCGCGTGCAGCGCCGCCTCGCCGGCAATGCCGAAGCGCGGCAACAGCATCCAGTAACCGGCCACGCCCAGCAGGCCGAGCCCGACCACCAGCAGGCCGGTGATCGCACCGCCGCGGAACGCGACGTCCATCGCCGCGCCGATGCCGCGCCGCGCAGCCTCGGCGGTGCGCACGTTCGCCTTCACCGACACGTTCATGCCGATATAGCCTGCCGCGCCCGACAGCACCGCGCCGAGCAGGAAGCCGATGCCGGTGGCCCAGCCCAGGAACACGCCGATCAGGACGAACAGCACCGCGCCGACGATCGAGATCGTCAGGTACTGCCGGTTGAGATAGGCACGCGCGCCTTCCTGGATCGCGCCGGCGATCTGCTGCATCCGTGTATTGCCGGCGGGTTGCCGGTTGATCCAGGCGGCGGAGACCACGCCGTAGAGAATCGCGATGGCGGCACAGCCCAGTGCCAGCCACAAACCGTGTTGCTCGAGCATGGAACCCCTCCCAGAGTCGGTATGCCAAGACTGAACAGCGGTGATGCGCGCCGACTATCGCACAGGGTGTGCCGGCAGGCGTGCTGCGATGCGGGGCGAGCGAACCGGGGTCACGAGCGCCGCGGTGGCCGTGATCGCCGGGCCTGCGGTACTGAATGCGCAGCGCGGGCCGTGAGACTGAACCTGCCCGGCCCATACGGGCTCGCAGGGATGGCAAAGCCCCGGGGCCGGACGCATCATTGAAGCGTTCACTCCATGACGACGCGTGCCATGCCTGCTTCCCTGACCGATTTCCTCGCCGGTGGCCTGCTCCAGTTCGGCTGGGGCGCGATGCTGGTCTATCTGTTGATCGCCACGCAGCTGACGATCTTCGCCGTCACCTTGTACCTGCACCGCAGCCAGGCGCATCGCGGTGTCGATTTCCACCCGGTGATCGCGCACTTCTTCCGGTTCTGGACGTGGCTCACCACGTCGATGATCACGCGCGAGTGGGTGGCGATCCATCGCAAGCACCACGCCAAGTGCGAGACCGAGGACGATCCGCACAGCCCGCGCTTCAAGGGCATCAAGCGGGTGTTCTGGCAGGGCGTGGAGCTGTATCGCGAGGCGCGCGGCATGCGCGCCGACATCGAGCAGTACGGCAAGGGTGCGCCCGACGACTGGATCGAGCGCAGGCTCTACACGCCGTGGGCGACGTTCGGCCCGACCCTGCTGCTGTTCGTGAGCTTCGCGCTGTTCGGTTTCAAGGGCGTCGCGGTATGGGCGATCCAGATGGCGTGGATTCCGTTCTGGGCCGCGGGCGTCGTCAACGGCCTCGGCCACTGGTGGGGCTACCGCAACTTCGAGACCACCGACACCGCGACCAATCTCACGCCGTGGGGCGTGTGGATCGGCGGCGAGGAGCTCCACAACAATCACCACGCATTCCCGTCGTCGGCCAAGTTCGCACTGCGCAAGTGGGAGTTCGACATCGGCTGGGCGGTGATCAAGGCGCTGGAATCGGTGGGCTTGGCCAAGGTGCTGCGGGTCGCGCCGTCGCTCGACGTGCGCCCGAACATCCACGTGCCCGACACCGACACGATGAAGGCGCTGCTCACCCACCGCTTCCAGGCGATGACCGACTACCAGCGCAACGTGCTGACACCGGCGCTGCGCGAGGAAGCGCAGGCGGCGGGCGCCAGGTTGCGCGCGCTGCTGCCGCGCAAGCTGCGCAAGCTGCGCAAGGGCCTGGTCGACGACGGGCGCTGGCTGGCACCCGATGCGCGCGCGCAGCTGCAGCAGTGGGTGGAGCAGCGTCCGCGCATCCGCACCCTGGTCGAATACCGCGCCCGCCTGGCGGCGGTGCTCGAGGCGCGCTCGCACAATGCCAGCGATGCCCTGCACAACCTGCAGGTCTGGTGCCGCGAGGCCGAGGCGACGGGCATCCGCGCGCTGCAGGAGTATTCGGCGCGGCTGAAGGGCTATTCGCTGCAGAGTGTCCGCGCCTGAGCGCGCGGACGCCCCACGTACGGCGCCTGGTGCGGTCCGTTCGACGGCCCGCGTGGGCCTGTGCGCTCGTACTGACGTGCGGTCTGACATGTGCAGTGTCGGCACAGGTTACCCAGACGCGTGATTACCTCGAACGCATGGACGCCGATGGCGACGGCCGCGTCTCGCTGGCCGAGTACCAGGCCTGGATGCGTTACGCGTTCGACCGGATGGACCGCAACGGCGACGGCACGCTGACGCCCGACGAGTTGCCGGGCGGCAAGGGGCGCCCGGTCACGCTGGCCGAGCACATGGCCAAGCTCGCCGCCACGTTCAACCGCCAGGACACCAACCGCGACGGCTTCCTGGATACGCGCGAGCTGGCGGCGCCGCCTCAGCGCTGATTGCCGTGCGCGCGCCGCGGCGTGCCCCCCGGTCGCGCGTGCCCACATACCACGCGCCTCGATGGCCGCACGTGCGCAGGTGTCGAGCGTGCGTTTTGCATCGCCGGGTGATCGTGCGGATTGCCGCGCGCACTGCGGGATGCGCGCGCACCGTGCCGGTGCCGGCGCGGGGCGTCGCCTGAGCCGGCGATGCCGTGTTCCCGATCCCGCCTGATCAGCGGCGGCAGGCCGCCGCGAGTACCGGGTCGTCCTCGCGCAGCGTGCGCCATTGCGCGTTGGCCAGCGAGCCGTCTTCGGCGAAGCGCACCTGGTCGACGAGATCGGCACGCCGCTGCCGTGCGCAGTCGAAGACCACGCCGAACTGCCGAGACGGCTCCCAGCGTCCGACCAGCAGCACCTGGGTCAGTACCTGGTCGGGATGCGCCGGATTGCGCCGGTCGAAGCGGTGGTCGATCGCGATCAGGCGATTGACCTGCGGCACCACGTAGGTCCACGGGCGATACCACGCGCGTACCTCGTTGGTAGAGGCAACTTCGATTTCGGCCGGGTAGTTCGCCGTCACCCGATCGAGCCACGAGTATTCCAGCCAGACCGCCATCCCCAGCATGCCGAGTCCGGCCGCAGCGGGCATCACCCAGCCGGGCAGCCGCTTGCGGACGAGGACATTGAGCATGAGGGTGACGCCGGCGAGGCCGAAGCCGGCGGCGATGATCGCGATGAATTCCAGCAGCATGGAGAGTCCTGTGGTGCGCCGCGAGCAACGCGGCGCGGGGAGGCGATCGCGTGACCGCCGTGTGGATCGGTGTCATCGGTGCTGGCCGCATCGTCGCATGCGTCGGCGCGGACGACACATCGGTCTTCCGGATATGGAACGGCCCGCCCTCCGCGCAGCGAAGGACGGGCCGTGGGTCATGCCGGAACCTGACTCAGTGGTCCACGGCCACACCCGCGCCGCGCGGGACGCGGATGCTTTCCACCAGTGCCTGCACGCGTTCCGGCGTCGGCTTGGTGAACAGCATGGTCACGTAGGCGGCGATGAAGTTGAGCATCGCACCCACCGCACCGAACGACAGCGGCGAGATGCCGAACAGCCAGTTCTCGGGCGTGTTGGGCAGCATGTTGGTCTCGGGAATGAAGAACCAGCCGAGGTACGTGAAGATGTACAGGCAGGTCGAGATCAGACCCACCAGCATGCCCACGACGGCGCCGGCGGAGTTCATCCGCTTGTAGAAGATGCCCATCATGATCGCCGGGAACAGCGACGACGCCGCGAGTCCGAAGGCCAGGGCCACGGTTTGCGCCGCGAATCCAGGTGGATTCATGCCGAGCCACGTTGCGACCACGATGGCGGCGGCCATCGAGATGCGTGCGGCCAGCAACTCTCCCTTCTCGCTGATGTTCGGTTTGAAGGTCGCCTTGATCAGGTCGTGACTGATCGCGGACGAGATCGCCAGCAGCAGGCCGGCCGCAGTGGACAGTGCCGCTGCAAGACCGCCGGCCGCGATCAGGCCGATCACCCAGCCGGGCAGCTGCGCGATCTCGGGGTTGGCCAGCACCAGGATGTCCTGGTTGAACGTCACCATCTCGTTGCCCGCCCAGCCCCGCGACTCGGCGACCGCGGCGAACTCCTCGTTGGCAGCGTTGTAGTACTGGATGCGACCGTCGCCGTTGAGGTCCTCGAACTTCAGCAGGCCGGTCTGTTCCCAGTTGTGCATCCAGTCCGGGCGCTCGTCATAGGTGATCGACGCGTTCTCGGTGCCTTGAGGATAGATCGTGGTGATGATGTTCAGACGCGCCATCGCACCCACGGCCGGGGCCACGGTGTAGAGCAGGGCGATGAACACCAGCGCCCAGCCCGCCGACTTGCGCGCGTCGGAGACCTTCGGAACCGTGAAGAAGCGGATGATCACGTGCGGCAGACCGGCGGTACCGATCATCAACGACAGGGTGAACAGCACCATGTTGAGTGTGGAGCCGTGGTTGCCGGTGTAGTCCTGGAAGCCCAGTTCGAGCAGCACCTGGTCGAGCTTGGCCAGCAGCGGCAGGCCCGATTCGATATGCGTGGAGAACAGGCCCAGCTGCGGCAGCGCATTGCCCGTGAGCTGCAGCGAGATGAACACCGCCGGGATCGTGTAGGCGATGATCAGCACGACGTACTGCGCGAGCTGCGTGTAGGTGATGCCCTTCATGCCGCCCAGTACCGCGTAGACGAACACCACCGCGCCGGCGATCAGCAGGCCGGTGTTGGTGTCGACTTCGAGGAACCGCGAGAACGCGACACCGGCGCCGGTCATCTGGCCGATCACGTAGGTGATCGACATGATCAGCAACGCCGCCACCGCCACCAGTCGCGCACTGCGGCTGTAGAAGCGGTCACCGATGAAGTCGGGCACGGTGAAGCGGCCGAACTTGCGCAGGTACGGGGCCAGCAGCAGGGCCAGCAGCACATAGCCGCCGGTCCAGCCCATCAGGTAGGTGGAGTTGCCGTAGCCGACGAACGCGATGAGGCCGGCCATCGAGATGAACGATGCGGCCGACATCCAGTCCGCGGCCGTGGCCGCGCCGTTGACGATCGGATTGACGCCGCGCCCGGCCGCATAGAACTCGGAGGTGGAGCCGGCACGGGCCCAGATCGCGATGCCGATGTAGAGCAGGAACGAGCCGACGACGAAGATGAGATTGATGGTGAACTGATCCATGGGTCGCGGTCCTTATTGCTCGTCCACGCCGTACTCGCGATCGAGCCGGTTCATGTACCAGGTGTAGAAGAAGATCAGGGCGATGAAGACCAGGATCGAGCCCTGCTGCGCGAACCAGAAGCCGAGATCGGTGCCGCCGATGCGGATGCCGCTGAGCAGCGGCCGCAGGATGATGCCGAATCCGAACGAGACCAGTGCCCAGATCGACATGCAGATGCCGATGATCCTGAGATTGGCCTTCCAGTAGTTCTGTGCGGTTTTGTCCAACATGTTCGTTCCCCCTCGAAAGCGTGATGGGCGATGGCGAAGCTGCGGTGCGACGCCGCTGCCGGCGCGGCGATGAAAGCGGATGAGCCGTCCCGGCGGACGGACGGAGCGCGGACCCGACACACGGGTCCGCGTGTCCCGATCAGAACGTGTAGCGCGCCATCGTGTGCAGGCGGATCAGCTCGCCGTCGACGCCGGATTCGAGCGTCCGCTCGCCCCAGATCGCCTCGACGCCGAAGTCCAGACGCGGTACCGGCGACCAGATCATGTTCGCGTGCAGCGAATGCACCTTGCGGGTCACCCCGAAGCCGGTCCAGGTGGTGTCGTTGTCCCACTGCGAACGTGCGTAGTAGAGATTGCCGCGCACCTGCGGGCTGAACACTTGGCGCAGGCCGACATAGCCGGCCCAACCGCCGAGCGCGTCGAGATTGCCGGCCGAATCGACCATCGCATCCTGCTGGATCGTGGCCAGACCGATATAGCGGCCGATGCCTTCGCCACCGCTGACCTGATAGCGGATGTCGGTGCTGTCGCCGAGCTTGACCAGGCCGCTGACGGTCGCACCGAAGCCGGTGTCGGTGCTGTCGGCGCCGGCCACCGGTTCGTACTTCAGCTGGCGCGCCATGCCGGCGACGCTGACGTGGCCCCAGTCGCCCTTGTGGGTGTAGCGGGCCACCACATCGGGAATCGCGCTGTTGTTGCCGGCGATCACGCGGGCGCCGCCACCGAAGGGCTGCACCGTCGTTTCCGGGCTCTCGATCGAGATCGCCCACGGGCCGCTGGTGTAGCGCAGCTGCGGCTGGCGCACGAACACCACCGCGTCGGTCGGACCGACGAAGTCGACCGCGTCGATCAACGCGTTGGTGTCCATGAAGTTCGACCAGGTCTGGCCGACCAGCCAGTTGTTGTAGGTCAGGTAGGCGTGGCGCAGCGTGGCGCCGTAGGTGTTGGTGGCTGCCGAGTTGCCGAGCGCGCCGCCGAAGAAGTCGAGTTCGACGCGCGCGCCGAGCCTGTCGCCGGTGCCGAGTACGGTGCTGGCGTCGAACCACAGGCGGGAGAACTTCAGGTGTGCATCGGAATAGGTATCGGGACCATCGCCACCCACGGGGATCGCACCGGGCACGTAGAAATCGCGGCCTGCCGTGCCCTTGCCGATCGCGCCGTCGGTGGTCTTGGTGACCAGGCCATCGGTGCGGATCATGCCGCCGACGGTGAACGTCGAGCCGGACGTCGGCACGATGGTCGTCGTCTGGATCGGTGCCGCAGCACCGGTGCCGGTGGCGGCCACGGGCGCCGGTGCCGGCTGCGCGGCTTGGGCCGTGCGCACTTCGGTGACGGCGGTTTCGGTCTGCTGCTGCTGGGACACCAGCTGCTGCACCATCTGTTCGAGCTGCGCGACGCGCGCTTCCAGCTCCCGCTCCTTGGCGGTCTGCGCGAACGCGGCGCCGGGCACCATCAGTGCGGCGAGCACCGCGGTGGCCAGCAGGCGTGGCCGTGCCTGGTGTGTCTGTGTCATCGCTCCCCTCCCACGGGTCAACTGGAAATCGGCCAACGGCAACGCGCCGCAACCCGGTCCGTCACGGAGACTGCACCGATGCCGCAGGCACGCCCATTCGCCATTGGTCGATACCCGGGGTGGGCCGGAGCGCTTAGACCAAGGTCTAGGCCGGTGTTTCGACGAATGCGGCACACTGGTCCGACGCGTCAGAAGGAGGACCCCCGCGATGTCCAGTTCCGCAGAAATCCACCCGGTTCCGGCCGGTTTCGCCGGCCCGAAGACCATCGGCCCCGACGACTACGCGCGCGACTACGCGCGATCGGTGCAGGACCCGGATGCGTTCTGGGGCGAGGCCGCCAAGCGTCTGCACTGGGACCGCGCACCCACGATCGTGCGCAATGTGAGCTTCGACCCCGCCGACTTCCGCATCCGCTGGTTCGAGGACGGTGAACTCAACGTCAGCGTCAACTGCCTCGACCGCCATCTGGCGACGAACGGCGACAAGACCGCGCTGATCTGGGAGGCCGACAGTCCCGATACAGAAGCCCGTCACGTCAGCTATCGCGAGCTGCATGCACGCGTGTGCAAGCTGGCCAATGCGCTGCGCAATCTCGGTGTGGCCAAGGGCGACCGCGTCACCATCTACCTGCCGATGATCGTCGAGGCCGCGGTCGCGATGCTGGCCTGCGCGCGCATCGGTGCGGTGCACTCGGTGGTCTTCGGCGGCTTCTCGCCGAACTCGATCGCCGACCGCGTGGGCGACTGCGGCAGCAAGCTCATCATCACCGCCGACGAAGGCTTGCGCGGCGGCAAGACCGTGCCGCTGAAGGCCAACGTCGACGCGGCGCTCAAGCTGCCCGGCACCAATACCGTCGAAACCGTGCTGGTCGTGCGCCACACCGGCGGCGCCGTCGACATGCAGATGCCGCGCGACCGCTGGTACGACGCCGTCGTCGACAGCCAGCCCGACACCTGCGAACCCGAGCGCATGAACGCGGAAGATCCGCTGTTCATCCTCTACACCTCCGGATCGACCGGCAAGCCCAAGGGCGTGCTGCACACCACGGCCGGCTATCTGCTCTATGCCAGCTACACCCACGAAGCGGTGTTCGACCTGCGCGACGACGACGTCTACTGGTGCACGGCCGACGTCGGCTGGGTCACCGGCCACAGCTACATCGTCTACGGCCCGCTGTGCAATGCCGCGACCTCGCTGGTGTTCGAGGGCGTGCCGAACTATCCCGACGTCTCGCGGTTCTGGAACGTCATCGACAAGCACAAGGTGACGATCTTCTACACCGCGCCCACCGCTATCCGCGCGCTGATGCGCGAGGGCGAGGGCCCGGTCAAGAAGACCTCGCGCAAGTCACTGCGTCTGCTCGGCAGCGTCGGCGAGCCGATCAACCCCGAAGCCTGGCGCTGGTATGCCGACGTCGTCGGTGATGGCCGCTGTCCGATCGTCGACACCTGGTGGCAGACCGAAACCGGCGGCATCCTGATCTCGCCGCTGCCCGGCGCGGTCGACACCAAGCCCGGCTCGGCCACCAGGCCGTTCTTCGGCGTGCAGCCCGCACTGGTCGACGCCAACGGCACCGTGCTCGAAGGCGCGGCCGAGGGCAATCTGGTGATCACCGATTCCTGGCCGGGCCAGATGCGCACGGTCTACAACGACCATCCGCGCTTCATCGACACCTATTTCAAGGCCTATCCGGGCAGCTATTTCACCGGCGACGGCTGCCGTCGCGACGAGGACGGCTACTACTGGATCACCGGCCGCGTCGACGACGTCATCAACGTCTCCGGCCATCGCATCGGCACCGCGGAACTGGAAAGCGCGCTGGTGCTGCATCCGAAGGTGGCCGAGGCCGCGGTCGTCGGCTTCCCGCACGACATCAAGGGCCAGGGTATCTATGCCTACGTCACCCTCAAGGCCGGCGAGGCGTACACCGAGGACCTGCGCAAGGAACTGGTGAAGCACGTGCGCACCGAGATCGGGCCGACCGCCTCGCCCGACCACATCCAGTGGGCGCCCGGCCTGCCGAAGACCCGCTCGGGCAAGATCATGCGCCGCATCCTGCGCAAGATCGCCGAGAACGCGCCCGACCAGCTCGGCGACACCAGCACGCTGGCCGACCCGGGCGTCGTCGACGCGCTGGTCAAGGACCGCTACATTCCCAAGGACTGACCGTGGCGCGCGCCGTACACGGGCACCGGGGTGCCACGCCGGGTATCGCCCGGCGTCGTCCCGGATCGAGCGTCGACCGGCCGGGGCGTGCGACGCACGGCGCGCCCTGGCCCAGGGTCGGCGCCACGCACGTCGATGCCGTCCGCTGTGCCCCGCCTCCGCATCCCGCACGCCAATTTTCCGAGCACTCCCCGCGCCGATGACCACCCTGCTGATCGCCGATGACCACCCGCTGTTCCGCGAGGCCCTGCGCGGGGCGATCTCGCGCGCGCTTCCGGAGGCGCGGCTGCGCGAGGCGCACAACGTGGATGCGCTCTACGCGATGGTCGAGTCCGAGCCGGACGCCGACCTGCTGATGCTCGACCTCAACATGCCCGGCGTACACGGCTTCAGCGCGCTGGTGCATCTGCGCGCGCAGTACCCGCAGCTGCCGGTGCTGATGGTCTCGGCCCGCGAGGAACCGGCGGTGATGCGCCGCGCGCTGGATCACGGCGCCGCCGGGTTCGTGCCGAAATCGGCGGATGCGGAAACGCTGGGTCGCGCGGTCGTGCAGGTGCTCGACGGTGACCGGTTCGTGCCCGAAGCGGCGGTTTCGGCGCCGGCGGTGACCTCGCACGAACACGACGTCGCCGCGCGCCTGCGCGATCTCACGCCGCAGCAGTTCCGGGTGCTGCAGATGCTCGGCGACGGCATGCTCAACAAGCAGATCGCCTACGAGCTGCATGTCTCCGAAGCCACGGTCAAGGCGCACATGACCGCCGTGCTGCGCAAGCTCGGCGCGTCCAACCGCACCCAGGCGGTGCTGATCGCCGGCAAGCTGGCCGTCGATCCCGATACGGACGCGATTCCGCCCGATGCGCGCTGACATTCGACGCGCCGCATCGGCGCCTTAGGTCGTTCGCGCCGGCGGCAAGTCCCGGTCGCGCCCGCACGGCGCCCGGCTCGCGCGCGATCCGGCTCGACCGGCGAATCATGGGTGCGGGGGCCCGCGCACGGTCACCGCTGCCGACGCCGACGCGAATCGTCGGTCGCGCTGCCGGCACTGCAGCGCGATACCGACGCACGAAACAAGGCGCGTCGTTGCCGACGCGCCCGGTCCATCACCGCGTGCGGTACGCCCGCGGCAGGCCGCCTGCGTTCGCCGGCGTCACCGGATGCAGATACCGGTCGCGCAGTTCGGTCTGGCGCGAACGCATCGGGATCGCGCGGCCGTCGAACCAGACCTGGTCGGCGGTGCTGGCGACATCCAGCGGATCGCCCGACCACAACACGAGGTCCGCGCTGCGACCGACGGCGATCGTGCCGATGCGATCGCCGACGCCGAAGGTCTCGGCCGGCACGCGGGTCAGGCCGGCCAGACCGGCATCCCACGGCAGACCGTGCGCGACGGCATTGCCGGCGAGCTGGCGCAGCTTGCGTGCGTTGTGCGAGGCGTCGCTGGCCTGCGCGAAACCGACGCGCACGCCGGCGGCCTGCAGGCGCGCGGCGTTCTCCAGCGTCGCGCCGATCTGGTCGAAATCCGCCGGCAGATTCGCCAGCGGATCGACGAACACCGGCACCTGCGCCGCCGCCAGTTCGGGCGCGAGGCGCCAGGCCTCGGCGCCGCCGCGGATCGCGATGCGCAGGCCGTGACGCTGCGACCAGCGCAGCAACTGCCGGATGTCGGACGCGCGATTGACGCCGACGACGATCGTGCCGCGGCCGTCGAGATACGGCGCCAGTGCGCGCTTGCCGGCCGGGGTGAGTGCGGCGACGTGCGAGTCCGCCGGCAATCGGCCACGGGCCTCGTCGATCAGCTGGTCGAGCAGCATCCACTGCGCGGCGCGCGAGGTGCCGCTCTGGCCGGCGCCGGCGCTGCCGAGCGCGAGATACAGCACCTTCGGGCCGGCGGGATCCACGCTGCCGTCGAGCCGCATCACCGCGCCCTGGCCGCCGATGATCGAACTCGCGCTGCCGGCCGAGATCAGGGTGAAGCCGATGCCTTCCACGCGCGCCACCGGAATGACGATCGAATCCGGGTTGTAGGCCAGGGTCACGTCGAACTCGGGCCGCACGGCCATGTCGCTGGCCGGGCCGAGCGACAGGCGATCGTCGCGGGTGCCGCTTTCGCCCGAGACTTCCTCGATGCCGATGCCGGTCACGCCGCCGAAGAGCGTGGGCGTCAGCGGGCGGCCCTTGGCTTCGATCACCGGTGCGTCGCCTGCGGCGAGGCCGCTGCCGATCGCGGCGATGCGGCCGCCCTGCACCAGCACGTCGGTGTTCTGCAGCGAACCCTGGGCGCCGGCGGTGTGCACGGTGGCGCCGCGGATCAGCAGCGATTGCGCGGCCACCGGCAGCGTGGCCGCGAGCAGCGCGCCGGCGATCAGCAAGCGGGTCATCGTGCGCGGCACGCGCCGCTTCGCGACATGACGGTTCATCGTGCACCTCCGGTGGCCGCGGCGCCCTGGCCGAGCATGAAATCCGAGACCGGCTGACGCGCCGGATCGGTGCGGTCGTAGACGTGCGCGCCGTCGATCCAGACCTGTTCGGCCAGTGCGTAGACGCTGAAGGGGTTGCCGTTCCACAGCACCACGTCGCCCATCTTGCCCGGCGTCAGCGTGCCGGTGCGCTCGAGCACGCCGAGCGAACGCGCCGCGTTTTCGGTCACCCAGCGGATCGCATGCTCCGGCGTGATCTCGAGGCCCGCGCGCCGCGCGCTGGCGATCACCTTGGCGGCCTCCTGGTTGAGGCGCTGGATGCCTTCGTCGGAATCCGAATGCACGATCGCGCAGCCGCCCGGCGCGCGGTCGACGATGGCGATGTTCTCCTGGATGCCGTCGAAGGCCTCCATCTTGAAGCCCCACCAGTCCGCCCACAGCGCGCCGCAGACGCCGTCGGCGGCCAGCCGGTCGGCAATCTTGTAGGCCTCCACTGCATGGTGGAACGCGGTGACCTGGAAGCCGAATTCCTGCGCCAGGTCGAGCATCTGCACCATTTCGTCGGCGCGGTAGCAGTGGATGTGCACGAGGATGTCGCCGTCCATCGCACCGGCCATCGTTTCGAGTTTCAGATCGCGCTTGCCGGGCGAATCCCCGGCCTGGGTGCGGCGGTAGTCGGTGGCGTCGATCAGCGCCTGGCGATAGCCGGCCACATTGCCCATGCGCGTCGCCGGGCCGCCCTTCTCGCCGTAGACGCGCTTGGGGTTCTCGCCGCAGGCCATCTTCAGGCCGTAGGGCGCATCGGGAAACTTCATGTCCTGCACGGTGGTCGCGGCGATGTTCTTCAGCGTGACGCCGCGGCCGCCGACGAGGTTCGCCGAGCCGGGCAGGATCTGCAGCGTGGTCACGCCGCCGGCCAGCGCCGCGCCGAAGCCCGGATCCTGCGGCCACACCGAGTGTTCGGCCCACACCTGGGCGGTATTGGGCGCGGTCGCCTCGTTCCCGTCGCTGTGCGCGCTGGCGCCGGGGCTGGGATACACGCCGAGATGCGAATGCACGTCGATGATGCCGGGCGTGACCCATTTGCCGGTGCCGTCGACGCGTTGCGCGTTCGCCGGGACATCGAGGCCGGTGCCGACCGCGGCGATGCGACCGTCCTGCAGCAGCACGTCGGCATTCTCCAGCCGGCCGCCGTCGCCGGTGAGCACGGTGGCACCGCTGATCAGCACCGGGTTCGAGGCGATCGGCACATACGTGCTGGCATAGGCCGTGGCCGGCGCTGCGGCGTCGCTGCGCGCGGATGTGGAGGTGGTGGCGCAGCCACCGAACAGTGCGACCGCGAGAGCGGCGGACAGGACGCGATACATCGGCAATTTCCCCGGTGCGATGGTGATGGTCTCCGTCGGCGCGGCGCGGGGGCCGGAGCAGGGCGACGGCATGAAGCGGGTCGAGTGTACCCGCGTGCGCCGCGGCGTCGCCGGTCGCCGCCTGGTCGTGCGCCTCGCGCGGCGATGCGAGAATGGGCCGACACAGGAGACGAGTGATGAAAGACAAAGACCAGATCGTGGAGAACTGGCTGCCGCGCTACACCGGCGTGCCGCTGGACCAGTTCGGCGAACACGTGCTGCTGACCAATTTCGGCGGCTATCTGCACCACTTCGCCCGGCTCACAGGGGCCGAGGTGGTCGGCCTGGACCGGCCGATGCCCAGCGCCACGGCCGACGGCATCACGATGATCAACTTCGGCATGGGCAGCCCCAATGCCGCGACGATGATGGATCTGCTCTCGGCGATCATGCCCAAGGCCGTGCTGTTCCTCGGCAAGTGCGGCGGCCTGAAGCGCAAGAACCAGCTCGGTGACCTGGTGCTGCCGATCGCGGCCATCCGCGGCGAGGGCACCAGCAGCGACTATCTGCTGCCCGAGGTGCCGGCGCTGCCGGCGTTCGCGCTGCAGCGTGCGGTGTCGACGATGATCCGCGACCTCGGTCACGACTACTGGACCGGCACCGTCTACACGACCAACCGCCGCGTCTGGGAACACGACGGCGCGTTCAAGGAGCGCCTGCGCGCGATGCGCTGCATGGCGATCGACATGGAAACCGCCACCGTGTTCGCCGCCGGCTTCGCCAACCGCATTCCCTCGGGCGCGCTGCTGCTGGTCAGCGACCAGCCGATGATTCCCGAGGGCGTCAAGACCGAAGCCTCGGATGCCCTCGTCAGCGCCGATTTCGTCGAGCGCCACATCATCATCGGCATCGAGGCACTGAAACTGATCCGCAGGCACGGCAAGTCCGTGCGTCACCTGCGCTTCGACGAGTAGGCCACCGGCCCGCCGCAGGCGCGTCGCGCTGCGTCAGGCAGGCGACGTCCGCGTGCGGCGAATGCCGCAGTCCGCTCAGGGCGCGGCGGGGCGACGCACGGCGTAGATCTTGCCGGCGTCGTAGGCCTCGCGCAGCTGGGCGCCGCTGAGCGGGATTTCCTCGCTGTCGTCGAATGCGACCTCGGCGAGATCCCCGCGCAGCGCCTGTCGCGACGTCGACGGATCCCTCACCGCGCTGTTTCCGGTGACGACCACGACGTCGCGGCCGTCCACGGCGATCACCTTCAAGAGCCCGTACGCCGGCTCGATCGTTTCGCCCGCGTCGTCGGTGAATCCGTAGCCGGAGAATGCGCTGAGCTCGGCGGCATAGACATCGCCTGCCGCGGGCGCCGCGATCTGGGCAAGCTCGGCATCCTTCGCCCCCGTGCATGCCGCAAGGGCGAAGGCGGCGGCGAACAGGGCGGCGGCAGCGAGCAGGCGCGTGGGGCGCATGATGGAGTTCCCGGGCGAGCGCAGGCGCGAGTATAAAACGGCGCCTGCGACGTCACGACGCCCGGCCACGGGTTAGGCTGGCCGCATGAGCACATCCCCGCACGACATCCTCGAATTCTGGATCGACGCCGGCCCCGCGAAGTGGTTCAAGGGCGGCGAGGCCTTCGACCGCGAATGCGACCGGCGCTTCCGCGACGCCCACTTCGCGGCCGCCCGGCGCGAATGCGACGCCTGGCTGGGCACGGCCGAAGGCGGCCTCGCGCTGCTGATCCTGCTCGACCAGATTCCGCGCAACATCTTCCGCGGCAGCGCCCATGCGTTCGCGACCGACGGGCTGGCGCTGCAGCATGCGCGCACGATGGTCGAGTCCGGTTTCGATCGCGACTTCGAGGCCGACCTGCGCGGCTTCGTCTACCTGCCGTTCGAGCATTCCGAAACGATGGAAGACCAGCGCCTGTCGGTGCAGTTGTTCGCCGATGTGGACAACGCGGAGTACCGTGACTACGCCCAGGCGCATCTCGACGTGATCGCCCGCTTCGGGCGCTTCCCGCACCGCAACCGCGCGCTGGGGCGCATCAACACCCCTGAAGAGCAGGCCTGGCTCGACGCCGGCGGCGGCTTCTGACCACTCGGCTGCAGCCTCGCGCCGCCGCCACCTGAGCCTCGCCGGATCGCCCGGCGTGACGCTGCGATGGCGCGCCGTCCGACGTCATCCCGCGCGCATCGACCGCGCCGTTTCCCTGACGAGGCTCTGAACACGTTTGCCCTGAGTTCGCCCTTGACCGTCATTCCCGCGGCTCTCAACAGCCGTGCGGCTGTCGCGAGCCGCGGGGACGACGGCAGTGATGCAGACCTTCCCTCGGCGCTCGCTCACGCGCGAGGACGCTCGCGGGATCTCGGGGTTTTTCCCGATCCGGAACACGAGATCCCTCGCAGAGCGCGGGAAGCGCTGCGCCCGATCTGCAGACCTCAGAGAAACGAATCCGCCAGCCGCGCGATGCCTTCCAGGCTGCGTCGCCAGTGCGGCCGGCGGTTCCAGTCGTCCAGCGTGACCGGCGTGGCATGGGCCAGATAATCGGCTTCAATCCGACGCATGTGCGCGACCACGTCGCGGTCGTAGGCCAGCAGGCCGATTTCGGCATTCAGCGCGAACGAGCGGATGTCGAGGTTGATCGAACCCAGCAGCGCCATGTCGTCGTCGATGCTCATGTGCTTGGCGTGCAGGAAGTGCGGCGCATACAGCGCGATGCGCACGCCGCTCTCGAGCAGCTCGCCGTAGTAGGCCTTCTGCGCCCAGGCCGTGAGCGGCTGGTTGTTGCTGGCCGAGAGGATCAGCTGCACCTCCACACCCGAGAGCGCGGCGATGCGCAGCGCGGTCAGCGTGGCGTCGTCGGGCACGAAGTACGGGGTCGCCAGCACAAGACGGCGCCGCGCCAGATGGATCAACGCATTGACCGTGTCGCGCGCATTCTCGAACGGATACGCCGGCCCGCTGGGCAACAGCTGCACGGCGACATCGGCATCGGGCAGCGCCGTGGTCGGCGCGACCTCGAGCCGCTCGCCGGTCTCGATGAACCAGTCGCTGGCGAACACCGCTTCCAGATGTGCCAGTGCCGGGCCCTGCACGCGCGCCACCAGTTCGCGGTTGGGAAACCCGGCGATGAAGTCCGGCGCGGCCAGGTTCTGCGAGCCGACGTAGGCGGCCGTGTCGTCGATCACCGCGACCTTGCGGTGATTGCGCAGATCCATGCGTCCGCTGCGCCGCCAGTGCAGGCCGCCGGGCAACATCGCCTGCACCTCCACGCCCGCCCCGCGCAGGCGCGTCGCGTAGCGGCGCAACCCGCGCTTGGCGCCCACCGCATCCAGCAGCACGCGGCAGCGCACTCCGCGCGCGGCGGCGCGTTCGAGCGCACGCACGACGGAATCCCCTGTCGCGTCGTCGAACAGCAGGTAATACAGCAGGTGCACGCGTGCCTGCGCGCCGTCGATGTCGGCCAGCAGCGCGTCCAGCGAGGCGGTGTAGTCGTCGAGCAACTGCACCGCATTGCCGTGCGTGGGCATGAAATCCCCCAGGCGTTCGAGCAGCGGCGCCATCTCGGCCGACGCGCCGTGTGGCGGCGGCGTCCAACGCAGCTCGGCCAGCGGCCGCTGCTCGTCGCGGATCACCTGCGAGGCCAGACGCTGACGCTCGATCCGCGTGCGCGACAGCCACGGATGGCCGAACAGCAGATACAGCGGCAGGCCGGCCAGCGGCACGAACCCGATCAGCAGCAGCCAGCTGCGCGCGGCTGCAGGGCGCGTCCGCGCGGGAATCCACAGCAGGGCAGCGATGCGGATCAGCCAGTCGGCGATCAGGATCCACAGGCCCAGGTTCAGTGCCGGCCAGTTCATCAGCCGATTGTGCGACGGCGGGCGTGTCGGATGGGGATGGAGGGCCGTATGCGGCGGCGTCGCGCGAGCTCGATCCGACGCCAAGTGCCTTGAGCTGCAAAGCAGGCACCCGGTGCAGGCTGCGCCGCATTGCGAGGTGGCGTCCGCAAGACGCGACGGGACCAGGCGGCCGTATGGCAGCGCTGCGACGCGCCTGTTGCGTGAGAGCAGGTGCGGTATCGCGCCGACGGCTATGCCGCCAGACGCGTGCCTCGCGGACGTCGATGACCGCGCGCGGGGAGGGTCCTGCCTGTCCCCGGCGCGCGCGGCTACGCGGAGCGCTGTCACGGCCTGCCACGGGTTCGGATTCGCTGCTGACGCCTCCACATGCGATGGGTTGTGGGGCGTCAGGGACGGGCCGAACAATTTCGCGCTTGGCCGTCATTCCCGCAAAAGCGGGAATCCGGCGTCTTTGATCTTCAAGGGCTTGAAACCGCTGGATCCCCGCGTGACCAGCCGTGCGGCTGTTGAGTGCCGCGGGGATGGCGGCAGTTGTTCAGACCTTCCTTGGCGGAATGCAGCGCTTAGCGCCTCGAGAGGGGCGCGGAGGCGCTGGATGACCTCCGCGATTCTGCTGTCGAACAGCACGTCCCGCCTGACCAGGCAGTCGTCTGTCGAAAACCGCGGGGGTGACCTTCCAACAGCGACGCGCCCTGCGCGTGGGCCGCGGACACAAAAAAGCCCGCCTTGCGGCGGGCTTCTGGATCCCCGCCTGCGCGAGGATGATGCAACGTCAGCCGCGCTGAAGCGCGGCTCGTTGCATCACTTGATCTTGCCTTCCTTGTAGATCACGTGCTTCCGGACGACGGGATCGTACTTCTTGATCTCCATCTTGCCGGGGGTGTTCTTCTTGTTCTTGTCCGTGGTGTAGAAATGCCCGGTGTTGGCCGAGGAAATCAGACGGATCTTGTCGCGCTTGCCTGCCATGTTCTAACTCCTCAGACCTTTTCGCCGCGGGCACGAAGCTCGGCGAGGACGACGTCGATGCCGTTCTTGTCGATGGTGCGCAGGGCCTTGGTGGAAACACGCAGCTTGATCCAGCGGTTCTCGCTGGCCACCCAGAAACGACGCTCATGCAGGTTGGGCATGAAGCGGCGACGGGTCTTGTTCATGGCATGCGACACGTTGTTGCCATGCGTCGTACGCTTGCCGGTGACTTGGCAGACTCGGGACATTACGCACCTCGAAGTATTTGATATCGCCCTTAGCCAGGGAGATGGCGGCCCCGATGGCGTGGCCATCGCGCGATACGGGTGGGGTGAGGCCTCGCGCACCGCGGCCGGGAATCGCGCTTCCGGGCCGCCGGTCAGGCCATGTTTCCATGGGCTGGACGCAACGAGCCGGCCATTCTGCTCAAAAACCCGTTCCTGCGCAAGGTGTTGGGGCGATCCGGGTTGACCCGGCACCTTGAGGAGCGCGCCGTGCGGCGCGCCGTTCGCCTTGCAGGAGCCGCTCGCGCGCGATCGGCTCTGCCGGGATTGCCCGTTCGCGCCCAAGGGCGGGCCTTCAGGGGTATGCCGCCCAGCGCGCGCCGCTATGCCTTGCGCTTGCGCGGTTTCGCCCTGGCCCGCGGCTTGCCGCTGGCGGTGGGGGCGGGTTCCTTGCCGGTCAGCACGCCGGCGTCCTGCAGGGTTTCCAGCCACGACAGCGTGTCGGCATAGGCCAGAAAGTGCTGCAGGTATCCGGGCGACGCGCCGCGCATCAGGGTGAGGGCGCGATGCACCAGGCGGCTCGAATTCAGCGGGCCGGCGTCCTCGGTCGGCGGCGCCAGCGAGCGGCGGACCTGGCTGCGCGTGCGCAGGTCCGACCAGAGCCGGCGGACCTCCTCGAGCGCGGGCAGCTCGGGATAGGCCGCGCGCTGCGGGTGACGCAGCGCGTCTTCGGGCGTCGTCAGCCCCTCTGCCGCCATCGCCCCGATCAGTGCGCCGAGTGCGGACGGCTCGCCTGCCTGCGCATGCCGCCGCGTCGCCTCGTCCCGTTCCGCGTCCAGGCCCGGCGTCGATGCGCCCGCATCGGGCGCGGCGCGGTGATCCAGTTGCCGGCGGAAGACATCCGCCAACGCGGCCAGTCGCGCCTCGAGCGCCTGACGCGCCGGTCCGCTACGCGCGGCCGCTCGCCGTTGCAGCGCGGCGATGCGGTGGAAGCCCACCGGGTCCATGCGGTCGGCGCCGCGCGCGCGCCAGGCCGCGAGCAGCGCGTCGATGTCGGTGCGATCAGCGGTCATCGGGCTGGACGACGGTGCGCGGGCGCGGCACCGGCGCCATTTCCACGCGGCGGTTCTGCGCGCGGCCTTCGGCATCGTCGTTCGAGCCCACCGGCTGCTGCGCGCCGAACGCGGCGGCGAACACCGATTCGGCCGGCACGCCGTCGCGGATCAGGGCGCGGGTGACGTTGAGCGCACGCTGCGCCGACAGCTCGAGGTTGTCGGAGAACCGGTTGCCGTCGCGCACCAGGCGGTCGTCGGTGAAGCCGCTGACCATCAGGATCTCGTCGCGCGAGGCGAGGTACTCGGCCAGCGGCCCGGCCAGGCTCTGCAGCAGTTCGCGGCCCTCGGGCTGGAGCTGGTCCGACGCATCGGCGAACAGCACGCTGCCGCGGATGCC
The DNA here is from genome assembly GCA_002324875.1 of Lysobacteraceae bacterium NML93-0793. Taxonomy (GTDB): domain Bacteria; phylum Pseudomonadota; class Gammaproteobacteria; order Xanthomonadales; family Xanthomonadaceae; genus Luteimonas. The sequence continues at coordinate 79,332 of NTJG01000011.1, forward strand.
GATCCGGCCGTCGACCAGGGTGATGCGGCCCGCGGCCAGCGGCGCGGCCAGGGCCTGTTCCAGCGTCTGCCGGCGCTGCTCTTCGGCCTCGCGCTGGGCGATCTCGGCATCCAGCTTCATTTCCAGCTGCAGCTGCACACCGATCACGCCGACCAGGATCAGCACGAACACGCCGAGCAGCACCGACATCAGGTCGCCGAAGGCGGCCCAGATCGGCGCGGTCGATTCGTGGTCGCCGTCCAGCTCGACGCTCATGCGGGTGTCGCGCGCGATGCGCCCAGCTGCTGCAGGTCTTCGATGATCTGCTTCTGCGCCAGCACGCTCAGATCCACCACCTCACGCGCCTGGGCCACGTAGTACGCCAGCTGCTCGTCGCTGCGGGCCAGCGTTTTCTCCAGCGCATCCTCGATGCCCTGCAGGCGCGTGGCCAGTTGCTGGTTCGATTCGCCGAAGACCTCGACCGCGGCGCCGAAAGCCTCGCCGAGACTCGCCACTTCGGCCGCGCCGACGCTGAGCGTCGTCGCCACGCCGTCGAGCTTGCCGGTCTCGGCACTGATGTGATCGGTGAAGCGCGTGCCCACGCGTTCCAGCAGATCGGCGGACGTCGCCACCAGCGCATCGATCGCCGCGCGCTGTTCGGTCGACGCGTGGTTCACCGCGCTCAGCAGGGTGTCGAGCGTCGACAGCATCTGTGTGCGTTCTTCCAGCATGGCGGTGTCGCGCACCATGCTCTCCGACAGCGACTGGCGCAGTTCGGCGATGACTTCGGCCGCCGCGCGCGGCGCTTCGGACGCGGTGTCCACCAGGCGCGAGATCTCGGCGATGGTCGCGCTGGCATGCGCTTGGGTCTGCGCGCCGATGGTGTCGGCGGTACGCGCCAGCGTGTCGCAGATCGCCTGCTGCTGGCGCGTGGTTTCGGCGCCGGCCTGTGCCCAGTCCTCGCGCAGCGCGGTGCCCATCGCGGTGAGGCTGCCGGTCCACGCGGTGAGGCGCTGGGCGTCCTGCGCGGCGAGCGCGGTCTGCAGCTTGACGTGCGAGGCGTCCACTTTCTGCAGCAACGCTGCCGAATGCGCTTCGAACGTCGCCGCGGCGGCGTTCAGCGCCTGCTGGTGCTGCGCGCTCATCGCATCATTCGTTGCGGCCTGCTTGTCGAGTGCGTCGGCCCAGGCCGCGCTCACGCTGCCGGCGGTCGCATCGAGACGCGTGGCGACGCCGTCGACCAGTGCGGTCGCGCGCTGCGCGAAGGTCGCGCCGATGCTTTCGAGTGCGCTGCGCAGATCGGACGTCAGCGCGGCATGCGCCGCCTGCTGCGCGGTCAGCGCGTCCTGCCAGCGCTCGGCCACCTTCGCCGTCGATGCATCGAAGCCGGTGGTCAGTGCCTGCAGCTGCCGGTCGACGGCGCCGGTCACGGTGTCGTGCAGCGCGGTGGTCTGCGCGGTCGTCGCGTCGAGGCGCGCGGCGACATCGCCGAGCAGGCCGCTCGCGCGCTGCTCGAACGTCGCATTGAAGCCGTCGAGCGCGCTGCGCAGGTCGCGCGCCAGGGTGTCGTTCGCGGCCTGCTGGCCGTCCACGGCCTGCTGCCAGCGCTCGCTCACGCGTGCGGTCGAGGCGTCGAAACCGGCAGTCAGCGCGGCGAGCTGGCGCTCCACCGCCTCGGCCACGGTGGCCTGCAGCGCCGATGTTTCCCGCGACAGTGCGGCCATCGTGGTTTCGAACACCGGTTGCAGCGCGGCGGTCGCGGCGCGTGCACTGTCGGCCACGCTGGTCTGCAGCGCATGTTCCACCGAGGCGGCCAGCTGCGTGTACACCGCTTCGGTGCGGGTGTGGAAGGCGTCCTGGCTGGCCGCGTAGCGCTCGCCGCTGGCCGCGCTCTGCTGCTCGATCGTCGCCATCATCGCGCCCAGCCGCTCCACCAGCGCCGGCATCACCTCGGTCTGCTGCTGCAGCAGGCGCAGGGTCTCCTCGCGCTGGTGCGCCTGCGAGTGCGTGCGCAGCGTGGTCGCCGCCGCCACGTCCAGTTGCTGCACCACGCGGGCGCGGTCGCGGCGCAGCAGCGCCGAGGCCAGGCCCAGCATCGCCGAGGTGGCGATGCCCGCGATCGAGGTGCCGAACGCGACGCCGAGGCCCCTGATCGGCGCGGCCAGCGAATCGCGGATCGCCTGCAGGTCGGTCGCCGTTTCCAGCGCCATGCCGGTGCCGCGCAGCATCACCATCATGCCCAGCAGCGTGCCCAGCATGCCCAGCAGCACCAGCATGCCCACCAGATACGGCGTGAGCGCCGGCACCGGCAGCGCGACCCGCTCGCCTTCGATGCGCAGGCGCACCGCATTGCGCAGGCCGGCGTCCAGCCCGTCCAGCCAGGTGTCCAGCGAGGCCGGCGGCTCGCGCAACTGCGCCACGCCCTCGGCCAGCGTGGTCGTCGCCCGCCGGTAGCGCAGCAGCTCCAGGCCACCGGCGAGGTAACAGGCACCGATCAACAACGCGGCGGCCAGCGCCAGCGTGTTCGAGCCGATGTAGCCGATCGCGATCCAGCCCACCACGGCCAGGCCGAGGGCGAACGCGAACGCGGGAAGAAGAGCGGTGATGCGACTGCGTGAGGACATAAGCACTGCGTCAGTGGGTGCGAAGCGCTGCGAGCAGCCCCTCGACCGGTTGGAAACGGACATCCAGCTCGGCGATCAGCACGCTCTGCATGTCTCTGCGAAAACCATCGAGCCAGTCCGCGGACGGATCCGCGGCCGACGCGCCCGCGCCCGTGCGCAAGCGCTCGAAATGCGCCTCGAGCAGCGCGGGCACCGCGCCGAGCAGTGCGTGCTCGCGTGGGCTCAGTGCCCCCTCCATCACCGCGTCCAGCTCGGCCAGCCGCGCCATTTCGGGTGAACGCTGCGCCAGCCGCTCGCGCAGATCGCCGCGCAACCGGCCCGTCGCGATCAGCATCGAGCGCTGCAGGGCCAGATGCCGCTGGCGGAACGGCGCGAACTCCACCGGCGCCGGCGGCAGCGCTTCGGCATCGTCCGACGAGCCGGCCGCCTGCGGCTGCGGGACCGCCAGCTCCGGCGCGCCGCTGATCGCGGCCAGCAACGTCGTCCGCGCCTTCGCGCAGACGGCCGCGTCATCGCGATCAAGGACTTGCGTGCCGTGTTCAACCTCGACCGGCTTTGCGTCGAGCGCCTTCGACAGCACCACCGCCCGCGTCCAGTCGAGCCACTGGCTCAGGCGCTCGGCCGGCGCCGGACCGCCTTGCGGCAGCGTGTCGTCGGTCAGGCGGGCCAGCAGCCGGATGAAGGTCGGGCCGTGGACGGCGGGGCGGGGCGGGAAATTCAAGGGGGCGGCGCGCAAAAGACGGCGATTTTACAGTGCCGGGCGGGCCCGCCGCTGCGTGCTGCCGGAGCGCGTACCGAGCGAGGGGCACAGGTTCATCCGTCTCCTTCGACGCCGCCTCTGCTCGCGGCCGGCGTGGCCGGTGTGCATATCGCACTTTTCGAGCCGCCTGCTGGCAAACCGCTCAGATTGTTTGATATGCAAAGCGGGCGCGGCCGGCTCGGATCGGAGCAGCTGGTATGCAAACGCTTGACCGGCGGGCATTTATTCGTCATTGACGCCGAGGTTGGCCTTGTGGACCATCGGTGCATATCGCGCTTTTTGAGCGCTACTTGTTGTTAGCCACCACAGGAGAGATCATGATCGCTCGAACCATGTCTGCCGCAGTCGCATTTCTTGCGTTGTCTGCAGGATCTTTCGCGGCCTATGCTGCCGACGCCTATGCGGTGTCTGCCAAGCTTTCGCATCAAGACAAAGTCTTTGCGGAACCCTCGGCTGTGGTCCGCGCCGGCGAAGCTGCATCGATGGAAGTTTCAGGCTCGAATGGCTACAAGCTGGCCCTGACCGTAAGGGAGCTGGCTGCCAACAAGATCGAAGTCGTAGCGGCGGTGGACTCCGCGCATGGCGCAATCTCACCAACCTTTGTCGTTGCGCCCGGCGTGCCCGCGAGCATCAAGGTCGGCGAAATCGGTCTTGTGCTCACGGTCAATCGGAGCGGTGGCTAACAATTCGTCCAAGCCGACGCCGCTTCGCGGCGCGGCTTAACTCAGGTGTTAGGCGGCAAGGGAAGACCTTCGCAACCTGACAGGGAATCTGAAGCAGTACAGGGGAATTTATGAAGCACGTTCTTATCGCACTTTCGGCATTGGTCATTTCAGGATGCGCGAGCACTGCAATGCCAAATTTCTACAACGGCAACTACTACATGGCAGGCGATCCGAGCTGCGTTCGCATGCGCCCCCTGTCAAACACTCGAATCATGTGCGTGGACAAAAGTGGCGCCGACTCTGGGTACAGAGACGCAATGACCTATCAGCAAATGCAGATGTATCAGATTCAGATGGCTCAACAGCAGGTACAGATGCAACAGCTCAACCAGAGCATTCAGCAGGTAGGTCAAACGTTTCAGAATGCGGGAAACCAAATACAGCAACAGAGCCAATCTTGGACGCCGCCACAAGTTCAGCCTATATCACCCCCGGGCTCCGGAATCACCACATACCGCCAAGTCGGCAATACTTGGCTGGGATCAAATGGCGCAAGCTGCCAGGTCGTAGGGCAGAGCATTCTCTGTTCTGACGGCAAAAGGTGCCAGATGGTCGGACAGAACTTGATTTGCAACTGAGGTGCAGCTAGGACATGAGCAATTCAATATTTGTTAGGCACCGGAATCATTCTCCAGGCAACTGATCGATGCATGAAAGACTAATCAAGAGATACCGCGAGTACGCAAGCACGGAAGAAGCGTTCGCCGTTCTCCTCGTAAAAAAGCACCTCGCGCAAGCGAAAGGCCACTGGGTTGATGTCGTCAGCTGCCGTCGCTACGAAATGTCGCCCGACAATATGCACTTTAAATTCGTAGTTGGCGGCTTGTTCAAGAGAAAAATTCACCCAAAGTACCCGCCGAGATCCGACTACACGATCAATGGCAAATTTGATGAGCGTGGCTACTACCTGATGACACGCGCCATAACTTGGGAAACGGCCCATACTGATATTGAGCAGCAAAAGACAAAACATGTCGCGCCCATAAAGTTCGAGATCAAGGGCGTTAGCTACGACAAAAATTCAGGCAACAAGGGCTTTTTCCGAGACGACGCACCGCCAGAGATCAAGGCTCTCGCGGACAACCTTAACGACCGGACAAACCCGCTATGGGACAGGGCTCTACAGTATGCCAATGCACCAGAGTTTGTTTATGAGGTTCGTCATGCCCGAGTCCTCCCGTCCGGTGCCTAACAATTCCGTAAGGAGCTTCCGGTCAACCCCGAGTGCATGATCTCCGCGCCTTGAGCGTCAGGCATTTGCTGTTGCCGGCTTTTTCGATCTTGCTGCAGGACCACTCGCCAGAGTGATTCGGTGATTCAGGCGTTGCCAGACTGCATGTCCGTAATCGGTCTTGTTGGATCGGCGTTGCGATCCGGACCAGGGTAAACACCGCACCCGAAGGCCTCTCTCATTCATCGGTTTGGCCCATGCACGGGGATCAGCCGTGTCATGCGATGGCGCCACCTTGTTAGTCAGGCTCTCTTCGGGGCTAACGGTGTCAGGTCCACTTGCTCCTCGGCTGCATCGACCTCCAAGTTGGAATGCGAGATGAGGAAGCAACGGGAATTGTGCCCAACGGGAACTGTGCCAGGTTCACTTCGCATCCCGGCGAGGCGCGGAGATCGTCATGAAAGACGCCGAGTCAGTCTTTGCTTCGTTGTCCAGTATCTTGCGCAAGCACACGGCCGGTATGTGGCTCAAGGTCGACGAGCCGGGCAACCTTTATATCGAGGGACTTTCACCGAAACCCGGCACGAAGCCGGCGTTCTTCGGGGCCGTGCAGACGAAGAAGTCCTACGTCAGCTTTCACCTGATGCCGGTCTACGAGCATCCGGCGCTTCTGTCGGGGCTCAGCGAGGGATTGCGCGGGCGCATGCAGGGGAAGTCCTGCTTCAATTTCGTCGCCCCGCATCCAGTGCTGTTTGCCGAGCTCGACGCGCTGACAGCGAGGTCCGCGGCTGGACTGGAGTAGCGCCACGGCGCGTTCGATGTGTCCCCGGCAGGTTCGGGGTGACCGTCCCCTGAGTGGCGGCGCGATCGGATGGATAACGCGCCGGCTTCACTTCTCATCACGATGGAACGAGTCGATCACTCGGGAATCTCCGCGCACGCAGGCGAGTGGCGTGTGCCGGCGTAGAACCGCGCATACGTCAATGCATCCGTGACGAGATCGCGGGGAAACCCGTTCCGCGCCATCAGCTGGATCGCATTGCGCCGTTCGGTGCGACCGGCGCGCAGGCGATAGTCGAACCAGCCGTCGACGTCCGGGTCTTCCTGGAAGTAGTACAGGTCATAGGGGCCTGCGATGTCGTCCTGCAGTTCGACGTCGTGCGTGGTCACCAGCACCTGGGCATGGCGGCCGAGGCGTTCGAGCACCGCGCGGCCGGCGGCCAGGCGTTCGACGGTGTTGGTGCCGTTGAACAGTTCGTCGATCAGGAACAGCCGGCAGCTGCCGCGCTGCGCGCGGTCGATGAAGCTGCGGATGGCGGTCATTTCGGCGAAATAGTGGCTCTTGCCGGATTCGACCGAGTGCTCGCCGCGGATCACCGCCATGACGCGGGTGTCGGGCAGCGTGGCGGCGCGTGCGAAGCAGAACCCCAGGGTGCGGGCGAGGACGAGGTTGATGCCGACCAGTTTGATGAAGGTGGTCTTGCCGGCCATGTTGGAGCCGGTGATCAGGGCCGAGCGGCCGTCGAGCCGGAGGCTGTTGGGAACGGGGCGGGCGACCAGTGGATGGGTGGCATCGACGAGATCCAGCAGCGCGCCGTCCGCGATCACGGGCTCGCAATGCGCCGGTCGACGCTGCAGATACGAGGCCACGGCGATGGCGGCGTCCAGCGCGCCCACGCTGTCGAAGATGCAGGCCAGCTCCGCGCGCACGCGGTCGAAGCGCGACACGGTGCGCGCATGGGCGGACAGCTCCACCAGGAACAGCAGGTTCAACCACACCGCGATGCTCTGCACCCAGGGCGAGTAGAGGATCGAGATCCAGCCGAGCGCGCGGTGCACCTTGCGCCGCAGCGGCGCCTCGGCGGCGAGGCGCGCGAGTTGTGGCAGTTCCGCGCCCGTCTTCCGGAGTGCGGCGAGCGCATCAGCGGTGCGGAGCATGCGGTGGCAGCCCTTGAGCTGTTCGATGTCGCGGAACAGCGGCGCCGAGTAACGCAGGATCAGACCGAGATTGACGCCCACTGCAAGCGGGACGATCCAGATCGGCCATGCGAGCACGATGACGGCGACGAGCAGGGCCACGCACGCCAGGCTCCACGCCGGCAGCCACCGGTGCAGCCGCGCGATCCCGGGCGGCGGGCCGAAGACGAAACCCGCGATCTGCGCCGCGCCCAGCGTGTCCAGAGGCGCCAGGCGCAGCTGGATCGTCTCGCGCAGCGCGGCCTCGCGCTGCAGCGTGCGGCAGCTGGCGTAGTGCGCGGCCACCGCGTCCGGCGCAGCGCCCCAGGTGCGCAGCTGTCGATACAGGTACTGGCTGCCGAGCGGGGTTTCGGTGGCATCGAGATCGGCGAACAGCCGCGGACATTCCAGATCCGTCCAGGTCTGGTCGTCCACCACGTCGTCGGGGGCGGCGCCGCGCGTCAGGGTGAAGTATTGCGATGCCGCAACAGCTTCGCGCTCGCCCGGCGCACCCCATTTCGCACGCAGGGCGCGCAGTGCGCGGCGCTGCGGAAACAGCGCGTCGAGCGCTGCCTGGCCGATGGTGTCGAGGATGTGGCGAAACGTCATGGACCGTCCTTGATCGAATGCGAGCGTACCGCGCGAAGCTGGTCGCGCAGCCACCACACTGGCATGGCGCGCGGGCATCGCGCGTCTGATGGCTTCGATGACGTCGGGTTAGCATCCGATGTGACCGTCGCCCGACCGTTCCGGCGACGCCTGCTGGAGATGCGTGTGTCGACGATCCGGATGCTGCTGTCACTCCTGCTGCTGTGCGCGGCGCCACTGATGGCGCAGGAGCGCATCCTGTCCTACGACAGCGATCTGCGCCTCGATGCCGACGGCGGCCTGGAGGTGACCGAGCGCATCCGCGTGCGCGCCGAAGGCACGAACATCCGCCGCGGCGTCTACCGCACGTTTCCCACGCGTTACCGCGACCGGCACGGCAACCGCATCACGGTGCAGTTCGAGATGCTCGATCTGCAGCGTGACGGCCGGCCGGAGCCGTACTTCACCGAGCGGCTGTCCAACGGCGTGCGCATCAACACCGGCAACGACGATCTGCTGCCGGTGCCGGCCGAGTTCACCTACACGCTGCGCTACCGCACCACGCGCCAGGTGGGTTTCTTCGAGACGCACGACGAGCTGTACTGGAATGCGATCGGCACCGGCTGGGACTTCCCCATCGAGACCGGCAGCGCGACGCTGCAATTGCCGCAGCCGGTGCCCGCGACCGCGCTGCTGGCCGAATGCTGGACCGGCGCCCAAGGCTCGCGGGCGCAGGCCTGCGAGGCCGCGATCACCGCGCCCGGGCAGGCGCGCTGGACGCTGACCGCGCCCTTGCAGCCCGGCGAAGGCCTGACCACGACGCTGGCGTTTCCCAAGGGCCTGGTGCCCGAGCCGACGCGGCAGCAGCGGCTGGCGTGGCTGCTCGGCGACAATCGCGCGGCGTTGATCGCGCTGGCCGGGTGGATCGCGATGCTGGTCTTCGGCCTGCTGCGCTGGCGCAAGGTGGGGCGCGATCCGAAACCCGGCCCGATCGTCGTCACCTACGATCCGCCCGACGCGCTGTCGCCGGCCACGCTGCGCTACATCGAGAAGAATCACGTGGACACCCGCGCGTTTTCGGCCGACGTGCTGGCGCTGGCGGTTGCCGGCCACCTGAGCATCCATCGCGACGGCAAGCTGCTCGGCGAGGACTGGCGCATCACCCGCGCCCGCGGCGACGGCGCGGTCGATGCCGGCCAGCAGGCGCTGCTGGCGGACTTGTTCAAGAGCGGCGAGACGCTGGCGTTCAAGAACACCAATGCCGGCCGCATGCAGACCATCCTCTCGGGCCACCAGCGCCGGATCAAGCAGGCGATGGGCACGCGATTCCGGGAAGGCCTGTACCGGCACAACGGCGGGAGCATCGCGCTGATGGCGCTGATCGCGGGCGTGTCGCTGTGCGCGGCGGTGCTGTTCGGCATCCGCACCGGCACCGGCCTCGCGCTCGCGGTGCCGGTGTTCGGCGCAATGCTGGTGACGTTCTTCGCATTCGGATTTCTGCTGCCGGCGGTGACCCCGGCAGGCCGCGCGATGCGCGACCGCATCGAGGGGTTCCGCCGCTATCTCACCGTCGCCGACAGGCAGGACCTGCAGCGTCTGCAGGGCCCGGGCGAACCGGAACCCGCGCTGGACGCCGGTCGCTTCGAGACGCTGTTGCCGTATGCGGTGGCGCTGGACGTGGAAGACGCGTGGACGAAGAAGTTCACCGCAGCCGTCGGCAGCGCGGCGGTCGCCGCGGCCACGGCGTCGATGGCCTGGTATCACGCGAGCGGCCGCGGCGGTGGGGCCGGGCCGGGTGATATCGCCGGCTTCAGCAAGGCGATCGGCAGCGGCTTGGCCGCGCAGATCGCGTCCTCGTCTGCACCACCGGGCAGTGCCTCGGGCAGTTCGTTCGGCGGCGGGGGAGGCGGATTTTCGGGCGGTGGCGGCGGGGGTGGTGGCGGTGGCGGGCGTTGAGCCCGCCCCGGTAAACACGGGCGACCCAGTGAGCCGCGCGTGCATCGCAGCGGGCGTGCGGTGCAAGCCCCCGTACGCGGTGGCTCGACGGTGCAGCGCGGAGGTCGCACGGTATCCAGCTGCGCGCCGCCGATGCCGCCACGGCGTCCGCGCACGGTGTTCGGGGAGGTCGTCCGATCCCGCCGCAGCGTGATTCAAGCCGCAGCGTGGCGCTACACGAGGCACCAGATGCGAACACGCCCGCCCCAGCCGTCAGGCCAGAGCGGGCGCTGCGGTCGGAACTCAGCTGCGGTTGTCGCGGATGTCGTCCTGCACGTTCTGGATGTGGCCCTCGACGATGTCGCGATGCGACTGGCCGCCGTCGGCCTGGGTGCCACCGGACAGGCCGCTGATCACAGCGTCGGTGACGAAGTGGCTGGCATCGGTGCGCAGCTGGGCCAGATCGGCCTGCTGATCGTCGAGCGCGCCGGCGATGTCGGACTTGAGCTGGTCGACCGCGGATGCGCTGAGCGTATCGCCGCCCGACAGCGCCTGGTCGATCAGGCGATCGACGGCCGGATTGTTGCCAAACGCGCTCTTGAGGTCGCCGGCCACCAGGCTGCTGATCTTGCCGCCACCGGGCACGGCGGCGAGACCGATGTCGACGATGAAGCCGACCAGCGCCTCGGTCGCCGCTGCACGGTTGTCCTGGTCGATCTTCATCTGCTGCACCGCATCGAACGCGGCGCCGCCCAGGATGCCCAATTGCTGGCGGGCGGTGGAGACATCAAGGCCTTCGGGATAGGACCCCTCCACGCCGTTGAGATAGTCCTTCCGCACCTGGGTCCAGGCCTGGATGCTGTCCATCGCCTGCTGCGCGTCGGGGTTGTCGGGGTTCAAGGCGGTGATGCGCATCAGGTTGCCGAGCTGGATCGCATTGGCGCCGAACTGCTGGGCATGCTCGTTGCCCTGCGCCACGGACCGCGATTCCCAGCTCGCCAGCGCAGTCAGCATCGCATCGCCGTGGTCACTGGCCAGCAGCCCGCTGAGCGCGCTCGCGGTGTCGGCAAAGGGCTTGTCGTCATTGTAGAAATCGAACAGGACGTCGTCGCTGCCGGATTCGGCGTAACGCGCAATGCCGACGGCGATGTCGTTCCACTGCGTGGTATCTGGCTGCGCGGCGACCGAGTCGATCAGTGTCGCCAGCGGATTCACCGCGTCCACCACGCCCTGGCTGTTGCGGAATCCGATCGTGGATTCGCCGATCGCCGCCAGCAGCGTGTCGCGCGTGGCGTCCCCGCCGCCGTTGGCCTCGAGCACATCGTTGAAGACGTTGGCGGGCATGTCCGGATCATTCGAGCCGGCCGCGATCTGCATCGCCAGCCCCGGCGCGTGCACGGCCCAGGCGGCGTTGTCGGACAGCGCGCGCGTCAGCAGCGCTTCGGCGAAATCCTCACGGAACCGCTCGGCGCCGTCGGTGCTGCCGGCTGCGGCCAGGAAATCCTGCATCCGGGTGAAGGGCTGGTCGGCGATGCCGGGCGCGCGATCGATCAGCGATCCGATCTGCAGGAACTGCTCGGCCTGCGCCTGGTCCAGCGTGCCGGCGTTGAAGGCCTCGACGAAGCCGCTGGCGATCGCCTCGTAGCCGTCCTGCGAGATGCGGCCTTCGGCCTGCATGCGGTCGACGATGTCGAGCTTCATCCACGAGCCGAGCGCACCGGGATCCTGCCTCAGCACCTCCTGCACCAGGCGGGCCTGGTCGGTGGGGGCGAGGCCGGCCATCTCCTCGGCGAAATGCACCGCGCGTGCGTCGTAGTCGTCCGCGATCAGCCAGCGGTCGCCGGTGTCGAGGATGGAACGCGCAGTGTCTTCGATCTGCGCGTCGGTGCGTGCCGCCGCCACGTCGAACGGCGCGGCGGGCGAGGTGGGGAACCGGGCGGGGGACGCGAGCGGGCCGAGCAGGGCGGGATCGGTCATGGGAGCCACCGTGGTGCGAGCAGGGAGGCTCCGAGACTAAGGTGGGCGCCGTCGACGGGGCATCCGGATCGACCCTAGGTGTCGGGTGCCCCGCGCACGATGTTCAGGTGCAGAGCGGGCGCGGCGATGTCCGGCGCGAGGTCTTCAGGCTCTGCGTGCTCGCACCTCTGAGCCGCGTGCCGTCCTACGCCGTCGACGGCCTCCGATCGCCACCCGTGACGCGGTGGCGTCACCCGGATCAGTCGCGCGCGGCGCGCAGCCGGTCGAGCACGCCGTCCAGCGCTTCGAGATTGCCGTAATGGATCACCAGCCGACCCTTGTTGCCGCGGCCGTTGGCGATCGACACGCGCGTGCCGAGGGTCTCCGACAGTTCGTTCTCCAGCGAGACGATGTCGGCCTGCGGCCGGGCCTTGTTGCGTGCGACGGTGCGCGTGTCGCTGCCCGGCACGCGGCCGGCGGCGAACTGCTGGGCGCGGTGTTCGACCTCGCGCACCGACCAGCCGTGTTCGACCGCATCGGCGGCGAGCTTGCTGGCGAGGTCGGGCGACAGGGTCAGCAGGGCGCGGGCGTGGCCCATCTCCAGCTGCTTCGACTCCACCAGCACGCGGATCGCCGGCGGCAGTTCCAGCAGGCGCAGCAGATTCGACACCGCCGCGCGCGAGCGGCCCACGGCTTCGGCGGCCTGGGCATGGGTGAGGTCGAATTCGTCGATCAGGCGCTGCAGCGCCTGCGCTTCTTCCAGCGGGTTGAGATCCTCGCGCTGGATGTTCTCGATCAGCGCCATCGCGACGACCGTGCGGTCCTCGACGTTGCGCACGACCACCGGCACGTCGGCCAGGCCGGCCTGCTTCGACGCGCGCCAGCGGCGCTCGCCTGCGATGATCTCGTAGGTGCGGTCCGGCCGTTCGCGTACGACGATCGGCTGGATCACGCCTTGGGCCTTGATCGATTCGGCCAGCTCGGTGAGCTTGTCGGCGTCCCAGTGCTTGCGCGGCTGGTACTTGCCGGCGGTCAGCGCGTCCACCGGCAGCGTGCGCAGCGTATCGGCTTCGGTGGCTTCCAGGCTCGGCGGCGCCTCGGCGGCGGCCTTGGGGCCGAGCAGGGCTTCGAGGCCGCGGCCGAGGCCACGCTTCTTGGCCGGCGCCTTCGCGGGCGTCTTGGGCGTGGTCATGCCGGGGTCTCCGTTCCGGTGGTTGCCGGCGCGGCCTGGGCCGTGCGGTCACGTTCGTGCTGGCGGCGGACGATCTCGCCGGCGAGGCCGAGATAGGCGACGGCGCCGCGCGAGGCGCGGTCGTAGCCGACGATGCTCTGGCCATGGCTGGGCGCTTCGGCCACGCGCACGTTGCGCGGCACGATGGTGCGGAACACCTTGTCGCCGAAGTGGCTGGTGAGCTCGGCCGACACCGCGTTGGCGAGGTTGTTGCGCACGTCGAACATCGTGCGCAGCACGCCTTCGACTTCGAGCTGCGGATTGAGGCTCTGCTTGATCGCGTCGATGGTCTGCAGCAGCGCGCTCAGGCCTTCGAGCGCGTAGTACTCGCACTGCATCGGCACCAGCACCGAGTCGGCCGCGGTCAGCGCGTTGAGCGTGAGCAGCGACAGTGCCGGCGGGCAGTCGATGAGGATGAAGTCGTAGCGCGGGCGCAGCGGTTCGAGCGCGCGCTTGAGGCGCTGCTCGCGGCCGTCGGCGTCCATCAGCTCGAGTTCGGCGGCCGTGAGATCGGTGTTGCCCGGAATCAGGTCGACCTCTTCCTCGGTCTGCACGATCGCGTCGCCGGCTTCGACTTCGCCCAGCAGCACGTCGCAGGTGGACACCGGCACGATGCTCTTGTCGATGCCGCAGCCCATGGTCGCGTTGCCCTGGGAGTCGAGGTCGACCAGCAGCACGCGCAGCGGCGTGCGCGCGAGCGCCGCGGCCAGGTTCACGGCCGTCGTCGTCTTTCCGACGCCGCCCTTCTGGTTGGCGATGGCGATGATTCGGGCCATGGGCTCCGGAGTTCCGAGGAAGGGAGCCGGACGCCGTGAGACGGCCGGACCGGGGATTATGCCCCCTGCGGCGGCGTGCGTCCCACCACCACCAGATGGCGCTCGGCGTCCAGGCCGGGTACCCGCAAGGGGTGGATGTCGCGCACCGCCCAGCCCGGCGGCAGCGCGGCGATCTCGTCATCGGGGCGCACGCCCTTCATCGCCAGCAGCCGGCCGTCGGTCGCGGGCAGGTGGCCGCCGGCGGCGAGGATGTCGGGCAGCGTGGCCAGCGCCCGGGCGGTGATCGCGGCGAAGGCGCCGGGCCGGTCGACGGCCTCGATGCGCGATTCGGCGACCTCGGCATTGGCCAGCTTGAGCGTACGCACGGCCTCGCGCAGGAAGCGCGCCTTCTTGCCGTTGGACTCCACCAGCGTGACCTGCAGCGCCGGCAGCGCGATCGCCAGCGGAATGCCCGGCAGGCCGGGGCCGGTGCCCAGATCGGCCAGCGTTGGCAGTTCGGCGACGTGCGGCACCATCGCCAGCGAATCGAGCAGATGGCGGGTGACCATCTCGCGCGGGTCGCGGATCGCGGTGAGGTTGTAGGTGCGGTTCCAGCGCGCCAGCAGATCGAGGTAGGCGAGCAGCGGCGCCGCGAGATCGGGGGCGAGCTGCAACGTGCGCAGGCCGGCGTCGAGGTCGGCGCGCAGCGCGGGATCGTCGGAAATGTCCATCCGCACATTGTAGGAGTGCGTTCGCGCGCGATGGGGCGTCACTCGCAAAACGCGCTCGCACGCCTAGGGCCTGAAGGCACGCCAGGCCAGCGTCGCCAGATAGTCCGGACGGGGCGAGAACGCGTGCAGGGTCCAGTCGGCCGGCGCGCCGAGGGCGGGATCGCAGGCCGTCAGCACCCAGCGGTCGTCCTGCACGGCGAATTCCAGCCGGTCCAGCCCGAATGACAGGCCGTGGCCGTGGGCCTTGAGCACGGCCTCCTTGGCGCACCACAGCTGCACGAACGCGGCTTCCGCGGCCGCTGGCGCCATCCGCGCCAGCGCGGCGGCCTCGCCGGGGGCGAAGAAGCGCTGGGCGAGCGCCATCGCCTGTGGCCGGGGACGCAGCCATTCGACATCGACACCGACGCGCACGCCATCGCCCAGTGCGACCAGCAGCAACGCACCGCTGTGGCTCCAGTTGACGTCGGGGCCGGCCGGATGACCGTCGATCCGCAGCGCCGGGCGGCCGCGCGCATCGCGCGTCAGGTCCAGCGCGGTGTCGGGACGGTCGAGTTCGAGGGCCAGCCAGGGGCGCACGAGCGCCTCGGCCGCCTGGCCGCGGTGGTAGTCGCGCCAGGCGCAGCGCACCGGGCCGGTACGCAGACTGCTGTCTTCGCTGAACATCGCACTTGGCATGCCACAGGGCGTCCAGCGTAAGCTAAAACGTCATATTCGCGCCGACCGGTGCGGCGCAGCTTTCAGGCAGGAGCAGGAACCGGATGTCGGCAGTGGTTTGGGAACAGGGCATCGCGGCCTCGCCGGCGGATGCGTCGGGGCGTTTGCCGATGGTGCGCGGGGACGGCGATGCGGTGATCGCGTTCGGTCCGGACGGGTCGATCACACGGGCGACATTTCTCGCCCATGTGCGCGGTGTGGCTGCGCTGCTGCCCGATGCGCCGTTCGCGCTGAACCTGTGCGAGGACCGCTACCGCTTCCTGGTGGCGTTCTGCGCGGTGGCGCTGCGCGGCCAGACCACGCTGCTGCCGCCGGCGCGCACGCGCGGCGCGATCGACGACGTGCGCGCGCAGCATCCGCAGAGCTACTGCATCGGCGACCGCGATCACTGCGGCTGCGACGGCATGCGCGATGCCGCCCACGATCCCACGCCGCCGCATTACGTGCGCCTGCCCGATGGGCTGCCGGCACTCGCCGGCGACGCGCCGATGCTCGATGCCGCCGCGCTGGTCGCGATCGGCTTCACCTCCGGCAGCACCGGTGTGCCCGGCGCCAATCCCAAGACCTGGGGCGGCTTCCACGCGAGCACGCTGCAGAATCTCGCCGCGCTGGCCGACCTGCACGGCGATGCCACATTGCCGGTGATCGCGACCGTGCCGCCGCAGCACATGTACGGCATGGAGATGTCGGTGCTGCTGCCGATGCTCGGCGATGTGGCCGTGCACGGCGCGCGTCCGTTCTTTCCCGGCGACATCGCCGCCGCGCTGCGTGATGCGCCGCGGCCACCGCTGCTGGTGACCACGCCGGTGCATCTGCGCACGCTGGTCGAATCGGAGGTGACATTGCCGCCGCTGGCCGCGATCGCCACCGCCACCGCGCCGCTGCCGCAGGCGCTGGCCGCCGAGGCCGAGCGCCGCTTCGGCTGCGAGGTGCGCGAGTTGTTCGGCTCGACCGAAACCTGCATCGTCGCCCGCCGCCGCACCGCGCGCGATGTCGCCTGGACGCCTTTCGCCGGTGTGCGCCTGCAGCCGGTGCCCGACGGCACCCTGGTCAGCGCGCCGCATCTGCCCGAGCCGCGGATGCTGGCCGATCTGGTGGAAGTGGAGGCCGACGGCCGTTTCGTGCTGCGCGGCCGCCAGGCCGACATGATCGAGATCGCCGGCAAGCGCGCGTCGCTGGCCGATCTGACCCGGCGGCTGCTCGCGATCGACGGCGTGCGCGACGGTGTGGTCTGCCAGCTCGCCACGCCCGATGCCCAGGGCGTACGTCGCATCGCGGCCGCGGTGGTGGCCGACGACGTACTCGACGATGGCGCCCTGCTCGACGCCCTGCGCGCATCGGTCGATCCGGTGTTCCTGCCCCGGCGCCTGCGCCGGGTGGACGCGCTGCCGCGCAACGAAACCGGCAAGCTGCCGCGGGCCGCGCTGGACGCGCTGCTGGCCGATCCGGCGGACTGAACGGTCGACACCGCATGCACGGCGCGTCCGGATCATGCGCCGCGCAGTCGTATCGTGCTCAACACTCGGAGGAATCGAAGATGGAACCGTCCTCGCTCGGGCAGTGGATCGTGTACCTGGTCGTCGGCGGCATCGCCGGCTGGCTCGCCAGTCTGCTGATGCGCACCGCGCACCGGCAGGGAATCCTGCTGAACATCGTCGTGGGCATCGTCGGTGGTTTCATCGGCGGCTGGCTGCTGCCGATGATCGGTCTGAGTGTCGGCGGCGGCTGGTTCGGCTTTCTCGTCACCGCCTTCATCGGTGCGGTGATCCTGCTGGCGATCGTCAACCTGTTCCGCCGCTGACGCGGCGCTTTTGTCGACGCGCGCTGGCGCGCGACCCTGGGACTTAACGGACGTCAGCGAATTCCGTCATCCCGGGATCGCGGCCGAGGCCGCTCCTACACGTGCTCGAACACTGCGCGCCATCGGCGTGCCGCACATCGCTCTCCGCTTCAAGACTACGGATTCGCTCAGACACAAGCGCGCTTGCGCGCGATCGCTGGGGCTGTCGGATGTCAGCGAATCCCAGCATCCCGGGATCGCGGTCGAGGCCGCTCCTACAAGGAGCGATCGGCAAGGCACCGCGCCTCAGCTGCGCTGCAGCTGCACCCAGGCCGGCGCGTGGTCGCTGGGGCGTTCCCAGGTGCGCGGTTCGCGGTCGATGCCGGACGCCACCGCGCGTTCGCGCAGGGCATCGGACACCAGGGTCAGATCGATGCGCAGGCCGAGGTCGCGGCGGAAGCCGGCCTGGCGGTAGTCCCACCAGCTGAAGATGCCGCCGTCGTCGGTGTGCAGGCGGAAGGCGTCGTGCAGGCCGAGATCCAGCAGGCGCTGCAAGGCCAGACGCTCGGCGGCGGAGGTCAGGATGTGGCCGTCGTTCCAGATGGCCGGGTCGTGGACGTCGCGATCGTCCGGCGCGATGTTGAAATCGCCCAGCACCACCAGTTCCGGATGCGCCTCGCGCTCGCGCGCGATCCAGGCGTGTACCGCTTCCAGCCAGCGCAGTTTGTAGGCGTACTTCTCGGTGCCCACGTCCTGGCCGTTGACGACGTAGAGGTTGATCACGCGCACGCCGTCGACGGTGGCGGCGATGACGCGCTTCTGTTCGTCCTCGAAACCGGGAATGCCGATCTGCACGTCGTCGAGCGCGCGGTCCTTCGCGAGCAGGGCGACGCCGTTGTAGGTCTTCTGCCCCGCGAACACGCTGCGGTAGCCGAGCGCGGCGAGTGCCGAATCCGGAAATTTCGCGTCCTCGAGCTTCGTCTCCTGGATGCCGACCACATCCGGCTGCGCGTCGCGCAACCATTGCTGGAGATGCGGCAGGCGCACGTTGAGCGAATTGACGTTCCAGCTGGCGATCTTCATCGGCGCCGTTCGCGTTCCGGTGTGGCCGGCGATTGTACGCGCGCGATACGGGCCGGGTGCCGGCCTCGGCATTCCGTGCACGGGCGCTGCGCGACGCTGCGCCTCCACGCCCACCGAGCGCCGCCCGATGCGATTCCCGACGATGCCGCTGGTCGCCACGCTGCTGGCGCTCGGCCTGCCCGCTGCACCAGCGTCTGCCGACGACGGCGCGCTGCTGATCCGCAACGGCCACGTGCTGACGATGGACCCCGGCACCGGCGATCTGGCGCGCGCCGACGTGCTGGTGCGTGGCGGCCGTATCGTCGCCGTCGGCCCTGATCTCGACGCCGACGACGCGCGCGTGATCGATGCCGAGGGCGCCTACGTGCTGCCCGGCTTCGTGGACACGCATTCGCATCTCTACACGACGACGATGCGCGGCCAGTTCCGCAATGCCGACGGCGAGTACTTCGACACCGCCGAGCGCCTGGCCCCGTCGATGACGCCGGACGACGTGCGCATCGCGATGCACGTCGGCGCGCTCGAACTGCTCGACGGCGGCATCACCACGACCGGCGATTTCTTCGACAACGTGCGCACGCCCGCGCACGGCGAGGCCGGCCTGCAGGCGCTGGACGCGGCCGGCATCCGCGCGGTGCTGTTCTACGGCGGGCCGGACAAGAGCACCCGGCACCCCATCGACGTCGCCCACCTGACGCAACTCGCGGCCACGCGCGACGAGGACGCGCGCGTGCAGCTGGGCCTGGCCTGGCGCCTGCCCCGCGACCGCAGTGACGAGGCCAACTGGGCGATGCGCATGCACGAGCGCGACACCGCCCGCGCGCTCGGCCTGCCGGTGCAGGTGCATGTCAGTGTCGAGCCGGGCCCGATCTTCGACGCGCTGATCGCGCGGAATCTGCTGTCGCCGGATCTCAGCCTCGTCCACGCCACCGATGCGACGGCGACGCAGCTGCAGGCACTGGAGAAGGCGGGCGGCGCGCTGTCGCTCACGCCGATCAGCGAGCACCGCGTGTGCTACGGCCCGACCCGCATCGATCATTTCGCCGCCGTGCACCGGCAGGGCCTCGGCATCGACGGCAATGCGCTGGCCGGCCGCGGCGACATGTTCGCGACCCTGCGTCTCGCCGCGCTGACCTGGAGCGGCGAGGCGCGCGACGAGACCGTGGTCGATCCGCGTGCGCTGCTCGAGCTGGCGACCCGCCGCGGCGCGGATGCGCTGGGCCTGGGCGATGTCACCGGCACCCTGACTCCCGGCAAGCGCGCCGACCTGCAGGTGATCGCGGCGGATACGTTGCAGATGGCCGGCTTCGGCGGCGGCGATCCGGCCGCGCTGCTGGTGTATTCGGCGTCGCCCGCCGACGTGCGTACGGTCGTCGTCGACGGCGTGGTGGTGAAACACCACGGTGCGCTCGTCGAGGCGGACCTGCCGCAGCTGCGCGACGCGGCACGCCGGTCCGCGCAGGGCCTGCTGCAGCGCGCGCCGGCGCGCTGAGCGCGGAGCTCAGCGCACCATGCGATCGATCAGCGCGGCGATGCGCGCATAGGGCGGACTCAGCCAGTCGGTGACCGCGATGCGCGGCTGCCACAGCACCGGCAGCGCCTTGGTCATCGCATCGAAGCCGGCGCGCCCGTGATACGCGCCCATGCCGCTGGCGCCGACGCCGCCGAACGGCAACCGGTTCGCGGCGAAGTGCAGCAGGGTGTCGTTGACGGTGACCCCGCCTGCGACGGTCTTCGCCAGGATAGCTTCGACCTGGGCCCGGCTGCCGAAGGGATACAGCGCGAGCGGCCGCTCGCGCGCGTTGACGAAGTCGATCGCCTTGTCGAGCGTGCGGTAGGCGATCACCGGCAGGATCGGGCCGAAGATCTCCTCGCCCATCACCGCGGCATCGGCACCGGGATCGACGACCAGCGTGGGCGGAAACGCACGCGCGCCGTCGACGTCGAGCAGCGGCAGCACGGTGAGTCCGCGCTCGCGGGCATCGTCGAGCAGGCCGCTCAGGCGCTGGAACTGCGCATCGCTGACGATGTGGCTGTAGTCGGCGGCGCGGGCGGCCGCATCGGCGTAGCGGTCGGCGACCTCGAAGCGCAGCGCTTCGAGCAGGGCGTCGCGGCGCGCCGCATCGACGAGGACGTAGTCCGGCGCGATGCAGGTCTGCCCGGCGTTGAACAGCTTGCCGGTGACCAGACGCGCGGCCGCGCGATCGAGCGGATGGCCGGGGCAGACGATCGCCGGTGACTTGCCGCCCAGCTCCAGCGTCAGCGGTGTGAGGTTGGGCGCGGCGGCGGCCATGACCTTGCGGCCCACCGAGGTGGAGCCGGTGAACACCAGATGGTCGAACGGCAGGCCGGCGAAGGCCGCGCCGACATCGGCATCGCCCAGGGCCACCGCCACGCGCTCCGGCGGGAAGACCTCGGCCAGCAGCGAGGCCAGAAACGCGCTGGTGCGCGGCGTGTGTTCCGAGGGCTTGAGGTAGACGTGATTGCCGGCCGCGATCGCGGTCGCCAGTGGAATCAGCGCAAGGTTCACCGGGTAGTTCCACGGCGCGATCACGCCGACCACGCCCAGCGGGACGGGGCGCAGCTGCGCGCGCGCCGGCCACAGCTTCCAGCCCGGCGCCACGCGGCGCGGCCGCATCCAGCCGCGCAGCGTGCGGCGCAGATGGTCGATGTCGGTAAGCACGGTCATGCCGTCGGCGATCAGCGATTCCTGGCGCGAGCGGTGACCGAAATCCGCGGCGATCGCGTCGGCCATCTCGTCGAGACGCCGGCGCAGCGCATCGCGCAGGCGGGCGAGATCGTCGCGGCGTTGCGCGGCGTCGGGGCGACGGGCCTGCCAGGCGGCGCGCAGGGTGTCGAGCGTCGGGCGCAGGGTGTCGAGCGGGGTGGAGGCGGCATCGGCGTTCATCGCCCGGAGTCTAGAGAGTCCGCCCCGCACGCCGCGTCGACACGCCCGGCCCATGCCGCCGGCGATGCGGCCAATCGCGTGGCGCATCGGGGCATACTGGTGCGATGAATGTCAGACCTTATCGCGAGACCGCGCCGCAGCTCGGCGCGCGCGTCTACGTCGATCCCGCCGCGACCGTCATCGGCGACGTGGTGCTCGGCGACGACGTCTCGGTGTGGCCGGCGACGGTGATCCGAGGCGACGTCAACCACGTGCGCATCGGCGCGCGCACCAGCGTGCAGGACGGCAGCGTGATCCACGTCAGCCACGCCGGGCCGCACGCGAAGCTCGGCGGCTTCGCGACGATCGTCGGCGCCGACGTCACCATCGGCCACAAGGCGATCCTGCACGCGTGCACGATCGAGGACGCGGTGCTGGTGGGCATGGGCGCGATCGTGCTCGACGGCGTGGTCGTGCGCCGCCACGCGATGATCGGCGCCGGCGCGGTCGTGCCGCCCGGACGCGAGGTCGGCGAGGGCGAGCTGTGGGTGGGCAGCCCGGCGCGCTGCGTGCGCCGGCTCACCGAGGCGCAGATCGAAGGCCTGCACTACAGCGCCGGGCATTATGTGCGTCTCAAGGACGAGTATCTGGCCGCACTCGGCGGCTGACGCGGGCACGGGACGGCACGACATGCGCGAAGGCGGCGACAGGCGGACGGGAGCAGGGCGCGCAGCGGAGCGCGCGGACTGATGCTCGACACGGTGCGCGAGGTGCACACGCCCGAAGGCGTGGCCCTGCGGCTGCCGGCGGCCGGGCCGGTGCCGCGCGCCGTGGCCTGGCTGATCGACCTGGCGATCCGCGGCGCGCTGCTGTTGCTGGTGTCGATCCTGCTCGGGCTGCTGGGGCAAGTAGGCGCCGGTGTCTACATGGTGGTGCTGTTCGTGATCTTCTGGGGCTACCCGGTGGTGTTCGAGGCGCTCTACGGCGGCCAGACACCGGGCAAGCGCGCGCTGTCGCTGCGGGTGGTCTCGGCCGACGGCGCGCCGATCGGCTGGATGGCGAGTTTCGTACGCAATCTGATGCGCACGGTCGACATGCTGCCGCTGGCCTACGGCGCCGGCCTCGTCACCAGCCTGGCCGACCCCTGGAGCCGGCGTCTGGGCGACATGGTCGCGGGCACGCTTGTGATCCACGCGCCGCGCGAGCGTGTGACGCTGCAGGCGATCGCGGTCGCGCCGCTGGCGCCGTCCATCCCGTTGCAGGCCGACGAGCAGCGCGCGGTGATCGCGTTCGCCGAGCGCGCCCATCTGCTCGGTGAGGCCCGCCAGCGCGAGCTCGCCGACATCGTGGCGCCGGTGAGTGGCGCCCACGGCGAGCGCGGCGTGATGCGTCTGCTCGGCATCGCCAACGGGTTGCTGGGGCGGCGCGCGTGAGGCAGGACCGGTTCGTCGACCGTCACGCCGGGGAGTGGGCCGCGTTCGAGCGCTGGCTTGATGCGCGCGAGGCCAGCCCGCGCCGCGCCCGGGCCACGCGGCGCAGCTGGGACGGGCTGGCGGACGAGGACGTGCCGTCGCGGTACCGGCGGCTGTGCCAGCAGCTCGCGCTCGCCCGCCGGCGCGGCTACAGCCCGCAGGTGACCGAACGGCTGCAGGCGCTGATGCAGCGCGGCCACAATCTGCTCTACCGTCCGCCACCGGCCCCGTGGCGCGGCGCGCTGGTGTTCCTGCTCGCCGACTTTCCACGTCTGGTCCGCGCCCAGCGCGGCTGCCTGTGGGCGTCACTGGCGTTGTTCGCCTTGCCGATGGTGCTGCTGTTCGTGCTGGTGCAGATCCGGCCGGAGCTGGCCTACAGCGTGCTGTCGACGGCGCAGCTGGCCGAAATGGAAGCGATGTACGACCCGGCGCGCGCCGGGCAGGCTTTCGCGCGCGACGGGCAGACGGACGTGCAGATGTTCGGCTACTACGTCTGGAACAACGTCAGCATCGGCTTCCGCACCTTCGCCAGCGGGCTGCTCGCCGGCGTCGGCACGATCTTCGTGCTGCTGTTCAACGGCACCTTCTTCGGCGTCATCGCCGGTCATCTGCAGGCGATCGGCCACGGCGGCCCGTTCTGGCGCTTCGTCGTCGGCCACTCGGCGCCCGAGCTCACCGCGATCGTCATCGCCGGTGCCGGCGGCCTGCGGCTGGGCCTGGCGCTGGTCGCACCGGGCCGCCTGCGTCGGGTGGACGCGCTGGTGCGGGCCGGGCGCGACGGGGGACGGCTGTGCCTCGGGATCCTGGTGATGCTGGTGTTCGCGGCGTTCGTCGAGGCGTTCTGGTCGTCGACCGGCGCGCTGCCCGATGCGCTGCGGTTCGGTGTCGGCGGCGCGCTGTGGCTGCTGGTGCTGCTGTGGTTGTGGCGCGGCGGACGGGGACGCGTCGATGCGGGTTGACACCGTGCAGGTCGAGCTGCGCCCGCGCTCGGCCTGGGAAGCGATGGAGCTCGGCAATGCCCTGGTGCGGCGGCACGCCAGCACGATCTGGCGCGCCTGGCTGCTGTGCTCGCTGCCGGTGTTCGTGCTGCTCAATGCGCTGGGCTGGTGGCTGGACCGCATGGGATGGGCGGCGTTGCTGCTGTGGTGGCTGCTGCCGGTGTTCGATCGCGTGCCGCTGTTCGTGCTCTCGCGCGCGGTGTTCGGCGCGGCGCCCACGCTGGGCCAGACACTCGCGGCGCAGATGCGCTGGGGCTGGCGCGCGGTGTCGCCGTACGTGGGCTGGCGCCGGTTCAGTCCGTGGCGGGCGGTGTCGTTGCCGGTCGCGCTGCTGGAGGGCGTCACCGGCGCCGCGCTGGCGCAGCGTCGGCGGCTGATGGTGGACGGCGTCGGCGGGCACACGCTGCTGCTCACCGGCATGGGCCATCTGTTCGTGCTGGCCCTGGTCGGGTCGCAAGTGGCCTTGCTGCTGCTGTTCGTGCCGGCGGAACTGCTGTCCGAATCGGCCCGGGCGATGTGGGCCCTGATCGCGGAGCAGCCGCCGCGCTGGGTGCAGGGGCTCGCCAATCTCGGGCTGTGGCTGGCGCTGGGCCTGATCGCGCCGTTCCAGATGGGCGCCGGGTTCGGCCTCTATCTCAACCGGCGGACGCGGCTGGAAGCCTGGGATCTGGAAATCGCCTTCCGCCGCCTGCGCGCACGCATCGCGCCGGGTGTCGCGTCGCTGGCCGCGGTGTCGCTCGCGTGCCTGCTGGCGGTCGCGCCGGGTGCGCGCGCGCAGGACGCGTCAGCGGACGCCGGGGTGACGCCGACGCTGCCCGCCGTGTTCGGAGCACCGGTCGACGATCCGGCGTTCGAGCGCGCAGTCGCCGAGGCCTACAGCGATCCGTTGCTCGGCAGCTCGCGTACCCAGGTGCGTTGGCAGCGCAAGGACCGCGCCGGGTCCGAGGCATCGCCGCGCAAGGTTCCGCCGGGTCTCTTCGGCGCGCTGAGCCGGATGCTCGCGTTCCTCGCCGAGTTCGGGCTGTGGATCGTGCTCGGGCTGCTGGTGCTCGCGCTGGTGCTCACCGCACGGCGCTGGTGGCCGTGGATGCGCGGCATCGCCGTGCGTGCACCGGTGGAGCGCGAGATCACGGTCAGTGCGGCGCCACCGCTTCCCGAACCCCTGCCCGATGCACTGCTCGACGCGGTGCGCGCGCTGTGGTCGGCCGGCGAGCGCCGCCGTGCACTGGCGCTGCTGTACCGCGCCAGCGTCGCGGAAATGGCGCAGCGCGCCGGCGTCACCCTGGTGCCCGGCGCCACCGAGGCCGAGTGCCTGCGCGCGTCGCGGCGGATGCCCGACGCCGACGATCGCAGCGCGTTCGCCGAGATGGTGCGGGTGTGGCAGCGCGCCGCCTACGGCCAGCGCCTGCCCGACGATGCCGGATTCGATGCGCTGCTGAACGCCCTTGCGCCGCGCTTCGGATGGACGCGCTGATGCGCTGGCCGGCGCGCATCGGATGGGGGCTGCTGGCCGCGCTGGCGATCGCGTCGGGCGTGGCCTGGTTCCTGCACACGCACGAACGCGTGGAAGACACCGTCCCGCTGCCGCCGCGCGGCGAGGCCGCCTACAACCCGCTCTACGCGCTGCGCGAATCGCTGCGCGCGGCCGGAGTGCCGGCGGAATCGCGGCGGCGGCTCGACGGCGAACGCGCACTGGGGGTGCGCGACACGGTGTTGATGATCGGCGATCCCGGCACCGCATCGCCCGGCGACGTGCAGCGCCTGCTCGACTGGGCGGAGAGCGGTGGCCACCTGCTGGTGCGCACGCCGCCGTGGACGCGCCGCCCGCGCGAGGCGCAGGCCTGGGGTCTGCTGGAGCGTCTGGGCGTGCAGCCGGTCGGTGCGCCGGGCCAGTGCGCGTCGCTGCACATCGAGGGCCAGTCCCCGCACGTCGAATTCTGCCGGGGCCAGCGGTTCGTGCTGGTGGACCGCACGCCGGAACTGCGCTGGGAGGGCGAGGCGCCGTCGGCCCGCGCGGACGGCGCGCCGGACGCCGGCGCGGTGGATCCGCAGATGCGGGCGGTGCTGGATCGCCTCGAACAGCAGCGTCGCGCGAGCGGCGCGGGGCTGGTGTACGCACGACTGGTGCACGGCGCCGGCCGCATCGACGTGCTGGCCGATTTCGATTTCCTCGAGAACGCGTCGCTGCGCGACGTGCCGCACCAGCGGCTCGCCCGGCAGATCCTCGCCCCGAACTGGGGCCACGGCACGATGCACCTGGTGTATGCGGCGCGCGTGCCGCCGCTGTGGTGGCTGCTGCTGACGCGCGGCTGGATGGCCTGGGGCCCGTTGTTGCTGGCGCTGGCTGCGTGGCTGTGGATGCGCACGCAGCGCTTCGGCCCGCTGTTGCCCACGCCGCCGCTGGCGCGACGCGCGCTGCTCGAACACGTCGGCGCCAGCGGCGAGCATCTCGTGCGCTACGGCCGCGCAGCGCTGCT
This sequence comes from Lysobacteraceae bacterium NML93-0793, assembly GCA_002324875.1. Lineage (GTDB taxonomy): Bacteria > Pseudomonadota > Gammaproteobacteria > Xanthomonadales > Xanthomonadaceae > Luteimonas. The sequence continues at coordinate 105,154 of NTJG01000011.1, forward strand.
GCACGAGGCGGTGCGCGCGGCCTTCTACGACCGGCTGCGCCGACGCGATCCGCTGGCCGCCGCGCTCGAGGGCGAGGCCGGCATCGAGGCCATCGCCACGCGCACCGGCCTGCCGCCGCGGGACGTGCGCCAGGCACTGCAACCACCGAAACCCGATGACGCCGCGGCCTTCCGCCAGCGTGTCGCCCGACTGATCCAGATGAGACGCCGACTATGAGCACACTGCCCGCCCCCCCGATGGCCCCCTTGACCGGCGACGCCCTGGCCGCACGCGTGGGCGCGGTCCGCGACGAGGTGTCCAAGGCCTTCATCGGCCAGCCCGAGGTGCTCGACCAGATCCTGGTCGCGCTGCTCGCCGGCGGCCACGTGCTGATCGAAGGCGTGCCCGGTCTCGGCAAGACACTGCTGGTACGCGCGCTGTCGGCGGTGCTCGGCTGCAGTTTCGCGCGTGTGCAGTTCACGCCCGACCTGATGCCCAGCGACGTCAGCGGCCACGCCGTGTGGGACACCAAGAGCGAGACCTTCGTGGTCCGCCGCGGCCCGATCTTCACCAACCTGCTGCTGGCCGACGAGATCAACCGCGCGCCGGCCAAAACCCAGTCCGCGCTGCTGGAGGCGATGCAGGAGCAGCAGGTCACCGTGGAGGGCCACAGCTTCGAACTGCCGCCGCCGTTCATGACCCTGGCGACGCAGAACCCGGTGGAGCAGGAGGGCACGTACCCGCTGCCCGAGGCGCAGCTCGATCGCTTCCTGCTGAAGGTGCTGATCGACTACCCCGTGCACGCCGATGAAGTCGCGATGGTGACCGCGATCGCCCACGGCAAGGTCGCGGCCGACTTCGACCTGTCGCAGTTGCAGACCGTGCTGCAGCCCGGCGAGATCGTCGCCCTGCAGCGCGGCACGGCCGCGACCGTGGTGGATGCGGCCGTGGTGGACTATGCGGTGCGCATCGCGGCGGCCACCCGCCGCTGGCCGGGCATCGCGCTCGGGGCGGGGCCGCGCGGCAGCCTGGCCCTGGTGCGGGCGGCGCGCGCGCAGGCGGTGCTGGCGGGGCGCGACTTCGTGACGCCCGACGACATCCGCGAGATCGCGCGCCCGGCGCTGCGTCACCGCATCGCGCTGGCGCCCGAGCTGCAGATCGAGGGACAGGATGCCGACCAGGTGCTGCAGGCCCTGCTCGCCAAGGTGGATGCGCCGCGCACGTGACGGCGGTTCTGAGCTTCGCGGGAGTGCCGCGGTGAGGCCGACGACGGTCCTGGTCGTGCTGCTGACCGTCTGGGGCGTCGCGGGCGTCGCCGGCTCGCTGTGGCCGGCGGCGGTGCTGCCCTGGCAGGTGTTCGGCACGACGCTGCTGGTGTTGTCGGTCGGTGACCTGCTGGTGCTGGTGCGGCGCCCGACGCCCGACGTGGTGCGGGTGATGCCGGATGCCTGGCCGATCGGCGTCGCGCGCGACGTCACCCTGCGCCTCGAGGGCCCGCGCCGGCAGTCGCTCGACGTCCACGATCTGCATCCGGCCGCCTGGCAGTGCGAGGGGCTGCCGCGCCGGGTCCGGCTGGCCGCGGGCATGGTGAGCGAGTTCGACTACCGCCTGCGGCCCACGCAGCGCGGCGAGGCGCGCTTCGACGGCGTGCAGCTGCGGCTGCGCTCGCCGCTCGGACTGTGGCGCCAGATGCGCATGGCCGGCGTCGCCCGTCCGGTGCGGGTGTTTCCGAACTTCGCGCCGCTGACCCGGCTCGCGCTGCTTGGCGCGGACCGCGCGTCGCGACTGGTCGGTGCGCACATCAAGCGCCGCCGCGGCGAGGGCACCGATTTCCACCAGATGCGCGAGTACCGCGTGGGCGACAGCCTGCGCCAGATCGACTGGAAGGCCAGCTCCCGCGCACGCAAGCTGATCTCGCGCGAGTACCAGGACGAGAAGAACCAGCAGCTGGTCGTCGTGCTCGATACCGGACGGCGCATGCTTGCCCAGGAGACGACCTCCGCCGACACCGGCCACGCGCTGTCGCATTTCGACCATGCGCTGGATGCCGCGCTGGTCGTGTCCTATCTCGCCCTGCGTCAGGGCGACGCGGTGGGGCTGTTCGCGACCGGTGGCGAGGCGCGGTGGATGGCGCCGCAGCGCGGCATGGGGGCGATCGACACGCTGTTGCGCGTGAGCTACGACCTCCAGCCGCAGCCGGTCGCCACCGACTATCTGGCCGCGGCGACCGAGCTGTCAGTGCGCCAGCGCCGCCGCGGTCTGCTGATGCTGGTGACCAATCTGCGCGACGAGGACATCGAGGACGTGCTGGCCGCGGTGCGCCTGCTGCAGCGCCGTCATCTGGTGATCGTGGCGTCGCTGCGCGAACGTGCGCTCGACGCCGTGCTCGACACCGAGGTGCACGACCACGACGCCGCGGTACGTGCCGGCGCCACCGCACGCTATCTCGCCCAGCGGCAGGCCGCGCACGATGCGCTGCGCAATCACGGGGTGACCGTGCTCGACGTGACCGGCGAGGCCCTGCCGGCCGCGCTCGTCGACCGCTATCTGGCGGTCAAGCGCGACGGGCGGCTGTAGCGGCGGCTGCGGTCACGCGCGCGGACGGTGGGTGCGATGCCCGTCGGTCAGGCGCCAACGCGTGCCCGCACCCGGGCGAGGTCGCGCACCGGGCGCACCTCGATGCTGCCGGTTCTCGCCCACGGGAATTCGCGCGCGATGCGCAGGGCGTCTTCCTCGCTGTCGGCCTCGATCAGGTTGAAGCCGGCCAGCATTTCCTTGGTTTCCGAGAACGGACCGTCGGTGACCTGGGTGCGGCCACCGCGCGTGCGCACGGTACGCGCGGTCGCGGCAGGTTCCAGCTGGCGCGAGTCGAGCAGGGTGCCCGCGGCCTGCAGCGCATCGGCGTGCTGCAGGCAGCCGCGCATCATCGTGTCGAATTCACCATCGGCGAGTTCGCCCAGCAGTGCATCGTCGGTGTAGATCAGAAGCAGGTACTGCATGGGCGCGGCCTCCGGCTCAGGCGTCGAGATGGAAATAGGGCTCGACGGTGCCGCGCAGCTTCACGGTCAGCGGCTGGCCGCGGCGGTCGAGCGCGCGGCCGGCGGCGACCCGGATCCAGCCTTCGCTGACGCAGTACTCCTCGACATCGCGACGCTCGTCGCCGTTGAAGCGGATGCCGATGCCGCGGTTCATGGCGGCCTCGTCGTAGTGCGGGCTGCGTGGATCGTTGGACAGGCGGTCGGGCGGGGTGTCGGACATGGTGTGGGTTCGTCGTGCGGGATCGCGCGCAGGATACCGTCGCGGCGCCCCGGCTTCATCCCGGGGGCCGGAGCGCGATACCGCAGGCGGCGCCGCGCACGCCGCGTGGTGCGTTCAGGGCGCTTCGCCGCGGCCCTGGCGGCGGGCGTTGACGATCACGGCACGCACCTGCTCGCGATCGTGGTGGCGCGAGATCGCCACGGCCCCCAGCGCAAGCGCGCGCTCGCGCATGGCGGCGGTGACGTCGTAATGCGCACCGCTGGGACGGTCCTGGAACGCGCGGCGCGGAATGCCCAGCAGCGCGGCGAAGGCATGCAGTTCGGCGAGCGTATCGGCCATCAGGTGCGCCCAGCGCTCGCCTCGCCAGGCATGGACCGCATCGTCGACGTAGACGGCCATGTGAACGCGTCTGCACATCGGCGTCATCGCCGGTGGCCGATGATAGCCGGCGCACGTCACAGCACGTGCTTCGGCGATCGCGAGCCGCGTCCACGCCTCCCAACTTCGAGACGACACCTGGCGTGCGACGACCGCGTTGCGCGGAGGATCACGTGTTGTCCCGGCGGGCCGGCGCGACGCGCATGCAGGCGCTCCGCGCCCACCCGGGCGGGGCAAACCGACGATGGGCGCCACTCCGATGGAAGGCGAGGCCGCGATCGGGACACGCAGGAAACGAGGAGAGCAACCTGGTGAGGACACGAGGATTCAGGGCGTGGGTATGCGGCGGGCTGCTGGGGCTGGCGCCCGTCGCATGGGCGCAGACGGATGCGGAGGCCGATGCGTCGCCTGCATTCGAACTCGGCGGCGCGGTCCGCTTCAATTACGGATGGCTCGATTACGGCCCCAGCAGCGGGCCCGAACTCGAACTGCTGCGGGTGGATGCGCGTGGCAATGCCGGCCCAGCGTTCTTCTCGCTGCAATACCGCTGGTATGACGGTTTCGACGCCGTGCACCACGCCTATGCGGGCTGGAAGCTCGAGGACGGCAGCGACGGCGCCACGTCCGATATCCGTGCCGGCATCCAGCAGGTGCCCTTCGGTCTGCTGCCTACCGCGTCGCACAGTTTCTGGTTCGGTTCGGGTTATTACCTCGGCATCGAGGACGACTACGACCTGGGCGTGGTCTGGCAGCGCCAGTCCGGCGCGCACCAGTGGCACGCGGGCGTGTTCGCCGGCGACGAGTACGGCACCGGCGCGAACTACGACCGCTATTCCTTCGACGTGGCGACCACCGAAGATCTGCCGTACCGCGAACGCGAGCGCGGCATCGTGCGCTATGAGTACAGCAGCGAAGCGAACGGCTGGGAGACGACCTGGGGCGCGTCGGCCTTCGCGGGTCGCATCGAGAACCGTCTCGATGGCGGCAAGCACGACCACACGGGTGCTGCGATCCATGGCCAGTGGGTGCGCGGTCCGCTGACGCTGCAGGCGCAGTGGGCGCGCTACCGCTATGACAATCCCGAATCGCGGATCGCGATGTCGGCCTTCATGTTCCCGTTCGAGATTGCGTCCGAGGCCGACGTGCCGACGTTCAACGTCGCCTGGGACGCGCGCCGCACCGGCTGGTTCGACAGCATCACCTGCTACAACAACGCCAGCGCGACGCTGCCGGTGCGCAACGACCCCGGTCTGCGCGATTCGATCCAGAACGTCACCGGCTGCAGTTTCGCCAAGGGGCCGATGTTGACCTACGTCGACTGGATCGCCGGCAAGAGCATGTGGTTCGCGGGCGGCCCCGGCATCGGGGTACGCGACCCGGCCAACGATGGCTGGCACTCGCGGCTCAACGTCAACGTCGGCTTCTATTTCTGACCGTCGCCGGTGCCGCTCCGGCCCGACGACCGGTCCGTTTCACCCCGGCTCCCGCCGCCCTGGCGCAGCCTGCACGGGCGCTGCCCGTCGCGTTCCACAAGGAAATGGCATGAACGATCCCCTCCCGCGCACAGGCGCAGCCCCCGAACCGCCGGCCACACCCGAGGCCTGGCACGCGCGCATCCTCGGCCCGGTCTTCTATCCGTCCGCGATCATCATCCTGCTGCTGGTAGTGCTGTCGTTCGTCGCGCCCGACGCGTCGGAAACCGCCTTCAACGCCGCCAAGGCTTGGGTGGCCGAGGACGCGGGCTGGTTCACGATTCTCGCGGTCGCCGGGTTCCTGGTCTTCATCGTGGGCATGGCGGTCAGCGGCTTCGGCCGGCTCAAGCTCGGCCCCGACCACAGCACGCCGGACTACAGCTACGGCACCTGGTTCGCGATGCTGTTCGCCGCCGGCATGGGCATCGGCCTGATGTTCTTCGGCGTGGCCGAGCCGATCATGCACTTCGCCGATCCGCCGGTGGGCGATGCGCAGACGATCGCCGCGGCGCGGCAGGCGATGCGCATCACCTTCTTCCACTGGGGCATCCACGCCTGGGCGATCTACGCCGTGGTCGCGCTGTCGCTGGCGTACTTCGCCTACCGCCACGGCCTGCCGCTGCGCATCCGCTCGTCGCTGTATCCGATCATCGGCGAGCGCATCCACGGGCCGATCGGCCACGCCGTCGACACCTTCGCCGTGCTCGGCACGATCTTCGGTCTGGCGACCTCGCTGGGCCTGGGCGTCATTCAGATCAACTCTGGTCTGAACTACCTGTTCGGCGTCGCCGTGAGCACCAATGTCCAGGTGGCACTGATCGCCGGCATCGTGCTGGTGGCGACCGGCTCGGTGTTCACGGGCCTGGACCGTGGCGTGCGCCGGCTGTCGGAACTCAACATGATCATGGCCGTCGCACTGCTGGCCTTCGTGCTGGTGATGGGGCCGACGGTCTATCTGCTGCAGGCATTCGTGCAGAACACCGGCATGTACATCTCGAACGTGTTCGCGATGACGTTCAACCTCTACGCCTACGACCAGCGCGCCAGCTGGCTGGGCGGCTGGACGCTGTTCTACTGGGGCTGGTGGATCGCCTGGTCGCCGTTCGTGGGCATGTTCATCGCGCGCATCTCGCGCGGGCGCACGATCCGCGAGTTCGTCGTCGGCGTGCTGCTGGTGCCGCTGGGATTCACCTTCCTGTGGATGACGATCTACGGCAACAGCGCGCTGTACCAGGTGATGGTGGAAGGCTCCACCCAGCTGGTGACCGCGGTGTCGGCCGACAGTTCGGTGGCGATCTTCCAGTTCCTCGAGGACTATCCGCTGTCGACGCTGACCTCGGCGGTGGCGACGCTGCTGGTGGTGATCTTCTTCGTCACCTCGGCCGACTCCGGCGCGCTGGTGATCGACATGCTGTCGTCCAAGGGCGAAGAAGAATCGCCGGTGTGGCAGCGGATCTTCTGGGCGCTGCTGGTGGGCATGATCGCGATCGCCCTGCTGATCGCCGGCGGCCTGAGTGCGCTGCAGGCCGGCACGATCGCCAGCGCGCTGCCGTTCACCCTCGTCATGATCCTGATGTGCTGGGGCATGGTGCGTGCGATGCGGCTGGAGATGGTCAAACGCACCAGCATGCGCGACGCGCGGATCGCGCCGGTGGGCCTCGGCGGTGGCGGCGACTGGAAGTCGCGCCTGCGTGCACTGGCACACAACCCGACGCACAAGGAAGTCCTGGCGTTTCTTTCGGGACAGGTCCAGCCGGCGTTCGAGGACGTGGCGACGGAGCTGCGCAAGCAGAATCTCGAGGTCCGGGTGGAGCAGGGCGAGGACGGCCGGGTGTGGCTCGAGGTGGGGCACGGCGAGGAGATGGATTTCTTCTACTCGGTACGCCCGACGCCGTATGCGCCGCCGACCTTCATGCTCGAGGACCCGCGCCGCCCGCGCCGCGACGACGACACGTTCTATCGGGCCGAGGTGCACCTGCGCGAGGGCGGCCAGGATTACGACGTCATGGGCTGGCGCCGGGACGAGCTGATCCACGACGTGCTCGACCAGTACCAGCGGCATATGCACTTCCTCAGCGTGGTGCGCTGACGAAAACCGGCAAGGCCGCGCGGGTGCGCGGCCTTGCTTCCGTTGCTGACGCGCGGGTGGAGTGATGGTGCGCGGGTAGAGCCGTTCGCGCGCAAGCGCGCTCCTACGCGGCAAGGGGGCTCGTTCCGTAGAAGCGCGCGCGACGGCGCATCGCCGACCCTGCCATCCGCGTGCGCGGTCCTGCACGTCCCCAGTGCGGAGATGCGGAAAACCTCGCGCACAGAGCGCATCGAGCCTCCAACAACAAGAAGCCGCGCATCCGCGCGGCTTCTGCGTACCCGGCAGATCTCAGCGCTGGGCGATGACCGGGCGCAGATCGCGGCGCAGCCAGTCGTCGATCAGCTGCTTTTCGTACCGCAGCGCGTCGCTGTTCATCGCCGCGCCGGCAGAGCGGCTCAGAAAGCCCATGTCGCGCAGTTCCCGCGCACCGTCGGCGACGACCGCGCCTGCGGAATCGCGCAGCACGAAGTCGAGATCGATCCGCGGCGGATAGTGATCCTTGATGACCCGGACATGGTCCATCTGCGGACCGCGCCACGGCTCGTACATGCCCGCGCGACGGATGTCGCGGATCGTCACGTCGAGCGTGGTGCCCGGCGGCAGTTCGCGTTCGGCGCGCTGGCGCACGTACTGGGCGATCTGCACCACCCAGTTCCCGCGACGCGCCTCCCAGCGGTTGCCGCTGTGGCGGATGTCGGAGAACGCCTCCGGATCCGTCCACTGCACCGCGACCGGGCTGTCGCCGGTGAGGCTGCGGGGCAGTTCGGGGTCCGTCACGTCGCGGGCGAGCACCGGCGAGGCGATCGCAGTCAGCGCGGCAGCGAGCAGCAGGGGCAGGGAACGGCGGTTCATGACGGAACTCCCTGGTGTGCGGAGCAGCCCGCACCGGTCGTCTGGATTGGACGGTCGATGATGCGCGCGGCGGGCTTAACCGGCAATCAAGGTGATCGCAGGGTTCAGTCGAGCAGGAACGCGTGCGGCCGCGCCCGGAACCGGCGCAGCGGAACCCCTGCGCCGGCGAGGTATGCCAGCGCCAGCACCGACCAGACCAGCGCCCAGGCGAACGCGTACGGCGCGACCGGAATGCCGATCATGGTCACCATCAGCGTGCCGGTCGACGCGACCAGCAGCGGCAGCATGACCAGGAACATCCGCCAGGACGCGACGCGCCTGCCGGCCAGTGCAGCCAGGCACATCAGCACGCTCGCGGCGCCGATGCCGGCGAGCATTCCGGTGAGCAGGGCGACATGCGACCAGCTGGTACCGCGGACCCATGCCACGAACATCAACCCGGCCGCCGCGAACACCATCAGCTGGCCGAGCCGGCCCATGACGCTGCGCAGCAACCGCGCGGCCGCCGTGTCGGGCTCGCCCAAGCCCGGCAGCAGGGCCAGTTCGGCCAGTTCGCCCGACACGCGCCGACGTTGCCGCTCCAGTCGCATCGCGAGGGTCCAGCCGCCTGCGAGCAGTCCGACCACGCCGCCGATCAGCAGCGCATTGCGCACGAGCGGCGTGTCGCCCCGGAACGGAATCGCCAGCACGGCGACGACGAGCAAGGCCATCACCGCCCATTGCCTGGCGGCGGTGCGCGGCGCGACGTAGCCCATCGGGCCGGCCAGCAGGGCGTCGACCGTTGCGCGGGCGCTGTGCGGCCCGGCGCGGGTCGGGCGCGGCATCGCGACCAGCCAGCCTTCGTGGACCCGTCGTGCGTCGGGCGCCGCGGCGATCTGCGGATCGGTCCAGGCGACCATGCCGCCGGGCGCCTGCAGCATCACCGGCCGGCGCCAGGCGGGGATGCTGTCGGGATCCGGACTCCTCAGCACGTTGCGCCAGCAGGCGATCAGCACCAGCACCCCGAGTCCCACCGCCGCGGCCCGGTAGGGCGCGGTCAGCGACGGCAGGTGCGGCGACAGCGCCCCCGCCACCGCAGGCAGGGCCAACAGGGCGATGGCGGCCGGCCAGGGAACCAGCGCGAACAGCA
>NTJG01000012.1 GCA_002324875.1 Lysobacteraceae bacterium NML93-0793
CGCCTCGATGGCGGCGAATGCGATCCGCCGGCGCTCGCGTTCCTGCGCCGGCAGGGCGTGCCAGGCCGCGACCCGGGCGGCGAACGCAGCGCGTTCGGCGGGCGACATCGCCTGCAGCCGCGCGGCCCGCGCGGTCAGGCGTTCACGGTCCGCAGCCGGCAGGGTGGTCCAGGGCACGCCGGCGGGCAGCGCCGTCGCAGCGCCGGCCAATGCCAACAGGGCCACGCCGAGTGCATGGCGCAGGCGCTCAGAGGTCCGCATCGCTGGTCTCCGGCCCATCGTCGGTCCCGTCGTCGCGGGCTTCGAGGTGGACATCCTCGGTATTGTCCTGCGGCAGCTCGAGCTGGGCCGCCAGCCACGCATGGAAGGCCGGATCGGCGCGCCACGCGGCGCCGTCCTCGGGGGCGATCAGGAGCTCGAAGTCCGGTTCGATGAGCAGGCCCAGCGTCTCGTCGTAGCGCGACGCCGGCGCTTCGGCGTCGGGCAGCGCGTCGATCCGGATCTGCGTGTCGCCGTCCAGCCCGTCGGCGCCCGCTCCCACCCAGGTCCAGGCGAGCGCGGCCAGCGTGACTACCACGACGGCCGCAACCGCCGGCCACATCCAGGGCGCCGGGCGGCGCGGTGCGACCACCCCGGCGGATTCGGCGGCCGGCACGGCCAGCGGGAACCGGCGGGGCGGCATCACCTCGCCGCGCAGTGCCGCTTCACGCAACCCGGCCAGCCGGGTCAGCCGATCAGGCGGCAGCGCGCGGATTTCCGCCTGGATCGAGGCCGACAGCGCGCGCCAGGCCTCCGCATCCGGCGTGCCATCCGCCAGATGCGGCAGTGCGCGCTGCAGGCCCAGACGGTAGGTCGCACGGGAGACGCCGAGCACCGCCGCCGCCTCGTGTTCGGCCAGCCCGGCCACAAGACGCAGCAGCACGGTGACCCGCGGCCCACCCGCGAGCTCGGCCAGTGCCGGCAGTCCGTCGCCATCCGCCCCCAACGCGTGCGGCGCTCGCAGACCCGGGGCCGCGAGCAGCAGGCTCCAGAAGCGCCGGGGCCATTCGGCGAACGCCGGCTTCGGCGCGAGCGCCACGAACCCCGCCATCGCGCGTGCCAGCGCCGCATCTCCGGTGTCGATATCGCCGCTTTGCCACTGGGCGAAGACGGCCGCTCGCCGCTCGACCCCACGCAGGAACGCAGCGGCTGCGGACGAGGCGCCGGACGGAACGGTCTGGGAGGAAATGCGCGTGCCACCTGGAAACGGGACGGGGCATCATAGCGACCCCACCGCGCCGTCCAACGCTTGACAAGCGCGCATCCGGGCGTTCCATGCGCACACACGTGCGCTGCAGGTTGTTCACAGGACTCACATTGCTGTCATTTCGCTGAAAGCAGTCGCCGCCCCATGCTGCATGACAACAATGTTTCACGGCCAAGTGTTTGATAGATATGGGAAAATAACAATTGGCACTTTTTTGTCCAACCCACCCCACCGGCCCCTGAACACCGCACAAAAACCGTCTCGAACGGGTTCATGCACAGGCTTATCCACAGGATGTGTGGATAACGTGCAAGCCCTTTGATTTCCGTGACTTGCGGCGCTTTCATTCAAGTCAAGGCAGGTTCGACCCGCAAGTGCGGCCGCGCGGCCGGCCGGGCGGGAGGCCCCGGTACACTGCGCCCGTGATCGCCTCGTCCGACGCCTCCCTCGCACTGCAGGTTGCCCTGCCGGTCCCGCTGCCGCAGCTGTTCGATTACCGCGCGCCGGCCGGCGCGGCTCCCGGCCCCGCGGATGTGGGCCGCCGGGTGCTGGTGCCGTTCGGACCGCGACGCCTGGTGGGCATCGTGGCGGCCGTCGGTCCAACTGCAGCGGGCGCACCCGCGCTGCGCGACGCGATCGAATGGCTCGATGCCGCGCCCCTGCTGCACGGCGAGCTCGACCGTTCGTTGCGCTGGCTGGCGCGCTACACCCATGCGCCTCTGGGCGAGGTGCTGGCCACTGCGCTGCCCGCGACGCTGCGGCGCGGCGAGCCGCTGCCCGACACCCATGCCTGGGCCTGGCGGCTGACCGGCCCCGGCGGCGAGGCGATCGGAACGCTGAAGAGCGGCGGCCGGCCGCGTCGGCTCGCGGACCTGCTGCAGACCGCCGCCCGCGACGAGGACACGCTGGACCTTCTGCTCGACGGCTGGCGTACGGCCGCGCGCACGCTGGCCGCGCGCGGGCTGGTGGAACGCGTCGCCGTGCCGGCCTCGCAACTGGCGCCGGTGCCCCAGGCCGGACCGGCCCCGAACGACGAACAACGCGCCGCCATCGACGCGGTGACGACGTGCACCGGCTTCGCTTCGCTGCTGCTCGACGGGGTGACCGGCAGCGGCAAGACCGAGGTCTATCTGCAGGCGATCGCCCACTGCCTGGCGCAGGGACGGCAGGCGTTGGTGCTGGTACCGGAGATCGGCCTCACGCCGCAGACCCTCGCCCGGTTCCGGGCCCGGCTCGGTGTGCCGGTGCACGCCCTGCATTCGGGACTGGCCGACGGCGAGCGCGCCCGGGTCTGGGCGGCCGCGATGCGCGGCGAGGCGCGGGTGGTCGTCGGCACGCGCTCGGCCGTCTTTCTTCCGCTGCCGCAGGCCGGTTTGATCGTCGTGGACGAGGAACACGACGGCAGCTACAAGCAGCAGGACGGCATCCGCTACCACGCGCGCGATTTCGCCCTGGTGCGCGGCAAGGCGCTCGACGTGCCGGTGCTGCTGGGCAGCGCGACACCGTCGCTGGAATCGCTGCAGAACGCGATCGCCGGGCGGCACCTCCATCTGCGCCTGTCGCAACGGGCCGGCAATGCGCGACCGCCGGCGGTGCGCGTGGTCGACGTACGCAAGCGACCGCTCGATGCCGGCCTGTCACCCGAGCTGCTGACGGCGATCGAACGCGCACTGGCCGACGGCGGCCAGGTCCTGGTGTTCCGCAACCGTCGCGGCTACGCGCCGGTGCTGCTGTGCCACGACTGCGGCTGGAGCGCGCATTGCCCCCGCTGCAGCACACCCGAGCGCGGCCATCCGATGACCGTGCACGCCGGCGGACGGCGCCTGCAATGCCACCACTGCGGCTACCGCGCGAGTGCGCCGCCGGCCTGCCCCGACTGCGCGAGCCTCGGCCTGCAGCCGCAAGGCGTGGGCACCGAGCGCATCGAGGAACTGCTGGCCGCGCGCTTCGCCGACGTGCCCGTGCTGCGCATCGACCGCGGCAGCACCCGGCGCCGCGATGCGCTGGAGCGCCTGTTCGCCGAACTCGGCGCCCGGCCGGGCATCCTCATCGGCACCCAGATGCTGGCCAAGGGGCACGACCTGGCCAACCTCACCCTGGTGTGCGTGGTCGGCGTCGACGAAGGCCTGTTCTCGGCGGATTTCCGCGCCGGCGAGAAACTCGCGCAGTTGCTGATCCAGGTCGCCGGCCGCGCGGGCCGGGCGGACCGTCCCGGCCAGGTGCTGCTGCAGACCCACCATCCCGAGCATCCGCTGCTGCAGACGCTGATCCACGGCGGCTACCACGCCTTCGCCGCCGGTGAACTGGAACAACGCCACGCAGCCGGCTTTCCGCCGTTCGCACCCATGGCCCTGCTGCGGGCCGAATCCCCGCATGCCGATCCGCCGATGGCGTTCCTGCACGCGGCGCGCCGGGTGCTGCACGCGACGTCGGCGGACTCGGGGTCCTCGATGCTGCAGCTCGACGGCCCGGTCGCCGCGCCGATGCCGCGACGCGCGGGCACCTATCGCGCGCAGCTGATCCTGGCCGCCGACCAGCGCCCCGTCCTCCACGGCATCCTCGATGCCGCACTGCCCGCGATCCACGCACTGCCCGAGGCGCGTCGCGCGCGCTGGTCGCTGGATGTCGATCCGGTGGATCTGTACTGAGGGCGGGATTCGGGATCGGGGATTCGGGATTTGGTTCGCGAACGGCGACTCGGGCGACCTGAGCGCGTTCGCTGTTCGACCGGCATGCCTTCGAGTGTGAGGGCTCGGGCGCTCAGGCTGGGATCGTTCGCGAGGCGTGGCTGTTCGGACGCGACGGAGAGCAGGCCCGGGATCAGGCCGACGTGCGCGGGCGCCGGCCTTTTGCGCGCGCGGTGCGAGGCACCTGTTTCGGGGCCTCGCGGATCTCCACCGCCTGGCCGTCGCGGCGGACCTCGAACAGCCCGGTGGCCTCGATCAGCGCACTGAGATTGCGATACCCGTAATTGCGCGGATCGAACGAGCCCTGGTTGCGCAGATGGGTGCCGACCGCACCGAGATGGGTCCAGCCGTCGTCGTCGGCCTCCGACGCCACCGCACTGCGCAACAGCTGCAGCAGCTCGCGATCGCCCTGCAGTTCGCCGGTGGTCCTGGGCGTCACCGCGCCGCCATTCTCCGTCTCGCCGAGCGCGCCCAGCTTCTCCAGATACAGGAACGTCGAGCAGGCCTTGACGAAGGGCGCCGGCGTCTTCTCCTGGCCGAAGCCGTAGACGCTGTAGCCGTCGTTGCGAAGCCGCATCACCAGCGGCGTGAAATCCGCATCGCTGGACACGATCGCGAAGCCATCGAGATTGCGCGCGTACATCAGGTCCATCGCGTCGATCACCATCGCCATGTCCGACGCGTTCTTGCCGGTGCTGTAGGCGAACTGCTGGATCGGCCGGATCGCATACTCGTGCAGCATTTTCTCCCAGCCCGACAGATGCTGGCTCTTCCAGTTGCCGTAGGCGCGCCGCACGTTGGCGACGCCGTGACGGGCGACCTCGGCCAGGATCACGTCGATCTTGGCGGCCGGCGCGTTGTCGGCATCGATCAGTAGCGCGATGCGTTTCTCGGTGTCGTTGCGGGCGTTGCTCATGCCGGCTCCGTGGTGCGATGGGATCGCGCCAGTCTAGGCGCCCCGGCGTGGCCATGCCTGCGCCGCGGGTCAGCGAGGTCTGAACCCTGCCCTCGTCCCCGCGGCTCTCGAGAGCCGCCCGGCTGGTCGAGCGGGGATCCAGCGTTTTCCAGCCTTTGAAACCGAAGACGCTGGATTCCCGCCTTCGCGGGAATGCCGGCCTCGGGCAGAACGGCCAAGAGCGGACGTGTTCGGACCCTTCTCAGCCCCAGTCCGGCATCGCGAGCTCGCGTGCCATCACGATCGCGTCCTCGCGCCCGTCGTGGGCCGGGTAATACCGGGGGCGCCGGCCGATCTCGTTGAAGCCTTCGTCGTGATAGAGCGCGATCGCGGCCGGATTCGACGGCCGCACTTCGAGAAACACCCGCACGGCGCCGTGGCGGATCGCCTCGTCGATCAGCGCGCGGAACAGATGCCGGCCCAGGCCTTGCCCCTGACGGGCCGGGTCCACGCAGACGTTCAAGACGTGCGCCTCGCCGGCGGCGATGCTCAGCACGCCGTAGCCGAGCAGGCCGTCCGCACCGTGCAGCACCCAAGCCGGATAACCGGCGCGCAGGCAGTCGTCGAAGATGCCCCGTGTCCAGGGAAACGGATACGCGCGCCGCTCGATCGCCATCACGGCATCGAGATCGCCCACGCGCATCGGGCGCAGCGCGACGGCGACGGACTCCAGACCCGAGCGGTAGGCGCGCTGACGCATCGCTCAGCGCGCGCGCAGGCGCCGCAGGCGCGGCCACAGCGCGCGCTTGGCCTCGGCCCGGCGCAGCGTGTCCAGTGCGCCGAAGCTGCGATAGAGCGCATACGCGTCATCGGCATCGCGGGTGCGGCCCGACGCCCGCAGCAGCGCATCGAGCAGCGCGTCGTCTGGAAGGGTCTGCCCGGGCATCTCCACCCGGTAGCGCACGTGGCCCAGGGCCTCGAGCGCAGCGATCTGCACGCTGTCCCAGCTCACGTGGCGGGATCCGTCGTGCCGGGCCGACGCCGCATCAGCCACAGCACCGGGCCGGACAGCGCGTAGAGCAGCGCCGTGGCCAGCAGGGTCTTGGGCGGATCCACCCACAACGCGATCAGGATGCCCAGCGCGATCACCAGCGCCACGAACGGCACGCGGTCCGAGCGGGGTCCGGTGCCGCTGCCCTTGAAGCTGGTGTAGCGCAACCGGCTGACCATCAGCATCGCCGCGACGATCGTGACCGCCAGGGCCGCGAAGCGGAGATCGTGGCCGTCGAGGCCGAGCTCGTGACAGGTCCACACGAAACTCGCCATCAGGCCCGCCGCCGCCGGGCTGGCGAGCCCGACGAAATACCGCTTGTCGACCGTCGCCACCTGGCTGTTGAACCGCGCAAGGCGCAGCGCCGCACAGGCCGCGTAGAGAAACGCGCCCAGCCACCCGATCTTGCCCAGCGTCGGGCCGTCGATGCGCAGACCCATCAGCGACCAGTGGTACATCACCAGCGCAGGCGCCATGCCGAAGCTGATCAGGTCGGCCAGCGAGTCGTACTGCACGCCGAATTCGCTCTGGGTATTCGTCAGTCGCGCCACGCGGCCGTCGATACCGTCGAGGATGCCGGCCACGAAAATCGCGATGCAGGCCGCGGTGAACCGGCCCTGTGATGCGGCGATGATCGCGAAGAAGCCGGCGAACAGGCCACCGGTGGTGAACAGGTTGGGCAGCAGATAGATGCCGCGCCCGCGGCGCGGCATGGGATCGGGTTCGCTCATGCCGTCGAGTGTAGCGCCGCGCGCGCCGCTCGGGACCCGCGCTTGCGCCACCGCCCCCGGAATGCTGCAATCGCGACTCCTGCCCGCCCTTCCCGGACACCGCCATGCGCCGCATCGACTCCGTCGTCCTCCTTGCGCTGCTGGCCGCCACGGCCGCGTCGCCGCTCGTCGCCGGCGAGGTCTACAGCTGGAAGGACGCCCGGGGCGTGACCCATTACTCGCAGACGCCGCCGCCTGCCGGCACGCGCTTCGAGGTGCGCGGCATCCGCAACGACGCCCCGGCGACGCCGGCACCGGCCGCTGCCCCGGCTGCAGCCACGACCGCCGCGGCATCGGCCACCGACACCAGCCAGTGCGACGTCGCCCGCGCGAATATCGCGGCGCTGCAGGGCGATGCACCGGTGCAGCAGCTCGGTGCAGACGGCACACCGCGCGAACTCGACGCCGACGGTCGCCGCAGCCAGCTCGAACTGGCCCAGGCCGCGGTACGCGCCTACTGCCGCTGAGCGCGCGCCGAGTCGGAATCACAGTGCGCGGGGCTCGCTGACGACCCGCAACGCCTTCGAGACCGCGCGGAGCGGCGGTTGCTGCGTGGCACAATAGCCGGTCCATTCCCGAGCAGATGCCGCCGATGCGCCTGTCGCAGTTCCATCTCCGCACCGAAAAGGAAACGCCCGCCGATGCCGAGGTCGTCAGTCACAAGCTGATGCTCAAGGCCGGCATGCTGCGCAAACTCGCGGCCGGAATCTACACCTGGTCCCCGCTGGGCCTGCGCGTGCTGCGCAAGGTCGAAACCATCGTGCGCGAGGAAATGGACGCTGCCGGCGCGATCGAACTGCTGATGCCGTCGGTGCAGCCGCGCGAGCTGTGGGAAGAAACCGGACGCTGGGAAAAATTCGGCGGCCAGCTGCTCAAGATCAAGGACCGCAAGGACGCCTGGTACTGCTACGGCCCCACCCACGAGGAAGTCATCACCGATTTCGCGCGGGCCGAACTGGCCAGCTACAAGCAGCTGCCGGTGAATTTCTACCAGATCCAGACCAAGTTCCGCGACGAGATCCGCCCGCGCTTCGGCGTCATGCGCTCGCGCGAATTCCTGATGAAGGATGCGTATTCGTTCGACATCGACGCCGCGTCGATGGCCGGCTCCTATCAGGCCATGCATGCGGCCTACACGCGCATCTTCACCCGTCTGGGCCTGGATTTCCGCGCGGTGCAGGCCGACTCCGGCGCGATCGGCGGCGATGCTTCGCAGGAATTCCACGTGCTGGCCGACTCGGGCGAGGACGCGATCGCGTTCTCCACCGGTTCGGATTACGCGGCGAATGTCGAAACCGCACGCGCGGCCGAGCCTGCGCCGCGCCCCGCGCCGACGGAGACGATGCGCCGGGTCGAGACGCCGACGCAGAAAACCTGCGAGGACGTCGCCGCGCTGCTGCAGATTCCGCTGGCGCGCACCGCCAAGTCGGTGGCGCTGATGGCCGGCGACACCTTCGTGCTGGCCCTGGTCCGCGGCGACCACGCGGTGAATCCGATCAAGCTGGCCAAGGTCGAGGGCCTGGCCGACTACCGCATGGCCAGCGAGGCGGAAATCGGCCAGTTTCTCGGCAGCGAGCCCGGGTTTCTCGGTCCGGTCGCGCCGGCCGCGCCGATCCGCGTCATCGCCGACCGCGAGGTCGCGGCGATGGCCGACATCGTCTTCGGCGCGAATGCCGCCGGCTATCACCTGGCGGGCGTCAACTGGGGCCGCGATCTGCCGGAACCCGACGTTGTGGCCGACATTCGCGACGTGGTCGCCGGTGACCGCGCCGAGGACGGCGGCGAACTGAAACTCGTGCGCGGCATCGAGGTCGGCCATGTCTTCCAGCTCGGGCAGAAATATGCCGAGGCGATGGATTTCAAGGTGCTCGATGCGGACGGCAAGGCGGTCGTGCCCTACATGGGCTGCTACGGCATCGGCGTGTCGCGCATCGTCGCCGCGGCGATCGAACAGAACCACGACGCCGCCGGTATCGTCTGGCCGGCCGCGATGGCGCCGTGGCAGGTCGCGGTGTGTGTGATCAACCCGAAGCACGAGGCGCACGTGGCCGAGGCGGCGGATGCGCTCTACCGCGAGCTGCAGGCCGCCGGGTTCGAAACCGTGCTCGACGATCGTGGCCTGCGCCCCGGCTCGATGTTCGCGGATATCGAACTGATCGGCATTCCGCATCGCGTCGTGGTCTCGGCCCGCGGTCTGACCGCAGGCACCTACGAGTATCGCGCGCGCACCGGGGACGAGTCGGAAAATCTCGATCGCGAATCGCTGTTTCTGCGCCTCAAGCACTGAAACCGCGCGCGCCGCGGGCCTGTCCGCAGCCTGGATTCCAGCTGGAGTTTCACCCGGCCTGCACATCGCGGGCCGGGCGCGACCGCGCGGGATTTGTGAAACGGGATTATCGCGATTATGATGCGCGCGATGCCATGGATTGGTATTTCCCGATAATCCAGCCGGAGTCGACACACAATGGCGTTTGATCTCGATGCATTTTCCCCGCAGCAGCTCGACGCGCTGATCACGCAGGCCAAGCAGCGCAAGACCATGCTGAAGAAGCGCAAGCCGATCGCCTCGGTCCGCAAGAAGCTCACCGAGCTCGCCGCCGCCGAGGGCTACAGCGTCGCCGAGCTGTTCGGCGCGGGCGGTGCTGCAGGCGCTGCGACCCGGGCGACCAAGTCGGCGACCCGCAGCAGCCCCACCAAGGGCCGTAAGCTCGGCAAGGTGCCGCCGAAGTACCGCAATCCGGCCAACAAGGCCGAAACCTGGACCGGCCGTGGCAAGCAGCCGCTGTGGCTGGCCGCGCAGATCAAGAAGGGCAAGAAAATCGAGGAGTTCCTGATCAAGTAAGTGATCGGGATCGTCAGGATTTTTCTGGAAAAGGCGCCCTCGCGGCGCCTTTTTTCGTGGCCACGCGCCGCGCCGCCGGAATGCTCAGAGATTCTTGCGCGCCGGCAGCACCACGTTGCCGAACAGCAGGCCCGCGATCAGCGCGAGCACGATATTCATCACCAGCAGCGCCGCCTCCTGTCCGGCCTCGACGCTCTGCTGCTGCACCAGCGTCATCAGACCGCGCAGGCTGTTGCTGCCGGGCACCAGCATGATGATGCCGGGCACCCGGATCACCGCGCCCGGCCGGTCGGCCCAGCGGGCATAGCCGTTGCCGGCGGCCGTGATCACGAGCGCCGCGACGAACAGACCGATGTTCGCGCCGAGCGCGTTGCCCACCCAGCGCGAGATCAGATACCCCGAAGCCGCGGCCGCCATCACCAGCAGCACGTCACGACGTGCGGCGCGGAACAGGATCGCGAACGAGGCCGAGGCGATCAGCAACGCCGCCCACTCCACCCAGTCGGGCTGCGGGCGCAGCGCGCGGACGTCGGGCGAGATGCCGGCCAGCTGCGCCAGCGCCAGCGCGATGATCGTGCCGATCGTGAGCTTGAGCACCGTGGTGATGGCGCCGGCGAAGCGCGCGGTGCCGGAGACGAGGTGCTGGCTGGTCAGCTCGTTCATCGCGTTGGTCAGCGCCATACCGGGCAGCATGACGATCAGCGACGCGATGATCACGGTGTTGAGGTTGAGCGGCACGACGAAGGCCGAGACCGCGATCGCCACCGCACCGGCGAGCATGCCCGCGATCACTTCACCCGCCTCCTTCAGACGGGTGCCGTTGCGGGTGAGCAGGTCCAGCAGCCCGATCAGCAGCCCGATCGTGCCGGCGGTGGCGATGTCGGCCCAGGGCAGGCGCCACAGGCCGGCCACGCCGATGGCGACCATCGCGAACCCGAGCACTTGAAGGGCCTTGCCCAGCGCGCGCGGTTCGCGGGCATCGAGGGCGCGCAACGCCGCATGCCCCTCGGCGATGTCCATCTCGCCCGCCATCACCAGCTCGGTGATCCGGTCCGCCTCGCAGAGCTTGTACAGGTCGACGTCGCCGGGCGGCATCCGGATCACGCGCGTGGTGTCGCTGTCGCCGGGCGGCCGCAGCGGGTCGCTGAAGGACAGGATCATGCCGGTCGGGTTCACCCAGGGCTCGCAGTCCAGCCCGAGACGCTGGGTGACCGCGATGACCGCGCCCTCGAGGCGCTGCGCCGTGGTGCCGTAGGCGTGCAGGTGCTCGGCCAGCTCGACCACGAAGGCGATGCGTACGGCGTAGTTCGCGGAGGTGAACGAAGCGGGCTGGGACATCCGGACAGGATCGCATGCGCCCCGCGGGCTCCGATAGCGCCGACGGCGTGATGCACGGATTCACACCCGATTTCGGTATCCTCCGCCCAATTCATCCGCGCACCCGGCCCTCCCGACCGCATGACCGCTCCGTCCCATGCCTTGCCCAGCGCCGAAGTCGAAGGCGCCTGCCTCCGGCTGCACGGGCACTGGACGCTCGAGCACGCGGGCGACATCGACGGCGTGCTGCGCGGGATCGACAGCGCGGTACGCGACGTCGACGCGCGCGGCGTGGACCGCCTGGATTCACTCGGTGTGCTGCAGCTCGTGCGCTTCGCGCACAAGCGCGAGCTGGAGTTCGGCGGCTTCGAGTTCCGCGACGACCACCATGCGCTGGTCGAGGCGATCGAGGACGTGGCCGACGACCGGCCGAAGAAGAAACGCGAATACGGCGTCGCCGCGGCCCTCGGCCGGCTCGGCTACCGGATGCACGACAACGGGCGCGAGATCGTGGCCCTGGTCAGCTTCCTCGGCGAGACACTCGTCAAGCTGGGCCGGCTCGCGACGGCGCCGCGGCGCCTGCGGGTGACCTCGACCGTGCATCACATGGAACAGGTCGGCCTGGATGCGGTGCCGCTGGTCGCGTTGCTGTCCTTCATGGTGGGCGCGGTGATCGCCTTCCTCGGCTCGACCGTGCTCGCCGATTTCGGCGCGACGATCTTCGTGGTCGAGCTGGTGTCGATCGCGTTTCTGCGCGAATTCGGCGTGCTGCTCACCGCGATCCTGCTCGCCGGCCGCACGGCGAGCGCGTTCACCGCGCAGATCGGCGCGATGGTCGGACGCGAGGAAGTGGATGCGATCCGCACGCTCGGCCTCGACCCGATCGATCTGCTGGTGATCCCCCGCGTGCTCGCACTGCTGGTGATGCTGCCGCTGCTGACCTTCCTTGCGATGGTCTCGGGCCTGATCGGCGGCCTGAGCGTCGGCGCCTTCAGTCTCGACATCCCGCCGCAGGCGTATCTGGCGCGCATGCACGAGCAGATGGAGGTGCGCCATTTCCTCGTCGGCATGTCCAAGGCGCCGATCTTCGCGATGATCATCGCCCTGATCGGCTGCCTCGAAGGCCTGCAGGTCCAGGGCACCGCGCAATCGCTGGGCGAGCGCACGACGTCCAGCGTGGTGCAGACGATCTCGCTGGTGATCATCGTCGATGCGTTCGCGGCGATCTGGTTCATGCATGTGGGGTGGTAGTGGGGCCGGAATTCGGGATTCGGGATTTGGACGACGTGATTGGTGATCCGTGATTGGTGATTCGAACCCGCAGCAGCACGGCGACGACCGGCCCGTTCCGCGGGACGGCGGCGCCGTGCCGAATCCCGAATCCCGAATCCCGAATCCCGACGTCGCCTCCGGCGACGTCGCCATCCGCGTCAGCGGCCTCGTCACCCGGTTCGGCGAACAGACCGTCCACGACGGGCTCGATCTCGACGTGCGTCGCGGCGAGATCCTTGGCGTCGTCGGTGGCTCGGGCACGGGCAAGTCGGTGCTGATGCGCGCGATTCTCGGCCTGCGGCCGCCGCAGGGTGGGAGTATCGAGGTCCTCGGCGTCGACGCGCTGTCGGGCGATGCGGAAGACCGTCGGCACATCGAGCGCAACACCGGCGTGCTGTTCCAGGACGGCGCGCTGTTCTCGTCGCTGACCGTCGGCGAGAACGTGCAGGTGCCGCTGAAGGAACATCATCCCGATCTGCGCGATTCGCTGCGCTACGAGCTCGCACTGCTGAAGATCAAGCTCGCGGGCCTGCCGGCCGACGCGCTCGACAAGTTTCCGTCCCAGCTCTCCGGCGGCATGCGCAAGCGCGCCGGTCTCGCGCGCGCACTGGCGCTCGACCCGCCGCTGCTGTTTCTCGACGAGCCGACGGCCGGCCTCGATCCGATCGGCGCCGCCGCCTTCGACCGGCTGATCCGCACCCTGCAGGAAGCGCTGGGTCTGACGGTGTTCCTGATCACACACGACCTCGACACTCTGTACGCTATCTGTGACCGCATCGCGGTTCTGGCCGACAAGCGGGTCATCGCGGTCGCTCCGGTGGAGGAGATCGAGCAGATCGACCATCCCTGGATCCAGGACTATTTCCACGGCCCGCGTGGCCGTGCCGCACGCGATGCCAGGGCGAATGGCCCGGGAGCCGACTGAACGATGGAAACCAGAGCCAATTACGTCCTGATCGGCGCGTTCACGCTGGTCGCGTCGATCGCCCTGCTCGGCTTCGCCCTGTGGGCGGCGAAGTATTCGTCCGACCGCAGCTGGAACGAGTTCGACGTGATCTTCCGCGAGCCGGTCACGGGTCTCAGCGAAGGCAGCAGCGTGCAGTACAACGGCATCGCCGTGGGCACGGTGGACAACCTGCAGCTCGCGCCGGAAGACCCGCGCCAGGTGATCGCCCGGCTGCGCATCCAGGCCAATGCGCCGGTCAAGACCGACACCCGCGCCCGCATGTCGATGACCGGCCTGACCGGCTCGCCGATCATCCAGCTCACCGGCGGCTCACCCGAGGCGCCGCTGCTCACGTCGGTCGATCGCGACCAGGTGCCGGTGATCCAGACCGAGGCGTCCGCGCTGCAGAACATCTCCGATACCGCGAACCGCCTTGTCGAGCGGCTCGACAAGGTGTTGAGCGAAGAGAACGTCGCCCGCATCGCCAACACGCTCGAGAACATCGAAGGCATGACCGGCTCGGTGGCCGGCCAGCGCGAGGACCTCGCGGCGATCATCGTCAACGCACGCAGCGCCAGCGAGCAGCTGGAGCAGACACTGACCACGACCAACCGCGCGATGACGAACTTCGATCGCGAACTGGTCCAGAAGCTGCCCGGCCTCGTGGCCAGCCTGGAGAGCACGCTGGCCCGCATGGACTCCGCCGCCGGCGGCGCCGACACCATCCTCAACGAGAACCGCGCGGCGATCAGCAGCTTCGCCAACGATGGCCTCTCGCAGCTCGGCCCCACGCTCGGCGAACTGCGCTCGCTGGTGCGTGACCTGCGCCGGATCAGCGATCGCCTCGATGCCAACCCCGCACGCTACCTGCTCGGTCGCGATGCGCCCAAGGAGTTCGAACCCGAATGAGCCTGTACAAGACCTCCGCACGACGCACCCTGCCCCGCTTCACCCTCGCGCTCGCCTTGGGCACCCTGCTGGCCGGCTGCAGTTCGCTGCTCGGTGGCGGCGGCAGTGGCGAATCGTCGACGATTTACGCGCCCGATCCGCGCGTCGCGCCCGATCCGTCGTGGCCGCATGCCGACTGGCAGCTCACCCTGAGCCCGCCGACCGCCGCGCGCATGATCGACAGCTTCCGCATCGCCGTGCGCCCGACCCCAGCCGAGCTGCAGGTCTACCGCGGCGCGAGCTGGTCGAAGACCCCGACCGACATGCTGCAGGACACGGTGCTGCGCACGCTCGAGGATTCAGGCCACATCCCGGCCGTCGCACGTCAGGGCTCGGGCATCACCGCCGACTACAAGCTGGTCATCGACCTGCGCCGCTTCGAGGCCGACTACAACGGCAACGTGCTGCCGGCCGCGACCATCGAAGCCAACGTCAAGCTGATCCACAACATCGACCAGACCGTTGCAGGCTCACGCACCTTCCTGGCTGCGCAGCCGGCGACGGGCGCGGAGGTCGCGCAGGTCGTCGACGCGTTCTCGGTGGCGCTGCAGCGCGTGAGTGCGGAAATGGTCGGCTGGATCCTCGCATCGGGCAATGCGCACGAGCTGACGCACGAAACGCCACGGCGCTGACCCGTGTAGGAGCGTCCCATGGCCGCGATGAAGCTTCACCGGTAGAGCCGCATCGCGGCCATGGGCCGCTGCTACACCGGCAGGATCCGGCGGAACGTCAGGTTGATCCGCGGCCCGACCGGCTTCGCCGTCCGCGGCAGCGCATGCCGGTACCGCGCCTGGCAATCGCCCCGCATCATCAGCAGGCTGCCGTGCGGCAGCTCGATGACGTGGCGCTCGATGACACCCTCCGCATCCGGCTGACGCGCCTTCAGCACGAACCGCCGGGTCGCACCCAGGCTCAGGGACGCGATCACCGGCCGCGGGCCGAGTTCCGGCTCGTCGTCGCTGTGCCAGCCCATCGCATCGCGCCCGTCGCGATAGAGATTGGCCAGCACGCTGTTGAAGGCGCCACCGGCCGCAGCCGAGACCGCCTCGCGGACCGGCAACAGCGCAGCCGGCCACGGATGCGGTGCGAAGCGTGTGCCCGAGTAGCGATACGCGGCATCCGGGTCCCCGATCCAGCAACTCAGGCGCGGTGCGTCGACCTCGCGGCCGAAGATGCGCAGGCGATGGCGGGTCCAGGGCAGGCCATCCCGAAGCGTCTCGGCCAGCGCGTTGGCGACGTCCGCCGGCATCCAGTCGCGCTCGATGATCCAGTGCGGGGCTGCCGGCATGTGCCCACGATAGCAGTGCGTCGTCCGACGGCTCGGGAATCTGGGATCATGGTCGGATGATCAGCCGACGACTGCGCACCCTTGTATTCCGCGCATTGCGATTCGCGTTCCGCTGCGTCCCGATGCGCGTTGAGACACGGGATCGACTGCGTGAACGCTTCCTCGAACACTACAGCCACTTCGTCCCGCCGCCGCCGCGTGGAGAAGATGCGGCGGATGCAGTCACACGCCGTGCCCAGGTCCACGCCGGCACGCGCGCCATCGGTTGGCGTGCCGCCAGCACGACCCCACCCGTGCGCGCTGCGCGCCTGATCGCGTTCTATCTGCCGCAGTTCCACCCCATTGCCCAGAACGATGCCTGGTGGGGCCCCGGCTTCACCGAGTGGCACAACGTCAGCCGCGCGCTGCCCCAGTTCGAAGGTCACCAGCAACCTCGGCTGCCCGCCGATCTGGGCTTCTACGACCTGCGCCGCATCGAGACCATGCACGCGCAGGCGGCTCTGGCGCGCAACTACGGCATCGAGGGCTTCTGCAGCTATTTCTACTGGTTCGCCGGCACCACACTGCTGGAAGCGCCGTTGCGCAACTGGCTGACCGATCCAACCCTCGACCTGCCGCTGTGCCTGTGCTGGGCGAACGAGAACTGGACACGCCGCTGGGACGGCCGCGCCGACGACGTGCTGATCGCGCAGGCACACAGCGCCGACGACGATCTGGCCTTCATCACACACATCGCCGACTACCTTCGCGATCCCCGCTACATCCGCGTGGACGGAAAGCCGCTGCTGCTGGTCTATCGACCACGCCTGCTGCCTGACGCGGCGGCCACTGCGCGCCGCTGGCGCGAGTGGTGCGCCGACAACGGGATCGGCGAGATCCAGCTCACGTATGTGCAGGGCTTCGAGCGGCCCGACCCGCGCGAGATCGGTTTCGATGCTGCAGTCGAGTTTCCACCCAACATGAGCACACTGCCTTCGATTGCGGCCCACCAGGCCCTGCTCAACCCGGCCTACTGCGGCGAGGTCCTCGACTGGCGCATGCTGGCGCGCCAGATGGCGTCGCGTCCGATGCCCGCCTATCCGCTGTATCCGGGCGTCAATCCCGGCTGGGACAACGAACCGCGCCGCAGTGGACGCGGCCGCGTCTTCGCCCACGCCTCACCACGCGGCTACCGCGACTGGCTGCGCGCTACCATCCATGGCCGCTTGCGCGAGGTTCCTGCCGCCGATCGGCTCGTCTTCATCAATGCGTGGAACGAATGGGCCGAAGGTGCGGTGCTCGAGCCGGACACCCGGCTCGGCCATGCCTGGTTGCAAGCGACGCGACAGGCGCATCTGCCCGCGCCGGCAACCGTGGCGCAGAAGCCCTGCGTCGTCATCCATGCTTGGTATCCGGAAGTGTTGCCGGAGATCCTGAACGCCCTGAAGGCCAGCACACTGGACTGGCGCATCCTCGTCACCACCGGCACCGGGAAACGGGCCGAAGTCGAGCGCTGCCTGGCGGCGGCAGGCCTGCAGGCCGACGTGCGTGTGTTCGACAACCGGGGACGCGACATCCTGCCGTTCCTGCATGTTGCCGATGAACTGCTGGATGCGGGCCAGCAGGTCGTGCTGAAGCTGCATACCAAGCGGTCCGTCCATCGCGGCAACGGAGACGCGTGGCGTGCGGAA
Organism: Lysobacteraceae bacterium NML93-0793; assembly: GCA_002324875.1. Taxonomy (GTDB): domain Bacteria; phylum Pseudomonadota; class Gammaproteobacteria; order Xanthomonadales; family Xanthomonadaceae; genus Luteimonas. The sequence goes on from NTJG01000012.1 coordinate 16,933, forward strand.
CTGCTGGAAAGCCTGTTGTCGCCGGAACGCGCCGGAAAACTCTGCACGGCCTTCGACGACACGTCGCTGGGGCTCGTGATGCCCGAAGGGCACCTCCAGTCGACGCGCGACTTCATGGGCGCCAACCAGTCGGGGATCGACCATCTGCTGCGACGCACAGGCATGCGCTGGGAGAACGACGGCCGCGATCTGCAGTTCCCCGCCGGAAGCATGTTCTGGATCCGCCTCGAGATGCTGCGCCCCCTGCTCGACGCACAGCTGTCGGACGAGGAGTTCGAACCGGAGGTGGGCCAGCTCGACGGCACGCTGGCGCATGCCATCGAACGCCTGATCGGCCTGCTGGCGCACGATGCGTCGTTGCGGATCGACGATGCAGCCAGTGCCAGCGGTACTCCGCCGCTGCGCTCGGGGACGGAGCCCTACGCCTACGCCCGCAGGAGCTGAGTGCCTGCGGGCGTCGACCTCACATCAGGCTGCAGGGGCGAAGGCCACGCCCGTCTTCGTTTTCAGATCTTCGACATCCACCCCATCGGCCGCTTCGACGAGCACCAGCCCGTCAGCGGTCACATCGAACACCGCCAGGTCCGTGATGATCCGGTCGACCACGCCCACGCCGGTCAGCGGCAGCGTGCAATCGGGCAGGAGCTTGTGGCTGCCGTCCTTCGCGACGTGCTCCATCAGCACGACCACGCGCTTGACGCCGGCGACGAGGTCCATCGCGCCGCCCATACCCTTGACCATCTTGCCGGGCACCATCCAGTTCGCGAGATCGCCGCCGGCCGTCACCTGCATCGCGCCGAGGATGGCGAGATCGATGTGGCCGCCGCGGATCATCGCGAACGAGTCGTGGCTGCCGAAATAGCTCGCGCCCTTGCGCGCGGTGACGGTCTGCTTGCCGGCATTGATGAGGTCGGCGTCGACCTCGTCCTCGGTCGGGAACGGGCCGATGCCGAGCAGGCCGTTCTCGCTCTGCAGCCACACGTCCATGCCGTCCGGAATATGGTTGGCCACCAGCGTCGGCAGGCCGATGCCGAGGTTCACGTAGGCGCCATCGGTCAGCTCGCGCGCCGCGCGCGCGGCCATTTCATCGCGGGTCCAGGCCATCAGTTCGCTCCTCCGGCGTTCACGGTGCGCTGTTCGATGCGCTTCTCGGGCGTCGCATTGACGACGATGCGGTCGACGTAGATGCCCGGCAGATGCACCTGGTCGGGGTCGATGTCGCCGATCTCGACCAGTTCCTCGACCTCGGCCACGCAGATCCTGCCGGCCATCGCGCAGGCCGGATTGAAGTTGCGTGCGGTCTTGCGGAACACCAAGTTGCCGGCCTTGTCGGCCTTCCATGCCTTCACCAGCGCGACGTCGGCGGTGAGCGCGGTTTCCAGCACGTAGTGCTTGCCGCCGAACTCACGCGTCTCCTTGCCCTCGGCGACGATGGTCCCGTAGCCGGTCGCGGTGAAAAAGGCCGGAATGCCGGCCCCGCCGGCGCGCAGACGTTCGGCCAGGGTGCCCTGCGGATTGAACTCGAGTTCGAGTTCACCGCCGAGGTACTGGCGCTCGAATTCCTTGTTCTCACCGACGTAGGACGAAATCATCTTGCGGATCTGCCGCGTCTCCAGCAGTTGGCCGAGGCCGAAGCCGTCCACGCCGGCGTTGTTGGAGATCGCCGTGATGTCCTTGACGCCCGAATCGCGCAGTGCGGCGATCAGGGCCTCCGGAATACCGCACAGGCCGAAGCCGCCGACCGCGAAGGTCTGGCCGTCGGCCACGATGTCGGCCAGTGCCGTCGCGGCATCGGGGTACTGCTTGCCGCCTCGGGCGGCGGGGCTCTGCTCGCTCATTGGGATCCTCTTGGCGCAACGGACTCCGATTCTACCGGGTGGGCGGGCACGCGGCTTTGGACCAAGGTGCAGTGGCGCCACGGTCCTCTTTACACGAACCGCTAGAATCGGACTCCCCCATCGCTGGAACGCCCATGCCCCTGCCCGCCTTCAAGGCCTACGATCTGCGCGGCCGCGTGCCGGATGAGCTCAACCCCGCCCTCGCCCGCGACATCGGCATCGCACTGGCCGGCCAGTTGCCGCCGGGTGCGATCGTGCTGGGTCGCGACGTGCGCCTGAGCAGCCCGGAGCTGCAGGCCGCGTTGTCGGACGGCCTGCGCAGTCAGGGGCGCGAGGTCATCGACATCGGGGTCGGCGGCACCGAAGAGGTTTACTTCCAGGTCGATCACCTGGGTGCGGCGGGTGGGGTCATGGTCACCGCCAGCCACAATCCCATGGACTACAACGGCATGAAGCTGGTGCGCGAGCAAGCGCGGCCGATCAGTTCGGATACCGGATTGTTCGCGATCTCGGACGCAGTCGAGGCCGGCAATCTGCCAGGGCCCGTCGCGACGCCCGGCTCCGAAACTGCCGCGCCCGACAAGTCGGCCTATATCGAGCACCTGCTGGGCTATGTGGAAGCCAAGGCGCTGCGTCCGCTCAAGCTCGTGGTCAATGCCGGCAACGGCGGCGCCGGCGCCATCGTCGATCTGCTCGCCCCCCACCTGCCATTCGAGTTCGTCCGCGTGTTCCACGAGGCCGACGGCAATTTCCCCAACGGCATCCCCAATCCGCTACTGCCCGAGAACCGTCAGGCCACCGCCGACGCGGTGCGCGCGCACGGTGCGGACTTCGGCATCGCCTGGGACGGCGACTTCGACCGTTGCTTCTTCTTCGACGAGACCGGCGCCTTCATCGAGGGCTACTACCTCGTCGGCCTGCTCGCGGAGGCGATCCTGGCCAAGCAGCCCGGCGGCAAGGTGGTGCACGACCCGCGCCTGGTCTGGAACACGATCGAGCAGGTCGAGGCCGCCGGTGGCGTGCCGGTGCTGTGCAAGAGCGGCCACGCCTTCATCAAGGAGAAGATGCGCGCCGAGGATGCGGTCTACGGCGGCGAGATGAGCGCCCATCACTACTTCCGCGAGTTCGCGTACGCGGATTCCGGAATGATTCCGTGGCTGCTGATCGCCGAGCTCGTGTCCACCAGCGGGCGCTCCCTGGGCGATCTGGTCGCCGAGCGGGTCGCGAAGTTCCCGTGCAGCGGCGAGATCAACTTCCGCGTGGTCGATGCGGCGGCGGCGGTCGATCGCGTGATGGCGCATTACGCCCCGCAAGCGCCCGCGATCGACCGCACCGACGGGATCAGCGCCGACTTCGGCGACTGGCGCTTCAACCTGCGCAGTTCCAATACCGAGCCTCTGCTGCGGCTCAATATCGAGACGCGCGCCGACCGTGCACTCCTGGATGTGCGCACGCGCGAATTGTCCGACCTGTTGTCTGCTTGAGCTCGTCATGTCCATGATCATTCCGGTCCTGCTCTCCGGTGGCTCGGGTACCCGCCTATGGCCGCTCTCCCGCGAGATGCATCCCAAGCAGTTCCTGCCGCTGGTCGGCACGGACACGATGTTGCAGGCGACGTGGCTGCGCGCGGCTCCGCTGGCAGGCGGCGCCGGCCCGATCGTCGTCGCCAACGAAGCGCATCGGTTCGTGGTCGCCGAGCAGTTGCAGCAGGTCGGCGCGAAACCAGCGGCGATCGTGCTCGAACCGGTCGGCCGCAACACGGCGCCGGCGATCGCCGCAGCCGCGCTGGAAGCGCTGCGCGAGACACCGGATGCGGTGCTGCTGGTGCTGCCGTCGGACCATGTGGTGCAGATGCCCGAGGCGTTCCACGCGGCGGTGCGCGGTGCGCTGCCTGCAGCCGAGGCGGGCAAGCTGGTGACGTTCGGTGTCGTGCCGCGCGGGCCGGAGACCGGCTATGGCTACATCAGGGCGGCAAGCGGCGCGGCTGATGTGCCAACGTCTGTCGACGCCTTCATCGAAAAACCGGATCTGGCGCGCGCGCAGGCCTACGTCGCGTCCGGCGATCATTTCTGGAACAGCGGCATGTTCCTCTTCCGCGCCTCCGCCTACCTCGGCGAACTCGAGCGCCACGCGCCGGCGATGCTGAGCGCGGTGCGCGCCGCATGGACGGCAGCGCGCCAGGACGTCGACTTCACGCGGCTCGACGCCGACGCCTTTGCTGCAAGCCCGTCGGACTCGATCGACTACGCCGTCATGGAGAAGACCGATGCCGCCGTCGTGATGCCGCTGGACGCCGGCTGGAGCGATGTCGGCTCGTGGGCGAGCCTGCGCGAGATCTCACCGCAGGACGCAGACGGCAACGCCCATCACGGCGAGGTCGTGTCGATCGATTGTCGCAACACCTATGCCTACGGCGAGCGCCTGATCGCGATGATCGGGCTGGAAGACACGATCGTCGTGGAAACGCCCGACGCCATCCTCGTTGGCCGCAGCGGGCAGATCAAGCAGGTCAAGGACGTGGTGGCCGAACTCAAGTCGCGCGCCTTGCCGCAGGCGGCCTGGCACCGCAAGGTCTACCGGCCTTGGGGCGCATACGACTCGATCGACGCCGGGCCGCGATTCCAGGTCAAGCGCATCACCGTCAAACCCGGCGCGACGCTGAGCCTGCAGATGCACCATCACCGCGCCGAGCACTGGATCGTCGTCAGCGGCACGGCCGAAGTCACGCGCGGCGACGATGTGCTGTTGCTGGGCGAAAACCAGAGCACCTACATCCCGCTGGGGGTCACCCATCGCCTGCGCAATCCGGGCAAGGTGCCGTTGGAACTGATCGAAGTGCAGTCGGGCAGCTATCCGGGCGAAGACGACATCGTGCGCTTCGAGGATACCTACGGGCGCGCCTGACGACGCTGGTCACTCCAGCGCCGAACGGCGCCGGCGAATCAGCGCTTCGCGGCCGCCAGCGTGTCGAGCACGCCGTCGAGCCCTGCCTGCCAGGTCGGCAGCGCGATCCCGAAGTCCAGCTCCAAGGTCGTGACATCCAGTCGCGAATACGCGGGGCGCCTGGCCGGCGTGGGATAGTCGGCCGTGGTGATCGCGTCGACTCCCGGCGCACGCGCGATCAGCCCGCGCGCGACTGCCCCTTCGAAGATCGCTTCGGCAAAGCCGTGCCAGCTGGTTTCCCCGGTCGCCGTGAGATGCCAGGTGCCGGATCGCGTATCGTCGGCACGCAAAATCCGTGCAGTGACATCGGCGATCAACGCCGCAGGCGTCGGTGTGCCGATCTGGTCCGCCACCACGCGCAATACATCGCGTTCCGCGCCGACCCGGAGCATCGTGCGCAGGAAGTTCTGCCCGTGCGCGGCATAGACCCACGCGGTGCGCAAGATCGTATGGCGGCCACCCGCGGCACGGATCGCCTCTTCGCCCGCGAGCTTGCTGGCGCCGTAGACACCGAGGGGCGCAGTGGCGTCATCCGGTCGATACGGACGCGTGCCGCGGCCATCGAACACGTAATCGGTGGAGTAATGCACCAGCGGGACATCGTGCGCTGCGCACCAGCGTGCGATCGCGCCCGGGGTTTCCGCGTTTGCGGCATGCGCGGCTGCTGGCTCGCTTTCTGCCTTGTCGACCGCGGTATAGGCGGCCGCGTTGATCACGCGCGTCGGACGCGTCGCGTCGAGCAGCGCGACCACGGATCCCGGATCCGAAAAGTCGGTGGTCGGGCAGGCGCTGCCGTCGGGCAGCATGCCGGTACGCGTCGTGCCGCGCACGTCACCCAGCGACGCGAGGGCGCCGAGCAATTCCTGCCCCACCTGCCCGTTCGCGCCGAACACCAGCGATGTCATGCGACGAACACTGGCAGCCGGTCTTCGGCAATATCGGCCAACAGCGGCGCGTGCGCGTCCTTCTCCGACAGCAGCGGCGAATCGACCTGCCACTCGACACCGATTGCGGGATCGTTCCAGCGCACGGCGGCATCCGCTTCGTTGACGTATACGTCGGTGCACAGATAGCTGAAGACTGCCATATCCGACAGGACCGCGAACCCGTGCGCGAAGCCTTCCGGGATCCAGAACTGGCGCTTGTTCGCCTCGCTCAGGATCACGCCTTCCCACTGCCCGAATGTCGGCGAGCCGCGACGGATGTCGACAGCGACATCCAGCACCTCGCCCTGCAGCACCGTGACCAGCTTGCCCTGCGGCCGCGGCCACTGGTAATGCAGGCCGCGGAGCACGCCCCTGGACGACGACGAGACGTTGCTCTGCACGAACTTCGTCGGTAGACCATGCTGCCCGAAACGCTCGGCATTCCAGGTTTCGAAGAAAAAACCGCGTGCATCGCCGAAGACGGTCGGCTCGATGATCGCGCAACCGGTGAGTCGGCTTTCAACCACCCTCATCGCACGATACCCCGTCGCAACAGACCCATCAGGTACTGTCCGTAACTGTTTTTCGAGAGCGGTGCCGCCAGGCGCTCCAGCTGCGATGCATCGATCCAGCCGGCTCCGTACGCGATCTCTTCAGGACAGCAGATCTGCAGGCCTTGCCTGGCCTGGATGGTTTCGATGAAGTTCGACGCCTCGTGCAGGGACTGGTGCGTACCGGTGTCGAGCCACGCGTAACCGCGACCGAGCTGCTCGAGATACAGGGCACCGTCATCGAGATAGCGCCGGTTGAGATCGGTGATTTCCAGCTCGCCGCGCGGCGACGGTTTCAGCTCAGCCGCATGGTCGCTGGCTCGCCCGTCGTAGAAATACAGACCGGTGACCGCATAGTTCGACCGCGGCTTCTCGGGCTTTTCGGCGATATCGATCACTTTGCCCGCCGCGTCGAACTCGGCCACGCCGTAACGCTCGGGATCATGGACCCAGTAGCCGAATACGGTCGCGCCTTCGGCGCGCGTATCCGCACTCTTCAGCATGTCGGTCAGTCCATGGCCGTGGAAGATGTTGTCACCCAGCACCAGACAGCTCGGCTTGCCATCGACGAAATCGCGGCCGATCAGATAGGCCTGCGCAAGCCCGTCCGGGCTCGGTTGCACGGCGTAGCGGATGTCCATGCCCCACTGGGAACCGTCGCCGAGCAACGCCTGGAACAGGGCCTGCTCGTGCGGCGTGTTGATGATCAGCACCTCGCGGATGCCGGCCAGCATCAGCACGCTCAGCGGGTAATAGATCATCGGCTTGTCGTACACCGGCAGCAGCTGCTTGCTGACGCCCTTGGTGATCGGATACAGCCGGGTGCCGGAACCGCCGGCGAGGATGATGCCCTTGCGCGCGGTCATGCCCCGGCTCCCATGCGCTCGAGCCGGTAGCTCCCGTCGAGAATGCCCTGCACCCAGTCCTGGTTGGCGAGGTACCAGTCGACAGTGAATTCGATGCCGCTTTCGAACGTGTGCTCGGGCTTCCAGCCCAGTTCGCCCTGCAGCTTCGACGCATCGATCGCATAGCGGCGATCGTGGCCGGGGCGGTCCTTGACGTAGGTGATCTGGCTGCTGCGGGGCAGGCCATCCTCGCGCGGACGACGGTGGTCGAGCAGGCGGCAGATCGCTTCCACCACCTCGATGTTCTGCCGCTCCGAGTCCCCGCCCACGTTGTAGGTCTCGCCGACGCGCCCCTTCTCGAGCACCGCGCGAATCGCCGCGCAGTGATCGGTGACGAACAGCCAGTCGCGGACCTGCTTGCCGTCGCCATAGACCGGCAGCGGCTCGCCGGCCAAGGCCTTGGCGATCATCAGCGGGATGAGCTTCTCGGGGAAGTGGTACGGGCCGTAGTTGTTCGAGCAGTTGGTAGTCAGCACCGGAAGCCCGTAGGTGTGGTGGAACGCGCGGACCAGATGATCGGATGCAGCCTTGGAGGCCGAGTACGGCGAGTTCGGCGCGTAGGGAGTCGTTTCGGTGAACTTGCCGGTCTCGCCCAGCGTGCCGTAGACCTCGTCGGTGGAGACATGCAGGAAGCGGAACGCCGCACGCCGGCCGTCCGGCAGCGCTTTCCAGTAGTCGCGCACCGATTCGAGCAGGCCGAGGGTACCGACGACGTTGGTCTCGATGAACGCGGCCGGGCCGTCGATCGAACGATCCACGTGGCTCTCGGCGGCGAAGTTCAGCACAGCGTCGGGCTGGTGCTCGGCCAGCAGGCTGGCGACGAGTGCGCGGTCGCCGATGTCACCGTGGACGAACAGGTGGTTCGGGTCCGATTCGATCGACGCCAGCGTCTGCAGGTTGCCTGCATAGGTGAGGGCATCGAGATTGATCACGCGGACGCCGCGACGCACGGCCTCCAGAACGAAGTTGCCGCCGATGAAGCCGGCGCCGCCGGTGACGAGCCAAGTGGGCACGGGCGCACGCTCCTATGATGTCTCTCCACCCGGCTTGGGCGGGGGCAACAGGATACCGGGTCGGGGCCGTCCGCATGGGCGTAACTGAACACGCTGGCGCGTGCCGACGGGCGCCAGCGGTCGCAGTCGGCGCCTGCCCCCGCTAGAATCGCCTGCTGCCCCAGCCAGCGGCACAGCCATAAGGAAGCTCCGCCCGATGAAGATCCTCGTCGCCTACAAGCGTGTGGTGGACTACAACGTCCGCATCCAGGTCAAGCCGGACGGCTCCGGCGTGGTCACCGACGGCGTCAAGCTCTCGGCCAACCCCTTCGACGAGATCGCCTTGGAAGAAGCCCTGCGCCTGCGCGACAAGGGCGTCGCCACCGAGGTCGTCGTCGCGACGATCGCCCCTGCCGACGCCCAGGCCCACCTGCGCAACGGCCTGGCGATGGGCGCCAACCGCGCGATCCACGTCGTCTGCGACCAGCCGATCCAGCCGCTGACCGCCGCCCGCACCCTGCTCAAGCTGGTCGAGAAGGAATCGCCGGACCTCGTGATCCTCGGCAAGCAGGCCATCGACGACGACGCCAACCAGACCGGGCAGATGCTGGCGACCCTGTGGGGCCGCCCGCAGGCGACGTTCGCCTCCAAGGTCGAGATCGCCGATGCCAAGGCCACGGTGACACGCGAAGTCGACGCGGGCCTCGAGACCCTCGAGGTCGATCTGCCCGCCGTCGTCACGACCGATCTGCGCCTCAACGAGCCGCGCTTCATCAAGCTGCCCGACATCATGAAGGCCAAGTCCAAGCCGATGGAATCGATCCCCTTCGCCGATCTGGGCGTCGAGTCGGCCGACACCTTCAAAACCACGCACTTCGAAGCACCGGCCAAGCGCGGCAAGGGCGTCATGGTCAAAGACGCGGCCGAGCTTGTCGCCGCCTTGAAGGCCAAGGGCCTGCTCTGACGCCGTCATCCCCGCGCAGGCGGGGATCCAGCGACTTCGTCGCGCACACTCAAGACACTGGATTCCCGCTTACGCGGGAATGACGAAAGAAGGAATCCGACATGTCCAAAGTCCTCGTCATCGCCGAACACCTCGACGGCGCCCTGAACGCCAGCGCGACCGCCAAGACCGTCGCCGCCGCGCAGGCGCTGTCGGCAGACGCCATCGATGTCGCCGTGTTCGCGGTCGACCCGTCGGCCGCTGCGGCCGATGCGGCCACCATCGCCGGCGTCGCGAAGGTGCTCGCGATCGCCAACCCGGCCAACGCGCAGGCGCTCGCGCAGGTGCTAGGTCCGCAGATCGTCGCGCTGGCATCCGGTTACAGCCACGTGTTTGCGCCGTCGACCACGTTCGGCAAGGACCTGATGCCGGTGGTCGCAGCCCTCCTCGGCGTCAACCAGGTCTCCGACCTGATGACTGTCGAAGGCAGCCACACCTTCAAGCGCCCGATCTACGCCGGCAACGCGATCGTCACCGTCGAGGCGCCGGCTGATCAGACCGTGGTCGCTACCGTGCGTACCGCGTCCTGGCAGGAAGCCGCGCGCGACGGTAGCGCAACGGTCGAAACCGCCACCGTCGATGCGACGCTGCCCACGCACACCCGCTTCATCGGTCTCGCCGCCGGCAGCACCGACCGTCCCGATCTGCAGAGCGCCAGGCGCGTGGTCTCCGGTGGCCGCGGCGTGGGCTCGGAGGAGAACTTCAAGATCGTCTTCGACTTCGCCGACAAGCTCGGTGCCGCCGTCGGCGCCTCGCGCGCCGCGGTCGATGCGGGCTATGTGCCCAACGAACTGCAGGTCGGTCAGACCGGCAAGATCATCGCGCCCGAACTCTACGTCGCGATCGGCATCTCCGGCGCGATCCAGCACCTGACCGGCATCAAGGACGCGGGCACGATCGTCGCGATCAACAAGGACGCGGACGCACCGATCTTCGAGATCGCCGACATCGGTCTGGTGGGCGACCTGTTCAAGATACTGCCCGAACTCGAAGCGGCATTGCCGTAAGCCGGACCGGAACAAGGAACCCCATGCAACTCTCATGCTTCAAAGCCTATGACATCCGTGGCCGCGTGCCCGACGAACTCGACCCCGCACTCGCCAGGCGTATCGGCGTGGCGATGGCCTCGCTGCTGGGCCCCGGCCCCGTGGTGCTGGGACGGGATGTCCGCCTGACCAGCCCGGAGCTGCAGCAGGCACTCGAGCACGGCTTTCTCCAAGCCGGGCGTGATGTCATCGACATCGGCCTGTGTGGCACCGAAGAGGTCTATTTCCAGACCGCGCATCTTGGTGCGGCAGGGGGCGTGATGGTCACCGCCAGCCACAACCCCATGGATTACAACGGCATGAAGCTCGTCCGCGAGGGCGCGCGACCGATCAGCGGAGATACCGGTCTTTTCGACATTCGCGACTTTGCCGCCGGCGATGCGGAACCTCCGGCTGCCACACATGCCGGCACGCGCAGTGAAGCGCAGGACAAGTCCGCCTACATCGAACACCTTCTGGGCTATGTCGAGCTGGATCGGCTCAAGCCGCTGAAGATCGTCGTCAACGCCGGGAACGGCGGCGCAGGCGTGATCGTCGATCAGCTTGCAGCGCACCTGCCTTTCGATTTCGTCCGCATCCAGCACGAACCGGATGGCCGATTCCCGAACGGCATCCCCAACCCGCTGCTGCCGGGCAACCGGGCCGCCACCGCGGACGCGGTGCGCGCCAGCGGTGCCGACTTCGGCATCGCATGGGACGGCGATTTTGATCGCTGCTTCTTCTTCGATGCCAATGGCGATTTCATCGAAGGCTATTACCTGGTCGGGCTGCTGGCCAAGGCCCTGCTGCGCAAGTCACCCGGCGGCAGGATCATCCACGACCCGCGCCTGGTGTGGAACACCGTCGAGATGGTCCAGCAGGCTGGCGGCACACCCGTGCTGAGCAAGACCGGCCACGCCTTCATCAAGGAGCGTATGCGCGCCGAAGACGCGATCTACGGCGGCGAGATGAGCGCGCACCATTACTTCCGGGATTTCGCCTACTGCGATTCGGGCATGATCCCCTGGCTTCTGATCGCCGATCTGATCTCGCGCACAGGCACGTCCCTGACCGACCTCGTGGCGGACCGGATGCAGGCATTCCCGTGCAGCGGCGAGATCAATTTCGTCGTCGACGATGCCAAGGCCACTGTCGCACGCGTGCTGGCGCACTTCGAGCCGCTGCACCCGACGTTCGACCATACCGACGGCGTCAGTGCGGATTTCGGCCAATGGCGCTTCAATCTCCGCAGCTCGAACACAGAGCCCCTGCTGAGACTCAATGTCGAAACCCGTGCAGACGCCGGACTGCTGCGCGCGCGTACCGACGAACTGTCCGCCCTGATCGGCGGCAACGCCCCCCAACACTGATCCAGGACCCTCCGCATGCTTCCGATTCTTCCCGTCATTCTGTCCGGCGGTTCCGGCACGCGCCTGTGGCCGCTGTCGCGCGAGGCCTATCCCAAGCAGTTCCTGCCGCTGGTCGGTGAGCAGACCATGCTCCAGGCGACATGGGCGCGCGTGGCGGATATCGCAGGCGCTGCGCCGATCGTGGTCGCGAACCAGGAACACCGCTTCATGGCGGCCGAGCAACTGCGCGAATGCGGCGTATCGCCTGCCGCGCTGATCCTGGAGCCGATCGGGCGCAACACCGCGCCGGCCATCGCCATCGCGGCCCTGCAGACCCTGGCCGCCGGCGAGGATGCGCTGCTGCTGGTGCTGCCCTCCGACCACGTCGTACGCGACGACAGCGCCTTCCACGCTGCCGTGCGGGACGCCTCGGTCGCGGCCCAGGACGGCAAGCTGGTGACCTTCGGCATCGTACCGACCGCACCTGAAACCGGTTATGGCTACATCAAGGCGGCCCCGGGCGATGGCGTGCGCGCGGTCGAACGCTTCGTCGAAAAGCCCGATCTTGCGACGGCCCAGGCGTATCTGGCCTCCGGTGCGTACTACTGGAACAGCGGCATGTTCCTGTTCAAGGCGTCGCGCTACCTCGACGAGTTGCGTCAGCTGCAGCCGGACATGCTGGCGGCATGCGAGCAGGCCTTGTCGCGGGCCACGCGGGATGCGGACTTCATCCGGCTCGATGCCGATGCGTTTTCGCGGAGTCCGAACGATTCGATCGACTATGCCGTCATGGAGAAGACCCGTGATGCGGCGGTGGTGCCACTGGATGCAGGCTGGAGCGACGTGGGCTCCTGGTCGGCACTGTGGGAAGTCTCGGACAAGGACACCAACGGCAATGCCCATCATGGCGACGTCATCGAGATCGACTGCCGTAACACCTACGCGCATGGCTCACGCCTGATCGCAATGGTGGGCCTGGAAGACATCGTCGTTGTGGAGACAGACGATGCAGTGATGGTCGGTCATCGGGACCGCATCCAGGAGGTCAAGCAGGTCGTCAACCGCATCAAGCGCGACGGCCGCAGCGAAGCTGCGGCGCACCGCAAGGTCTATCGTCCATGGGGCGCCTACGATTCCATCGACAATGGCGCCCGCTTCCAGGTCAAGCGCATCACGGTCAAGCCCGGCGCCACGCTGAGCCTGCAGATGCACCACCACCGCGCCGAGCACTGGATCGTCGTCAGCGGCACCGCCGAGGTGACGCGCGGCGATGACGTGATCCTGCTGACCGAGAACCAGAGCACCTACATCCCACTGGGCGTGACGCACCGGCTGAAGAACCCGGGCAAGTTGCCGCTGGAGCTGATCGAGGTGCAGTCCGGCAGCTATCTGGGCGAGGACGATATCGTTCGGTTCGAGGACCAGTACGGCCGGAGCTGACCGAGAGCCTGCCCGGGTCGCTGCAGCGCCTCGCAGCGGTCCTCCCTTTGCAGCAGTCAGCGCCTACCGTGTGGGAAGCCCACCATAAGCCGTTCGACCTGGCTGGGATGGAACGCGCACACGAGGGTCTGATACCAGAAATGCAGGATGTGCTGGTGCATGATCACGTAGCGATTGGACGGCGACCTGACGTCCAGGTGATGGTCCTCGTGCACAGCAAGCACAATCGGAAACGTCTCCAGGAGGACGTCGAGAAAGTCGGGGATGCTGATGCGCTGGAAGGCGTTGAGGCACCAGTGGTTCATTTCAAGCACGACGGCCGGACGGTGACGCGCGAGGGTGGCCGCGCCCCCTCGCAGCACGTTGAGCTCGAAGCCCTCCACGTCAATCTTGATTACGTCGACCGATCTCGCGCCGCCTGCCTGTACGAATTTGTCCAAGGTCTCGATTCGAATCGTCTCGACCATGTGACCTTCGCTGGCCTTCACCTTGTCGGATACATACGCACCCGATCGGTTGTCCGAGGAGTAGGTCAGTTCGAACGTGCCAGCCGCCTGCCCTAGGCCGAAATTGTGTAGGGTCACATTTTCGCATGCAGCCGCCGCCACGTTTTCCTCTAGGAGCGAAAAGGTCGTCGGCGAGGGCTCGAATGCATGCACCTCGTCGGCGAGCTGACTGTGCAGGAGCGTGGTCATGCCGATATTGGCGCCCACGTCGAGCACGGTGCCGTAGGCCATGGATTCGAGTATCCGTGCAGTCGCGGGCTCCCAGCAGCCCTCCATGTTGTCAAGATAGCGATCGTCGGTCACGACCGTGTACGCCGAATGGAGGATGTCGATCGAGGACGCGTGTTTCATGCCTGTACCGTGCAGCGCGCCAGAAGACGGCGCAACACGGATCATTAGCCCGTAGCGCAATTAAGTCGGCGTGAAAAGGCCGTGACCGGACATAGCGCCGTGGCCGACGTCATGGCATGGACCCGATTACACTCGTCGCCCCGCGACGCGCCTTGAGGCGATGCCGGCACGTCCTCCCTACTGCGAATATCCGAGCCGGTCTCCATGCTTCGACCACGCACGATCCCCCAGCCCGTCCGCTTCCTCGTGATCGGAGGAGTCGCCACTTTGACGCACTTGGCATGCGCGCTCGCCTTGACTCGCGCGATGCCGGAGGCCTCCCTCTACGCTGTCAATGCAGCGGCGTTCGCGATCGCGTTCTTCGTATCGTTCTACGGACACACGCACGTCACGTTCCGGCGCGGCGGCAGCATGATGAAGTTTCTCGTCGTGGCGATAGCCGGCTTCGCCCTCAACAACCTGCTGCTGCACGGCGCCAAGCGTCTTGGCGCATCCCACGAATGGGCGCTGGCACTGGCGATCGGACTGGTTCCCGTGTTCACCTATATCGCGTCGTCGCTGTGGGCCTTTGCAGTCCGCCGGCCGACGTCCACGGAAGACTGATCTGCCACGTCCACTGCCTCCAGCCGATGGATGCGGGTGCTGCGGCACTTAACAGTAGTCGCGGGTACGTCTGGGTTCGGCCTTCAGTTCAGATACCAGCAGCGACCACCAGCCAGGCAGGCCGATCACGACCGAGTGGCTGCCCGGCGGGAAATCCAGACGCACCCTTGCATCGGTGCAGGTCCGGTAAATCGACAGATCGGTTCCCTTATCGACACGCGCTCGCATGCCCGGCGCGAGAAACACGGGGAAACGAGCGTCACCCGCACGGGGGCACTCGACCCGGAAGCGAAGTTCGCTCACTTCGACGAAACGCTGCCAATCCACGCGGGCCACCGTGCATTCGCCGGTAGAAGTAAGCGCGAATTGCGATGCCAAGTGTGCGTAGCGCGGCAACTCCGTGCCTGGCGGGGGACGGGGACCGAATTCGCCTCCCGCCAGATAATCGGCCTCGCCCGTGCCGAACACCCGCATGTCCGGGATCGAGGGATACCGCATGCCGCTTACCGCCGGGCTGCTGTTGAGAGACAGGAATACCGACAGCATCGACAGCATCAGCGCGCACCACCGCCCGAGCTCACCGGATTGGCTCCAAAGGTGCACGGCCAGCGCCGCAACGAGCATGACCGACGCCACCGTGGTGTAGGCCTGGAGGCGCCAGGGAAACTGCAGATAGCGCGCACCCGGCACCAGTTCATAGACGGGCGCGGCAAGACGCATCTGGAGGGCCAGGTAAAGGAAGAACATACAGATCAGAAATCGTACCGGCAGCGTCGATTCGAGGCCGCTCGTCCCGCCCGGGCGTGCATCGCGCATCGAACGGCGGACGGGTTTCCAGCTGCACATCAACAGTGCGGCCGCCGCCATCACGACGGGGAACACATAGAGGTCGAACTGGACCGTGAACCCGTCGACGCCATCTCCCCAGGTCCAGCCTCGATCCCAAACGTAATTGACAGGATCGATGAAATTGTTGCCGGGCCTCAACCCTTCGCTCAGTAGCTCCGAAGTGTCGTTGTAGCCCGAGAAGGCGATCACAGGCATGAGCAAGGGAAGTGCCAGCGCAAAGGCGAGCAGTACACTAACCGACGCTTGTCGCAGGAGCTGCGGCCAGTCGAGTGAATGCGTCATCGCTGCAGCGACCAGACCGATCGCAAACAGCAAAGGTACGAACAGCGCGAGCGACATGTGCGAGAGCATCGCAAACGCCACCAGAGGACCGGCCCACCATGACCACACGCCCGAGCACACCAGACGCATAAGCGGAACCATCATTGCGCCAATCGCCGCAACCGCCGAGTACTCTGCAAATGCCCCTCTGACAAGCCAGTCCGTGGTCGCATAGTTCGACGTCAGCAGCAATGTGCCAGCGACGACGCCCGCAGGCCAGCAGGCCCGCCCATAGGCAACGACGGTCGCCCATGCAACCCCCATGAAGCCGACGACGCTGCACAGCAGCAAGGCGCCCACGACCGCGACCTTCACGCCACCCGTCGCTGCGTAGATCGCCGCGGACATGAGCATGAAGGTCTTGTGGTATAGCCCAGGCATCGGCGACCCCATGCCCTCGTGCGACACGCTGGACCAGACCGGCAGGACGTGCCCTGCGCGCCATTGGCCCACGACCGCCGTCAAACGATGCACCGCCGCCACGCCTTCGTGATTCTGTGGCCATCCATCCGCCAGCGCGATCGGCGCCAGAACGGCGCACGACACGACGCAGGCCCAGGTCAGGAGCAGGACAAACTCCCGAAGCGCGAATCGCTCCGGGCGTTGGGGCGTCCGAAAAGGCACCGAGTTTTCGTTCATGGTTTCCTTCCCCCGGTGGAAACAGGTACAACGATGGTTGCCGCTGCCCGCACCGCATGCGTGTCACGCAGGGACACGTATGCCCAAGCGAGCGCCCGACGGTTTTCGGCGCGCTCGACATCGCAAGTCCCGCGGATCTGCACCACGCCGTAGCGTCAGGCGTCTGCGTCCATCATCCAGGCGATGGTGTCGGCAAGCGTCGGCATCTCGAGTGGCCCGACAAGCGACTCCAGTCGGGAGGCGTCTCCCGACAGCACCCTGACCTCGTTCTGGCGGACGAAGGCCGGGTTCACTTCGACCCGTATCATGTGCCCGGTATACGCCTCGCACAAAGCGACGATCTCCCGCAATGAGTGGGTGACGCCGGAGCACACGTTAACCGTGACGTCGACCGCGTCGCGCGAGAACAGCAAGCGTCTGTAGGCCTCGACCACGACGCGGACGTCGCTGATGTCACGCCAGACATCGAGGTTGCCAAGCTCGATCGTGGGCGCCCGGTCGCGGAAGTGGGAGACGATCTTCGGAATCAGGAAGTTCGCCGTCTGCCCCACGCCTGTGTAGTTGAAGGGCCGCGTGATGATCAAGGGCAGCCGCCCGGTCCACAGGCGGGCGACGTACTCCATCGCCAGTTTGCTGACGGCGTAATCATTCGCTGGCTGGGCCGTGGCGGTTTCGTCCAGCACGCCTTCTGACGCGTTTCCGTAGACATTGGCGCTGCTGGCCAGAAGCACACGCGAAGGCGGCGTCTCGAGCGCACCGAGTGCGTCGAGGAGATTTCGCGTCCCCAGCAGATTGACCTCATAGAAATCGCGTGCGCTTCCATGTCCAACGAACGCCTTGGCCGCCAGATGCACCACGAATCCGGGCCGAGTGTCGAGGACTGCACGTCGTACCGCGTCGGCGTCCCGAAGATCGACTGCCAGATCGTCTCCGGACCGATCGGGCGAGCCGCCGCCACGCCCGCCCAGTGCGACAACCTCACAGCCGTGCGCTTCGAGCTCCCGTCGCATGAAGCCGCCGGTGAAGCCGCCGGCGCCTGTCAGCAGTACCCGATCGATCGACATCAGAACGAAGCGCCCTTCTCGTTCCGACGCAGGTCGGCCTCAACCATCATGCGCGCCAGCTCTTCGAGCGTGGTCTTCGGCTCCCAGCCCAACATCCGCCTGGCCTTGGCGGGGTCGCCGATCAGCAGCTCTACTTCTGCGGGGCGATAGAACTTCGGGTTGATGGAAACCAGCACCCTGCCCGTCCCGGCTTCAACCGCATGCTCCTCCTCACCCTCGCCCTTCCAGGCAAGCTCGAAGCCCGCCGCCCGCGCCGCGAGATCGACGAAATCCCGCACCGTTTCCGTACGATTGGTGGCCAAGACGTACGTGTCGGGTTCGTCGGCCTGCAGCATGCGCCACATGCCCTCGACATACTCCTTCGCGAAGCCCCAGTCACGCTTGGCGTCCAAATTGCCCAGCTCGAGCACCTCGGCCTGGCCGAGTCGGATCTTGGCGATGGTGTCGGTGATCTTGCGGGTCACGAACTCGCGTGCGCGCAGCGGCGACTCGTGGTTGAACAGGATGCCGCTGGAGCCGAAGATTCCGTACGACTCGCGATAGTTGACCGTCATCCAGTGCGCATAGAGCTTCGCCACGCCATACGGGCTGCGCGGATAGAACGGCGTGCTCTCGACCTGCGGGATCGCCTGCACCTTGCCGAACATCTCCGACGTCGAGGCCTGATAGAAGCGGATCGCCGGATTCACGATGCGGATCGCCTCGAGCAGATTCACCGCGCCCATGCCGGTGATGTCCGCGGTCGTCAGCGGCTGATCGAACGAAACGCCGACGAAACTCTGCGCGGCCAGATTGTAGACCTCCAGCGCCTCGGTCTGTTGCAGCAGACGGATGCTCGACGACAGGTCGGTCAGATCGTATTCGACCAGATGCAGCTGCGGATGATCCGCGATACCGAGTTCCTCGATCCGCCAGAAATTCACCGAACTGGAACGGCGGTAGGTTCCGTAGACCGTATACCCCTTCTCGAGCAGAAGTTCGGCCAGATATGCGCCGTCCTGACCGGTGATTCCCGTAATGACCGCCTTCTTGTTCAACATGCTTCTCTACCTTGAGTGACTGGAAATTCCCTGGATCCGCAGTGCAATCAGCGCGATGCCCAACTGCCGCCGGTCCTCACCCTGGCCCAGGGCGTTTGGCGACGTCGGCTTCGGCACGACCAGTTCGATCCGGGAAACCTTGTCGGGATTGGACAACTCCAACGATGCCTCGCCAGGCGTCGCAGCGAGACGCAACACGCCAGACTGGCTACCCATGCGCACCAGCACGTCGGCGTCGGCGTTGGGGCCGTAAGCATACCCCGACAGCGTGACCCTCACGCGCTCGCCAGGGTCTGCCGGGAGTTGGATCGTGGCATGCGCACCGTCCGACCAGACGCCCCACGGCTCCGGATCGGACCACCCGCCGACGAGCATTCCGTAGTGTTCGCCATTCACGAACAACCAGCCCTGGGGCGGCGATTCGCCTGCCAGCTCCACCGTGGCGCCGGCACTCTCGATGCAGGGCGCACAGTCCTGGCCAGCGGGCACCAGCACGCTGAAGCCATCGACATGCGCGATGAAATCGCGCGGTCCCATCACACCACGGACCTGCGCGGTCGAGCCCTCATCCAGCACGTACAAGGTTCGCGGCTCGAAGCGCCCCGAGGCCAGCATCGCCTCGGTACGGGCACGCTGCGCCTCGAACCCCGGCTCGTTGATCCGGGCCAGATACACCATGTCCGTCGCCATCCCCTCGGCCGCAGCCAAGGCCGAGAACTCCGACCAAGCGGGTGCCCGATTGGCCGGGGGCAGGCTGCGCAGACGATCGTATCCTCCCTCCACACTGGTCCAGAAATCACTGGCCAGCGGCGTCTGCCAGGTGGAGGCGGCCGGGGCGCGATAGGCATCGAGCAGGCGCCAGCCTGCACTGGTGTCGTAGATCTGCACGACCAGGCAGACGGCGAGAATCCAGCGCACCTGACGCAGGCTGTAGCTGGCGACCACCGCGGCGATACCCGCCAGCATCAGCAGGTAATAGGCGATCCAGAAAAAACGACCGCTCGCCCTGAAGGTTTCGTGGATTCCACCCAGCAGGCCGGCGTAACCCAGATTCAGGTCGTAACGGCCCGCGCCCAACTGGTCGGACCAGGCGTAGACCATCATCAGAAGCGCAGCCAACACCAGCATGCGGTGTCTGCGCAGCACTGAACGTATTGCAGGGCGGCGTGTGACCAGACCGGCCAGGCCCGCTAGCATCACCAGCATCATGCCCAGCCCCAGATAGCCGAACCCCTCGCCGTCGCCCTCGCCTCCGGGCAGGTCCGGCAGGATTCTCGACCACGCGTCCGGATCGATCGGCGACAGCAGGTTCATCCGGTAGAAGCCGTAGCCCCAGGCCGTCGTGCCGCCGCTGACTGCGAAATAGCCGGCCTGCCAGCACACCAGGGCCAGCAGACCGATTACCAGCGCGACTTCGAGGCAGGCGCGCGCCGGCGCGGCCTCCCGGCACAGCACGCGATCGAGCAGGCCGGCGAACCAGACGGCCAGCACCATGACCAGCAGGTAGGCGTGCACCAGGGCCGCCACGGACACCAGCAGCGCCCAGACGAGCATGCCGGGACGCACCAGCCTGAGCAGATTCGCGTACAACGCGGCCAGCAGCAGGAAGTGTCCGGCGAGGGCCAGATGCCCCCCCAGCCGGAACAGCATCGGCGGCGCAAGCGTGAAAAAGACGCACACCAGCGTCCTCACCACGACATCGGGAGTCATCAGCCGCGCCAGCCGGAATCCGAACCAGGCCTGCAGGACGAAACAGGCCAGGACCCAGAAACCGAAATACTGGAACTGCTCGGGCAGGACGCTGTCGAAGGGTTTGAAGAGGATGGCGAGCAGCGGAATCGAATCCGAATACACGATCGAACTGGCCATCTCCAGTCCGAATGCCGGATTGAGACCCAGCGGAAACGTCCAGGGCCCGCTCCGGTAGAACACCCAGCCCAGATAATGCTGCGCGGCGTCTCCATGCTGCAGCCAGGCGATGTTGGTGGGCGCCAGCAGCTTGCCGCCTGCGACCAGCGCAAGCGCGAAGATTCCGACCACGATGGGAATCACCCGCATCAGGGGCGCCAGCGGTGAATCTCGTTCGGCGTCGATGCTCATTTTCTGTCCGTACCCTGCATATCGTCCTTCAACACGTAGCGCGGCCGACCCTTGGTCTCAAGGTAAATCCGGCCGATGTACTCGCCCAGCACACCGACGCTGATCAGCTGCACGCCGCCCATGAACAGGATGGCGACCATCAGGGACGGATAACCGGGCACGGTGTTTCCCCAGACCAGCTTCTGCACGACCATGAAAATCGCATAGAGGAACGACAGCAGCGCGATCACCACGCCCGCGTAGGTCCACATGCGCAGCGGCAGCGTCGAGAAACTCGTGAATCCCTCGATGGCCAGGTTCCACAGTTTCCATCCGTTGAATTTTCCCTCGCCGGCAGAACGCGGCGCGCGTGTGTATTCCACGATTTCCGTGCGGCCGCCCACCCACGCGAGCACGCCCTTCATGAACAGGTTGCGTTCGCCCAGCCTGAGGACCTGGCTCACCGCATCACGCGACATCAGCCTGAAGTCGCCGACGTTCTCCTCGATCCGGACCTTGCTGATCCGGTTGTGGACCCGGTAGAACCATTCGGCGGTCTTGCGCTTGAGCACGCCGTCGCTCTCACGGTCGACCCGCTTCGCCAGCACGATCTGTGCCCCGGCACGCCATTTGGCCAACAGCGCCGGGATCACATCCACGGGATCCTGGAGGTCCACATCGATGGGGATGATCGCATCGCCGCGCGCAGCTTCCAGTCCGGCGAAAAGTGCCGGTTCCTTGCCGAAGTTGCGGGTGAACGACAACAGCCGCACGTCCGGATCGACCTGCTGCAACGCCCTGACCGCCTCGATCGTGCGATCGGAGCTGCCGTCGTCGACGAAGACGATCTCGATGCGCTCTGCCGACAGCGCGGGAACGGCACGCAGGCTTGCGTGGAACACCGGGATGGCGTCCTCCTCGTTGAACACCGGCACGATCAGTGAGATCAACCCGCCGTGTGCCTGAACCGTTTCTGCCGTCACGACGTCGACTCCTCATGCGTTTCCGACAGCAGAACACGCTTCAGGCGCTCGGCCATCTCGTCCCAGCTCACCCTGTCCAGATCACCCGATCCGGGCTGCACGCCCTGATCGGCCAATGCGAGCCAGTTCCTGATGGCGGCCGCGAGCGCCGCCGCATCATCGGCTTCGAAATAGGCCGCCGCGTCGCCTGCGACTTCCCGGAACACGGGAATATCGCGCACCAGCAGCGGCAGGCCGTGACCCGACGCCTCGATGAGCGGCAGGCCGAACCCCTCGCCGAACGAGGCCGCCAGCAGGCAGGATGCGTGCGCGTAGACCAAGGCCAGGTATTCGTCGCTTGCGTCGGCCAGCCAGTGCAGTCGGCGCCCCGCCTCCGGATGCGACTGCAACCGCTGGACCGTCTGGGGAATGTCCCGGCGCAAGGAAGGATCCAGTCCCCGCCAGCCTTCCCTGCCCACCACGACCAGGTTGACCTCGATGTCGTCGCGCCACAGCGCGGAGAATGCGTCAAGCGCCTGCAGGTAGCCCTTGCGCGGCTCGATCGAACCGACCATGAGGAACGTGGGACGCGCCTGCATGGAGGCAAGCACTTCCCGCGCGCCCTCGGGCAGACCCTGCGTGGGCAACGAATTGTCGATGTCGGACCCGAGGTTCGTGACCTGCAGATCGAAACGTCCACCGGGGTCGCGGTCGGTCTCGTCCAGCCATGCCCGCATATCGTCGGCCACGGCGCGCGAGATGCAGACGGCACCGTCCAGTTCCGCGATGCTCTCCAGCCACTCCAGGTGCCCGACCTCCGCGCCGGGCGGGAATACTTCGGGCATCCGGATCGGTAGCAGATCGAACAGCATGGCGTAGGCCCTTACGCCGAGACGGCGGTAGCGCGACAGCAGTCCTTCGCGGACCGCCGACACCAGCGCGCCTCCGCTGATGTCCAACGTCAGCAGGACATCGTCAGGGCGGGCGTCGACGATGTCGTCGTCCAGTGCAGCCAGCGGCGCGACGCCCTGGACCTTGAGGCCGAAGCCGCGCGCATGGCGGTACTGCCAACGCCCGTCCCGGCCGTCGAGATAGACGGGCTCGATCCGCACACCGGGTGATTCGTTCCGCGCCAACGCCGCCAGCACTCCGCGGGCCACCCGCTCGATGCCGGTATGCAGATGCGTGCCCACCGTGGCCGTCACGTCGAGCAGAAGCCGGCGCGCGCTGCCGCGCTCGGGGAACGCACCCGCGAGATGCGCACACAGGCGATCGACCTCCGCAGACGACCAGCCCTCCGTTTCACGCAGCCGTGCATACAACTGCATCTGTCTCGACGCTGCCGCGCGCCTGTACGCCCCTTCGATCGACGCCTCATATGCCAGAGCGCATGCACGCGGCGCATGCACTTCGGCGATGGCACTTCTGCCGCCCTGCCCCAGTGCCTCCCTCAAGCCGGGATCGGACCGCAGCCGTTCCAGCGCCGCTTGGAGCGCCGGCACGTCGACATGATCTGCAAGGATGATTGCGCCGGAGGGGGACACTTCGGCCAGCGAGCCGTTCGCGTTGATGATGAGCGGGACGCCCCGGCTCATGCAGTCCATGACGGCTGCGGATGTCTCGCCCCTCGACGTGGCCCGCATCTGCACCGCGACGTCTGCAGCCTGCAGATACTGCCGGTAGCGTGTCCCGTCGACGAAACCGGTGATCCCGATCCGCGCCGAAGCCGGATGCGAGGCGATCTGCTCCAACAACTGGGCGCCGTAGTCGCCACCATGGTTCTCGCCGACAAACACCAGACGCCCGGACGGATCTTCGGCCAGGCTCGAGCCGGCCCATGCCTCGACCAGCAGATGGTTCAACTTGGAGCTGTCGAGGAAGCCGAAACTGCACACGACGAACGCATCCGAAGGCAGCCCGAGGGCCTTTCTGGCCGCGGCCTTGTCAGGGGATCGCTCGACATCCTTGAGCAGCGGAATGACCGACGCGTCCAGAGTGCTGCCATACCAGACCTCCAGAAGCTCGCGCGCATATCGCGAGTGCACGATGACTCCGATCGCATCGGACAGGAGCTCGAAATTGCTCGGGTACTCCCGCTTGGCCTGCTCCGGCGACTCCACCTTGCTCGCAACGGCCCGCAAGCCGTGCGAGACGTAGAGTGCACGGGTCCACGCATCGGGCGTCATCCCGCTGTCCTCGAGCCAGCCGTAGAGCGAGCTGAGGAAGAAATCGTGCAGCACCATCACGCCGGGATGCGCGCGCATCAACTCCGGTACGTGACGGTGAAACGGCGAGTTTCCCACCTGGTACACGATGCGGTCGTAACCCTCGGCATTGGATCTGAACCAGTCAATGTCCCGCACCGCCACGCCGGCGGGCAGGTCCGACTCGACACCGTGCTGGTCCACGATCACGTCGACGTCGTACAGAGCCGCCAGTTCGGGGAGCAGGTCGGCGCTGTAGTCGGCGATACCCGAACGTTCCGGCGGCAACGGCGTCACCATCGCCAGGCGCAGTCTGCGCACAGGCAGTTCCGTCGCAGCGCCCTGGCCGGTGTCGGCGCTCAACCGGCGCCAGACATCCAGCGCGCGCAGCGACGTCCTGTCCCACGAATAGCGTTGCGCCTGTTCAAGCCCATGCGCACGCAGGCGCGCGGCGAACGCCGGATCGCGCAGCACTGCGCCCATGCGATCGGCGATGGCCTGCACGTCGAACGGATCGAACATCGCCTCGGGCAGGTTGATGACTTCGACGATGCTCGATGTCGCCGACCCGATCACCGGCGCACCGCAGGTCATGGCCTCCAGGGCGGGCAGACCGAAGCCTTCATGCCAGGAAGGAAACGCGAAACAGGCGCACCCCTTGTACAGGGTGACCAGTTCCGAGTCGCTGACGTACCCGGTGAACACGATATCGTCCGCTCCGAGCCCCTGCGTCTGCGCATGCGTACGCAGGCGCTGGATATCGCCTTCGGGCATGCGGCCGGCGAGCACCAGTTGCGGCCGCTGGGGCAACGACGCGAGGATGCGGGCGAAGGCCTCGATCAGGCGCTCGAGATTCTTACGGCCGTCGGAGCCTCCCGTGTACAGCACGAACGGTCTGTCGATGCCGTAGCCGGCAAGCATGGCAGAGGCCGCCTCCGGATCGAGCGCCTCCTGGGCGAAATCGGCTTCGATCGCGGTGGACACGTCGTGGAACAACGCGTCCTCCATGCCGAGCGTGTCGCGTCCCTCGCGCCGCGAGTACTCCGAGATCGCCAGAAAGCCCGACGCACGGCGCAACCACTCCACCTTGCGCATGTAATGGGCGCGATAGGCCGCGTTGTGATCCAGGTACTGCGCGGGATTCGCCAGCGGGATCAGGTCGTACAGCGCAACGGTGACCGGCGCCCCTGCGCCCAGCACGCCGATGCTGGTGACCGCGTCATCGACGAAACCTTCGAACAGACTCGTGACGTGCACCACGTCGGGGCGGAGCGACGCGATGAATGCCTCACGCACTGCCTCCGCGACTTCACGCCGGTCCGCATTGCCCTCGTCGCATTCACGTGTGGAACCCGGGGCCGACCACAGCCGGATGGCGTCATGCGGGAGGCTGTCGGCGAACGCCTCGCGAATCGCGCCGACCGTCTCCGGGAACAGGTCACTGAGCACGAGCAGGATTTCCGCATCGCCCCGGTTGCGGACCACCGCCTGCACGAACGACAGCGTGTACCGGCCGATGCCCCTGAATCTGCTCTCGGTCTGCACGCCCTGCATATCGATGACAACACGCATGCTTCGTTAGTCTCCTGACCGAATCCTGCGCCGGAGCCTCAGCTGGTATGCACTGATATCCTGGCGATCCTTCTCTTGGTAGAGGCGCAGTGCCGCGCCCGCGTCCGGCGGTGCGTACGCAGGCGCCTGCACCACGTTGGCGGCAAGCGCACTGGCCTTGAGCCTGTTGAACAGGCGCGGATGCGCCTTCAGACGCTGCGAGACCGCCGCCCACAAGCGCGGGTGGCGTTTGAGCGCGCGCATCGTCGCCAGCACCGGTGCACGGACAAGCCCCTTCGTCACCGCCACCGGCCCCCGCCGCAATGCGCGCAAGGGCGCTGTCAGGCGCCAGGAACGGCTGGCTTCGAAGGCGGAAATCCGGCGCTCGAACTCGCCGGCCCGCATGAACCACTGGTGGTTCGAATCGAGCACCTCGGCCAGCCTCGCCTCGAGCGTGGCCACCGCCTGCCCATGCAGCACGAACCAGTGGTGCGCATTGTCGAGCGACGCAGCAAGTTCGAGGCGGACATCGGCCAGATCACGCAGGGTGTCGGAGGCGTTCTGGCGTTCGCGCTCGAGTGCCGTCTGCGACGCGTCATGCGCACGGCGCAGCTCGGCCAGATCGCGAACGGCTTCGGAGAGATCCCGCGCGTGATCGGCCGCGTCCTGCCGCGCACGGTCCACCCCTGCTTCTGCGGCGGCGAGCTTCTGCGCAATGAGGGCCTCGAGTTTCGCGATGCCCGTTTCGAGAGCGCCCTGCCGCTGGCCAAGATCGCTCCCCAGCCGCGCAAGTGCCGCGTCGAGTGCGCCATGCAAGCGCTCACGCTCCACGTCGAGCTTCTCTTCAAGCATCCGGATACGGCCGTCCCGGGCCTCCAGCGATCGCATGTCGGCCGCCAACCGCTTGCGGGAGATATCCAGTTCGTAACGCACCTCGGCGTGGTGCGCCTGCGCATCGGCGCCTTCCCTGAGCAGGGTCTCGATGCGGCGCGCATGCGCGTTCGTGTCCTCGACCGCCTGATGCAGGCCCGTCCGGGCCTCCGCCAGCTCGGACTCCAACCGCACGCACGTCGCCTGCGCATCCGCCGTCCTGGCCTCGGCGCGATCGAGCCGCTCGAGCAGACCCACGGAGAACGAGTTGGAAGCGGTGCCGCTGAGGGTGAAGTCATCGAATACGTTCGGCGGGCTGGAAAAGCTTTCCGCCAGCGCGGCGCGTTCACGCGCCACGTAGTAGCGGTTCAGACCATCGAAGTACACGAAGTCGTAATCCGCCTGCAGCAGGATCGGCTCCCAGTCCGCGTAGTTGGCCACGCAACTGTTCGGAAGCGTCGCTTCGACGACCACGATCCAGGGACGCACCAGTGCAAGGTCGATGCCGGCGAGCACGTCGGCCTCGAATCCTTCGACGTCGATCTTCAGGAAATGGATCGGCGCGACGTGGTACTCCTCGCAGATCGATTGCAGGGTGCGCACTGGGACCTGTACCTGCAGGCGCTCGAACCCGCGCTCGGCGTGCACGGAGGCGTGCGCATCGACTGCAGTGGACAGGCCGGTGCCCGCGAAGACGTTCAGCGTGAGCTGGCCTGCATCCCGGCCCGCGGCGACGTTGAGATTGATGTCGCGCGGCCGCTGCTCGACCAGTTCAAGATGCCACTGCTGTACCGGCTCGATGTTGATGCCGCGCCAGCCGCGCTCATAGAACAGCCGGGTCACCGAGTCGACGGAAGGACGCTGGGCGCCGACATCGATGTAGAAGCCATTCTCGACACCTCGCAGCGCACGCCACAGCATGACGTCCTCAAAGTTCTGGGCATAGGAGATCACGGTCATGCGATCGAGGTCCTGAGTACCGGTTCTATCCAGGCGAGCCCTTCGAAATGGGCGCGGCGCAAATTGACGACGTTGAAGACGAGCGCCAGATCCCGCCACTCGTAGTTGTTCTCGAGATGGTTGCCGGTACTCACGAACGCCGTCTGCACCGAGTAGCTGCCCTGGCCGAGGTCGGCGTTGAACGTGGCCTCGAAGGTCAATACCGCCCCTTGCGGAACGTCGAGCAGAACCTGCGGGATCAGTTCGGTGTTGGTTCCGTACATGACCTGCCCCAGGCGGTTGCGGATCCCGTAACCGAACACCAGCCGGGGAATGGGCGCATGCGTTCGCGCGATCACGCGCAGCGTGACCTGCTCTCCCACGTCGACGAACTCGACCGCGCGCCCCTGCGCATCGAGGAGCATGATGTCCTCTGTCCGCACCTCGCCGGTACCCGACAGGGTCTGCACTGCCCCGTCTTCCAGTTGGCGTACTTCCAGCGTCGCGTTCTCCTTCTCGGCGATCATGGCGTTGTAGAAGTCCATGACCTCCTCGGGGCGACCGTCCTTGGACACGCGACCGCCTTCGAGAAGAATCGCGCGGCTGCACAGCCCCTGGATGGCGCCCCGATCGTGCGACACGATCAACAGCGAGGTGCCCTGGTCCTGGAACTCGCGGATACGCGCGAAACTCTTGTGCTGGAAGTAGGCATCGCCGACCGACAGTGCCTCGTCGACGATCAGGAGCTCCGGCCTGAACGCGGTAGCCACTGCAAACGCCACACGCATCTGCATGCCGCTGGAGTAGGTCCGCACGGGCTCGTCGAAATAGGGGCCGATCTCGGCAAAGGCTTCGATATCCTGCATCGCGGCTTCCACCGCCTCGACACCGTGCCCCATCAGCCCTGCCGAATGCCGCGCGTTCTGCCTGCCGGTCAGTTCGGGGTTGAAACCCATGCCCAGTTCCAGGATCGCAGACACACGCCCACCCAGCGCCACATCGCCCTCGGTGGGCTGCAGCGTCCCGGTGATCATCTTCAACAGCGTGGACTTGCCCGCACCGTTCTCGCCCACGATGCCGACCGCTTCGCCCGGCCCGACGCTGAAGTGGATGTTGCGCAGCACCCAGTGTTCGTCACTCGGCCGCACGGGAAGGTAGAACCATCGCGCAACGCGCAGCCATTCTGATGGATAGCTCCGGTAGGCCTTGCCCACGCCGTTCACTCGCAATACCGGCTTCATAGATGATCCGCCACTTCGGGTGCCGCACGTCGGAACATGAACAATCCCAACGCAAGCAGGGCCAGCGACGCGAGCATCAGCCAGACGAGGCTGCCCATGCGAGGCTCGACGGACAGGGCAAGCGCATCTTGGTAGCCGCTCACCATGTGGTACATCGGGTTGTGGGCGATGATTTTGCGGAATGCCTCGGGAATGATCGAGATCGGATAGACCACGGGCGTGAGCCAGAAGCCGATCTGCAGCACGATCGGCACCACTTGACCGAGATCACGCACGAATACGTTCATCACGCCCAGGATGAGCCCGATGCCGACGGCGAACGCCACTACACATGCCGTGAGCGGCACGACGAACAGCATCGACGCCGTAAGGTCGTGACCCAGCAGCGTGAACACGAGCAGCACCGCGATCAGCAGGAACAGATTGTTCAGCAACGCCGATCCGATTGCGATGGCGGGCAGCGTGATCCTGGGGAAGCTGACCTTCTTGATCAGGGTGCCGTTGTCGATGAACAGCGTCAGGCATCGCGTCACGATCTCCGCGAACAGCGTCCAGCCCAGAAAGCCGGAGAGCAGATACAGCGCGTACGCGTACTTGCCCTCACTGCCGGGCAACCTGGCCGAGATCACGCTCGACAGCACGATGGCGTAGATGGCTGCCTGCGCCAGTGGATTGATGATCATCCACAGGCCGCCCAGTCGACTACGCGCGAAACGCGAATGCAGTTCGTTGCGGATGGAGGACCGGATGAATTCCCGGTAGGACCACAGCCCACGCATGATTCCGATCACGATGTCCTCGCCACTTCCTTCAACCGACTCACCATCAGCTCTCCCACTCGCTGCTCGCCCAGTGTCGACTCGATCGCAGCGCGCGCAGTGCGGCCGAGCTCGACGGCATCCGCCGGATTATCGGCCATCCAACGCATTGCGCGCGCTGCCGCCGCAATATCGGGCTCCGCCCAGACGCCCCCGACATCCCCGGGATACTGGCCTGCCGCAACCGGAACCAGGGCATACGCGACCGGGATGCTGTTGTCGATGCCCATGAAATCGGTATTGCCGGACCAGTTGGTCGCGATCACCGGTTGCCCCAGGGCCATCGCTTCGGCGATCGTCAAGCCTAGGCCTTCGGCACGGTGCAATGATACATAGGCATCGCAGGATGCCTGCAGCACGTGCATCCGCCCACGATCGAGTTCCGCATCCCGGATGAGGATCCGGCGATCCCGCCCCGCGCGGCGCAACAATGCGTGGAGCAACGCCGGGTAATGAAGACCGTTGCTGCTCTTGACCAGCAGGCGGACGTTTTCGTCGCCGGCCGGGAACGCGGCGAGAAACGCGTCGATCACGGCACACGGATTCTTGCGGACGAAGGTCGAGTTGAAATCGAACACGTACAGGAACACGTAGGCATCCGTCGGGAGGCCGAGCGCATGCCGATCTGCAGGCGCCTTCGCGCTGACCGGCGCCAGGGGGGGCGGCATCAGCATCACGGGCCTGGCCGTACGCCCTTCGAACGCCGCTTTGACAAACGAGGTCGCCACCCAGACTTCGTCGACCTGCGCAAGCGCTTCACTCCAGCTCGCAGGCAGGGTGGGCAGCTCCCAGAACCACATCGCGATCGTGTAGTGGCGTTGTCCGGACGGCTGGGCGTCGAGCCATGGCCGCAATTCGTCAAACCGGTCCGGATTGACGAATACGAGATTGATCACGTCCCGCGCTGGCGCGGGCACTACATCCGGACCTTTGCACTGCAGGCCACCGGGGCCGACCGTGACGTCGAAGCTCCGCACCTCCACGCCGGCGCGCAACAGCGCACGCCTGTACAGACGTGCGATCTGCCCAAGCCCGAGTGAGCCACTCAGGAATCCATAGACGTTCACTGCCGGCGCGTCGCGGGCCGGGGCCACAGGCGGGGCGTCGACGGGCGCTTGCGGCACCGGCCAGCTGGCCAGCGCAGGATCGATGCGCACCCGCCGTCTCAGGGACCAGACCCAGACCCTGCGCAGCAGCGCCCGGGCATGCTGTACTCCGGGCAAGGCAGTCGTCTCGATTCCGGAAGCCTCTCTGTCGCGACGCACGGCGTCGGCTTCAGTTGTCCGGACGCTGCACAGCCGACAGCGCGGCGGTCAGATCCCGCTGCAGATCCTCCAGCGCCTCCACCCCCACACTCAACCGCACCAGATCGTCGTGGATGCCCAGCCCCCTCCTTCGCTCCACCGGCACCGACGCATGCGTCATCACCGCCGGATGATTGACCAGGCTCTCTACACCACCGAGGGACTCGGCCAGCGTGAACAGTTCGGTACGTTCGCAGAACCGTTTCGCGGCCTCGAACCCGCCCTTGATGCGGACCGAGATGATGCCGCCGAAGCCGTCCATCTGCCGCTTGGCCAGTTCATGCTGCGGATGCGAGGCGAGGCCCGGGTAGATCACCTGCTCGACCGCCGCATGGCCGTCGAGGAATTCGGCCAGCGCCTGCGCGTTCTCGCAGTGCGCCCTCATGCGCAAATGCAGGGTCTTGAGACCGCGCAGCGCGAGGAAGCTGTCGAAGGGGCCCTGCACGGCGCCGCAGGAGTTCTGCAGGAACGCGAGTTGCTCGGCCAGCTCGGCGTTGTCGCCGACCACCAGCATGCCGCCGACCATGTCGGAGTGACCGTTGAGGTACTTGGTGGCCGAGTGCATGACGATGTCGGCGCCATGTTCGATCGGGCGCTGCAGGATCGGCGAGGCGAAGGTGTTGTCGACGACGACGATCAGGCCGCGCTTGTGGGCGATGTCGGCGATCGCGCGGATGTCGACGATCTTCAGCATCGGATTGGTCGGCGTCTCGATCCAGACGAGCTTCGTCTTCTCGGTGATCGCGGCCTCGAACGCGGCCGGGTCCGTCATGTCGACATAGCTGAAGGACAGGCCGGCGCTGCGCGTGCGCACGCGCTCGAACAGTCGATAGCTGCCGCCGTAGAGGTCGTCCATCGCGATGACGTGGTCGCCGCTGTCGAGCAGCTCGAGCAGGGTCGCCGTCGCCGCCATGCCGGAGGCGAACGCGAAGCCGCGCGTGCCGCCTTCCAGACCCGCAACGCAACGCTCGTAGGCGAAGCGCGTGGGATTGTGGGTGCGCGAGTACTCGAAGCCCTGGTGCTCGCCCGGGCTGGACTGGGCATATGTGGACGTCGCATAGATCGGCGGCATCACCGCGCCGGTCGACGGATCGGGCGACTGCCCGGCGTGGATCGCCAGCGTGGCGAGCGCGTAGTCGCGGCGCTCGGAATTGGACTCGGACATGGACGCTTCCTGGAAAGACGGGGGATTCTAGTCGCCTGGACTGAACGGCAGGTTCAGGGCCGTCGCGCGGCCCCGAGCCTCACTGCACGCGCCGGCGCAGGTAGTTCAGCAGATCGATCCGCGTGATCAGGCCGAGGAACGTGTCGCCCTCGGTGACGATCGCGACCTGGCCGCGATCGAACACCGGCAGCAGGGCTTCGACCGGCGATTTGACGTCGAGGAAGTCGAGCTTGCTGATCATGGCCGACGACACCGGTTCGCGGAAGCGGGCCTCGTCGCCGTAGACGTGCAACAGCACGTCGCTCTCGTCGAGGATGCCGACGATGCGGTCGCCGTCCATGACCGGCAGCTGCGAGATCTCGTAGAGCTTCATGCGCTGGTAGGCGGTGACCAGCAGGTCGGTCGGCGCCAGCACGACGGTGTCGCGGCGCGAGTACGGACGCAGGATCAGGTCACGCAGGTCGCCGTGCTGCTCGCGCTCCAGGAAGCCGTTGTCGAGCATCCAGTAGTCGTTGTAGAGCTTGCTCAGATATTTGTTGCCGGTGTCGCAGACGAACACCAGCACCTTCTTAGGCGTGGTCTGCTCCCGGCAGTATTTGAGCGCGGCCGCGAGCAGCGTGCCGGTCGACGAACCGCCGAGAATGCCTTCGGTACGCAGCAGCTCGCGCGCGGCGAGGAAGCTCTCCTGGTCGCTGATGGCGTAGGCCTTCTTGACCCGCGAGAAGTCTGAAATACCGGGCAGGAAATCCTCGCCGATGCCCTCGACCATCCAGCTGCCCGACTTGTCGTTGAGCACGCCGTCATTGATGTACTCGGCCAGGATCGAACCCACCGGGTCGGCCAGCACCATTTCGACATCCGGCGCGTGCTGCGCGAAGCAGCGCGACAGGCCGGTCATCGTGCCGGAGCTGCCGCAGCCGAACACGATGGCGTCCAGCCCGCCCACCTCGCTCATCTGGCGCAGGATCTCCGGCCCGGTGCCGTGCTCGTGCGCGGCCGGGTTGTCCGGGTTGCCGAACTGGTTGATGAAATAGGCGCCCGGCGTCTCGCGCGCGATGCGCTCGGCCAGGTCCTGGTAGTACTCGGGGTGGCCCTTGGCGACATCGGACCGGGTCAGCACGACCTCGGCGCCCATCGCCTTGAGGTTGAAGATCTTCTCCCGGCTCATCTTGTCCGGCACCACGAGGATCAGCTTGTAACCCTTCTGCTGGGCCACCAGTGCCAGACCGATGCCGGTATTGCCGGCCGTGCCTTCCACCAGCGTCGCGCCGGGCGCGATGTCGCCGCGCGCTTCGGCGGCCTCGATCATCCGCAGACCGATGCGGTCCTTGATCGAGCCCCCGGGGTTCTGGCTTTCGAGCTTGAAGTACAGCTCGCAGACGCCGGCGTCGAGCCCGCGGGCCTTGACGATGGGCGTATCGGCGATGAGATCGAGAACGGACGAGGCGATCGGCATGGTGGATCCGGGTCCTGCAAGACAAACAGGCCGGAATTATCGCATCGACGGACCGGGCGCAGGGCCGAGGCCGTTGAAGACACCCGCGGACGGTGGCGGCCGACGAGGATGACCGCCACCGCCCGCGACTGTGGGAACTAGTGCTGCAACGCGTCGTACATCGAGGTCAGGCGATCCTTCGCGTGAAGCTTCTCGCGCTTCATCTGTGACAGCGTGGTTTCGTCGACTGCCAGCACGCCGAGTTCGGCGTTGAGGACCTTCTTGTCCAGTTCCTTGTGCCGGTAGTAGAGCTGCCGGAACTCGACGTTCTCCTTCATGAGCTCTTCGAGTTCTGTCTGCGATTGCGCTTCGAACATGGAATCCTCCTGACGGACATGCAAACGCCCCGGCCGGTGACGGCAGGGGCGTTGCGGGGACGACAGCCAGGACCGCGCAGCGGAGGACCCGATCAGGCGGCCGCGGCGGCGTGGAACGCGGACTTCGGGCACCTGGTGGGGGATCGTCTCGGTCATCGGCCTGGCTCGTTGACCGGGTGGCGGACTGGAAACGATGCCACCCGGGAAATCGACCCTACTCCCCCGGTTTCGAGCCGGCAAGAGGCCCGGCGACAGCGGGTGATCGAGGCCGGCACGAACCGGGATTCGGCGGCGCTGACGCCCCATGAGAACCGCGCAACCATGCGGCTTGCCGCATCGGGACGACGCAAGCCCTTGATTCCATTTCGATTCAGCGGGCTGACGCCGCGGCGCGTCGACGTTCAGTCTTCGAGGCTGCGCAGCAGCTCGGCTTCCCGGCGCCTGAGTTCGGCCTCGCGCTGGCGGGCGGCCCGCAGCTTGGCCGCCTCGCCGCTGGCGACGCCCTGCAGCACCGTTTCGGCCTGCTGACGCGCGGCGCCCTCTTCCTCGGCCGCGAGGCGCAGGCGCGCCGCCTCCTCGGCCTGGATCTGCGCCTGGATGCGCAGGCGCTCGGCCTCCTGACGCGCACGCACCGCGTCCTGCCGGCTGGCCTCGACCAGCAGCTGGCTGCGCTGACGCTCGAGTTCGGCGAGTTCACGCCGGCTGCGCTCGGTACGGGCCGCGATCTCGGCCGTCTCGACCCGCCACTGCGCGATCTGCAGGGCCGACGCACGCTGATTGCTGCGCGCGGCGTCCAGCGACGCCAGCGCCTGACGCGCCTGCAGGCGTTCGTACGCGGCGGCGCCGGCGGTCGCCGGATCGGCGTCGATCGCTTGCAGCCGCTGTTGCAGTGCGAATGCGTCGGGGCCCGGTTCGGACTGGGCGTGGGCCGCTGGAACGATCAACAGCGTGGCGAGCAGCAAAGACAGGCGCATGGTCAGTCCTCCGCCTGCAGGCGCTGCCGCAGGGTGGTGATTTCGGCGCGGCGGGCGGCGAGTTCGGACTCGGTTGCCGCCTGCAGCGAGCGGGCATGGGCGAGGTCGGCCAGAGCGCCGGCCGAGAGCGCGAGCGTGCGGGCCTCGCTTTCGCGACCGCTGCCCATTGCCGCCTGCGCCTGCTCGAGCGCACGGCGTGCCTGCACGATGTCGGTGGGTGCGTACTGGTCGGCATCGGCGTCACCGGCGCGCGCCACCGAGAGCCGCGCGGCCGCCAGCTCCTCGGTCGGCGGCGGCATGCTGGCGCATGCGCTCAAAGTGAGCAGTGCGACCACTGTTGCGGCCTGTAGCAGCCGTCGGATGTGTGCGAAGCTTGCGTTCATCGAGGGGATGTGTCCCGGAGCGGATCCGGGTCATTGTCGTCAGCCACACCGGGCCGCGCAACGTGATCCGGGCGATCTTGGGGATCTGTACATGGATATCGGCTACTTCCTGAAGCTGATGACGGAAAAGAACGCGTCGGATATGTTCCTGAGCACCGGGGCGCCGGTGTACATCAAGGTCGAGGGGCGGCTGTATCCGCTGGGCAGCACCGGCCTGCCGCCGGGCATGGTCAAGAAGATCGCCTACTCGCTGATGGACGAGAACCAGATCCAGCAGTTCGAACGCGACATGGAAATGAACATGGCGTACTCGCTGCAGGACGCCGGCCGCTTCCGCATCAACGTGTTCCGCCAGCGCGGCGAAGCCGGCATGGTGGTGCGCGCGATCCGCAGCAGCATTCCCAGCATCGAGGAGCTGCAGCTGCCGCAGGTGCTCAAGGACATCATCATGGCCCCGCGCGGCCTGGTGCTGATCGTGGGCTCCACGGGCTCGGGCAAGTCGACCACGCTGGCCTCGATGATCGACCACCGCAACGCCAGCACCTCGGGCCACATCCTCACCATCGAGGATCCGATCGAGTACCTGCACCGGCACAAGAAGTCGCTGGTCAACCAGCGCGAGGTCGGCCTGGACACGCAGACCTTCCACAACGCGCTCAAGAACGCCATGCGCGAGGCGCCGGACGTCATCCTGATCGGCGAGATCCTCGACGCGACCACGATGGAAGCGGCGATCGCGTTCGCCGAGACCGGCCACATCTGCCTGGCGACGCTGCACTCCAACAATGCCGACCAGACCATCGAGCGCATCCTGAACTTCTTCCCCGAGGCCGCGCACAAGAACGTGCTGATGAACCTGGCGCTGAACCTGCGCGCCGTGGTGTCGCAGCGCCTGGTCCAGGGCATGGACGGGCGCCGCCTGCCGGCGACCGAGGTGCTGCTCAACACGCCGATGATCCGCGACCTGCTGCGCCGCGGCCAGGTGCACGAGATCAAGCAGGCGATGGAGGAGTCGCTGGAAGACGGCATGGAGACCTTCGACCAGTGCCTGTTCCGCCTCTACAAGGAAGGCCGGATCGAGCGTGAGACCGCGCTGCGCGCCGCGGATTCACGCGACGGGCTGGATCTCAAGTTCCGTCTCTCCGAAGGCGGCATGGGCGCACACGACCCCTACGCCGACGTGTTCGCCGCCGGCGGTCACTGACCGCCCGGGGGCGCATCCCGGCGTCGCGCTCAGGCGGCGTCGGGCTGGGCTTCCGGCCGCGCGGCATCGAACGCGGGGAGCGCGAGGCACGCCGCTTCGACCGCCCGGATCCGCGGAAACGCCTCGAGGCTGATTCCGAACCGCCGCGCGTTGTAGAGCTGCGGCACCAGCGCGCAGTCGGCGATCGTCGGCGCATCGCCGACGCAGAAATCACCCCTGTGCGGCGCACGCGTCAGCAGCGCTTCGAACGCCGCCAGCCCGTCACCGATCCAGCGCTCGATCCATTGGCCGCGCTGCGCCGCGTCCAGGGACCAGGTGTGTTCCAGGAACTGCAGCACGCGCAGGTTGCCGAGCGGGTGGATGTCGCAGGCCACCAGCTGCGCGAGTGCGCGTGCCCGCTGCCGGTCCAGCGGCGTGGACGGCAGCAGTGGCGGTTGCGGCCACACCTCGTCGAGGTATTCGATGATCGCCAGCGACTGGGTCAGCACGGCGTCGCCGTGCTGCAGCGTCGGCACCAGACGCTGCGGATTGCGCGCGGCGAACGCAGGCGTGCGCTGCTGGCCGCCGTCCTGCACCAGGTGCACCGGCACGCTCTCGAACGCGAGGCCCTTGAGGTGCAGCGCGATGCGCACCCGGTAGGCCGCGCTGGACCGCCAATAGGTGTGCAGCACCAGCGCGTCGGCCATCGGACTTACTCCGGCCGCGCCTGGCGCTCGATCACCTGCTCGATCGCGCCGAAGATGCTGCGGCCCTCGGCATCGAACATCTCGATGCGCACGGTATCGCCGAACGCCATGAACGGTGTCTTCGGCGCGCCGTGTTCCAACGCCTCGACGGTGCGGCGCTCGGCGAAGCACGAGGCACCCTTGCCGGTGTCCTCGTTGGCGATGGTGCCCGAGCCGACGATGGTGCCCGCGCTCAGCGGACGCGTCTTGGCCGCGTGCGCGACCAGCTGGGCGAAATCGAACTGCATGTCGACGCCGGCCTCGGGCGCGCCGAACCATTCGCCGTTGACGTGGGTCAGCAGCGGCAGATGCAGCTTGTTGTCGCGCCATGCGTCGCCGAGTTCGTCCGGGGTCACGAACACCGGGCTCAGCGCGGAACGCGGCTTGGACTGCAGGAAGCCGAAGCCCTTGGCGAGCTCGCCGGGAATCAGATTGCGCAGGGACACGTCGTTGACCAGACCGACGAGCTGGATGTGCCCGGCCGCCTGCTCCGGCGTGACCGCCATCGGCACGTCGTCGGTGATCACGACGATTTCGGCCTCGAGATCGATGCCGTAGTCCTCGCTGACCACCTTGACGGTGTCGCGCGGCCCGAAGAAGCCCGCGCTCGTGGCCTGGTACATCAGCGGATCGGTGTAGAAGCTCTCGGGCACCTCGGCGCCCCGCGCGCGGCGCACGCGAGCGACGTGCGGCAGATACGCGCTGCCGTCGACGAACTCGTAGGCGCGCGGCAGCGGCGCTGCCAGCTTGCTGACGTCGAGATCGAACACGCCGTCGGCATCGCCGGCATCGAGCGATTCGGCGAGGGCGTTGAGGCGCGGCGCGGCGTTCGACCAGTCGTCGAGCGCCTGCTGCAGCGTGGCGGCGATGCCGGTGGCGCGCACCGCGCGCGTGAGGTCGCGCGAGACGACGATCAGGCTGCCGTCGCGACCGCCTTCTTTCAGGGAACCCAGCTTCATCGGCAACTCCGTTGGCGTCTGCTATTTCGTTGCGATTGTAACCAACGCACCGCACGCGGGCATCCACATCCGTACGGGGCTCAATCCTCGCCCTGGAACGCGCCGCTGCGATATGTCAACACCAGCGTGTCGCGATGCCCGGCCGTCTCCTCGGGCTGGATCGGCGTGGATTCGTGGATCACACGCGCATCGTCGAGCAGCAGCGCCGACCAGGGCTCGGTCAGCGTGAAACGCTGGCCGCGCGGGCCATCCATCTCGAACACACGGGTTTCGCCGCCCTTGATGCCGTGGCGGCCCACCAGCAGCACGGCGACGAAATCCACGCCGTCGCGATGTGCGCCTTCGGGCGTCGGCCGCCCGATGCCGTCCGTGGTGTCGATCCGGAACTGGTGCGCTTCGATGTGCCAGGGCATGCGCGCATGCACCTGTGCGAACAACGCACCGAATCCGGTCAGCACACGCGGCCATGCCGCACTGCCGGTCACCGCGGCATCGATCGGCTCGAACCAGCGGTGCATGCCGCCGTGCAGCGCGTTGTAATCCTCGGACTGCCAATGCGCGCGGCGCGGCGCGGCCTCCAGGGTGTCACCGTTCTGCACGAAGCAGGCGTGGCGACGGCGCCGATACCGGCCGCCGTCCTTCAGATATCCGTCTTCGGGCAACGCGTCCCAGCTGCCGCGCAGCGCGTCGAGCGCATCGATCGATACACCGCAAACGGCCGCGACATCACGCGCGGCGAGCACGGCGTAGCCGTTTGCGCGCAGGTCCGGCACCAGTGCCGCGGCGGAAGAATATGGTGGGGAATAGGCGTTCATCGATGCATTCTAGAGCCCGCCGTGCGCGCTGGCTGCGGCCTTCGAAGCACCGTCAACGAGCGGCAATCCCCGGACACGAAAAAGCCCGCCTGACGGCGGGCTTCTCGGTGTAGATGGCAGCCCCGGAAGGATTCGAACCTCCGAATGCCTGAGTCAGAGTCAGGTGCCTTACCGCTTGGCGACGGGGCTATGGTGCGTATTCTAACGCCGAAACCGCGAGTTTCCGCAAGCCTCGGCGTCAGTGATGCCATGCGCAGCGCATGGCATCGGGAAGCGCGATTAGCGCTTCGAGAACTGCGTGGCGCGACGTGCCTTGTGCAGGCCGACCTTCTTGCGCTCGACTTCGCGGGCGTCACGGGTCATGAAGCCTGCCTTGCGCAGCTCGGTCTTCAGGGTTTCGTCGTACTCGACCAGCGCGCGGGCGATGCCCAGACGGATCGCACCGGCCTGGCCGGTGGTGCCGCCGCCAGTGGCGGTGACGATGACGTCGAAGGTCTCGGTGTTCTGGGTGAGCTCGAGCGGCTGGCGCACGATCATGCGTGCGGTCTCGCGGCCGAAGAACTCGTCCAGCGGACGGTCGTTGACGGTGATCTTGCCGCTGCCCTTGCGCAGGAACACGCGGGCGACGGAGGACTTGCGACGGCCGGTGCCGTAATTCTGGGTGATTGCCATGACTTAGAGTTCCAGGGGCTGCGGCTGCTGGGCGGCGTGCGGGTGCTCGGCACCCTTGTAGACCTTGAGCTTGCGGTACATGGCGCGGCCGAGCGTGTTCTTCGGCAGCATGCCCTTGACGGCGATCTCGATCACGCGCTCCGGATGGCGCTCCAGCGCCTGGCCGAGGCTCTCGGTCTTGAGGTTGCCGATGTAGCCCGTGAAACGGTGATAGAGCTTGTCGGTCAGCTTCTTGCCGGTCACGGCGATCTTCTCGGCGTTGACCACAATGATGTAGTCGCCGGTGTCGACGTGCGGGGTGTAGACGGGCTTGTGCTTGCCGCGCAGACGGTGGGCGATTTCCGCGCTCAGGCGGCCCAGGGTCTTGCCGGTAGCATCGACGAGGTACCAGTCGCGCTGGACGGTCTCGTTCTTGGCAACAAAGGTCTTCATGGGAATACTCGATGGGTGACTGGTCGGGCTGATTGCGCCGTTGCCGGCGGAACTTCGCCTCGCGTTGTAGAGCGTGCAGCACAGAAGCGGAATCATAGCCGGCAGACCGGTCCGGCGCAAGCCGGCCGGCGGCGAGACCGGCGGTGCTGGCGCGTACACGGGCCAGCGCCGAGAATGATACGCCACGCGGCACCCGCCCGAACCGCAGGATTCCGAGCCGATGGCCCTTCTCCGCTCCCGCAACAGTCCGCTCGACCAGATGCTGATCGAGACCCAGCGCGCGCTCGACACCGTGTTCGGCAACCCGCCCGCCGCACGCCCCAATCCGGCAGCCAACACGCCGGACGTGATCCTGGACGACGCCGAGCGTCGCCACGCTGCCGGCCTGATGCGCATCAATCATGTCGGCGAGGTCTGCGCCCAGGGCCTGTATTTCGGCCAGGCCGCTGTCGCGCGCGAGGACGCCACCCGCGCCCACCTGCTCGAGGCTGCGCAAGAGGAAACCGATCACCTGGCCTGGTGCGCCGAGCGCCTGCAGGAGCTCGACAGCCGGCCCAGCGTGTTCAACCCGCTGTGGTACGGCGGCAGCTACGCGCTCGGCGTGCTGGCCGGGCTGCGCGGCGACGGCTGGAATCTCGGCTTCGTGGTCGAGACCGAACGCCAGGTCGAGGCGCATCTGGACGAACACCTCGACACCCTGCCCCCCGCCGACCAGCGCAGCCGCGACATCCTGCAGCAGATGAAGGAAGACGAGGCCCGCCACGCCGACCACGCCGAACAGGCCGGCGCGCGCGTCCTGCCCTGGCCCATTCCGTCGCTGATGGCGGCCGCGTCGAACGTGATGAAGACGGTGGCGTACAGGCTGTAGGGGAGGACCGGGATTCGGGATTCGGGATTCGGGATTCGAAGAAGCATCCACCTGTCGCCAGCGCGGAACCGCCTCCACCCCCAAACGAAAACGGCCCCGCATCGCGCGGGGCCGTTTTCGTTGCATGACCCGCGCTTGCGAATCACCAATCACCGCTCCCCGGTCAGTCGACCAGATTGCGCCCGTGATACAGCTCCTCGATCTCGCGCTTGAGCCGGGCCTCGATCTTCATGCGCTCCTTGAACGAGAGGTTGCGCGCCTTCTCCTCGAACAGGTACTGGTCGAGGTCGAACTCCTTGAGATGCATCTTCGTATGGAAGATGTTCTCCTGGTAGACGTTCACATCGAGCGCGTCGTAGCGCGCCTTGATGTTCTTGGCCAGGTAGTCCTGGATCGAGTTGATCTTGTGGTCGATGTAGTGCTTCTTGCCCTTCACGTCACGGGTGAAGCCGCGCACGCGGTAGTCCATGACCACGATGTCGGACTCGAGGCTCTCGATCAGGTAGTTCAGCGCCTTCAGCGGCGAGATCACGCCGCAGGTGGCCACGTCGATGTCGGCGCGGAAGGTCGCGATGCCGTTGTCCGGATGGGTTTCCGGATACGTGTGCACGGTGATGTGCGACTTGTCGAGGTGCGCGACCACCGCATCGGAAATCACGCCCTTGGCCTGCGCCTTGTCGATCACCGGCTCTTCGGAGATGAGGATGGTGACCGACGCGCCCTGCGGCTCGTAGTCCTGGCGCGCGACGTTGAGGATGTTGGCGCCGATGATCTCGGCCACGTCGGTGAGGATCTGCGTCAGCCGGTCGGCGTTGTAGACCTCGTCGATGTAGGCGATGTAACGCTGACGCTCGTCTTCGGACGCCGCATAGCAGACATCGTAGATGTTGAACGACAGGGCCTTGGTCAGGTTGTTGAAACCCTGGAGCTTCAGGCGCGGGAGCGGTTTGACCACAGCGGTCGACCCTCGGGGGTTGGGCAAACCGGGATTATGCGGCAAAGCGGCCGTCGCTCGCGACCTTGCCGCCGTCACGGTTTGCCCCCGCGGCGCGGACGGCCTACTCTTCGGCATTCCCTGTTCCGATGGCCCCATGATCCAGACGCCCGTGGCCCTGATCAGCTCTCCTGCACGATCGCCGCATCCGATGGCTCCATCGGCTGCCGCCATCGAACGCTTTCTCGCGCATTGCCATCGCCGCCGCTACCCGCCGCGCAGCGAGGTCTTCCGCCCCGGCGATCCGGCCGGCACGCTGTATTTCGTGGTCAGCGGCTCGGTCAGCATCATCACCGAGGAAGACGACGGCCGCGAACTGATCCTCGGCTATTTCGGGCCGGGCGAGATGGTGGGCGAGATGGGACTGTTCATCGAATCCGACGTGCGCGAGGTGATCCTGCGCACGCGCACCCAGTGCGAGCTGGCCGAGATCAGCTACGAGCGTCTCTACCAGTTGTTCGAAGGCACGCTGGCCAACGATGCGACCTCGATCATGTACGCGATCGGCGCGCAGCTCTCGCGCCGCCTGCTCGACACCAGCCGCAAGGCCGGACGCCTGGCCTTTCTCGACGTCACCGACCGCATCATCCGCACGCTGCACGACCTCACCCGCGAGCCCGAGGCGATGAGCCACCCGCAGGGCACCCAGCTGCGCATCTCGCGCCAGGAGCTCGCGCGCCTCGTGGGCTGTTCGCGCGAGATGGCCGGCCGCGTGCTGAAGAAACTGCAGGCCGACGGCAAGCTGACCGCGCGCGGCAAGACCGTCGTGCTGTTCGGCACACGCTGAACCCGGCGTGGTCATGAAGCCCGGCCACTTCGCACCGCGCGGGGATCTTCCGGACGCGGATCTGCGCAGCGCGTCGGTCATCGATGCCGACGACGTGGCCGCCCTGCTGTCGGAGCTGGGCTATCCCTGCAGCGTGGCGGATGCGCGCGAGCGTATCCGCGCCATCACCGCGAACGACCGCCAGGCACTGGTGCTCGCGCGCAGCGGCGGCCGCGTCTGCGGGCTGATCGCGCTGGATTTCATGTACTACCTGCCACTGGGCACGACGACCTGCCGCATCACCGCCCTGGTGGTGACGAGCACCGCCCAGGGCCACGGCCTGGGCCGCCAGCTGCTCAAGGAAGCCGAGCGCCGTGCGCGGTTCGGCGGCGCTGCGCGGCTGGAGCTCTCCAGCGGTTCGCAGCGGGCCGACGCCCATGCGTTCTATCGGGCCTGCGGGTTCTCCGACGGCACGCTGCGCTTCATCAAGCGCCTCGGCGACGCCTGAGCCTGGCGCGGGCCGCGCGGCCTGTCCCTGCCGGTCGTTCCGACACCCTGACGCCGCCCCGCCGCCCTCGATCATCCCGTGCCCGCGGCGCGCCGACGGATAGCGCTACGCTTCACCCGCATTCCCCAGGCGCATTGCGATGGATCTCGGCGACCAATTCCTGTTCTTCGTGATGGTCGGTCTGGCCGCGCAGCTGATCGACGGCGCGCTCGGCATGGCCTTCGGCCTGGTCTCCTCGTCGGTGCTGCTGAGCATGGGCGTGCCGCCGGCGGCGGTCAGCGCCAGCGTGCACACGGCCGAAGTGTTCACCACCGGCGCCTCCGGGGTGTCGCATCTGGTGATGCGCAATGTGGATCGCCGGCTGTTCCTGCGCCTGGCGATTCCGGGGGTGGTCGGCGGTGTCGTCGGGGCCTATGTACTGACGCGCCTGCCGGGCGACCTCATCCGCCCCTTCATCTATGCCTATCTGCTGGTGCTGTCGGCCTTGATTCTGCTGCGCGCTGTCGGTCGCCTCGTCCCCAGGCGCGAAGTCAGGCGCGTGCCGGTGCTCGGCTTCTTCGCCGGCCTGCTCGATGCGACCGGCGGTGGAGGCTGGGGACCGGTGGCGACCTCGACCCTGCTGGCCCGTGGCGGCACGGCGCGCACGACCATCGGCACCGTCAGCGCGGCCGAGTTCCTGGTCACGCTGGCGATCTCGGTGACGTTCTTCTTCACCATCGGCCTGCAGCACCTGGAGGTGATCCTGGGTCTGCTGGTCGGCGGCATGATCGCCGCCCCGCTCGCCGCGCTGTTCGTGCGTCACGTGCGCGAGCGCTGGGTGCTCCTCGCCGTCGGTCTGCTGGTGATGGCGATCAGCCTCTACCAGATCGGCCG
This sequence comes from Lysobacteraceae bacterium NML93-0793, assembly GCA_002324875.1. Lineage (GTDB taxonomy): Bacteria > Pseudomonadota > Gammaproteobacteria > Xanthomonadales > Xanthomonadaceae > Luteimonas. The sequence continues at coordinate 60,396 of NTJG01000012.1, forward strand.
GTCACTGCTGTCCGGCTGAGCCCGTCGCAGGCGCGCCGCCGCGGTCGGCGCACCCCCAGTTGAGGATCGGCGTGCCGGGCGGAAGGATGCGCCGGAACATCGCGATGCTGCCGTGCTTGGGGTTCACCACCACCGGCGCCTTGGCCGCCTTCAGCAGCGGCACGTCGGCCGAGGAATCCGAATAGGCGATGTCGATGTCGCCGTACCCGTGCTCGCGCAGCATGCGCATCTTTTCTTCGGCGTGGCAGTGGCGCCTGGCACCGACGCCTCCGAATTTCGGGCCGACCACCGTGCCGATGACCGGCACCGCTTCGTGGGCGACGAAGGCCAGGATCGCGCGCGCGAGTTCCGGCGGCGCGCCGGTGGCGATGACGACCCGGTCCCCCGCCTCGCGATGCGCATGCAGCACCTCCAGCGCCACCGGCAGCAGGCGCGGCCGGATCGCGTCGGCGTGCAGCGCCACGTAGCGGTCGATCAGGGCATCGAGCGAGCCGCGGCTGTGCAGCCCGATCGTGCCGATCCAGACATACGCCGAGATGCCGCGGCGACGCGTGGGCAGGAACGCGATCATCGGCCCGCAGACCGGCGTCACCAGCAGGGCCAGCGCCTGGCGCCACCAGCTGCGCTTGATCAGCCAGGCGAACAGATGGGTGCCCGAGTCGCCGTCGTACAGGGTGTGATCGAAATCGAACACCACGGTCTTCGCGTCTGCGCCGGTCTCGGGCGCGCTGCGGAGCAGATTCGCGACCACGGGCGACACGGCATCCGTCGACGGCTCGGGCGTGGCGTCCGGGACGAGAGCCGGCGCGGTGGCCGTGGCGATCGCGATCGACGACAGACCCGCGGAGCCGGCGGAAGCAGGCGGATGCACCGGGATCGGGATCGCGTCGCTGCCCGCGCCCGTCCGGAACAGACGACGCAGCGCGCCCCCCGGGTCCGGCTCGCGCATGAAGGCCTCGCCCACCAGAAACGCATCCACGCCGGCGCTGCGCATGCGCGCGACATCCTCGGCGGTGTGGATGCCGCTCTCGGTGACCAGACGCCGGTCACGCGGGACCGCCGACTGCAGCGCGAGCGTGGTGTCGAGCGACACCTCGAACGAGCGCAGGCTGCGATTGTTGATGCCGAGCAGCGGCGCAGGCACCTGCAACGCGCGCTCGAGCTCGTCGATGTCGTGCACCTCGACCAGCACATCCATGTCCAACCGCATCGCCTGCTCGGCGAGTTCGACCAGTTGCCGGTCGTAGAGGGCGGCCACGATCAGCAGGATGCAGTCCGCGCCCAGCGCACGCGCCTCCACCACCTGCCAGGGATCGATGGTGAAGTCCTTGCGCAGCACCGGCAGCGCGCAGGCCGCACGCGCCTGCTGCAGATACGCATCGGCGCCCTGGAAGAAATCGATGTCGGTCAGCACCGACAGGCAGGCCGCGCCGCCGGCCTCGTAGCTGCGCGCGATGTCGGCGGGCCGGAAGTCCGCGCGGATCACGCCCTTGGACGGGCTGGCCTTCTTGACCTCGGCGATCACCGCGGCCTCGCCGGCGGCGATTCTGGCTTCGATGGCGCGTGCGAAGCCGCGCACCGGGGGGGCATCGGCCGCGCGTGCGGCGAGCTCGGCCAGAGGCTGCGCAGCGCGGCGCGCTGCGACTTCTTCGTGTTTGCGCGCCAGGATGCGCTGCAGGACGTCGTTCAAGATCGGCACCATGGGCCGGCAGCCCGTGCCGGTCGGAAAAGGCCGCTCACGATACCGCAGGCGGCCGGCGGCCGGCGCGCCGGATCACGCCGTCGCCGGCTCGGCGTCGCTGTGTTCCTCGACCGAATCCCAACTGTAGGATCGCTCGACCCGTGCGATCTGCAGCATGTAGCGCGTGTACCAGGCGCGCCGCCCGGTCTCACGCACCAGGCCGTGCTCGTCTTGCGCACGCCAGGCGCGGATCGCGTCCTCGTCGACCCAGTAGCTCAGGGTGATGCCTGCACCGTCCTCGCCGCGCGCCGACTGCATCCCGAGAAAGCCGGGCTGCAAGCGCGCGAGTTCGAACATGCGCTCGCTGGCGTGCTCGTAACCCGCGTCGTCGTGCGCATTGCGCACGGACCGGAAGATGGCCACGCAATAGGGCGGACGAGGCAGAACCGGGAACGGCATACAGCGTGGCGGCATGGCAGCGACGACGCGCCACGATGCCCGCCGCGCTGCAGCATTTCCACTGTTCATCTATCGAAACTGCGACCGCGTTCGCGCTCTGGTAGGGCCTCAGCCTGCGGTCGTCGCCTGGACGAAAGCCTCGAGGCGCGCACGCGCCGCGCCACTGGCGACCACCTCGCGCGCGCGCCGCACGCCGTCGTGGATGGATGCCGACACGCCGGCCACGTACAGCGCCGCGCCTGCATTGAGGCAGACGATGTCCTGGGCCAGGCCGGGCGTGCCGTCGAGGGCTTCCAGCAGCAGCCGGCGCGATTGCGCGGCGTCCTCGACACGCAGGTTGCGGCTGGCGGCCATCGCGATGCCGTAATCCTCGGGATGGATTTCGTATTCGCGCACCTCACCGTCGCGCAGTTCGCCGACGAGGGTGCCCGCGCCGAGCGAGATCTCGTCCATGCCGTCACGCCCCCAGACCACCAGCGCGCGCTGCGCGCCCAGTTCGCGCAGCACGCGCACCTGGATGCCGACGAGATCGGGATGGAACACACCCATCAGGATGTTCGGCGCACCGGCCGGATTGGTCAGCGGGCCGAGGATGTTGAAGATCGTGCGCACGCCCATCTCGCGACGCACCGGCGCGACCGCCTGCATCGCCGGGTGATGCACCGGCGCGAACATGAAGCCGATGCCGGTGTCGGCGATGCAGCGCGCGACGTCGTCGGGCTGCAGGTCGATCCGCGCGCCGAGCGCCTCGAGCACGTCCGCGCTGCCGGACTTCGACGACACGCTGCGGTTGCCGTGCTTGGCCACCTTCGCCCCCGCGGCAGCCACGACGAACATGCTGGCCGTGGAGATGTTGAACGTGTGCGCGCCGTCGCCGCCGGTGCCGACGATGTCGACAAGATGCGCGCGGTCCGCATCGGCGACCGGCACCGGCAGCGCGAACTCGCGCATCACCTGCGCCGCGCCGGCGATCTCGTCGACGGTTTCCTTCTTGACCCGCAGGCCCGACAGGATGGCCGCGGTCATCAGCGGCGAGACGTCGCCGCGCATGATCTGGCGCATCAGCTCGACCATTTCGTCACGGAAGATCTCGCGATGCTCGATGGTGCGTTGCAGGGCTTCGTGCGGGGTGATGGGCATGTGGGGACTCGTGATTCGTGATGACCGGACGTTCGTCCGTTGAAAACCGTGATTCGTGATTCGTGATTCGTGATTCGTGAAAAGCGCAGCGCCTTCCTGCCGCTCACGCTGCCGGAGGGCTCACCTGTCCAGAAAGTTCTTCAGCAGCGCATGGCCGTGCTCGGTCAGGATCGACTCGGGATGGAACTGCACGCCCTCCACCGGGTGGCTGCGGTGGCGCAGGCCCATGATCTCCTCGATGGAGCCGTCCTCGTTCTCGGTCCACGCGGTCACTTCGAGGCAATCAGGCAGCGACGACTGTTCGACCACCAGGGAGTGGTAGCGCGTCGCTTCGTAGCCGTCCGGCAGGCCCGCGAACACGCCGCGGCCCGCGTGGCGGATCGCCGAGGTCTTGCCGTGCATGATCCGCTGCGCGCGGATCACCTTGCCGCCGTAGGCCTGGCCGATGCCCTGATGGCCCAGGCACACGCCGAGGATCGGCGTCGTCGCGCCCAGGCGCTCGATGACCTCGAGCGAGACGCCCGCCTCGTTCGGCGTGCACGGACCCGGCGAGATCACGATGCGCTCGGGTGCGAGTTTCGCGATCTGCTCGACCGACAACGCGTCGTTGCGCTCCACCCGGACCTCGGCGCCCAGCGCCTGCAGGTACTGCACGAGGTTCCAGGTGAAGCTGTCGTAGTTGTCGATCATCAACAGCATGGGTCAATCCGCGAGCAGGAAGATGGCATAGAGGTTTTCGGCGATCGTGATGGTGCCGACGGCAAGACTTTCGGGCGTGATGCGGCTGCCGGTGACCTGGATGCGGTCGAACGCCGCCGCAGGACTCGCAGGAGGCGGCGGAGACGCGCCACCACGGCCGCGCGACGACGGCCACTGGCCGGCCTGGATGCCGTAGGCGAAGCTCGGTGCCACGTCCGACACGCTGTACAGCGAGCCAACACGCGCGCCGTAGCTCGTCGCGAGCAACGCCGCGGTGTCGCGGGTCTGGCGCATCGCCTCGGCCTTCAGTTCACCGCGCAGTGCGGCCTCGCCGGAGAATGTCGGCTCGATACCGCCCAGTTGCACGTCCTCACCGGCCGGCAGCTTCGCGAGGAACGCCCGCGTAGCCTCCGCGTTGGGGAATGTCACCCGCAACATGCGTGTCGCGCGGATGCCGCGATACACGCGCTTCTGGGATTCATAGTCGTGTTCGGGCTGCACGGAAAATGTGCTGGCATCGATCGATTCGGCGATCGCACCTCCCGATTTCAACGCGGTCAGCAGTGCGCCGAGGTTCGTCTGCACACGGTCGCGCGCGACTTCGGGTTGCATGTCGAGCGCACTCAGCGTGATCGACACGGAGAACCGGTCCGGCACCACATCACGTGTCGCTTCGCCCTTGACCAACAGGTGCGGCAGTGAAGGAAGGGCATTGACCTGCGCAGCCGCGAACGGCGCGCACAGCACGAGCAGCAGACCCGCACATCCGCGAACGAAAGATCCTTTCATCGTCATCTCCGTGATCACTGGTGAAAACAGATGTGGCGGCTCACAGCCCCTTCGCCGCCTGCGCGACCGCGCGGAACAGCGCGCGGCCCTTGTTCATGGTCTCGGCCCATTCCATTTCCGGATCCGAGTCGTAGACGATGCCGGCACCTGCCTGCACGTAGAGGCGGCCGTCCTGGATTACCGCGGTGCGGATCGCGATCGCGGTGTCGGCATCGCCATGCCAGCCGATGTAGCCGACCGCGCCCGAATAGACGTTGCGCTTGACCGGCTCGAGACTGCGGATGATCTCCAGCGCGCGCACCTTGGGCGCGCCGCTGACGGTGCCGGCCGGAAACGTCGCACGCAGCACGTCGGTGTAGCTCAGGCCGTCCTTCAGGCGTCCGGTCACTTCGCTGACGATGTGCATGACGTGGCTGTAGCGCTCGATGACGAAGCGCTCGCCCAGTTCGACCGTGCCCGGCGCCGACACGTGGCCGACGTCGTTGCGGCCCAGGTCGATCAGCATCAGATGCTCGGCGCGCTCCTTGGGATCGGCCAGCAGTTCGGCTTCCAGTGCCTGGTCCTGCGCCGGCGTCGCGCCGCGCGGCCGTGTGCCGGCGATCGGGCGCACGGTGACTTCGCCTTCCTTCAGGCGCACGAGGATTTCCGGCGAGGAGCCGACGACCTGGGTGCCGCCGACATCGAGGAAGTACATGTAGGGCGACGGGTTCAAGGCGCGCAGCGCGCGGTAGACATCGACCGGCCGCGCATTGAACGGCACCGACATGCGCTGCGACAGCACGACCTGGAAGGCGTCGCCGGCGGCGATGAATTCCTTGGTCTTCGCGACCGCCTCGAGAAACCCCTCGCGGGTGAAGCCGGAGACGAAATCCGATTCGTCGAGCGCCGCGGGCTGCAGCGTTTCCGGATAGCCGGCGCCGCCCTGGCGCAGGCGATGGGTCAACGCGTCGAGCCTGCGGTGCGCGCGCAGCCAGGCCTGCGGTGCGCGGGGGTCGGCGTGGACCACGAGATACAGCCGGCCCTTGAGGTTGTCGAACACCGCGACCTCGGTGCTCAGCATCAGCAGGATATCGGGCGTGCCGAGCTCGTCGCGCACGTCGGCGCGTCGGCCCTCGCGCAGGCGCGGTTCGATGTACTCGATGCACTCGAAGCCGAACCAGCCGACCAGGCCACCGGTGAAGTCCGGCAGGCCGTCGATCCGCGGCACCGAATGCGCGGCGCGCAGGCGCTCGACCTCGGCGAAGGGATCATCGACTTCGCGCGTCTCGATGACTTCGCCGTGCTCGCGCACGCGCAGCGTGTGGCCGTGGAACGCGTACACGCGCTCGGCCGGCAGGCCGATGATCGAGTACCGGCCGAAGCGTTCACCGCCTTCCACCGATTCGAACAGGTAGGTGTGCGGGCCGTCGGCGAGCTTGAGATAGACCGAGAGCGGCGTATCGAGATCGCTCAGGACCTCGCGGACCACGGGAACGTGGGTATGGCCGTCAGCGGCGTAGTGCTGGAACTCGGTGGGCGTGATCACGCGGCATTTCCTGGTCTGTCGGACGAACGGGGGCAACGGAGGCGGTACGCCACCATCGCCAGCCGGCGTCGTGCAAACGGAAATGCGGGAGGGCGGACGCGTGCATGGCGGCTACTGTAGCGGCTCGGCCGGCCGCGCGCGACAGTCCATCACCGGCTGACGGCAGCGCCGGTGGCGCGCAACAGCACGGAGTCCGACGGCAGATGCATGCGCAGCCGGTCCGGAACGCAGTCGATCTCGAAATGCCGCGCGATGACCGGCTCGCCGTCGAGATTGAGCGTCATCGGCGCAACCGCGTCGATCGTCACCGCCGGCAGCCGCGTGCGCACGGCCACCTGGTCGAGCGCGGCCACCTTGCCCTCGGTCAGCGCCGTGCGCAGCGTGGCGACGAGTTCGCCCTCCAGCTCGCGCACCACGGTGATGTCGAGACGGCCGTCGTCGATCAGCGCATCCGGGCACAGTGCCTGTCCGCCGCCGGCCTGGCGGCCGTTGCCGACGCCCAGCGCGATGAAGCCACCGGTCCAGTCGAAACCGGCGCCGTGGATGCGGGCCTGGATGGGCTCGATCCGGCCGATCCGCGACAGGCCGGTGACGAAGTACGCCAGGCCCCCGAGCACCTTCTTCAGGCCCTCATGCGTTTCCACGGTGACCTGGGTGCCGAAGCCGCCGGAGCCAAGATTGACGCACCAGTGCTCGGCGCCATCGGCCCGCACGCGGATCAGATCGATCGGCCGCGGCGCCTGCGCGGCGATGAGCTCGAGCGCGGGCGCCGGTTCGTCAGGAAGACCGGCAGCCGTGGCGAAATCATTGGCGGTGCCCAGCGGCAGCAGGCCCAGCGACGGCAGGGCCTCGGCCTCGCCATCGTGCGCGGCCAGTGCAGCGGCCACCTCCTTCAAGGTGCCGTCGCCGCCGCCGGCGATCACCGTGTCGACCCCGTCCTCAAGCGCCGCGCCGACATGACGCGCGGCATCGCCGGCTTCCCAGGTCACGCGGACGTCGAGCGTGAGGCCGCGCGCGCGCAGCGCGTGCACCGCCTCGCGCACCGCATCGTCGCCGGCGGATTTTCCGTTGAGGATCAGGCGCCAGTGGGACGGTGACATGGGGGAGTCGCGTGCGGGGACGGCGCGTAGCGTAGCCGACGCCGAGGCCGGCACCGTTAACCATTCGTCACACGCCGGTGGGCGCAGTGTCATCCTCCTGTCACCGCCGGGGCGGAGCATCGAAGGCCATATCAGGGACGACGGGCGGAGGCGGGATCAGCCTCCAATTTTTCCGGAAGGCCGCGTCGCAGGACGCGGCCTTCTTTTTGCACCGGATCGACACGCCGGGTCGAACGACGCGTCAGGCCAGCGCGTGGTCCGCGACGACGACACCGTCGGCATCCGCGGCCAGCCAGTCGCCCGGCCGAAGCGTGACGCTGCCGAAGGTCACCGGCACGTCGCGCACGCCCTGCCCGCGCTTGTCGGTCTTCAGCGGCACGGTGCCGAGCGCCTTGACGCCGAGGTCCATGCGGCCGATGGCCTCGCTGTCGCGGATCACGCCATGCACGACCACCCCCGCCCAGCCATTGGCGACGGCCAGCGCCGCCAGCTGGTCGCCGAGCATGGCCCGGCGTGTCGAGCCACCGCCGTCAACCACCAGCACCCGGCCCAGACCGGGTTCGGCGACGGCCTCGCGCACCCGCGAGTTGTCCTCCAGCGCGAGCACCGTGCTGATCGTGCCCGCGAACGCGCGGCGCCCGCCGTAGTCGCGCAGCGGCAGGTCGAGCACGCGCACCGCGTCGGGATGGGCGTCGCAGAGGTCGCAGGTGACGAGGGCCACAGCGGTCAGCGCGCGCCGGTGGCCGCCGCGATCTCGGCGCGCATCGCGTCGACCACCGCGCGGTAGTCGGGCTTGCCGAAGATCGCCGAACCGGCAACGAACGTATCGGCGCCCGCAGCGGCGATCGCGCCGATGTTGCCGGGCTTCACGCCGCCGTCGATTTCCAGACGGATCGGCTTGCCGGACGCATCGATGCGCTCGCGCACGCGGCGCAGCTTGTCGAGCGTGGACGGAATGAAGGCCTGCCCGCCGAAGCCCGGGTTCACCGACATCAGCAGCACCATGTCGAGGTCATCGAGCACGTAGTCCAGCACCTCGACCGGCGTCGCCGGGTTGAGCACCAGCCCGGCCTGACAGCCCTCGGCCTTGATCAGCTGGATCGTGCGGTGGACGTGGCGGCTGGCCTCGGGATGGAAACTGATCAGCGAAGCGCCGGCCTTCGCGAAGTCGGGCACGAGCCGATCGACCGGCTCCACCATCAGATGCACGTCGATCGGCGCGGTCACGCCATGCGCGCGCAGGGCTTCGCAGACCAGCGGCCCGATCGTCAGGTTGGGCACGTAATGGTTGTCCATCACGTCGAAATGCACCCAGTCGGCGCCGGCGGCGAGCACGGCATCGACCTCCTCGCCGAGCCGGGCGAAGTTGGCGGACAGGATCGACGGGGCGATGACGGCAGGCTGCATGGGCACTCCGGGGCGGGATGGGCGGTGCGGCGACGCCGCGGCGGCCATTCTAGAACGTCCGCATCGCGGCGCCCGGAGGCCGTGACGGGCGGGCCGCAATGTGGCCCCCCCCGCAAAGCTGCGGCGATCACGCGGCCTGCCGCACCCCGGCTCAGCCCGCCCGGCCCCCCCTGGCGCGGCGGGCCTTGCGGATGCGGTCGTAGGCGGCGTTGATCTCGGCCGCGCGCGACTCGGCGCGCGCGCGCAGTTCGGGCGCGGCACCTGCCACGCGGTCGGGGTGGTACTGCGAGATCAGCCGGCGGTAGGCCTGGTCGATCTCGGCATCGCTGGCCTCGGGCGCCACACCGAGCACGTCGTAGGCCTTGATCCGCCGCGGCGCCAGCCAGCCGGCGTCGAAGGCGTGCCCGATCACCAGCCCGATCACGCCCCCCGCCGGGTGCCGCAGCAGCAGCCATCCGGCGATGAAGCCCAGCAGTTTTCCGTACCAGCGTGTCATGCGCGGAAGTGTAGCCGGGCGACCGGCGCGCCGATGTGGACGCGTGCCTGCACCCTACCCGCGTTCGCACTACACTTGCCGGCCGCTTGCGATCCATCCGGATGTCAACCGTGTCGACGACCCTGCTCGAAGCGAACCTGCCCGGCCTCCACCTGCGTCACCGCGGCAAGGTCCGCGATGTGTTCGACCTCGGCGACGAGCGCCTGCTGATCGTGGCCACCGACCGCCTCAGCGCGTTCGACGTGGTGCTGCCCGACCCGATCCCCGGCAAGGGCGAGATGCTGTGCCAGATCAGCAATTTCTGGTTCGACCGCACCGCCTCGCTGATGCCCAACCATCTGACCGGAATCCCGGTGGCCGACGTGCTGCCGGCGGGCATCGATCCGGCGCCGTACGCGCAGCGCGCGGTGGTGACGAAGAAGCTCAAGCCGGTGCCGGTCGAGGCGATCGCCCGCGGCTATCTGATCGGCAGCGGCTGGAAGGACTACCAGCGCACCGGCCGCGTCAGCGGCATCGCGCTGCCCGGCGGCCTGCGCCAGGCCGAACAGCTGCCGCAGCCGATCTTCACCCCGTCGACCAAGGCGGCCGTCGGCGATCACGACGAGAACATCGACTTCGACACGATGGTGCACAGCATCGGCGCCGATCTCGCCGAGCAGGTGCGCGACGCCACGCTGCGCCTGTACGCGTTCGCCGCGGCGCATGCGGCCGAGCGCGGCATCATCCTCGCCGACACCAAGTTCGAGTTCGGCACCGACGCCGACGGGCGGCTCTACGTCATGGACGAGATGCTGACCCCCGACTCGTCGCGCTACTGGCCGGCCGACGAATACGAGGTGGGCAGCAGCCCGCCGAGCTACGACAAGCAGATCGTCCGCGACTACCTGGAGACGCTGGACTGGGACAAGACCGCGCCCGGGCCCAGGCTGCCGGCCGAAGTCATCGAACGCACGCGGGGACGGTATGCGGACGCGTTGCAGAAGCTGGCGGGGATTTCGGTCGACTGACCCTGCGCCTGCGCGACGTGCGCAGGGCGGCGCCCACCCTCAGAGGTTGGCCCGCGACGACGTCTGAAATCCGTTCGAGCCCCCTGCCAATCGTCGGTGCCGGGCATTTGATGTTCCTGCCCAGTGACGGGTCCGCACAGCCCGCAGACCCGGAGGGCGCCGGCCATGGAGGGCCGGCGTTTCTCGACCGAGCCAGGATGGCGAGTCGAGAAATCCCGGAACGAATGAATCGCCGGATGTGCTTCGTCGGGGAGACGTTTTTCTTTGGTTCCGTTTCTTTTGGGGTCGACCAAAAGAAATGAACTCGGCCGCGTCAGCGGACGAAAGCGTTTGATGCTGTGTTGGCGCCGCCCGCAGATCGCGGAAGAAAAAAGCGAAATGCAGTGCTTTCACTCGCCTGTCGGCGAGCGACTCACTTTTCTTTGTTGGCCCAAAGAAAAGTAAGCAAAAGAAAAGGCCTCCTCGACGAAGCTCACCCGGTGAGTCATGCGTTCCGGGATTTTCCGACTCGGCATCCTGCCTCGGTCGGAAAACGCCGGCCATCCATGGCCGGCGCCCTTCGGGTCTGCCCACCTCGCAGTCTCTTCGCCATTCGCGAGAGCAAGAGCAGGAGCGGGAGCAGAAGCGCGGAGTTACCCACCTGCAGCGCCGGCGGCGCGTCGCGCGTATCCTCGCCCTGGCCCTGCGCACGCCCGGAGACCCGCGATGCATGCAACACCCGAACGCTCGATCGACCGCTGGTTCGCCAGCTACTCGGGCGACCACCGCAACGACACCAACCAGTGGATCCACGTGTTCGCCGTGCCGGCGATCCTGTGGACGGTGATCGCGCTGCTGTGGTGCATCCCGGGCGGCACGCTCTTCAAGCCGGGTATCTGGGCGGCACTGGCGATGTTCGCGGCCTGGCGCTTCTATCACCGCGCGTCGCGGTCGCTGGGCTTCGGCATGCTGGCGGTGTTCCTGCTGCTGGGCGCGCTGACCTACGCGCTGCACCAGTGGCTCGGCACGCGCGGGCTGCTGATCACGGCGGTGAGCGTGTTCGTGCTGGCGTGGATCGCGCAGTTCGTCGGCCACAAGATCGAAGGCCGGAAGCCGAGCTTTCTGACCGATCTGGTGTATCTGCTGATCGGGCCGGCCTGGGTGCTGGCCAAGCTCTACCGCCGGCTGGGCTGGCGCTACTGAGGCGCACCCGCCCGACCGTATCCGGGCCAGGGAGGCGCGGGCGCCGGCCGGGCGTGCGATCCTTGCGCGCCCGCTGCCGGTGCCTGCCGTGTCGCCCCGCGACCTCGCTCTGATCCTGCTCGTCTGCGTCGCCTGGGCGCTGAATTTCCTGGTCTCGGCGCATGCGCTGCGCGAGATCCCGCCGTTCCTGTTCACTGCGCTGCGCTTCGCGCTGCTGGCGCTGCCGCTGGTGTTCGTGCTGCGCGCGCCCGCGCCGGGGCAATGGGCGCGGCTGCTGGCCGCGTGCCTGTGCATCGGCGTGCTGCACTTCGGCCTGAGTTTTCTCGCGCTGCGCCTGTCGAGCGACCTGTCCTCGCCGGCGATCGTGATGCAGAGCTACATCCCGCTGACCGCACTGCTGGCGTGGTGGGTGCTCGGCGAGCGCTTCGCCTGGCGCACGGGGTTGGCGATCGCGGTGAGCTTCGGCGGCGTACTGGTGCTGGGCTTCGACCCGGCGGTGCTGGCCAACCCGGCGGCGCTGCTGACGATGCTGGCCTCGGCGCTGGCGCTGGCCGTCGCCACGGTGCTGATGAAGCCGCTGCGCGGCGTGGACGTGTGGAACATGCAGGGCTGGACCGCGGTGCTCGCGGTGCTACCGTTGCTGGCGATCAGCCTGGTGTTCGAGCCGGGCGGGTTGGCGATGCTCGGCCAGGCGAGCTGGATCGGCTGGGGCGGCGCGGCGTATGCCGCGTTCGTGTCGTCACTGCTGGGCCACGGGCTGTACTACGTGCTGGTGCAGCGCTATCCGGTGGCGATGCTGACACCGTGGCTGCTGCTGGTGCCGGTGTTCGCGATCGCGCTGGGCATCGCGTTCTGGGGCGACCGGCCGGGGCCGCGGCTGTGGATCGGCGGGGCGATGGTGCTGGGCGGCGTGCTCGCGGTGGCGCTGCGTGCGCTGCGCAAGGCGCGGCCGCTGGTCGAGGAGCCGATGGCCGGCCCGTGAGCCCGCCGTTGCGGGGTCACGCGGGCGGGAACATTGCCGCGTCGGGCTGGAAGGGACGCGGCGCATAGCCGAACGCAGACCGGGCCGGTGTCGCATCGAACACCAGATCCTCGCGCATCCGCGCCACCGCGCCGGGCGGCAGGCCGTGCAGGCGCCCGGTGGCATGCGCGGCGCGCAGTACGAGCGCGAACAGCGGCCCGGGCACGGTGAGCAGCCGCGGCGCCGGCGTCAGCACCGCCAGCGTGCGCGCGACCATCTCGCGATAGGCCAGCACCTCCCCGCCCGGCAGCGCAAAGGCCTGCCCGACCGCGGACGGCGCATCCACGGCGGCAAACGCGGCCTGCCCGAGATCGTCCGCATGCACCGGCTGACGCCGACCATCGGCATCCCCCGGGAGCACGAAGACGCCGCTGCGCCGGGCCAGCGCGACGATGCGGCCGAGGTTGCGATCGCTGCCCGCGCCGTAGATCAGCGTGGGCCGCAGCAGCGTCGGGCCGGCGCCGCGCGCACGCGCGGTCGAGAACAACCGCTCGGACGCCTCGCGCAGGCGACCGGCGAGTTCGCGTTCGCCGGGGTCGGCCGCATCGGCCTTGGTCGCGTCGCTGGTGGAGCCGAACGCGACGACCCGCGCGGCCTCGATGGTCGAGGCGGCGTACCACCGGGCGAAATGGTCCAGCGGGCCGCAGCTGAAGATCGCCTCCACCCGATCCGGAAGCGCGGGCAACTCCTGGAAGCCGCCTTGATACCAGCGCAGCCCGGGCGCCGCCGGCTGTGGGCTGCGCGACAGCGCGTCGACGTGCCAGCCCGCCGCCAGCAGGCGCTCGAGGAGCGGGCGGCCGATCGCGCCGGTGGCGCCGAACACCAGGGCCCGACGGGTCATGGAACGCGGCGCCGGGGCGGTTGCGGGCGGGGGCGGTGCGGCATCATGGGACGTAGCATATCGGCCGGCATCGACGAACCCACCACATTCATCGGGTAAACTGCCCGGCCCTTGCGTGACCCGCCGGCCACTCGGCCGACCTGCCTCCACAAGGAGCCCGATGCTCGAACTTCTGTTGGCCCTGCCCTTCGTGCTGGCTCTGGTCATTGCGCTCTCGCGCAATGCGTCACGCCGCAGCATCGCCGCGCTTGCCGGCCTCGCCCCGCTGCTCGGCCTGGGCATCCTGGCGTTGCTGGCAGGCAGCGTCTTCGACGGCGAGATCGCGCGGGCGAGCTACGCCTGGATTCCCGAAGCGGGACTCGACTTCAGCCTGCGCGTCGACGGCCTGGCCTGGACGTTCGCGCTGCTGGTGCTCGGCATCGGCGGTCTGGTGGTGCTCTACGGGCACTACTACCTCTCGGCCAAGGACAGTCCGAGACGGTTCTTCACCTATCTGATGCTCTTCATGGGCGCGATGGTCGGTATGGTCACGGCCGGCAACCTGCTGCTGCTGGCCGTGTTCTGGGAGCTGACGTCGATCAGCTCCTTCCTGCTGATCGGCTTCTGGTCGCACCGCCAGGACGCCCGCCAGGGCGCGCGCATGGCGCTCACCATTACCGGCATGGGCGGCCTGGCCCTGCTCGGCGGCGTGCTGCTGATCGGCCGCATCGTCGGCAGCTACGACCTCGACGTGGTGCTGGCCTCCGGGGACCTGATCCGCGCCAGCCATCTGTATCCGTGGGCGCTGGCGCTGGTGCTGCTGGGCATCTTCACCAAGAGCGCGCAGTTCCCGTTCCACTTCTGGCTGCCGCACGCGATGGCCGCACCCACGCCGGTGTCGGCCTACCTGCATTCGGCCACGATGGTGAAGGCCGGCGTGTTCCTGCTCGCGCGCCTGCATCCGGCGCTCGCGGGCACGGACCTGTTCTTCTACGTGGTGACGAGCGTCGGCGCGATCACGCTGCTGGTCGGCGCCTGGTTCGCGATCTTCCAGCACGATCTCAAGGGTCTGCTGGCCTACTCGACGATCTCCCACCTCGGGCTGATCACACTGCTGTTCGGTATCTCCACCGAGATGGCGGTGGTGGCGGGCCTGTTCCACATCCTCAACCACGCCACGTTCAAGGCCTCGCTGTTCATGGCCGCGGGCATCATCGACCACGAATGCGGCACGCGCGACATGCGCCGGCTGGGCAACCTCAGGCGCCACATGCCGATGACCAGCCTGCTGGCGATCATCGCGTCGCTGGCGATGGCCGGCATCCCGCTGCTCAACGGTTTCCTGTCGAAGGAAATGTTCTTCGCCGAGGCGCTGGAGATCGGCGGTCACGGCACGATGCGGATCGTCATCAGCATCGCCGCGCTGCTGGCGGGCATCTTCGGCATCGCCTACAGCCTGCGGTTCGTGCACGACACGTTCTTCGGCAACGGTCCGCGCGCGCTCGACGTGGTGCCGCACGAGCCGCCGCGCTGGATGCGCATTCCGGTCGGCGTGCTGGCGATCCTGTGCGTGATCGTCGGCATGATCCCGGCGCTGACCGTCGGCTCGCTGCTGCACACGATGGTGCGCGGCACGCTGGGCGACGCGGCGCCGGAGTTCAGCCTGTCGGTGTGGCACGGCTTCAACCTGCCGCTGCTGATGAGCATCGCGAGCCTGGTGCTCGGCGTCGCGCTGTATTTCGGCCTGCGCCGGCTGCTGGATTTCCACGCGGTGGTCACCCGCTCGATCGGGCGCAACGCATTCCACGTCAACGTCGAGGCGCTGTTCGCGCTGGCACGCCGGTTCACCGCGCGCGTGGCGAACGGCAGCCTGCAGCGCAGCCTGTTCCTGATGATCGCGGTGGGCGTGGTGCTGGCCGGCGTGCCGATGCTGGGCCGCACCCTGCCGTTGCTCGTCGGCCTCGGTGCGCCGCAGCCGCTGCCGGTCATCGGCTGGGTGCTGTGGGGCCTGCTGATCGCCGCGTCCATCGGCACCGTCGTCGTCCATGCCAAGCGCCTGACCGCACTGATCGTCATCGGTGCGGCTGGCCTGGCGGTCAGCCTGGTGTTCGTCTACCTCTCGGCGCCGGATCTCGCCTTGACCCAGTTGCTGGTGGAGATGGTCACCATCGCGCTGATGATGATGGCCCTGAACTACCTGCCCAAGCAGTCGAAGATCTCGCACCGTCCGTTGCGCAAGGCGCGTGACCTGACGCTCGCGATCGTCGCCGGCGGCGGCCTGGCGATCCTGGCCTACGCCATGATGATGTCGCCGGCCGACACCATCTCCAGCGAACTGCTGGTGCGCTCCTTGCCCGAGGCCTACGGGCGCAACGTGGTCAA
The DNA here is from genome assembly GCA_002324875.1 of Lysobacteraceae bacterium NML93-0793. Lineage (GTDB taxonomy): Bacteria > Pseudomonadota > Gammaproteobacteria > Xanthomonadales > Xanthomonadaceae > Luteimonas. The sequence continues at coordinate 76,104 of NTJG01000012.1, forward strand.
CGTGACCCTGGTCGACTTCCGCGGCTTCGACACCTTCGGCGAGATCGTCGTGTTCGGCGTGGCGGCGCTGGTGGTGCACGCGCTGTTGCGCTGGTCGCGGCTGAAGCCGGACGAGATCATGCCCGGTCCGCCGGCGCACCTGCCGATCGCCACCGACCTCACCCAGCTGCTGTTCCCGCTGGCGTTGACGGTCTCGATCTACCTGTTCCTGCGCGGCCACAACGCGCCGGGTGGCGGCTTCATCGCCGGCCTGGTGTTCGCGGTGCCGGTGCTGGTGATGTACGTGCTGCAGGGCGCACGTGCGGTCGAGGCCACGTTCGGCTTCGACTACCTGCGCGGCATCGCGATCGGTCTGCTGCTGGCGGTGCTCGGCGGCGTGGGTTCCTGGTGGTTCGGACTGCCGTACATGACCAGCGGTCATCTCGATCTCGAGCTGCCCTTGGTCGGCCTGGTGCCGCTGGCCAGCGCCCTGGTCTTCGATACCGGCGTCTACTTCGTGGTGTTCTCGGGCACGCTGCTGATGCTCGCGACGCTCGGCACCGTGAAACACCGCCAGGCCGAGAAGGAGGTGCCCTGATGGAATTCGCAATCGCTACCGCCATCGGTGTGCTCGCCGCCTCGGGCCTGTACCTGATGCTGCGGGCACGCACCTTCGACGTGATCCTCGGTCTGACGCTGCTGTCGTACGCCACCAATCTGATGATCTTCGCCGCCGGCCGCCCGGTCGTCGGCAAGCCGCCGGTGCTGCGCGACGGCGTGGCGCACACGCTCGCCAACTATTCCGACCCGCTGCCCCAGGCACTGGTGCTGACGGCCATCGTGATCGCGTTCGCGATGACGGCGGTGGCGGTGGTGGTCGCCATGCGCGAGCACGCCGACCTGCATACCGACCACGTCGACGGCGAAGAGCCTGACGAGCAGCGACAGGGAGGCGCGCGATGAACCATCTGCCCGTACTCCCGGTGCTGGTGCCCATCGTCACCGGCGCCCTGTTGCTGCTGTTCGAGCGCCGTCATCGCACCTCGATCCTGCGGCTGTGGGCGTGGATCGGCATGCTGGCGCTGCTGGCGGTCAACATCACGCTGCTGGTGCAGGTGCAGCGTGAGGACATGCTGGTCTACCTGCTCGGCGACTGGCCGGCGCGGCTCGGCATCACCCTGGTGGCCGACCGCCTTTCGGTGCTGATGGTGCTGACCACCACGCTGCTGGCGATCCCCTGCCTGCTCTACGCGTGTGCGGGGTGGGACAAGCGTGCGCTGCACTTCCATGCGCTGTTCCAGATGCAGCTGGCCGGCCTCAACGGCGCGTTCCTCACCGGCGACCTGTTCAACCTGTTCGTCTTCTTCGAGGTGATGCTGATCGCGTCCTACGGCCTGCTGCTCAGCGGCGCGCGTGGCGCGCGGATCAAGGCGGGCATGCACTACGTGGTGTTCAACATCGCGGCATCGGTGGTGTTCCTGCTCGCGCTGGGCCTGCTCTACGGCATGCTCGGCACGCTCAACATGACCGAGATGGCGGCGCGCATCGCAGCCGCGCCACCAGAGCGGACGATGCTGATCCACGCCGGCGCCGGCCTGCTGCTGCTGGTGTTCTGCGCCAAGGCGGCCTTGCTGCCGCTGTATCTGTGGCTGCCCGAGGCCTATGCGCGCGCGCCCGCCGCAGTGGCGGCGCTGTTCACGGTGATGACCAAGGTCGGCCTCTACGCGATCCTGCGCGTGTTCACGCTGATGTTCGGCGAGAACGCGGGGCCGCTGGCGAACATCGCCTGGGACTGGTTGCTGCCCGCCGGCGCGGCCACCGTGGTGCTCGCCGCGCTCGGCGTGATCGGGGCGCCGCGTCTTCGCATCGGCGTGGCCTACCTGGTGCTGCTGTCGGCCGGCACGCTGTTCGTGGCGTTCTCGCTCGGCAATGCCGGCGCGATCTCGGCGGGCCTGTACTACCTCGCGCACAGCGTGTTCGTCAGCGCCGCGTTGTTCCTGCTGGCCGACATCATCCAGCGCCATCGCGGCAGCAACGGCGATTACCTGTTGCCGATCGCCTCGATGCCGAACAAGACGCTGCCCGCGGCGCTGTTCCTGATCGCGGCGGTGTCGATCGCCGGCCTGCCGCCGCTGTCGGGCTTCATCGGCAAGCTGCAGCTGCTCAACGCGGTGCCCGAAGCGCAGATGGGTTGGCTCTGGACGGTGATCCTGGGCAGCAGTCTGATGACCATCATCGGCTTGTCGCGCAGCGGCACCCGGCTGTTCTGGCGTGTGGATCCCGCGCCTGACACCACGCCACCGCCGCCACTGCGGCGCGTCGAGGTGGGCGCGACGGTGATCCTGCTGGCTTACGGCATCGCGATGACGCTCTTCGCCGGTCCGGTGCTGCGCTATACCGACGCCACGGCCGACCAGGTGCTCGACGTGAACACCTACATCCAGGTGCTGCGCGACACCACGCCGCTGATCCGGGAGCCCGCACGATGAAGCGTCGCATGCTGCCCTCGATCCCGCAGAGCCTGACGGTCTTCGCGTTCTGGCTGCTGATGGCCCAGGACGTGAGTGCCGGCAACGTGATCCTCGCGCTCCTGCTCGCCTGGCTGATGCCGTTGCTGGCGGCACGCCTGGAACGCGAGTTCGCGCGTCTTGGCCGGTTGCGCGGCGTGTTCCGTCTGATCGGTATCGTGCTGCGCGACATCGTCGTCGCCAACGTCACGGTGGCGCGTCAGGTGCTGGGGCCGGAGTCGCGGCTGAAGTCCCAGTTCGTCTGGGTGCCGCTCGATCTGACCAATATCCACGGCATCTCCGCGCTCGCCAGCGTCTGCACGCTGACGCCTGGCACCGTGTCGGCCGAGCTGTCCGAAGACCGCCGGTATCTGCTGCTGCACTGCCTGAGCGTCGACGATCCCGAAGCGCTGGTGACGGAGATCAAGAGCCGCTACGAAGCCCCGCTGAGGGAGATCTTTCCATGATCGATATCGTCATCGTCGCCGGCATGCATCTGGTCGGCCTGGCCATGGTGCTCTCGCTGTGGCGCCTGCTGCGCGGCCCCACCGCCCCTGACCGCATCCTCGCGCTGGATACGCTGTACATCAGCGCGATCGCGCAGCTCATCCTGTTCGGCATGCTGCTCGACACCGAGGTCTATTTCGAGGCTGCGCTGATCATCGCGATGCTCGGCTTCGTCGGCACCGTGGTGCTGAGCAAGTACGTCATCCGGAGGGACATCGTCGAATGAGCACGCTGTTCGAGATCGTCGTCGTGACCCTGCTGGTGGTGGGCTGCTTCTTCACCCTGCTCGGTGGCGTCGCAATGGTGAAGCTGTCGGATTTCTTCCGGCGGCTGCACGGGCCCGCCAAGGCCAGCACGCTGGGCGTGGGCTGCATCCTGTTCGCGTCGATCGTGTATCACTGGGTCAACGGCAGCGGCGTGCATCCGCGTGAGTTGCTGATCACCGTCTTCCTGTTCCTGACCGCGCCGATCAGCGCACACCTGATGTCACGCGCTGCGCTGTCGTTGATGGACGAGCGCCCGCCACACCCCGAGCGCACACCCGATCCGGACGATGCAATGGTCGACCGCGACGATCCCGCGCCGCCCGAGCGCTGATCCGGTGCGCTGCACGTCGCGCAGCGCATCCGGTCCGCCCGACCCTGCTGTTTCTTCGTTTCCGCTCGCGAGGGCTCCGTCCGGGCGCCGCGTCGCTCAGCCGCAACCTTCGACGTAGTCGACCTGCGGCGGCGTGCCGATCCGCCATCCGGTCACCCGGCCCGCCGTGTCGGTCTCGAATACCAGCGCACGCTCACCCTCGCGCACACGCAGCACCTGCGCGCCCTCGACGTACTTGTGCGGCGTGGCCTCGATGCGACCGGCGTACAGGCGCTCGATGTCGGACCGGTCCATGCCGACCTTGCCGCCGCCGGGCGCCGCATATCCCGCGTTGCGCACGTCGATCCGCGCGAAGCGGTCGGCCTCGATCATGAACGCGATGCCGTAGCCCGCATCCCCCGGCGGCTGCGGCGTGAGGGAGTAGCAGCCTCCGGGCTCGGAGGGCACCGCATCGCCGAGGTCGGCGCCCCAGGCCATACGGACCTGCTCCTGGTCGGCGCCGAACGCGGCCGGGCCGAACCCGTCGAACGTGATCACGTCCTCCACCACGGCCGGCCGGAGGCTGCCGGACACCGGTGGCGCGGTTGCAGTGGCCGGATCGAACGGTGGTGGCGCCGCCGGATCGCCGTCGAGCGAACGGCCGGTCGGCGCCGCCGCGTCCACAGTTGCGGGCGGCCGGTCGCCGCAGGCGGCCAGGGACAGGGCGAGCACGGAGGCGCAGGCGATCGAAGGCTTCATCGGAGTGTCCCTGGTGGAGGCGGCGGCAGGCTCGGCGATGCGCCGTCGACGCGGTGCGAACCCTGTGCGGACCCGGACACGTCGCCGGCCGCGCACCACGCCCCCGCCGCCGGCGTATCCGCCGCGCGCATCAGCGCGGCGGCGTGAACCGGTGCTGCAGCCCCTGCCATACCGCCTGGTAGTCGGCCTGGCGGTGGGCGGCGTCGAGCGCCTGGCGGGTGGGCCGGATCACCGCGCGCGTTTCGAACATGAAGGCCATCGTGTCGGTGATCACGTCCGGCTTCGACAGATCGGCCGCGCTCGCCTTGTCGAACGTCGCGGCATCCGGGCCGTGTCCGCTCATGCAGTTGTGCAGCGAGCACGCGCCGGGCGCGAAGCCGTCGGCCTTGGCGTCGTACTGGCCGTGCACCAGGCCCATGAACTCGCTGGCGATGTTGCGGTGGAACCACGGCGGCCGGAACGTGTGCTGCGCCACCAGCCAGCGCGGCGGGAAGATCGCGAAATCCATGTTCGCCGTGCCGGGCGATTCACTCGGCGAGGTCAGCACCGTGAAGATCGACGGATCGGGATGGTCGAAGCTGATCGAACCGATCGTGTTGAAGCGGCGCAGGTCGTACTTGTACGGCGCGTAGTTGCCGTGCCAGGCCACGACATCGAGCGGCGAATGCCCGATCGGCGCCTGCCACAGATGCCCCTGGAACTTCGCGATCAGCGAGAAGTCGCCGTCGATGTCCTCGTAGCGCGCGACCGGCGTTAGGAAGTCGCGCGGGTTCGCCAGTCCGTTCGCGCCGATCGGCCCAAGATCGGGCAGGCGCAGCGCGCGACCCTGGTTCTCGCACACATACCCGCGGCTCGGGCCGTCGGGCAATTCGACGCGGAAGCGGATGCCGCGCGGAATCACCGCGATCTCCTGCGGCTCGACCTCGAGCGTGCCGAGTTCGGTTGCGAGTACCAGCCGCCCCTGCTGCGGCACCAGCAGCAGTTCGCCGTCGGCGCTGTAGAAGAACCGCCCGGTCATCGACGTGTTGGCCGCATAGACGTGGATGCCGACGCCGTCGAGCGCGCCGGCGCCGCCGGTACCGGCCACCGAATACAGGCCGTCGACGAAATCCACCGGCGCGTCGGGAATCGGCAGCGGGCTCCAGCGCAGCTGGTCGGGCGGGACCGGGCCGCGATCGAAGCCGTCGTGGAAGCGCGGCTGCTCGAACGGCACGAACGCGCCGTGCATCACCGCCGGGCGGATGCGGTAGAGCCAGCTGCGCCGGTTCTCGCCGCGCGGCGCGGTGAATGCCGTGCCCGACAGCTGCTCGGCATACAGACCATGCGCCACCTGCTGCGGCGAGTTCTGTCCCACCGGCAGCGAGCCGGGCTCGGCCTCGGTGGCGAACTCGTTGCCGAAGCCGGACATGTACGTCGGTTTGGAGGGAGTCATGGCGCGTTCCTTTCTGGCAATGCAGCGTTTAACCTGCGTAGACCGCCGGGGACAAGGCGGTTTTTCAAAGGGGACAACCAAGTGATGAACACGACGGATGACGCCGTGCGGGCCATCGTGCGCCCGCTGCTCGAAGGCAGGCTGTGGATGAAGCTGCTCGGTGTGATGCTGATGATCTCGGGCGCACTGCAGGTGCTGAGCCTGATCGGCATCCTCTGGGCCTGGGTGCCGATCTGGCTGGGCGTGCTGCTGTTCCAGGCAGCCGGCGCCGCGCAGGACGCCGCCGCGTCGGGCCGCGTCGATGCGGCCATCCGCGCCACCGACAAGCTGCGCCTGTTCTTCATGATCCAAGGCATCCTGCTGCTGATCGCACTGATCCTCTTCGGCGCGTTCTTCCTGCTCGGCGGCGCGGCGCTGCTGGCAGGCCTTGCCGGCATGGCGAACGCCTGACCGTCCGGCGCGCACGGGCGGCCGGCCCGGGAACCCCGGCGCCGGCCTTCAGCCACGTCTCAGAGCACGCCGCGCTTCATCTGGTCGCGCTCGATGCTCTCGAACAGCGCCTGGAAGTTGCCTTCGCCGAAGCCCTCGTTGCCCTTGCGCTGGATGATCTCGAAGAAGATCGGGCCGAACGCGTTCTGGGTGAAGATCTGCAGCAGCTTGCGCTGTTTGGTCTCGGGGTCGGCGTCGATCAGGATCTTGTTCTTCGCCAGGCGCTCGACGTCCTCACCGTGATCCGGAATCCGCTGGTCGATGACCTCGAAGTACGTGTCCGGCGTGTCGAGAAACGCGATGCCCTTCTCGCGCATCCGCTCGATCGTCGAATAGATGTCGTCGGTGAAGCAGGCGATGTGCTGGATGCCCTCGCCCTTGTAGGCGTCGAGGTACTCGTTGATCTGCGACTTGGGATCGTTCGACTCGTTGAGCGGAATGCGCACCACGCCGTCGGGCGCGGTCATCGCCTTCGACTTCAGGCCGGTCTTGGCGCCCTTGATGTCGAAGTAGCGGATCTCGCGGAAGTTGAACAGCTTCTCGTAGTAGTCCGACCACTTCTGCATGTTGCCGAAGTAGAGGTTGTGGGTGAGATGGTCGATGAAGGTCAGGCCGAACCCGGTCGGGTTCTGGTCGGCGCCTTCGATCGCGACGTAATCGTCGCCGTAGATCGAACCCGACGCGCCGTAGCGATCGACCAGATACAGCATGCAGTCGCCGATGCCCTTGACCACCGGTGCATCGACGGCCTTGGTCGACTCGCCCGCGCCGATCGCCTCGCCGCCGTTCTCCAGCACGCGCGTATACACCTCGGCCGCGGGCCGCTGGAAGCGGATCGCGAAGCCGCAGGCCGACGGGCCGTGGGCCTTGGCGAATTCAGCCGCGAACGAATCCGGATCCTCGTTGAGCAGGAAGTTCACGCCGCCCTGCCGATAGACGGTGATCGCGCGCGTCCGGTGCCGCAGCACCGCGGTGAAGCCCATGTTGCGGAAATACGCGTGCATGTAGTCGGCCTTGTCGGCCGGCGCGGCGAACTCGACGAATTCGAACCCGTCGATGCCCATCGGATTCTCGAACGTGGTCACGTCCATGCCGAGATTGGGGCCGGAGGTCTGTACTTGAGCGCTCATGGGATACTCCATCGCGATGGCGCCGCGACAGGGGACGCGGCTTCAGACCCTCCTTTATAGTTTCACGTGCAACCACTTGCAAGGCGCACCGCACCATGACGCAACCGGCTTCGACCGCGACGGACCATGCCGCCCCGACGGGCGCCGACCACACCGGCCACGACCATGCCGCGCTCGACCTCGAGCAGTTCCTGCCCTACCGCCTGAGCGTGCTGACCAACCGCATCAGCGGGGGCCTGGCCGAGCTGTACTCCGACCGCTTCGGCATCAGTGTCACCGAGTGGCGGGTGATCGCGGTGCTCGGCCGGTATCCCGGGCTGTCGGCGAACAACGTCGCCGAGCGCACCGCGATGGACAAGGTGGCGGTGAGCCGCGCGGTCGCGCGCCTGCTCGAGCGCGAGCTGCTGCTGCGGGAAATGCACGACAGCGATCGCCGACGCTCGGTGCTCGAGCTCAGCGAGGCCGGTTACGCGGTCTACGACGTCATCGTGCCGCTGGCGCTCGACTACCAGCGCAACGTGCTCGCGCCGCTGGATGCGGACGAGCGGACCCAGCTGGCCGCCCTGATGGCCAAGCTCGAGGCGCCGCTCAGGCGCTGAGCATCGCGACGCGGCCGCTGCCGCCCCCGGAGACGACAACAGCGCCTCGAGGGCGCTGTTGTCGTGTGTCCGGCATCGCCGCCCCGATCAGGGACGGCGCTCCTCGTCGATCCGCACCCCGGCCGCGGCCGGCTCACCAATCGCCTCCTGGCCGGCGAGCGAGGGTTCTTCGTCCTTGAGCGTATCGAGGTGCATCAGGCGACGGATCAGCGGCGCGACCAGCATCATCAGGATGCCGACGCCGACCGCCAGCCAGCCCACGTTGGAGTACACCTCGAGCACGCGCGCCGGACCTGCGCCTTCGCCGCCCGTGGCCGCCGAGATCAGGCCGGCCGCGAAGTTGCCGGTAGCCGAGGCGAAGAACCACGTGCCCATGATCAGGCTGGCCATGTGCGCCGGGGCCAGCCGGTTCATCGCCGACAGGCCGACCGGCGACAGGCACAGCTCGCCGGTCGTGTGGATCAGGTAGATCAGGAAGATGAAGATCACCGGCGTCATCTCGCCCGGGCCCGCGCTGTTCGCGCCCCAGACCAGCAGCAGGAAGCCCAGACCCACCTGCACCACGGCCAGCGCGAACTTCATCGGCGTGGACGGCTCCCAGCCGCGGCGTCCGAGCCACAGCCACACTATCGCGAACACCGGCGCGAGCAGGATGATGTAGATCGAGTTCAGAGACTGGAACATCGACGCCGGGACTTCCCAGCCGAAGATCTGCCGGTCGACCGAGCGGTCGGTGAACAGGTTCAGCGATGCGCCGGCCTGCTCGAACAGCGCCCAGAACAGGATCGAGCCGATGATCAGGATCAGCGCCGCGAAGATGCGGTTGCGCGCCTCGCGCTCGAGCTTGAAGACCGCCGTGTACAGCACGAAGCCCATCAACAGCGCGCCGGTGCCCATCAGCAGGCCGCCGACCAGCGCCTGGTACTGGATCAGGAACCAGACCACGCCGACGGCGGCCACGCCCAGCACGTACAGCAGCCACTCGAAGCGGATGCCCATCACCGGCGCCGCCAGGCGCTCGGGCACCTTCGACTCGCCGCGTCCCATCAGCAGCGGCTTGCCGAGCACGAACACCACCAGACCGAGCAGCATGCCGATGCCCGCCGCGCCGAAACCGTAAGCCCAGCCGTAGGTCTGGCCCAGGTAACCGGCGATCAACGAGCCCAGCGCGGCGCCCAGATTGATGCCCATGTAGAAGATCGTGTACGCCGGATCGCGCCGGATGTCGGTGCGCGGATACAGCTGGCCCACCATCACCGAGATGTTGGCCTTGAGGAACCCCGAGCCGACGATGATGAAGGCCAGCGCCAGCCAGAAGATGTTGATCTCGGCCGCGCCCTGCCCGCCGTCGCCTTCGAACGCCATCAGGAAGTGGCCGAAGGTCAGCAGCACCGCACCGAACACCACCGCCTTGCGCTGCCCGAGATACCGGTCGGCCAGATAGCCGCCGACCACCGGCGCGATGTAGACCAGCGCGGTGTACGCGCCGTAGATCACCGACGCCTCGGAATCCGAGAACATCCAGTGCTGCACGAGATAGAAGATCAGCAGCGCGCGCATGCCGTAGTAGGAGAAGCGTTCCCACATCTCGGCGAAGAACAGCACGAACAGGCCGCGCGGATGACCGAGGATGGTCTTCTTCTCCTCGGCGGCGTACGGATTCATGGACACGTAGGGCGACTCCTGACGTTGGTCGGATGCCCGGAGCCGGCCCGGGCGACGCGCTAACTTAGCGGCGCCCGATCCGCATGGAAAGTGACTTTTGCCACGCGCGGCGGCCGCCGGGCACCTGGTCCGGCGACGCGATTCCCGCGCTCAGCGCATTCAGCCGGCGGGGTAGACGTAGCTCGCGCCGACGCCCAGCGGAATCCCCAGCGCCCAGAACCCGAGCAGGAACGCCGACCAGGTGACCAGCAACGTGATCGAGAACGGCAGCATCAGCGCCAGCAGCGTGCCGATGCCGCTCGACTTCACGTAGCGCTGGCAGAACACGACGATCAGCGGGAAGTACGGCAGCAGCGGCGTGATGATGTTGGTGCTGGAATCGCCGACGCGATACGCCGCCTGGGTGAGATCGGGCGAGATGCCCAGCTGCATCAGCATCGGCACCATGATCGCGCCGATCAGGGCCCACTTCGCCGACGCCGAGCCCACCAGCAGGTTGACGAAGCCCGACAGGACCACGATGCCCACCAGCGTGACGCCGGTCGGCAGGCCCATCGCCTGCAGGCCGTTCGCGCCCTTGATCGCCAGCAGCGCGCCGAGATTGCTCTGGCCGAAGGCATAGATGAACTGCGCGGCGAAGAACGCCATGACGATGTAGTAGCCCATGCCGCTCATCGCCTTGCTCATGCCGGCGATGATGTCGCGGTGCGATTTCACCGCGCCCGATGCGTAGCCGTAGATGATGCCCGGCACGACGAACAGGATGAAGATCAGCGGCACGATCGACTGCATCAGCGGCGCGCTGGCCACCAGCAGCTCACCCGCGCCCGAAGGCGCATCGGCCGGCGCGCGCCAGGCCGAGCCCAGCGGGACCGCCGTGACGACCAGCGCGACCACGCAGGCCAGCATCGCCAGCACGGCGAGCACCAGACCGCGGCGCTCGGGCGCGGTCAGCGTTTCCATCGTCGGCATGTCGCTGGCATCGCCGTCGACCGGCGTCGTGCGCAGGCGCGGCTCGATGATGCGGTCGGTGAGGAACCAGCCCACCAGCACCACCAGCGCGGTCGAGGCGGTGGTGAAGTAGTAGTTGTTGAGCGGATTGACGACCACGGCCGGGTCGATCAGGTTGGCCGCCTCCTGGGTGAGGCCGGCCAGCAGCGGGTCGAGGCTGGAAGGAATGAAGGTCGCCGAGAAGCCGCCCGACACACCCGCGAACGCGGCCGCGATGCCCGCCAGCGGGTGCCGCCCGGCGGCGTAGAAGATCACCGCGCCCAGCGGGATCACCAGCACGTAGCCGGCGTCCACCGCGACGTGGCTGAAGATGCCGACCGCGATCAGCATCGGCGTGAGCAGCATCTTCGGCGTGATCGACAGCACCGCACGCAGCGCCGCGTTGATGAAGCCGGTGTGCTCGGCCACGCCGAGGCCCAGCATCGCCACCAGCACCACGCCCAGCGGCGCGAACGTCACGAAGGTGCGGACCATGTCGGCCATGAAGGTGGTGAAGCTGGTGCCGGCGAGCAGGTTGCGGATCTGGATCGGATCGCCGCTGCGCGGATCGATCTCGGCGAAGCTGACGTTCGCCAGCAGGGCCGAGACCCCCCAGACCACCAGCATCAGGCCGAGGAACAGCACCGCCGGATCCGGCAACTTGTTGCCGACCCGCTCCACGGCATCGAGAAAACGGGCGACGGCGCCGCGCGGCGCGGCGATCTCGGGACTGGACTGGCTCATTCGGCGGGAATCCCCTGCTGGCATGCGACGCCGCATCCTAGCAGCCCGGCGGGGCCCGGCCCGGCGCCCGCGCCGCCGCAAATCCCGGCTGCACCCACGAAGAACCCCCGCTTGCGCGGGGGTCCGGTTCGACATCCGCAGCCGCCGAATGGGCGATCAGGGCGTGTAGCTGGCCCGTACCGTGACCCGGGTGAAGGCCGATTCGCCGCGGATCCGGATGTACCAGGGGCCGGCCTGCGGCGCGGCGACCTGGACGACCTCGTTGTTGCCCGGCCGCTGCGAGCGCAGCTGCCAGTCGCCGGCGGTGGGCACCGCATCGCGGCTGGCGTAGAGCGTGACGTTCCCTGTGCCGCCGGCGCTGAGGATGCGCAGGTTGCGCGCGCCGGCCGGCACGTCGATGCGGAACAGGCTCGATTCGCCCGCCGCGCCCGAGACGTCGCCGACCTGCTCGCCGTTCGCCAGCACACGGGCCGCCGACGCGGGATCCTCGACCACGGCCACCGCGGCCACCGCGCTGTCGTTGCCGACCTCGGGATCCTGCGTCTGCGAGGCCGCCGCCACGGTCAGCGACACCTCGCGACCGATCGCGGTCGCCGGCGCCGTGGCCGACAGCGCGAACACCGTCTCGTCGCCTGCGGCCAGCACGTCGCGGCTGCAGGACACCGTCGTGGTGCCGGTCGCGGCCACCGGCGCATCGCAGCTCCAGCCGTCAGCGGCGGACACCACCAAGTCGTCCACCTCCACGTCCAGCACCGCGCCGACGCCGGGGAACTGCGCCGCGTCCGGCCCGGCATTGACCAGCGTCGCCGCGAACGCCATCGCCTGACCGGCGACGACTTCGGCCTCGATCGCCTCGACCTCGATGCCGAGATCGGCGGTCTCCACCGGCGCCAGCCGCACCAGCAGCACCGTGGGGTCGTGGTCCGACAGGCGCGTCGGCGTGTCGACGTCGTTGCGGGCCACTTCGGGGAAGTCGGCATTGATGCGCGCGTGACTGATGTCGAGCGCGACCACCATCGGTGAATCGACCAGCGCCTGGTTCACCAGCACGTGGTCCAGCGACTGCGCCTGGTAGTCGAACACGAAGGAATACCGCTCGTCGTTGGCCGCCTCCAGCGTCATGTTGAGCAGCGACGGCGACACCAGCACCGCACCGTCCCCGTCCACCGCGGTCTCGCCGTCCGCCGACGGCAGGCCGGTCACGGTGCCGATCGCATCGACCAGACCGTCGTTGAACTCGAACGCATTGAAGTCGCCGAGCACCACGATGTGCCGCGCCGGATCGGCCTGCTGCGAGTCCTGGATCAGCGTGGCCAGGAAGTCGGCCTGTTTCTGCCGCTTGTCGCGCACGCGCTGGCCGGCGGTCGCCCAGCCGTTGCTGCCCGGGCCGTCGTCGTTGACGCCGCTGAGCGAGCGCTGGTGCACGACGATCGCGGTCAGCGGGAACGTGCGGCCATCGGCGAAGCGCGCCACGCCGTCGAGCACCAGAGGCGGCCGGTCGTTGAGCACGCTGGTCGAGCCGTTGGGGTTCTGCAACACGGCCTCCGCGCCCTGCTGGGTGACCGAGGTCACTTCGATGCGTGCGATGCCCGCTGCGACCTGACCGGTCTTGACCAGGAAGCCCACGTCGATGCCGCCGACGTCGAAGCCCTCCTCCAGATACGCCACGTAGCCCGGATCCGGCTGCCCGGCCGCGACCGCATCGGCGTTGATGCGCGTGGCCAGGGTCTGCAGCACCGAAAGGTTCTCCACCTCGGTCACGCCGAGGATGTCGGGCGTGTGCAGGTAGCCGCGGATGCCGATCGAGGCCTTCGACAGGCGCCGCTCCAGCGCGGCGGCGGTCAGCGTCGGGCCGCTGTTGCCGTCGTTGACGGTGTCGAAGAAGCGCTCGAGGTTATAGGTCGCGAACGTGACGTGGTCCGGACCGGGCGCCATCGACGGCCGCACTTCGCCGGCGCCGCTGCAGTCGCTGACCAGCTCGGCTTCCGGGTAGATCGTGTAGCGGCGGAAGGTGTAGTCCAGCGGGCCGGTCAGCGAGCCGTCGACGATGCGGCAGCCCGCGGCGAGGTTCGCGGTCGGCGCGCCGATCGTGCTGCTGTTGACCACGATCGTCTCGGGGTTGAAATCCCAGCGCGGAATCGCCGGCGCGCTGCTGCCCAGCGGGTCGGGGTCCGGCACCGGGATGCCGGGCTCGCGGAACGGCCGCGGCGTGCCGGTGACCACGACCGCGAAGCGGCCGTTGCTGCTGCCGGTGGCCTGGGCCTCGTTGGTGTTGCCGCCGGTGGGCGCGACGACGGTGAAGCTGGGCGCGGTGACGCGCATGCCTTCCAGATGTTCCAGCTGGCCGAGGCCGCCGTCCGCATTCGGCAGTTCGGGTGTCAGCAGGGCCGGCGCCGGCAGCGCGTGCCCGGTCGACAGTGCCACGACCGAGGCGTTGGTGATTTCGGTCAGCGGCAGCTGGTGGGGATCGGCGGCCGGGATGTATTCGATCACCGTGCCCTGCACCAGCACCTTGTTGCCCACGGCGGCGTCGGCCGGCGGCGCGCTGCTGGTGAACACGAACACGCCTTCCGACGTGGCCGGATCGCCATCGTCCTCGCCGTCCGGCGTCTGGATGAAGAAGCCGTTGTTCTTGCGCCCGGTGACGATGCCCGTGGTGGCGACCGGCTGGTTCTCGTAGGGCGAACGCTCGCCGCTGCCCTGGATGGCGTGGATGGCGACCGTGTTGACGTCGTCGTTGACGATCGTGCCGGTGCCGCGGGCCTTGGCCAGCAGCGCGCCGACGGCGTTGTCCAGATCGACATGGAAGGTCTCGTCCGGTTCGACCCGTTCATCACCGACCACGTCGACGTGCAACGTGAGCTCGCGCTGCCCCTCGGCAAAGACCAGGGCGCCGCTGCGCGCGACGTAGTCGCCATCGGCCACCGTGGCGGTGCCGTCGGCGGTGGCGTAGTCCACGGTCACACCCTCGGGCCCGGCCGGCTGGTTCAGGCTGACGGTGAAGAAGAACGGCGTGGTGCCGCTGTCGCCTTCGGCGCCGCTGGTGTCGGTGATGCTCAGATACAGCGTGCCGCCGCCGCTGCAGATGTTGGGCACTGCGGCGCTGTTGCGCGGCGCGGGCGCGCCGGTGCTGAAGTCGCCAGCGTTGTCGTTGCTGTCGGTGCAGCCGTCGCCGGCGCGGAACACGGCCGTGGTGTTGCTCGGCGCCGGGGCGGGCGCGCTGCCTTCGAAGAAATTGGCGCCGCCGAAGCCGACGAGATCCAGGATCAGCGCCTGCTGCGCCGGGGTGCAGGCGGTGCTGCCGCCGTTGCAGCCGAGGCTGGCCGTGGTGTTCGCGAGTGCAACCTTGCCGGCGGTGCCGGACATGTTGATCGTGCCGCTGGCGTCGGGCGCCGGCAGCGCCGCGCCGTTCGCCCCGCCGGCCAGGCCGACGAGGAAATAACCACCGGCCGGAATCTCCACCGACGGCAGCACGACGATCTGGCCGGCGCCGGCGCCGAAGTTGCCGGTGCCGGTCGCGCTGGCGTACTGCAGCGACGTGCCACCGAGCGACACCGGCAGATCGCCCGTGTTGAACAGCTCGACGTAGTCGGCATTGAACGGCGCGCCGCTGTTGCCGCCACCGCCATAGACCTGGCTGATGACGACGTCGGCCTGCGCGGCGCCCGCGCCGCAGCACAGCAGCAATGCCGACAGCAGCCGGCCCTGGAATCTGGTCATGCCTCACCCCGTTCGCGCCCCGGACCGGGCGCCCCGACCGGAGTGTGCCGGCAAACCGTGTCGTTTGCATGACGTGGCGCGGCACAAGCCGCCGCCAGGCGTCACCCGGACCGGCCACAACGCGGGCCATGCAGTACGCTGTCGCGATGACGATCGATCGCAACCAGCGCCCCCTCGAAGACGGCATCCACCGCGACCTGTCGGGCCGCATCACCTACGCCGGCTACCTGCGCCTCGACCTGCTTTTGGCCGCCCAGCAACCGCTGTCGGATCCGCCGCATCACGACGAGATGCTGTTCGTGGTGCAGCACCAGGTCTCGGAGCTGTGGCTCAAGCTGATGATCCACGAGCTCTCGGCCGCGATCGGCCACCTCAAGCGCGACGAGGTCTGGCGCTGCCGCAAGGTGCTGGCGCGCTGCAAGCAGGTGCTGCGGCAGCTGACCGAGCAGTGGTCGGTGCTGGAGACGATGACGCCGGCCGAATACATGGAGTTCCGCGACGTGCTGGGGCCGTCGTCGGGCTTCCAGTCGCTGCAGTACCGCACGGTGGAATTCCTGCTGGGCAACAAGAACGCGGCGATGCTCGACGTGTTCGCGCACGACCCCGACGGCCAGGCCGGGCTGCGTGCCGCGCTGGATGCCCCCGGGCTGTACGACGAATTCCTGTGCTATCTCGCGCGCTGGGGCCATCCGGTCGCCGCGGGTCACCTGGACCGCGACTGGCGCGAGCCGCACGCCTTCGATGCGCGCCTGGTGCCGGTGTTCGAAACGATCTACGAGGACACCGACCGCTATTGGCGCGAATACGCGCTGTGCGAGGACCTGGTGGATCTGGAAACCCAGTTCCAGCTCTGGCGCTTCCGCCACATGCGTACCGTGATGCGCATCATCGGCTTCAAGCGTGGCACCGGCGGCTCCAGCGGCGTGGGCTTCCTGAAGCAGGCGCTGGAGCTGACGTTCTTTCCCGAGCTGTTCGAGGTGCGCACGCACATCGGTCCGGGCCGCGGCAGCGACGCCTGAGCGGCACGCGCATACGCGATTCGCGCGCCTGCCGTCATGCGGCAGCGCGCAACGGCCCTTAACGACCCCACCGGTATCATCGGCAACCATTGTCCCTGACCGGTTGGCACGATGACCGTTGTCGCGAAATTCGAAATCGAACACCTGCAGTACCTCGGCCCCGACGGTACGCCCGTCGCCGAATTCCCCGAAGCCTTCTCCGATCCCGCCACGCTGCTGCCGCTGTTCAAGCAGATGCTGTTCGTGCGCACCTTCGACAGCAAGGCGATCGCCCTGCAGCGTACCGGCAAGCTCGGCACCTACGCCGCGTGCCTCGGCCACGAGGCCACGCACGTCGGCATCGGCGCGGCGATGCGGCCCGAGGACCTGTTCGCCCCGAGCTATCGCGAATACGGCGCGCAGATCATGCGCGGCGTGCAGCTGCGCGAGATCCTGATGTACTGGGGCGGCGATGAGCGCGGCAACGACTTCCAGAACCAGAAGCACGACTTCCCCTGGTGTGTGCCGATCGCGACCCAGTGCCTGCACGCCGCCGGCGCCGCGCTGGCGTTCAAGCTGCGCAAGGAACCGCGCGTGGCGGTGACCTGCTGCGGCGATGGCGGCAGCTCGAAGACCGACACCTACGCGGCGATCAACTCGGCCGGCGCCTACGCGCTGCCGTTCGTGCAATGCATCATCAACAACGGCTGGGCGATCTCGGTGCCGCGCAAGTCGCAGACCGGTGCGCCGACGCTGGCGCAGAAGGGCCTGGCCGGTGGCCTGCACTGCCTGCAGGTCGACGGCAACGATCTGATCGCCGTGCTCGAAGGCATGCGCCGCGCGCTCGAACGTGCACGCAACGGCGAAGGCGGCAGCGTCATCGAGTTCATGACCTATCGCCTGCACGACCACACCACCGCCGACGATGCGCGCCGCTACCGCGACGAGGCCGAGGTCAAGGACGCCTGGACGCGTGATCCGATGACCCGCCTGCGTACATACCTCACCGCCCAGAAGCTGTGGGACGAAGACCAGGAAAAGGCCTGGATCGCCGACTGCACACAGCGCATCGACGTCGAGATCAACGCCTATCTGGAACTGAAGGTGCAGCCGGTGGAAGCGATGTTCGATTACCTCTATGCCGACCCGCCGCCGGACCTGCTGGAACAGCGCGCCAAGGCCATCGCCGCGGAGGGCCGCGCATGAACGTCGCCGCCAGCAAGACCACGGCCGCCGCCGCGAAGAGCGACACACCCGCCGCGATCACCCTGATCGAAGCGATCACCCAGGCCCTGGCCTACGAGCTGCGCACCGACGAATCGGTCGTCGTGCTCGGCGAGGACGTGGGCGTCAACGGCGGCGTGTTCCGCGCGACCGCCGGCCTGCAGGCGCAGTTCGGCGCCGAGCGCGTGCTCGACACGCCGCTCGACGAGACCACGATCGCCGGCCTGACCGTCGGCATGGCCGCGATGGGCATGAAGCCGGTCGCCGAAGCCCAGTTCGACGGCTTCATGTATCCGATGGTCGACCACATCATCTGCCACGCCGCGCGCTTCCGGTACCGCACCCGCGGTCGCCTGACCTGCCCGATGGTGCTGCGCGTGCCGTGGGGCGGCGGCATCCGCGCGCCGGAGCATCACAGCGAGGCCAACGAATCCATCTTCACCAACGTGCCCGGCCTGCGCGTGGTCATGCCCTCGTCGCCGGCGCGTGCCTACGGCCTGCTGCTGGCCGCGATGCGCGAACCGGACCCGGTGATCTATTTCGAGCCCAAGCGCATCTACCGCCAGTACAAGGAAGTGGTGCCCGACGACGGCGAGGCACTGCCGCTCGACGTCTGCTACGTGCTGCGCGACGGCACCGACGTCACGCTGATCAGCTGGGGCGCGCAGGTCAAGGAAGCGCTGGAAGCGGCCGAGAAACTTGCCCAGGACGGCATCAGCGCCGAGGTCATCGACGTCGCGACGCTCAAGCCGCTGGACTTCGCGACGATCGCCGAATCGGTCTCGCGCACCGGCCGTTGCGTGATCGTGCACGAGGCCCCGAAGACCGCGGGCTTCGGCGCCGAGATCGCCGCGCGCCTGGCCGAGGAGTCGATGTACGACCTCGTCGCTCCGGTCGAGCGCGTGACCGGCTACGACACCCACATCCCGCTGTTCCGCCTGGAAATGAAATACCTGCCGAGCGTCGAGAAGATCGTCGCCGCGGCCAAGCGGGCGATGGCGGCGGGCTGACCGGCATGGCGGGCGAGGTCGTCAATTTCGCGGACAAACTCGCGTTGTCCTCCGGGCACTGGTCGCCGCGCGTCGTCGCCGAGATGAACGACTACCAGTTCAAGCTGGTCAAGATCGCCGGCGACTTCGTCTGGCACGCGCATCCGGACACGGACGAGACGTTCATCGTGCTGGCCGGCGAGCTGCACATCGAGTTCCGCGACCGGCAGATCGTCGTCCGCACCGGTGAGATGGTCGTGGTGCCGCGTGGCACCGAACACCGTCCGCACGCGGATGCCGAGTGCCACGTGCTGCTGGTCGAGCCCCGCGGCGTGGTCAACACCGGCGATGCCGACAGTGCCCTGACCGCAGCGAGCGACGTCTGGATATGAGGCGACCGGGACGCTTACGTCAACGCGTTCCGATACACGAACACAGAGTGGGCACGTCTGGTTTCCGGCACGCGCCCCTGACAGCCGGCCCCCGCCGGCACGATCGATTGAGGACTGCACGCATGGCCAACACCACTTCCTTCCGCCTGCCGGATCTCGGCGAGGGCCTGCCCGATGCCACGATCGTCGAATGGGCGGTCAAGGTCGGCGACACGATCCGCCTCGACGATGCGCTGGTGTCGATGGAAACCGCGAAGGCGGTCGTCGACGTGCCCTCGCCGGTCTCGGGCAAGGTGCTCAAGCTCGCGGGCGAGGCCGGCGACATCATCGAGACCGGCGCGGTGCTGGCCGAGTTCGAGATCGACCCCAGCCTGCCGCAGCGCGCCGAGGGCCAGGACACCGGCCATCACCACGGCCCGCTGAAGGACGCGCCGGGCAAGGGCGTCGGCAACCAGGACCCGGCACCCGACGACAAGGTCGTCGCGTCCAGCGAAGGTGGCGCCATCGCCGCGGATGACGGCGCACAGCCCGAAGTCAAGTCCGAGGCCGGCGGCGCACGCGCCGACACCGGCACCGTGGTCGGTGCGATGCAGTCCTCGGACACCGTGCACAGCGAGCAGGCCAGTTCGGCCGGCGGCGTCAAGGCGATGCCGGCGGTGCGCGCACTCGCCCGCAAGCTGAAAGTGGACATCGCACGTGTGCGCGGCACCGGCGCCGACGGCGTGGTGACGATGGCCGACGTCAAGCAGGCTGCAGCGGACGGCAGCGCCGCACCCGGCGCTGCCGCTGCACGTTCGAACGAGAGTGCGCCACCGCCGCGCGCCGGCGAGTACCGCGTGAGCCACGACGCGCCCGCGCACGATGCCCCGCGCCAGGCCGGCGCGCGCACCGCCTTGTCGGCATCGGGCAAGCCGATGCGCACGCAGCCGCCGTCGGTCTCGGCGTCGGGCCAACCCGAGCCGCTGAAGGGCGTGCGCCGCAACATGGCGCGGGTGATGGCCGACGCCCACGCCAAGGTGGTGCCCACGACACTCAGCGACGATGCCGACATCCATGCCTGGACGCCCGGCAACGACGTGACCACCCGCCTGATCCGCGCGATCTGCGTGGCGGCCCGCGCGGTGCCGGCGCTCAATGCCTGGTTCGACGGCGACAAGCTCACCCGCACCCTGCATCCGCATGTCGACATCGGCATCGCCGTCGACACCGACGACGGCCTGTTCGTGCCGGCGCTGCGCAACGCCGACATGCTCGACGCACGCGGCGTGCGCGAAGGCATCAACCGCCTGCGCGCGCAGGTCGAGGACCGCAGCATCCCGGGCAGCGAACTCAGTGGCTACACGATCTCGCTGTCGAACTTCGGCATGTTCGCCGGCCGCTACGCCACGCCGGTCGTGGTGCCGCCGTGCGTGGCGATCGTCGCCGCGGGCCGCGGTCGCCACCAGATCACCCCGGTGATCGGCGGCTTCGAATCGCACAAGGTGATCCCGCTGTCGCTGACCTTCGACCACCGCGCTGCCACAGGCGGCGAAGCCGCGCGCTTTCTCAAGGCGATGCTCGACGATCTGGCCCTGGCCCAGTAATCAGTCGGCATCTTCGATGCACGCGCGCATCGCCTGACAGCGTGCGGCCGGGCACCGCCGTCAGTGTGATCACGCGGGCGGGTGCACCGCCGCGGCGCGGGTCGTCGCAGCCGCTGCAACCCGGCCGCGGCAGGCTGGCGCTCCATCCACCGGAGCGCCCGCCATGGCTCACCGCAGCCGCCTGTCCACGTTCGTACTCGATTGCCAGACCGACGATCTGGCGCCACATCTGGCGTTCTGGAGCCGCGCACTCGGTCGTCCGGTGGTGAACGGTGACCAGGACGGCGACGGCCGCTACGCGGAACTCGACACGGATTCCGACGAACCCCTCCTGCTGCTGCAGAAGGTCGATCACGCCTCGCGCATCCATCTCGATATCGAAAGCGACGACATCGACGCGGAAGCCGATCGCCTGGAGGCCCTGGGTGCCAAACGAATCGGCTTCGTCAAACGCTGGTGGGTGATGGAGGCACCCAGCGGCCACCGGTTCTGCGTGATCCGTCCGCAGCGCGAACGCTTCGGCGCACACACCACCACCTGGGATTGAGCACTGCAGCTGTCGGTCTCTGAATCGGATCGGCGAACGCCGACGCCAGGACTTGCTCCACGACGGTGCACGCCCGCACGCGGTCAGCGCGCCGCGCGATCCAGCCAGACCTCGAGCCCCATCGCGTTGATCTCGATGTCGCCGCCGAGCAACTCGGCCACGCGCGCGGGTGCATCTTCGACGCCGTGGTCGTGCGCACGCGTGGTGTAGAGCCGGGTGAGCCCGTCGACGATCTGCGCATGCCGGTCCGGCGCGCCGTGAGCGGCGCGTGCAATCGCGACCATCGCGTCGATCTGCTCGTGCAGGTCGGCGCCGAGCCGCACGCAGTCGTCGACCTCGCCGTAATGCGCGACCCGGATCGATTCGGGCGCACGCGCGAGCAGCGTGTCGATCGAGGCGTGCATCTGCTGCGGATCGAATTGCACCGGCGACGTCGTGGGCACGACGAATGCGCCCATCGCGGTGTCGAACTCGCGGTAGGACAGACCGAAGGTGTCACCGGCGAACCAGCTGCGCGTGGCCGCATCCCAGACGCTGTAGTGGTGCAGCGCATGGCCGGGCGTGTCGATGCACAGCAGCGGGCGACCGGCGAGTTCGACGACGTGCCCGTCCTCGGCGATGACCACGCGATCCTCGGCCACCGGCAGCATGCCGGCATGGTCACGCTCGAACATCGCCTCGCCGTAGACCGCCTTGGCGCCGGCGATCAGCCGCGTGGGATTGATCGTGTGCGGCGCACCGCGCGGGTGCACCACCAGCTGCGCATTCGGCAGCGCACGGATCAGCGGCCCGGCCGCGCCAGCGTGATCCAGGTGCACGTGGGTCACCATCAGCCAGTCGACCGCCGCGCGGTCCACGCCCGCCGCGTCGATCGCATCGAGCACGGTGTGTGCGCAGGTGGCGGTGCCGCAGTCGATCAGCGCCGCGCGGCCGCCGGATTCGACCAGATAGGCCGCGCACAGCCCGGGCCGCACGTAGCCGGTGTCGATGATCGTGATGCCGCTGCGATCGCGCATCGGTCGTCTCCCGTTGGACAGAACCGACAGTCTAGGACGGCCGGTGTCGACGCCCGATGTGTCGGCGCGTCAGGCGTCGGTGCGTGCGCGCGAGCGCAGTACACGCGCGCGCACGGCGAACGCGATGGCGAGCGCGGCGAGAAAGACGCCGTAGCCCACCGCGGTGGCGAGAATCTGCGCCCACATCGCGCCGTGGCCACGATCGGCCGCGGCATGCGCCCAGTGGATCGACAGCAGGAACGCCAGCAGTGCCAGCCCGAGACTGGCCAGGTCGAACACCACGCGGCGCACGCCGCGCGGCTGCCGCGGGTACACCCAGAACAACACGCCGAGGATCAGAAACCACGGCAGGAACAGCAGCAGCGCCAGGTTCTCGGCGATTGCGGGATTCACGACGCGGCCTTCCCGGCGTCGGCCGCGGCCAGCGCATCGAGGGCGGCCTGCACGGTGTCGGCATCGACGCCCTCGCCCAGCGTGGCGGGTGCGTCGATGATCGCCAGCTCGCCGCGCCGCAGACGGGCGATCGTCTGCCCGGCATCACGCGGCGCGTCGAAGCCATGGCTCTGCAGCAGCACGCGCTCGCCGTCGACGAGCTTGAAGTAGAACCGGCCATCGGGTTCGCGGTACTGCTTGAACACCGCCAGCGGCCGCACCGCGAGCGACACGTCCACCGCCTCGCCGGTCGCCACCGCCACCTTGCCGAGATCGCGCAGGCCCACCGCGTCGCGCAGCTCGCGAAGCAGCGGAATCGCATAACGCTCGCGCAGGCGCTGGCCGCCGTCGCGCAGCGTGTCCTCGATGTCGCCGGGACGTGCGATCAGGTCCTCGTAGCGCTCGCGCATCGGTGCGATCTCGCGCTCGACGACATCGAACAGCTGCTGCTTGGCATCGCCCCAGCCGATACCTTCGGCGAATGCGGCCGCGAAGCCTGCGGTCTCGTCCGGCGTGGCGAAGGCCTGGTAGAGCTGAAACAGCGCCGAGCCGTCGGTGGATTTCGCTTCGCCGGGCATTTTCGAATCGGTGAGAATCGAGAACACCAGCTTCTTCAGCTGCGCCTGCGGCACGAACAGCGGAATGGTGTTGTCGTAGCTCTTGCTCATCTTGCGGCCGTCGAGGCCAGGGAGCAGCGCCACGCTGTCGTCGATCACTGCTTCGGGCAGCGTGAACCACTCCTGCCCGTACACGTGGTTGAAGCGCTGGGCGAAATCGCGCGCCATCTCGATGTGCTGGATCTGGTCACGGCCCACCGGCACGCGGTCGGCGTTGAAGATCAGGATGTCGGCCGCCATCAGCACCGGGTACATGAAGAGCCCCGCAGTCACCGCGGCATCGTCGTCCTCGCCGTCGGCGCGGTTCTTGTCGACCGCCGCCTTGTAGGCATGCGCGCGATTGAGGATGCCCTTGCCCGCCACGCAGGTCAGCAGCCACATCAGCTCGGTCGTTTCCGGCACGTCGCTCTGGCGGTAGAACCACACCGTCGACGGATCGAGCCCGGCCGCGAGCCAGGTCGCTGCGATCTCAAGCGTGGAGCGCTGGGTGCGCGCCGGGTCCTGCGCCTTGATCAGGCTGTGCAGATCGGCGAGGAAGTAGAAGCTCTCGGTGTTCGCCGCGCGGCTCGCGGCGATCGCCGGGCGCACGGCACCGACGTAGTTGCCGAGGTGCGGGGTGCCGGACGTGGTGATACCGGTGAGGACGCGCTGGGGACGCTGGGACATGGCGGTGACGGCCTTGGAACAGGCCGCAAGTCTACCCGGTGGCCGCCGATGCACGGTTCGCAAACCCCGCGCCGCCCGCCCACGCGTTCGCCCCGACACCTTCCCGAACGAGAGCGTGCCATGGAGCGACCCCTTCGCATTCCCGCCGTGCTGAGCTGTGCGGCGCTGCTGCTTCTGCCGATGGTGGCCGGTGCCTATCGCCCCGCACCGCCGCCGCAGGACCTTGTCCGCCTGGATGTCATCGACCGCGATCGCGGCACACCGCTGCCGGTGTGGTCGCATCGCGGCGATACCTGGATCGCCGGCCGCCCAGGCACGCCGTATTCCGTTCGTCTGCGCAACACGACCGGCGAGCGGGTGCTGGTCGTGCTGTCGGTCGACGGCGTCAATGCGGTGAGCGGCGAGACCGCCGCGCCGGACCAGACCGGCTACGTCCTCGCGCCCTGGCAGAGCACCGACATCACCGGCTGGCGCAAATCGAACAATGACGTCGCGCGGTTCGAATTCACCGCCCTGCCGGACAGTTACGCCGCACGCACCGGGCGACCCGATCACGTCGGCGCGATCGGCATCGCGGTGTTCCGCGAGCGGGGCGCGCCCGTGGCGGTGGCCGCACCGGCGCCGTCGCGCGACCCGATGCGCCAGTCCGCGCGTGCATCCGGCGACCGCGCCGAATCGTCCATTGCGCGCGAGTCGGCGGCCGTGCCGCAGCAGATCGGCACCGGCCACGGTGTCCGCGAGTGGGCCCCCGTGACACGCACTGCATTCGAACGCGCCACGCGCACGCCGGCCCAGCGCACCGTGCTGCGCTACGACAGCGACGAGGCGCTCGCGGCCCTGGGCATCGGACCGCGCGTGCAGGCGCAGCCTCGTCGGCCCGATGCCTTCCCCGGCGGGTTCGTGCCTGATCCGTGACCGCAACGAAAAACGGACCGGCGCTGGCCGGTCCGTCGTCTCGAACGTGTGTTCGACTGCGCGGGTCACCGCGTCAGTCGAGCGTTTTCTCGAAATCGCGCACTTCCTGTTCGGCGCGCTCGCGCTCCCAGCCGTACTTTTCCTGCAGCTTGCCGGCGAGATACTTGCTGTCGCCGGCAGCCACGTCGAACACGTCGTCGGTGAGATCGCCCCACTGCGCCTGGGCCTTGCCCTTGAGCTGGGTCCACTTGCCGGAAATGATGTCTTTGTTCATGGCGTCCTCCTTCGGACTCGTCGGCGCCGCGCGCTGCATTGCCGTGCAGATCCATGCTCGCGGCAGCGCCATCAACTCCGGGTCAAGGTTTCGTGTGCCGGGCCGTCATCTCGCTGAGCGTGCGGTCATACCGCCGGTCCGTCGTGATCGGGCGTTCCGTCGGCCACGCAAAAAAAAGGCCGGCGCAAGCGCCGGCCCGGGTGTCGATGACGCGGTTGACTCAGGGACGGGTGGTGCCGCCGGTCCGCTCTGCGCTGTCTTCCACCTTCTCACCAACCTTCTGCACGTCCTGGCCAGCGCCACGAACGGTGTTGCAGGCGCTGAGCGAGCCGGCGGTGAACAGGGCAAGCAGCAAAAGTGCGATCGAACGCTTCATGGGACTCTCCAGGATGTGGTCTTGCAACGGCGATTGCGTCTTCCCGCAACCATGGCGCTCACTATAGGAAGCGCGCCTGTGAACGCCACGTCGTTCTCTCCCTCCGCGCGCCGCACCCATGCACGCGCGTTCAATCACGCATCAGCGTCGACTTGCCGAACAGGCTTTCGACCAGATCCACCGCCAGTTCCGCAGTCGCATTGCCGTGGTCGAGCGCGGTGTTGACCTCGACGATGTCGAGCGAGCCGAGCCGTCCGGTGTCGGCGATCATTTCCATCACCAGCTGAGCCTCCCGGTAGTTGATGCCGCCCGGCACAGGTGTTCCGGTGCCCGGCGCGATCGTCGGGTCGAGCACGTCGACGTCGAAACTCACGTGCAGATGGGTGTTCTCGTCGAGGCCGCTCAGCGCCTGCTCGACCACCCGGCGCATGCCGACCTCGTCGATGTAGCGCATGTCGTAGATGTCGAGGCCGTGTGTCTTCACCAGTCGCTTCTCGTCGGGATCGACCGAACGGATACCGATCTGGCGGAACTGCGCGACCTCGGTGGACGGCACGTGCCCGCCGAGCGTGGTCAGCGCCTCGGGACCAATGCCGCACAGGCAGGCCACCGGCATGCCGTGGACATTGCCCGACGGCGTGATCTGCGAGGTGTTGAAGTCGGTGTGCGCGTCCAGCCACAGCACGCGCAGCGTCTTGCCGGTCGCCCGGCAGTGGTTGGCGACCGCGGCGATCGAGCCGATCGCCAGGCAGTGGTCGCCGCCGAGCATGACGGGCATGCGGCCCTGCGCGAGTTCGGCCGTGGACGCCTCGAGCACGGCGCGGTTCCAGGCGACGACCTCCTCGAGATGCCGGTAACCGGCTTCGGGACCGAGCCACGGATTCTTCGGACCCTTGAGGTCGCCGCGATCGACGACGTCGATACCGCGCGCGAGCAGGGCTTCGACCAGACCGGCGACGCGCAGGCCTTCCGGGCCCATCGATGCGCCGCGCCGGCCGGCGCCCACGTCGGTGGGCACGCCGAAGATCGAGACGGGGCGGTCGAACTGCTGCATGGGCGCTCCTGGGCATCGGATGCGACCCAGCGTCACCCGGCGGACGGTGACGGCCCGGCGGTGCGCGCGTCTTGCGCGCGGAACGCTGCGTCGGAGTGGTGCCGGCACCCGGGTTCGAACTGGGGACCTACCGCTTACAAGGCGGTTGCTCTACCAACTGAGCTATGCCGGCAGTGACATGCGGCGGGGCCGCGCGGGAATTCTAACCTGCATCCCAGGCGACGTTGCAGTCGCGTGCATCGGCGCGCGCCGACGCCGCGTGCGCGCGCAGAGTCTGTGCGCTGACGCCTTCGAGCGCCATCGCATCGATCCAGTACCGCACCAGCACGCTGCCGAGCGGCTGCGCTTCGGCGTCGAAACCCGACGCACGCAATGCGGCGGCCCGCCCCTGTGCAGGCGCCTCGCTGCCGAACCGGCCGAGCGCGACGCCATTGGCTTCGGGGCCGTCGCCGATCACGTAGTAGTCGGTGAAGCCGGCCTCCAGCAGACGTGCGACGACGGCATCGGCCGCCGCGCGGTCGGCCAGCGGCGCCATCCACACGCGCCAGCCACGCGGGGTTTCGCCGACTTCGCGCGCGGCCGTGCGAACGGCGACGTCGGCCAACCGCGCCCGGGCCGCGTCGCGCATCGCGCGGTCGGCGAACGGCCCCAAAGCGATGCAGTGCGTCGGCGCAGCGGCGTCGGCGGGCACTGCGTCGACTTCGGCCGTAGCCTGCGACGCTGGCGCGGGCGCGGGTGCA
>NTJG01000013.1 GCA_002324875.1 Lysobacteraceae bacterium NML93-0793
GCTTGTGAAGTACGAGCTTCGGCTCGTTCAACTGTTCGGGCTGGGGCGCGAGGTCGATGTGCGGCCGTCCTGGCTCCTACACGTGCTCGAACACTGCGCGCCATCGGCGTGCCGCACATCGCTCTCCACTTCAAGACTACGGATTCGCGCAGACACAAGCGCGCTCGCGCGCGAAGGCGCCTTCCTGGGAAAAAGCGTTCGCGCGCGAGCGCGCTCCTACACAACGCTCACTCCTTCTCGGGACCGCCGAGGCGTCCGGCCATCAGCGTCTGCAGACGGTCGCGCAGCACGGCGGGGACGGCGACCTCGTCACGCAGCAGCACGCGCACGCCGTGTGCGGGCACATCGAGCGACGCAGCGCCGTCAACGCTGATCGCACCGTCGCCCAGCGCATCGCGCCAGGCGCCGTCGGCGATCTGCGAGGCGTCCAGCCTCGCCGACCACGGCGCATCGCCCTTGTTGAGCAGCACCAGTGCGGTCTGACGCACGCCGCCATCGTCGAGCACGCGATAGAACGCGGCGTGCTCGCCCTCGAGCACCAGCGGCAGCTGCAGTCCGCGCTGCAGCGCCGGCGTATCGCGCCGCAGCGTGGCGATGCGGGTGAGCGCGGCGTGGATCGGCGTGCCGACGCCGGCATCGACGCGCGCCTGTCCGTAGTACGCCCGATTGCCGGCGTGTTCCGCGCGGCCGCGCATGAAGCCCGTCTCCGAGCCGTAGTAGACGACCGGAATGCCGCGAGCGGTGAACAGCCAGTTGTGCGCGTCGATGAAACCGGCATCGGTGGCGTCCATGCGCGGCATGTCGTGGTTGTCGTAGAACGTCGTCAGCTCGTAGGGGTTGGCGTAAGGCCCGCGTTCCAGATGCAGGCTCGGCGCGAGGCGTTCGAACCCCGCGCCGCCGGCGAACACCTCGTCCATCGCCTGCTTCATCGGGAAATCGAGCACGCTGATGCCGCCGTTCGCGGCCCAGGTGTGCTCGGCGATCTTGGCCGCGTCGTAGTCGAAGGCCTCGCCGAACATGAAGAAGTCCGGCCGTCCGGTGCGGATGCGATCGGCGAAGCGTTTCCAGAACGCGTGCGGCATCCACGCGATGGTGTCGATGCGGAACGCATCGGCGCCCTGATCGATCCACTGCTCGTAGGCGCCGGCCAGGTACTCGAACACCGCCGGATTGGCGGCATCGAAATCCGCGAGCTGCGCCAGGTTGCCGTCGAAGATCGAGCCGGTTTCGGCATCCACCGGGCCGACGGTGGCGTAGAACGCGTGCAGCGGGTTGCGCGCGGGATCGAGCTGCTGCGGCGGCAGGTTCTGGTGGTCGGCGATCAGCCGCCCCTCGGCGTCGAAGATCTGACCGAACCCCGGCTGGGCGACCGGCATCGTCCACGCCGGCGAACCGTGGTTGCCGACGATGTCGAGCACGGTCTTCAGCCCGGCCGCGCGCATGCCGCTGGTGAACGCGCGGAAATCGAGATCGGCGCTCGGCAGGTGTTCGTCCACCTGGTAGAAATTCGTGCCCCAGTAGCCGTGATAGCCGGTCTTGCCGCGGTCGGTGAGCGTGCTGCCGCAGCTGATCACATCGCCCCCGGTGAAGGCCTCGTCGGGATTGGCGACGATCGGCGTGATCCACACCGCGCCGAAGCCCATGTCGCGGATGTAGCCGGCGTTGTCGAGCACGCCGCGGAAGTCGCCGCCCAGATACCCGATGTTGCCGTCGATGCCGTCCTCGCAGCGCACCGGGATGTCGAAGGTGCGATGCGCGCCGCCCTGATCGCGCTGGTCGTTCGCCGGATCGCCGTTGACGAAGCGGTCGGTGACGACGAAGTAGACCGAATGCGCGGCGAACGGTGCGCGCGTGCCGTAGAGCGCGTTGGCCTCCGGCGCGCTGGGCGAGGTCTGGCCGGCGCCGTGGGCACAGGCCGTGCACAGTGCGGCGGCGAGGACGGCGGTCAGGGGTCGGATCATGCGCAGGCTCCAGCAGGTGGGATTCAGGACGTGGCGGCAGCGGCTTCCGAGCGCGGCCGCGCGACGCGCAATGCGAACAGCCCGCCGATCGCGAGACTGGCGCCGCCGAGCATCAGCACGCGCACCGGATCGCCGTCGAAGACGCGGCCGAGCAGCACGCCCAGCGTGCTCACCGCCACCAGCTGCGGAATGACGATGAAGAAGTTGAAGATGCCCATGTACACGCCCATCTTGTGCGCGGGCAGGCTGTCGGAGAGCAGCGCGTAGGGCAGCGACAGGATCGAGGCCCAGGCGAATCCGACGCCCACCATCGACAGCAGCAGCCATTGCGGATCGCCGATGAAGGCGATCGACACCAGTCCGGCGCCGCCGAGGAACAGGTTGACCAGGTGGGTCAGACGCAGGCCGAGGCGTCGCGCCATCCACGGGATCACGATCGCCGCCAGCGCCGCGAAGCCGTTGTAGGCCGCGAACAGGATGCCCACCCAGTTCGCGCCTTCGTTGTACGCGGCGGACTGCGGATCGCTGCTGCCGTAGTGGGTCTGCGCCACGGCAGCCGTGGTGTAGATCCACATCGCGAACAGGCCGAACCACGAGAAGAACTGCACCACGGCCAGCTGACGCATCGCCGGCGGCATGGCGTGCAGGTCGGCGGCGATCGTCGGCAGCATCCGCTGCGGCGCCATGCGCGCGGCGATCAGACGCAGCGCACCGTAGGCCAGCGGCAACCCCGCCAGCACGTAGAGCATGCGGTCCCAGCCGAGTGTGTACACCAGGGCCATGCCGACCACGCCCACGATCAGCCAGGGTAGACCGCCGGACGCACGCGGCAGCGGCGCCTCGGCCGCAGGCAATGCGCCCAGCGGCTTGGCGTCGTCGAACGCCTGCAGCACGTCGGGCGGATACTCGCGCGTGCGCAGCACCGTCCACAGCACCGAAAGCAGCAGCACGGCGCCGCCGAAGTAGAACGCATAGCGCACCGTGTCGGGCACTTCGCCAGGCCCGGCGGTATTGGCGACGCCGAATTTCGCGAGCACGAACGGCAGCGCACTGGCGATCACCGAGCCCACGCCGATGAAGAAGCCCTGCATCGCGTAACCCGTGGGCCGCTGCGGCGGTGCCAGCTGGTCGCCGACGAAGGCGCGGAACGGCTCCATCGACACGTTGAGCGATGCATCCAGCACCCACAGCGTGCCGGCGGCGATCCACAGCTCGGGCGAGTTGGGCATCACCAGCAGCGCGGCGGTCGAGAAGATCGCGCCCCAGAGGAAATACGGCCGACGACGGCCGAGGCGTGTCCACGTGCGGTCGGAGAAGTAGCCGATCACCGGCTGCACCAGCAGGCCGGTCAGCGGCGCGGCGATCCACAGCCCGGGCACCTGCTCCATGTCGGCGCCGAGCGTCTGGAAGATCCGGCTGACGTTGGCATTCTGCAGGGCGAATCCGAACTGGATACCCAGAAAGCCGAAGCACATGTTCCAGATCTGCCAGAACGACAGTGGCGGTTTCGTATTGCGCATGTGCTGCGACTCCCCTCCCAAGGACCGCTGCGCCGTCGCGGCAGTGCGAGGGCGGACCCATGGTAGCGAGCAGCCGTTCGAGGGCCACGACCTGCATACGTATTCATCGCATGCGCCAGCACAGCACGCTTCCGCATGCGCCGCAGCATGCACTAACGTCGCATCGCGTCGCGCACCGCGGCGGGGAGGCGAGACGAACGATGGCGAACAACCCGTGGTGGCGCGGCGCGGTGATCTACCAGATCTATCCGCGCAGCTTCATGGACAGCGACGGCGACGGCATCGGCGATCTGCCGGGCATCATCGACCGGCTCGACCATGTGGCGCAGCTGGGCGTGGACGCGATCTGGGTGTCGCCGTTCTTCCGCTCGCCGATGCACGACTACGGCTACGACATCGCCGACCAGTGCGACGTCGATCCGATGTTCGGCACGCTGGCCGATTTCGACGCCCTGCTCGCCAAGGCGCATGGCCTCGGCCTGAAGGTGATGATCGACCAGGTGTTCAGCCACACCTCGAACGAACACGCCTGGTTCCAGGAAAGCCGCGCCTCGCGCGACAACCCCAAGGCTGACTGGTACGTCTGGGCCGATGCGAAACCCGACGGCACGCCGCCCAACAACTGGCTGTCGATCTTCGGCGGCCCGGCGTGGAAGTGGGAACCGCGGCGCCGGCAGTACTACCTGCACAATTTCCTGTCGAGCCAGCCGGACCTCAACTTCCACAACCCCGACGTGCAGCAGGCCACGCTGGACTACGTGCGCTTCTGGCTGGAGCGCGGCGTCGACGGCTTCCGCCTCGATTCGATCAACTTCTGCTTCCACGACCGCGCCTTGCGCGACAACCCGGCCAAGCCGGAAGCGCTGCGGCTCGGGCGCGGCTTCTCGCCGGACAATCCGTATGCGTTCCAGTACCACTGGTACAACAACACGCAGCCGGAAAACATCGGCTTCATCGAGCAGCTGCGCACGCTGATGGACGGCTATGCGGACGTCGCCGCGCTCGGCGAGATCTCGTCCGAGGATTCGCTGGCCACCACCGCCGAGTACACCAGCGCCGGCCGCCTGCACATGGGCTACAGCTTCGAACTGCTGGTCGACGATTTCAGCGCCGGCTACATCCGCGGCACCGTCGAGCGCCTCGAAGCGGCGATGACCGAAGGCTGGCCGTGCTGGGCGATCTCCAACCACGACGTGCAGCGCGCGGTGACCCGCTGGGGCGGCGCCGAGGCGAGTGACGACTTCGCCAGGCAGATGATCGGCCTGGTGTGCACGTTGCGCGGCTCGGTGTGCCTGTACCAGGGCGAGGAACTCGGCCTGCCCGAAGCCGACGTGCCGTTCGAGCAGCTGCGCGATCCCTACGGCATCACGTTCTGGCCGAACTTCAAGGGCCGCGACGGCTGCCGCACGCCGATGCCATGGACCGCCGATGCCGGTGCCGGCTTCAGCACCGGTACGCCGTGGCTGCCGATTCCCGATGCGCATCGCGCGCGCAGCGTCGCTGGTCAGGAGGCGGACGACGGCTCGGTGCTCGCCGCGGCCCGTCGCTTCCTGCATTGGCGTCGTGCGCGGCCGGCGCTGGTCGTCGGCGACCAGCAGTTTCTCGACGCGCCCGAGCCGGTGCTGGCCAGCGTGCGCAGCCACGACGGTGCACGCGTACTCGCCGTGTTCAATCTGGCGTCCACGCCGGTCGACTGGCCACTGCCCGATGGCGTGCTCGGCGCGCGTCCGCTCGACGGGCACGGCCTGGCCGGCGCGGTGATCGACGCCGGCGTCGTGCGCCTGCCGCCCCACGGCGTGCTGTTCGCCGACGTTGATTGATGCACGCGCCCCGCGCGCGGCCGGCAACGGCCTGCGCGCACTGACCCTGGCCCTGGCCGCACTGGCCTGCGGCACCGCGATCGCATCACCCACGCGTGACGACTGCGACGGCCCCGCTCTCGCGCGCACGGTCCACCCGGTGCCAGCCGATGCGCCGGTGCACGCGGCACGCGCGCACTGGCTCGATCGCCGTCTCGTCCGCTGGCCGGGCCGCACCTCGATCGACGGCACCCGTTTCCGGCTCTACCACGCGGCGAACGCCACGCTGGACGCGCGGCCGGGTCGCCCGGTCACGGGCTTCAATCGCCGTCTCGACGCGGTGCCGCACAGCGCTCCGTTGCCGGCATCGCTGGCGAGGCGTTTCGCGTTCGTCGACGACGGCGCCACGCTGTCGATCGTCGCCGACGAGGCCGGACTGGCGGCCCTGCACCGCGGCCAGCTGCTGCTGGTGCACGAAGACGCGCGCGGTGATGTGCTCGATGCGACCGCTCTGCAGGTCGCCGGCGCGTTCGACGATCTCTATTCCGCGGCCGTCGATGCACCCGGCCTCGGCGCAATGCCGACCGCCGCCGATACGCGGTTCGCGGTGTGGGCGCCTTCGGCGCAGTCGGTGGCCCTGTGCCTGTATCCCGATGCCGACGCCGGCGCAGCGGCGCTCGAGACGCTGCAGCGCGACGCCGGCACCGGCATCTGGCACGGCCGACTGCCGGGCGATCGCAGCGGCGCCGGCTATCTCTACCTGATCGATGTGTTCGTGCCGGGGACCGGTATCGTGCGCAACCGCGTGACCGATCCCTATTCGGTGGCGCTGGGCGCCGACTCGCGGCGCAGCGTGGTGTTCGATCTCGATGCGCCCGCGCTCAAGCCCGACGGCTGGGATGCACACACCGCGCCGGCCTTGGCGGCATCGACCGACATGGTGGCCTACGAACTGCACGTGCGTGATTTCTCGCGCGACGACGCCCGCGTGCCGGAGGCGCAACGCGGCCGCTACACGGCGTTCGAGGCGCGGGACTCGCACGGCATCCACCACCTGCGCCGGCTGCGCGCGGCCGGCGTGACCGACGTGCATCTGCTGCCGGTGTTCGACATCGCCACCGTGCCCGAGACCGGCTGCATCACACCCGACGTGCCCGACGCCGCGCCCGACAGCGCGGCGCAACAGGCCGCGGTGATGGCGGTCGCCGCGCGCGATTGCTTCAACTGGGGCTACGACCCGCTGCACTTCAACGTGCCCGAAGGCAGCTACGCGAGCGACGCCGCCGATCCGGCAGCGCGGATTCTCGAGTTCCGGCGCATGGTCCAGGCGCTGCATGGCCTCGGCCTGCGCGTGGGCATGGACGTGGTCTACAACCACACCAGCGCCTCGGGTCAGCATCCGCAGTCGGTGCTCGACCGCATCGTCCCCGGCTACTACCACCGCCTCGATGCCGACGGCCGCGTCGAGACCTCCACCTGCTGCGACAACACCGCGACCGAGCACGCGATGATGGCGCGGCTGATGATCGACTCGGCCGCGCTGTGGGTGCGTCACTACCGGATCGATTCCTTCCGCTTCGACCTGATGGGCCACCAGCCGCGCGATGCGATGCGTGCGTTGCAGGTGCGTGTGGACGCTGAAGCCGGTCGCCCGGTGCAGTTGATGGGCGAAGGCTGGAACTTCGGCGAGGTGGCCGACGATGCACGCTTCGTCCAGGCCACGCAGGCACGGCTGGGCGGCACCGGCATCGCCACCTTCAGCGATCGCGCGCGCGACGCCGTGCGCGGTGGCGGCCCTTCCGACCGCGGCGATGCCCTGCGCGGTCAGCGCGGCTGGATCCACGGCCACGACGACGACGCCCTGCTGCGCCGTCAGGCCGACCTCGTGCGCGTGGGCCTGGCCGGCACGCTGCAGGTCTACCGCATGACCGCGCACGACGGCATCGAACGGCCGCTGTCGGCGATCGACTACGCCGGCATGCCGGCGGGCTATGCGGCCGCGCCGGGCGAAGTGGTCAATTACGTCGAGAACCACGACAACCACACGCTGTTCGATGTCGGCGTGCTGCGTCTGCCGGACGATGCCGATGCCACGGCACGCGTGCATGCACAGGTGCTGGCGCTGGCGACCACCGCCTTCAGCCAGGGCATCGCCTATCTGCACGCCGGCGTGGAGCTGATGCGGTCCAAGTCGCTCGACCGCAACAGTTTCGATTCCGGTGACTGGTTCAACCGCATCGACTGGAGCGGCGACACCCACGGCTTCGGCCACGGCCTGCCGCCCGCGCCCGACAACGCCGCCGACTGGCCGCAGCTGCGGCCGCTTCTCGCCGACGCCGCGCGCATCCGTCCGCCGCGCGAGGCGGTGCTGCAGGCGCGCGACATGAGTCTCGACCTGCTGCGGATCCGTGCGAGCACGCGGCTGTTCCGTCTCGAACGCGCGAACGACATCCAGGCGCGCCTGACGTTTCCCGGCAGCGGCGCGGACGGTGATCCGCGCCTCGTTGCCGGGCATCTCGACGGGCGCGGCCTCGAGGACGTGGGGTTTCGCGAGGTGCTGTACGCGATCAACGTCGCCGACGCGGCACGCACGCTCGATGCGCCGGAACTCGCCGGGCGCGGCTGGCGTCTGCACCCGGTGCATCTTGCGGCCGATGCGGCCGACCCGCGTCCACGCGACGCCTCGCGCATCGAGGACGAGGCGGGTCGCTTCACGGTGCCGCCGCGTACGGCGCTGGTGTTCGTGGTTCCGTAGTCCGCTGTCCTAACGGCCGGTCAGCGGCCGAGCTCCACGTCGTCCCAGTGCCGCAGCCGTTCGGGCTCGACGCCGACACGCCGACAGGCGCGTGGTGCGATGCCATCCGGCAACGCCGCACGGAACAACGGGGCCGTCGCGCGCAACAGCCGCGCACACGCCCGGTGTCGTGCGCGCTGCAACGGCGTGACCTCCAGCAGCGTCTCGGCCCAGGGCGGCAACAACGCCGCGCCGGCACCGAGAAACACTTCGCGCGAGAGCGTCGCGCCCGGCACCGGCAGGCGCACGCGGCGCAGCACCGCGAGCACCTCGCGTGACCGCGCATCGAAGCGCAGCTCCGGTCGCACCCGTTCGAAATACGCCGCCACCGCGGCTGACGACGCCGGCACGTCGTGCGCGCCCAGTGCCTCGGCGACGCGCCGCGATTCGTCGTAGTAGCGATCATCGAATCCCGTCGGCCCCGGCATGCCCGCATAGGCGCGGAAGCCCTGCAGGAAGGCATATGCCTCCGAGACGTGCACCCAGGTCAGCAGCTCTGGATCGTCGGCCGAATACGCCACGCCGTCCGCGGTGGTGCCGCGCACGCGGGTGTGGATCGCGGCGACGCGTGTGATCAGCTGGTGCGCCTGTTCGGTGCCGGCGTAGGTCGTGCCGGCGACGAAGGCCGTCGTGCGGCGCAGACGCCCGACCAGATCGGTGCGGAAATCCGAGTGGTCCCACACGCCGGCCAGCGCGCGCGGGTGCAGCGCCTGCAGCAGCAGCGCGCACATGCCGCCGGCCAGCATGCCCGGAAAATCCGCATGCACGCGCCAGGTCACCGTGTCCGGGCCGAACAGCCCCGCATCGCCCACCGGCGTTTCGTACTCGATGCCGCTCTGGCCACGGGGAAACACCCCCAGCACCCAGCCGCGGATGGCCGCCTGCATCGCGCCGACCGGACCTTTGCGTGATTCGCTCATGCCCCGATGCTATCCGGGCACGCCTGCACCGGCCGCGAACCTCCGCCCGGCGATGTCCGCCGGAGCGCACTGCTGCATGCATAGGCACGCCACGCCATGAATACGTATGCAGCCTGCGCCGGTGCGCGAACCCCGCGACTACCATGGCCGCGACCCGTCCGGCCCCGCTGTTCCAGCGACGCGCATCGACGGCACAACTCGAAAATACAGCTGTCCGCTGGACACCCTTGGGAGGGGAGATGTCGAAGCTCGATCGCAACCTGCTCAGTGCCGCACTGTCGTCGGCACTGCTGATGCTCGCCGCCGGCGCGCACGCACAGACCACCACCACGACCACCGGCGCGACGCCGGCGACCGACGATGCCGTCGAGCTCGATCGCGTCACCGTCACCGGCATCCGCCGCGGCATCGAGAGCGCGATCGCGGTCAAGCGCGACGCGACCTCGATCGTCGAATCCGTCTCGGCCGAGGACATCGGCAAGCTGCCCGACGTCAGCATCGCCGAGTCGATCGCCCGCCTGCCCGGCCTGTCGGCGCAGCGTGTCGCCGGCCGTGCACAGGTGATCAGCGTGCGTGGCCTGTCGCCCGACTTCGCGACCACGCTGCTCAACGGCCGCGAGATGGTCAGCACCGGCGACAACCGCAGCGTCGAGTTCGACCAGTACCCGTCGGAACTCGTCAGCGGCGTCACCGTGTACAAGACGCCCGACGCCGCTCTCGTCGGCCAGGGCCTGTCCGGCACGCTCGACATGCAGACCGTGCGCCCGCTGAACTTCGCCGAGCCGGTGATCACGCTCAGCGGCCGCTTCCAGCGCAACTCGCTGGGCGAAGCCGCCGACACCGATCCCTACGGCAACCGTCTGAGCGCGAGCTGGATCGGCCAGTCGGCGGACCGCCGCTTCGGCTTCTCGATCGGCGTCTCGCACAGCGATACACCGATCCAGGAGAACCAGGTCGGCCTGTATGAGCCGTGGAAGACGGACGCGCGTCCCGGCCTCGCCGACGGCACCTGGGCCACCGACGGCATGAAGGCCCTGCGCCGTACCGGCTACACCAAGCGCGACGGCATCATGTCCACACTGCAGTTCCGTCCGTCGAACCTGTGGACCAGCACGCTGGACATGTTCCACTCGCGCGCCGAGCAGGAAGACACGGCGAACCAGTTCGAGGTCAACACGCAGTACAACGGGATCACGGATGACGACGATCCCCAGCGTTGCGCCGTGACGTGCGTCTACAGCAACGTGCGGACCAGCGAGAACGGCAGCTTCGCCGGCGGCACGCTGACCGGCGTGTACCCGCTGGTGCGCGGCATGTACAACCGGCGCGAGGACCGCATTTCGGCCGTGGGCTGGGCCAACGAGTTCAATTTCGAGCGCGCCCGCCTGACCACCGACATCAGCTGGTCGAAGGCCAAGCGCAACGAGATCAGTCTCGAGAACAACGCGCAGCGTCTGCCCAATCCTTCGCTCGACACCATCGATCTCGACATCCGCAGCAACGGCTTCACCCAGATGGCGCCGGGCCTGGATTACTCCGATCCCAGTCAGTTGTTCCTCACCAACACCATCTACGGCTCGGGCTACGGCAAGACGCCGCGCGTGGAGGACGAACTCAAGGGTGCGCGCGTAGGCCTCACCCTGCCGGCGCCGTCCGGCCTGACCTGGCTGGCCGACTTCGATTTCGGCCTGAACTACGCCGACCGCGAAAAGGCCAAGCGCCAGCCCGAAGGCAACATCAACCTCGGCGCGCAGGGCGACACCGCGATCGCGGGCGACCTGCAGTACGGACTGGTCGATCTGGGCTTCGCCGGCATCGGCTACATCCCGGCCTGGAACGTGCCCGGCGCCGTGGGCCGTTACATGACGTTCGAGCCGACCGAGGATCTGGACTATCTGATCCCCAAGGCGTGGACGGTCAGCGAGAAGATCACCACCGCCTTCGCCCGCGCCAACATCAGCAGCGACTGGGGCGACACCGCAGTGACCGGCAACATCGGCGTGCAGATCCAGCGCGTGGACCAGTCGTCGGCGTCGAACTACTGGGATGCCACCCAGCCGGCCGGCAGCAACGTGCGTCCGTTCGAGGACGGCAAGACCTACACCGACGTGCTGCCGAGCATGAACCTCGCCTTCGCGCTGCCGAACGAGCACACCGTGCGCATCGGCCTCGCCGAGCAGGTGGCGCGCCCGCGCGTGGACCAGCTGCGCTCGTCGCTGGAATTCGGCGTGGACGAATCGACCGGTCGCCCCGGCGGCGCAGGCGGTAACCCGCAGCTCGATCCCTGGCGTGCGTATGCGTTCGACATCTCCTGGGAAAAGTACTTCGGCAACCGTGCGTACGTGGCCGCGGCGTTCTTCTACAAGGATCTGCGCACCTACATCTACACACAGACCGTCGACGACTACGATTTCTCCGACTTCGTCGCCAGCTACATTCCGCGGCCGGGCACGCCGCCGGTGCAGGCCATCGGCAACTTCACTGCTCCGCAGAACGGCGAAGGCGGCACGCTGCGCGGTCTGGAGCTGACGGCCTCGCTGCCGTTCGATCTGTGGAGCGAATCGCTGCGCGGCTTCGGCATCGTCGCCAGCGCCAGCTTCAACGACAGCAGCATCCAGATCCTCGATCCGGAAAGCGCGAACAGCGTGGGCAGTGATCCGATCGACCTGCCGGGCCTGTCCAAGCGGGTCTACAACCTGACCGCCTACTTCGAGCGCAACGGCTTCGAGGCGCGCGTGAGCCAGCGCCGCCGCTCGGACTTCATCGGCGAGATCGGCAACTTCGACGGCGCGCGCACGCTGCGCTACGTCGTCGGCGAGAACATCACCGACGCGCAGCTGAGCTACAGCTTCGGTGACGGCTCGTCGCTGGACGGTCTGACCCTGCTGCTGCAGGCCAACAACCTGACGAACGAGGCCTACAAGACCTACGCGGGCACTCGCGACCGTCCGCTGGAACACGTCCAGTGGGGCCGCACCTACCTGCTGGGTGTGAACTACCGGTTCTGATCCCGCGGGGGCCGTCGGTCCCGGCAGTCCAGCTCCACCGGCAACACCCGACGGGGCGGTCATTGCGACCGCCCCGTTTTCGTTCCTGACCGGCGTCGGCTCACCCCGGCGTCGCGAGCGCGCAGAAGAGGAGCCTGCTTGCACGTCAGGCGAGCGATGCGACCTGGCGCCTCTACTGAAGCCACGCGCGCCAGCCAGCCCTGCAACGCGCCATGCGCGGCCACGCG
Source organism: Lysobacteraceae bacterium NML93-0793 (assembly GCA_002324875.1). Classification (GTDB taxonomy): domain Bacteria; phylum Pseudomonadota; class Gammaproteobacteria; order Xanthomonadales; family Xanthomonadaceae; genus Luteimonas. The sequence goes on from NTJG01000013.1 coordinate 12,230, forward strand.
GAACACACGTCACCGCCGCATCACGCCAGGCCCTGCCACGGTGTGCGCACGCAGCGCGCCCTGGTCGACGTTCGGATGCGCGAGCACTCCACCTTCAGTGCGGGCGCCACAGGCGCGCCGGGCCGACAGGGCCGACCGACCGAGAGAACGCGATCGCGCGCGGCGCCCGTTCCCGTCCGCAACAACGCCCTGCCCCATCGTGCTGGGCAAGCAGAGGCCAGCAGGCTCTTCAGCCACCGCCAGAGCGGCCCAAGGGTCCTGCACGCGGGTGCCAGATACGAAAAACCCGGCGCCATGGCCGGGTTCCGTGCTTCGTCCACTCGATCCGTGATCGGAGTGGTGGGCGGTACAGGGTTCGAACCTGTGACCCCTACCATGTCAAGGTAGTGCTCTACCGCTGAGCTAACCGCCCGAAGGGGGCGAATCATACACCGATTCGCGCGTTGTCGAATACCCCCGGTGCAAATTTCTAGCGGACCAGGCTCAAGGCCTTGATCTGCTGGATCTGGTCGCGCAGCCGGCCGGCCTCCTCGAACTCCAGATCGCGGGCATGCTGGTACATCTGCTGCTCCAGCGCCTTGAGCCGCGCAGCCAGCTTCTCGGGCGGAAGTGCCGCGTAATCCTCGGTCGGCTCGGCCACCTTGCGCGTCTTGCCCCGCCCTTTCTTCTCGAGCTCCGGCTCGGCGCGGGCGCCTTCCATGATGTCGACGATCGCGCGCGCCACCGACGTTGGCGTGATGCCGTGCTCGGTGTTGTATTCGACCTGCTTGGCCCGGCGACGGTCGGTTTCGTCGAGCGCCATCTGCATCGACTGGGTGATGCGATCGGCATAGAGGATCGCCTTGCCGCGCAGGTTGCGCGCCGCGCGACCGATGGTCTGGATCAGCGAGCCGCCCGAGCGCAGGAAGCCCTCCTTGTCGGCATCGAGAATCGCCACCAGCGACACCTCGGGCATGTCCAGCCCTTCGCGCAGCAGGTTGATGCCGACCAGCACGTCGAACTTGCCCAGGCGCAGGTCGCGGATGATCTCCACGCGTTCGACGGTGTCGATGTCGGAGTGCAGGTAGCGCACCTTGATGTCGTGCTCACCGAGGTACTCGGTGAGGTTCTCGGCCATGCGCTTGGTCAGCACGGTGATCAGCACGCGGTCGCCCATGGCGACGCGTTCGTTGATCTCGCCGAGGACGTCGTCGACCTGGGTCGCGACCGGGCGGATCTCGACTTCGGGATCGACCAGACCCGTCGGCCGCACCACCAGCTCGACCACCTGCCCCTCGGATTTCTCCAACTCGTACTTGCCGGGCGTGGCCGAGACGAAGATCGCGCGTGGCGAGCGGCCTTCCCATTCCTCGAACTTGAGCGGGCGGTTGTCGAGCGCGGACGGCAGCCGGAACCCGAAGTTCACCAGCGTGTCCTTGCGCGCGCGGTCACCCTTGTACATCGCGCCGATCTGCGGAACGGTCACGTGCGATTCGTCGAGCACCAGCAGCGCATCCGGCGGCAGGTAATCGAACAGGCACGGCGGCGCCTCGCCGGGCATGCGGCCGGTGAGGTGGCGCGAGTAGTTCTCCACGCCGTTGCAGTAGCCCACTTCGGCCATCATTTCGAGATCGAACTGGGTGCGCTGCTGCAGCCGCTGCGCCTCGACCAGCTTGTTCTCGGCGTAGAACTGCTCCAGCCGCGGTGGCAGCTCGGCCTTGATCGCTTCGATCGCCTCGAGCGTCGTGCGCCGCGTGGTGACGTAGTGCGACTTCGGATAGATCGTGTAGCGCGGAAGCGTGCGCTTGGTTTCGCCGGTCAGCGGATCGAACTGGGTGATGCGCTCGATCTCGCCGTCGAACAGTTCGATGCGCAGGGCCTCCATCTCCGATTCCGCCGGATGGATGTCGATCGTCTCGCCGCGCACGCGATAGGTACCGCGGCGCAGCTCGGTGTCGTTGCGGCTGTACTGCATCTCGGTGAGGCGGCGGATCAGCTCGCGCTGGTCGATACGCTCGCCGCGCACCATGTGCAGCACCATGCGGAAGTATTCGTTCGGATCGCCGAGGCCGTAGATCGCCGACACCGAACACACCACGATCGCGTCGCGTCGCTCCAGCAGTGCCTTCGTCGCCGACAGGCGCATCTGCTCGATGTGCTCGTTCACCGAGCTGTCCTTCTCGATGTAGGTGTCCGACGACGGCACGTAGGCTTCGGGCTGGTAGTAGTCGTAGTAGCTGACGAAGTACTCGACCGCGTTGTGCGGAAAGAACGACTTGAACTCGCCGTAGAGCTGCGCGGCCAGCGTCTTGTTCGGCGCCATCACCAGCGTGGGCTTCTGCACCCGCTGGATCACGTTGGCGATGGTGTAGGTCTTGCCCGAGCCGGTGACACCGAGCAGGGTCTGATGCGCCAGGCCGGCCTCGAAGCCGTCGACCAGCTTCTCGATCGCCTGCGGCTGATCGCCGGCCGGCTTGTACGGCGAGACGAGCTGGAACGCGGCGGGATGGATGACGTCGTTCATGGAGTCGGCGATGCGGGGGAACCGCTGAAGTGGGGACGGACCGGGCCGGGGTCAACGCCGCGTGCCGGATCGATCGGATTCCGACCTTAGCAGTCGGGGCATCCCCACCCCGCGAAGCGCTCCGGGCTGAGTCCACGCCGGCGCAGGCGCGGGCAGGCTGGCGCTTCCTGGCCGCACGGACGCCGCCATGCACCACCGCAACGGGTTCACCCTGATCGAGCTGGTCACCACCCTCGCGATCGTCGCCGTGCTGCTGGCCATCGGCCTGCCCGGCTTCGGCGAGGCCCTCGCCCGGCTGCGCGTGCAGACCGCGATGCACCGCGTCAGCACCGACCTCGCCATGGCCCGCAGCAGCGCGATCATGCGCCGCTCGCCGGTCGTGGCCTGCCCGGGCACCGGCATGGACGGCTGCAGCGGCGGCGCCGACTGGAGCGGCGGCTGGATCGTGTTCGCCGACCCCGACGGCAACCGCAGGCCGGACACGGTGGCCGAGCTGTTGCGGGTCTCCGATGCGCCTTCCGGCGCCGGCGGCAGGCTCCGGCTCGGCGCGACCCGCCACTTCGTGCGCTATCAGCGGGATGGCCGCAGCGCCGGCACCAATCTCACCGTGCGGGTGTGCAGCGGCGAAGCGCTCGCCGGCGAGGTCATCGTCAACAACCTGGGCCGGGTGCGCAGCGCGCGCCCGCAGCCGCCGCGCCCCTGCTCGCTCTGAACATTGCCGTGCTGCGCCATGCGCCCGAATCCGCCACGCGGACACCCCGCGAAAATTTTCCGCCCCGCGCCGTCCCGCGAGGCTTGACCCCCGCCGACAACCGACTAGAATGTGCGTCCCCGCCCGAATAGCTCAGCCGGTTAGAGCACTTGACTGTTAATCAGGGGGTCGTTGGTTCGAGTCCAACTTCGGGCGCCAGATGAAGAAAAACCCGCGCAGAGATGCGCGGGTTTTTTGTTTGAGCCGTCGCAGAGAGCTGAAAAAAGCCGCGGATCGCTCCGCGGCTCGTTTCACGGATCATCTGCCCATCGCGATCACCAGCAGTCGGCAAGCGTGCCGGTGCCGCTTTCGGTCTTCGCACCGGTATTCGTCAGACCCAGCGTGCCGCAGCGCGTGTCCCGCGTCTGGTTTCCCTGCGGCTGCGCGGTCAAGGTGAACGTATTGGCCGCTGCCACGCTCCGGATCAGATAGGCCGTCGTGGCCCCTTGGGTCGACGGCGACGCCACCGTGGCGTTCGCAGAGCCGAACGCACCGGCCCAGAAACCCACGTACGTGTTGTTGACGGTATGGAACCGCTCGTAGCGCTGGGCGAGCTCGACCATGTCGGCCTTGACCTGCGCCCGACGCGACTTGCGCACCGAGTCCTGATAACTCGGATATGCGATCGAGGCGAGAATCGCGACCACTGCGACCACGACCATCAATTCGATCAACGTGAAGCCGCGCATGCGTCGCGACGGCGCCGCAAAAGGCCTTCTGATCATCGGTCTCACTGGATCTGCCTCCAGGACTGGCGTCCGCACGGACGCTTGAGATACATCGTCGGTGCGCCGGCCACCTGCACGATCATCGAACACTGCGCTTCGAGCGCATCATCCAGATCATCCGGATCGGCGCCTGCGGCCAGAGGCGTCACGCGGGGCGCGCTGAAGATCGCGACGTCCTTGACCGGCGCCGTGCCCTGCGTGTTGAGCGCGAGTGCACCGGTGCCCGTGCCTGGCGAGGTGCCGCCGGGCTTGTCGAAGCTCACATTCGACAGCCCTGCGCCCCCGCTCAGCGCGTTGAGCCCGTAGAGCCAGTTGGCGCCCTCCACACTGCACTGCTGCGCATTGACCGGCGCGTACGTGGGCATGAACACGACGCCGCTCTCCACCCGCGGGTAGCCGACGAATCGCTCACGTATCGGCAGATCGATATGCCACCCCAGCCGTCCGGTCACCGGCACGTTGGAGGACGTGGTCCGCACGCCGCTGTCGGTCGCGGTGATGGTCTGGGTGTTCAGATTGGCCCGGGTGAGCGTGGCGGCTGGCTGACCATTGGCGAGGTCCAGCACGCCGTAGAGCGACTGCAATGTCGAGTCGGACGGATCGCCCTCGAACGAGAAGCTGCCGGTGCCGAAGTACAGCATGACCCCTCCGTTGCGGCCGGCTGCAGCGGTGATGCCGCCGAGCACCGGTTGGCGCGTTCCGTTCTCGGCGCCGCTCGTGTAGCGGAGCGTCGTGAACAGCGGCGTCGTGGGATTGGCGACGACGCCACCGGGCACGAGTGAGGCCGGACGCAGATCGAACTTCCAGATCGCACCCTTCTGGTCGGCGGCATACACGGTGTCGGCCATGCCGTCACGACCGCTGCGGACGAGGTTGCTGTCGCCATCCAGGCGGTAGCGATCCAGCGCCACGAGATTGCCCAGCCCATTGCTGCCCGAGGGCGCGCCCGCCTCGGTGGCCTCGAGCATGGTCACGTTCGGCGTGCCGGTGCCGATGTCGACCATGAACAGCACGGCCTTGCCGCTCGTGCTGTTGTATCCGTTGCCGAAGATCGCGCGCCACACCACGGCATCGTCACCCGCACCGGTGCGCACGGGCACAATGACGGGACGGCCCAGTACATGCCCGATGTTGTCGCGCACGGTAGCGTTGCTGTGGAAGCTGTTGATTTCCCAGAGACGATCGTTCGCCGTGAAGCTGCCAGTCGTGCGCGAGGCGGACGTGACATCCAGCGCGAACACGCCCTTGGCACCGGCACCCGTCGAACCGACGAGCACGGTTTTCCAGTTGCCGCCGTAGCGGGCGTCGGACACCACCAGGGGTCCGTCGACGTAGTACCGGTGCTGGAATCGCTGGTCGCCGCTCGCCGCCGCGTCGTAGGGGAACAGAAGATTGCCCATGTGCCCCATCACGGAGCGCGGAATGAAGCCGAAGCGCTCGACACCGCCGTCCGCGGCCGTGGTGCGGCCATCGAACCCGTGCAACATGCCGTCGTTCGCGCCGGCATACACCATCGTGCGCCTGAACTCCGTGCTCGCCGCGTTCGACTTGGCGGTCATGAAGGTCGCGTACGAAGTTCCCAGCGTGCCGGGGAGCGTGCGGTAGCCGTAGTCGTCGGTGGGGGCGCTCACGACAGGCGATGCATTGACGATGTCGCCTAGACGCGTGGTGCGGAAACGCAGGCGGCCGTTGGGGAAGCGCTCGGCTTCCAGCGATTGCTCACCGCGCAGGTAGTTGACCGCCTGGTCGAGGGTCAGGTCGGTCGCGCCGCCGAGTGCTTCCAGCTGGCCGGCGGTACAACGAGACATGCCGACCACCGGATTGTCACAGAGCCGCCCGAGCGAACTGACGTTGGTTGCATTGAATTCGCGCGCAACGCCGTCCGTGTCGCCGAAGAAGATCGCGCGGTCGGCCGCGGCAGGCAGGCGTTCGCTCGCCTCCCAGACGTTGCTGAAGCCGACGATACCGGTCAGCGGGTTCACCGACACGCTCTGCGCGGTCAGCGTGCTGTACCAGTCGGTGCCTGAGTTGCGCGCCTCGTAGAACGGCGATACGGACAGCGAGCCGGTGCCGATACGCGCACCGGTCAGCGCGATGCTGCCGGCCGGCGAGGCGCCGGCGCTGACCGACGCCAGCACGCGCCGCATGGCCGCGGTGATCAGCGACGGGGACGTCGCATTGATCATCTCGCCGCGGGTGTTCAAGGTGGCGTGCCACATCTCGTCGACGGCTCGGGGCGTGAGATCCTGCCGCGCCAGCCAAGTCGGCGGATTAAGGTACGGATCAGGAACCAGCTTCGCCGGGTCACTGGGATCGGGCAGATAGGTCACGCCGAACTGGTCACCCAGCGTGCCGAGCACGATGCCATAGAAATTCATGTGGAGATTTCGGCGGCAGTCCAGTCGACGCTGTTCGGGAGTCGGCAACAGCGGCGGCGCGGGCACACTGTCACAAGCTGATGGGACCGGTACTGCATTCGCTTCGAGTGCTGGCAGCAGACTGTCGTAGTAGTAGGGAACCACGATATCCGCCATGGTGTGCGACACAGTGTCGGCAAATGGCGCTCCGAGATCCCGATCGAGGTTGCCTACGGCCGGGCTGCCAGCATCATTGATGTAGCCATCAGTGAAGAGCATCCCTGCGTTCTTCTGGCAGCTCAGTTGGATCGGACGATTCGCATCCGTACGCTGGAACTGTTGGCCGAGATACTGCACTGCCTGGCGACTCGGGGTGCTTCCTGAAGCACGCATTTCGACGATGCCGTTGAAAAGCGCTTGCTTGGCCGTTTCATCCGACATGTCCCGCATCGTGACGTCACGGCGGTCGTTGATTCGGAACCAGCCCACTTTCATATTCTTGACGTCTACGAGAGCGTTGAGAACGCCGCCGATGAGACCTTCCCGACGTGTGCGATAGAAGGTAAACCAGTTCGCGAAGTTCTGGATGGCTGCGTTGTACGCGTCGTCAGATGCAAAATTGACGCGGCGGATCTCGTACTTGTAAAGCACGCCAGGCCGCCCGCCCGGGGGATCGGTGACGGGCACCGGCGCGGCCGTATAGCCGTAGGCTGCGGGCAATGATGCGGGGTCCTCGAGGAAGAAGGTTGCAGGAAAGAATGAGAAATGCAGATCGCAGTTCTGCACGACTCTCTTCTCGTCCGGCAGGGTCTGGTAAGCCCCCCCCGTAGCGATGTTCTGACCCGTGGTGTTGCAATTTCCACGTACGCGGGTGTCTGCGGGAAGAATCATTCCAGGCCGGACCTGGAACCGCCAATTGTCGACTGTCGATTCGACATTTGCAGTCAGATTCAAAGTACCAGTGATCCTGCCACTCGCACCCGCCGGGCGGGGATCGAGCGTCGCGGCCGTAGCCGTCGTCGTCGCGTAGTCAGTTCCGTTCGCGCGTTTCCATGTCGGATAGCTCAACCGCGGATCGAAATACCCGGGGTTCACATCCGGTGACCTTGCAAACCCAAAGGCATCAATCGGAGGGATCGCAGCGTTGCCGTCACGGCCGTAGTTCGGAAAAACGTAGTAGTAACGCGCACTCACGCCGTCGTACCCACGGGGAACGTTTCCGTTGAAGAACGAACCGGTCGCGGCGCCATTGTTTTGCCAACCGAACACGCCGTCGCGCGTGTTATTCAGGTTCTCCCACAGCATCGACCCCGAGTCGTCGAGCGCCATGATGAAGGCAGGCGGGATCTGCCGCTGCACGTTCAGCGGCTGCTGGGCCAGCACGCCCTGGCCCTGCACGGCCATCACCGAATGCAGGAAATAGGCACTGCCGGCCAGGGCGAGCGCCGTGGCGCCTGCGAGAAGTTTGGTGCGGCGCTTCATGTGCGCGATCCTCACGGCCGGAAGATGGTGTCGATGACGGCCTGGGCCGTCGGATTGGCGGGGTCGTCCACGCGGAAGGTGGTCACCTGGTAGATCGGGTTCGGGTCTTCGTTGATCGGCCCGCCCAGATCGAGCGTGGAATTGCCCGAGATGCACGGTCCGATCAGACGCGTGTTGATCGCCGAGGTCTGGCCGAGCGTGCGCGCGGCCGCCCAGTCGCCCGGGTCGAAGCCCGTGTCACAGGATTGGATGTCGCCGGCGGCCACGGTGTTGCAGCCCGCCGTGACCGTGCGGTTGATCATGTCCTCGAGCGAGCACTCGGCACTGCGTGCAAGCGCCTCGCTTTCCTGGAACGCGAGGTTGACCGCGCGGTAGTTGGAGGACATGCGCTCCTGCAGGCCTGCCACCTGCATTCCCACGATGCCCAGCAGAGCCAGCAGAACCAGCATGATCAGCGCGATGTAGAGCACCGCGCCGCGCTGACCGCGCCTGTCCGGCGAATGACGTCGGGTCATCTCAGTTTCCATAGAGTCGGTTGCGCAGCGCGATCGTGCTTTCGTAGCCGAAGCGATACCGGGTGTCGTCCACGTCCTCGGGCGTGAACGCCACGCCGAGCACCGAGCGTCCGGCTCCGGCCTGCTCGGCCGTCGCGCGGTTGGGACTGCTGGCCAGCACGCCCAGCCGCACCGCGCCCACGGCGCGCCATCGGGGTTCGGTATCGAGCATCGCCGACGGACGCACGAAGCCGCCGATGTATCCGCTCGGCTGATCGGCCGGCATGGTCCCGGCGTTACGGTCCAGCCCCAGCTGCACCTGGATGCTTTCGATGCCCTCGACCAGTTCCTCGGCAGCGCCATAGACCCCGTTGGCTCCCGAACGCGCGCGCATCAGTGCACGTTCGCCCGAGGCGCCGGTGCCCACGAAGTACACCACCGACTCCAGCCTGTAGAGCATCGTCTGGCCCTGGGGCTGGGGCGTATACCGCTCGAGCACGGTGTTGACCGTCACCGTGCCGGCCGCCGGGTTGGTGGCGGCGGGCAGGAAATAGTCGACGAAGCTGCAGTCGGCCAGACCGAACATGGCCGGCGCCGCGACACCGTCGCGCGTGAGCGCCGCCCAGCGCGCAGGCGGAATCTCGATGGTGGATGTCGCGCCTGCGACGACGATCCGGTCGACCGGCGCGCCTTCACTGGCCAGGAAACGCAGTTGCAGCACATCGCTGCCTGCACTCGGGTTCAGGGCCGCGACTGACGCGGGCAAGGCCGGGGTCCACTCGGCCGCGGCCGTCCCGAGGTTCATCGTCGTTGCCGAGCTTTTCGTGGCCTCGTAGGCCTGGATGCCGAGCGGGAAATTGACGCCGGAACCCGCGGTGCCTGCTGGAATGGTGTTCCGCCATGCGCCTGCATTCTGCAGATGGGCCTGGTCGTTGACGCAGCCCATGTGCCCGACCATGCGCAGATCGCGCTGGATGAAATCGATCGCGAACCGTCCGTTTTCCTGGACGCGCGAGATGCCCTCCGACAGCTGATAGGCCGTCCGCGACGCCGAAAAAACACGCACGAGGCCGAGCATCAGGAATGCGCCGATCGCAAGCGCGATCATCAGCTCGATCAACGAAACACCGCGAACACGAGCGGGATTGGGCACTCTCACAGCTGGGTCCTCGCTTGGAATTCGGTCTCGGCTTCGTTACCACCGCGCTCGCCCCAGCCCAGCGTGACAGTGGCCACACCGGAGGCGTTGTAGGTCACGGTGGCGCGGGCCGAGGACCCCAGCGCGTTGAACACCTGGCAGCGCCATGTGGCGATGCCCTGTTCGACCGTGGTGCCGGCGGGCGCGTCACATGCGGCGACCGACAGCGTGTTGGCGGCGAATCCGGCATTGGCGTAATCGGCCGCCGACAGGCGGTTGGTCCGCATCTGGTCGAGCAGGCTGTAGGCGAGGTTGGTCGCCAGCGTGCGGTTGTTGGCGCTCTGGGTGTAGCGCAGGTTCGTGGTCTGCAGCAGGGCGAAGCCGAGCAGACCGATCGCGAGCACGACGATGGCGATCAGCACCTCGATCATCGAGAAGCCGCCCTGCCTGGAACGGCGCAGCTTCATGGGCAATCTCCGCGCACGATGGACGCGCCACCCGTGGGCCGGACGGTGAACGTGCGCACGAGTGGCGCCCCGGCCGGACAGGTGGACGAGGCCAGGGTCAAGGCGCGCTGGCCGCCGATGAGGAAACCGCGCTGATCGAAGCGGAAACTGGTATTCGCCGCCCCGGCGGGCGTGGTGATCGCCACGCCCGGCTTGGCCTGCGAGTAGCGCACGACCCGGTCACCGTCTGCCACGACGGGCTGGGCACCCTGCCCGTCGATGTTGATCCAGACGATCCAGCCCTGATCCCAGGCCGTGCCGGTGCAGGTGGTGCCATTCGTACTTGAGCACACCTGCGCACCCCCGGGGCTGCGCAGCGCCTCGGAGCGCGCGAGCGCGAACGAGGCCAGCAGTTCGTTGGTGGTGGTGGACACCCGGTTCGAGCGCATCGTCGCCTCGAAGCTCGGGAAGGCGATGGCCGCCAGGATCGCGACAATCGCGACCACGACCATCAACTCCACCATCGTGAATCCCCTCGCTCGCATGCCGTCCCCGCGTGCCGCCGGTACACCCGGCGATCCCCAGCACGCAGTCTAGTCAGCGCCGTCCGTCGTTCAAGCGGCGACGGACGGACGGTCGGAAGCGGACGATGAGCGCGAGGCCCGCCGGGCGGGTCGCCTCAGGCCACCACTTCGTAACAGGGCTTGTAGTCCCCGGCGATCTTCATGCGGCGCTGCTCGACGAAGGCACGCAGCAGCGCGTCGAGGGATTGCATGATGTCGCGGTCGCCGTTGATGCGGAACGGGCCGAACTGCTCCACGCGGCGCAGGCCGTCCTCCTTGACGTTGCCGGCGACGATGCCGGAAAACGCGCGGCGCAGGTCGGCGGCCAGTTCGTGCGGCTTGCGGCCGTGGTGCAGGTCGAGCGCCGCCATCGCCTCGTGGGTGGGCACGAAGGGGCGTTGAAGGTCCAGCGGGATCGTCATCGACCAGTTGAAGTAGAACGAATCCTTGTGCGCGACCCGGTACTCCTTGACCTTGCGGATGCCGGCCGACATCCGTCGGGCCACGGCCTCCGGATCCGCCACGATGATCTCGTAGCGGGACGCGGCCTCGTCGCCGAGCGTGAGCCGGATGAACTGGTCGATCTGCTCGAAATACGGCGCCGATGCGGTCGGGCCGGTCAGGATGAACGGGAACGGGATGTCCCGGTTTTCCTCCTGCAACAGCAGGCCCAGCAGGTAGAGGATTTCTTCCGCCGTGCCCACGCCGCCGGGAAACACGATGATGCCGTGGCCGAGCCGCACGAACGATTCGAGACGCTTCTCGATGTCCGGCATGATCACCAGCTGGTTGACGATCGGGTTCGGCGATTCGGCCGCGATGATGCCCGGTTCGGTGATGCCGATGTAACGCGCCGGGTACTGGCGCTGCTTGGCATGGGCCACGTTCGCGCCCTTCATCGGCCCTTTCATCGCGCCCGGGCCGCAGCCGGTGCAGATGTCCATGCCGCGCAGGCCCAGCTCGTAGCCGACCAACTTGGTGTAGTCGTACTCGCCGCGGTTGATCGAGTGGCCGCCCCAGCACACAACGAGATTCGGGTCGCCCGGCTGCAGCAGGCGCGCATTGCGCAGCAGGCCGAAGACCGCATTGGTGATGCCGGGGGACGTCTCGAGGTCGGTGGCGTACTCGGGGCCGAGCTCGATCGCGGTGTAGGCGAGATCACGAACGACCGCGAACAGCAGCTCGGCGACGCCGCGGATGATCTGGCCGTCTACGAACGCCATCGCAGGCGCGTTGGCCAGCTCGATCCGGATGCCGCGGTCCTGCTGCAGCACCTGGATGTCGAAATCGGGGTACAGCTCCTGCGCCGCGCGCGGATCGTCGGATGCACTTCCGCTGGTCAGCACCGCCAGCGCGCAGCGGCGCAGCAGATCGTGCATGCCGCCGCTGGAGGCATCCTTCAGCCGTGCCACTTCCTCGCGCGAGAGGATGTCCAGCCCGCCGCGCGGGTAGACGTAGGCATTCACTGTGGGCAGCGCCGTCGCCGCTCCGCTCTCGTTGCTCATCCTGTTCTTCTTCTGCTGTTTTCGTAGGTGCGGCACTGTAGCGCAGCCGTCCGCACAAACGGAAACGGCCGGGTTGCCCCGGCCGTTTCGCGTGTCACGTGTCCGATCCGGGATCAGAACTTGTAGCGGAAGCTGAGCTGCGCAGCCCAGCGCGAGACGCCGCGATCATCGTAGATATTCGCCGCGTCCGGCGTATTGAAGCGGTAGACGTACTTGCCGTCCGGCCCGATACCACCGTATTCGACGATGCCCTTCATCGCCGGGAAGCCGACTTCCTCGATGCGGCCCCAGTCCTTGTTGATCAGGTTGCCGACGTTGAGGATGTCCAGCGCGACTTCAGCCTTGTTGCCGTTGAAGAAGCCCGGGAATTCCTGCGAGATGCGAATGTCGAACTGGTTGACCCACGGATTGCGCGCGGCATTGCGGCCGGCGATCTGGCCCTTGTGCGAACGCAGGTACTCGTCGCCATCGACGTACGCCCAGAACGCCGCCTCTTCCGCCGCCGAGCCGAAGTGGACGTCGCCGGGGCCGGTGGGGATGTAGAGCAGATCGTTGAGGCGGCCGTCGCCGTTGGCGTCGTTGTCGAAGGTGTAGCTGAACGGACGACCCGAACGGCCTTCGTAGAACATCGCGATCGACGTGTTGTTGTCACCGAAGAACGCACGGCGCCAGCTCAGTGCGGCCGAGAAACGGTCGCGGATCTCGTAGTTCGAACGCGACGCCACGGCCTCGTTCGCCTGGAACACCGCGGTGTTGCCCAGCTGCGAACCGGAGGTCGAGCTGGTCAGCGCGCTGACTTCGGTGGCATAGGTGTAGGTATACGCCAGCTGCCACGACCAGTCGCTGTCGTTGAAGGGCTTGTTGAGCGCAAACGTGTACTGCTGGCTCTCACCTTCGTCGGTCGGACGCGCAATGATCACGTTGGTGAAGTCGCGGTCGCGAAGAGAACGGGTGTCAACCAGGGTTGCATATGTCGGTCGGCCTTGCGCATCAGCACCCGTCACACGGGAACAACCCGCAGCCACACCCGCAGCGCTGGCAATCGGCGTGCCGTTGACTCCAAAACAGGACCTGTTGTAGCCGGCAGCGTTGTAGTAAAGCGCGCGGCCATCCTGGCCCGTACGCGTGGCGTCGCCGAGATTGAGTTCCTGGTAATAGATCGCTTCCTTGACCTGGGTCCAGACGCCCTCGGCCGACGCGACCACGCCCCACCACGGCAGCTCGGTGTCGAATGCAAGGTTGGCCTTCCAGACAGCCGGCTGACCGAGATCCGGATCGATGAAGTCGATCGCTTCGGCGCCACTGTTCGCCGTCGTCGGCGGGCACGGGCGACCATTCTGGCTCACGAGTGCGCACTGGGCCGCCGGATCCGCGTTGAACCCGCTGAAACCGTTGGAGAAAAGGTAGTCGACGTACGCGTCACGACCATAGTTCGAGAAGCCGTTCGACAGCCACACGCTCGCGGCCGCACCCTGGAACAGGCCGACGCCGCCGCGCAGCTGGGTGGGACGATCACTGTCGAAGGTGTAGTTGAAGCCGGCGCGCGGCTGGAACAGCCCGTTGCCGTCGATCGTCTGGCTGTTGTCGAAGCCGAACTGCTCGAACGCACGCGGGTTGTAGAACGGCGAACCACTGACGCGCGGCTCGTCGTAGCGCACCCCGAGGTTCAGGGTCAGGTTGTAGTTGATCGCCCACGAATCCTGCAGGAACAGGCCGACGTTCTTCAGACCGAAGACGGCCGCCATGTTGTCGCGCACGCCGTCACGCGGATAGAAGAGCTGATATCGGCTGGCGTTGCCCGCCTGGAAGGCGTCGATGCTGTCGAAGGTGTAGACGCCATTGAGGCGGCGACCGTACAGGTTGTAGATGTCGTTGTCTTCGTAGTCGAAGCCGAACTTCACGGTGTGATCACCGAGGAACAGGTTCCCGGCGAAGAAGCCGTTCCAGGTCTTGGTGCCGACCGCGTTGACGTGGGTGTTCTCTTCCGTGCCCAGGTTCAGCGTGTTGTTGCCGATGCGGACCGAGATCGCCGGCAGATCGGCCAGCGGCACGCGCGGCACGAAGTAGTCGCGGTAGGAGACCTTCATCTCGGTCGAGAAGATGTCGCTCCAGTCGCTGAAGAGCTGCGCGGTCGACGTCTCGACTTCGTAGTTCTTGATGTAGTGGTACGTGTTGAGCGCGAGCGAGGTGTTGCCGAAGCCCTGCAGATACGCCTGGTTCTGTTCCGACTTCGCATAGCGGAAGCTCGCGCGATGGTTGTCGTTGATGTTCCAGTCGATCTTCAGTCCGTACTCCTCGGACTCGGTATCGAGCGCAGGAAGCGCCAGCGAGCCCGCATCGAAGCCCCAGGTGTTGCGGGCGATCCCGATGACGCGATCGATGTCGCCTTGCGAGATACCGACGATATTGCTGGCGCCCGAACCGGTGGGACCGAAGCTGGAGTTGCCGATGAACAGCTCCTTGCCGGTGTACTTCTCGTAGTTGGCGAAGAAGAACAGGCGGTCCTTGATGATCGGGCCGCCGAACGTCAGGCCGTAGGTGGTCTCGTTGTCGAACAGCACCGGACGGATGTCGTTCTGGTTCTTGCCGGACCAGTCGTTGTCGCGGTAGATGCCGTAGACCGTGCCGCTGAAGTTGTTGGTACCGGACTTGGTGACCGCGTTGATCACGCCGCCGACGCCGCCGGTGATCGTGACATCGTAGTTGGCGACGTCCACGGCGATCTCGTCGATGGTGTCCATCGAGAACGGCTGACGCGGGGCGGCCAGACCGTTGGACTCCAGGCCGAAGGTGTCACCGCTGTTGATGCCGTCGACGCGGATCGCGTTGTAACGCGGGTTCTGGCCACCGATCGAGATCTCGTTGCGGGCCTTGTCGGTCTGCGAGACGCGCGGATCGAGGCGCGCGAAATCCTGGAGCGTGCGGCTGATCGACGGCAGTGCCTCGATCTCGGCGCTGGTGACGTTGGTGCCGGTGCCCATCTTGTTCGCGCTGAAGATCTCCGAACCACCGCCGATCGCCGTCGCGGTGACCGTCTGCAGCGTGGTCATGTCACCCGTCAGCGCCGTGTTGACGGTGTTGACCTGGTTGAGGTTCAGATACACGTTGTCCTCGGTGCGCGTACCCTCGCCCGCCTTGGTGACCGTGATGGTGTACGGGCCACCCACGCGCAGGCCGCGGGCGTTGTAGCGGCCGCTGGCATCGGTGGTGGCGCGGCTGACCGTGCCCGACTCGGTGTGGACGATGGTGACTTCGGCGCCCGCGACGGGCTGGCCCCCTGCGCCGGTGACCTGGCCGCCGACACCGGCGGAGGTGCTCTGCGCGAACGCGGGGGCAGCGGCGAGTGCGACGATCAGGCCGAGCGACAGCTTGGAAAGTCGGGCGCGGTGCATGTGAGTCATGGGTGTAAGCCTCGGTGCGTGGAGTGCGTCGACGCCTCGCGGCGAGCGACATTCAGGACGTGGAACGAAAGATGGGCACCCGGCCGGTGGCATGCGGGCGCGCCGGGTTAACAACAGGTTAACATGGTAAGCCGCGGAAATGACAGTGCCGTGACATTGGCCATGCTACGCAAGTCACTGAGCTGACTGGCTTTTATCCGTGTTCGCAGAAGTGGCTGCCAAGTCCTTGTCGCGGCACGGTCATGCGCTCAGCCTGCCCCGGCGCCACGCAGGAAACCGACCAGCCCATCGAGCAGCATCTGCACCGAGATCGCGACGAGCAGCATGCCCATCAGGCGCTCGATCGCGGTGAGTGCGCGCAGGCCGAGCAGCTTGTAGAGGTACGTCGCCGAGAACAGGATGGCCGCGGTCGCGCCCCAGGCGATCAGCAGCGCAAGGCTCCATTCGCCGAGGCGATCGGGTTCGTTGCTGCCCATCAGCATCACCGCCGCCATGCCCGACGGGCCGGCGACGAGCGGAATCGCCATCGGCACGATGAAGGGCTCGCCGTCCGGGATCTCGCCCATCAGGCCGCCCTGCGGCGGAAAGATCATGCGGATGCCGATCAGGAACAGCACGATGCCCCCGGCGATCGCAACCGACTCCTGCCGCAGGTGCATGACCTCGAGCGCGTACTTGCCGGCCCACAGGAACGCCATCAGCACCAGCAGGGCGATCAGCAGTTCGCGCGCGAGGACGATGCGCTGCCGCTGCGGCGACAGGCGCCGCAACATGCTCAGAAACACCGGGATGTTGCCCAGCGGGTCGAGGATCAGGAACAGCAGCAGCGCGGCGGACGCGATCGTCATGCGGACAGACCGGAAGAAGGCGACCAGATCTGGCCGCGGTGGGCTGCGCCTTCGGGCGCCAGCAGGGTGATGCAGGCCGCGGCCACATCGCCGGGATCACGCGCGATGCGGTCGTCCTCTTCCACGTGCGCGCGGGCGCGCAGCGACGTGCGCATCGGCGGTGGCTGCAGGCCGCTCACCCGCACCGGCGAGCGCGACAGCTCTGCATGCAGCATCCGCACCAGCGCCTCGAGACCTGCCTGGGCCACTCCGTAGCCGCCCCAGTACGCACCCGAACTGCGGGCGCGATCGTCGATCGCGAACACCACCGCGCTGTCGTCGGCCCGGCGCAGCAAAGGCAGGCAGGCCTGGGTCAACCACCAGCGCGCGGTGAGGTTGACGTGCAGCGCGCGTGCGAACGCGGCGGGGTCCGTGTGTTCGAGCGGCGTGAGCCCGGAGAAGTGCGCCGCCACATGCAGCACGCCGTCGAGCCGACCGAACGCCGCCTCGATGCGTGCGGCCAGATCGGCGTAATCGTCGGGCGACGCACCTTCCAGATCCAGCGGATACAACACCGGCGCGCCGCCGGCCGCCTGCAGCCGGTCGTGCAACCGGTTGAGCCGGGGCACCTTGCGGCCGAGCAGCACCGGCGTGGCGCCGGCCTGCACACAGGCCAATGCGGCCGCTTCGCCGAGCCCTCCGTGCGCGCCGACCACCAGCACGACACGCCCGGCCAGCGGCCCTGCGGCCACCGGGGCTTCCGGCAGCGCCACGCTCACGCCTGCAGCACCTCGGCCACCATGCGCGCGAGCTCGCCGGATTCGTGCAGCTCCAGCGTGATGTCGCAGCCGCCGATCAGTTCCCCATGGATGAACAGCTGCGGGAACGTCGGCCAGTTGGAGAAGCGCGGCAGGTTGGCGCGGATCTCCGGCTCCTCGAGCACGTTGATCGTGCGGTAGTCACGCGCACCTGCATCGTGAAGCGCCTGCACCGTACGGGCGGAGAATCCGCACATCGGAAACCGCGGGGTGCCCTTCAGGAACAGCACGACGGCATGGCCGTCGATTTCGGCCTGGATGCGTTCGAGGATCGACACGGATACCACTCCTGCATGACCACCGCGCCGCAGCGGAGCCGGCGGGGGTCAGGGTTAGAATCGCGACATTCTATCGCGTTGCCGCGACCGACAGCGGCGCACAGGACGTCTTCCCCAATGCCTCTCGACCTGCCCGCCCTTCCCTACGACCGTACCGCACTCGAGCCGCACCTCTCCGGTGACACGCTCGACCATCATCACGGCCATCACCAGCGCGCGCTGATCGAGCGGGTGAATGCGCTGATCGCGGGTACCGAACTCGACGATGCGTCGCTCGACGTCATCGTGCGCAAGGCCCAGGGCGCGCTGTTCGACAACGCCGCGCAGGCCTGGGCCAACATCTTCTACTGGCACTCGCTGCGTCCGGCAGCCGCCGGCGGCAGCGCGCCGAAGGGCGCCCTGGCCGAGGCCGTGGCGCGCGATTTCGGCGACGTGGCCGCGCTGCGCCAGCGCTTCGATACGATCGCGCTGCGTCACTTCGGTGCAGGTTGGGTGTGGCTGGTGCAACGCGCCGACGGCCGCTTGGGAATCGTATCGACGGCCAACGCTGCCACCCCGGTCACGGGCGACGATACGCCCCTGCTGGCGGCCTCGATGTGGGAACACGCGGCGTATCCCGACTATCGGGAGAACCGGGCGCGCTACCTCGAGGCGTTCTGGCAACTGGTGAGCTGGGACAGCGTAGCGGCACGGCTGCGCTAGCGCGCGCCGTCCGCCGTGGCGCGCGGATGCGAGCTGCAGCGCCCGTCACCCGTCAACGACCGGGGGACACCGCTGCGACGGATGCGAGAGCCGCCGCCACCACGTCCTCGGCCGCGGCGGGCCGACCGATCAGATAGCCCTGGATGTGATCGCAGCCCAGCGCGGACAGCTGCGCGAGCGATTCGGGCGTTTCCACGCCCTCGGCGACCACGCCGAGACCCAGATGGTGCGCGAGCTCGATCATGGTGCCCACCAGCCGCCGGGCGCGTGCATCGGTCGCCATTTCCTGGATGAAACTGCGGTCGATCTTGAGCGTGTCCACCGGCAGACGGTGCAGATAGGCCATCGACGAATAGCCGGTGCCGAAATCGTCGATCGCCACGCGCACGCCGCCGGCCCGCAATGCGGCGAGCAGCCGCTCGCACTGGCCCACGTCGCGCATCAGTGCGCTCTCGGTGACTTCCAGCATCAGGCCGTTCGGAGGCACGCACCACAGGCGCATCAGATCGAACACCTGATCGACGAAGCCCGGCAGTTGCAGCACCTCCACCGACAGATTGACGGCGAGCCGGACCTCCGGATCGACACGGCGCAGTTCGGCCAGATGGCGCAATCCCACGTTGAGAGTCCAACGCGTGAGGTCGACGATCTGGCCGCTGCGCTCGGCCACGCCGATGAACAGCGCCGGTGGCACGGCGCCGAGCACCGGGTGTGTCCAGCGCGACAGGGCCTCGTAGCTGACGATGCGCCCGTCCGCCATGCGCTGGATGGGCTGGAGGTGCAACTGCAGCTGGTTGGCGGTGATCGCGGCGCGCAGGGCCGCCTGCACGGCCTCGAGCGGAATCGGAGGCGCACGCCAGAACGCCACGCGTTCGACGTTGACGGCGGCATCGTCGCAGGCGCGGTCCGCCCGCCGGCACAGCAGCTCGGGGGTATCGCCATCCTCCGGGCAGAGCGCGCCCCCCACGAGCACGAGCGGATGCACGTCCCCCGTCGCGGTCGAAACCGGCGCCTGCAGCGCACGCACGATTTTCGCTGCCGCCAGCGCCGCGTGGGCCCGGCCGTGCAGATGCGGCAACAGCACCAGCAGGTCCGATTCGCCTGTGCGCACGAGCGTGTCGCCCGGGCGCAGTACGTCGCGCAGGCGCCGTTCGAGTTCGTGGGCCAGGGACTCGGCCACTTCGTAGCCGAACGACAGCTCGATATCGCGCATGCGCTGGACCCGCACCAGCAGCACGGCCGCCGGCGCGTCGCCAGCCACCTGCGTGAGCAGACGCGCCAGCGCGTCGAAGGCCTGCGCCCGGTTCAGCATCGCGTGTCGCCGCTCACAGGAACAGCGCCACCGGATCGAGCCCGTGGGCGCCGGGCGGCAGCGGAGCGAGGATGCGCACCGGATCGTCGCTGTGCGCACGGACCATCAGATCGAGACTGTTGAACTGCTGCAGCACCCGCTTGTCCGGGGCGGTGAGCACCATTACCCGCGGCTGCAGCCGGCGCGCGGCATTCTGCGCCATGACGATCGCGACCTCGCCCGTGCTCAATTCCACCAGCGAACCGATCGGGTACACGCTCATGCATTGCATGAACTGCTCCACCACCTCGGAGGCATACCGGCTGCCGCGGTCCCGGTAGAGCATCTGCAGCGCCACGTGCTGACCGAGTGCGCGACGATGCGGCCGGTCGCTGGTCATCGCGTCGTAGGCGTCGACCACCGCGGCGATCCGGCCGAGCAGCGGGATCGCATCTCCGGACAGCCGCGCGGGATAGCCGGTGCCGTCGAGATGCTCGTGGTGCGTGCGCACCATGTCACGTACATGCCCGGGCACCGCGCCGCTCTCGTCCAGCAGCGCCAGCGCATGGCCCACATGGGCCTGCATGGCGCGCGCTTGCGCATCGTTGTAGGTCTCGGGCGTCGTGAGCAGGTCGGGATCCACACGCAACTTGCCGATATCGAGCAGCAGGGCGCCGCTCGCCAGGTCGATCAGCAAATGCTCGGGCAATCCGACGTGCCGTCCGAACGCGACCGCCAGCGCGCTGCAGCCGAGCGCATGGGCATATTCATGGCCGCCGCGGGCGCGCAGCGTGTCCAGCCACAGGAACGCATCGGCATTGCGTACCAGGCTGCGCACCATCGGCTCGACCGCCTCGCGCACGGCGTCGGGCGAAAGCGGGCGCCCGCTGCGGACGTCGTCGAGTACCCGGGCGGCGAACGCGGCCGCGCGCGCATGCGCCTCACGTGCGTCGGCGAGTTCCTCCTCGAACCCGACCTGCTCGGGGTACCGGGTGGATCCCTGGAGGGCGCGGATGTCGGCGTCCTGAAGCGTGGCGGGCGAAGCCGCGGCCGGTGCGGGCCCATCGGCCCCATCGAGGGCCAGCAGGCCGAGCTCCAGCGGCCCGATACCACGTTCGAGGTCGATGTAAACGTAGGCGCACAGGCGCGCGAGCGTGTCGATGTCGTCCTGGGACTCGACCTGCACGCCCTGCAGCAGGAAGGGCGTGCCCTCCCAGTCGCGGTCGAGCCGACAGACATACATGCCTGTCCTCAGATCCGAGACCGCCAGCTTTCGTTCGTCCAGCGCCATCTCGCGTCCGTCGTTCTGCACACCCCTAGATCGACCCGGCGCCGGAAAACTTCAGTCGGCGTCGCGCTGTGCATCCTGCACCCTCACCGGCACAGGGCTGGACCGGTGCGACAGCGTACTCTGCCGCGCGCCTCAGGGGCGCCCGTTCGCGCATCCGAATGCCGCGATCGCCGCCGCCGGCCGGCGCCCCTATGATCGGACACACCCTCGGACGCTGGAACCGCCCATGCCGTCACCACGCCGCCTGACGACCGCCAGCGCCTCCGCCGTCTTGGGGCTCATCTCGCTCGCGGCGCCCGCGAACCGTCGGATTTCCAGCGCGCGGGCCGCGCACGTCGGCTGAGGCGCGCACGATGGCTCCAGGGATTTCGGCGTTCTTCAACCTCCGCCGCAGCGAGATCGCCCCGGTGGCGATCGCCGGCGCGTTCTTTTTCTGCATCCTGACCGCACTGATGATGCTGCGCCCGGCGCGCGATGCGCTCGGCATGGAGCGCGGGCTCGACAGCGTGCGCTGGCTGTTCATCGGGACAGCAGTCGTCACCCTGCTGGTGAATCCGCTCTTCGGATGGCTGGTGAGCCGGCTGCGTCGCCTCTCCTTCATCTCGGCGTCGTACGGCTTCTTCATCCTGAGCCTGCTCGGCTTCTGGGCGCTGCTGGTGTTCGCACCGGACGCCGTCGGCGCGCGCAGCGGACAGGTGTTCTACGTGTGGTTCAGCGTCTTCAACCTGTTCGTGACGATGGTGTTCTGGGCCCTGCTCGCGGACCGGTTCAGCAGCGACCAGGGCAAGCGCTTCTTCGCGCTGATCGCAGTCGGCGGCACCCTGGGCGCAATCTTCGGCCCCTGGCTGGCCGCGCGGCTCGCCGAGCCGCTCGGCACCGCGACCCTGCTGCCGCTGGCCTGCGGCTTCCTCGCACTCGCCATCGGCCTGGCCTGGCTGCTGGTACGCGTGCAGCCGGACCGGCACATCGAGGCCCCGGCCGGAGCGACGACGCCGGAGGCCGGGACAGAACACGACCGGATCGGCGGCAGCGCCTGGGCCGGGTTCCGCGCCGTGTTCGCATCGCCTTATCTGATGGGCATCGCCGGCTACGTGGTCATCATGACGGTGGTCGCGACCTTCATCTATTTCACCCGGCTGCAGATGGTGGCCGCCGCCGAAACCGATCTCGATGCGCGCACCGGCCTGCTCGGCAGCATCGACATGTGGACCCAGGTCGCAGTGCTGGTGCTGCAGGTCACGCTGACCGGGCACATCATCCGGCGGCTGGGGCTGGGCGTGGCGCTGGCACTGTTGCCGATCGCGATGGCGGCCGGGTTTCTCGGACTGGCGATCTACGGCTCGTTCGTGGTGCTGATCCTGCTCGAGGCGACCAACCGCGCCATACAGCGCGGCCTGACGCGCCCGGCGCGCGAAGCCCTGTTCACCGTGGTCGGCCGCGAGGACAAGTACAAGGCCAAGGCCTTCATCGATACGTTCGTCTACCGGGTCGGCGATGTCGTCGGCGCGCAGACCGAAGGCCTGCTCGGCCGTCTCGGTCTGGCGTTGGGCGGGCTGGTCAGCGTGGTCGTGCCGCTGGCGCTGGTGTGGGCCGCGCTCGGTCTGTGGCTGGGACGCGCGCAGCAGCGCCGCAGCCAGGCCGAAGTTCCCGTCGGGCGCTCGGCGGATCGCGGCCTATAGGACGCCGCGCGGCGCGCACCGCCGGAACCCGTACGCGCCGTGGATAATGCGCGCCCCCCTCCGACTCCCCGCCGATGACGCCCGTCGCCAAAGCCCATTGGCAGATCCATGTCTGCGTCCTGCTGTGGGGCTTCACCGCCATCCTCGGCAAGCTGATCACCCTGCCCGCGCTGCCGCTTGTGTGGTGGCGGATGCTGCTGGTGGCCGCGGTGCTGATGCTGGTGCCGCGCGTGTGGCGCGGCCTGCGCGCGATGCCCCCGCGCCTGCTGCTGGCCTACACCGGCGTCGGTGCGCTGGTCGCGCTGCACTGGCTCACGTTCTACGGCGCGGTGAAGCTGGCCAACGCCTCGGTCGCGGCCACCTGCATGGCGCTGGCGACGGTCTTCGTCGCCCTGATCGAGCCGCTGGTCGCGCGCAGCCGCTTCTCGTGGCGCGAACTGGCCCTCGGCGTGGCGGTGCTGCCGGGCGTGGCGCTGGTGGTCGGCGGCATTCCCGACGGCATGCGCATCGGTGTGGCCGTGGGCGCCCTGTCGGCGGTGTTCGTCGCGTGCTTCGGCTCGCTCAACAAGCGGCTGGTCGAACGCGCGGATCCGCTGACCGTCACCGCCCTTGAACTCGGCGCCGGCACGCTGACCCTCACCCTGCTCGCGCCGCTGATGCCGCTGCTGTTTCCGGCGTTCGCCGGCAGCCTGCTGGTGCTGCCCGGCCTGCAGGATGGCGCCTATCTGCTGCTGCTGCTCGCGTTCGCTTGCACGCTGCTGCCCTTCGCCCTGTCGCTTGTGGCGCTGCGGCACATGAGCGCATTCGCCGCGCAGCTGGCAGTGAATCTCGAGCCCGTCTACGCGATCGCTCTGGCGATCCTGCTGCTGGGCGAACAGCGCGAGCTGTCGCCCCGGTTCTACGTCGGCGTCGCCATCATTCTGGCCGCGGTGCTGCTGTATCCGCTGCTCGCGCGGCCACAGCGGATCACGCATGCGGAGAATCTCGCCGCCGGCGAGTCCAAGCGGATCACCGACTGACGCGTCGCCTCCGGTGATCGACGGAGGCCGCCTGCGACGGATGCACGTGTCGTCGCTGCACGCGGCCGCCTCAGGACAGCGCGCACACCCGATCGCGGCCCTCGCGCTTGGCCGTGTACAGCGCCTGGTCGGCGCGTGCGAGCAGCGACGAGGCGTCTTCGTCCCGCTCGAGCGCCGCGACGCCGATGCTGATCGTCACCGGCAACCCCGTGGGCATGGCCGCGACCGCTTCGCGCAGATGCTCGGATTCCCGCACCGCCTGGTCGAGCGCGCGGCCCGGCAGCAGCCAGACGAATTCCTCGCCGCCGAAGCGCGCGAGGCGACCACGCGCCGCCTCGGCCGACAGCAGCATTTCCCCCAGCGACTGCAGCACGCGGTCGCCCTCGGCGTGACCGTGCAGGTCATTGATCGACTTGAAGTGGTCGATATCCACGATCGCCACCGACAGCGGGTCGCCGAGCGCATGGGCCTGGGTGATCGCCTGATCCAGCGTGCGCGAGAACGCACGGCGATTGGCCAGGCCGGTCAGCGGGTCGGTCAGCGATTGCGCTTCGAGATCCGAATTCTGCTGTTCCAGCTCCCGCTGGTAGTGGAGCAGTTGCTGCTCGTACCAGCCACGCTCCTCCAGTTGATGCCGCAGCTCCCAGCTCACGCGGTGCAGTTCCATCAGGCGCGACGCCTGCCGCGACAAGGCCTCGAGCGCGGTGCGCTGCTGCGGCGCGAGCTCCCGCGGGCGGTCGTCGAGCACGCAGACCGTGCCCATCGGCTGCCCGTTGGTCGCCCGCATCGGTGCGCCGGCGTAGAAGCGGACGCGCGGTGTATCCGTGACCAGCGGATTGAGGCTGAAACGCGGATCCCGGGACGCATCGGTCACGATCATCGTCTCGGACGGATTCAGAATGGCGTGCGCGCAGAACGCCACTTCGCGCGAGGTGGAGTCGCCGTCCACGCCGTGTGCGGCCTTGAACCATTGCCGATCACGATCGATGAGCGAGATGACAGCCATCGGGACATCGCAGATCGCCGCCGCGATCGCGACGAGGTCGTCGTAGATCGCCTCGCGCCCGGTGTCGAGAATCCGGTACGCGTCGAGGGTGGCCTGGCGCGCCTCCTCGTCGGCGGGGAGCGGCGCTGGCATCACGGTCGAGATCTCTGCATCACGCGAAACGGATCGACTGGCATCCGCGGCCTCCTGATGGCATCGCGGCCACGGTAACGCACCGTGGCTGGCTGCGGGTACACAGGTGTCCGGTGACGTTCGTTGCGAGTCGGCGATCGGCCATGGCGACGTCGCCATGGCCGATAATGCACGGCCGACCCGCGAGAACGCCGATGGCCGAGATCGAATTTCCACTCGAAAGCGAGCACGTGGAACTCAACCAGCTGTTGAAGCTGGTCGGCCTGTGCGACAGCGGCGGTGCTGGAAAGATGCTGGTGGCCAGCGGGGCGGTCCGGGTCGACGGCGCGGTGGAACTGCGCAAGACCTGCAAGATCCGCGCAGGCCAGACGGTCACGCTGGGCGAGCATTCGATTCACGTGCGCGCGATGGGCTGATCCGCACGCGCGCCGCGAATCGGCGTGCGTGCGATCTCAGCGCACGCTGTAACCCGAGACTCGCCAGGTGCGGTCCTCGTCGAGGCGGAAGGACACCAGCTCCCGGATCGGCTGCGGCTGCGCAGCGAACGTGGTCGGAAACGCCACATTGATGTAGATGCCGGCCGGGACCGACTCGCCGGCCTGGAACTGCGAGCGGCTGACCGCGGGCGCATCGCGCCGCGTCGCGGCGCCGAGCTGGCCGCGGTCGGCGGCGAGCTGGCGGATGAAGGTGTCGCGATCGACCGCCGACTTCATCGTCTGCGATGCGCCGTCCCAGACCTCGCCGGCGCGGTCGGCGTCGATCATCTGCAGCACCTGCTGAGCCGCCGCGCCCATCTCGGCGTTCTGGCGCTCGACCTGGGCCTGCTGTTCCGGCGTGAGCGGCGTCTGCGCGGCAGCAGCCGCCGGTGCAGGGGCCGGCGTCGGCTGCTGGGCGACGGCGGTGGAAGCGACGGCGGCCAGCAACGCGACCGACATCGGGATGCGGAGGGACTTCATACGGACAACACTCCTGCTGCGACAATGAGGGCACCGAGTGTACGCGGCGGCGGACCGTGGGCAAGCGAGGCCGCCGGGGGACCGGGACCGGCATCCTGCCCCGCGCGCCGCGGTATTCTCGGCCGCATGAGCCGCCGCCTTCGACCCGCACACCGCGCAGTTCCGCACGAGGACGCGACATGAGCATCGCGCTGGTGGCAGCCGGCGTCGCCGCCCTGCTCCTGGGTTGGGCCGTGATGGTCTTCAACCGACTGGTCACGCGGCGCAACCAGGTGCGGACCGCCTGGGCCGACGTCGACGTGCAACTGATGCGGCGTCACGATCTGGTGCCGGCCCTGGCGCGCGCCGTGTCGGCCTATGCCGACCACGAACGCGGCACGCTGGAGGCCGTGACCTCCCTGCGCGATCGCGCCCACGGGCTGCACGAACCGGCCGCGCTCGCGGCGATCGAACCCGCGCTATCCGCCGGGATCGGACGGTTGTTGGCCCTGCGGGAGGCCTACCCCGACCTCGCGGCGAGTGCGAACTTCCTGCAGTTGCAGCGCGATCTGGTCGAGGTCGAAGCCAACCTGCAGTACGCGCGCCGCTTCTACAACGGCGCGGTGCGCGACCTCAACGACACGGTGCAACGCGTGCCCGATCTCGTGGTGGCCCGCATCGCCGGCATCGGGCCGGCACCGTTCTTCGAGGCCGAACCCGGCGAACGGGCGGCCGTGCCGGTGCACCTCGCCGAGTGAGCCTGGCGGCCGCTCGCACCGCTTGCCGCTGACTGCAACACCCGCCGCGCACGTGCGACAGAGCGACAGGCCGACAGCGGTGCCCTATGCCGCGTGCACTCGGTCCGTCTGCGCGCAGACACGCCGGTGCCTCGGCCCGGATGGCGCCTCCGCCGCGGCTCGGCAGGCCTTCGCACATGCACGGCCCCGGCGCGAACCCGGCACTGCATGGAGCCAGCCCAGAATCCGGTGAAAGGGGGTCTCGGAACACGTCCGGAAGGCGCTGCGATGCCGCGCCATTCGACCGTCGGAAGTCGATCCCTCTCGCGGACCACAGGTCGGAAAGCGGCGTCGCCCGGCCGTCCACGCACCGCCGGTGACTCGAGGAGAGCTGCTCTTCCCAATCCCGAATCCCCAATCCCCAATCCCCAACCCCGAACTCACCGCTCCAGATACGGCGCGCCCGGGCCCCGCGCCGCGGCGATGTCGTCGGGATTGCGCAGCGGGCATTGCCTGAGCGAGAGGCAGCCGCAGCCGATGCAGCCGTCGAGCTGTTCGCGCAGCGCGCTCAGCTGGGCGATGCGCGCATCGAGTGCGCTGCGCCAGCGCTGCGACAGGCGGCTCCAGTCCTCACGCGTGGGCGTGCGCGCGTCGGGAAGCGTGTCCAGCGCCGCCCGGATCTCGGCCAAGGGCACGCCCGCGCGCTGGGCCACACGGATCACCGCGACCCGGCGCAACACATCGCGCCCGTAGCGGCGCTGGTTGCCCGCGTTGCGGCTGCTTCGCAACAGGCCCTGGCGTTCGTAGAAGTGCAGCGCCGAGACCGCGACACCGCTGCGCGCCGCAAGCTCGCCCACCGAAAGCGCCTCGTCCACCGCCGCCATTGCATTCGCCCCGCTTGACCTCAATCAATGTTGAGGTTCTAACCTCCGTCGCTCCCGACCGCAAGCCACAGGATTTCCGATGACGCTCGATGCCGCGTCCGCCCCGCCTGCACCGGACGATGCCGGCGCAGCCGACACCGCGCCGGAGACGATGACGGCCGTCGCCGTGACCCGGAACGGGGACGCTTCGGCCTGGAGCGCGATCGAGACGCCGATTCCGGTGCCGGGACCGGGCCAGGTGCTGGTGCGCGTGCTGTCGGCCGGTTTCGGCCACTGGGACGTGCTCGAGCGCGAGGGCCGGCTCGGCTCCGCCGGCGCGTCGACAGTGCCCTTCGTCGGCGGCTCCGAGGGCGCCGGCACGGTGGTCGAGGTCGGCGCGGACGTCCACCGGTTCCGTGAGGGCGACCGGGTCTGCGGCCTGGTATTGGCGCGCCGGCCCGGGCACGGTTTCCATGCCCAGTTCACGCTCGTCGACGCCGATCTCCTGTGGCGGGTGCCGGCCGGGCTTCCGTTGCAGCAGGCCGCGGCGCTGCCGGTCGACGGCGGGCTGGCGATGCACGCGGTGGACGCCGCGCTGCGGATCGTCCCCGGCGACGCCGTGCTGGTCCTGGGCGCCAGCGGCGGCATCGGCCACATGGCGCTGCAGTTCGCCCGGCTGCGCGGCGGCCGCGTGCTGGCGGTGGCGTCCCACCGCGACGGACAGGCATTGGCCGAGCGCCTCGGCGCGGACATGGCGATCGACGGCCGGCGGCACGATCTGGCCGCGGCCCTGCGCATCTTCGCGCCGGAGGGCCTGAACGCAGCGCTGCTGACGGCTGACGTCCCGCGCATCGCGGAGACCGTCGTGGCCACCCTGCGTCCGGGCGGCCGCATCGCATGGCCGCACGGCGTGCGTCCGCCTCCTATCCGGGCCGACATCGCGGCCACGGGCTTCGGCGCCCGCGCCGGCGCCGCGCACGTCCACGCCGCGTGCCGTGCGATCGAGCGCGGTCCCTTCCATCTGCATCTGGGCACGCGCCTGCCGCTGTCGCAGATCGCCGGAGCGGCGCAGGCACTGGCCGGCCACCATCTGGGCCGGATCGTGCTCGACGTGCCCTGAGCCCGACGCGCGGCGGCTGCGCATCGCCGA
Organism: Lysobacteraceae bacterium NML93-0793; assembly: GCA_002324875.1. GTDB lineage: Bacteria > Pseudomonadota > Gammaproteobacteria > Xanthomonadales > Xanthomonadaceae > Luteimonas. The sequence continues at coordinate 40,326 of NTJG01000013.1, forward strand.
CAATACGCATTCACTCTTCCCCCCCACCGCCGCCGCCTCGTCGGCGGTGCAGCAAGGTCCGCCATGCTCCGCTGGTTCGAACGCCGCATCGATCCCTTCCCGCCCGCCCCGCCGTCGCAGCCGCCGACGACGCTGTTCGCGTTCTGCATGCACTACGTCCGCGGCAGCGGCAAGTGGCTGCTGTTGATGGCGCTGTTCACGGCATCGATCGCGATCGCCGAGGTGGTGCTCTACGCCTACGTCGGCTCGCTGGTCGACAAGCTCGCCGCGCAGACGCCCGCCACCTTCATGCAGGTCGAAGGCGGGCGACTGGTCGCGATGGCGGTGCTGGTGCTCGTCGCACTGCCGCTGCTCACGCTGTTGAGCTCGCTGATCATCCACCAGACCCTGCTCGGCAACTTCCCGATGCGGATCCGCTGGAACGTGCACCGCTATCTGCTGCGGCAGTCGATGGGGTACTTCCAGGAAGAGTTCGCCGGCCGCATCGCCACGAAGCTGATGCAGACCTCGCTGGCGGTGCGCGAGACGGTGATCAAGCTGCTGGACGTGGGCAACTACGTGCTGGTGTATCTCACCGGCGCGCTGATCGTCGCCGCGTCCGCCGACTGGCGGATGATGCTGCCCTTCATCGGCTGGGTGCTCGCCTACGCGGCGCTGATGCGCGTGTTCGTGCCGCGTCTGAGCCGGATTTCCGAACGTCAGGCCGATGCGCGCTCGGTGATGACCGGCCGCATCGTCGACAGCTACACCAACATCGCGACGGTCAAGCTGTTCTCGCATTCGCAGCGCGAGCAGGCCTACGCGCGCGAGGCGATGGACGGCTTTCTCGACACCGTGCACCGGCAGATGCGCCTGGTGACGATGGTCAACGTCTGCAACTACGTGCTGAACATGCTGCTGGTGGCGTCGGTCGCGGCGCTGGGTCTGTGGCTGTGGCTGGGCGGCGCGATCAGTACCGGCGCGATCGCGGTCGGCCTGGCGCTGGCCCTGCGCATGCTCGGCATGTCGCAGTGGATCATGTGGGAGTTGTCGGCACTGTTCGAGAACATCGGCACGGTGCGCGACGGCATCAACTCGATCTCGCTGGCGCCGACGGTCGACGACGACGCCAACGCCGCGCCGCTGCCCGCGATCGCCGGCGACATCCGCTTCGAACACGTCGAATTCCACTACGGCCAGCAGGACCGTCGCCTGATCGAGAATCTCGACCTGCACGTGCGGCCGGGCGAGAAGATCGGCCTGGTCGGCCGCTCCGGTGCGGGCAAATCCACGCTGGTGAACCTGCTGCTGCGCTTCTACGACCGCGAAGCCGGCGTGATCCGCATCGACGGCGTCGACATCGCCACCGTCTCCCAGGATTCATTGCGCGCGCAGATCGGCATGGTCACCCAGGACACGTCGCTGCTGCACCGCTCGGTGCGCGAGAACATCCTCTACGGCCGGCCTGACGCCAGTGAGGCCGACATGCTCGACGCGGCGAAGCGGGCCGAGGCCCACGACTTCATCCTCACCCTCAGCGACGCCAAGGGCCGCACCGGCTACGACGCGCATGTGGGCGAACGCGGGGTCAAGCTGTCGGGCGGCCAGCGCCAGCGCATCGCGATCGCACGGGTGCTGCTGAAGAACGCGCCGATCCTGGTGCTGGACGAAGCCACCTCGGCGCTCGATTCCGAAGCCGAAGCCGCGATCCAGGAAAACCTCTACCGCCTGATGGAAGGCAAGACCGTCATCGCGATCGCGCACCGGCTCTCGACGATCGCGGCGATGGACCGGCTGATCGTCATGGACCACGGGCGCATCGTCGAAGAAGGCACGCACGAGGCGCTGATCGCCGCCGACGGCATCTATGCGCAGCTGTGGCGCCGCCAGTCCGGAGGCTTTCTGCAGGACGACGCGGACTGAGGCACTGCGCAGCACGCCCGCCCTGCGCCCGGGCTGCGCGCACCGGCGACGGCGCGCCCGCGCCGCGTCGGGTTCAACGTTCGGTGTCGGGCTCGACCGGCTCGGCGGTTTCAGCGGTTTCGCCAGTTTCGATCAATGTCTCGTCGCCGGCCGCGGTCTCGTCACTCGGCGGCCGCGGCGGCGCTGCACCGTTGGCGGCCTCGGCCGCGGATGCCGGCGATGCACGCTCGCGGCGCCGGGTGGGCGTCGGCTCGGTCGGACGCGGGTCGGCGGCGGACTGGGGGTCGACGCCAGGCACGCCCAGGATGCGCAGACGGCTCGCGATGTCGGCGGCGGCCGTCATCTGGCCGACCAGATCGAACTCCGACAGCGGACTTTCCGACGGGCACTGTGCATCCGGGAAACCGAACTTGCCGCGCAGCTCCAGTCCGCACGCGGCGAGCTGCTCGACGTCGCGATCGGGCGCGTTGCAGGTGGTGTCGAACGCGCGTACGTAGGCATCGCGTCGGTTGACGAAATCCTGGCCGCACTTGCGCATCAGACGCAGCCGGTCGAGATCGTCCTGGGCCGGGTTCACGCCGTCCAGACCGTAGAGCTTGAGTTCGTCGGGGGTGAGGATGCGCAGGCTGCGGTTGGGCACGGCCATCATCAGATCGGCCACCGCGACCGCCGCGCCGTTGCGCTCCAGGTAGTCGCGCACGCGCCCGTAGACCGCGCGCAGCTCGCGATTGAGTTCCGCACGCGTGGACGCGCTGGAGCTCATGCGGATGATGCGGTGGATGCCGACGCGGCCGCCGATCAGCCGCGTGTCACCGCCGGCCAGCACGAACACGCAGGAGCTGTGACAGACCGCGCCGTCGCGCACCCAGATCGTCCAGCGGGACTCTGCGATCACGTCGCCGGCGCGGAGCGCCTCTTCGACCATGCCGCCACTGGAATCGATATCGAGCACACGCTTGTTGATCGCCAGTTCGTCGGCGACCACGGCGAGCCGCTGCATCAGCTGGGTGAATTCCTGGGTGACGCGGCCGCGGAACCGCAGCCGGAACACGCCGCGCTCGGCGCACGTGGACATCGCCTCACGCAAGGCATCGCGGTCGAATTCGGTGAGCACCGTGCCGTCGCCGGCGTTCGCATAGTCCAGTTCGCAGCCCAGCGACGCGGTGCCGTCGCTCAGCGTCATCGGGGACCAGTCCACGGCCTCGAGCCCGGCTTCGGGCAACGCGGCCTCGGGCATGTCCTCGTCGGTCAGAGGCGCCGTACTGACAGCGCCGCCCTCCTCGGGACTCGCCACCTCGACCGTCTCCACGGGCGGAGTCGCCGGGTCGGCGGCGGGACGGCATGCGGCGAGCACGGCGCAGGCAAGCAACAGCAGCAGGCGGGGACGCCAGGACGACATGGGGACAGCGGACTCCGGAGAAGCGAATGGCCGGTGCGGCTTCGACCGGTTCAGTTTAGGGGCTGGACCCGGATCCGGAAGAACACGGTCTGAACACCCGATCGCAGGCGGGCATGGTGTTCCGTCGCGGCATCACAGGTGCTGCAGCAAGGCGGCGTGGAAGTCGTCCGGCGATTCGACCTGCGGCGAGTGGCCGAGCGCCGGAAATTCCACCAGCTGCGCATCGGGGATCGCCTCCGCCGCGCGGCGTCCGAGCACCGGATAGTCGCCCAGGCGGGCCGCCACCTCGGAGGCTGCGCGGTTGGCGCCGGGCGCGGTGCGGTCCTTGCCGCCGATCATCAGCAGCGTCGGCACGCGCAGCGCCGGGAGCTCGTGCACCACCGGCTGGGTGAACACCATCTCCGAGGTCTGGGCCTGGTTCCACGCAACGATCTCGCCGTCCGGCCCGGCATACATGCCGGCCAGCATGTCGACCCAGCGGTCGTAGCGCGGCGCCCACCGGCCGTCGTACTACACCCGCTGCTGGTAGGCCTTGATGCTGTCGAACGTGGTCGTGCGCTCGGTCTCGGCCAGCGTGTCGGTACTCGCATAGGGCACGCCCGCGGCCTGCCAGTCTTCCAGTCCGATTGGATTGACCAGCACCAGCCGAGCCACGTGTTCCGGATACTGCAGCGCGTACCGTGTGGCGAGCATGCCGCCCATCGAGTGGCCGATCAGGACGGGCCGCTCGACGCCCAGCGTATCGAGCAGTCCGCGGGTGTTCGCCGCGAGCTGGGCGAACGAGAACTGGTAGCCGCGCGGCTTGGTCGAGCCGCAGAAGCCGATCTGGTCCGGGGCGACCACGCGCCAGCCCGCCTCCACCAGGACACGGATGGTGTCCTCCCAGGTCGCCGCGCAGAAATTCTTGCCGTGCAGCAGCACCGCGGTGCGCCCGTTGCCCGCGCCGGTCGGTCGCACGTCCATGTAGGTCATGGACAGGGCCTGCCCCTGCGACGTGAGCGCATGGGTCTGGCGCGGATGCGGATAGTCGAAGCCCTGCAGTTCACCGCCGTACGACGGCGACGCCGCGAGCGCGGGCAGGCTGGCGGCACCCAGCAGGACGGCAGCGACCGAAGCGGCGAAGCCCGATGATGTCATGAGGCGCTCCTGGAGCGGCAGGCCACCGGCGTCGACGCCGGTGGCCGGGTCAGGCCGGACGGGGCCGGCGGCGATATCGGACGCGGGCGTCGAAGCGCACCGCGTCGCCCACGATCAGCGCTCGGGCACCGTCCACAGATAGATGCGGGTGCCGTCGACTTCCTGGGTCTGCTCGGGCGCCCACTGGTCGGCCATGTCGAAGGCGTGGCTGACGATGCGCGTGCCGGGCTTGAGCTCGGCCAGCAGCTTCGGGCGCAGCTTCACGTTGAGGCTCTGCAGCAGGTACAGGGTGACCACGGTGGCCTCGCTGATGTCCTCCTCGAACAGGTCGGCCTCCTTGAACGTCACCAGATCGGTCACGCCGGCCGTCTCCGCATTCGCGTTCGCCTCGCGCACGCGCACCGGATTGATGTCGATGCCGACGCCGCGCACACCGAAGCGCTGGGCCGCGGCGATCGGGATGCGGCCGTCACCGGAGCCGAGGTCGTACAGCACGTCGCCCTCGCGCACGCCGGCGAGATTGAGCATCGCATCGACCACGGGCTCCGGCGTCGGCACGTAGATCACGTCGGGCTCGCGCGACGGACGCGGCGCGTCGGTCACGGCTGCCGCGTCGTCGCCGATGGCGGCGGTCACGGTGTGGGTGGTGTCGACGGACGCATCGGCCGGTGCGGCGGCGCTGCCGTCGGCCGGTTCATAGGCGTTGACCGCCTGGTCGGCGCAGGCCAGCAGGATCGGCGCGCAGAGTGCGAGTGCGAGCAGGGTCTTCTTGGACGGCTTCATGGCGAGGGATCCTCGGGTCGTGTGGTCGGTTTGATCAGCAGCAGCAGAAGTCCGCCCACCGCGAGCACGCCGACGCCGAACAGCGCGCCGCGGCCGGTGTAGGCGAGACTCGAATACAGCAGATACGCGCTGGTGGCGCAGAACAGCAGCGGCAGCACCGGATACAGCGGCACCCGGAACGGGCGCGGCAGGTCGGGATCACGGCGGCGCAGGACGAACAGCGCGATGCCCACGAGAAGGAAGAACAGCCAGAACACGGGCGCGGTGTATTCCACCGCGACTTCGAAGCCGTCGCGCGCGAATGCGCCGAGCGCGACCAGCCCGAGCGCCAGCACGCCCTGGGTGACGAAGGCCGCGCGCGGCGTTCCACTGCGTGCATCCCAGCGACCGATGAAGCCCAGCGCCGGAAAATCCCGGCCGACGGCATAGACGCTGCGCGCACCGGTGATCATCGTCGCGTTGGCCGAGGTCAGCGCAGCGGCGATGACGATGGCGCTCATCACGATCGCGCCACTGGGCCCGAACACGCGCCCCATCAACTCCGCCGCCACCGCGTTGTGTTCGGCCATGCCGCCCAGGCCGAGCACCCGCAGGTAGGCGAGGTTCACCAGCACGTACAGCGCGGCGATCGCGATCAGGCTCAGGATCAGCACGCGCGGCATCCAGGTCTTCGCATCGCGCACTTCCGAGGTCACGTAGACCGCCTCGTTCCAGCCGCCATAGGTCAGCAGCACGAAGACCAGAATCAGGCCGATGGCGCTGTCACCGCCCGTCCCGGGCACCGGAGCGATATCGGAAGGCGCGAACCACAGGCCCGCGACGACGATCACCAGCACGCCGATGATCTCCGCCACCGTGAGCCAGGCCTGCACCGTGGCGCCCTGGCGCGTGCCCAGCCAGTTCACAGCCGTGAGCACGAGCACCGCCGCGCCCGCGTAGAGCGCGGATGACAGTGGGCCGACGTGGTAGAGCTGTGCCATGTAGTCGCCGACGATGAAGCACAGCAGCGCGATCGAACCGGTCTGGATCACCGACACGCGCGCCCAGGCGAACAGGAACGCCGGGCGCGGGCCGTAGGCCCGGCGCAGGTAGGTGTAGTCGCCACCGGCCTGCGGATAGGTGGTGGCGAGTTCGGCGTAGCACAGCGCGCCGATGATCGAGAGCACGCCGCCGACGACCCAGGCGGCGAGCATCACGAATTCGCTGCCCGAAGCGCCTGCGATCAGCGAAGGCGTACGGAAGATGCCGGCGCCGACGACGACGCCGATAGTGATCGCGAACGCGTCGCGGGCGCGCAGTGTTGCGCGCGGGGACACCGGGTCGGCCATCTCGGGCCGGCGTTCGCGTGTATCCATGAAGCTCCAGAGTGACGCGGGCGGTCGCTGCCGGACGGCGAGCGGATCGGGACTGCTGGGCCGATCGATTCAAGCATTCGCGCGATGCGGAGCACGTGAACACCGTGCGACGCGCGCACACGACATCGCGGGCGTGCCCACGCCAAGCGCCGGCGCGCGGCATGACCGGGAATGCGTTGCCGCGCGCCGCTGCGCATCTGCACGGGGCCGCGGCCAACCGCGGGACCGGGGCGACGGCGACCTGTCAGCGATGGTCGACGGGCCGCGGACGGGCCCCGTCGGCCATCGACTCAGCCGAAGCCGCAGTCGCCGCGCGCGTCCATCGGCGCGTCCGGCACCACCATCGTGTCGACGACGGCCGCATCGCGCATCGCCTCCAGCAACCCGAACAGACTGCGCAGATCCTGCGCGTTGTGCAGCCCCACGCGCCGCAGCTTGTCGGCGCTGCCGCCGCGCAGATAGTTCAACCAGGCGGCAGGTGCCTCGCTGCCGGGCAGGTCGTCCTCGCGCAGCACGCCGAGCAGCTCACGCTCCACCGTGGCCAGCTTGCAGTTCGCCCACACACCTCGATAGCGCCGCCGCACCGGGTGCAGCAGATCGACATGACGCAGCTCGATCAGCGGATCGCGCAAGCGCGCCAGGCGATACCGCGTGGTCAGCAGTGGCCGGTCGTAACTGCGGCCGTTGTAGCTGACCAGCACGGTTTCGGGCCGCAGCCATGTCGAAAACGTCTTCAGCATCGCGCGCTCCGCGCCGAGCGTGGTGATGCACAGCTGACGGATGCGCAGCGCGCCATCGACGAAATCCGCGGCGCCGATCATGAAGGCGCGCGTGCCGGTGCCGCCGGCGAGGCCGGTGGTCTCGGTGTCGAAGGCCAGCAGATCCGAGCGCTTCGCCGGCTCGTGTCGGATGTCGTGGAGCGCGAGCGCGTGATCGTCGTGCGGCCACGGCGCCGTCTGTTCGTAGTAGCGAAGGCCCGGCGCGATCTCCTCGCCGGGCAGCGCGCGATCGACCGGTCCGGAGGCACGCAGTGCCGGCGTCGGCGCGCGCAGCTTCATCAGCTTGCGCAGCTGTTCGACCACCTGCTCCGGCGAACGCCCGCCCTCGGCGCGCGGCCACTGCGCGCGCGGTGCAGCCGTCGGCAACGGCGGCGTCGGGGTCACCGACGGCAGCGCGGTACCGGCCTGGCGGCGCAGCAGGCCGAGACGTTTGGCCAGTGCACTCATGCCGGCAGCTGCGGCGCGTGCATCAGCAGATCGATGACCCGCGCCGCGAGCTGACGCGGCGTGCGCTCGGCGTCCTCGTCGGATGCGAGGATCGGGCCGACGCAGGCCGGGCACCCGGCCCGGCAACTGCAGCCGGCGACCAGCGCCGCCGCCTTGCCCAGCAGTTCCTCGCGACGCTCGAACAGCGGCGCCGACAGGCCCACGCCGCCGGGATAGTTGTCGTAGAGATACAGCGTGGGCGCGAAGCGGCCGAGCAGCTCGATCGAGGTGCTGCTGCCGTCGCCGTCGCGCAACTGCCCGCGACCGCGCTGGTCGGCCGTCGCGAACCAGGTGCCGTCGCCGCTGCCGACGGCCTTCTGCAGGTCACGACTTTCGGCCATCACCGCGACCTGCGCGACCAGATGCAGCGCGTACGACGCGCCGAGAAAGCCGTCCAGCGCCTCGTGGCGCGCATCAAAGGCGCGGTCGAGCGCCGCCTGCGGCAGCTGCCACCACACCGAACTCGTGTGCAGTTCCTGGTCGGGCAGGTTCACCGGGCCGTAGCCGATGTTCTCGTGGGTGTGGAAGCGGATCTTCTTGTAGCCCGAGACGCGGCGCACCACGTGCACCTCGCCGATGTGCGCGCTGCCCTGCCCCGCATCGGCCTGTTCCTCGTCGTCGAGGACTTTCAGCTTGGTGTAGTCGATCGCGTCGGTGTAGTAATCGACGTTCGTGCGCGTGACGTAGGCCTTGCGGCCCTCCCAGTCCAGGCGCTCCACCTGGAACGGTTCGGACTGGATCATGTGGATCGCGCCCTCGTACAGGGTGAGCGCGGCAGCGGAATAGTCGACCTCGGCGATGATCGTCTGCCGCCCGTCGGTGCGGTCGACGACAACGAAGTTGCCGTCGGCGACCGAGCGCAGATTGACCGCCTGCGCCGGATAGCTGTCGGCGATCCACTCCCAGCGGTCGCCTTCATGGTGCAGCACGCCGGACTCGGCCAGCACCTCCAGCCACGGCAGCGGCGCGACGGGTCCGAATATGTCGCCGTCCACGAACGGCAGCTCGAACGCCGCGCAGCGGATGTGGTCGAGCAGGATCAGCGGCTGGTCGGGTTCGATGCGCGCGTGCTCGGGATTGGCCTCGGCGAAAAACTCCGGATGCCGCACCACGTACTGGTCCATCGGCTCGGAACTCGCGACCAGCACGCCGACCGACGGCTGCTGCCGGCGACCGGCGCGACCGAAGCGCTGCCATGTCGCGGAGATGCTGCCCGGATAGCCGTTGAGCACCACGACATCGAGACTGCCGATGTCGACGCCCAGTTCCAGCGCCGACGTGCTGACGATGCCGTCGATGCTGCCGGCGCGCATTTCGCGCTCGGCCGCGCGGCGCTCGGTCGGCAGATAGCCGCCGCGGTAGGCGCGGATGCGCCTGGGCTTGCGCGGGTCGTGGTCGAAGACTTCCTTGAGGTACTTGGTCAGCACTTCGACCATCAGCCGCGTCTGGCAGAACACCAGAGTTTTCAGCCCGGCGCGGATCGCCATGCGCGCGATGCGGTTGGACTGCGAGCGCGCCGACGCGCGCAGGCCGAGATCCGGATTCACCACCGGCGGATTCCACAGCAGCACATGCTTGTCGCCGCGTGGCGCGCCGGATTCGAGAATCGCCTCCAGCGCGGCGTCGTCCACTTCCACCAGCGCGCGGCCGTGCTCGCGCGCATTGCCGATCGTCGCCGAGCAGAGGATGAACTGCGGCGTCACGCCGTAGAACGCGCAGACACGCTTGAGCCGGCGGATCACGTTGGCGACGTGCGAGCCGAACACGCCGCGATAGGTATGGATCTCGTCGATCACCACATAGCGCAGGTTCTCGAAGAACTGCGCCCATTTCGTGTGATGCGGCAGGATCGCCTGGTGCAGCATGTCCGGGTTGCTGACCACGATGTCGCCGTTGATGCGGATCGCCTGGCGCGCATCGCCGGGCGTGTCGCCGTCGAAGGTCGCCGCGCGCAGGCCCAGTTCGCCGGCCGCGTTGAGTTCCAGCAGCTCGGCCACCTGGTCCTGCGCCAGGGCCTTGGTCGGAAACAGGTACAGCGCCTTGCTGCGCGCCGTGATCGCCGCCGACAGCACCGGCAGGGTGTAGCACAGCGACTTGCCCGAGGCGGTCGGCGTGGCCACGACCAGATGCCGCCCGGCCTGGCTCGCCGTCCACGCCTCGGCCTGATGCTTGTACAGCCGATCGACGCCGCGACTGCGCATCGCGCGTGCCAGCGCTTCGGGCACATCATCGGGAATCGGCGCGTAATCGCCGGCCTGACCGGGCAGCAGCAGCGTGCCGGTAACACGCCCCGGATACTTGGCGGCCAGCCTGGCCGCCAGCACGCCACCGGTCGCCGCCCCCCCGCTCGGCACCGGCAAGGACGCGGGATCGGGCTTGAGGATGGCGTTCAGACGATGGCTCCAGACGGGGGCGAGCTGCGAGCCTGACGTCCAGGCGTCTCATCGCGCGAGACTGCAGCCCGGCAATGCACGATCGACGCGTGCTTCACGGCGTCGCAATCCGTCGGCTCCTAGCCTCGGCCGCTCACTCGTTCCCCCAAAGGATTTCCCCATGACGACCCTCGACGGCAAGAAAATCGCCATCCTCGCCACCGACGGCTTCGAGCAGTCCGAGCTCGAACAACCGCTCCAGGACCTGCGCAAGGCCGGCGCCCAGGTGGATGTCATCACGCCTGGTGATGCCGCATCGATCAAAGGCTGGGACAAGAAGGACTGGGGCCGCAGCGTCGCTGTCGACGTGGCCCTGTCCAAGGCCGATCACGCTGCCTACGACGCCCTGGTGTTGCCGGGCGGCCAGATGAACCCGGACGTGCTGCGCGCCGATGCGGATGCCGTGGCGTTCGTGCGTGCGTTCGGCGAGGCCGGCAAGCCGATCGCCGCGATCTGCCACGGCCCGTGGCTGCTGGTCGAAAGCGGTCTGGCCAAGGGCCGCAAGGTCACTTCGTGGCCGTCGGTGAAAACCGATCTGGTCAATGCCGGCGCGCAGTGGGAGGATGCGGAAGTCGTCGTCGATGGCAGCCTGATCACCAGCCGCAAGCCCGACGACATCCCGGCGTTCAACGCGGCCATCGTGAAGGCCGTCGCCGCCTGACCCGCTGAAGAAGGACCTGCCGATGACGATCGAACTGCAGATGCTGGCCTGGTCGATCGTGCTCGGCCTGGTCCATATCGGCGTTGCCGGTGGCTTCGCCACCGCGCAACGCGGCCTGCGCTGGAACGCCGGCAACCGTGACGGCGATGCGCCGCCCCTGCGCGGTGCCGCCGTGCGCACCGCCGCGGCCAGCCGCAATTTTCTCGAGACCTTTCCGTTCTTCGCCGCGGCCGTGCTCGCGGTGATCGCGAGCGGCCGCGCCGATGCCGACACCGCGCTCGGCGCGCAGGTGTACCTGTGGGCGCGCGTGGTCTATCTGCCCGTCTATGCCATCGGCATTCCCTATCTGCGCACGGCCGTGTGGATCGTGTCGCTGTGGGGCTTGTTGCAGCTCGTGCAGGCGCTTTTCTGAGCAATCACCGCGCATGGATGCGACGTCTGAGCGCACGGCCTGAAGCCTCGATTCAGCGGCGATCGCGCTGCGAGCGCTGTCATCGAAAGGACGCAACAGGTTCACGGAAAACAGACGAAACGCGCCCTAGCCTGCTGGCCTCAGATCAAGGCACCAACGCAGATGGCACGCTCCGATTCCGACCACACCCTGGTGCTCTCCCTCGGCCGCAATGGCCGCGCGTCCTATCCCGAGCGGCCGTGGGAAGAAATCGAACCCGTGCTGCGCCGCGTCTGGGAATTCGACGGCCGCCTCCGCGCTTGGCACGACGTCCGCGCGGATGTGCAGGCGGCATGGCAATCCTGTGATCCCGCCACGTCGTTACGCCGTGGACGCAGCGGATTCAGCCGCGCAGCATAAGCCGCCCGCCTTGCCTCACCGCAATGCAATTCGGATGCAAAAGCTGCTCCCTCATGCATTCTTCGCGGCCCTGCCGGACTAGAACTAGGCAGAACGAACTCGCCGCGTGCGGCTCGATTCGTACGTGGCCGCACCCTCCTCCCTATCCCTAACCGGATCTTAGAGGGCCAAGTGCCTGTCCGGGATTGCGCTCGGTCGAACTGACCGGCCGAGCGACTGTCATTTGATCGGTCCAAGCACGGCGTGGGGGGCCTAGGTGCGTGCCGCGTCACGAGGACCACAGGGCGATCAATGTGCGCTGACGTAGTCCAGATGAGATGGGCCGTCCCTCATACAGGACCGTTGCGCACCGTCGCACTCTACGCTGAACGGATAGATGTGGATCTTCCCCATTCCTGACTGTGCTCAGCGACTCAACTTTGCGTATTCGGGTCAATCACTTGGCGCTGCTCCCGCAAATTTTTTCCTAATGGTTGTTTTATTTCTTTTTAACAACGGCTAGGATCGGGGGACCTGGTGCCGCTGATCCGGTTGTCAAGTAGGGAAAACGGCATGCAGAGGGGAACATCAGCACGCATTCATGTGGAGAGAGAAACATGGCTTTGAAGAACAACAAGCTTCGTGACGCGGTCGTCATCGCGATTGCGGTGGGCGGCGCAGCCAGCGGCGCTGTTTCTGCCCAGGACGTTCCGGCGTCGGGCGACACCCAGGGTGCGACCAACCTGGATCGCATCCAGGTCACCGGCTCGCGCATCCGTCAGGTCGACACCGAAACCGCGCAGCCTGTTCTGCTGATCGATCGCGCCGCGATCGAGCGACAGGGCTTCCAGTCCGTCGCCGACATTCTGCAGAACGTCTCCGCCGCAGGCGCGCCGCCGATCAGCCGCGCCTCGCCGCTGTCCGCCGGCGAAGCCGCGGGCGGTACCTACATCAGCCTGCGCAACCTCGGTGCAGCCCGCACGCTGGTACTGGTCAACGGCCGCCGCATGCCGATCACGACCAGCGGTCTTGCCGACATCTCGGCGATTCCGGCGGTTGCCGTCGAGCGCATCGAAGTCCTGAAGGACGGCGCCTCCTCGATCTACGGCTCCGACGCCATCGGCGGCGTGGTCAACATCATCACCCGCACCAACTACGAAGGCGCTTCGGCCTCGGCCTACTACGGCCAGTACGGCGAAGGCGACGGCGCGATCACCAAGGGTGATTTCGTCATGGGCTTCGCGGGTGACCGCGGCTCGGTCACGATCGCGGCCGAATGGGGCAAGGAAGACGAAGTCAAGGCAAGCGCGCGTCCTTACAGCGCCTTCCCGCGTTCGAGCTTCCACCCCGACGACAACTGGACCGTTGCCGGCCAGGTCGGTGGCTTTGTCACCACTGCCGCCACTCCGGTGCCGGGCGTTGCTACAGGAACCCGCGTCGTTCTCCGCGAAGGCGGCGATCCGCGCAACATCAACGACTACCGCCCGCAGGACATCAATACCGGTCGCTGTACGACGGCCGGGTGTACGCCGGGCTCGACGGCGGACAAGTCCAACACCAATTTGCAGACCGACCTGCGTACGCCGATCGAGCGTCGCGGCCTGTTCGTGGACACGTCCTACGACCTGACCGACAACATCCGCCTGCGTACGAACTTCCTGTACAGCTACCGCGATTCCAACCGCACCGTGGCCGGCTATCCGATGCAGGCGGCCTCGTTCGGCACCACGATGTCGGCCGACAGCTATTTCAACCCGACTGGCGCGCCGATCACCAACTGGTGGCGTCGTACCTGGGAAGTGCCGCGCGTCAGCCGCTCGGAAAACACCACCTATCGCTTCTCGACCGCGCTCGAGGGCGTGATCGAAGCCGGCGACCGCTTCTTCGACTGGGACGTCGCGTACCTGACGTCGAAGAGCAACTCGCTGCAGTCGGCGTTCGGCAATCTCAATCTGCCGCGCGTGCGCGCCGCCGTGGGCCCCTCGTTCCTGAACGCGCAGGGCCAGGTCGTTTGTGGTGCCCCGGGCGCTGTGATCACCGGCTGCGTGCCGTGGAACCCCTACCTGCCGTTCGGTGTGGAAGGCCCGGGTGGTCTGACCAACAACCAGGCGCTGCAGACCTACCTGTTCCAGGAAGAGCACACCACCGGCGAGACCAAGACCGACATCGTCACCGCCAACCTGGCCGGCTCGATCTTCACCCTGCCGGCCGGTGAACTCGGCTTCGCGATCGGCGCCGAGACCCGCCGTGAGACGGGCCGCTTCTCGCCGGACGCGCTGGCACAGACGGGTGATTCGACCAACCTCGCCTCGGGCCCGACCGGCGGTCGCTACCGCGTGAACGAGCTCTACGCCGAGCTCGAGATCCCGGTGCTGGCCGACCTGCCGTTCGCGCGCGAGCTCACCGTCAACGTCGCCAGCCGCTATTCGGACTACGACACCTTCGGTGACACCACCAACGACAAGCTGGGCATCAAGTGGCGTCCGATCGACTCGCTGCTGCTCCGCGGCACCGTGGCCGACGGCTTCCGTGCACCGACCATCGCCGATCTCTATGGCGGCGGTTCGCAGACCTTCTCGTTCTTCACCGACCCCTGCGACACCAACTTCGGCAGCTCGGCGAGCAATGCGACCACCCGCGCGAACTGCGTGGCTGCGATCGGCCCGCTCGCCAACACCTACCGCCAGTTGGCACAGGGTCTGAACCCGGCCGGTTCGCCGAATGCGCAGACGCCGGTCGCGTTCACCTCGGGTTCGAACCCGCTGTTGCAGCCGGAAGTCTCGAAGTCGCAGACGATCGGTGCGGTCTGGAGCCCCGACTTCGTCGAAGGCCTCAATATCGCGCTGGACTGGTGGAAGATCCGTATCGCCGACACCATCGTCGCCGACTCGCCGACCACCATCCTCAACGACTGCTACATCCAGGGCATCACCAGCCGTTGTTCGCCGCAGCTGTTCACCCGCGACCCGGCGCTCGGCTACGTCAACTTCATGCAGTTCGGCAGCCGCAACGCCGGTTTCCGCAAGGCTGAAGGTTTCGACTTCGACGTCAGCTACCGCTGGAGCACCGACTACGGCAACTTCGGCTTCACGTCGAACAGCACGTACACCTCGAAGGACTACTTCGTCAGCACCAACGATCCGCGCGTCCCGCTGTCGGGCGTCGGCTTCACCAGCCAGTTCCGTATCCGTTCCAACACCGGCCTGAGCTGGGACATGGGCGATTTCGGCATGACCTGGGGTGCGCGTTACTACTCCTCGATGAAGGAAGGCTGCACGTACTCGATCTCCGGCGCCCTCGAGCCCAACCTCGAGTGCAACGAGATCGTGTTCGCGCCCACCGGCGTGTTCCGTCCCGATGGCACGCCCGCCAGCGCGATCTCGCGTCGCAAGCGCACCGGTTCGGTGACGTTCAACGACGTGCAGTTCCGCTACAACGCGCCGTGGGATGCCACCGTCTCGATCGGTGCCAACAACGTGTTCGACAAGGTGGGCCCGGTGATGTACACCCAGCCGAGCGCCAACGTGTCGTACTACGGTGGCTTCGACATCGGTCGCTTCCTGTACATGCGCTACACCCAGCGTTTCTGATCGACCGCTATACCGCTTAACGAACACGGCCCCGAAAGGGGCCGTGTTTGTTTGTAACGGGGCACAACATCCGCCCGGCTTTCACCGGTCACCACATTTCATGCAGCGGGCCGCCGATACAGCGCGGCATTGATGCACGCGAACACGCTGACGACGAACCAACCGAACGGGAACAGCGAGACCGTCAGCAGCCAGGTCATCGCGAACGCGATGCAGGCGGCGACGAACCAGAGGATCGCCGAGAGCACCCGCCCCTGCACCAGCTGACCGAGACCCGGAACGATGAAGCTGCAGATGGCGGCGATGACGTTGCCGGCGGAACCCTGTGCGCTCATGGCGTGACTCCTGATGATGAATGCGCGAATGCTCGCGCACCGGCAAAGGCGATGGCGTGAAGGCGCGGGTCCGCGAGGCAGTTGGCTCAACGCGACTGGCCCGTTGGTGAGCGGCATGGACGCTCGGCGATGTCATCGCATCGTCCATCCTCCGCAGCACCGAGACGCCAGGCTTGCATCGCAGGTGTCGCCTTTGCGAGCCGCTGGATGCGCAGCTGGATACGATGTCGCGGCTGCTGCTACCGCAAGCCCACGCGTCGTCCCGACACGCGGCATGTTCCTCGGTCCAGGCCTCCCCCTGTCGCGTCGCAGCGCCTGTCGCGGCAAGCACAAGCGCGGCGCCCGACGCCTCCTGATTCTGCTCCATCCAGGTCTGCGCCTGCCGCGCGTAGACGCGTCCAGGCGGCGGCGAGAGAGGGTAAGTCCATCCTCGGCATCGAGGCATCTGCCGAGCACACCTCTCGGACCGTCGACTGTCCCGACAGGCGCGCACCCCGAGCGGACGCGAGCCGTTTCGGGATGCATCCGATCGAAAGCCGCAACGCACGCCATCGGCAGCGTGCGTGAATGCGCGGCGCCGGAATGTCGATTCCGCCGCGCCTGGTACGTCGTCCCGAGGAGCGCACGGTAGGTCGCCGTCGCCGATACCGGAGTGACGCCATGTCCTATATCGACGGATTCGTTCTCGCCGTTCCGACTGCCAATCGCCAGGCGTTCATCGACCATGCGCATCTGGGCGATGCCTTTTTCGTCGAACTGGGCGCACTGCGTGTGCTCGAGTGCTGGGCCGACGACGTGCCCGACGGGAAGCTGACCGATTTCCGCAGGGCCGTACAGGCCAGGGACGACGAGACGGTGGTGTTCTCGTGGATCGAATGGCCCGACAAGGGCACCCGCGATGCGGCCTTCGCGAAGATGATGGACGGCAGCGATCCGCGTATGGACCCGGAGAAGAACCCCATGCCCTTCGATGGCAAGCGGATGATCTTCGGCGGCTTCGTCCCCGTGGTCGAGCTGACAGGCGGCTCGGAGACCTGATCCACACGCGGACGTCCCGGTGCAGGGGCCACCGTGTTCCGGATCGCGGCGGCCCCCTCGAGCGGGAACATGTCAGGCGTGCCTCGCGCGCCTGCGGCCACGGCCGAGCGGCGGTGAGACGGCGCAGCGCGGACGCTCCTACGCTGGCGTCCCACGCGATCAGCCACCGCCTGACGAACCCGGCAGATCATCCGCAGGATCGACATTGCAGTGCCGGCCAGGGCGAGTCGCGCTGATCATTGTCATCTCGCTCCAGGTGCCGACAGGCCGCACTGAGCCAAAGACGCTGGATTTCCGCTTGACCAGCCGTGCGGCTGTTGAGAGCCGCGGGAATGACGGCCAAGAGCGGAATTGTTCAGATCGTCCCGCGCGAGATCGGCGACCGCGGAAACGCAGGGTCGCGGTGGCACGCCGCACCGCGCCCGGGCGCGCGGTCGCATGGCTGTCGTCACGTTGCGTCGTGGCACATGCGTCCCGTCCGAGACACGCATCCACGCACAGCGGAATGCATGCCGGGCGCAGCAACGCATCCACAGCACGCCGGTGCATCGCACACGAAAAAGGGCGCATCCCGGAAGATGCGCCCTGTCTGCGATCAGGAACGATCAGCGCACGCGGAACCGCGTGTTGTCCTCACGTCCGCTGTCGCTGTAGGTGCCCGAGCTGTAATGGTCGTGCGAGACGTAGGCATCCTGCACCGCGGCCTTGGCGCGGTCCCATTCCAGCGGGGACGAACCACGGCGCGCACCCCAGTCCCGCGACAGTTCGCTCTCGAGCGACTCGTCCCACGGCCGGTCGGGATGACGGCTGCGCGCATACGCACCGTAGCGGTAGGCGGGCTGGTAGCTCGCGTACTCGTCGCCTTCAGCGCGGTACTCCGCCTTTTCGAACGCGGCGGCATGGTAGTCGTCGCTGCGGCCATACAGATCGTACGTGCGGTCGGTGCGCTCCCAGGCATCGCGGACAGCCGGCTTGGCATCGTCCCAGCCCAGACGCGACTCGCCCCGGCTGCTGTCCCACTCGCGCTTCAAGGTGTCTTCCGATTCGTCCCAACCCCGGGTCCGATCGGCCTCGCGCGCCTGCAGGCCGAAGCCGTAGGCCGGCGCGTAATCGCGGTCGTAATCGTGGTCGGCCTTGACGTAGGGACGGTCGCGATGGGCGTCGCGCCAGTATTCGGCTTCGCCGGTCGGGTCGATCCGTTCGGCCACGCCTTTACCGACCGCCGCGCCGGCGACCACGCCGACGGCCGCGCCGATCAGCGTGCCGACCGGGCCGAAGATCGTGCCTGCTGCCGCACCGGCTGCCGCGCCGCCTGCAACGCCGCCCACGCCGACACCGACCGGATGCGCACCGGGCGTCTTGGTGATCGGATCGCGGTTGAGGTCACGGCCGCCGTCGCGGATTTCGTCGTGCTTGCTCATCAGGGGAAACTCCGTAGGGATGTGGAGGGCCACCCTGCGCGCGCCGCGATGAAGCCGCCGTCGGTGAATCCCGAACAGGCGGGCAAAGTGTTCAGGTGTCGTGGCCGGAAACATCGTCGCCCGGCGCATCACCCGCGCGCGCAGGACGGCGCAGCTTCGGAATCGCCCCCACGACCAGCAGGGCCACGAACGTCGTCACCAGCGCGACCATTTCCTGGCCCATGCCGGCCGCCATGCCGATCGCTGCGGTCATCCAGACACCGGCGGCCGTGGTGAGGCCTTCGATGCGTTCGTCCTTGCCGAGCTTGAGGATGGCGCCGGCACCGAGAAAGCCGATGCCCGAGACGATGCCCTGCATCACGCGGGTCACGTCCGCACCGTCGATGTCGGACAGCAGCGGCGCGAGCACGAACAGCGCCGAGCCGATCGACACCAGAATGTGGGTCTTCAGTCCGGCCGCGCGCCCCTTGAATTCGCGCTCCCAGCCGACCATGCCGCCGAGCACGGCCGCCACCAGCACGCGGACCACGATGGTGGTGACGGTGTCGACATCCGGCAATGCGAGCTCGCGCGCCACGGCCTCGCCGATCTGGGCCAGGACGCTCATGCCATCGGCTCCGGCAACGGTGATGGCATGTGGCACGGCAGCGGCATTGGCGACATCGGATGGGCACTCGGAGGGGCAGCGCGCAGCGTAGGGCGCACCCGGTCGCCGACCGGTGAACAGGTTGTGATGCGCTCGCCGGGCGGCGCAGCGACGTCTGCGAAACGTTGCGTCCCGCGCGAGCGACGGGTGCGCCCATTGAAACCGCGCGGCGCGCCGGCACGTTCGCTGATCCCTGAAGGAGCCTTCCCAATGCCCACCCTGTTCGAACCCCTGACCGCTGGCGCGATACCGCTCGCCAATCGCGTCGTGATGGCACCGCTCACGCGCAACCGCTCTCCGGACGCGATTCCCCAGCCGCGCACGGCGCTGTACTACGCGCAGCGCGCGTCCGCCGGCCTCATCGTCACCGAGGCGACCGCGATCAGCCATCAGGGTCAGGGCTACGCCGACGTGCCCGGCCTGTATGCGCCGGAGCAGCTCGAAGGCTGGCGCCGGGTGACCGACGCGGTGCATGCCGAAGGCGGCCGCATCGTGGTGCAGCTCTGGCATGTCGGGCGGATCTCGCATACCTCGCTGCAGCCGGACGGTCAGGCGCCGGTGGCGCCGTCGGCGATCCGCGCCGCGAGCAAGACCTTCATCCACAACGCCGACGGCCAGGGCGAGTTCGTCGATACGTCCACGCCCCGCGCGCTCGAGCTGGACGAACTGCCGGGCATCGTCGACGACTACCGGCGCGCCGCGCGCGCGGCGATCGAGGCCGGCTTCGACGGCGTCGAAGTGCATGCCGCCAACGGCTACCTGATCGACCAGTTCCTGCGCGCGGGCAGCAACCATCGCACCGATGCCTACGGCGTGTCGATCGAGAATCGCGCACGCTTCCTCGGCGAGGTCATGCGCGCGGTGGTGGACGAGATCGGCGGTGACCGCACCGGCATCCGCCTGTCGCCGGTCACCCCGGCCAACGATGCGCACGACGACGCGCCGCAGCCGCTGTTCACCCATGTGGTCGAACGTCTCGCGCCGCTCGGCCTCGCCTTCGTGCACGTCATCGAAGGCGCCACCGGCGGCGACCGCCAGTACAGCCAGGGCGAGGCGCCGTTCGATTACCCCGCGCTCAAGGCGGCCTACGCGGCCGCGGGCGGCCGCGGTGCGTGGATCGCCAACAACGACTACGGCAAGGTGGATGCGGAAGCGGCCGTCGCCTCCGGCCACGCGGATGCGGTGGCCTTCGGCCGTCCGTTCATCGCCAACCCGGATCTCGTGCGGCGCCTGCGCGAAGATGCACCGCTGAACCCGCCGGACCCGTCGACGTTCTACGGTGGCGGTGACCGCGGCTACACCGACTACCCCACGCTCGACTGACGCCGGGCGACGGTGCGCGCGTGCGCGCCGTCAGCGCGGGCGCGGCACCGGGTCGGTGCGGAAGGTCTCGCCGGTGGCGGGATCGACCGCGCGGCCCGGCACCACTTCGCGCGCGCCCGGAATCACCCGCCCCTGCGCGTCACGTACCCGGGCGGGCGGCGCCGGCATCGACATCGGCGCCGTCGCCGGCTGCGTGGTGCGTGCGGGACCTGTCTGCGGCACCGGTGCCGGCTGGCGCACGCGTTGCGTGGGTGTGGCCGGCACGGCCGCGGGTGCGGGCGTGCTCGACGGCACGGCCGCCGGATCCGGCGCGGGCTGCGGACGCTGCAACTGCTGCGCGGCGACCGGACCGGCTGCCAGGGCGAGCGCCAGCGGTGCGACGAACGCGATCGGTGCGCGGCTCATGTGAACTCCGGACGGCCAACGGGGCTTTCGACCCTAGGCCCGGCGTGATGCATGCCGGATGAAGTGCGGGGTTGGCGTGGCCGTTCCGGCCGCGCAGGCGGGCGTGCCTGACCGCCACCGGGCAGGCGCGCGCCCGCGCGGGGTCAGTCGACGCAGAGCGTCATCGCCACGCCGTCGCGCACACGCTGCTGGCAACCGAAGGGATTGGTGTCCACGCTGCAGGCGCCGCCCGTCTCGGCGCCGTCCGTCGTGCCCTCGGGCGCGATGCACTGGCCCTCGCACTGCTGGCTGTCGCTGCAGGCCTTGCCGGCATCGGTCGTCTGGCGCAGGCACTGCTTGACCGGCGCGCGGCCGAGCTGGGTCCACTCGCCGCCGACGCGCATGCAGTCGGCCTCGTGGGTGACCGTGGCCATGTCCGGCCCACCCTGGGTGGCGGGGCGCTCGGCTGGCGCCGCACAGGCCACCAGCGTGGCGGCGAGGAGCAGCGGAAGAATGCGCTTGAACATGGGGAGCGTCCGGACGGAAGGGAGCGCGAGCATAGCGGCGACCGCGTGAAACCCCGGCACCTCGGTACCTGGCGCCGGGCCGGCGAAGCGCGTGATGCGCGTCTACACACCGCCTCGCACGCGCGTGCCTACCATGCACGCGCGCCACGCCCGCCACCCCCGCTTCCGGACCCGTCCATGCTCAATCTGCTGCTGTTCCTCGCCGGCCTTGCTGCCCTGATCGGTGGCGCCGAACTCCTCGTCCGCGGGGCCTCGCGGCTCGCGCTCTCGTTCGGCATCTCGCCGCTGGTGGTCGGCCTGACCATCGTCGCCTTCGGCACCAGCGCGCCCGAGATGGCGATCTCCGCCGGCGCCGTGCTCGGCGGCCAGACCGGCCTGGCGGTCGGCAACGTGGTCGGCAGCAACATCTTCAACGTGCTGTTCGTCCTCGGCATCAGCGCCCTGATCGCGCCGCTCGTGGTGCACCGCCAGATCATCCGCCAGGAGGTGCCCATCCTCATCGGCGCGTCCTTGCTGCTGGTGGTGCTGAGCCTCGACGGCCGGCTGACGCTGTTCGAAGGCGCACTGCTGCTGGCGCTGGTCTTCGCCTACACGGTGTTTCTCGTGGTGCAGTCGCGGCGCGAGACCAGCGCCGCCGCCGATGGCGCGCCTGCAGAGGGATCGGAGGATGATGTCCCCACGGCGAGCGGCTGGATGGCGCGGTTGCCGGTGCAGCTGGCGCTGATCGTCGTCGGCCTCGGCCTGCTGGTCGTGGGTTCCAACTGGCTGGTCACCGCGGCGGTCGCCTTCGCCGAAGCCCTCGGCGTGAGTGACGTGATCATCGGCCTGACCATCGTCGCCGCCGGCACGTCGATGCCGGAGGTGGCGACCTCGATCGCCGCGGCGATCAAGGGCGAGCGCGACATCGCGGTCGGCAACGCGATCGGCAGCAGTACCTTCAACATCTTCGGCTGCCTGGGCCTGTCGGGCGTGCTGGCCGGCAGCGCCGGGCTGGTGGTGCCGGGTCCGGTGCTGGCGTTCGATCTGTGGGTGATGCTGGCCGTCGCGCTGGCCTGCCTGCCGATCTTCCTGACCGGGCGCGAGATCGCACGCTGGGAAGGCGCGGTGTTTCTGGCCTACTACGTCGCCTACGTCGCCTATCTGATCCTGGCCGCACAGTCGCACGACGCCCTGCCCGCGTTCTCCGGCGTGATGATGAGCTTCGTGCTGCCGCTGACGGTGATCACGCTGGTGGTCGTGCTGATCCGCCGCCCGGCCGGCACGCCGGCGCACTGATCGGCATCGACGGGACGCGGCGCGCGGCCAGCGGCCCGTCCCCGCGATTCCGGCGCCCGGCTAGCGCGCCGGAGCCGGGCCTGCGATCCGCAGGCGCACGCGCGCCAGCATGGCGCCCGACGTCATGTACAGCGTGCGTCCGTCGTCGCCGAACGCCGCGTTCGCGATCGGGCCGCCGGTTTCGATGCGCCCGAGCCGCGTGCCGTCGGGTGCGAACACCAGCACGCCGCCCGGTCCGGTCGCGAACAGCGTGCCGTCCGCCGCGACGGCCAGACCGTCGGGCAGGCCCGGCGCATCGTCACCGACCAGATCGCCGGCATCGGCGAACACGCGTCGCGCCGTCACCGCGCCGACGGCGTCCAGGGTGTAGGCCATCCAGATCGCGCGCTCGGGATCGGAATTGGCGACGTACAGCGTGCGCTCGTCCGGCGACAGGGCGATGCCGTTGGGCCGCGTCAGGCCATCGTCGAGCAGATGTACGCGGCCGTCGGTATCGAGCCGGTAGACACCGTTGAAGGCCAGTTCCTTGACCGGTGAATCGTCGAGATCCTTGAGCCCGTATGGCGGATCGGTGAAGAAGATCGCGCCGTCGCTGCGGCGTACGAGGTCGTTGGGGCTGTTGAAGCGGCGGCCGTTGAAGTCGCGCGCCAGCGTCGTCTTGCGCTTCGTCGCCAGGTCCAGCCGCTCGATGCTGCGGCTGCCGGAATCGGCCATCAGCACCGTGCCCGCGGATTCGACGGACAGGCCGTTGGCGCCTGCTTCGCGTAGTGCCTCGGTATCGCTGCCCGCGTAGCCGGAGGGCTCGAGAAACACCGAGAGCCCCTCCGATTCGGACCAGCGATGAAGGCGGTTTTCCGGCACATCGGTGAACAGCAGATACCCGCCGTCGGCCACCCACGCCGGGCCCTCGGCCCAGGTGAAGCCTTCGGCCAGCCGCTCGACGCGCGCGTCGGGCGCCACCACCGCGTCGAACGCGGGCGCGTAGCGGGTCACGCCGCCCACCGCGGGATGGCCGGGCGCGGAGCCGGCCGACGATGCGCAGCCACCCAGCGCGGCCATCAACGGAAACGCGAGCAACGACGTGGCAAGACGGGGCATCTGGACCTCCTGGTCATCGGCAAGGCCCTCACCCTACCGCGCGGCCAGCCGCCGCGCAGTGGAACTTTGCACCGGCTGCGCTCAGCGCCTCGCCCGTATGCGCCCCCGCATCGCGGCTTCGTTGTCCAGCCAGTTGCTGTCCTTGTTCTTCAGGAAGAACACGTAGACCACCAGCGACACCGCGATGATCGCCGTGGCATACACGGCGAACGCGATCACCTGGTCCGACTTCAGCGCCGCCTGGTACAGCAGCGGCGCAGTGCCGCCGAATGCCGAGTTCGCGAGCGCGTAGCCCAGGCCCACGCCCAGCGCGCGGATGTGCGTGGGGAACAGCTCCGCCTTCACCACCGCGTTGATCGAGGTGTAGCCGGTGAGGATGACGAACCCGATGCCGAGGATCACGAACGCCGACAGCGCGCTCGTCTGCTGCGGCAGCGCGGTCACCAGATAGCCGGTGTAGAGCACGCCGCCGACGCCGAAGAACACCAGCAGCGACTTGCGCCCGATGCTGTCCGACAACCAGCCGCCGAGCGGCTGCAACAGCATCAGGAACGTCAGCAGGCCGAGATTGATCAGCGTGCCCACCATGACGTCGTCGCCGGCGAACGCAGTCTGGATCATCTTCGGCCCGTTGACCGAATAGGTGTAGAACGCGACCGTGCCACCCGCGGTGATCAGGAAGCACAGCAGCAGCGGCCGCCACTGGTTCACGAACAGCTCGCGGATCGAGCCCGAGGCCTGCGCGCCGCCGGTTTTCGCCGCTTCGATCGAATCCGATTCCAGCGATTCGTCCATCGTGCGGCGCAGCCAGAACACCACGATCGCCGCCACGCCGCCGATGCCGAACGCCACGCGCCAGCCCCATTCGGAGATCTGCGGCACGTCGAGCACCAGCAGCATCGCCAGCAATGTCGCCTGCGCCAGCACATGGCCGCCGACGAGCGTGACGTAATGGAACGACGACAGAAAGCCGCGCCGCCCCGGAATCGCCGCCTCGGACATGTAGGTCGCACTGGCGCCGTACTCGCCGCCGGTCGCGAAGCCCTGGATCAGACGGGCCACGAGCAGCAGCACCGCGGCCCAGATGCCGATCTGCCCGGCGGTCGGACTGATCGCGATGAGGAACGAGCAGCCCGCCATCACCGACACCGAGACCGTCAGCGCCAGGCGCCGGCCGTAGCGGTCGGCGAAGCGGCCGAAATACCAGGCGCCGATCGGCCGCATCAGAAACGTCGCGGCGAAGATCGCCCAGACGTACAGCGTGGAGTTGCGGTCATCGGGCGAGAAGAACTGCGACTCGAAGTACATCGCGAACACCGAGTACACGTAGACGTCGTACCACTCGACCAGATTGCCGGCCGAGCCTTTCAGCGTGTTCGACACCGAGCGGCGCAGACTGGCCGGTCGGGTCGCGAGGGGCGCGGCGGCGCAGGGAGCACTCATGACGTGGTCTGCCGGGCGGGGAAAGGCGGCGAGTATAGGTGCGCCGTTCGTGATCGACGCCGCGTCTAACCCATTGGTATTAGGTGCCTTGCAACATTCCGTCCGGGACCGGTGAGGACCCGGCACCCGTCTGTGATATCGGCCGCGCGTGAGCGACCCACCTGATGACGCACAACGACCGGCGACGCGTGGATACCGCGATGCCCCTCGAAGACACCGCCGCGGAATTCGCCCGGCTGCTGCAGGACCACCACGGCATCGTCGCCACGGTGGCCGCCAGCTACTGCCGTGATCTGCACGATCGCACCGACCTCGCCCAGGAGATCGCAGTGCAGCTGTGGCGGGCCTGGTCGAAGTACGACCGCGCGCGCAGCTTCAGCACCTGGATGTATCGGATCGCGCTCAACGTGGCGATCAGTGCGGTGCGCAGTAATGCCCTGCGCCAGCGTCTCGCGGTGCCTCTGGACGAGACTCTGCACGACGTCGCCGATCCCGCGCCGCACGACGCCCAGGTCGAACAGCAGGTTCGTGCCCTGCACCACTTCATCCACGCCCGGGCGCCGCTCGACCGCGCGATCCTGCTGCTCTACCTCCACGAACGCAGCCACCGCGACATCACCGAGATCCTCGGCCTGTCCGAGACCAACGTCGCCACCAACATCGGTCGCCTGCGCCAGCGCATCCATACCGAACTCTGAAGGACCACCACCATGGAACACGACGACCTGAAAGCCGCCTGGCAATCGCTGGAAGCACACATGGCGCGCAGCGAGCGAATGCAACTGGCCTTGCTACGTGAAACCCGCATGACCCGTGTGCGCGAACACCTGCGAATGCTCAAGCTCGGCCACTGGCTGCAGAGCGCACTCGGCCTGGGACTGATTGCGCTCGGCGCAGCCTTCTGGACGCGAAATGCCGGCATTCCCGGGCTACTCGCCGCCGTCTCGCACTGCACGCCTTCGGCGTGCTCAGTATCCTCGGCGCCACGCTGACGCTGACGCTGGTGCTGGCAGCGCGCGTCGCCTACAGCGCGCCGGTGCTGGTGATCCAGCGCCAGCTCGCCGCGCTGCTACGCGCCTATGCGTTGAACTCGACGGTCTGCGGCCTGCCGTGGTGGATTATGTGGCTACCGGTCGTCGTCGCCTTCGCCGGCCTGGGCGATGTGCCGCACGGTGCCGGCACCCCGGCTCGGATCACCTGGAGTCTGGCCATCAGCGCGGTCGGCCTTGCTGTCACCTGGCGCTACGGCCATCGCCATCGCCATCGCCAGCGACCGCTGTACAAGGGCGCCGAGGGGCCCTCGGCTGCGGTGACGGCGCGGACGGCATCCGTCGTAGCCAGCGTGTCCCTGCGGAAATGGCGGAGTTCGAAGCGCGCTGACAGCAGCAACGCGCTGCGCCGATCAATCAAGCTTCAAACGGATCGGTCCGATGCGTCGAGCGAACACGTTGTAGAGCCAAGCGATCAGCGCGCCGAGAAGGCCACCGCCAAGCGCGCTCAGTATCGGGTACCCGATGAACACGTAGACCGGCGGCATCGAATCGAATGACAAGGTCACTGGCCCCGCCAGTGCCACCTGGGTGACGGGCCCAGTGGCGAGAAGCACACCAGCTGCGGTCACGGCGCTGGCAAAGGCGCCAAGCACAAAATAGATCGCCGCCAGCATTCTGGCGACGCTCGCGACCGACAGTGACGTCAGCCTTGTGTTTGCAGCTGCATTCCGCATTGGAGAACCTTCCTTGGACAACCCGATTATAAGGCCGTACCCGCCTCGGCCCCACCGCGCTGCAGCGGATCGGGCAGCGGGTCGGCGGCATCGACGAACGACAGCGACACCGAATTGAGGCAATGCCGTTCGTAGGTCGGCGCCGGGCCGTCGGGAAAGATGTGGCCGAGGTGGCTGCCGCAGCGCGCGCAGACTTCCTCCACGCGGATCATGCCGTGGCTGGTGTCGCGCACCCGGCCGATGTGCGCTTCGTCGTAGGGCGCGAAGAAGCTCGGCCAGCCCGTGCCGGAATCGAACTTCGCGCTGGAGCGGAACAGCGGCAGCCCGCACAGCCGGCAGCAGTACGTGCCCTCGCGCTTGTTGTCGAGGAACACGCCGCAGAACGGCGCTTCCGTGCCGTGCTGCAGCAGCACGCGGCGCTCGTCGGCAGACAGGCCGGCTTCCAGCGCGGCGCGCTGTTCGGGGGTGGGCGGCGTGAGATCGAAACGGGACATGGGCATCCTGGCGGCGGCGCCGCGGCGAGCGTGGAACTCCACAGATGGCGGCAAGCCTGCCGCGTCTCAAGCCGGGCGCGCGTGAACCCGTACACGCGTACGCGCAACGCCCCCGTGTTGCCAGCCCGTAATCAGCGCGAGTTGTCACGTTGCAGGAGCGCGCTCACTCGTGAACGCGCCCCCTGCCGCGTTCGCCTCGTTCCCTCCCTGCGCTGCTCGTGACGATCTCAGGCGCCGTTCGGCCGCGCCACTTCGATCCACGTCGGCGCGTGATCGCTGGCCTTGTCTTCCAGCCGTACCCAGCGATCCACTCCCGCAGCCCGGACGGTCTTCGCAAGCACCGGATTGGCCAGCAAATGATCGATGCGCAGTCCGCGGTCGCGCTGCGCATGCTGACGGAAGTAGTCCCAGAACGTGTAGACCGTGTCCTCCCCGAACACGTCGCGCAGCGTATCGGTCCAGCCCTGCGCCAGCAGCGCCTCGAAGGCGGTGCGCACCTCCGGCTGGATCAGCGCATCCTTGCGCCAGGCCTTGGCGTCGTACACATCCGCATCGGTGGGAATCACGTTGAAATCGCCCATCAGCAGCGCCGGATGCGGCAGATCCACCAGCGTCTTCGCATGCCGCTGCAGGCGCGCCATCCACGCCAGCTTGTAGTCGAACTTCGGCCCCGGCTGCGGGTTGCCGTTGGGCAGATACAGCGCTCCGACGATGACGCCGTGGACCGCCGCTTCGATGTAGCGCGCCTGGTCGTCCTTCGCATCGCCCGGCAATCCGCGCCGGCTTTCCACCGGCACCGCGCCGCGGCCGAGCAGCGCCACGCCGTTCCACGCGCGCTGGCCCTGCCAGATCGCACAGTAGCCTGCCGCCTCCAGCGCCTCCACCGGAAATGCGTCGTCGGTGGCCTTGAGCTCCTGCAGCGCGACGACATCCGGCCTCGATTCCGCCAGCCACGCCAGCAGGTTCGGCAGCCGCGTCGTGATTCCGTTGACGTTGAAGGTGGCGAGTTTCAGAGTGTTCCGGCGGCTCATGGTGGGCTCCATCACGAACACGCGACGCTAGCCCGTCGCCCGCCGCGTGCGGATGAAAACCGCCGGTCTGTCGCGCGAACTTTCCCGGCGCCACCGCCGTCGCGCGCCGCACGTTGCTGCGGGCGCGGCAGCGGAGCGCGACCACTGCCGCGCCCTGCAGAACTGGGCGCTGCTCGTCAATGGATCATGAAGTCGTAACGACCGCCCACCGGGTGATCGTCGCCACCCACGACACGCCATTCCACCTGGTAATCGCCTTGCGACAACGCCTGCGCGGGAACAGCGTGAAGGGTTCGGTTCTCGTTGCTGTGGGTGACCGTGATGTTCTCGACCGGCGTCAGCGTTCGATCACCATTGATCCTGCTCACGGTGACGCGCGAGGCACCCGGTTGCACAGCCCCGTCGAACGTCAGC
This sequence comes from Lysobacteraceae bacterium NML93-0793, assembly GCA_002324875.1. Classification (GTDB taxonomy): domain Bacteria; phylum Pseudomonadota; class Gammaproteobacteria; order Xanthomonadales; family Xanthomonadaceae; genus Luteimonas. The sequence goes on from NTJG01000013.1 coordinate 68,795, forward strand.
TCGATGTGGTGGAACGCCGACACGTGGCTGTCTGCTGCGGGCGTCGAGGACACCAGGGTGACATGGGCGGACGCACCGCCCGCGACGACGAGACCGGCAGCAAGCACCAGGCCCTGCAGCGCGTGACGCAACAATGAAACAGGCATGAAACACCGTCCTTTGATCGTGAATGGAACGACTGGAAAGCAGCTTGGCATCAGAACCACAGGCGCACACCGGCCACCAGGCGCGTGTCGCGCGCGTGTCCGCCGGCCGCCAGCGCATAGTCGGCAGTCGCGCCGAATCGCCGCTCATGCACGACGCCGACATAGGGTGCGAAGCGACGGCTCAGTTCGTACCGTAGCCGGAGGCCGCTCTCGATCTTGCCGAGTCCGGAGCCGATGCCGACATCGGGTTCGTTCTCGAGCGCGGCCACCGCCTCGACCTGCGGCTGCAGGATCAGGCGGTTGGTGATGCGGATGTCGTACTCGGCCTCGGTCTTCAGCTGCACCTGTCCGCCGCTGCCGACGTAGGCGGTGGCCGAGACCTCGAGAAAATGCGGTGCCATGCCCTGCACGCCGAAAGCGGCCCAGCGACGCGAGTACGGCTGCATGTCCTGGCGTATTCCCACCACCACATCCCACCAGGGCAGAACGCTGCGGCCGTACAGCAGCTCGATGTCCGCCGAACCGGTACGTCCCCCGTCGCGCTCGCCCTCGCTGCGCAGCCAGAGCCGGTCGAGGTCGGTACCGAGCCATGCCACGGCCTCCCACGCCTGTCCGGTGCCGTGGGCCGCATCCCAGGCTTCGATCCGGTCGAACACCACCATGGAATTGACCGGTGACGCATGCTCCATCGAGTGATGGTGGAGCGCCGGGAAGGCCGCTGCGAAATCGGCTTCGGTCGGCATCGGGATCGGCGTGCGTGGCGCGCGGGGTGCAGGCATGCGGCAATGCCCCATTGCCGCGTGTTCCGGTGTGCAGCCGGCGGACGCTGCAGGCGCGTCGTGGCCATGCGATCCGGTCGGTGCCTCCGGCAGCGTGCAGTGCCCCATCGCCGCATGCTCCGCCGTGCAGCCGGCGGGCGCAGCAGGCGCGCTGTGGTCGTGCGCTCCAGCCGGTGCCTCCGGCAGCGTGCAATGCCCCATCGCCGCGTGCTCCGGTGTGCAGCCGGCGGGCGCAGCAGGCACGCTGTGGTCGTGCGCTCCAGCCGGCGCCTCCGGCAGCGTGCAGTGCCCCATCGCTGCGTGTTCCGGCGTGCAGCCGGCGGGCGCAGCAGGCGCGCCGTGGTCGTGCGCTCGGGCCGGCATCTCCGGCAACGTGCAGTGCCCCATCGCCGCATGCTCCGGTGTGCAGCTGGCAGGCGCCGCATGTCCGCGGTGAGCGTGCGGTTCGGCGGCTGTCTCCGGCAACGTGCAGTGCCCCATCGCGGCGTGCTCCGGCGTGCAGCCGGCAGGCGCCGCATGCGCGCCGTGGTCGTGCGACCCGGCAGCTGTCTGCGACAGCGTGCAGTGTCCCATCGCCACGTGTTCTGGAGTACAGCCGGCGGTCGCAGCAGGCGCGCGGTGGTCGTGCGATCCGGCGGGGGTCTCCGGCAACGTGCAGTGCCCCATCGCTGCATGCTCCGGCGTACAAGCGGCAGGCGCCGCAGGCGTGCCGCGGTCGTGGGCTCCGGCGGGTGTCTGCGGCAACGCGCAGTGGCCCTTCGCCGCATGTTCCGGTGTGCACGAAGTCGCAGCGGTGGGTGTTTGCGCCAGCGCCATCGGAGCGATACCGGACGCGACTGCGATCGAAAGTGCGAGAAGGGTGGTCTTCATGCCTCGACCCTCACTTCGCGCATCATTCCCGCTTCCATGTGGTAGAGCAGATGGCAGTGGAAGGCCCAGCGGCCCAGCGCATCGGCGCGCACCCGGAAGCTGCGTTTGCTGCCCGGAGGCATGTCCACGGTGTGTTTGCGCACCATGAAGTTCCCGTCCGCATCCTCAACATCGCTCCACATGCCGTGCAGGTGGATGGGGTGCGCCATCATCGTGTCGTTGACCAGCACGATGCGCATGCGCTCGCCATAGTTCAGGCGCAGGGGCTCGGCGCTGGCGAACGGGATACCGTCGAACGACCAGGCGAATTTCTCCATGTGCCCGGTGAGGTGCAGCTCGACCTCGCGTCCGGGCTCGCGGCCGTCCTCGTCCTCGGCCACGCTGTGCAGGTCCCCGTAGGTCAGCACGCGCCGGCCATTGCCGCGCAGGCCGATGCCGGAATCGTCGAGGCGGTGGGTCGGCGTCATCGTCTGCATGTCCACCAGCGGGTTGCGCGATTCGCTGGCCGGATGCCGCAGCATGCCGCCACCATGCGCGCCGTGGCCGCCGTGATCACCATGGCCGGCATGTGCGTCGTGGCCGGCGGGCACCGAATGCGCGGCGTGTGCGCCATGCCCCCCGTGCCCCATGTCGTCCATGGTCAGCAGCGGGCGCGGGTCGTTCGCCGGCACCGGCGCTTCCAGCCCGGCCCGCACGGCCAACGTGCCGCGGGCATGGCCGGTGCGGCCCATGTCCTGCGCGTAGATGGTGTAAGCGTCCTGCCCTGAGGGTTCGACGATCACGTCGAAGGTCTCTGCCACCGCGATGCGGAACTCGTCCACGCTCACCGGATGCACCGGCAGGCCGTCGGCCGCGACCACCGTCATCTTCAGCCCCGGAATGCGCACGTCGAAGTAGCTCATCGCCGAGCCGTTGATGAAGCGCAGCAGCACCTTCTCGCCGCTGCGGAACAGGCCGGTCCAATTGCCCGCAGGCGTGGTGCCGTTGATCAGGTACGTATAGGTGTGTGCATTGACGTCCGAGAGATCGGTGGGCGTCATCCGCATCTGGCCCCAGGCTCTGCGATCGGCCACCGTCGCGCGCAAGCCGTCGCGGCGCACGTCGCGGACGAAATCGCCCACCGTCGGCTTGTAGTAGTTGTCGTACTCGGCGTACTGCTTGAGCCGGCGGAACAGGCGGCCGGGATCAAGATCGGTCCAGTCCGAAAGCAGCACCACGTGCTCGCGATCCCAGCGGTAGGGCAAGGGCTCGATCGGATCGACGATCAGCGCGCCGTACAGGCCCGCCTGTTCCTGGAACAGTGAATGGCTGTGATACCAGTACGTCCCCGACTGGTTCAGCGTGAAGCGGTACTGGTAGGTCTCACCCGGGTGGATGCCGTTGAAGCTCAGGCCGGGCACGCCGTCCATGTTGGCCGGCAGGATGATGCCGTGCCAGTGCAACGAGGTCATCGCGTCGGGCAGCCGGTTGGCCACGCGCAGGGTCACGGTATCGCCCTGCCGCCAGCGCAGGATCGGCGCGGGCAGACTGCCGTTGACCGTCATCGCGGGCCGCACGCGGCCGGTGAAGTTGACCGGCGACGCGCCGATGGACAGATCGAACTCGGTACCGCGCAGCACCTGCGGCCCCAGACGCGCGTCATTGTCGGCCGCAATCGCAGGCAGGCGCAGGCCCGCCGTTCCGAGGGCCAACCCACCGAGGGCCAGCCCCTGGACGAAACGGCGGCGCGACTGCAGCGCGCCGTGCGCCCGCTCGAAGGAATCGTGATTCATATGCACTCCTGACGCTGCGCTGTGCGCAGCGATTCTGATGGCGTTCGGGACACCGCGAACATGGATGTCCTGCGGAAGGTCCCGGCAACGCTGCGCATCCGCGCAGCACCACGTCGTCAGGCGGAGATCGGGGGGCGCAACAGGAGATGCGGCCGCGTAGTGGCCGGCGCCACAGGCCCGGCCACCGGCACGGTGGACGCGGACGGCATCACCGCCACGCCATCGGTCGCCGCCACCAGCCCCTGGAAATGCTGCATACACAGTTCGAGGCAGAGGGTGCGACAGTCCTCGTCCTGGTCATCGGCGACCTGCGGAAGCTGTTCCGCGATGGGTTCAACCGGCATCGCACGCCCGGAATGGGGGCAATGCGCATCCGTGGCCGGCGATGCGTCCACCGGCGCCTTCGTTGCCTCGACAGCCTGGAGATCCATGCTTGCCACGTGGGCGGACGCCACTGCCGACGCCATGCCGTTCAACAGCAGCGTCACACAGAGCAGCACATGGAAGAGCGCGTGTTTCACACGAGGCGGCAGCGGAGGCGGCGCGGACGGGGCACGGAATAGTACCCCAAGGCACGCACAAGCCGCTCTCTGCGCGCCGCCGCATTCATCTGCAACGCCGGCACTTGCGGACAGGCGTGCATGCGGAACGGACGCCGACGACGAAGCGCAGCCCGGATCGTCGGCGCCCACTGCGCGCATCCGAGCCGCGTCATCCCAGGCGCGCTCGCAACGACGTCTGGCGCCGTCAGCCTCGTTGCCGATTATCATGCGCGATGCCTCAGGACCTTGCCTCAACACTCCGCAGGCGGCTCGGCCTCGCGTCGCCCCCGCCGGTCGCGTTCGAGCGCGGCGCCATGACCGCGTTCGACGGCTACACCCGGCGGCGCATCGAATACCGGGGCCTCGAAGGCGACCCCATACCGGCGTTCCTGTTCGCGCCCACCGCGCAGCCCGCCCGCGGCGGCGTCGTGGTCTTCCACCAGCACAACGGCGAGTTCCACTTCGGCAAGAGCGAAGTCGCCGGCCTCGTGGGCAGCCCGTTCCAGGCCTTCGGCCCGGCGCTCGCGCGTCGCGGCCTTGCCGTGCTCGCACCCGATGCGCTGACGTTCGAGGATCGCCGCGCCCAAACGTGCGGCGTGGAGCCGCACGATTACGACTGGCTGCAGCACTACAGCGCCATGAGCTACCGCCTGCTCGACGGCGACACGCTGATGCGCAAGGGCCTCGACGACGCGCAACGCGCGCTGAGCGTGCTGATCGACGCGGCCGGACTCGATACCCGGCGCGTGGGCATCGCCGGTCACTCCTACGGCGGCTACACCGCGCTCTACCACGCCGCGGTCGACCCGCGCTGCCGCTTCGCCTGCATCAGCGGCGCGGTCTGCAGCTTCGGTACCCGTCGCCGCGAAGAAACCGGCATCACGCTGTTCGAGGCCGTGCCCGGCCTCGCGCAGATGATCGACACGCACGACGTGCTGGCCGCGATCGGTCCACGCCCGACGCTGGTCGTCTCGGGCACCGAGGACAAGTACTCGCGCGACGCGGATCAGGTCGTGGCGAAGGTCGGCGGGGACTTCATCACTGAATTCCGCGTCGAGCGCGGCCATGCGCTCGATCAGGAACGGTTCGATGCGATCGTCGATTGGCTTGTCGGCAGGGTGGCCGCAGATCACGTGACGTAAGTGAACCTGGAACCGTTATCAGATTGTGGCGCATGCGCCATTGAACAGATCATAGATGTCAACGGATTCTCCCTGCTCAATAGGCTTAGAGATTGAAGTCATTGGGAAAACAAGTACAGAAGTACCTTCAAGTCTCAGCGCAGGGTCACGGCCATACTCGTCCTCTACCGCGACCCAGTTCAGGCCCAAGTGCTGGGCCAGCGCGTCCCCGAATGCGATACCAAGGCACTGCAGCTTAAGCGTGTCCTCTGGCTTGACCCAGCCGTTTGAAAGAATTGCATCAACAACAGCCAGCTTGCCCTCAACCGTGTCGTACTTGTGCAGGGCCTGAGGCTCGTAGTGATTTCTCACCCAGCCCCGCTTTGCCGCCACATCAGAAGAATCTTCCTGATTCAAAGCTTCGATGATCTGATCCATAGCGCCTAACGCTTGAATTAAGCCGTGCCGCGAAGCGGCATCGGCTTGAATGAATTGTTAGATCTCAACGGCGAACTAATCTTCCATGAGAGAGATATATCATTCGAAGTATTGCGCTGAATACAAGCCAAAGAACTGCAATGAAGGCTACCCCAGCCCACTCTGAGGTCACTGCAAAAATATCGAGGAGCGCTGTTCCTATGAGCAACGCTCCGAATATCCCGATAAGCTGACAAGCAATTTCTGGAACCCAAGGCAAGCGGTTTCTTGAGTCACACTGCCTACAAGCAATACTCCACCCGTGGGGCTCGAGGGAGATAAGCTTAAAGAGTGAAAGATTGATTGGCTTCTCGCAAAAGCAGCAGCAGCATTTATCTTTCATTGAGAGCTAACACCAAGTAGCGCTCAAAAAGCGCGATATGCACGGATCATCATTGACGCCCCTGCGGCTGTCAACGCCGCAAAACCCTCGCGGAAACAGGCACTTGCTCACTCCGGCACGGCAGAGTCCCTCTCTGCGCTCGGTGCATATCTGCGAAAGTGCGATTTTGCACCGCGAACGCCTCGAAATGTGCGATATGCAAATTTCTGAAAGGCGGACAAAAACCCTCCGGCAGCCCGCACTCTACCCCTGGGCCACGCGCTACGAGGGACACGGGGCCGACCTGATTTGCCAGCCGGCCGGGAGCCCCCGAACCTTCGATGCCGGTGCGCCTATTCGGCGCCAGCCCCTGCCACCTTCCCCGCCAAAATCTCCTTAAGCGCCCGCTCGAACACCTCCACCGGCTGCCCACCCGAAATCAGGTGCTGCTGATCGATGATCACCGCCGGCACGCTGTTGATGCCGCTACGGACGAAGAACTGTTCTTCGGCGCGCACGGCGTCGGCGTATTCGTCCGAGGCAAGAATCGCGGCCGCACGCTCGGCATCCAGCCCCACGCTGCTCGCAATGCGCACCAGCGTGGCGTGATCGCTGACGTTCTCGCCGTCGCGGTGATATGCCTGCAGCAGGGCAAGCTTGAGATTGAACTGCAGGCCTTCGAGGCCGGCCCAGTGCAGCAGGCGATGCGCGTCGAAGGTGTTCCAGGTGCGATGACGCTCACCGAAGGTGAAGCCGACCTCGGCACCGCGGGCCTGGATGTTGGCGCGGGCGGCGGTCAGTTGCTCGGGCGACAGGCCGTACTTGTGCGTGAGGTGCTCGGCGATGTCTTCGCCTTCCGGCGCCATCTGCGGGTTGAGCTCGAAGGGGCGCACGTGGAAGTCGACATCCACGTTCGCGGGCAGGCGCGCAAGCGCCTGGTCGAGTGCGGTCAGGCCGATGGCGCACCAGGGGCAGACGATGTCGGAGACGAAATCGATGCGCAGCGGCACACGTTCGGTGGTGGCGTTCATGCCTGCACCATCGGAAGGTTGAGCCCCTGTTCGCGCGCGCAGTCTTTCGCGATGCCGTAGCCGGCATCGGCATGGCGCATGACGCCGGTGCCGGGGTCGTTCCACAGCACGCGGGCGATGCGCTTGTCGGCGGCTTCGGTGCCGTCGCAGACGATGACCACGCCCGAGTGCTGCGAATAGCCCATGCCGACGCCGCCGCCGTGATGCAGGCTCACCCAGGTGGCGCCGCCGGCGACGTTGAGCATGGCGTTGAGCAGCGGCCAGTCACTGACGGCATCACTGCCGTCGGCCATGGCTTCGGTCTCGCGGTTCGGGGAGGCCACGGAACCGGAGTCGAGATGGTCGCGGCCGATCACGATCGGCGCCTTCAGTTCGCCGTTGCGCACCATCTCGTTGAAGGCGAGGCCCAGCTTGTCGCGCAGACCGAGGCCCACCCAGCAGATGCGCGCAGGCAGGCCCTGGAAGGCGATGCGCTCGCCGGCCATGTCGAGCCAGCGGTGCAGATGCGGGTCATCCGGGATGAGTTCCTTGACCTTGGCATCGGTCTTCGCGATGTCCTCGGGATCGCCGCTCAGCGCGACCCAGCGGAACGGGCCGATGCCGCGGCAGAACAGCGGACGCACATAGGCCGGCACGAACCCGGGGAAATCGAAGGCATTGGCGCAGCCTTCGTCCTTCGCCATCTGGCGGATGTTGTTGCCGTAGTCGACGGTGGGAACGCCGGCCGCGTGGAAAGCGAGCATGGCTTCGACGTGCACGCGCATCGATTGCTTGGCGGCGTCGCGCACGTTCTCGGGATTGGCGCTCTGCTCGGCGATCCACTGCTCGACGCTCCAGCCGATCGGCAGATAACCGTGGACGGGGTCGTGGGCGCTGGTCTGGTCGGTCACGCAGTCCGGGCGCACGCCACGCTTCACGAGTTCGGGCAGCACTTCGGCCGCGTTGCCGAGCAGCGCGATGGATTTGGCTTCGCCGGCCTGTGTGTACTTCGTGATGCGCGCGAGCGCGTCGTCGAGATCATTCGCCTGCTCGTCGACATAGCGCGTCTTGATGCGGAAATCGATGCGGCTCTGCTGGCATTCGATGGTCAGGCTGCACGCACCGGCGAGGCTCGCGGCCAGCGGCTGCGCACCGCCCATGCCGCCGAGGCCGGCGGTGAGGATCCACTTGCCGGTGAGATCGCCGCCGTAGTGCTGGCGGCCCATCTCGACGAACGTCTCGTAGGTGCCCTGCACGATGCCCTGGCTGCCGATGTAGATCCACGAACCGGCGGTCATCTGGCCGTACATCGCCAGGCCCTTGCGGTCGAGTTCGTGGAAGTGCTCCCACGTGGCCCAGTGCGGCACGAGGTTGGAGTTGGCGATCAGCACGCGTGGCGCGTCGGCGTGCGTGCGGAACACGCCGACCGGCTTGCCGGACTGCACCAGCAGCGTCTCGTCGTCGCCGAGGGTCTTCAGCGACTCGACGATGGCATCGAAACAGGCCCAGTCGCGCGCGGCGCGGCCGATGCCGCCGTAGACCACGAGATCTTCCGGGCGCTCGGCCACCTCGGGGTCGAGGTTGTTCATCAGCATGCGCAGCGGCGCTTCGGTGAGCCACGAGCGGCAACTGAGGTCGGTGCCGCGCGGCGCGCGGATCACGCGCGAGGGATCGTGGCGCGAAGGGGTGTCGGACATGGCGGCGCGGTTCCAGCAGTGACGATGCGGCGATTATCGCACCGCGCTGCGCAGCGGCCTGACGCGCTGCGGCGTGAGCGCCGGCCTGCGCAGCGCCTAAGCTGCGGGCATGACTTCTCCACGTTTCGCGCTCGGTGCCGCGCTGCTGACCGGCCTCGCCGCCTGCGCCTCCACAGTCCCGCACACACCCCCGGTTGCCGCCAGCGACGCCACGCCCGGGCGCGTGCTGGTGTTCACGCACACGGCCGGCTTCCGCCACGATTCGATTCCGGTGACGGTCGAGACGCTGCAGGCGCTGGGCCGCGGCACCGGTCTCGAGGTGGACACCACCGAAGACCCTGCGATGTTCGACGACGCCACGTTGTCGCGCTATGTCGCCGTGGTGTTCGCACACACCACGCGCGAGGTGCTGGCGCGTCCGCAGCAGGCCGCGTTCGAACGCTATGTGGCCGCCGGCGGCGGCTTCATTGGCGTGCATGCCGCGGCCGACAGCGGCTACACCTGGCCCTGGTACGGCGAGCTGGTCGGGGCGTGGTTCGCGCGGCATCCCGAGGGGCTGCAGTCGGTACGCGTGGTGTTCGAGGACGGCGCCGGGCCCGATGGCCTGCAGGACTGGCGCGTCACCGACGAGATCTACGACTACCGTCGCAACCCGCGGCCGCACGTGCGCGTCACCGCGTCGATCGACCCGGCCTCGCATCCCGATGGCGGCATGGGCGACGACCATCCGATCGCCTGGTGTCACCGCAATGCCGGCGGCCCCGCCTGGTACACCGGCCTCGGCCACGACGCCGCGCTGTATGCCGATCCGGTGTTCCGCGCGCAGCTGCTGCGCGGCCTGCGCTACGTGAGCGGACAGTCCGAGGCCTGCTGATGACGCGGCGCGCAGCCGCGGGCTAGACTCCGCGCCCCGCGGGACGCGGGGTCCGCGGCGGCCCATTGGCCGCAGCGGGTTTCATCAGCAAGGGGACAACATGATCAAGTGTGGACGCGTGGCGCTGGTCGCCATCGCAGGTGTTCTGGCCGTGCCGTGCGCGCAGGCCCAGGGTGGCTTCTTCGTCGGCGCGCAGGCCGGTCGGGCGACGCTGTCGGACACCGGTTTCAGGGACGACAGCAGCAGCACGCAGTCGATCGGCGCGGGCTACCGCTGGCAGGCCGGCGCATCGCCGGTGCTGATCGGCGTGGAAGCAGGCTACGGGCGGCTGGGCGAGATCGGCGAAAGCTACGCGCTCTCGGGCTATTCGGAGCGACGCGAGTTCGAGGCCGACTACGGCTACGTGGGCGCGAACGCGCGGTTCCAGTTCGGCGCCGACAGCCGCTGGTTCGCGATCGCGCGCCTCGGCTACATGGGCTACGACCAGGAGTTCCGCTACCGCGTCGAAGCACCGGGCCTGAGCGAAGAGGGCCGCTTCAGCGACGACGGCGGCGGTGCGTACTTCGGCCTCGGCCTGGGCGTGGACGTGACCCGCACCTTCAACGTCAACGCGATGGTCAACGGCTATGCGTACTCGTCGATCTATCGCGACGGCGACCGCTACCGCTTCGACGACGATGTGAGCACCGCGCGCACCGTGACCTTGGGCGCCGAACTGCGGTTCTGATCCGCAGGCAAGAAAAAGGGAGTGCGCCTGCGGGCGCACTCCCTCGTGATGCAGCGCGGACGCCGCACTCAGAACACCGACGGGTCCAGACGGCGCAGCGCGTCCTTGACGTCCACCGAGCCGGTGCGCTCGATGTCCTCGCGGGTGTAGACGCGGCCACCCCCGCTGACGCATTCCTGCTCGGCGCGGCGCGAGCGCGCATTGGCGTTCGCGGTGATGCGCGAGCCGGTCTCGCGGATGCAGAAACGGTCTGACGGGCTGGTCCGCTGACCGCGGTCGCGCCGGGCTTCTTCCTCTTCTTCCTGCTGCTGCGCATGGGCAACGTGCGACACCGTGCCGAGGGCAAGGCCGGCGCACATCGCGGCAATCCACCATTTGCTGTTCATCGCGGATCTCCGGATCTGGCAATCGAGTGCGTCCACGATACGCCGCGCCCGGCGGGCTGTGGTCTGGGTTGGCTGAACGTTCAGGCGGCAGAGGCTTCCGCTGGATCGAATCACTGGCGTCCTCCCCGCGGCTCTCAACCGCCGTGCGGCGGGTCAAGCGGGGATCCAGCGACTTCAAGCCTTTGAAAACCGGAGGCGCTGGATTCCCGCCTTCGCGGGAATGACGGCTACGAGCGGAATCGTTCTGACCTTCCTGGCGCGCCGCGAATACGACCGGGCAAGTGACCGCGCGCGGGCGCGCTCCCGCAGGGGCCGCGCAGGGCTCACATCGAACACGGACCGTCATGGAGCGCCGGTATCATGCGCGGATGCCTGACGTTTTCCGTGTGCGCGCCGCCGCGCTGCTCTCCGTGCTGTGGCTGTGCGCCTGCAGCGCCCTGCCCCCTGCGAACCGGCCCGCAGCCGCGGCGGCCGAGGCGCCGGCCACGTTGCTGCTGATCTCGCTCGACGGCGTGCGCCCCGATGCGCTGGGTCGCGGCGATACGCCGACGCTCGACGCCCTTGCCCGCGATGGCGTGCAGGCGTGGATGCGGCCGTCGTATCCGTCGCTGACGTTCCCCAATCACTACACGCTGGTGACCGGCCTGCGCCCCGATCGCCACGGTCTGATCCACAACGCGATGTACGACGAGGCGCTGGGTGACTTCCGCCTGTCCGACCGCGAAGCGGTGGGCAATGGCGAGTGGTACGCCGATGGCGAGCCGATCTGGGTGACCGCCGAGCGCGCGGGCCTGCCCACGGCCACGCTGTCGTGGCCGGGCAGCGAGGCCGCGGTGCGCGGCGTGCGACCGACGCGCTGGTATCCGTTCGACGACGCCCGGCCGATGGACGTGCGCATCGACACCGTGCTCGGCTGGATCGACGAGCCGGCCACCACACGCCCGCGCCTGGCGACGCTGTATTTCGAGCATCCCGACAAGGCCGGACACGACTACGGTCCGAGTTCGTCCGAGTACCGGCAGGCACTGCGCAACGTGGATACGGCACTGGCGCGTCTCGTCGCGGGCCTGCGCGCACGCGCGGCGCTGGACCGGGTGAACCTGGTGGTGGTGTCCGACCACGGCATGACCGATGTGCCCGAGGGCCAGGTGATCGCGGTCGAATCGATGGCGACGCGGGCCGAGGCGCGCATCGTCTCCACCGGCCAGGTGATCGGCATCGTGCCGAACCCGGGCTTCGAGATCCGCGTGGCGGAGCGGCTGCTCGGTGCGCACGCGCACTACGACTGCTGGCGTCGCGAGGCCATGCCGGCGCGCTGGCATTTCGGCGCGCATCCGCGCGTGCCGCCGATCGTCTGCCAGATGCATCCGGGCTGGGATGCGATTCCCGAAGAGGCGATCGCGCGCCGGCCCCAGCGCACGCGCGGCTCGCACGGTTACGACCCGGCGCTGACGGACATGCGCGCGATGTTCATCGCCCACGGCCCGGCGTTCCGCCACGGCCTCACGCTGGACGGCTTCGACAACGTCGATGTGTATCCGCTGCTGGCACACCTGCTGGGCATCGCGCCGGCCGACACCGACGGTGATCCGGCCACGCTGCGCCCGGCGCTGCGTGACGCCGCGCACTGAGGTCGACAGGCCGGGGATGCGCCGCAGCTAAAGACCCACCGGCCCGCGCTTCCGCCCGCTGCAACACGTGCGGACACGGTTGCCCAGCCGCCTGCATTGATGTCCGAATCCGGCCAGTCGTGCACGCGGCCCGGTGCTAGCCTGCTCTCATGCCGGTCACGCACGCCCTGCCCGATCCCGCCACCTGCGAGCAGGCCCGCCTGAGTCGCGATGCGCGTTTCGACGGCGTGTTCTTCACCGCGGTGCGCACGACCGGCATCTACTGCCGCCCCGTCTGCCCCGCGCCCGCGCCCCGGCCTGGCAACGTCGTCTACTACCCGAATGCCGCAGCGGCCGAGACCGCGGGCTTTCGTCCCTGCCTGCGCTGCCGGCCGGAACTCGCCCCTGCCGACGGCCGTTGGCATCGGGGTGACGACGTGGTCGCCCGCGCCCTGGCCCTGATCGACCAGGGTGTCCTGAACGACGCGCCGCTGGCGGATCTGGCGGCACGCCTGCATCTGGGCGAGCGCCAGTTGCGACGGTTGTTCGTCGACCGTCTGGGCGCAGCGCCGGTGGGTGTGCACGGCACGCGCCGCCTGCTGTTCGCCAAGCAACTGCTCACCGAGACCGCGTTGCCGATCACCGAGATCGCCCTGGCGGCCGGGTTCAACAGCGTGCGCCGGTTCAATGCCGTGTTCCGGGACGCCTACCGCCTGCCGCCGCGCGATCTGCGCAAGGCCCCGCGTTCGGCGACCGGCGATGCACTGACGCTGCGTCTCGCCTATCGCCCGCCCTACGATCTGCCGGCGATGCTGGATTTCCTGCGCGGACGTGCGCTGCCCGGCATCGAGCACGTCGACGCCACGCACTACACGCGCGTCATCGGCACGGCCGACGCCCCCGGCTGGCTGCGCGTGGGTGCGTGGCCGGCGGCACGTGGCGAGCCGGCGCCGGATGCGCTGCGCCTCGACCTGCACGGCTGCGCGCCCACGCAGCTGCAGGACACCGTGCAGCGCGTGCGCCGGATGTTCGACCTCGATGCCGATCCGGCGCCGATCAACGCGCATCTCGCGCGTGATCCCCGTCTGGCACCGCTGGTGGGCAAGCGCCCGGGCCTTCGCCTGCCCAGTGGCTGGGACGGCTTCGAGATCGCGGTGCGCGCGGTGATCGGACAGCAGGTCAGCGTGGCGGCCGCCCGCACATTGACCGCCCGGCTGTCGCAGCGCTTCGGCGCGCCCTTGCCCGAACCGTTCGCCGCGCTGGGGTTCGCGCATCTGTTCCCCGCGCCCGAGGTGCTGGTGGACGCCGACTTCGACGGCCTCGGCCTGATCGGCAGCCGCATCGCGACGATCCGCGCCATCGCCGCGGCGCTGCGCGACGGCCGCGTGGATTTCGACCGCGCACGCACGCTCGAGGAGCACACTGCACGCTGGGTCGCACTGCCCGGCATCGGCCCGTGGACCGCGCAGTACATCGCACTGCGTGCGCTGGGCCATCCCGACGCGTTTCCCGCCGAGGATCTGGTGCTGCAGAAGATGCTGCCCAACGACGGCACGCGCATCACCGCGAAGGCGCTGCGGACCCACGCCGAGGCGTGGCGGCCCTGGCGCGGCTATGCGGTCTTCCATCTGTGGCGCGAGGCGGCGGCATCGACACCCGTGCGCACCGCGATACCGGCGCGGCCGCGCGCCCGTTCCGTTCGGAGTCCATCGCCATGAGCCAGACCACGCCGCACGTGTTCACCCGCACCGTCGCCAGCCCGGTCGGCCCCTTGTTTCTCGCCGCGTCCGATGCCGGCCTGCACGCCGTCGAGTTCGCCGTGCATCGCCATCCCGTGCCGCGCGGCGATCACTGGCGCGACGGTGCACATCCGGTGCTCGATGCGACCGCGCGCCAGCTCGCGGAGTACTTCGCCGGCACGCGCCGGAGCTTCGATCTGCCCTTCGCCGCGAGCGGCACGCCGTTCCAGTGCGAGGTCTGGGCCGCGCTGACGCGCATTCCCTACGGTACGACCGCGAGCTACGTCGAACTCGCCCGCATGGTCGACAGGCCCGGCGCGAGCCGCGCGGTAGGCGCCGCGAACGGGCGCAATCCGCTGTCGATCGTCGTGCCCTGCCACCGCGTGATCGGCGCCGGCGGCGCGCTCACCGGTTTCGGCGGCGGCCTGGCGACCAAGGAATTCCTGCTGACGCTCGAAGGCGCCTGGCCGCGCGCCGACCGTCTGCTGTAGGGAGTGCAGGCGCGCTCGCCGGCGGCGCGCTGCACCCGGCCTCACATGCCGCGGAAGCGGTGCACGAACGCCGCGCTCACGGGCAGCGTTTCGCGATGCCCGCGCAGTTCGATGCGGCTCCTGCCGAGTTCGTCGCGCCGCACGCGCGCGATCGTCGACACGCGCACCACACTGCCGCGATGCACCTGCCAGAACACGTCGGGATCGAGCCCGGCCAGCAGGTCCTTGATCGGCGTGCGGATCAGCGCCTCGCCCTCGGCCGTCACCACGCGCACGTGCTTGTCCTGCGCCTGGAAGAACAGCACCTCGTCGATGGCGATCATGCGCACGTGGTCGCCGACGCCGGCAGTGATCCAGCGGATCAGACGGTCGCCCGCAGGACGCAGCCGGGCTTCCAGCTCGTCCACGCGCGCCTGCAGGTCGTCCGCCGGCGGCTGTGCCAGCCGTGCCTGCACGCGCTCCACCGCGATACGCAGCCGGTCTTCGGTCACCGGCTTGAGCAGGTAGTCGACGGCGCCGGCGTCGAAGGCGCGGATGGCGTACTCGTCATAGGCGGTCGTGAACACCACCAGCCCACCGCCGGCCGCGACGGCGCGTGCAACGTCGAGTCCGCCCACGCCGGGCATGCGGATGTCGAGAAAGGCGACGCGCGGGCGGTGCTCGGCGGCGGCCTGCAGCGCGGCGATGCCGTCCTCGCAGGCGGCCACCATATGGAGCGCCGGCCAGACGGCATCCAGCGTGTCCAGCAGCGCCGCACGCTGGGGCGCCTCGTCCTCGGCGATCAGCGCGGTGATCGACGCGCCGCTCACGGACCAGCATCCAACGGCGTGCGGATCTCGGCCTGCGCGCCACCACCCGGCGCGCCGCTCAGGCGCAGCGATGCGCGCGGCCCGAAACGGACGGCAAGCTGCTCGCGCACGTTGGCCAGGCCCATGCCGCCGCCGACACCCGGCGACAGGCCGGCGCCGTCGTCGACCACGCGCACGTGCAGCGCGTCGTCGGCGGTCCACGCGCGAATGGCGATCCGGCCCGCACCCGGCCTGGGTTCGATGCCGTGCTTGATCGCGTTTTCCACCAGCGTGATCAGCAGCAACGGCGGGTACGGCAGACCGCGCAGCGCGTCGTCGGCCTCGACGGTGTATTGCAGGCGGTCGCCGGTGCGCAGCCGCATGACCTCGAGATAACGCGCGCACAGATCGAGCTGTTCGCCGAGCGTGGCGGCCAGCCGCGCCTGGTCGTCGCGCAGCCGCGGAATCGTGCTGCGCAGGTAGTCCACCAGCGCGTCGAGCATCGCTTCGGCGCGGCCCGCGTCCTGGCGCACCAGCGCGCGGACCGAGGCCAACGTGTTGAACAGGAAGTGCGGCTCGACCTGCGCCTGCAGCGCGCCCAAGCGCAGCTCGGATTCGCGCTGGCGCGACTGCGCCGCCGCCAGTTCGCGGCGATGGCGGCTCTCCGCAAGACGTCGCTGTTCGCTGAAGTAGGCCCGCACGGCGGCGCCGCCGCCCAGCAGCCCGTAGATCAGCAAGGCCGTCATCAGTTTGATCACGAACCCGAGTTGCTGGATCACGGGCTGCGCGGTCTGCTGCTCGAGGCTGTCACGATCGATCAGCCCGTGCCCCATCTCGGCGACCAGGAAGGCGTTGATGTGCGCGCTTGCCCAGCTGTCGACGACATACGCCACTGCGATGCCCGCGCACAGCGCCAGCACGACCAGCACACGCTCGATGCGTGGCGGCAGTCCGAGATGACGGGCGAGGGTGGCGAAGCCGGGTCCCGCGGTGGTCATCATCAGAAAGCCGACGAACGTGTAGGCGCTTGCGCTCAGCGCGCCGCGCAGGGTGACCGGCGCCATCAGCGTGCCCAGCAGCGTGAGCACGGCGAAGATCAGGATCAGGCTGCCGAACAGCAGCGTGCGCCCGGCCAGCCACGGCGCGCTGAATACCGGGTAGCGTCGGTAGCGTGTCCACAGAAAGTCACCACCCACCACGACGTCGTCCGGCAGCGGGCGGCGCAGCGAAAGCGGGCCGGTGTGCAGCATCGGGCCCTCAACCACGGGGGCCACGCTGCACCCGACCGCCCTGATGCAGCTCCAGCGCGCGCACGGCGCCGTCGGGGCCGCGCTCGAACTGCAGTTCGATGCCGAACGCGGGCGCAGCGAAGCGATCGCGTCCGGTCGCATCGAGCAGGAACGCGCCCTGTCCCGTCGCCTGTGCGCGCAGCCGGCCGTCGGCGGCATCGATGGTCAGCGCGAAGCCGGGCATCAAGGTGTACACGCCCGCATACGCCGCGAGCTCGTCGGCCGAAAGCGCGGGCGCCGACGTCGCGGCCGCATCGACCCGCGTCGCTGCGATCACGGCGCCGCCCTGGTGCCAGGCGAACGCGTAGCGGCCGTCGGCCGCGCGACGGGGCGACAGCAGCGCGTCGAACTGCAGCGGGTAGAAATCACCTGCATCGTCGTAGCCGAGTTCGAACGTTGGCTGGCCGTCCGGGCGGATCGTCAGCGTATCGCCCGCCCGCGCGAGTTCGACCTGCATGTCCGGGCCGAGACGCCAGGTGCCGACCAGTCCTTCGAGCACGGCATCGGGCGGCGTGGTCGCGCGCCGGGGCGCACCGATCGGCACGGCGGGGTCGAGCAGATGCAGGCCCAGACTGCCGAGCCCGCCGAGCGCGGTGAGCGCGGTATCCAACAGCACCACCACGCCGCGCTCGCGCCCGGGATCGAAGCCGACCAGGGCCGAGAACCCACCGGTGCCGCCCTCGTGCATCAGCACCTCGCGTCCGTTGACCGGCACCCGCATCCAGTGCATCGCCATCGGCGGCTGCTCGGAGACCGGTTGCTGCGTGCGCTTCAGCGCGGCCACTGTGGCCGTGGCCGCGCTCCCGGGCGCGTCGCCGAGCTGCGCCCGGACATAGCGCACCATGTCGTCGAGGGTCGCGCGCACGCCCCCGACGCCCGCCAGCGCGTCGGAAAAGGTCCAGGGCGGCGTGACCTGACCACCGGGCAGATGGCCGGACGCGGCGCGCACGCCCGCGGGCGGCTGGGCGATGTAGGCGTCCTGCATGGCGAGCGGTGTGAACACCCGTGCATCGAGCAGCGCCTCGAATGACTGGCCCGCGCGCCGCGCGACGGCGTAGGACAACAGCATCGACGCGAAGTTCGAGTACTCGAAGCGGCTGCCCGGCGCCTGCGCCAGGGTGACGTCGCCGAGTGATGCCAGCAGCGCACCGTCGTCCAGCGCCGCATAGGGATTCGCGGGATCCGCGCCCTGCATGCGCGTGGGCAATGCCGGCAGGCCGGAGGTGTGGGTGACGATATGACGCAGGCGGATCGGCTGGCCCTGGTACTCGGGCACGGCCGTGCCTTCGGGCAGGTAGGCCGACAGCGGATCGTCGAGCGATGCGCGACCTTCCGCGATCAGGTCCGCCAGCAGCGCGGCGGTCATCGTCTTGGACACCGAACCGATCTCGAACGCACTGTCGGCGCCGATGCGCGGCGGCGCGTCCGCGTTCGCGCAGCGATAGCTGCGGGCCACGTGGGACCCGTCGATCACCGCGACCGCGAAGCACGCGCCGGTGCGATCACCGGCCAGACGCTGATCGACGACCTGCGCCAAGGCGGCGTCGGTGAGCGGCGCGGCCACTGCGGACGCACAGGCCGACAGGGCGACGGCGAGACTCAAGGCGGACTTCAACATGGCGGACTCCTTGCGTGACGATGGTGCCATGCTGCAGGCGCCTCGCCGTCTGCGCCGGACGATGCGACGAACCCCCGCTCCGCGGCGACGAACGCGCGCTCGCCGCGACGAAAGGCCGCCTGCTCAGCCCGGACGGCGCAGACGCAGCACGTCCACCGCCACCCCGTTGTCGGCGGCGCGGCCGCGCTCGCCGTGCACGAAGCCCGCGCGACGGTACAGGGCCAGTGCCGCGGCATTCGAGGCCACGACGTCCAGCTCGACGGCCCCCGGCATGCCGTCGAGCATGTGCGTCAGCAGCGTCGAGCCGATGCCGGCGCCGCGCGCGGCGGGATCGACGAACAGGATCGTGATCCGGCCCGTCGTACGCGCGCCGAAGCCGAGCACGCGCGCCGTGCAGGCCACGAAGACCTCCGACGCGTCGAGGGCGGCGAGACGCGTGCGGTCCTCCGGCAAGGGTATCAGCGCAGGGATGACCGGTTCGTGGGCCAGTTCGTCAAGCTTGGCGCGGGCGTAGATCGCGATGAGTGCCGCGCGATCGGCCGGTTGCGCCGGACGGATGCGCAGCGCGCCGCTCACGAGACGGCGAGCAACCGGTGCATCGCCGCGGCGTAGTCGCGCGCCGCGACGTCGTGCAGCGGGTGACGTCCGTCGTGCACACGCGTCTGGCCGGCCACGTGTACCTCGCGCACCACGGGCCGGTTGCCGGCGAAGATCCAGCGGTCGAGCACGTCGTGTTCGGTGGCGCCGGCAAGCAGCGCGGCCTCGGCGTCGAGGACCACGTGGTCGTCGCGCATGTCGAACCCTGTCGACGCGGCGGCGCTGCGCGCAACGCCTTCGACCAGGGTGCGGCCCACGCTGGGCGTGCCGGGAGTGACGGCGATGTTGCGCCGACGCGTGACCAGGCGCTGGCCGTATTCGAGCCAGCGCAGTTCTTCGACCGGCGAGATCGAGACGTGGGAGTCGGAGCCGATGCCCCAGGCGCCGCCGGCATCGAGGTAGGTGCGAAGTGGAAACAGCCCGTCGCCGAGATTGGCTTCGGTGGTCGGGCAGATCGCGACGGTCGCCCCACTCCGGGCGATGCCCGCGATCTCCGATGCGTCGAGATGCGTGGCATGGACCAGCGTCCAGCGCGCATCGACCTGCGCGTGGTCCAGCAGCCAGGTCACCGGCCGCGCGCCGCGTACGGCGAGACAGTCCTCGACCTCGGCGATCTGTTCGGCGATGTGCACGTGCACGCGGGCATCGGCCGGCAGCGCGGCGAGCACGGTCTGCATCGCGTCCTCGGGCACCGCGCGCAGGCTGTGCAGGGCGCAGCCGACACGCAGGCCGGCGTGCTGACGCGCGTGCAGATCGGCGAACAGGCGCAGGTAGGCCTCGACGTCGTGGCCGAAACGCCGCTGATGCGCGCCCAGTGCACGCCCGTCGAAACCGCCGCGCATATACAGCACCGGCAACAGGGTCAGACGGATGCCGGTGGCCTCCGCCGCCTCGATCAGCGCATCGGACATCGCGCTGGCCGGCGCATACGGCGTCCCGTCGGGCGCGTGGTGGATGTAGTGGAACTCGCAGACCGTGGTGTAACCGGCTTCGAGCATTTCGACGTAGAGCTGCGTGGCCACGGCGCGCAGCGTGTCGGGATCGAAGCGGCCCGCCATGCGGTACATGGTGTCGCGCCAGGTCCAGAACGAATCCGCCGGATCGGTCTGCACTTCGGCCAGCCCGGCCATCGCCCGCTGGAAAGCATGCGAATGCAGATTGGCGATACCGGGCAGGTGCCACCCGGCCGGCGTGCGCCGGACATGGACCGCGGGAACGTCGTGCATCGGGCCGGCTCCAGAAAAACGTGTGCGGTAGGCTAGCCGTTCTCACCGCCGGGGACATCCGATGAGCCCGAGTTCGATCGCAATACTGTGTGCACTGGTGGCCGTGTTCGGCGGCCTGGTTGCGGTGTTCGCCAGCCGCGCGTCGACGCGCAGGCGTCGTTCCGCGGACGCAGGCGCCGTGACCGGGGGCGATGCGACCTCGGCGCGACACGACGGCCACGATGCGGGCGGCGGTAGCGATGGCGGTGGTGGCGGTGGCGACTGAGGCCTGGGATGGCCTGCTTCTCGGGGCCACGCTGG
The DNA here is from genome assembly GCA_002324875.1 of Lysobacteraceae bacterium NML93-0793. Lineage (GTDB taxonomy): Bacteria > Pseudomonadota > Gammaproteobacteria > Xanthomonadales > Xanthomonadaceae > Luteimonas. The sequence continues at coordinate 89,176 of NTJG01000013.1, forward strand.
TCACGCTTGCCGACGCGTCGGGCTACGGCCTGATCGAGGACGGCGCGCTCGGCTGGCGCGACGGCGTGCTCGTCCACGTCGGTACGCGCGACGCCCTGCCGGATGCGCCGACGCGGCTGGCCACCGAGGTGATCGAGGCGAGCGGCTGCGTGACCCCGGGCCTGATCGACTGTCACACGCATCTGGTGTTCGCCGGCAACCGCGCCGCGGAGTTCGAACAGCGCCTGCAGGGCGCGAGCTACGAGGACATCGCACGCAGCGGCGGCGGCATCGTCTCGACCGTGCGCGCGGTACGCGGCGCCGATGAGGACACGCTGCTGGCGCAGTCGCTGCCCCGTGCGCGCGCGCTGCTGGCCGATGGCGCGACCACGCTGGAAATCAAGTCCGGCTACGGCTTGGACCTCGACAACGAACGCAAGATGCTGCGCGTCGCGCGGCGCGTCGGCGAGGTGCTCGGGATCACGGTGCGCACCACGTTTCTCGGTGCGCATGCGCTGCCGCCGGAGTTCGCGGGCCGGCCGGATGCCTACATCGACGCGGTCTGCGACTGGCTGCCGCGCCTGCATGCCGAGGGCCTGGTGGACGCGGTCGATGCCTTCGCCGAACGCATCGCGTTCAGCCCCGCGCAGACGCGTCGCGTGTTCGAGGTGGCCCGTTCGCTCGGGGTGCCGGTGAAGCTGCATGCCGACCAGCTCAGCGATGGCGAAGGCGCGGCCCTGGTGGCCGAGTTCGGCGGGCTGTCGGCCGATCATGTCGAACACACCTCCGAGGCGGGCGTGGCGGCGATGGCGGCCGCCGGCACGGTGGCGGTGCTGCTGCCCGGCGCGTTCCACGTGCTGCGCGAGACGCGCCTGCCACCGCTCGACGCCTTCCGCGCCGCCGGCGTGCCGATGGCGGTGGCGACCGACTGCAATCCGGGCACGTCGCCGCTGCTGTCGCTGCGCCAGGGCATGCAGCTGGCGTGCACCCATTTCCGATTGACACCGGAGGAGGCCTTGCGCGGCGCCACGGTGCATGCGGCGCGCGCACTCGGGCTGAACGACCGCGGCCGGCTGGCGGTCGGCCAGCGCGCGGATTTCGCCTGCTGGCGGGTCGAGCAGCCGGCCGAACTCGGCTACTGGCTCGGCGGCCCGCTGCTGGCGATGGCATATGCCGGCGGGCGTCGTCTGGTCTGAAGCCCGGCATTCCGGCACCTGGGCGCACGCGGCGCGCGCGGTGTGTCGGCGGCCTCGTCGACCGGTCTCACCCGACCGCCTGCGCATCCGTTCTCGAACGGCGGTGGGCAGTGCGCGTGGAAGGCGCGGCGCACCGTGGCACGCGGCGTGGCCGGTCTGCCTGGCCGCACCTCACGGACCCGCAGCGCGGCCCACCCAGCGGACGCTGTCAGCTCGCGCATTCCTCCTCCAGACACGCGAAAGCCCCGCACAGGCGGGGCTTTCGGCAGTGCAACGCGCGGCCGGATTACTCGGCCTTCGGCGCTGCCTTCTTCGCGACGGCCTTCTTGGCCGGCGCCTTGGCGACGGTCTTGGTCGCGGCCTTCTTCACGACCGGTGCGGTCGCGGTGCCGGTGGCCTTGACGACGCCCTTCGAACGGGAGTTGCCATAGCTCGCGTTGTAACGCTTGCCCTTGAGGGTCTTGCGGTCGCCCTTGCCCATTGTCTGCTCCTGATGTGCTGCGAATTGAATGCGATAGACGCGAATGTGCGCCGCAAGGGCGCACAGGGCCGCGGATTCTATCACGCGGCAAACGCGGAGGGCGGCGGTCAGCCGCGGTGGTGCGCGTGGGTCAGCCGCAGGTTCACCAGATGCGCGGCCGCCAGCAGCAGACCGCCGGCCGCCATCACCACCGCGTGGGTGATGGTGTGGTCGTGCAGATGGGTGAACGCGCCCGCCCACACCAGGGCCAGGCCCGGCACCAGCAGCGCCCAGGCGTGAAACGCGCGATGCCGGCGCCAGCCCAGCGTGAGCGTGGTGGCGCCGAGCAGCGTGGCGAAGACGACGAAGGCCTGGTCGATATCGACCCAGCCCCCGAGATTGAGGCCGAACGCCGGCACCAGCGCGAGCGCCACCGGCAGCAGCGCGCAATGCACGGCGCAGAGAAACGACGCGGCGAATCCGACGCGGTCGGCCTGGCGCACAACGGAATCTTGGGCGGACATGTCTTTTGGGGGGTGCGGGGGTCTGCGTAACATTATAACATCCCGGGTCGTTCACCAGTCTACCCCACCCCGGATGCCCCCGATGTCGCGAAATCGCGCCCGTATCGCCCCCGTTCCGTCCCGCCTGGCCATGGCCATGGCCCTGGCGCTGCTGCTGCCGGCTGCCGGCGCGGCTGCCCAGAGTGTTGCCCACCCGACGCCGACCACGCTCGACACCGTCCAGGTCACCGCCGTTCCGCTGGGCGGCAGCGCCGAGGATCTCGCGCACCCGGTGGAAGTGCTGCACGGCGACGCACTCGAAGACCGCAAGGCCGGAAATCTCGGTGACACGGTATCGGCCCTCCCCGGCGTGCAGAGTGCGTTCTTCGGCACCGGCGTGGGCCGTCCGATCATCCGCGGCCAGGAAGGCCCGCGCGTGCAGGTGCTCTCCGGCGGCATCGGCAGCATGGACGCCTCCACCGTCAGCGCCGACCATGCGGTCAGCATCGAGCCGTTCCTGGCCGACCAGATCGAAGTGCTCAAGGGCCCCGCGAACCTGCTCTACGGCAGCGGCGCGATCGGCGGCGCGGTCAACGTGGTCGATGGCCGCATCGCGACGGCCGTTCCCGATCGCCCGCTCAGTGGCCGCGCGGAACTGCGCGCCGGCAGCGGCAACGACGAGCGCAGCGGCATGTTCCGGCTCGACGGCGTCAGCGGCGACAACCTCGTGCTGCACGTCGACGGCCTGATCCGCAATACCGGCGACTTCGACATCCCCGGCTTCGCCCAGGTCGAGCACGACGACCACGGCCATGACGACCACGATCATGATCACGGCGAGCACGAGGACAACCCCTTCGGCGTGCTGCCCAACAGTTCGATCCGGACGCGCGCGGGCGCGGTCGGCGCGACCTGGTTCGGCGAGCGCGGCCATCTGGGCGTGGCGCTGAGCACCTACCGCACCAACTACGGTCTTCCGGACGGCGCGCATTCGCACGGCGACAGCGAGGGCGGTCATGACCACGACGATCACGATCATGACGACCACGACCACGACCACGACGATCACGATCACGACGACGAGGGCCACGACCACGGCTCCGTTCGCATCGATCTGGTGCAGAACCGCGTCGACCTGAAGGGCGGCATCTATGATCCGCTGCCCTTCCTGAGCGCGCTCAACGTCCGCGCCGCCTGGAACGACTACGAGCACGTCGAACTGGAAGACGGCCTGGCCGCCACCCGCTTCAGCAATCGTGGGCTCGAAGGCCGGATCGAAGCGGTACAGAACGAATACAACGGCTGGCGCGGCGCCTTCGGCCTGCAGGTCGGCCGCAGCGACTTCAGCGCGGTGGGCGAAGAGGCCTTCGTGCCGCCGGGCGTCACCGAGACGCTCGGCCTGTTCGTGGTGCAGGAAAAGGAATTCGGTCCGTTCAAGCTCGAGCTCGGCGGCCGCCACGAGCGCGTCGAGATCGATTCCGACACCGGCGTGTCGCGTCGCTTCGACGCCAGCAGCCTGTCGGGTGCGGCGATCTGGCACCTGTCGGACGTGTTCGACCTGCGCTTCGGTGCCGACATTTCCGAGCGTGCGCCGACCAACGAGGAACTGTTCGCCGCCGGTCCACACATCGCCACGCGCTCGATCGAGATCGGCGACGCGGATCTCGACACCGAACGCGGCCAGCGTCTGGAAGTGGGCCTGCATGCGCACACCGACCGGGTCGAAGTGAAGGCCGCGGTCTACCAGACACGGTTCAAGGACTTCACCTATCTCACCGATACCGGCGTGGTCGAGGACGGTTTCCCGGTGCGGCTGTGGACGCAGGGCGACGTCACGTTCCGCGGCGCGGAAGCCGAGGCGAAGTTCCACCTCGTCGAATCGGATGCCGGCGATTTCGATCTGCGCGTGTTCGGTGACATCGTCCGTGCTTCACTGGATGGCAGCGGGACCCGCGAGGTGCATTTCGACGTGCCGCACGGCGACCACAGCCATCACTACCACGCCGACATCGCCCTCGGCGGCAACCTGCCGCGCATCGCGCCGTCGCGTGTGGGCGCGGACCTCAACTGGGCGCTCGGCGGCTGGCGCGCGCACGTCGGCGCGGTGCGCTACCAGAAGCAGGACCGCGTGGCCGCGCTCGAAGAACCGAGCCCCGGTTACACGCTGGTCAACGCCGGTGTGGCCTGGCGTGTCGGCGACGTGGACCGCACCCAGTGGGAGCTGTTTCTCGACGGCCGCAACCTGACCGACCGCGAAGCACGTCCGCACACCTCGCTGCTGCGCGACTACGCGCCGCTCCCGGGCCGCCAGATTGCAGGTGGCATCCGCGTTTATTTCTGACGCGGTCCGTCGGCAACAAAAGGCCCCGCGTCTCGCGACGCAGGGCCTTTTTTTGAGTCTGGATAACGATTTGCCGGCAGCGGCAGCGGCGGCGCGGTCGCAGGCCGCTTCGATCGCCGCCGCTCAGGTCTTGGCGCACTGCGCGCACAGGCCGTGCACTTCGAGCGTCTGCGCCTGCGGCACGAAACCGAGTGCACGTGCGCGCTCGTCGAGCGACGCGACCACCACCTCGTCTTCCAGCTCGACCGCGCTGTGGCAGCGGTCGCAGATCAGGAACGGCACCGAATGCTGCGCGGTACTCGGGTGGTGGCAGGCCACGAACGCGTTGACCGACTGCAGCTTGTGGATGAAACCGTTGGCGAGCAGGAAATCCAGCGCGCGGTACACCGTGGGCGGCGCCGCGGCACCGGGACCATCGCCTTCGCGTACCTGGTCGAGCAGATCGTAGGCCTTCAGCGGCTTGCCGGCCTCGGCGATCAGGTTCAGCACGTAGGCGCGGATCGGCGTCAGCCGCAGGCCACGCTCGCTGCAGGCATGCTCGACCGCGCGCACGAACGCCGCGGCGTCGTCCACGTGGTGATGGGGATCGGTGCAGGTGTGGTCGTGCTTGGCCATCGGTCCATGATGGGTGCCGGCGGGCACCGACTCAAGCGTGCCCGTGATTCCGCCCGCCGCTCGACATCGCCCTTTCGCCCCGTATCCGACTCGGGACACACGATGCAGCGCGAACGCCCCCGGACGTCCGGCCGTGTGCAGGTCGACACGCTGGCTCTCCGCCCCGGGCCACCGCGCATGAAGAGCGGCGCCCGGAGGGGTATGGCTGCCGTCGCGTCGCGCGTCATGCGAGCGCGAAGATTCAGCCGGACCAGACCGGCCGTCCAGATCCGCTCGATCGCAACGCGTCGCGGCCGGTCAGGCGGCCTCGTGTCCTTCCGGAATCATCGCGATCGCCGCATCGATGCGCGCCAGCGCTTCGTCGCGCCCGGCCAGGTACACGGTGTGTCCGATGTCCGGGCTGACCTGGGTGCCGGTGATCGCGACGCGCAGCGGCTGGGCGACCTTGCCCATGCCGAGGCCGAGCGTTTCGACGGTCGCGCGGAAGGCCGCATCGATCGCCTCGACGTTCCAGTCCGGCAACGCCGCGAAACGCGCGCGCACGTCGGTGAGCGGCGCTCGCGCCTCGGCCTTCAGATGCTTGGCGACCGCCTTCTCGTCGTACCCGGGGATCGGGCGATACCACACCGCCGCGCGCTCGGACATTTCCTTCAGCGTCTGCACGCGATCGCGCAGGGCGATGACGACATCGGCCGGCGCCGGGCCTGCCGACAGGTCATAGCCATCGCTGCGCAGATGCCATTCGAGATGCGAGGCGACCGCGGCCGGATCGTCGGACTTCAGGTACTGCTGGTTGAGCCAGCCGAGCTTGGCCATGTCGAGGCGCGCAGCCTTGGCGTTGACGTTCTCGAGGTCGAACAGCTGCTGCATCTCGCTGATCGAGAAGATCTCCTGGTCGCCATGCGACCAGCCCAGACGCACCAGATAGTTCAGCAGCGCGTGCGGCAGGTAACCGGCGTCGCGGTACTGCATGACGTCCGCCGCACCGGTGCGCTTGGACAGCTTGGCGCCCTGCTCGTCGAGGATCATCGGCAGGTGCGAGAACGCCGGCACGTCGGCGCCCAGGGCGCGGTAGATGTTGATCTGGCGCGGCGTGTTGTTGACGTGGTCGTCGCCGCGCACGACATCGGTGATGCCCATGTCCAAATCATCGACGACGACGGCGAAGTTGTAGGTCGCGTAGCCGTCCGGGCGGAAGATCACCAGATCGTCGAGTTCGCTGTTGGCGATCTCGATGCGGCCCTTGACCTTGTCCTCCCAGACCACGGTGCCGTGCTGCGGATTCTTCAGGCGGATCACGCGATTGGGATCGTCGCGCTTCGGCTCGTTGCGCTCGCGAAACGCGCCGTTGTAGCGGGGCTTCTCGCCGGCCGCCATCGCCGCTTCGCGCATCGCCTCGAGTTCGGCCTTGGTCTCGTAGGCGTAGTAGGCCTTGCCGGCGGCGACGAGCTGCTCGGCGACCTCGGCATAGCGGTCCAGACGGTGGGTCTGGTAGATCGGGCCCTCGTCGTAGTCCAGTCCCAGCCAGTCCATCGCCTGCAGGATGGCGTCGATCGCCGCCTGCGTGCTGCGCTCGCGGTCGGTGTCCTCGATGCGCAGCACGAACTCGCCACCGCGGCGCCGCGCCTCCAGCCAGCAGTACAGCGCGGTGCGCGCGCCGCCGATGTGCAGGTATCCGGTGGGGCTGGGGGCGAAACGGGTGCGGCAGGCCATGCGCGAAGCTCGGTGCGGGAACAGCGCGCATTCTAACCGGCGCCTCCGGACCGGCCCCGCCCGCGGCTTACAATGCGCCCATGGCGACCCTCTTCATCTCCGACCTGCATCTGGATCCGGCGCGTCCGGAGATCACCGACCTGTTTCTGGCGTTTCTCGACGGCGAGGCGCGCAGCGCGGACGCGCTGTACATCCTCGGGGACCTGTTCGAGTCCTGGGTCGGCGACGACGATCCGTCCGAGGCCGGCGCCGCGGTGGCCGAACGGCTGGCCGCACTGTCGAGCGCGGGCGTGCCGGTGTCGTTCATGCACGGCAACCGCGACTTTCTGGTGGGGCGCACGTACGCACAGCGCGCCGGCATGGTCCTGCTGCCCGATCCGGCGGTGATCCTTCTATATGGCACGCCGGTGTTGCTGACCCATGGCGACCTGTTGTGCACCGGCGATCTCGAATACCAGGCCGTCCGCCGCCAGGTCCGCGATCCGCGCTGGCAGGCGCAGATGCTGGCCCAGCCCCTGCCCGCCCGGCTCGCGTTCGCGCAGCAGGCGCGTGCCGCCAGCCAGGCCCGCGCCGGCGTGCTGCGCGATGCAGGAACGATGGAGACGGTGACCGATGTGGATCCGGCGACGGTGGACGAATGGTTCACGCGCTACGGCGTCGACACGATGATCCACGGCCACACCCATCGTCCGGCGATCCACACCCTGCAGGCTGCCGGCCGCGACTGCCGCCGCATCGTGCTCGGTGACTGGTTCGAACAGGGTTCGGTGCTGCGCGCCGAGGCCGATGGACGTCTGGCGTTGTCGGCGTTGTCCCACGCGTCCTAGTCCAGGTGGGTTTGCCGAACGCGGTTTTCTTGATGGCGTCGCCGCGTCACAGCGCAGCCGCGTAGGAGTGCGCTGGCGCGCGATGGAGCGTTCCCGTCGACCCTTCGCGCGCGAGCGCGCTCCTACAGGGACGTCTGTCGGGTGATCGAGCGGCCACGGCCCGCTGCAGCCCGCGTGCTTACGGCTGCACCCGTTCCGCGTCGATCGCCTGCAGCGCCGCGAGTTCCTCGTCGCTGAAGCCCGCGGCGGCGCGTGCGTCGAGGTTGAACGGGCCGTGCAGCACGGCGCGCGCATAGTCGGCCAGCAGCGCACGGAACGTGGCGTCCGGCTCGAGCTCGCGACGCTCACAGAACCAGCGGAACCAGCGGCTGCCGGCGGCGACATGCGCCACTTCCTCGCGCAGGATCAGCTCCAGGATCGCCACGGTGTCGGTATCGCCCAGTGAGCGCAGCTTGACGATCATGCCCGGGGTCACATCCAGCCCGCGCGCTTCGAGCACACGCGGCACAAGCGCCATCCGCGCCATGCCGTCGTGGGCCGTTTTCTCGCACATCTCCCACAGGCCGTTGTGGGCATCGAAATCGCCGTAGTCGAACCCCAGCTCGCGCAGGCGGTCACGCAGCAGTACGAAATGCCGGGCTTCGTCGTCGGCCACGCGCACCCAGTCGGCGTAGTAGTGCGGCGGCAGACCGCGGAAGCGGTAGACCGCATCCCAGCCGAGATCGATCGCATTGAGTTCGATGTGCGCGATCGCATGAATGAAGGCGGCACGGCCCTCGGTGGTGCCGAAACCGCGGCGCGGCAGGCTGCGGGGATGCACCAGGCACGGACGGTCCGGGCGCCCCGGCATGCGGATCGGTGCAGGCGCGGGCGCGGCCGGATCGATCGGCAGGCCGCCGGCCGAGAACCGGCGCGCATAGGCGTGGGTCAGTGCGACCTTGGCGTCGGGATCGCGCGCGTCGAGGCAGTGCTGCGCGGCGGCGAACAGATCGCGCGCATCCGCGGCCACCGCCGGGTTCACGCGCGGCGCTTCTTCTTCGCGTCGTCGCTGCGCAGCTGCTGCAGGCGCTCGAAATAGCCCGGCTCGATGCCGGTCACGTATTCGCCGCTGAAGCAGGAACTGTCGAAGCGGCGGTCGGGGAACTTGGGCCCGGACACCGCGCTCTCGAGATCCGCGAGATCCTGGTAGATCAGCCAGTCGCAGCCGAGGAATTCCTCGATCTCCTGCTCGCTGCGGTTGTGCGCGACCAGTTCGTCGGCCGACGGCATGTCGATGCCGTAGATGTTGGGATAGCGCACCGGCGGCGCGGCCGAGGCCAGGTAGACCTTCTTGGCGCCGGCATCGCGCGCCATCTGCACGATCTGCTTGGACGTCGTGCCGCGCACGATGGAATCGTCGACCAGCAGCACCACGCGATTGCGGAATTCCAGCGGGATCGGATTGAGCTTGCGCTTGACCGATTTCGCGCGCTCCCCCTGGCCCGGCATGATGAAGGTACGGCCGACGTAGCGGTTCTTGATGAAACCCTCGCGGTACTTCACGCCGAGCACGTTGGAGATTTCCAGCGCCGCGTCGCGCGAGGTGTCGGGGATCGGGATCACGGTGTCGATGTCGTGGTCCGGGCGCAGGCGCAGGATCTTCTCGCCCAGGGTCACGCCCATGCGCATGCGCGCCTTGTGCACCGAGATGTTCTCGATCATCGAGTCCGGGCGCGCGAAGTACACGTATTCGAAGATGCACGGCGCATGCGGCTGCTGCGGTGCGCACGGGCGGTGGTGCAGTTCGCCGCGCGGCGTGATGACGATGCCCTCGCCCGGTTCGACGTCGCGCAGGCGCTCGAAGCCGAGGATGTCGAGCGCGACCGACTCCGAGGCCACCGCGTACTCGGTGCCCTCGGCGGTCTCGCGCTTGCCCAGTACCAGCGGGCGGATGCCGTGCGGATCGCGGAACGCGATCAGGCCCAGGCCCAGTACGGTCGCGACCACCGCATAGCCGCCCTTGGCACGGCGGTTGACGCCTTCGACGGCGCGGAACGCGGCTTCGGGGGTCAGCGCCTTCTCGCGGTCGAGCTCGTGCGCGAACACGTTGAGCAGCACTTCGGAATCGGATTCGGTATTGACGTTGCGGCGGTCGGTTTCGAACACCTGCTGGCGCAGCTGGTCGGTGTTGACCAGATTGCCGTTGTGCGCGAGCGCGATGCCGTAGGGCGAGTTGACGTAGAACGGCTGCGCCTCGTCGTGGCCCTCGCTGCCGGCGGTGGGATAGCGGCAGTGCGCGATGCCGACGCGGCCCTGCAGCAGGTCCATCGCCTTGGCGTCGAACACGTCGCGCACCAGGCCGTTGCCCTTGTGCACGCGCATCACCGTGCCGCTGGCGACGGCGATGCCGGCCGCGTCCTGGCCACGGTGCTGGAGCACGGTCAGGCCATCGTACAGCGCCGGCGCGACTTCAGAGGTTCCAACGATGCCGACGATGCCGCACATGTTCGATATCCAGTTCTGCTTGAGGCGCGGAGCCGCGCCGGGGACGAGAGGAAGAAATAACGGGGTCCGGCGCGCTGCCGATCAGGGATGGGCGCGGATCAGACCGTCGATGCCGACGGCACTGCGCACGCGCGTCTTCAGCTGTTCGGCTTCGCCGCGGCTGGTGACCGGACCGGCCTTGACCCGCGTGAGCCGGCCCTTGTCGGTCTGCACGCTGTCGGTGAAGGCGGTGATGCCGGCGCTGCGCAGGCGGTCGCGCATCGCATTGGCATCCGCGGCGTTGCTGAAGGCGCCGACCTGGACGATGAAGCCGACGTCGGCGGTGGCCGGCGGCGTCGCGGGTTCGGGTGTTGCGGCCGGCGGTGCGGCGGGCGTCGCTGCGGGCGCAGGCGTCGGCGCAGGCGCCTGCGGACGCGGTGTGTCCGC
>NTJG01000014.1 GCA_002324875.1 Lysobacteraceae bacterium NML93-0793
GCCACAGGCGGCGACCACGCCGGGCGAGCTCGCGCCGGTCCAGGCCGGCCAGACCCTGTCCGAGATCGCCGCGCCGCTGGCCGCCGAGGCCGGCATCACCGTCAACCAGGCGATGGTGCTGCTGCTGCGGACCAACCCCGAGGCGTTCATCGGCGGCAATCTCAATCTGGTGCGCCAGGGCGCGGTGCTGCGCGTGCCGGCGCGCGACCAGTGGACGGAATGCAGCGCGGCCGAGGCCAATGCGCTTGTGCGTGAGCAGGTGGGGCAGTGGCGCGAGATGCGTCGTCCCGCACCCCAGCCCGATGCGATCGGCGCCGACGCGGTCGCGGCCGGCGCGCCTGCTGCGGCTGCGGCTGCGGCGCCGGGCGCCGGTGCCCAGGCCCGGCTCGAGATCACGCCGCCGTCGGGCGATGCCCAGCGTGCGGGCATGCAATCCGGCATCGATGCCGGGGGTGGGGGGGACATGCTGCGGCCGGAACTGCAACAGGCCGACGAATCGATCGGCGCGCGCACTGCCGAGGTCGAAGAGCTGAAGGCGCGGCTGGCCGATCTCGAACAGCTGCAGGCGCAGCAGCAGCAGCTGATCGCGCTCAAGGACGCCGAACTCGCGGCCGCGCAGCAGCGCATGGAAACCAGCAATCAGGAACAGGCCGCGTCGGCGGCATCGATTCCCTGGTTGTGGCTGGGCGTCGGCCTGCTGATCGTCGCGGCGCTGGCGTTCGTGCTCGGTCGTCGTGCCCGCACGCCGGCGGCGCTGCCCGCGCGCCGGCTCGACAGCGCCGCGCTCGCCGCCGGCATGCCGGGGGGCGCGTGGTCTCCGGCTTCGGCGCCTGCGTTCGTGGCCACGCCGGCGACATCGCCGACGCCGGTCGAACCCCCGGTGCCGGCAACAGCCAGGCCGACCTGGCACGCCGGACAGGGCAGCCTGCCCCCGGCTTCGCCGGCTCCGGTTGCGGTCGAGCCTGAGCTGGCGCCAGCGCCGGTCGTCGTCGACCGGAACGCGCCGGCCGTCGCCGGACCGTCGTCGGCGGCGGTGGATCCGGTCGAGTTGCCGGTGGGCGTGGAGCGTCTGGAACTCGCACGCGCGTATCTCGATCTCGGCGATACCGACACCGCGCGCACGCTGCTGCAGGAAGTTCTCCACGGCGACGATCCCGGCGCGGCGACCGACGCGGCCCGTCTGCTGCGCACGCTGGACTGACCGGACGGCGATGCGGATTGCGCTGGGCGTCGAATACGACGGCGATGGCTTTCTCGGCTGGCAGCGCCTGAGCAAGGCGGGCGCGGGCGGGCAGGAATCGGTGCAGGCGGCGCTGGAGACCGCGCTGTCGCGCATTGCGAACCATCCGGTGGCGACGACCTGCTCGGGCCGCACCGACGCCGGCGTGCACGCGCGCTGCCAGGTGGTGCATTTCGACACCGGGGCCGAGCGCACGCCGCGCGCCTGGATGCTCGGTGCGACCACGCTGATGCCACCGCAGGTCAGCGTGCGCTGGTGCCAGACCATGCCCGACGACTTCAACGCGCGGTTCTCCGCCCGCGCCCGCCAGTACCGCTACCGCATCCTCAACCGGCAGGTGCGCCCGGCGCTGCATCGCCAGTACCTGTCCTGGGAGCTGCGTCCGCTCGACGCCGATGCGATGCACCGCGCGGCGCAGGCGTTGCTGGGCGAGCAGGATTTCTCCGCGTTCCGCACCGTGCACTGCCAGGCCCCGCACGCGCGCCGCGACCTGCAGCGGATCTCGGTGCGGCGGATCGACGACGAAGTGGTGGTCGAGGTTCAGGCGAACGCGTTCCTGCATCACATGGTCCGCAACATCGTCGGCTCGCTGCTGGAGATCGGCGCCGGTGCGCAGCCCGAACACTGGATGGGCGAGCTGCTCGCCGGTCGCGACCGCAGCCGCGCCGGCCCGACCGCACCGGCCGCGGGCCTGGTGTTTCTGGGGCCGCTGTATCCGCCCGAGTGGGGGCTGCCGGCCGAAGTGACGTTCGCCGCATGAGCGTGTCGTCGTCGCCCAGAATCAAGTTCTGCGGCCTGACCCGGCGCGAAGACATCGCGGCCGCGGTGGCGCTCGGTGTCGACTGCATCGGCTTCGTGTTCGCGGCCCGCAGCGCACGGCGGCTGGACGTCGATACGGCACGTGCACTGCGCGACGCGGTGCCGGCATCGGTGCAGCTGGTCGCGCTGATGATGGACGACCCGGCGCCTGTCGTGGCCGAGGTGGTCGCGGCCGTCGCCCCCGACGTGCTGCAGTTCCACGGCGCCGAGCCCGACGCGTTCTGCACGGCGTTCGGCCGGCCGTACTGGAAGGCGATCGCGATGGGCGGCGATCCGGCGTCCGCACTCGCATCGCTGCCGGCCTATCCCGGGGCCTCGGCGTTCCTGTTCGACGGCCATGCCGCAGGGGAACCAGGCGGTGGCGGGCAGACCTTCGACTGGCAGGCGCTGCCGCGCACGCTGGACCGTCCGTTCTGGCTGGCGGGTGGTCTCGACGCCGGCAATGTGGCGCAGGCCGTCGCTGCGGCACGTCCAGACGGCGTCGATGTCTCCAGCGGCATCGAGCGCGCACCCGGCATCAAGGATCCTGCGCGCATGCGCGCATTCGTCGACGCGGTGCGCGGATCGCGATAGCGGCCGTGCATATGGGCCGGGTGCTCCGGCGCTCTCTTCTTAACGCGTCTGCGCGAGGTTGCCTGTAGACGCCCGCGCTCGCGCGACGGGCATTGCCCGGGAACGCCCGGTCCGCGCGACCGGCCCCTGCGCGTTGAGCGGGGGCACTGGATCGGACGCGGCGCGAGCGCGTGGCGGACGTCGCATCCTCAAATTGCACGCCGACGCGCTCAGGCCAGCTGCGCCCGCAGCCATGCCGCCAGTGGGGCGATGCGCGCATCCGCCGCGTCCTGTCGCGTGGCCAGTACCCAGTGCGCATCGGTCTCGACGAAGCCCCAGGGTGCCAGCAGGCGACCGGCCGCGATGTCGTCGGCAACGAGTTCCTGCGGTGCGATCGCAACGCCGAGGCCGGCCGTGGCTGCTTCGAGCAGGAAGTACAGATGCTCGAAGCCGGTCGCCAGCTGCGGCACGACGCCGGCGGCACCGGCGCGCTCGGCCCAGGCCGGCCAGGCCTGGGGGCGCGACGCCGTGTGCAGCAGCGGCTCGTTCAGCAGCGCGGCGGGCGACAGCGCGGCGATGCGTGTCGCGTCCTCGAGACGTGGGCTCAGCACCGGGCCGATCCGCTCGACCGCCAGCCGCTGCACCCGCCACGTCTCCGGCCATGGGCCACTGCCGATCAGCAGGGCCGCATCGAGCCCGGGCAGGGTCGGCGCGAATGCGCCCTCGTGCGGCGACAGATGCAGGGTGAGCGCAGGCAGTGTGCTCGCCAGCTGCGGCAGCCGGGGAATCATCCAGCGCGCCAGCAGGCTGCCCGGACAGCCCAGTACCAGCGCGGCGTCGCCTCCGGTGCGCCGGATCGTCGTGATCGCGCTGCGCAGCTGATCGAAGGCATCGCCGGCGGCGTCACGCAGCCGCGTGCCGGCCGCGGTGAGGCGCAGGCCGCGGCCCGCACGTTCGAACAAGGGCGTGCCGACCGCCTCCTCCAGCAGCCGGACCTGACGACTCACGGCGCCGTGGGTGACGTGGAGTTCGTCGGCCGCGCGGCTGAGACTGCCCAGGCGCGCCGCGGCTTCGAAGGCGCGAAGTGCGTTGAGGGGGGGTAGGCCTGCGACGGGCATCTGTGAGATTTACTGACGGGTGGCGCAGATCTTATCGCTTATTCCCCGGTGACCCGTGCGCTAGAGTGCAGGTCACTTCTTCCCCACGACGCGCTGCCGTCGACCGCCATGTCCGCATTGCCGATCTCCGATTACCACGCCTTTCCCGATGCCAACGGCCACTTCGGCCGCTACGGCGGGCGCTTCGTCGCCGACACGCTGATGGAGCCGATCGCCGAACTCGCTGCGGCCTACGACGCCGCGAAGGCCGATCCCGCGTTCCAGGAGGCCTTCGACCGGGATCTCGCGCATTACGTCGGCCGGCCGAGCCCGATCTATCACGCCGAGCGCCTCAGCGAGGCGGTCGGCGGTGCGCGCATCCTGCTCAAGCGGGAGGACCTGAACCACACCGGCGCGCACAAGATCAACAACACGGTCGGTCAGGCCCTGCTCGCCAGCCGCATGGGCAAGACCCGGATCATCGCCGAGACCGGCGCCGGCCAGCACGGCGTGGCCTCGGCCACCGTGGCCGCGCGGCTGGGGCTGGAATGCGTGGTCTACATGGGCGCCACCGACATCGAGCGCCAGAAGATCAACGTCTACCGCATGCGCCTGCTCGGCGCGGAGGTGGTGCCGGTGACCTCGGGCTCGGCGACGCTCAAGGACGCGCTCAACGAAGCGATGCGCGACTGGGTGTCGAACGTGCGCGACACGTTCTACATCATCGGCACCGTCGCCGGCCCCGATCCGTATCCGCGCATGGTCCGCGATTTCAACGCCATCGTCGGCCGCGAGGCGCGCGCGCAGATGCTGGCCGAATACGGCCGCCTGCCGGATGCGATCACCGCCTGCGTCGGCGGCGGCAGCAATGCGATCGGCCTGTTCCACGCGTTCCTCAACGACGCGGACGTGCGCATCGTCGGCGCCGAAGCCGCGGGCGACGGCATCGACACCGGACGCCATGCGGCCTCGATCGCCGCCGGCCGCCCGGGCGTGCTGCACGGCAACCGCACCTATGTGATCTGCGACGACGATGGCCAGATCACCGAAACCCATTCGGTCTCCGCCGGCCTCGATTACCCGGGCGTCGGGCCCGAGCATTCCTTCCTCGCCGACGCCGGGCGCGCGCAGTACGTCGGCATCACCGACGACGAGGCCCTGGCCGCATTCCACCAGCTCGCCAAGACCGAAGGCATCCTCGCCGCGCTCGAATCCAGCCACGCGATCGCGCAGGCGATCAAGCTCGCGCGCGAACTGCCCAAGGACGCGATCGTGCTCGCCAACCTGTCCGGCCGCGGCGACAAGGACGTGCATACGATCGCCCAGCGCGAGGGTCTCGTCCTGTGAGTGCGCATGCCGATTCCGACACGCCGCTGCCCGACGCGTCAGTCCCGGGCACCGGATCGCCACGGACCGCCATGAACCGCATCGACGCCCGTTTCGCAGCGCTCAAAGAGACCGGCCGCAAGGCCCTGATCCCGTTCTTCACCGCCGGCGATCCCTCTCTGGAGGCCACGGTGCCGGTGATGCATGCACTGGTCACGGCCGGCGCCGATGTCATCGAGCTCGGCGTGCCGTTCTCCGATCCGATGGCCGACGGCCCGACGATCCAGCGCAGCTCCGAGCGCGCGCTGTGGCGGGGTGCGGGCATGACCTACGTGCTCGACGCGGTGCGCACATTCCGGGCTCGCGACGAGGCCACGCCGGTCGTGCTGATGGGCTATCTCAATCCGATCGACATCCGCGGCGCGGATACCTTCGCCCGGCAGGCCGCTGCAGCCGGCGTCGATGGCGTGCTGCTGGTCGACCTGCCGCCCGAGGAGGCAGGCGATTTCCGCGTGGCGTTCGACGCGGCCGGCATCGCGCTGGTGCTGCTGGCCTCGCCGACGACGACAGACGCGCGGATCGAAGCGCTGTGCGCCGGTGCGCAGGGCTATCTGTACTACGTCAGCTTCGCCGGCGTGACCGGCGCCGCCGACCGGCTCGACACCGCCGAGGCGTCGGCCCGCCTGCGCACGATCCGCGCCGCCAGCCGGGCGCCGGTCGTGGCCGGCTTCGGGATCCGTGATGCCGCGAGCGCCGCGGCGATGGCGGTCGATGCGGACGGCGTGGTGGTGGGCAGCGCGCTGGTCGATGCGCTCGATGGCGCGACGTCGGCCGAGGCCGCCGCAACGCGGGCGCAGGCCTTTCTGGCGCCGCTGCGGGCCGCCCTCGACGCCGGCTGACTGCGGGCCACCGGGCACGCCGGGCGGCCCCCGGCGGTCGGTTACACTTCCGCGCTTCACGGCCCCGTACCGGCCGTCGGGAGAAGACACGCCCATGTCCTGGTTGCAGAAAATCATGCCGCCGCGCATCCGTACCGATGCCGCCGCGGTCAAGAAGCGCAGCGTCCCGGAGGGGCTCTGGGAGAAG
Source organism: Lysobacteraceae bacterium NML93-0793 (assembly GCA_002324875.1). Taxonomy (GTDB): domain Bacteria; phylum Pseudomonadota; class Gammaproteobacteria; order Xanthomonadales; family Xanthomonadaceae; genus Luteimonas. The sequence continues at coordinate 6,121 of NTJG01000014.1, forward strand.
TGCGAGCGCTGCAGCACCGTCCTCTACGGGCCGGAGCTGGAAGAGAACCTCGAGGTCTGCCCGAAGTGCGCCTTCCACCGGCCGATCCGCGCCCGGGCGCGGCTGAAGACGTTCCTGGACGCCGGTTCGGGCCGCGAGATCGCCGGCGAGCTCGGCCCCACCGACGTGCTGAAGTTCAAGGACCAGAAGAAGTATTCCGAGCGCATCAAGGCCGCGCAGCGTGCCACCGGCGAGCGGGATGCGCTGGTCGTCATGGAAGGCCTGCTGAAAGCGCGTCCCATCGTCGCCTCGGCCTTCGATTTCGCCTACATGGGCGGCTCGATGGGCTCGGTGGTCGGTGAGCGCTTCACCCGCGGCGCCGAGCGCGCGCTGGAGATCGGCAGCCCGTTCGTGAACTTCTCCGCAAGCGGCGGCGCGCGCATGCAGGAAAGCCTGTTCTCGCTGATGCAGATGGGCAAGACCTCGGCCGCGCTCGGCCGCCTGCGCGCCGCGGGCCTGCCCTACATCTCGGTGATGACCCATCCCACGACGGGCGGCGTCTCGGCCTCGTTCGCAATGCTCGGCGACATCAACATCGCCGAGCCCGAGGCGCTGATCGGCTTCGCCGGTCCGCGCGTGATCGAGCAGACCGTGCGCGAGACGCTGCCTGAAGGCTTCCAGCGCAGCGAGTTCCTGCTCGAACACGGCGCGATCGACCAGATCTGCGACCGCCGCGAACTGCGCGACCGCATCGCGCGGCTGCTGGCGATGATGATGCGCCAGCCGGCGACGGACGCCGCATGAGCCGGAAATATTTCGGTACCGACGGCATCCGCGGGCGGGTCGGCGAGGGCGCGATCTCGGCCGACTTCGTGTTGCGTCTCGGCAACGCCTACGGCCACTCGCTGCGCACGCGCGGCGGCGACTGGCGCCGTCCGCAGGTGCTGATCGGCAAGGACACGCGGATCTCGAACTACATGTTCGAGGCCGCGCTCGAGGCCGGTCTGGTCGCGGCCGGAGTCGACGTGCAGCTGATGGGGCCGATGCCGACGCCCGCGGTCGCGCATCTGACCCGCTCGCTCGGCGCCGACGGCGGCATCGTCATTTCCGCCTCGCACAATCCGCACCACGACAACGGCATCAAGTTCTTCAGTGCGCAGGGCGAGAAGCTCGACGACGCCACCGAGCTCGCGATCGAAGCCGCGCTCGAGCAGCCGTTCCGCACGGTCGCGTCGGAGAAGCTCGGCAAGGCCGTGCGCACGCGCGACGCGGTCGGCCGCTACGTCGAGGCCTGCAAGGCCTCGGTGCCGCGTGGATTCGATCTCGACGGCATGCGCATCGTCGTCGACTGCGCGAACGGGGCGACCTACCAGGTCGGCCCGATCGTGCTGCGCGAGCTCGGCGCCCAGGTCGAGGTCATCGGCGCGGAGCCCAACGGCGTCAACATCAACGACGGTGTCGGCTCCACGCATCCCGAGCACCTGTCCGAGCGCGTCAGCCGCAGCGGCGCGAACCTCGGCATCGCGTTCGACGGTGACGGCGACCGTGTGCTGTTCGTCGACGCCAATGGCACCGTGCGCGACGGTGACGACCTGCTGTACGTGCTCGCGCGCGACTGGCAGCAGTCGGGTCGCCTGCAGGGCCCTGTCGTCGGCACGCTGATGAGCAACTACGGTCTGGAGCGTGCGTTCGGCGAGGCCGGCATCGGCTTCATGCGCGCCAAGGTCGGCGACCGCTACGTGCACCAGATGCTGCTCGAACACGACGGCATCCTCGGCGGCGAGACATCGGGCCATCTGCTGTGCCTGGACCGGGCGACCACCGGCGACGGCATCATCAGTGCGCTGCAGGTGCTGGAAGTGCTGCGCCGGCGTGGCGTGTCGCTGCAGGACGCGCTGCACGGCTTCGGCAAGGTGCCGCAGAAGACGATCAACGTGCGCTACGCGGGCGGCGCGAAGCCGGCCGACGCGCCCGCGGTGCAGACCGCACTGGCGCAGGCCCAGGCGGCGGTGCAGGGCCGGGGGCGCGCGTTCCTGCGCCCGTCGGGCACCGAGCCCGTGGTCCGCGTCACGGTGGAGGCCGACGACGCGGCACTGATGCAATCCACCCTCGACCAGCTGGCCGACGCCGTGCGCGCGGCCGCGGCCTGACTCCAGGACTTTCCCATGACCGCCCGTATCCCGACCCTCGACATCCGCCGCTTCGACACTGACCGCGAGGCCTTCGTCGCCGAACTCGGCGCCGCCTATCGCGAGTGGGGCTTCGCCGGCATCAACGGCCACGGCATTCCGCAGTCGCAGATCGACGGTGCCTACGATGTCTTCAAGGCGTTCTTCGCGTTGCCCGAAGACGTCAAGAAGCAGTACCACGTGCCGGGCGGTGGCGGCGCGCGCGGCTACACCGCGTTCGGCGTGGAGACCGCGAAGGGCGCCCAGCACTTCGACCTCAAGGAGTTCTGGCACATCGGCCGCGAGATTCCGGACGATTCGAAGTATCGCGAGGTGATGCCGCCGAACCTGTGGCCGACCGAAGTGCCCGGCTTCCGCGAGCACGGCTACGGCCTGTACCAGACGCTCGACGCGCTCGGTTCGAAGGTGCTGTCGGCGCTGGCGCTGCACATCGGTCTGCCGGAGGACTACTTCGTCGACAAGACCGACTACGGCAACTCGATCCTGCGTCCGATCCACTATCCGCCGATCACCGCCGACGACATTCCCAATGTCCGCGCCGGCGCGCACGAGGACATCAACCTGATCACGCTGCTGGTCGGTGCGAGCGCAGCGGGCCTGGAAGTGAAGTCGCGCGATGGCGAGTGGGTGCCCTTCACGTCGGACGCCGACACCATCGTCGTCAACATCGGCGACATGCTGCAGCGGTTGACCAACCACGTGTACCCGTCGACCACGCACCGCGTGACCAACCCGCCGGGCGAGCAGGCGCGCAAGCCGCGCTATTCGGTGCCGTTCTTCCTGCACCCGAATCCGGATTTCGTCATCGATGTGCTGCCCTCGACGGTGACGGCCGACAACCCGAGCCGGTATCCCGAGCCGATCACGGCGCAGGGCTATCTGGAAGAGCGGCTGCGCGAGATCAAGCTGAAGTAACGGGATTCGGGTTTGGGGATCGGGGATTCGGAACGGCGCCCTGGGGCGCCGTTTCCGGTTCTGCGCGGGGGAAGGCGCTGCGTTCCCGATCCGGTGCCGGGGCCTCAGAACCCGTAGACGATGTTCACGGTGGTCAGGGTGTCGGTGCGCCGCGTGTCCTCGCTGCGCTCGGTGTTGTGGCGCAATTCGAAGCCCGCCTTCAGCGCCAGGGCGTCGGTCATCGAGACCTGCAGGCCCAGCTCGTTGCGGATGAAGGTGTTCTCGTCGCCGGCTTCGACCAGCAGGGTGTCGTAGAGCGTCGTGGTCGCGGTGAGCTGATGGCGGAACTCCATGCCGCCGCGCACGATCCCGCCGTTGTCGTGATCGCGTACGCCCTGCGCCTTCGACCAGCGGTAGCCGGGGCCGATCTCGAACGTCAGTTGCGTGGTATCGCTGTCGATGGCCTCGAGCCCGTAGCCGACCGAGACCGTCCACTGGTACTCGGTCGCGGCGAAGCGGTCGCGTTCGTTGCGCGCGGAGCCGAACACGCGACTGCGCGCGCCGAGCCGACGGCCGCTCGAGCCGTAGAGCTCGTATCGACGCGCGGTCTCCAGATCGTCGCTCTCGCCATGCAGGAACGCCGCGCGCGCCGCGTGCTTCCAGAGCACGTCCTCCTTCGCCAACGCCATCTTGGCGACGACGGTCTGACTGTCGGTATTGCCCTTCGAGATCGCCACGCCCAGCTCGCCGGTGCCGCTCCAGCCGTCGTCCGGGTCGGGCAGGGCGAGGACGGGCAGCGACGCGAACGCCAGCAATACGGCGGCGGCAGACACGGTGAAACGCATGGGCACTCCTGGAATCCGGGCACAAAAAAACCGGCTATACGCCGGCTGGGTGGGCATTGTGCCGTCGGTACGCGGCGGGGGCCAGCGCGATGCGCGTCAGTCCGCCTTGCGGATCTTCGACGCATGGCGCGCCATCAACGCGAGTCGCCGTTCGTCCGACAGATGGCGCGTGATCCCGTGCAGCAGGCGATAGCGCCAGCCGGGCACGGCGATCACCCGGCCGCGCTCGAGAGCGTCGAGGCCCGCACGCGCGACGTCGTTGGCATCGAGCCAGGCCCAGGCCGGCAGGCGGTCCATCATCGCCCGCGTGCCGGTGACGTCGTGGAACTCCGACCAGGTGAAGCCCGGGCACAGTGCGGTCACCCGCAGATCGCGATCCGCGTGTTCCTGCGCCAGCGATTCGCTGAAGCGGATCATGAAGGCCTTTGCGGCGCCGTAGAGGGTCTGGCCGCGCGAGCCCGGCATCAGGCCGGCGAACGACGCGACATTGAGGATGCGGCCATCCGGAAACGCACGCATCGACGGCAGCAGCCGCCAGGTGAGCTCGCACACCGAGGTCACCATCACCTGCAGAAAGTCGGCGTGGCGGCCCCATTCGACCGCATCGAACCGGCCGGGAACGCCGTAGCCGGCGTTGTTGACCAGCATGCGCACCTGCAGGCCGCGGTGCTCGATGGCGTCGACCAGGCCCGCGACAGCGGCTGCGTCGGCGAGATCGGCCGGCACCACGTGCACGTCGACGCGGTCGCGCAGCTCGGTCGCCAGCGCCTCCAGCCGGTCAACACGCCGCGCGGTGAGGATCAGCGGGACGCCGCGCGTCGCGAGCGCACGCGCGATCGCCGCGCCGATGCCGCTCGACGCGCCGGTGACCAGTGCATGGCCGGTGGCCGCCATGGTGTCCGCTCCTTGGTTGGAGCATCGACTGTAGCGCCCGCGGGAGCGGGCCGCCGACAGGCGCGGCGGGTGCATCGGCTATCCTCGTGCCCCCATTGTGTATTCAGGAGCGCCCGATGCGCCGCAGGATCGTCGCCGGTAACTGGAAGCTGCACGGCAGCCGCGCCTTCGCCACGCCGCTGGTCGAGGCGATCGCCGCCGGACGCCCGGACGGCGGCGTCGAACTGCTGGTGCTGCCGCCGTTCCCCTATCTGCCGTTGCTGGCCCAGGCCGCGCGCGGCGTGGCCCTCGGCGCCCAGGACGTGAGTGCGCACGACGGCGGCGCGTACACCGGCGAGGTCTCGGCCGCGATGCTGGCCGATGTCGGCGCGACCCACGCGCTGGTCGGCCACAGCGAGCGTCGCCAGTACCACGGCGAGGACGACGCCCTGGTAGCGCGCAAGTTCAAGGCGGCACGGGATGCCGGGCTGGTGCCGGTGCTGTGCGTGGGCGAGACCCGCGAGCAGCGCGAAGCCGGGCGCACCGAGACCGTGATCGGCGCCCAGCTCGAGGCGGTGATCGCCCATGCGGGCATCGTCGCATTCGACGGCGCGATCGTCGCCTACGAGCCGGTCTGGGCGATCGGCACCGGCCTGACCGCCAGTCCGGAGCAGGCGCAGGCGGTGCACGCCTTCCTGCGTGGCGTGGTGGCGCGGCACGATGCTAGAATTGCCGATTCGTTGCCGCTGCTGTATGGCGGCAGCTGCAAGCCCGACAACGCCGCCGCGATTTTCGCGCAGCCCGACGTCGACGGCGGATTGATCGGGGGCGCCTCGCTGGCGGCCGACGACTTCCTCGCCATCGCCGTCGCGGCCGTTCGCTGACCGCCACCGCGCAGCGGGCATACCACGCCGTCCCGAGACCATCCCGAGCGCCCACGCAATGCTGCTGACCGTCTTCAATATCCTGTTCGTCATCGTCGCGATCGCGATGATCGCGTTGATCCTGATGCAGCGCGGCGCCGGGGCGCAGGCGGGTTCCGGCTTCGGCGGCGGCGCCTCGGCGACCGTCTTCGGCGCGCGCGGCTCGTCGAACTTCCTCTCCAAGGCCACCAAGTGGCTGGCGATCACGTTCTTCGCGATCACGCTGTTCATGGCGTGGTATGCGGTGCACCGCGCCAATCCCAATGCGATGGACATGGATCTGGGCGTCATGGGCAGTGCCATGCCCGCCGCGCCTGGCGATCGCCCGGTGCCTGCCGCGCCGGCTGCGGGGACCGTGCCTCAGGCGCCTGCCGCGGATGCGGCCGTGCCTGCCGCGCCGGCCGTCGAGTCCGCGACGGACGCGCCGCCTGCAACGGAATCGTCGCAAGAGACTCCCCAGACGAATTGATTCCGTCTACAATGCGCGGCTCCCGACGCGCGGATGCGCACGCGGGACAGGTTTCGAGATTTGCCCAGGTGGCGGAATTGGTAGACGCACTACCTTGAGGTGGTAGCGGCTTAGGTCGTGGGGGTTCGAGTCCCCCCTTGGGCACCATCGGAACACACGGACGGCGGTCACGCGGTCCGGACGAAGCACCCCGCGAAAGCGGGGTTTTTCGTATGTGGGGATCCGGATGCATCGCGGCCGCGTACTGTCGGGTGACACGGCATCCGGTGGCCTGCGCGAGGCCGGTTTCGCGGTTGCAGCCGCGGTGAATCGTTTACTCGCCGGTTCTGTAAACGGTACAATGACGTGGATCGGGCGTTCGCCGTTTTTGCGGCTAGACGCCCGATGTGCGTGAAGCGTTTGACCGCTTCGCTAGTGCGGCGCCCCGGGCGCCGAGCCAAGGCCGCTTCGTGCGGCTGTAGCCGAGAGAACATCCGCGTGCTGGCCGAATATCTGCCGACCCTGCTGTTCCTGATCGTTGCCACGGGGATCGGCATCGCCTTGCTGGTCATTGGCAACCTGCTCGGGCCCAAGCGCCCGTCGCTCGAGAAGCTGTCGGCGTACGAATGCGGATTCGAGGCATTCGAGGACGCGCGCATGCAGTTCGACGTGCGCTACTACCTCATCGCGATCCAGTTCATCGTCTTCGATCTGGAAATCATCTTCATCGTGCCCTGGGCCACCGTGTTTCGCGAACTCGGCGTGCTCGGCCTGATCGAGATGGGCATCTTCGCCGGCATGCTGCTGCTCGGCTTCGTTTACGTGTGGAAGAAGGGAGCGCTGGAATGGGAGTGAACCAGACCGTCGCGCGCCTGATGAACAACCCGCTGCCGGAAGGCCGGGTGGACGACATCCTGCGCCCGGAAGGCGAGAACCCGCTGCTCGAGCGCGGTTTCGTCACGACCAGTTCCGATGCGCTGCTCAACTGGGCACGCACCGGCTCGATGTGGCCGATGACCTTCGGTCTGGCCTGCTGCGCAGTCGAAATGATGCACGCCGGCGCCGCGCGTCTCGATCTCGACCGTTACGGCGTGGTGTTCCGTCCCAGCCCGCGCCAGTCGGACGTGATGATCGTGGCCGGCACGCTGGTCAACAAGATGGCGCCGGCGCTGCGCCGGGTCTACGACCAGATGCCCGATCCGAAGTGGGTCATTTCGATGGGCAGCTGTGCCAACGGCGGCGGCTACTACCATTACTCGTACTCGGTGGTGCGCGGTTGCGATCGCATCGTGCCGGTCGACGTCTACGTGCCGGGCTGTCCGCCGACGGCCGAGGCGCTGGTCTACGGCATCCTGCAGCTGCAGAAGAAGATCCGCCGCGCCACCAATTTCGGCGACACCAAGACGGGCCTTCGCGATGCGTGAGTCGTCCACCGAATTCGCGGCGCGTCTGCGCAGCCGCTTCCCCGATGCCGACGTCGGCGTCGCGCTGCCGCGCGGCGAGGTGACCATCACCACCGCCGCTGACTGGCTCGAGACCTGTCGCGCACTGCGTGACGAGTTCGGCTTCGAGTCGCTGATCGATCTGTGCGGTGCCGACTACCTCAGCTACGGCAGCGACGAGTGGGACACCGACGTCTCCTCCGAAGGCTTCAGCCGTGGCGTCGAAGGTCGCGGGCCGGGACGTTTCAAGTTCGGCGAGACCGGCAGCCGCCAGGTCGCGCAGCCGCAGGGCGATGCCGCGATCCCGGTGCCGCAGCGCCGCTTCGCCGCCGTGGCCCAGCTGCTGTCGATCCAGCACAACCGCCGCGTGGCCGTGAAGTGCTTCGCGCCCAGCGACGATCTGCCCGTGGTGTCCTCGCTCACCGTGTTGTGGCCGGTCGCGAACTGGTTCGAGCGCGAGGCGTTCGACCTGTTCGGCGTGATCTTCGAAGGTCATCCGGATCTGCGCCGCATCCTCACCGACTACGGTTTCGTCGGCCATCCGTTCCGCAAGGATTTCCCGTTGATCGGCAATGTCGAAGTGCGTTACGACGCCGAGCGCAAGCGCGTCGTGTACGAGCCCGTGACCTCGGTCGAGCCGCGCGTCGGCGTGCCGCGCGTGATCCGTGACGATGCCCGCTATGCGACCGCGAGCGGTGAGCAGATGGCGCGGCGTGCGGAGGGCGGCAAGTGATGAATGCCGTTCCGACGACGTCTCTGCATACGGCCAACACGACGCCGAGCGCCGAAGCGCTGAAGCAGGAAATCCGCAACTACACGTTCAACTTCGGTCCGCAGCATCCGTCCGCGCACGGCGTGCTGCGCCTGATCCTGGAGATGGACGGCGAAACCGTGATGCGCGCCGATCCGCACATCGGTCTGCTGCACCGTGGCACCGAGAAGCTGGCCGAGTCGAAGCCGTTCAACCAGTCGATCGGTTACATGGATCGTCTCGACTACGTGTCGATGATGTGCAACGAGCACGCCTACGTGCGCGCGATCGAAACCCTGATGGGAATCGAGGCGCCCGAACGCGCGCAGTGGATCCGCACGTTGTTCGACGAGATCACGCGCATCCTCAACCACCTGATGTGGGTGGGCTCGAACGCACTCGACCTCGGCGCGATGGCGGTAATGCTCTACGCGTTCCGCGAGCGCGAAGAACTGATGGACGTCTACGAGGCGGTCTCGGGCGCGCGCATGCACGCGACTTACTACCGCCCGGGCGGTGTCTACCGCGATCTGCCGGACCGGATGCCGCAGTACGCTGAATCGCGCTGGCGCAAGGGCGAGAAGCTCAAGCGCTTCAACAAGTGGCGCGAAGGCTCGATGCTCGATTACCTCGACGCGTTCGCCAAGGATTTCCCGCGCCGCGTCGACGAGTACGAGACCCTGCTCACCGACAACCGCATCTGGAAGCAGCGCACCGTCGGCATCGGCGTGATTCCGCCGGAGATGGCCAAGGCCTGGGGCATGACCGGCCCGATGCTGCGCGGCTCGGGCATCGAATGGGATCTGCGCAAGACCCAGCCCTACGCCAAGTACACCGAGGTCGATTTCGACATCGCCGTCGGCGTCAACGGCGACTGCTACGACCGCTATCTCGTGCGTGTGTTCGAAATGCGCGAGTCGGCGAGGATCATCCAGCAGTGCGTGAACTGGCTGCGGGCCAACCCCGGCCCGGTCATGCTGGACAACTACAAGGTGTCGCCGCCCTCCCGCGAGGAGATGAAGGACGACATGGAAGCGCTGATCCACCACTTCAAGCTGTTCACCGAGGGCTATTGCGTGCCCGCGGGCGAAACCTACAGCGCGGTGGAGGCCCCCAAGGGCGAGTTCGGCTGCTACATGATCTCCGACGGCGCCAACAAGCCGTTCCGCGTGCACCTGCGTGCGCCCGGTTTCGCGCATCTCTCGTCGATGGATGCCATCACCAGCGGGCACATGCTGTCCGACGTGGTGGCGATGATCGGCACCTATGACATCGTGTTCGGAGAGGTCGACCGATGAAGGCGACTGGCAATTTCGAGAACGCCCGCAACGTCGATCCGCTGGTCGTGCTCAGCGACGATACGCGCGCGCACATCGACCACTGGCTGACCAAGTTTCCCGAGGACCGCAAGCGCTCCGCGGTGCTGCAGGGTCTGTTCGCGGCCCAGGAACAGAACAACGGCTGGCTGACCGACGAGCTGATCGCCGGCGTCGCCAAGTATCTCGACCTGCCGCCCGTGTGGGCCTACGAGGTCGCGACGTTCTACTCGATGTTCGAAACCGAGCAGGTCGGCCGCAACAACGTCGCGTTCTGCACCAACATCAGCTGCTGGCTCAACGGCGCCGAGGACCTGGTCGCGCACGCCGAGAAGAAGCTCGGCTGCAAGCTCGGTGAATCCACCGCCGACGGTCGCGTCTACCTCAAGCGCGAGGAAGAGTGCGTCGCCGCGTGCTGCGGCGCGCCGGTCGTGGTCATCAACGGTCATTACCACGAGAAGCTCACGCCCGAAGGCGTCGACGAGCTGCTCGACGGTCTGAAGTAAGGCATCGCGCGGACATGGCACATCACCATCCCAAGTCGTCCGAAGGTTACGGGCCCGTCGGGCCTGCGCCGAAGGACCACCAGGCGGTCTACACCACGCTGCATTTCGACAAGCCGTGGTCCTACGAGAACTACCTGAGAACCGGTGGTTACAGCGCGCTGCGCAGGATCATCGAAGAGAAGATCCCGCCGGCCGACGTCATCGAGATGGTCAAGCAGTCGGGCCTGCGCGGCCGCGGCGGTGCGGGCTTTCCGACCGGTCTGAAGTGGAGCTTCATGCCCAAGGGCGAGATGCAGAAGTACATCCTCTGCAATTCGGACGAGTCCGAGCCGGGCACCGCCAAGGACCGCGACATCCTGCGCTACAACCCGCATGCGGTCATCGAAGGCATGGCGATCGCCTGCTACGCGACCGGCGCCGCGGTGGGCTACAACTACCTGCGCGGCGAGTTCCACCACGAGCCCTTCGAGCATCTGGAAGAGGCGACCGCCGAAGCCTATGCCAACGGCTGGCTGGGCAAGAACATTCTCGGTTCGGGCGTCGACATCGACCTGTACAACGCGCTCGGCGCGGGCGCCTACATCTGCGGTGAAGAAACCGCGCTGATGGAATCGCTGGAAGGCAAGAAGGGCCAGCCGCGGTTCAAGCCGCCGTTTCCGGCCAACTTCGGCCTCTACGGCAAGCCGACGACGATCAACAACACCGAAACCTTCGCGTCCGTGCCGGCGATCGTCCGCAACGGCGCCGAGTGGTTCATGGGCCTGGGCAAGCCGAACAACGGCGGCTGCAAGATCTTCTCGGTGTCCGGCCATGTCGCGAAGCCGGGGAATCACGAGATCCGTCTCGGCACGCCGTTCGCCGAGCTGCTCGAGATGTGCGGCGGCATGCGCGAGGGCCGCACGATCAAGGGCGTGATTCCGGGTGGTTCGTCGATGCCGGTGCTGCCGGGCGAGACCATGATGGGCCTGACGATGGATTACGACGCCCTGCAGAAGGCCGGTTCCGGTCTCGGCTCGGGCGCGGTCATCGTCATGGACGACAGCACCTGCATGGTGCGCGCCTGCCGTCGCATCTCGCGCTTCTACTGGAAGGAAAGCTGCGGCCAGTGCACCCCGTGCCGCGAAGGCACCGGCTGGATGCACCGCATGCTCGACCGAATCTGCCGCTTCGAAGCGACGACCGACGACCTGCAGATGCTGCGCGCCGCCGCAGGCCAGATCGAGGGCCACACGATCTGCGCGTTCGGTGAAGCGGCCGCGTGGCCGGTGCAGGGCTTCCTGCGTCATTTCTGGGACGAGTTCGAGTACGCGATCGTGAACAAGCGCTTCCTCGTCGACGACCAGCGCAATGGCACCGTGGTGCCCAAGGCAGTCGCCGCATGAGCGCGCAACCCGTGAATCCGAACCTGCCGCCCGACCACGTCACCGTCTTCATCGACGGCGTCGAACTGGCCGCGCCCAAGGGCTCGATGATCATCCATGCCGCCGACAAGGCCGGCATTCCGATCCCGCGCTTCTGCTACCACGACAAGCTGGCGATCGCGGCCAACTGCCGCATGTGCCTGGTCGAAGTGGAGAAGATGCCCAAGCCCGCGCCGGCCTGCGCCACGCCGGTGATGGACGGCATGCAGGTCGTCACGCGCAGCGAGAAGGCGCTGAAGTCGCAGCGCAACGTGATGGAATTCCTGCTGATCAACCATCCGCTCGACTGTCCGATCTGCGATCAGGGCGGCGAGTGCGAACTGCAGGATCTCTCGCTCGGTTACGGCCGCTCGGTCAGCCGGTTCGCCGAGCGCAAGCGCGTCGTCGCCGACGAGGATCTCGGCCCGCTGGTCGCCACCGAGATGACCCGCTGCATCCAGTGCACGCGCTGCGTGCGCTTCACTGCGGAAATCGCCGGCACCTACGAGCTGGGCGGCATGCAGCGCGGTGAGAACCTGCAGATCGGCACCTATGACGGCAAGCCCTTGACGACGGAGCTCTCGGGCAATGTCATCGACGTCTGTCCGGTCGGCGCGCTGACCAACAAGGTGTTCCGTTTCCGCGCGCGTCCGTGGGAACTGATCGCACGTGAATCGCTCGGCGGCCACGATGCGCTGGGCAGCAACCTGTTCCTGCATCTGCGCCGCGGCGACGTGATGCGCGCGGTGCCGCGCGACAACGAAGCCGTCAACGAGTGCTGGCTGTCGGATCGCGACCGCTGGTCCCACCAGGGCCTGACGGCCGACGACCGCGCCGTGCATCCGCTGGTCAAGGACGGCGGCGAATGGCGGCAGGCCTCGTGGGACGAGGCGCTGGTGCGTGCGGCGAAGATCCTGCGCGACAACCCCGCCGACGAACTCGGCATGCTGGTGCATCCGGCGACCTCGAACGAGGAGGGCGCCTTGCTGGCGCGCCTGGCCGAGGCGCTGGGCACCGGTAATCTCGATCACCGCATCGCGCAGCGCGACCTGTCGGACGGCGCGATCGCCGAGCCGTTCGCGATGCCGGTCGCCGAGCTGGACAAGGCCGATGCCGTCCTGATCGTCGGTTCGAACCTGCGCCACGAAGTGCCGCTGCTGCACCAGCGCGTGCGCCAGGCCTGGCGCCAGGGCGCGAAGGTCTACGTCGTCAATCCGGTCGATTTCGAGTTCACGTTCGACATCGCCGACAAGGCCATCGTGCCACCGTCGAAGATCGCCGAAACGCTGCGGGTCGCCGAACTGGGTGACGCGCTGCGCGGTGCGAAGCACGCCGCGATCATCGTCGGCGGCCAGGCGGAAACGAGTGCCCATGCCGCCGAAATCCGCCAGGCCGCGGCCGCGCTCGCGGCCGAGACGGGTGCAGCGCTGTGCCGGATTCCGCAGGGCGCCAATGCCGTGGGCCTGTCGCGCGCCGGCGTGTTGCCGACCTCGCGTGATGCCAACGCGATGCTGGCCGAACGCCGCAGCGCCTACGTGACCTACGGCATCGAGCCGGGTCTGGACTTCGCCGATCAGGCGAAGTCGATGCAGGCACTGGGCGCAGCGCAGGTCGTGGCCTTCAGCCACTTCGCCTGCCAGTCCACGCGTGCGGTCGCCGACGTGATCCTGCCGATCGGCGCGCTGGCCGAGATCGATGCCTCGTTGACCAATCTCGACGGGCGCGAGCAGCGCGCCGTGGCCGCGGGCCGCCTGCCGGGCGATGCCCGTGCCGGCTGGCGCGTGCTGCGTGCGCTGGGCGGCGAGCTCGGTGTCGCGGGCTTCGAGTTCACCGATCTCGCCGGCCTGCGTGCTGGTCTTCAGCAACAGACGGTCGATGTCGCGCGCTCGAACGCGCCAGTCGTCGATGGCGACGGCCTCGAACTTGCGGTGAGCCAGGCCATCTACCGCGTCGACGGCCTGACCCGTCGCGCGGCGGCATTGCAGTCGCACCCGCTGACGCTGGGCCCGCGCGTCGTGCTGCATCCGGATGATGCCCGTACCCACGGCGTCGCCGACGGCGCGATGGCGAAGGTGTCCAACGCGGTCGGCACCGCGACGCTGCAGGTGGCGGTCGACGACCGCGTCGCGCCGGGCGCGGCATGGGTGGAATCGGGCTATGGGGCTACGGCAGCACTGGCGGCCGGCAAGGTGAAGGTGGTGGCGGCATGAGTGCGACCAATACCGCGACGCTGCTCGGTGACGTCACCGCGCCGTTGCACGACTGGCTGATGTCGCTGGGCACGATCGGCCTGATCCTGTGGATCGTGCTGAAGATCCTGGTCATCGCGATGCCGGTGATCATCTGCGTCGCGTTCTATGTGGTCTGGGAGCGCAAGCTGCTGGGCTGGATGCACCAGCGCCACGGACCGATGTACGTGGGCATGGGCATCTTCCAGGCCTTCGCCGACGTCTTCAAACTGCTGTTCAAGGAAGTCATCCAGCCGACGAATGCGCAGCGGGTGCTGTACGTCCTCGCGCCGCTGATCACGCTGGCGCCGGCCTTCGCGGCCTGGGCCGTGGTGCCGTTCGACGCGCAGCTGGTGCTGTCGAATGCCAACGCCGGCCTGCTGTACCTGCTGGCGATGACCTCGCTCGGCATCTACGGCATCATCCTCGCCGGCTGGGCATCGAACTCGAAGTACGCGTTCCTCGGTGCGATGCGTGCGTCGGCGCAGATGATCAGCTACGAGATCGCGATGGGCTTCGCGCTCGTCGGCGTGATGGTGGCCGCCGGCAGCCTGAACCTCACCGAGATCGTGATGGCGCAGTCGGGCGGGAAGGGCCTGTTCGAGTGGTTCTGGCTGCCGCTGCTGCCGCTGTTCGTGATCTATTTCATCTCCGGTGTGGCCGAAACCAACCGCGCGCCGTTCGACGTCGTCGAGGGCGAGTCCGAGATCGTCGCCGGTCACATGGTGGAGTACTCGGGTTCGGCGTTCGCGCTGTTCTTCCTCGCCGAATACGCCAACATGATCCTGATCAGCTTCCTGGTCGCGATCTTCTTCCTCGGCGGCTGGCTGTCGCCGTTCCAGGGCCTGGGTATTCCGCTGTTGTCGGTCGACGGCTGGTGGTGGCTGTTCGCGAAAGTGTTCTTCTTCGCCAGCTGCTTCATCTGGTTCCGCGCGTCGTTCCCGCGCTACCGCTACGACCAGATCATGCGCCTGGGCTGGAAGGTCTTCATTCCGATCAGCATCTTCTGGATCGTGGTCACCGCGCTGATGGCGTATTACGGGATTTTCGAGGCGGGGCAGTCATGACCAAGTTCGTTTCCTGGTTCAGAAGCCTGCTGCTGCTCGAGTTGCTCGGCGGCATGGCGCTGACCTTCAAGTACCTGTTCCGCGACAAGTACACGCTGATGTACCCGATGGAGAAGACGCCGCAGTCGCCGCGCTTCCGCGGCCTGCATGCACTGCGCCGCTACCCCAACGGCGAGGAGCGCTGCATCGCGTGCAAGCTGTGCGAGGCGGTGTGCCCGGCGCTGGCGATCACCATCGATTCCGAGCAGCGCGAGGACGGCACCCGCCGCACCACGCGCTACGACATCGATCTGTTCAAGTGCATCTACTGCGGCTTCTGCGAGGAATCGTGCCCGGTGGACTCGATCGTCGAGACCCATCTGCACGAGTACCACTTCGAGAACCGCGGCGAGAACATCGTGACCAAGCCGCAGCTGCTGGCGATCGGTGACCGGCTCGAGGCCGAGATCGCCGACCGTCGCGCCGCCGACTCCGCGTACAGGTAAGTCATGAATTTCGACCTGATTGCATTCCTCGTCTTCGCCGCGATCACCGTGATGTCCGCGGTGGCGGTGATCAGTGCCCGCAACCCGGTGCACGCGGCGCTGTTCCTGGTGCTGACGTTCTTCTCCACCGCCTGCACCTGGCTGCTGGTCGGCGCCGAGTTCCTCGGCATCGCCCTGGTGCTGGTCTACGTGGGCGCGGTGATGGTGCTGTTCCTGTTCGTGGTGATGATGCTCGACATCGACGTCGCGCCATTGCGCGAAGGCTACGTGCGGTATCTGCCGGTCGGCCTGCTGGTCGCGGTGGTGATGCTCGTCGAGATCGTCACGCTGATCGGCGTGCGCGCACGCATGGTGCCGTTCGGGCCGGACCTGGTGGACCAGGCCGGCGTGTCGAACACGGTGTGGATCGCGCGCCGTCTGTTCACCGATTTCCTGCTGCCGTTCGAAGTGGCGGCGGTGATCCTGACCGTCGCGGTGATCGCGGCGGTGATGCTGACGCTGCGTCGCCGTCCGGGCGCCAAGCACCAGAATCCGGGTGAGCAGGCCCGCGTGCGGGCGTCCGATCGCATGCGCGTGGTCAAGATGGACGCGGTGCGTCCGGTGGCCGAGCCGCCGGCGGGCGCGGGCGAGGGAGAGACGAAATGACCGAGCTGTTCGGAACCGGCCTCGCGCTGGGCCATTACCTCGCGCTGGGTGCGGTGCTGTTCTGCATCAGCGTCGCGGGCATCTTCCTCAACCGGAAGAACGTGATCATCCTGCTGATGTCGATCGAGCTGATGCTGCTCGCGGTCAACATCAACTTCATCGCGTTCTCGCGCGAGTTCGGCGATGCCGCCGGACAGATCTTCGTGTTCTTCATTCTCACCGTGGCTGCAGCCGAGGCCGCGATCGGCCTGGCGATCCTGGTCACGCTGTTCCGCAACCGGCGCACGATCAACGTCGCCGAACTCGACACGTTGAAGGGCTGACCCGGGCATGGAGTACACAATTTCCAAGGGCATCCTGATCGCGATCGTCCTGGCGCCGCTGCTGGGCTCGATCGTCGCCGGGCTGTTCGGTCGCCAGGTCGGCCGCGCCGGTGCGCATTCGGTCACCATCGCGGGTGTGGCGGTCAGCTGCGCGCTGTCGGTCTACACGCTGTGGCAGCTGATGCAGGGCGCGCCGGTGTTCAACGAGAACGTCTACACGTTCTTCGAGGTCGGCGACTATTCGGCGCACGTCGGCTTCCTGATCGACAACCTCACCGCGATGATGATGGTGGTGGTGACGTTCGTGTCGCTGCTGGTGCACGTCTACACCATCGGCTACATGGCCGAAGACCCGGGCTACCAGCGGTTCTTCAGCTACATCTCGCTGTTCACCTTCTCCATGCTGATGCTGGTGATGGGCAACAACTTCCTGCAGCTGTTCTTCGGCTGGGAAGCGGTGGGCCTGGTGTCGTACCTGCTGATCGGCTTCTGGTTCAAGAAGCCGACCGCGGTGTTCGCCAACATGAAGGCGTTCCTGGTCAACCGCGTCGGCGACTTCGGCTTCCTGCTCGGCATCGCCGGCGTGTTGTACTGGTTCGGCAGTCTCGACTACGCGACCGTGTTCGCGGCGGCCGATACCACCATCGGCGGCGGCCAGACGATCGAGATCTTCAGCGGCTTCGAGTGGTCGGTGGCCACGCTGGTCTGCATCTGTCTGTTCATCGGCGCGATGGGCAAGTCGGCCCAGGTGCCGCTGCACGTGTGGCTGCCCGACTCGATGGAAGGCCCGACCCCGATCTCGGCCCTGATCCACGCCGCGACGATGGTCACCGCCGGCATCTTCATGGTGGCGCGCATGTCGCCGCTGTTCGAACTGTCGGAAACCGCGCTGCAGTTCATCCTCTTCATCGGTGCGACCACGGCCTTCTTCACCGGCCTGATCGGCATCGTGCAGAACGACATCAAGCGCGTCGTCGCGTACTCGACGCTGTCGCAGCTGGGCTACATGACGGTCGCGCTGGGCGTGTCGGCATACTCGGCCGCGGTGTTCCACCTGATGACGCACGCGTTCTTCAAGGCGCTGCTGTTCCTGGCGGCGGGCTCGGTGATCATCGGCATGCACCACGAGCAGGACATGCGCAAGATGGGCGGCCTGCGCAAGTACATGCCGGTCACCTTCTGGACCAGCGTCATCGGCACGCTGGCCCTGGTGGGTACGCCGTTCCTGTCCGGTTTCTATTCCAAGGACACGATCATCGAGGCGGCCAAGTTCGCCCGCGAGGGTGGCGGCTGGGTCTACGAGTACGGCTACTGGTCGGTACTGCTGGGCGCGTTCGTGACCTCGTTCTACAGCTTCCGTCTGCTGTACATGACCTACTTCGGCGCGGAGCGTTTCCGTGACGCGCATGCGTCGGACGTGCATGCCGCCCATGATGCGCACGGCCAGGAAACCCATCACGAGCCGCTGCACGACGACGGTCACGGCCATGCGGTCGCCGCGACTGCGCATCTTGAACACGCGCATGACGACCACGGTCATCACGGTGTGCACGAGCCGCACGAATCCCCGTGGGTCGTGACGCTGCCGCTGATCCTGCTGGCGATTCCGTCGATCCTGATCGGTTACTTCACCGCCGGCCCGATGCTGTTCGGCACCGACTGGACGGGACATCACGAAATCCGCGGTTTCTTCGACGGCGTGATCACCGTGCTGGCGTCCAACGATGTGCTCGCGACGTTGAAGGAGGAGCTGTGGCACGGCCCCGCGGCGTTCGCGATGCACGGCTTCGTCGCGCCGGCGTTCTGGCTCGTCGTCGCGGGCTTCCTGCTGGCCACGGTGATGTACTGGTGGAAGCCGACGCTGCCGGCCAAGGCCGCGCGCGTGTTCGCGATGCCGATCCGGGTGCTCGAGCGCAAGTACTACGCCGACGACCTGTGGATCGGTGGCTTCGCCGGTGGCGGCGTGGCACTCGGCAAGCTGTCGCGCATCTTCGACACCAAGGTCATCGACGGCCTGTTCGTGAACGGTTCGGCGCGGGTGGTCGACCTGGTCTCGGGCGTCATCCGCCGGCTGCAGTCCGGTGCCCTCTACCACTATGCATTCGCGATGATCGTCGGCCTGATCGTGCTCTTGGCCCTCCTCATCAAGTACTGGCGTTGACGGAACTCCCTACGTGTCGAACTGGCCTCTCCTCAGTCTCCTGATCTGGCTGCCGATTCTCGGCGGTGCGCTCGTCCTCGCCCTGGGCGAACGTCGCGCCGACGCGGCGCGCTGGGTGTCGCTCGCGTTCGCGCTGCTGGTCTTCGTGCTCAGCATCCCGTTGCTCACCGGTTTCGACTACGCGAATGCCGGGCTGCAGTTCCTCGAGCGCCGCGAATGGATCCCCGCGTTCAACATCGAGTACCACCTCGGTGCGGACGGCATCTCGGTCGCGCTGATCGTGCTGACCACGCTGACCACCGCGCTCGTGCTGATCGGCGCGTGGGCGTCGGTGACCAAGCGGGTGTCGCAGTACTTCGCGGCGATGCTGATCCTCGAGGGCATGATGATCGGCGTGTTCTGCGCCGTCGACGCGATGCTGTTCTATGTGTTCTTCGAGGCGATGCTGATTCCGATGTTCATCATCATCGGTGTCTGGGGCGGCCCGCGCCGCGTCTACGCGTCGGTGAAGTTCTTCCTGTACACGTTCCTCGGCTCGGTCTTCATGCTGGTCGCGCTGATCTACCTGTACCTGCAGGCCGGCAGCTGGCAGTTGCCTGATCTGTACGCGCTGCGCCTGTCGTCGACCGAGCAGATGTGGATCTTCTTCGCGTTCCTCGCCGCATTCGCGGTCAAGGTGCCGATGTTCCCGGTGCACACCTGGTTGCCGGACGCGCACGTCGAGGCGCCGACGGGCGGCTCGGTGATCCTGGCCGCGATCATGCTGAAGATCGGTGGTTACGGGTTCCTGCGCTTCAACCTGCCGATCACGCCCGATGCCGGTCATGAGTGGGCGTGGCTGGTCATCGGCCTGTCGCTGATCGCGATCGTCTACGTCGGTCTGGTGGCACTGGTCCAGCAGGACATGAAGAAGCTGGTCGCGTATTCGTCCGTGTCGCACATGGGCTTCGTGACCCTCGGCGTGTTCATCGCCTTCGCGCTGATGCGTGATGTGGGTGCCAGCGACGCCGCGCGCCTCGGCCTGCAGGGCGCGATGGTGCAGATGGTCTCGCACGGTTTCATCTCGGGTGCGATGTTCTCCTGCATCGGCATCCTGTACGACCGCATGCATACGCGCATGATCAAGGACTACGGCGGCGTCGCGAACGTGATGCCGTGGTTCGCGGCGTTCTACGTGCTGTTCGCGATGGCGAACTCCGGCCTGCCGGGCACCTCGGGTTTCGTCGGCGAGTTCATGGTCATCCTGGCCGCGTTCCAGAGCCATCCGCTGATCGCGTTCTTCGCGGCGATGACGCTGATCATCGGCGCGGCCTACACGCTGTGGCTGGTCAAGCGCGTGCTCTACGGCGAGGTCGCCAATGCGCATGTGGCCGCGCTCAAGGACATCAATGCCCGCGAGGCGCTGGTGCTGGGTGTGTTCGCTGCGGGCACGCTGCTGATCGGCGTGTACCCCAAGCCGCTGACCGACCTGATGGAGCCCTCCATCGCGCAACTGGCGAACCTGATCGCCGCAAGCAAGCTGTAAGGGTGATCAGACGCGTGCTCGGCGGGTGCCCTCGAGGCGACTGCCGCGTCTGGGAACGACCGGCCAGGGTTGGCCGGTCAGGACACGCCGGAGTCGCCCATGTCGCGCCATGGACGGCATCGGTTGATGATCGAATCAGTGTGATCCGTTGGATTGCCGAGGAACGTGTGAAGTGATTAACAATCCAATGACGCCCCCCGTCCGCACGCTGGCCGAACTCGGCCCGATCGTGCCCGAACTGTTCGTGGTGCTGGGCGCGTTCGCGCTGTTGATGCTCGACCTGTTCATCGATCCGCGCCGCCGGATCATCACCCACGTGCTCGCCGTGGCGACGCTGCTGGGCGCAGCCGTGATGATCGCCACGGGCGTGGGCGGGCAGGGCAGTACGCTGGCCGACATGTTCGTGCGCGATGCCGGCGCCGACGTGCTGAAGGTCACCGGCCTGATCGTGGCCGCGATCGCGCTGGGCTATGCCTGGGCGTATCTGCGCGAGCGGGATCTCTACCAGGGCGAGATCCCGGTGCTGTTCCTGTTCACCGCGGCCGGCATGATGCTGCTGGTCTCGGCCAACAACCTCACCATGGTCTACGTCGGCCTGGAACTGCTGGCCCTGTGTTCCTACGCGCTGGTGGCCTGCGACCGCGACAACCCGCTGTCGTCGGAAGCGGCGATGAAGTATTTCGTCCTCGGCGCGCTGGCCTCGGGCATGTTGCTGTTCGGCATGTCGCTGGTCTACGGCGCGACCGGCACGTTGTCGCTGCCGGGCATCCACGAGGCCATCGGCGGGCTGGCGGGCGAGAACCGCGTGCTGCTGCTGACCGGCATGGTGTTCCTCGTGGTCGGCATCGCGTTCAAGTTCGGCGCCGCGCCGTTCCACATGTGGCTGCCCGACACCTATCACGGCGCGCCGACGGCGATCACCGCCTTCGTCAGCTCGGTGCCCAAGCTCGCCGCATTCGGCATGACCTGGCGTCTGCTGGAGACGGCGCTCGGGCCGGTGTTCGAGCAGACCCAGCTGCTTCTCGCGCTGCTCGCGGCGTTGTCGCTGGTGGTGGGCAACCTGTTCGCGATCGCGCAGACCAACCTCAAGCGCATGCTCGCGTACTCGACGATCTCGCACGTCGGCTTCCTGTTCCTCGGCCTCGCCGGCGGTGGTCCGGACGGCTATGCGGCGGCGATGTTCTACGCCATCAGCTACGCGATCATGTCGGTGGCCGCGTTCGGCGCGATCGTCATGCTGTCGCGCAAGGGCTTCGAGGCCGAGCACATCGACGACTACAAGGGCCTGAACCAGCGCAGCCCGTGGATGGCCGGCCTGGTGCTGTGCATCATGGCTTCGCTGGCCGGCGTGCCGCCGTTCCTGGGCTTCTGGGCCAAGCTGGTCGTGCTCCAGGGCGCACTGCAGGGTGATCTGCTGTGGCTCGCCATCGTCGGCATCGTGTTCGCGGTCGTCGGCGCGTTCTACTACCTGCGCGTGATCAAGGTGATGTACTTCGACGCGCCCGATGCGGCGCCGATGGCGCAGCGGCCTGGCACCGCGCTGCGCGTTGTGTTCGGCGCGAACGCGCTTGCGCTGCTCGGCCTCGGCCTGTTCTGGAGTCCGTTGATGGCGTGGTGCCAGCAGGCGTTCGGCGCCTGATATCCGCTGTCGGGCTGGTAATCCATCCGGCATCTGGTTAAGATGCGCGCCCGGTCGCTGCGACATCGCGATCGGGAGTGGTTCGAGGGACGCGGAATCGCCCGAACCACTTGCAACAATGAAGAGAAATCTTCATAATTCCGCTTCTGATGCGGGGTGGAGCAGTCTGGCAGCTCGTCGGGCTCATAACCCGAAGGTCGCAGGTTCAAATCCTGCCCCCGCTACCATATTTTTCGCGGTATCAGAGAAATGCCCACAAGGTGTTTCGATGCGGAAAGTCTGGGCTTGCCGAAGCTCCTGCTTCGCTTCGGCGCCGACATCCAGTGGTATCGGACAAGGGGCCCATCGGGCCCTTTGTCGTTTTCCACGATCGGAAGACCGCCAGGGCCTGCAGGCAGGCGGTGGCCCCGCGCGGCGGAGTCGACCACGCGCGGTACCGGACACGCAACGGACGAGGAACGAGTGGCGGACAAGGCGACACAACTGACGGAACTGCTTGCGCCGACGGTCGAGGCCCTCGGGCTCGAACTGCTGGGCATCGAATACCTGCCTGCGCCCGGTGGCGCGCTGGTGCGCCTCTACATCGACGTGCCCGCCGGTCACGACGCGGCGGCGGCAGACGCCGGTACGCCGCAGGGCGTGACGATCGAACATTGCGAGTCGGTCAGCCGCGAGGTTTCGGCGCAACTCGATGTCGAAGACCCGATCAGCGGCAACTACACGCTGGAAGTCTCGTCGCCGGGCGTGGACCGTCCGCTGTTCGGCGCCGCCCAGTTCGCGCGCTTCATCGGCGAGACCGCCAAGGTCGGCCTGAAGCTGCCGCAGGACGGACGTCGTCGCCTGACCGCGCGTATCGTCTCGGTCGACGGCGATGCGGTGACGTTCGATCTCGACGGCGCCGCGTTCGTGGCGCAGGTCGACAACATCGACAAGGCCCGGATCGTGCCCGACTGGGCCGCGCTCGGACTGGCGCCGTCCCGCGAGAAGAAAGAGAACGGCCGCGCCACCGGCGCGACCCGCAAGGCCAACCACACACCACGTGACAACAAGCGGTCCGACGATCCGTCGACCGGTGCGGAGTGAATGAAAAGATGAGCAAGGAACTGTTGCTGGTCGTCGATGCGGTCGCCAACGAAAAGGGCGTGCCGGAGTCTGTGATCCTGGAGGCCATCGAGGCCGCGCTGGCCACGGCGGCCAAGAAGCGTTACGCCGAACAGGACGTGTTGACCCGCGTCGCGATCGACCCGAAGGACGGCAGCTACGAGACGTTCCGTCGCTGGGAGGTGGTGGCCGACGACGTCGTGATGGAGTCGCCCGATCGCCAGATCCGCATGATGGATGCGATCGAGGAAGCCGACGGCGTCGAGATCGGTGACTACATCGAAGAACAGATCGAGAACGTCGACTTCGGCCGCATCGCCGCGCAGGCCGCCAAGCAGGTCATCGTGCAGCGTGTGCGCGAAGCCGAGCGCCAGCAGGTCGTCGATGCGTGGAAGGACCGCGTGGGCGAGCTGGTCACGGGCGTGGTCAAGCGCGTCGAGCGCGGCAACGTCTACGTCGATCTGGGCGGCAATGCCGAGGCGCTGATCCAGAAGGACAAGGCGATCCCGCGCGACGTCGTGCGTGCCGGC
Source organism: Lysobacteraceae bacterium NML93-0793 (assembly GCA_002324875.1). Classification (GTDB taxonomy): domain Bacteria; phylum Pseudomonadota; class Gammaproteobacteria; order Xanthomonadales; family Xanthomonadaceae; genus Luteimonas. The sequence goes on from NTJG01000014.1 coordinate 29,391, forward strand.
GACCGCATCCGCGGCTATCTGTACGACGTGCGCAGCGAGCCCCGCGGCCCGCAGCTGTTCATCAGCCGCGCCGCGCCCGAGTTCATGATGGAACTGTTCAAGCTCGAAGTGCCGGAAGTCGGCCAGGGTCTGGTCGAGATCAAGGCCTGCGCACGCGATCCGGGTGACCGCGCCAAGATCGCCGTCGTCGCCTACGACACCCGCACCGATCCCATCGGCGCCTGCATCGGCATGCGCGGTTCGCGCGTGCAGGCGGTGTCGAACGAGTTGAACGGCGAGCGCGTCGACATCGTGCTGTGGTCGGACAATCCGGCCCAGTTCGTCATCAATGCGATGGCGCCGGCCGAGGTGCAGTCGATCGTCGTCGACGAGGACAAGCACTCGATGGACCTAGCGGTCGCCGAGGACAAGCTGGCCCAGGCGATCGGCAAGGGCGGGCAGAACGTGCGCCTGGCCAGCCGTCTGGCGGGCTGGCAGCTCAACGTCATGACCCAGGACCAGGTGACGGCGAAGTCCGAAGCCGAGCAGACGGCCGCGCGCCAGCTGTTCATGGACAAGCTGGAAGTCGACGAGGAAATCGCCGGCATCCTGGTCACCGAGGGGTTCGGCACGGTCGAGGAAATCGCCTACGTGCCGGTCGGCGAACTGCTGGCGGTCGAAGGCTTCGACGAGGACATCGTCGAGGAACTGCGCTCGCGTGCACGCGACGCCCTGCTCAACGACGCGCTCGCGGTCGAAGAGGAGGCCGACGAGAATGCGCCGACCCAGGACCTGCTCGCGCTCGAGGGCATGGACGACGAGACCGCGTTTGCGCTGGCCTCGCACGGCGTGCGCACCAGCGAGGACCTGTCCGATCTGGGTGCCGACGAGGTGATGGAATTCGGTATCGAGGGGCTGGACGAAACCCGCGCCGCCGCGTTGATCCTGGCCGCGCGTGCCGAGGAAATCGCACGCCTGGAGCGGGAAGGCTGACGGGTTCCGCCGGGCCGGTGCTCCGCACCGGCCTCGTACGCGGCCGCCCGCCACGGATGACGATCCACACCGGAACGAATCCCATGCAGCGGTAGAATGACAAATCCACTGCGCCCCGCACTTCGCGGCGGCGCGCAAGGAATCGGAATCACGAATGTCGCAACAAACCACCATCCGCAAGCTGGCCGCACTGGTGAATACGCCGGTCGAGAAACTGCTCGAGCAGCTGTCCGAGGCGGGCATGCAGTTCAGCGATCCCGACCAGGTGGTCACGAGCGCGGAAAAGCTGAAGCTGCTCGGGTTCCTCAAGCGCGCGCACGGCAAGGGCGACGCGCCGGTCGAGGAAATCGCCGCGCCCAAGAAGATCACCCTCAACCGCAGCCGCAAGCAGGAACTGACGGTCGGTGGCGGCAAGAACCGCCAGACGGTCGACGTGGTCGTGCGCAAGAAGGTCACGCTGAGCCGTCCGACCGAAGGTGCGGCGTTGGATCCGGATGCCGAGCGCGCCGAGATCCTGCGCAAGCTCGAGGAATCACGTGCGAAGAATCTCTCCGAGCAGCAGCGGCTGGCGGAAGAGGACAAGCGCCGTGCGGACGAAGCCGAACAGCGCCGACAGGAAGCCGAGGCTGAAGCCGAGCGGCTGCGCCAGGCGGCCGCGGCTGCTGCGGCGGCGCCCGAGGACGCCGATCCGGCCGCCGCGCGTCGCACGCCGGGTCACGGCCACGGCCACAAGCCGGCGGCGGCTGCGCGTCCCGACGAGCGCGGCGCCGCGGCGGCCAAGCCCAAGGCCAACCGCGGCTCACACGCGATGGTCAGCGGCGTCGAAGACGACGACAAGACCGCGCGTTTCGCCGGCCAGCTGCATCTCAGCGCCTCCGATCGCGCCCGTCGCAGCACCGGCAACACGCGCGGCAAGCCGCAGCGTGGTGGCCCGCAGCGTCGCAGTGGTGCGCAGTCGCGCAGCGGCGGCGGCCCGCACGGCTTCGAGCGCCCCACGGCGCCGGTGCAGCGCGAAGTCGCCATCGGTGATGCGATCACCGTGGCCGACCTCGCCCAGAAGCTGGCGATGAAGGGCGGCGATGTGGTCAAGGCGCTGTTCAAGATGGGCGTGATGGCCACCATCACCCAGTCGATCGACCACGACACGGCCGTGCTCGCGGTCGAGGAACTCGGCCACACCGCGGTGCGCGCCGATGCCGACGATGCCGAGAGCGAGCTGATCGCACACGTGGGCGAGGCCCAGGGCGAGCAGGTCGTGCGTCCGCCCGTGGTCACGATCATGGGTCACGTCGATCACGGCAAGACCTCGCTGCTCGACTACATCCGCCGCACCAAGGTGGCCTCGGGTGAAGCCGGCGGCATCACGCAGCACATCGGCGCGTATCACGTCGAAACCGACAAGGGCGTCATCAGCTTCCTCGACACCCCGGGCCATGCCGCGTTCACTTCTATGCGCGCGCGCGGCGCCAAGCTCACCGACATCGTGGTGCTGGTGGTCGCGGCCGACGACGGCGTCATGCCGCAGACGGCCGAGGCGATCCAGCACGCGAAGGCGGCCAAGGTGCCGCTGATCGTCGCGATCAACAAGATCGACAAGTCCGGCGCGGATCCGAGCCGGGTCAAGAACGAGCTGCTCGAGCACGACGTGGTCGCCGAAGATTTCGGTGGCGACACCCAGGTGGTGGAGCTGTCGGCCAAGACCGGCGACGGCGTGGACGATCTGCTCGACGCGATCTCGCTGCAGTCCGAAGTGCTCGAGCTGCGGGCCGTGGCCGAAGGCCGCGCCAGCGGCACGGTCATCGAATCCTCGCTCGACAAGGGCCGTGGTCCGGTGGCGACGGTGCTGGTCCAGCAGGGCCTGCTCGCGCGCGGCGATTACCTCGTGTGCGGTATCCAGTACGGCCGCGTGCGTGCACTGTTCGACGAGACCGGCAGCCAGACCCAGTCGGCCGGCCCGTCGATTCCGGTGCAGGTGCTGGGCCTGTCGGGCGTGCCCGAGGCGGGCGACGATTTCGTCGTCGTCGCCGACGAGCGTCTGGCCAAGGAAGTCGCCCAGCAGCGCGAGACCAAGCGTCGCGAGACGCGTCTGGTGCAGGCCGCGGGCAACCGCATGGAAGACATCATGGCGCAGATGGGCCAGGCCGAGCAGCAGCTGTCGCTCAACCTGGTCATCAAGGCCGATGTGCAGGGTTCGGTCGAGGCGCTGCGTCAGGCCCTGACCGCGCTGTCGAACGACCAGATCCGCGTCAACATCATCGTCGCCGGTGTCGGCGGCATCACCGAATCGGACGCCAACTCGGCGGCCGCGGCGAAGGCCACGATCATCGGCTTCAACGTCCGTGCCGACGCGTCGGCGCGCAAGGTGATCGAGAACAGTGCGCTCGACCTGCGCTATTTCTCGGTGATCTACGACGTGATCGACCAGGTCAAGCAGGTCGCTTCGGGCATCCTCGGCATGGAGATCCGCGAGGAGATCATCGGTATCGCCCAGGTCCGCGACGTGTTCCGCAGCTCCAAGTTCGGTGCCGTCGCCGGCTGTATGGTCGTCGAGGGCGTGGTCAAGCGTTCCAAGCCGATCCGCGTGCTGCGCGACAACACCGTGGTGTTCGAAGGCGAACTGGAATCGCTGCGCCGCTTCAAGGAGAACGTCGACGAGGTGCGCAACGGCACCGAGTGCGGCATCGGCGTGAAGGCCTACAACGACGTCAAGGCCGGCGACCAGATCGAATGCTTCGAGCGTATCGAGGTGCAGCGGACGCTGTAAGCGTCCGCGGTGATTCGTGGATGGGTGATTCGTGATTCGCGAGAGCGGGTCACGGCACCGACACGGATCGCCTGATCGGGCAAGGCCTTTTCGAATCACCAATTACGAATCACCAATCACGTGCCGACCAAATCCTTCCATCGCACCGATCGCGTCTCCGCCCAGCTTCGCCGCGAACTGGGCACGCTCGTGCGTGAGGCCGTGTCCGAACATGGCCTGCCGTCGGTCAGCGTGTCCGATGTCGAGGTCACGCGTGACATGGCGCATGCCAAGGTCTTCGTGACCGCGCTGCAGTCCGAGCGCTCGGCCGAGGCCGTGAAGGGCCTCATGACCGTCGCGCACGAGATCCGCTTCCGTCTCGCACGTGCGGTGAAGATGCGCCACGTGCCCGAGCTGCACTTCCATTACGACGATTCCGTCGACCGCGGCGAGCGCATCGACCATCTGTTGCGCGATGTCGGCGACACCTCCACCGACTGACGGCGTGTCATCCGGCGCGGCGCCGCCGCGTGTGCGTTCAAGACGCCGCCAGTCGGATCGCCCGCGCACGCAGTTCCGCAAGCTCGACGGCATCCTGCTGCTCGACAAGCCGCGCGGCATGAGCTCGAACCAGGCGCTGCAACGCGTGCGCCATCTGTTCCGGGCCGAGAAGGGCGGGCATACCGGCAGCCTCGATCCACTGGCGACGGGCCTGCTGCCCGTCTGCTTCGGCGAGGCGACCAAGATCGCCGGCGGCCTGCTCGGCGCGCGCAAGGCCTACACCACCGTCGCCCGCCTCGGGCAGGTGACCGACACCGACGATGCGGACGGCGAAATCCTGCGCGAACGCCCCGTGCCCGCGCTGACGGTCGACATGCTCGATGCCGCGCTCGGCCAGCTGGTCGGGCGGATCCAGCAACGGCCGCCGATCTATTCGGCCCTCAAACGCGGCGGTGAGCCGCTGTACGCCAAGGCGCGGCGCGGCGAGATGGTCGACGTCGAGACCCGTCCGGTGGACGTGCATGCCTTCGAGCTGCAATCGGCGGCCGACCTGCTCGACGGCGTACTCGATCCGGATGGCGCGCCGCAGCTGCGCCTGCATGTCGAATGCGGCTCGGGCACCTATGTGCGCAGCCTCGTGCGCGATCTCGGCGAACGTCTGGGCTGCGGCGCGCACGTGGCCGAACTGCGCCGCCTGTGGGTGGACCCGTTCCGGGATCCGCGCATGTGGACGCTCGAGGAACTCCAGGCGCTGGCCGCGCGCAGCGAGCGCGGGCTCGAGGCCTGCCTGCTCGACATCGAGGCCGGCATGCTGGCCTGGCCGGCGGTGCACGTCGATGCACGGCAGGCCGCCCGTCTGCAGAACGGCCAGGACGTGCCGGGCCCGTTCACCCCGACCGGTGAGGTCGCGGTCTTCGGGCCGGGCGGCCTGGCCGAAGGCCTGGGACAGGTGGCGGCCGAGGGCCGCCTGAGGGCGCAGCGCATGTTCCGCCGGGCCAGCCCGGCGGCCGCGGACGCGACCGCGGGCTGAATAGCCGCCTTGTCCGGCACCCGGGCAAGCGGTACACTTTCGCCGCCTTTTTCAGGGCACTCCGCAACTCCAATCCACAGGCGGTCCGGGCGGTGCGCGACGGTCATCACGACAGGTCGCGGTCTTCTGCGGGACGCGCGTCAAGAGAACCGAAATGACCAGCACCATCGACAACAGCAAGATCATCGAAGACCACAAGCGCGGCGAGAACGACACCGGCTCGCCGGAAGTCCAGGTCGCCCTGCTGACCGCACGCATCGTGCACCTGACCGAACACTTCAAGACGCACAAGAAGGACCACCACAGCCGTCGTGGCCTGCTGATGATGGTCAACCGTCGTCGCAGCCTGCTCGACTATCTGCACCGGAAGGATGCGGACCGCTACAAGGCCCTGATCGAGAAGCTCGGCCTGCGTCGCTAAGACTGACACCCACCGCGGCGCAGAAATGCGCCGCGGTTCTTTTTAGGGCGTGGCAGCGTCCGCCCGGTCGGGGCATGGGTTCCGCACCGGTTCATCGCAAGAGACATCAAGGAATTCAACGTGGCGAAAGTGACAAAGAGCTTCCAGTTCGGTAACCACACGGTGACGCTCGAGACCGGCGAGATCGCGCGCCAGGCCGGCGGTGCCGTCATGGTGTCGTGCGAGGGCACCCAGGTGCTGGTCACCGCGGTGGCCAACAAGACCGCGCGCGAAGGGCAGGATTTCTTCCCGCTGACCGTCGACTACCAGGAGAAGTTCTACGCCGGCGGCCGCATCCCGGGCGGCTTCTTCAAGCGTGAAGGTCGCGCCACCGAGAAGGAGACGCTGACTTCGCGCCTGATCGACCGTCCGATCCGCCCGCTGTTCCCGGACGGCTTCCGCAACGAAGTCCAGGTCATCGCCACCGTGATGTCGATGAACCCCGAGATCGACGGTGACATCCTAGCCCTGATCGGTGCCTCGGCTGCGCTGTCGCTGTCGGGCGCGCCGTTCGACGGCCCGATCGGCGCGGCCAAGGTCGGCTACAAGGACGGCCAGTACCTGCTGAACCCGACCGTGACCGAGCTGAAGGATTCGGACCTCGAGCTCGTCGTCGCCGGTACCGCCAACGCCGTGCTGATGGTCGAATCCGAAGCCCGCGAACTGTCGGAAGACGTGATGCTGGGCGCGGTGATGTTCGGCCACAAGCAGATGCAGGTCGCGATCGAGACGATCAACGCGCTCGTCGCCGAGGCCGGCAAGCCGAAGTGGGAGTGGACCGCACCGGCCGCGAACGAAAGCCTGATCTCCACGCTGCGCACCGCCATCGGCGAGCAGCTCGCCGGCGCGTTCCAGGTGCGCGACAAGCTCGAGCGCAAGGACGCGATCTCCAAGGTCAAGAAGGCGATCCTCGAAGCCGTGCAGCCGCACGCCGAGGCCAATGCCTGGTCGAGCAGCGAACTGTCGAAGGAGTTCGGCGAGCAGGAATACCAGACCATGCGCAACTCGGTCCTCAAGACCAAGGTGCGTATCGACGGCCGTGCGCTCGACACCGTGCGCCCGATCACCTCGAAGGTCGGCATCCTGCCGCGCGTGCACGGCTCGTCGCTGTTCACCCGCGGTGAGACGCAGGCGATCGTCGCGGTCACGCTGGGCACCGCCCGCGACGGCCAGATCATCGATTCGGTGGCCGGCGAGTACAAGGAACACTTCCTGTTCCACTACAACTTCCCCCCGTACTCGGTGGGAGAAGCCGGCCGCATGATGGGACCGAAGCGTCGCGAGATCGGCCACGGCCGCCTCGCCAAGCGCGGCGTGCTCGCCGTGATGCCGACGATGGAAGAGTTCCCGTACACGATCCGCGTTGTGTCGGAGATCACCGAGTCGAACGGCTCCTCGTCGATGGCCTCGGTCTGCGGTTCGTCGCTGGCGCTGATGGACGCGGGCGTGCCGATCAAGGCGCCGGTCGCGGGTATCGCGATGGGCCTGGTCAAGGAAGGCGACGACTTCGTCGTGCTCTCCGACATCCTGGGCGACGAGGATCACCTCGGCGACATGGACTTCAAGGTCGCCGGCACCACGAACGGCATCTCGGCGCTGCAGATGGACATCAAGATCCAGGGCATCACCGAAGAGATCATGAAGGTCGCGCTGGCCCAGGCGAAGCAGGGCCGTCTGCACATCCTCAACGAGATGAGCAGCGCGCTGACCACCCCGCGTTCGGAGCTCAGCGAGTTCGCGCCGCGCCTGATCACGATCAAGATCCACCCTGACAAGATCCGCGAAGTGATCGGCAAGGGCGGTTCGGTCATCCAGGCGATCACCAAGGAGACCGGCACCCAGATCGACATCCAGGACGACGGCACGATCACGATCGCCTCGGTCAACGGCGCTGCCGGCCAGGCCGCGAAGTCGCGCATCGAGCAGATCACCTCCGACGTCGAGCCGGGCCGCATCTACGAGGGCAAGGTCGTCAAGCTTATGGACTTCGGCGCGTTCGTGACGATCTCCCCCGGCAAGGACGGTCTGGTCCACGTGTCGCAGATTTCCAACGAGCGTGTCGAGAAGGTCGGCGACGTGCTCAAGGAAGGCGACGTGGTCAAGGTCAAGGTGCTGGAAGTCGACAAGCAGGGCCGCATCCGCCTGTCGATGAAGGCCGTCGCCGAAGGCGAGGGCACGCCGGCCGAGTAATCGCCGACGCGGCATGTGACACAGGAACGGGCCGCGCAAGCGGCCCGTTTCCGTTTGCGGGCAGGGCCTTGGGCGTGGCTGCTTCGGTAGGATGGGTCAAGCGCAGCGACACACCTCGCGCCGCGATCTCCGCAAATGGACCTGCCATGCGCCGAAGCCTGCTCATCACTCTGCTGTGTCTGATCGCGCCCGCCTACGCGCAGGACACAGTCCCGGACTGCAGCGTTGATCGCGATGCCGTGATGGCGCTCGACGAGGCAAGGTTCGACCAGGCGCTGCCCGATGGCGGCTGGCGTCGCCTCGATACGCCGGGCTGCCACCTTGCCGCAGCCGAACTGATCGCCGCCTGGCGTGCATCACATCCGCAGGCCTCGCCGACCGTCGCCTGGCATCAGGGACAGATGCTGGCGCAGGGTGGTCGCAATGCGGACGCGATTCCATTGCTGGAGCGCTCGCGCAGGTCGGTCGAGCAGGATGTCGCCGGCTGGAATCACTATCTCGATGCCACGCTGGCGTTCCTGCGTGCCGACAGGGGCGCGTTCGACCGCGCACGCGAAGCGCTTGCCACGCAGTCCTATCCGGACATGCCTGGCATGCCGCCGCTGGTCGACGGTTACATGGACGTGCCGACGCAGCAGGGCCAGCCGCCGATGCGCGTGCGTTGGCCGCCAAATCTCGACGTCGTCGACGGGCTGATGCGTTGCTTCGGCAAGCCGTACGCGGAAGCCTACGGGCGGTCTTGTCGGGCGCCGATGTAGCGGAAAGGCCGCCTTGCGCGGCGACGTTCGCGCCGAGTTTGCCCTGTGGGAGCGCGCTCGCGCGCGATTCCGACGGTGTCGACGCGAACGGTCTCCCGGACTCGCGCGCGAGCGCGCTCCCACGGAAGCAGTCCGAGCACTCGTTCGAAGACGACTTCGACATTCATCGCAGTTCGCACCCGATTTCAGCGCAACCGCGACGATCGCGACGAAACTGACTGCGCCGTCTAATCCCAATGTGTGAGTTTGCGGATGCCGGTCATCTGGCAGCCTTGCGGCATGAATGCAATTGCCGACCAGAACGCCGTCAAAGCCCCCACGCGCGGGCCCGTTCACAAGCGCAAGCCGCTGTGGCACCACCTGTATTTTTGGGTGCTGGCGGGAATCGTTGCCGGTATCGCCATCGGGTTCCTGGCCCCTGCCGTCGGCGCACAGATGAAGTGGCTGGCCGATCTCTTCATCAAGCTGGTCAAGGTGGTCATCGCGCCGACCATCTTCGCCACCGTCGCGGTCGGCATTGCCGGGCTCGGCAATCTCGCCAAGGCCGGCGGCCTGGCGCTCAAGACCGTCGTCTACTTCAACGTCACCACCGTGTTCGCGCTGGGCATCGGCCTGGTCGTCATCAATCTGCTGGGGCCGGGGCGCCGCCTTGGCCTCGATATCGCCACCTTCGACGCCTCCGCCGCGGAAGGCACGCTCAAGAGCGCCGGGGCCGCGGCGGGCGAGGGCATCACCGGCTTCCTGTTGCATCTGGTGCCGACCTCGTTCTTCGGCGCCTTCGTCGAAGGCCAGCTGATCCAGGTGCTGGTGATGGCGATCCTCGTCGCCTGCGCGATCACGATGCTCGGCGAGCGCGGCAAGCCGGCGGTCGCGGCGCTCGACACCATCGCCCAGGTGATGTTCGGGGTGATCAAGATCGTGATGTGGTTCGCGCCGCTGGGCGCGATGGGCGGCATGGCCTTCACCATCGGCGAGTACGGCGGCGCGATTCTCGGTTCGCTGGGTTACTTCATGCTGAGCTTCTGGCTGACCTGCCTGCTGTTCCTGTTTCTGGTGCTCGGGCCGATCTGCTGGTGGTCGGGTTTCAGCATCTTCAAGTACATCCGCATGATCCGCGACGAGCTGCTGATCGTGCTCGGCACCTCGTCGTCGGAGACGGTGCTGCCGCGCATGCTGACCAAGCTCGAGGCGGCCGGCGTCCCGAAGTCGGTGGTCGGTCTGACCATTCCCACCGGCTATTCCTTCAACCTCGACGGCACTGCGATCTACATGACCATGGGCGCGATCTTCATCGCCCAGGCCTTCGGCATCGAAGTGCCGATCGGCACGCAGATCGCGCTGCTGGTCTTCATGCTGATCTCGTCCAACGGCGCGGCCGGCGTGTCGGGCGCGGGTCTGGTGACGCTGGCGGCGTCGCTGGCGGCATTCGAGAGCGTGATTCCGCTGGCCGGCATCGCGCTGATCGTCGGCATCGACCGCTTCATGTCCGAAGGCCGTGCGCTGACCAACCTCACCGGCAACGGCATCGGCACGCTGGTGGTCGCACGCTGGACCGGGCAACTCGATCGCGAGCGTCTGGCGGAGGTGCTCGACAATCCACGCCTGGTCGACCCCGAGCGCCTGGCTGCCGACAGCGTCCAGACCGCCACGCCACCCGACGGGGTGCCGGCCGGCACACACTGAATCGCTGGCCGGAATGCGCGCCCGGTCACGTGCTCGTCCTCATGCGCCCGTTGCATCTGCAACGGTTGCGCATCCCCGACCCAGCCGCTAGGTTCGTCCCCATGGCCCGTCCCGCTGTTACCGGCAATCGCAACCGCAACGTCCTGCGCACGAATAATCGTGCGCGGCCGACGCGGGTGTGGGAGCAGGCGTAGCAGGATCGAAAGACACGCCAAGCTTCAGACACAGACCCGCATCGGCCGCGATGCGGGTTTTTTCTTGCTCCGCATCCGGCTCCCTATGTTCGACCGATCCACTTCTTCAGGAGCCTCATCATGTGTTCGATCTTCGGCATCTTCGGCCTGCAACCGGGCGACGATCTGACCGCTCTGCGCCGCCAGGCGCTCGAGTGTTCGCAGCGCCAGCGCCATCGCGGTCCCGACTGGAGCGGCGTGTACGTCGACGACCGCGCGATTCTCGTGCACGAGCGTCTCGCCATCGTCGACCCGGCCGGCGGCTCGCAGCCGCTGCTGTCCGATGACGGCGCGCTGGTGCTCGCGGTCAACGGCGAGATCTACAACCATCAGGCGATCAAGCGCGAACTGCGCGCGCCGTACGCGTTCCAGACCGCATCCGATTGCGAAGTCGTCAACGCGCTGTACCGCGAACACGAGACCGACGGCAGCGGCCCGTCGGCGTTCCTCGAGCGCCTCAACGGCATCTTCGCGTTCGCGCTGTGGGACCGCGACAGCGGCCGCGCGATCATCGCCCGCGATCCGATCGGCGTGGTGCCGCTGTACTGGGGGCACGATCGCGAGGGCCGACTGCGCGTGGCCTCGGAGATGAAGGCGTTGGTCGATACCTGCGCCGACGTCGCGCAGTTCCCGCCCGGCCACTGGTACGACAGCGCGACCGGCGTGCTCACGCAGTACTACAAGCGGCCGTGGCGCGACTTCGATGCGGTCGAAGGCGTGGACGTCTCGCTCGACGACCTGCGCGAGGCGTTCGAAACCGCGGTGCATCGCCAGCTGATGACCGATGTGCCCTACGGCGTGCTGCTGTCGGGCGGTCTCGATTCCTCGCTGGTCGCCGCAGTCGCTGCGCGCTATGCCCGTCACCGCGTCGAGGATGGCGACCGCAGCGAAGCCTGGTGGCCGCGTCTGCATTCGTTCGCGATCGGCCTCGAAGGTTCGCCCGACCTCGCGGCCGCGGCGATCGCTGCCGAGTCGCTGGGCACCGTGCATCACGGCTTCGAATACACCTTCGAGGAAGGCCTCGATGCGATTCCCGACGTGATCCGCCACGTCGAGACCTTCGACGTGACGACGATCCGCGCGTCGACGCCGATGTTCCTGCTCGCGCGCCGGATCAAGGCGATGGGCGTGAAGATGGTGCTGTCGGGGGAGGGCAGCGACGAGATCTTCGGCGGCTATCTGTACTTCCACAAGGCGCCGGACGCGCGGCAGTTCCACGAGGAGCTGGTGCGCAAGCTCGACGCGCTGCACACCTACGATTCTCTGCGCGCGAACAAGTCGATGATGGCCTGGGGCGTGGAACCGCGCGTGCCGTTCCTCGACCGCGAATTTCTCGATGTCGCGATGCGCTTCGACGCCGCGCACAAGATGATCCATCGTGGCAGCGACGGGTATCAGCGCATGGAAAAGGGCGTGCTGCGTGCCGCGTTCGACGGGCATCTGCCCGACGAGATCCTGTGGCGGCAGAAGGAGCAGTTCAGCGACGGCGTCGGCTACGGCTGGATCGACGGGCTCAAGGCGCATGCGGAAGGCCAGGTCAGTGATCGCGAGCTCGCGGCCGCGGCGAGTCGCTTTCCGCACAACCCCCCGCAGACCAAGGAGGCGTACTACTACCGCAGCGTGTTCGAGCGGTTGTTTCCATCGCAGGCGGCCGCGGCGACCGTGCCGGGCGGCAAGTCGATCGCCTGTTCGTCACCCGCGGCGATCGCCTGGGACGCGGCGTTCGCGAATGCGGCCGATCCGTCGGGTCGCGCAGTGGCCGGTGTGCATCACGCCGCGGCCTAGCAACGCCGCGGCGGCAGAGGCAGGCGGGAACGCGGCGAGATGTGTGTGGAGCAGCGCTCGTGCGCGTTGCTCGAACGCGCGCGTCCAGAGCGTATGCCAAGTCGTTGTAGGAGCGCGCTCGCGCGCGAAGGGGCACCCAGGTGAAGCCCGTCGCGCGCCAGCGCGCTCCTACAGGGAATCCGCACTGCAGGCGATCTATGCGGTCAGCGCCCCGCCAATATGCTGCGGGGGCATATGGACCAGGGCACCGTCAGATGATCTGTTCACAGGCCATCTCCCTGTAGGAGCGCGCTCGCGCGCGAAGGGGCTTTCAGGTGAAGCCCATCGCGCGCCAGCGCCCTCTTGCAGGGACTCTGGACGCGTCAGAGCTTTCCAGCCATCCGCGCGAGCGTCGTGTCGCGCCAGAACACGTGATGCAGCGCGACCATCGCCACGTGGCCGGCAATCAACGCGAGCAGCGTCCACGCCAGCACACCGTGGGACAGGTTGGCGGGCGCCATCATCCAGGCGATCTGTTCGCCGGTCTGCGGGAACAACGGCACGCCCCATGGCGCGAAGCCGCGGCCGCTGCCGTATTCGCGCAGCAGGGCGACGGTGGGGATGTAGGCCATCAGCGCATAGAGCAGTGCATGGCCCAGGCCGGCAAGGCGGCCGACGACGGTGCGCGGATGCGGCGGACGATAGCGCCACTGCGACAGACCCCAGGCGCCGCGCAGCAGGATCGCCAGCATCAGCAGCGTGCCGACCGGCTTGTGCGTGCCGACGAGGAAGGCGGTCAGCGGGTGCTTGCCCAGGGTCAGCTTCACGCCCATGCCGGTGAACTGCCAGGCGAAGAGGGCGGCCATGCCCCAGTGCAGCGCACGCGTGACCAGGCCGTAGCGCGCGGGCGAGTCGGTCCAGCGTGAGTGCATCAGGTGCTTCCGGAGCGGATGAGGGCCACAGTTCATCGGCCGGGCTGCGCGCTGTCAATCGCGGCGCTGGCGACGTGCACCATCGACCCCCGTACGGGACCGCGGCGACCCCAGCCCGTAAACTGGGCGCCACGTTTCCAGACACACGGGCAGCACAGTGATCATCCATCCCAAGGTCCGCGGCTTCATCTGCACCACCACGCATCCGACCGGTTGCGACCGCAACGTGCGCGACCAGATCGAAGCGACCAAGGCGCGCGGGGTGCGCAGCGACGGTCCGAAGAAGGTGCTGGTGATCGGCGCGTCGAGCGGCTATGGCCTCGCGGCGCGCATCAGTGCGGCCTTCGGCTTCGGCGCCGACACGCTGGGCGTGTTCTTCGAAAAGCCTGGCACCGAGAAGAAGCCCGGCACCGCCGGCTGGTACAACGCCGCGGCCTTCGACAGGTACGCCAAGCAGGCCGGTCTCTACAGCCGCTCGATCAACGGAGACGCGTTCTCCGACGAAGCGCGCGCGCAGGCGATCGAGCTGATCAAAAACGAGATGGGCGGCCAGGTCGACCTGGTCGTCTATTCGCTGGCCTCGCCGGTGCGCAAGCTGCCCGGCACCGGTGAAGTCGTGCGCTCGGCGCTCAAGCCGATCGGCGAGGCCTACACCTCGACAGCGATCGACACCAACAAGGACCAGATCATCGAGGCTTCGATCGAGCCGGCGACCGAGCAGGAAATCGCCGACACCGTGACGGTAATGGGCGGCCAGGACTGGCAGCTGTGGATCGATGCGCTGCGCGATGCCGGCGTGCTGGCCGACGGCGCGAAGACCGTGGCCTTCAGCTACATCGGCACCGAGATCACCTGGCCGATCTACTGGCACGGCGCGCTGGGCAAGGCCAAGGCCGACCTCGACGCGACCGCGCGGCGTCTCGATGCACAGCTGGCGACGACCGGCGGCAGTGCGAACGTCGCCGTGCTCAAGTCGGTGGTCACCCAGGCCAGCGCGGCGATTCCGGTGCTGCCGCTGTACATCGCCATCGCGTTCAAGGTGATGAAGCAGGCCGGTCTGCACGAGGGCACGCTCGACCAGCTCGACCGCCTGTTCCGCGAGCGCATGTACCGCGCCGACGGCGCGCCGGCCGAGCTCGATGAAGAAGGGCGCCTGCGTCTCGACGACTGGGAACTGCGCGACGACGTGCAGGCGCAGTGCAAGGCGCTGTGGCCGCAGATCACCACCGACAACCTGTTCGCGCTGACCGATTACGCGGGCTACAAGCACGAGTTCCTGAAGCTCTTCGGCTTCGAGCGCGACGACGTGGACTACGACGCGGACGTGGATCCGGTCGCGGAGTTCGACGTGGTCGAACTTCGCGACTGAGCGAAGTCCCGCGAACGAGAAGCCCCGCGCGTGCGGGGCTTTTTCGTGGCGCGTCCTTCGTGCCGGTGTCCGCTCAGTTCACGTACTTCACGACGATCGCACCCAACGCGAGCACGGCGCCGGCCAGCGTCGCAACGCGGATCTGCCGCCGCGTGCCGTAGGCGATCAGCGCACACCCGAGGGCGCCTGCGAGATTGCGGGGGCTCTGTCCGTAGAACGTGAAGTCGATGAGGTGGATCACGGCGAAGACCACCGCCGCCACGACAAGGAATCTGCTGGCGGCAGGTGCCCGTGTCCCGATACCGGTCGTGTCCATCGCGGGGTGTCCGTTTCCCTGGTCGTCGTGACCGTCGTCGATTCTACGACGCGTGGTCTTCCAGTATCGAGGCCGACGACCGTGCGCCGCAGTCGTCCGCATGGTGCCGCAGGAATGCGATCACCGCCTGCTTCTGCGCGGTGTCGAACCGGCTCCATCGTGCGGCGAAACTCGGCCGTCGCGGATCGTCGCCGGGCGGCGTCAGCATGCCGATGACCGCATCCGCGAGCCCGGAGGACGGATTGCGGAGCGCCGCGCACATGAAGGCAGGCAGGTAGTGGGCGAAGCCCGCGGGCGACAGGAAGCGGAGCGCGCAGCTGTGGTGGTCGAGTTCCGGATCGGCGACGTCCAGCCAGCGGCGGCCGCGGAAGACGTCCAGTGCGCCTTCGCTTCCGAACTGGAACAGGTCGTGATCGGGCGGTCGCGCGATGTCCGCGAATGCCGATTCGATTCCGGCCAGCAGAGGATTTGGATTCACGGATCGATCCGGATTGACCGCGGTTTCCGACGTCCCGGTACGGGAGCGCGCGGCCGGGCATGCTCCGATGGCGGGCGGACGCCGTCAAGCGCGTCCGGGAACGGCTGTCGCCACCCTTCGCAGGGTGCGAGACGCGGCTGTTCCAGACTGGCGGCATACCGGACCCGTGTGCCATGGACCTGTTTTCCTCCGCTCCCGCATCCATCCATCTGATCGACGATGCCGAAGGCGGCATCCGCTGTTGGCCGGGCGCGGTCGATGCCACGACCGCGGCCGCGTGGTTCGAAGCTCTCCACCGAGGGGCGCACTGGGAAACGCAGCAACGGCCGATGTACGACCGCGTGGTCGAGGTCCCGCGGCGGTTGGCGTCGTACCGGCTGGATGATCTGCCGTCGGACCTGCCGCTGGCGGACATGCTGGCCGTGGTGCGGCGGCTGGCGCCGGCGCCGTACACCGCGGCGGGGTTGAATCTCTATCGCGACGGGCGTGACGGCGTGGCGATGCATCACGACAAGCTGCACACGCTGGTGCCGGGCCATCCGATCGCGCTGCTGTCGCTGGGCGCGCCGCGGCGCATGCTGCTGCGCGAAAAGGCCGAGGGCGCCAAGGCGCGCGCGATCGATCACGCGCCGGGCAGCCTGCTGGTGATGAGCCACGCCTCGCAGCGCACCCACCTGCACGGCATTCCCAAGACCGTACGCACGGTCGGGCCGCGGATCAGCGTGGTGTTCCGTGTCCGGGCACCGGCGGCGGTCGACGAGGACCGCGCCGACACGCCCTGAGCCGACTCAGCGCGGCACCAGCCGCAGCGTGTGCGCCGTCGCCTGCGGCAGAAACGGTGACGGCCGGCCCTGCGCCCAGTCGGCGTGGCCCGCGCCCCAGTATGGCGACAACGGATGGCCGCTCTGGCCGCCGGGCATGTTCGCGATGCCGTCGGCCTCGTGGCCGGGCGCGACCACCATGCGTTGGGAGGCGCCGAACGCCGGGCCCTGCACACGCGGCACCGTGCCGTCGCCGGGCAGCGGTTCGGCCGGCATGCACAGCAGGCGCTTGCCGAGCAGCGGAATTGCGGCGGCGAGCGGATGGCAGATCGCAGTGGTGTTGCGTTCGCCCCAGGTGCGCTCGGCGAGCGGGCCACGTGCGCCCAGTTCATCGCGCACTTCGCGCGCGGCATCCTCGAACAGCGCCTGCCAGCCGTCGTCGGTCGGCACGCAGGTGCCGCGCTGCGTCTCTGCGGTGCATGCGAAGAGGCGTGGCAGCAGATGCGCAGGGCGTTGCGTCACCAGTGGCCAGGCCACGCCCTCGAATGCGGGCGGATCGGGCGTTTCGAATCCGGCGCCGAGGGCTGCGCGCGCCGGTGCGGCCAGGCCGTCGGCGAGCCGGGCATGGACGGCGAGGCGCCACGCGCGAACGAGGCGATAGGCGGCGGAATCGACGTCTGCGTGGCCGGTCCAGTCGTGCGAGGCGGCGTCGAGCGCGTGCAGGGCGCTGTCGTCGGCGGCGCCGCCGGACACGTCGCGCAGCAGATCGTGCCACTGCGACAGCAGCACTGCGCGGTCGTCGAGCTGGATCGCCAGCAGGTCGGCCTCGGTGAACCGCGCACGCGCCTGCATGCCGTCGCGGATCTGCCAGGCGCGAATGCCCAGCGCAGCGCCGCCGTCGCCGATGCGGGCGAAGTCTTCACCATCGACCACGCGACTGTTCGCGGTCCACAGGCGGTCGGCATCGCGTCGAAGCGGGGAGACATCGATGGCGATCGGCCACGGCGCGCAGACATTCGTGCCCGCGGCCGCGTCGCCCGCCAGACGGGGCTGCGACACGCTGCGGCCGTCGCAGCCCGGGCCGCGCACCGGAATCGGCCCGAGCAGTCGCCAGGCGATGCGACCGGCGCGGTCGCCGATCACGAGATTCTGGGTCGGCGTCGCCGTGCGATCGGCGATGGTCAGGGCGTCGTCGAGATCGCGGGCGCGGGCGAAATCGGCCAGTCCGAAGTTCAAGGCGCCGGGCAGATGCGCGGCCCAACGCAGCGCGAGCGCGCTGCCGTCGTCCTCGCGGTGGACCAGCGGGCCCCAAGCGGTGTCTTCGACCACGCGCGTGACCGGCACGCCGCCGGCGATCTCGATGCGCTCCTCGTGGCGCACGACCGGGGTGCATCCGCTCACCGCGCCCTCGGTGCACGGCCGCACGCGCTGCCAGTCGAGGTAGTCGCCGTAGCTGTTGGTGAAGCCCCAGGCGACGTGGGTATTGCTGCCGACGATGACGGCCGGCAGCCCGGGCAGGGTGAAGCCGGTCACATCGACCTGACCCCCCGGCGCATCCGGATCGGGATAGCGCAGGCGCGCCCGGAACCAGATGTTGGGCGCGCGCAGGCCCAGGTGCATGTCGTCGGCGACCAGGGCACGGCCGTCGGCGGTCAGCGCGCCCGACACGGCGAAGTTGTTGCTGCCCGGTTTCAGGTCCGCCGCTGCAGGTGGCTCACCAGGGCCGCTCGACCACGCGGTGGAAGAACGGAGGCCGGTCTGCGAAGCGAACGGTGGCGCGAGGGCCGCATGGGCCGACGGGGGTAAAACCCTGTCGTGCGCCGATCCGACCGATGCGAACGGCGATGCTTCGCCGCGCGCAGCCTCGATGTCCGCCGCATCCAGCGTGCGCAGATCCACGACTTCCGCGCCCGGCAGCACCGCATCGCCGCGTGCATCGCCGAACAGCGGCGCATCCCAGCGGCTGCCGTCGTGCGCGAACAGGCCGAACAGCGCCGGCGGCAGCGCAGGCTGCAAGCGGTGCATCGCCAGTTCGCGCGCATTGGTCGCGTCCTGCAGATCGAAGTACATCGCGAAGCCGGTCAATGCCGAATCCGCCGGCGTCCACGGCTGCGGTGTCTGCCGCAACAGCAGATACGCCCACGGCCGCGCGCCCAGCGACGCGAGCCCG
The DNA here is from genome assembly GCA_002324875.1 of Lysobacteraceae bacterium NML93-0793. Lineage (GTDB taxonomy): Bacteria > Pseudomonadota > Gammaproteobacteria > Xanthomonadales > Xanthomonadaceae > Luteimonas. The sequence continues at coordinate 47,751 of NTJG01000014.1, forward strand.
GCATTGGCGCCATCGGCATAGGCCTGGAGCTGCGGCATGCGATCGCCGGCCACCGCAGCCAGATCGGCCTGCACGCGCGCGCGCATGCGGTGCACGCGGTTGCGGCGGTCGGTCTCGAGCGCGCGTTCGCCGAACAGCGCCGAGAGTTCGCCCGCCGGCAAGCGCCGCATCAGGTCCATCTCGAAATAGCGTTCCTGCGCGTGCACGAAGCCGAGCGCACGCATCGCATCGGTCTCGCTGGCGGCGGTGATCGTCACCACACCGGCCGCATCGCGCTCGATCGTCACAGGTGCGTCGAGTCCGGTCAGCGACCGGTCGCCGTCGAGCGCCGGCAGACTGGCGCGCAGCGTCAGCCAGACGAGGAGGCCGGCCGCGAGCACCAGCACGACCAGCGCGAGTACCGCCCGCAGGATCCACTTGCGCATGCCCGATTCCCCGGCCGCGGCAGATGCGGCGCGGTCCGATTATTCCACGGGCCTGTGGCGGGCCGGCGCGCAGCCGGCGGGCGGCTCAGTTGCGTGCGTGCTCGGCCAGGCCCGAGACCACGCCGAGCGACGGATCCCCGCGCACGATGCGTGCAGCCGGAAAGCGCGCCTGCGCCGCCGCCTGCACATAGGGCGCACCGGACATGCCGCCGGTCAGGAACAGGCTGTCGGGCGGGGCGTCGAGATCGCCGCGGACTTCGTCGAGCAGCGTGCCGATGGTGTCGAGAAAACGCGCGCTCGCCGCTTCGAGGTCGGCGCGCGTGGCGTCGACCTGCAGACCCGGCTCTACGTAATCGAGCGCATGCCCGGCAGTCTCGGCTTCGCTCAACCGCACCTTCATGCCTTCGACGCCGCGATACAGGCGCGTCGTGCCGCCGTCGCGCTGCAGCGCCTGCAGGCGCGGGCCGAACGGCGCATCGACATGGCCGAAATCGCGCTTGTGGAACTCGCGCTGGCGCGGCATGTCCTGGACGGTCGCGGCCTCGACGAAGTGATGCACCGGAATGCGGCTTGCGCCCTTGCCGAACAGCGGCATGACCTGGGCCATGCTCAGCGCAAGATCGACGTCGGTGCCGCCGTTGCCCACGCCCCAGGCGCGCAGCACGCGCGGCGCGGCCTCGCCACCGACGTCTGCAAGCGCGATGTCGGTGGTGCCGCCGCCGATGTCGACGACCAGCGTGGTGTGCCGCTGCGGACTTCCGGCGTGGTAGTGCAGCGCGGCCGCGGCGGGCTCCTCCAGAAACTCGATCGAATCGAACCCGGCCTGCGCGGCCGCCTCGCGCAGCAGGGCGAGCGCCTGTTCGCCGCCGGCCTCGCCCATCGAGCTGCGGAAGCGCACAGGCCGGCCCAGCGTCGCCGCGCGTACGGTGGTGCCGAGCTGCTGGCTGGCGGTCAGGCGGATGTGCTCGAGGATGTGCGCGGCGATGCCGGTGATGGTCTCCTTCGCGCGCGGGTGCAGGTTGAAGCCCAGCATCGATTTCGGCGACTGCACCAGGTTGCCACTGCCTTCGAGCAGATAGCTTTCGATGGCCGCTTCGCCGAAGACCGCGTGCTGCAGGTCGGCGGCCGAACTCTCGGCTTCGCGCATCCGGGTTTCCAGCCATTGCCGGCGCACGATGCGGATCGCGTCGCGGCGCAGCTGCGCGGACGGGCGCGCGACGCCACCGGCGCGGGTCTCCTCGCTGCGCAGCGAACGGGCGATCGCGTCGACCTCGGCCTCCATCGCGTCGTCGAGTTCGAACGCGTCGAGGTCGGGCAGGGTGGTCGGAAAGAACACCGCGGTGCGGAACTGCGGCTGTCCGTCGAAGCGGATGTGCACCAGGTCGCCGCCGATGCGCGCAGCGGCCGCGGAGTAGCTGGTGCCGAAATCGATACCGATCTTCATGAAGGGCGACAGGCGTGAAGGCGGGCGAGTCTACGCCGAAGCCGCCGTTGCTGCAGGCCGGCCGCGGCGGCGCACGTGACGTCTGAGAATGCGAAATGCATCTATTCGCATCCGATCATCGTCATCGCCGTCCCGCTAGACTGCGCCCAGTCCACCGCTGCACGAGTGCCGTCATGAAGGGTCATCCCGAAGTCGTCGATTACCTGAAGTTCCTGCTGCGCGGGGAGCTGGCGGCACGCGACCAGTATTTCATCCATTCGCGCCGCTACGAGGATCTGGGCCTGTATCAGCTCTACGCGCGCATCAATCACGAGATGGAAGAGGAGACCCAGCACGCCGATGCGCTGCTGCGGCGCATCCTGTTTCTGGAAGGCGATCCCGACATGCGACCCGATGGCTTCGAGCCCGGGCGCACCGTCGAGGAGATGCTGCGCAAGGATCTCGATCTGGAATATCTGGTGCGAGACAACCTCGCCAAGGGCATCGCGCTGTGCGAGACCCACGGTGATTACGTCACCCGCGACATTCTGGTGACCCAGCTGGCCGACACCGAGGAAGACCATACCCGTTGGCTGGAGAAACAGCTGCGGCTGATCCGGATGGTCGGTCTGGAGAACTACCAGCAGAGCCGCATGGGCGAGGCCGAGGGCACGCACGCCGGGGTGTGAGGGCCGAATGCGCTCGAGCCAGTGACCAGGAACGCCCGCGCTTGCCGCGGGCGTTCTGCTTCGGGTTTTCCCCGCAAGCCTGATCAGCGCCGCGTCTGAGTTGCGCAACCTCACTCAGCCGCCATCATCGTGCAAGCGGGGATCCCGTGACGTCAGATCATTGAAGCGCAAAGGCACTGGGTTCCCGCGTTCGCGGCAATGACGAGGTCAAGCGCCTCGGTCGGGACACGGCATGCGTCAGGCTCCGCCGGCAGGGGCAGGCGCGGGGTACTGCGCCCTCAGCCGCGCCGCTCCACCCGATACACCACTGTCGACAACGCGGTGACGCCTTCGGCCACGAAGCCCGGCTCGTTGGCGAGAATGTCGCGTCGCTCGATCTCGTCGATCCGCCAGTCCGTGTCGAGCCGTGCGTGCACCTCGTCGGCGTCGACCGAGAACGGCGGCCCGTCCTTCTGCGCCTGCGGATACTCCAGCGTCACCAGTAGCCCGCGGCACGCCGCCGGCAGCCGATGCCAGGCCGTTGCCGCGTAGACGCGCCGCAGATCGGGCGGCAGCGCGATCAGCGCCGCACGGTCGTAGACGGCCGCGCAGTCGGCGAGGACCGATGCATCGAGCGCGAACGCGTCGCCGACGATCAGTGTGTACGGGCCGGCTGCGTGGTGCGTACCCGCCGTCGTCGTATGCACCGCCGGCACCAGGCCGCGCTCGTCGAAGAACTGGCGCACGGCCAGCTCCGACAGCTCGACGCCGAGCACGCGGTGCCCCTGTTCGGCCAGCCACACCATGTCCAGCGACTTGCCGCTCAAGGGCACGAAGACCTGCGAGTCGGCCGGCAGATCGAGCGACGGCCAGTGCGTCACCAGCAGCGGCAGGGGCGCATCGCGGTGGAAGCCGATGCGGTGGCTGGACCAGCGCTCGTGCCAGAACTCCGGTTGCACGTGCCTACTCGACCGCCAGGCCGTCGACCTTCTGCCAGCCGCGCGGCAGCAGCCCGCCGCGCGAGGCGCGCGGCCCCAAGTAAGGCTCGAGGTCCTTGAACGCCAGCGTCATCGTGCGCGCGCCCGAGCGCACCAGCAGCGAGGCGCCGGGCGGCACGACGGTGACGGCGACCACCTGTTCGGTGCCACGCTTGGCCTTCGGAATCTCGATGATCTTGTTGCCTTTGCCCTTGTCGAGTTCGGGCAGTTCGGTCACCGGAAACGCCAGCAGGTGGCCGGCGCTGGTGACCACGACCAGACGGTCGGTCTCCACGTCGCGCACCGCAGCCGGCTGCAGCACATTCGAGCCCGGCGACAGCGACAGCATCGCCTTGCCCGCCTTCTGCCGGCCGGTGAGATTCTCGAACCGGGTGACGAAGCCGTAGCCGTGCGAGGACGCGACGACGAAGCGCATGTCCGCCTCGCCGGCCACCACGGCCTGGAACGATGCGCCGGCCGCCGGCGAGAAGCGTCCGGTCAGCGGCTCGCCGTTGCCACGCGCCGACGGCAGCGAGTGGGCCACGGTGGAATAGCTGCGGCCGTTGGAATCGAGGAAGGCCACCTGTTGCGTGCTGCGGCCGCGCGCGAACGCCAGCAGGCCATCGCCTTCGCGGTAGTTCATGCCGGCCGGGTCGACATCGTGGCCCTTGGCCGCGCGCACCCAGCCCTTTTCGCTGACGACGATGGTCACCGGCTCGCTCGGCACCAGGTCGCTCTCGTCGAGGGCCTGGGCGGCGCCGCGTGCGACCAGCGGCGAGCGGCGCGCGTCGCCGAACTTCTTCGCATCCGCCAGCAGTTCGTCCTTGATCAGCTTCTTGAGCTTGCTCTTGCTCTCGAGCGTGGCGATCAGGCGATCGCGCTCGCTTTCCAGTTCCGCCTGTTCGCCGCGGATCTTCATTTCCTCCAGCCGCGCGAGCTGGCGCAGGCGCGTTTCGAGGATGTAGTCGACCTGCTCGTCGCTGAGGCCGAAGCGCGCCTGCAGCACGCCGCGCGGCTCGTCCTCGGTGCGGATGATGCGGATCACCTCGTCGAGATTGAGGAAGGCGATCAGCAGCCCGTCGAGCAGGTGCAGCCGGCGCTCCACCCGGTCCAGGCGATGGGTGAGGCGGCGGGTGACGGTGGTGGTGCGGAACTGCAGCCATTCCGACAGCAGCAGCTTGAGGTTCTTGACCTGCGGCCGGCCGTCGAGCCCGATGACGTTGAGATTGACCCGGTAGCTCTTTTCCAGATCCGTGGTCGCGAACAGGTGGCCCATCAGCTGGTCGGCGTCGACGCGGTTGGAGCGCGGAATCAGCACCACGCGCACCGGATTGGCGTGATCGGACTCGTCGCGGATGTCCTCCAGCCACGGCAGCTTCTTGGCGCGCATCTGCGCCGCGATCTGCTCGATCACCTTGCTCGGGCTGACCTGGTGCGGCAGCGCGGTGATGACGATGTTGGCGTGTTCCTTCACGAACGTCGCGCGCGCGCGCACGCTCCCGTGGCCGGTCTCGTACATGTTCAGCAGATCGCCGGCGGGCGTGATGATCTCGGCGCTGGTCGGGTAATCGGGACCGCGCACGTGTTCGCACAGGTCGCGCACGGTGGCGTCGGGATCGTCGAGCAGGCGCACGCAGGCACTGACGATCTCGCCGACGTTGTGCGGCGGCACGTCGGTGGCCATGCCGACCGCGATGCCGGTGGTGCCGTTGAGCAGCAGATGCGGCAGACGCGCCGGCAGCCACGAAGGCTCCTGCAGCGTGCCGTCGAAGTTGTCGGTCCAGTCGACGGTGCCGTGGCCGAGTTCCGACAGCAGCACTTCGGCCAGCGGGGTCATCTTCGATTCGGTGTAGCGCATCGCCGCGAAGGATTTCGGGTCGTCGCTGGAGCCGAAGTTGCCCTGGCCGTCGATCAGCGGATACCGGTACGAGAACGGCTGCGCCATCAGCACCAGCGCCTCGTAGCACGCGCTGTCACCGTGCGGGTGGTATTTGCCGATCACATCACCCACGGTGCGTGCGGACTTCTTGGGCTTGGCGCTCGCGCCCAGGCCCAGTTCGCTCATCGCGTAGATGATGCGCCGCTGCACCGGCTTGAGCCCGTCGCCGATGAAGGGCAGGGCGCGGTCCAGCACCACGTACATCGAATAGTCGAGGTAGGCGCGCTCGGTGAACTCGCGCAGCGGCAATTGCTCGAAACCATGGAACGGGGTGCGGACGGACTCGGTCATCGGGACAGCATCTACGGCGGAAGCGGAATTTTAGCGGTTGCCGGTCTCGCGCGCTGCGTCGGCAAGGGCGGCGGTCCAGGCCGACAGCGCCGCCTCGTCGGCGAAATCGCCGGTCCAGACATGCGCCGGCCGGTAGGGCTGGTTGTGGCCGCGGCTGCGGCCGCGATAGACCTTCATCGGAATCGAGACGGTGGCCAGGCCGCTGGGCAGCGGCTGCTGGCGGATGTCCATGTACACCGTGTCGGCCGAGGTCTCGCCGCCCACATGGATCGCGCCGAGCGGCAGCCACAGGTCCAGCGCATCCAGGCAGGCCGAGGCGCAGCCCGCATCGGCCAGCACGTGAACGGGGACGCCGGCGCCGAGGGCACGCGGGCGTGGATCGCCGGGCGGCGCGGGCGCGTCGGCATCGACCGGGTGCCGCCACAGCGCTTCGCCGCGGGCGAGCGCTGCGGCCATGCCGCGATCGATCACGTCCACCCAGTGCAGCACCTCGGCATCCGGCTGCGGCTGGGCCCGGAGCATCGCGCCGAATTCGCGGATCGCCGCGAGGTTGGCCGCGTCCACGCGCCAGTCGACCCGGCTTTCGGGCGGCGGCAGCGCGGCGAGCGCGTCATCGCCCCAGAGCCGGCGCGCGATCTCGCGGCTCCAGTGCGAGGAACCGCCGCCGTTGCCGCGCAGGTCGAGCACCACGTGCCGCGCCGCGCCCACTCGCACGGTCATCGAGGGCGGCCAGCAGCGCGTTCAGCGCGTCGGCGTCTTCGTCCGCATCGAAGCTGCCGGCCGCGATCCACAACTGGCCAGGCCGCGGCGTGCGCACGCCGGTGGCGGTGTCGTGCAGCGCCCGCGTGGAGGCCAGATGCCGCGCCAGCGCATCGCCCTCGATCGGCTGCCAGTCCAGCGCGATGTCGAGCTCGCGTCCGTGGTGTGTGAACCGGCAGCGCGTCGGCGGCGGCGCCCAGGGGTCGCCCGCGTCCAGGAACAGGCGGCCGGCATGGGTGACCCGCTGCGCATCGAGCGTCCAGCGCCCGCGGACGCGACCGACGTGCTGCGCGGCCAGGGCCTCGGCGTCGACCCCGTCACAGGCCACCAGGCGGGCGTCGAGGGGCGGCAGGCCGGGCGCCTCCAGCCGCGTCGCCACCACGTGCCCCGCGCTGGACCAGCGGGTGAGAAAACCGGGCCACCGCGCCGGCAGATCGGGCGCCGCGTCGTCGCTCGACAGCTGCACGTGGCCGTCGTCGAAGCCCGCCTGGAATTCCCGCAGTGCCCACCAGTACCCGGCGAACCCGTCCACTGCGTCGGCGCGCGCCAGCACCCGGGCGAGGCCGGCATCGAGCTGCGCGGCGAACTGCGGATTCTCCGGATCCACCGGGCCCGGGTGGCTGGCCTGCAGCGCGCCGTGGAACGCGGCGGCATCCGTGCGCAGGCGGGCCGCCCAGTCCTCCGCAGCGGCGCCCGGCGGCAGCAGGCAGGCCGCGACGAGCGCGGCGGTGAGCAGAGGGGTGCGGTTCATGGCGGGGCTCCGGACGAGTCGCCCACATTCCACCGTGGCGGGCCTGGGGGGGCACGTGGCAGGAGTCACGGCCGGCGGCGCTATCATGCCGCCATGCAGACCAAGCCTCCGCTGCGGTCCACGCCGTCCGCGCCGGTCGCCCGACCGGGCGCCACAGGCGCGCGACGGCTGCCGCACTCGGGCTGCGACGGCTGTCTGTCGCGGCACCTCGCCGTGTGCGCGGCGCTTCCGGCCTCCGAGACCCACGCACTGGAAGAGGCCGCGGGCGAGCTGGCACTGGCGGCCGGCACCACGCTGGCCCACGAGGGCGGGCCCCGCCGCGACGTCTACACCGTGACCCGCGGCATGCTGCGCCGCGTGCGCCTGCTGGCCGACGGGCGACGCCTGGTGGCGGGGTTTCTGATGCCGGGCGATTTCATTGGCTTCAGTGGCGCGGCCCAGTACCGGCACACGATCGAGGCGATCACCGACAGCGTGGTCTGCGTGTTTCCGATGCCGGCCATGCGTCGGCTGTGCGAGCGCTTTCCCGAACTCGAATCCGGAATGCTGGCCCAGGCCTGTGACGAGCTCGACGCCACCCGCGCCAGCCTGATGCTGCTCGCACGCATGGGACCGGCCGAGCGCCTGGCCGGCTTTCTGCTGGACCTGGCCGAGCGCCAGCGCCTGCGCGGCGGGGTGGCGCAGCACGTCGATCTGCCGATGACCCGGGCCGACATCGCCGATCACCTGGGCCTGACCATCGAAACCGTCAGCCGCAGCTTCACCCGGCTGCGCCAGGACGGCGCCATCGCATTCACGGATCCGCGCGCGATCGATCTGGTCGACCTGCCGGCCCTGCGCCGCGCCGCCGGGCTGTAGCGCGAGGCGCTCCAGCGCGAGAGATACCGCGCGCGGCGTCGGTCCGCATCCTGCGGTCCGTTCCCCCCGACGCCCCTCGTCGTCGGCCCGGTGGCCCGTTCCGGCGGATCGCCGCACCGTCGACCGCCGTGGAGCGGTCGACCGGCGCCGCGCGCGGCAGGCCTGTGTTGTCTCACCTCCGGCCCCGGCGCGCATTGATCCTGATCAATGCGGCGGTCGCGCCGCGGGACGAGCATCTGCGCATGCCCCGTTCCGGTTGAAGACCATGATCGACATGACCGTCGTCGAACTGTCCCGCCTGCAGTTCGCCCTCACCGCGATGTACCACTTCCTGTTCGTCCCGCTGACGCTGGGCTTGTCGCTGATGATGGCGATCATGGAGAGCGTCTACGTCATGACCGGCCGCGATATCTGGCGGCGGATGACGCTGTTCTGGGGCGTGCTGTTCGGCATCAACTTCGCGATGGGCGTCGCGACCGGCATCGTCATGGAATTCCAGTTCGGCATGAACTGGGCCTACTACAGCCACTACGTCGGCGACATCTTCGGCGCGCCGCTGGCGATCGAGGGGCTGATGGCGTTCTTCCTCGAGGCCACCTTCATCGGCCTGTTCTTCTTCGGCTGGAAGCGCCTGTCGCGACTGCAGCACCTAATGATCACCTGGCTGGTCGCGCTGGGCGCGAACTTCTCCGCGCTGTGGATCCTGGTCGCCAACGGCTGGATGCAGAACCCGGTGGGCGCGGTGTTCAATCCCGACACGATGCGCATGGAGATCGTCGATTTCATGGCGGTGATCTTCAATCCGGTCGCCCAGGCCAAGTTCGTGCACACGGTCTCGGCGGGCTACGTCACCGGTGCGATCTTCGTGATGTCGATCAGCGCCTTGTACCTGCTGCGCGGCAAGCATCGCGACATCGCCCGACGCTCGATCGCGGTCGCCGCGAGCTTCGGCCTGGCGTCTGCGCTGAGCGTGGTGGTGCTGGGCGACGAGAGCGGCTACGCGGCCACCGAGCACCAGAAGATGAAGCTCGCCGCGATCGAGGCGATGTGGCACACCGAGCCGGCGCCGGCCGGGTTCACCGTGATCGGCCTGCCGGACCAGGCCACGCAGTCCAACCGCTTCGAGGTCAAGATCCCGTGGCTGATGGGCCTGATCGCCACGCGTTCGATCGACGGCGAGATCCCCGGCATCCTCGATCTGGTCGAGCGCGCCGAGCACCGCATCCGCGGCGGCCAGCTGGCCTACGCGGCGCTGGAGCGCCTGCGCGAGGATCGCACCGACGTGGCCGCACGTGCCGCCTTCGACCAGCACTGGGCCGATCTCGGCCACGGCCTGCTGCTCAAGCGCTACCGCGACGACATCGTCAACGCCAGCGAACAGGAGATCTCGCAGGCCGCGCTCGACACCGTGCCGCGCGTGGCGCCGCTGTTCTGGACGTTCCGCATCATGGCCGGCATCGGCTTCTATCTGATCGCGTTCTTCGCGGTCGCCTTCTGGCTGGTCTCGCGCGACCGCATCGAGCACAGCCGGCGCTTCCTGTGGGCGGCGCTGCTCAGCCTGCCGCTGCCGTGGATCGCGATCGAATGCGGCTGGTTCGTCGCCGAGTACGGCCGGCAGCCGTGGGCGGTGGAGGGCGTGCTGCCGACGTTCTATGCCGCGTCGGGCATCGCGCTCAAGGACATCCTGATCTCGCTGGCCGGCTTCGTGATCATCTACACGGGCCTGGCGATCGTCGCCGCGAAGCTGATGGTCAACGCGATCCGCAAGGGGCCCGACGTGCTCGCGCCGCCGGCCCACGACGAGGCGCCGGCCGCGATCGACGACACCGTGCCCGACATCGATCGCCTCGGTCTCGACGCGCTCGACCCGGCGCCGGCCGGCCGCGCCTGACCCACGCCCACGACGCACGAGGACGACTTCAATGGACTTCATTCCGCTCGACTACGCGACGCTGCGGCTGATCTGGTGGCTGCTGCTGGGCGTGCTGCTGATCGGCTTCGCGGTGATGGACGGCTTCGACCTCGGGGTCGGCGCGCTGTTGCCCTTCGTCGCCCGCACCGACGCCGAACGCCGCGTGGTGGTGAACACCATCGGCCCGGTGTGGGAGGGCAACCAGGTCTGGTTGATCCTCGGCGGCGGCGCGATCTTCGCGGCGTTTCCACCGCTGTACGCGGTGAGTTTCTCCGGCTTCTATCTGGCGATGTTCGTGATCCTGTTCGCCCTGATCCTGCGGCCGGTGGGCTTCAAGTTCCGCGGCAAGGTCGAACACACCCGCTGGAAGCAGACCTGGGACTGGGCGCTGTTCATCGGTGGCGCGGTGCCGGCACTGATCTTCGGCGTCGCGGTCGGCAACGTGCTGCTCGGTGTGCCGTTCCACTTCACGCCGGAGTTGCGCCCGGTCTACACCGGCGGCTTCTTCGGCCTGCTCACGCCGTTCGCCCTGCTGGCCGGGCTGGTGAGCCTGAGCCTGCTGGTCGCGCACGGCGCGGCGATGCTGGTGCTCAAGACCCGCGGCGCGATCGCCGACCGCGCCGCCCGCTACGGCAGCGTCGCGGCGCTGCTGGGCGCGGTGCTGTTCGCGCTGGCGGGCGTGTGGATCGCGAACGGGATCACGGGGTTCCGCGTCGAGTCGGTGATCGACGGCGCGTTCGCATCCAATCCGCTGCACAAGACCGTCGGCACCGGGCCGGGCCTGTGGATGGCGAACTACCAGGCGATGCCGTGGACGATCGCCGCGCCGGCGCTCGGCATCGTCGGCGCGCTGGCGGCCGCCGCGCTGCTGCGCATGCGCCGGGGTGGCCAGGCGCTGCTGGCCTGCGGGGGTTCGATCGCGGGCGTGATCCTGACCGTCGGCTTCGCACTGTTCCCGTTCCTGCTGCCGTCCTCGACGATGCCGGGCGCCAGCCTGACGCTGTGGGATGCCTCGAGCAGCCAGCTGACGCTGTGGATCATGCTGCTGGCGACGGTGGTGTTCCTGCCGTTGATCCTGCTCTACACCGCGTGGGTCTATCGCGTGCTGCGTGGCCCGGTCACCGACGCCAGCGTCGCCGACACCCCCAACGCCTACTGACATCGCGCGGGCGCTGCGCCCGCGCAAGGAGACGACACCATGTGGTACTTCGCCTGGATTCTCGGCATCGGCCTCGCCGCGAGTTTCGCCATCCTCAACGGCATGTGGTTCGAGGTACGCGAGCAGCGCCGGCGCGATCGCGACGCCTGATGCGCCGGCGTGTCCGCGCACGCGATGCGCGGATCCCGGTCGCGGCCCCGGCATCGATCACGCCGGGGCCGCGGTCTGTGCGTGACACTGCCGGCTCCTCCGACGGAGCCGCGCCATGCGACGCGACGATCACGCCCCGCACGCCGCCGACACCACGCGCGGCCCGCTCGAAACGACACGCACACCCGACACGGCCAAGGTGCCGGGCGAATCGGCGGAAAAACGCGACCAGGAACAGCGCAACGATCCGGAATCGATGCCCGGTGCACGCGAGGGCAATCCCGCGCGTCGCAGCGGCGATGGCCCGCCGGGCAATTCGGGCAACCGCGAGCGCTGAGCCCGCGTCGCCGCGCGCGCATCGCGGCGTATTCGCCGTGCCGACCGTGCGAGCCGCCGGCGCCCAGGGCGCCCGTCACGTGCTTCAGCGGTCGTGTACCGGGGCGTCCCGGCGCACGCCGCACCCGGACGCCGGGCACAAAAAAACCCGCGATTGCGGGTTTGATGTTCATCGCTGGTAAGGCGGTGATGACCTTGGTGCCCGGGAGAGGACTCGAACCTCCACGGAGTTGCCCCCGCTAGCACCTGAAGCTAGTGCGTCTACCAATTCCGCCACCCGGGCAGGTCAGGGCGCGAATTCTGCGGCGGCGCTGCGCCCCTGTCAATGCGCCGGTGTCGGATGTGACGCCGGGTGCTCACGCACCCCAAGCCGGCTTGGTCAATGCGAGGACGCCAATGATCAGCCCGGCACAGAACACCGCCGGTGCGGCGACGCGCAACAGCATCGGGGGCGCGGTGGCATCGCCGCCCGCCATCTGCCGCAACGCGCGTCCGAGGCCGATCTGCACCGGCAGCAAGGCTGCCACCAGTGCGAGCTTGATCCACAGCCACGGCATCACCAGCCAGCCGCCCACCCAGGCGATCGACGCACCGGCAGCCAGCAGCAGAAGGGCCGCCGGCAGCGTGACCCAGCGGTTCCAGGTGCACAGACTGCCGAGCAGCGCCCGGCTGCCGGCCGATGTCGACCCGGCGAGCAGGGCGACCGCGAGCCCGTTGCCCACCAGGCCACTGAGCCAGGTGGCGGCGGCGATGAGGTGAAGCAGCTTGAGGCTCGGATAGTCCATCGGCGTGCGGATGCGTGGGCGTCACGTCGCTTACGTCGGTACGGCCCACACCGGATCCGCGCCAGTGCCGTGTGCGGCGGCGGGCGATCGGCGACGGGAAGCGAGGCCGCAACGCAGGCACAAAAAAACCCGCATCGGCGGGTTTGATGTTCACCACTGGTAAGGCGGTGATGACCTTGGTGCCCGGGAGAGGACTCGAACCTCCACGGAGTTGCCCCCGCTAGCACCTGAAGCTAGTGCGTCTACCAATTCCGCCACCCGGGCAGGTCAGGGCGCGTATGGTGTCGATGCGGGCGCGGCTTGTCAATCGTTCTCCGCGCGGCGCACGGCCGGAGACGTCCCGCGCGGCGGTGTAGGGCTTCGACACGGCGCCCGCGAGCCCGGGTGTACCATGCCGCGAATGGCAAAACCTCCCAGCAAGCGCGGCGGACGCCGCACCCCCTCCGGGCCCGCCCGGCCTTTCGACGAGCGCCGCACGAGCGGCCCGGCCAGCGGCCCCAAGAACACCTCCGGCACGCTGCCGCCGTGGATGCCCGATCCGGGCTTGAGCCGCGCCCTGCGATCGGCCAGGCCCCGCGACGATCGGGCGCCCGCCGCGCAGCGCGCGCCCGTGCGCACGGGTGACGGCATCGTGGATCCACACGCGGGCCGCGAGGCCGCGCGCTACGCGAATCCGATCGCCAGCCGCGAAGCCATCCTGCAGTTGCTGGCCGATGCCGACGGCCCGATGACCGTCGACGAACTCGCGGTCACGCTCGCGCTCACCGAACCCGACCGCGCGGACGCGCTCGGCAAGCGCGTCGCGGCGATGCTGCGCGAAGGCCAGTTGCTGCAGAACCGCCGCGGTGGGCTGGTTCCGGCCAAACGCATGGATCTGATCCCCGGCACGGTGATCGCCAATCCGGAAGGCTTCGGCTTCCTGCGCCCCGATTCGGGCGTCGGCGAGGATCTGTTCCTGCCGCCGGCCGAGATGCGCAAGGCCATGCACGGCGACCGCGTGCTGGCCAGCCTCACCAATGTCGACGCACGCGGCCGCCGCGCCGGTGTCGTCGTCGAAGTGCTCGAGCGTCGCACCACGCGGCTGATGGGCCGCTTCGCGATCGAGCACGGCATCAGCTTCGTCGTGCCGGACGACAAGCGTATCCAGCGCAACATCCAGATTCCGCACGACGCGCGCCACGACGCGCAGCACGGCCAGCTGGTGGTCTGCGAGATCGCCGCGCCGGGCGATGCGCACCGGCCGCCGATCGGTCGCGTGCTGACCGTGCTGGGCGACGTGCTCAAGCCTTCGCTGGTGGTCGAGGCCGCGATCCACGGCCACAACCTGCCGCACGAGTTTTCGCAGGCGGTGCTCGACGAAGCCGCCGCGGTGCCGGTCGACGTGGAAGACCGCATGATCGGCGGCCGCGTCGATCTGCGCGCGCTGCCGCTGGTGACGATCGACGGCGAGGACGCCAAGGATTTCGACGACGCCGTCTACTGCGAACCCAACCGCGACGGCTTCCGCCTCGTGGTCGCGATCGCCGACGTGTCGAACTACGTCCGCCCGGGCAGTCCGCTCGACGACGAGGCGCAGCTGCGCGCGACCAGCGTGTACTTCCCCGGCTTCGTCGTGCCGATGCTGCCCGAGACGCTGTCCAACGGCATCTGCTCGCTGAAGCCGAAGGTCGACCGGATGTGTTTCGTCTGCGACATGCAGGTGCTGCGCGACGGCACGGTGGCGCATTCGAAGTTCTACGAGGCGGTGATGCATTCGCACGCGCGCCTGACCTACACCCAGGTGTGGAAGGCGGTGGGCGAGCTGGACGAGGACACGCGCGCGGCGATCAAGCCGGTGCTGCCGCAGGTCGAGCGCCTGCACCAGCTCTACGCGGTACTGGCCAAGGCGCGCGCCAAGCGGGGCGCGATCGAGTTCGAAAGTTCCGAAGTGCGCTTCGTGCTCGACAACACGGGTGAGGTCACCCAGGCCGGAATGCTCCAGCGCAACGACGCGCACAAGCTGATCGAGGAATGCATGATCGCCGCCAACGTGCAGGCGGCGGAATTCCTGCTCGAGGCCGGCATCGCCGCGCCCTATCGCGTGCACGACAAGCCGCCGGAGGCGAAGTACGCCGATCTGCTGGAATTCCTCAAGGAATTCGCGCTGCGCCTGCCGCCGTGGTCGAAGGTCCAGCCCAAGGACTTCACCAACCTGCTGAAGAAGATCCGCGAGCGCCCCGACGCCACGCTGCTCGAATCGGTGCTGCTGCGCAGCCAGAGCCAGGCGGTGTACACGCCCGAGAACATCGGCCACTTCGGTCTGGCGCTCGCGGCCTACGCCCACTTCACCTCGCCGATCCGCCGCTATCCGGATCTGCTGGTGCACCGCGCGATCAAGCACGTGCTGTCGGGCCAGCCGCTGGCGAAGTTCATCTACACCCCGCGGCAGATGGAAAGCCTGTCGCTGCAGTGCTCCGAGCGCGCGCGCCGGGCCGACGAGGCCGAGCGCGAGGTCGACGAGCGCTACCGCGCCGCGTGGATGGAGCAGCACGTCGGCGGCCAGTTCGACGGCGTGATCAGCGGTGTGACCAGCTTCGGCCTGTTCGTCGAGCTGGACCAGTCCAAGGTCAACGGGCTGGTCCACGTGACCCAGCTGCCCAACGATTTCTATCACTTCGATCCGATCCGGCGGATGCTCAGCGGCCAGCGCGCGGGTCGCGAGTTCCGCCTGGGTGACCGGGTGCGCATTCTCGTGCTCAAGGCCAGTCTCGAGGACCGGAAGATCGATTTCCGCCTCGTCGAGCCCGACAGCCGTCAGCCCGGGGAGCCGAAGCCGCCGCCCCCGCGTGGCAAGCCGGCCAGGCGCGAGAAGAAGCCCTACCAGTAAACTGGGTGATCGCGGGGCCGGAGCCGGAGTTCCGGCCCCGCGGGCTTTTTCGTCCCTGTGCCCCCCATTTCCGAATTCCATCGCATGAGCAGCAGCAAGCAGAACCAGTGGATCGTCGGCATCAATGCCGTCGCGGCCGCCGTCGAACACGACGCCGACAACGTGCGCGAGGTGCTGCTCGAGGCGGGCGCGAAGAATCCGCGCATCCTCGAGATCGAATCCGACGCGCGCCGGCGCGACATCGACGTGCGCCGGGTCAACCAGCAGGCGCTCGACGGCGTCGCCGGCGGTCTGCGTCACCAGGGCGCGGCGGCGCGCTATGCGGCCGCGAAGACCTGGGACGAAAACGAGCTCGAAGGCCTGGTCGAGGCGGCCGGGGGCAAGGCGCTGCTGCTGGTGCTCGACGGCGTGCAGGACCCGCACAATCTCGGCGCCTGCCTGCGCAGTGCCGCGGCCGCCGGGGTCACCGCCGTGGTGATTCCCAAGGACAAGGCGGTGCAGGTCAACGCCACCGTGCGCAAGACCTCGGCCGGCGCCGCCGATCATGTGCCGGTGGTCCGCGTGACCAATCTCTCGCGCACGCTGCGCGATCTGCAGAAGCTCGGTGTGTGGATCTACGGCCTGGCCGGCGAGGCCACGGCGTCGCTGTACGCGATCGACCTGCGCGGCAACGTCGCCCTGGTGCTGGGCGGCGAGGCCGACGGCCTGCGCCGGCTCACGCGCGAGCATTGCGACCAGCTGGTGACGATCCCGATGCCGGGCGCGGCGGCTGCGGCCGGGGTGGAGAGTCTCAACGTGTCGGTCGCGGCCGGCGTGACCCTGTTCGAAGCCGTCCGCCAGCGGGTGGCCGGCTGACGGCAGCGGTGGGGCGGGGCGATGGTGACGAACGGGGACATCCGGCGAGCGGGTTGCCGTGGCGCGTCGTGGTTGCGACGCCGCGGCCTGGCCGGCGCCATGCTGCTGCTGGCGGGGCTGGCTTGGAACCCGCTTCCCGCCGCTGAGCCCCACGCGCCGGCGGCGGCGCCTGCACTGCGCGATTACGCCTTCGATCGCTGGACCTCCCGCGACGGCCTTCCGCACAACTCGATCCGGGACCTCGCGCAGACCCCCGACGGCTACCTGTGGCTGGCGACCTGGGAAGGTCTGGTGCGCTACGACGGCCTCGAGTTCACGATCTACGACCGCAGCACCCCGGAGCCGGCGCTGCCCGACAACGGTGTCGGCGCGCTCTACGTCGATCCGGACGGCGCGCTGTGGTTCAGCGATTCCCGCGGCAATCTAGGCCGACGGGCCGGTGACGGCAGCTGGCGCTTCTGGCGCTCGGCCGAGGCCGGCTGGCCGCAGGTGCTGATCCATGCGATGGCGATGGATGCCCGCGGACGCCTGTGGCTGCTGTTCGAGGGCCGCGGCCTGGGCTGCCTGCACCCGGATGGCCGGTTCGAGCTGGTCGAGGCGCCGGCCGGTGTGCCGCTGCCGCTGAGCTATCCACACATGGCCGTCGGCGACGACGGACGGATCTGGATCGGCGGCCTGGACGGGCTGGTCGTTCGCGACACCGACGGCGAATTGCGCGCCGCCTCCGCTGCACTCGGCCTCCCGCCCGGCCTGGCCTGGCCCTACCGCGCACCCGACGGCGCGATCTGGCTGGTCGCCGGCGACGGCGTCTACCGCATGGACGGCGCGCGGGCGCGGCGCGTGCACCGGATTCCCGGGCAGGGCGACTTCACCGCGATGCTGCAGGACCGTCACGGCGATCTCTGGCTGGGCAGCGAAAGCCGCGGGCTGCTGCGCGTCGGCGCCCGCGGCATCGAATCGCCTCCGGTGGACGCCGCGCGCCCGGCGGGCCGCATTGTGCAATTGCTGGAAGACGCCGAGGGCAGTGTCTGGGCCGGCGCGAACGGCGGCCTGTTCCGGGTACGCGACACCCTGTTCGAGCGGCTGCTGGCGCGCGACGGACTCAGCGGCGACTACGTCCGCGCGTTGATCGAGGACGACCGCGGCCGTCTGTGGGTGGGCGGCAGCGGCGGCCTCGACCGCCAGGGCGCGGACGGGCGGCTCGCGCCGGTGACGCTGCAAGCCGGTGTGCCGCCGTCGGTGCTGAGCCTGGCCTACGACGCGCGGGGCGATCTGTGGGTGGGCGCCTACGGCGGGCGGGTGTTCCGCGTGCGCGACGGCCAGGTGGTGCAGCGTCTGGATGGATTTCCGGGGCACATCCGCGCGATCGAAGCCGCCGACGACGGCGCGGTGTGGCTGGCGACTCACAGCGGGCCGGTGCGCCTCGTCGACGGCCGACCGGCCACCCCGCGTGTGCCCGGTCTGCCGACCAGCCTGGTGACGTCGCTGGCACGGATCGACGGCGCGCTGTGGATCGGCTCTGTCGAAGGCGCGAGCGTGCTCGAAGGCGGCCGGGTCCGGCATCTGCCGTTGCCCGTCGCCGACGGCGCGCGCACCGTGTTCGCATTCCGGCGCATCGGCGATGCCGTGTGGCTGGCGACCGATCGCGGCCTGTACCGGGAACGCGGCGGCACGCTGGCGCGCGTGGGCCTGGAGCAGGGCCTGCCGGTCGACACGGTGTTCCAGATCGTGCCCGACCGCATCGGCAACGCCTGGATCACCAGCAACCGCGGCATGTTGCGGGCGCGCATGGAGGATCTCGACGCGGTCGCCGACGGGCGCCTGGCGCGGGTGCCGATCGAGCGCTACGACGAGATCGACGGCATGTCCAATGCCCAGGGCAACGGCAGCTCCTCGCCCTCGGCGTTGCTGCGCCGCGACGGCTCGGTGTGGATGGCGACGGCTGTCGGACTCAGCGGGATCGATCCACTGCGCTGGAAGGCCGCACGGCGGCGGCCTGCGCCGCTGCCGCGGATCGAGTCGGTGCGCATCGACGGCCTGCAGGTGGCCCCGGCGGACGGCGCGCGCGTGGACAGCGGCGCGCGCCTGTCGGTGTCGTACGTGGGTCTGAGTTTCCTGATGTCCGAGCGGATCCGCTTCCGCACGCGTCTGGAGGGCCTCGACACCGACTGGGTGGAGCGCGGCCGCCAGCGCAGTCTCGATGTCGTCGGCCTGCCGCCCGGCGACTACACCCTGCACGTCGCGGCCGCACATCCGGAAGGCGACTGGAGTGTCCGCGACGCGCAATGGCGCTTCACCGTCGTGCCGGCCTGGTGGCAGCGTCGCAGCGTGCAGGCGCTGGCGGTGCTGCTGGCCCTGGCCGGGCTGGCACTGGCCTACCGCACGCGCATCCTGCGCTACCACCGCGCCAATGCGCGTCTGGCGCAGCTCGTCGACGACCGCACGCGCGTGCTGCAGACCCAGGCCGCGCAGCTGCTCGAAGCCGACAGGGAGAAGACCGAACTGCTGGACCGCCTGCGCGTGCAGGCCGAGACCTTCGAGCGCCAGGCCTACGAGGATGCACTCACCGGCCTGCCCAATCGGCGCAGTTTCGACGGCGCGCTCGCCCGCGAGGTCGCGCGCGCGCACCGCCGGCGCCAGCCGCTGTGCCTGATGATTCTCGACATCGACCGCTTCAAGGCGATCAACGACGTGCACAGCCACGCGGCAGGCGACGAGGTGCTGCGCGAAACCGGCGCCCTGCTGGCCGAGGTGTGCCGCGCGTCCGACATCGCGGCGCGGATCGGCGGCGAGGAGTTCGCGATCATCCTGGTCGACGCCACGCTCGACGAGGCGCACGGCCTGTACGCGCGGCTGCGCGATGCATTCGCGCGCCGCGACGACTGGGGCGGCGTGGCAGGGCTGCGCGTGACGATCAGCGCGGGTGCCTCGATGCTCGATCCGCTGGACACGGCGCCCGCACAGCTCATGCGCCGCGCGGACATGGCCCTGTACCGGGCCAAGAGCGCAGGGCGCGACCGGCTCTGCGACATCTGAGTCCGGCGCCGAGCCCGGGCGCGGCGCGCGGAGATTCAGGCGTCGCCCGCTAGCATGGCGGCATCACGGTGGCAGGGACGACCCTGCCGGTTGGCACCGCGCGCGGGGACGGCCCCATCTTAGATCGATGGAGGTGTCCGATGTCGTGGTTCATCCTGCTGCTCGCCGGCCTGTTCGAGATCGCCTGGGCGATCGGCCTGAAGTACACCGAGGGTTTCACCCGGCTCTGGCCGACGCTGGGCACGGTCGCCGCGATGGGCGTGAGCATCACGCTGCTCGGTCTGGCGATGAAGTCGCTGCCGCTGGGCACCGCGTACGCGATCTGGGTCGGCATCGGGGCTGTGGGCACGGCGCTGTTGGGCATGCTGTTGTTCGACGAGCCCGCCACCGTGGCGCGCCTGGTGAGCCTCGGACTCATCGTCGCCGGCCTCGTCGGACTCAAGCTCGCGAGTTGAGCGCCGCCGCGCGGGTCGCAGCGTGATTCGGGCGCGCGCGCGGGCGTTGCAACGCTGCATCCCGCGGCGGCGACGTCTTCGGCACTGCGCGCAGCTGGCATGCGCGCGACGCATCGCCCACCATGGCCGGCCCTGACGGGCCCGTGTTCCGGTCCGTCGTCGCGCTGCCATTGGATGTCGTGTGCTGAGTGTCGTTGCGGTCGTTCTTGCGTCCTATCTCGTCGTGCGTGTGGTCTGGCCCCTGCGGTGGTCGCGTGCCGCGCGCACCGCTCTTGCGGTGCTGGTCTTCGGGCTCGCGTTGCATCACCGCATCGTCGCCCGGTTCGCCGGCAGCATGGCGTCACCGGAGATTCCGAAAGCGGCCATCGCCGTGCTCGGTACCGGGTTCATCGCCCTGCTGTTGACGACGGTCTTCGTGCTGCTGCTCGATGCGCTGTGCGTCATCGCATGGGCGCTGCGACGTCGCCGGGTGCTCGCGGCCGTGCGGCGGCCCGGCGTGCGACCGGTTGCCGCCGGGCTCGCGCTGGTGCTGTCGGGCTACGGCACCTGGCAGGCGATGGCGGTGCCGCAGGTGCGGCAGGTCGAGATCGCGATCGAGGGTCTGCCCGAGGCGTTCGACGGCTACCGCCTGCTGCAGATCACCGACCTGCACGCCAGCCGCCTGCTCACCGGCGACTGGGTGGCCGAGGTCGTGGCGGCCGGCAATGCGCAGCGGCCGGATCTGATCGTGCTGACCGGCGACATGGTCGACGGCAGTCCGTGCGCGCGCGCCGACGACGTGCGGCCGCTGGCCGCGCTGCGGGCGCCGGACGGCGTGGTCGCGGTGACCGGCAACCACGAGTACTACGCGCAGTACCTGGAGTGGATGCCGGCATTGCGCGCGCTGGGCATGCAGGTGCTGGAGAACGGCCATCTCGCGATCCGGCGTGGCGATTCGGTGCTGACGCTGGCCGGTGTCACCGATCCGGTGGCCGCGCGCTACGGCCTGCCGATGCCCGACCTCGCGGCCGCGCTCGCCGGTGCCGATCCCGCGGCGCCGGTGATCCTGCTCGAACACCGCCCGCGCGATGCACGCGCGCGTTCCCAGGCCGGTGTGGCGCTGCAGCTGTCCGGGCACACGCACGGCGGACACATCGTCGGTATGGACCGGCTGGTCAAGCGCGCCAACGGCGGGTTCGTCTCCGGTCTCTACGACGTCGACGGCATGACGCTTTACGTCGGCAACGGCGCCGGCCTGTGGCCCGGGTTCGCGACGCGGATCGGCGCGCGGTCGGAAATCGCGTTGATCACGCTGCGCGCGGCGCGGCCCGGTTGAAGACCGCGCGTGCTCAGGCAGCCGGCGCGGGGGCCGGCCAGGCGTTGGCGATGCGGCAGAACAGCCGCGCGGTCTGCTCGGTGTCGTAGAGCGCCGAGTGCGCCTGGCTCTGGTCCCATTCGAAGCCGGCCGCCTGCACGGCGCGCGCGAGCACGGTCTGGCCGTAGGCCACGCCGGCCAGCGTGACCGTGTCGAAGACGCTGAAGGGATGGAAGGGATTGCGCTTGTGACCGCTGCGCTCGACCGCGGCGTTGACGAAGCCCAAGTCGAAGTGGGCGTTGTGGCCGACCAGGATCGCGCGCTGGCACTGGTGGTGACGCACCGCGGCGCGCACGCCGGCGAAGATGTGTTCGAGCGCGTCGTATTCGCTGCGCGCCAGACGGAAGGGGTGGTGGATGTCGATGCCGGTCACTTCCAGCGACTGCGGATCGATCTGCGTGCCCGGTGCGGGTTCGACGTGCGCATGCACCGAGCGCCCGAGTGCCAGTTGTCCGTCGGCGTCGAGATCGAGCGGTATCGCGGCGATCTCCAGCAGTGCATGGCGGCGCGCGTCGAAGCCGCCGGTCTCGACGTCGACGACGACCGGCAGGAAGCCGCGGAAGCGGCGGGACATCGGCAGATGGGGTGTGGCGGCTGCGACCGGCGCGGTCGGGACGTCGAGATCGCTCATGCGCGCAAGCCTAGCAGAGCGTCCGCCGCACCCGGATGCGCGGCGTGCGACCGCGCGTCACGTTCGAGGCGCGTCGCGCGCCGCGGCTCGGCGCCTCAGGAGACCGTATTGGTCTCGTCGCGCTTGTCGCGCGGCGGCAGGGCGTCGTCGCCGTGCACCAGGAACCAGATGTTCTCGGCGATGTTGGTCGCGTGGTCACCGATGCGCTCGATGTTCTTGGCCATGAACAGCAGATGCGTGCTCGGCGTGATCGCGCGCGGGTCTTCCATCATGTAGGTCAGCAGCTCGCGGAACAGGCTGGTGTAGACGGTGTCGATCTCCGCGTCCTGGTCGCGCACGCGCTGGGCCGCCTCGGCATCGTTGTCGCGGAATGCGACCAGCACGTCGCGCACCTGCTTGACCGCCAGCTGGCCGAGCACGGTGAGTCCGCGGGTGTGCGGCAGCGGCGGCGCGAGGTTGAGTGCGGTCGAGCGCTTGGCGACGTTGGCGGCGTAGTCGCCGATGCGTTCGATGTCGGCGGCGATGCGCAGGGCCGCGAGGATCTCGCGCAGGTCGCGCGCCATCGGGCCACGCAGCGCCAGCTTCATCACGTCCTGGCTGACCTCGTGCTCGAGCGCGTCGATCGCATCGTCGTTGGCGATGATCCGCTCGGCGGCCTTGTCGTCACGACGCTCCACGACATCCAGCGCGGCTTCGAGCTGCGAGGCGGCCATCTCGCCCATGCGCAGGATTTCCTGCGTCAGGCGATTGCGCTCGTCGTCGTAGCTCTTGACGATGTGGTCGTTGGGTTGGGTGGGCATGGAGGTGGGTCCGTGATTGGTGATTCGTGATTCGTGATCGGGACACGCGATGGGCGATCCGATGGCGTTGACGGCCCTGTCGAATCACCCATCACGAATCACCAATCACACGGCTGCAGCCGCAGGCTCAGCCGAATCTGCCGGTGATGTAATCCTCGGTCTGCTGCTTCGAGGGCTTGGAGAAGATGGTCTCGGTGGTGTCGTGTTCGATCAGGTCGCCGAGGTACATGAAGGCCGTGTAGTCCGAGACGCGCGCGGCCTGCTGCATGTTGTGGGTGACGATGACGATGGTGTAGTCGACCTTCAGTTCCTCGACCAGCTGCTCGATGCGGCTCGTGGAGATCGGGTCGAGCGCCGAGGTCGGCTCGTCGAGCAGCAGCACGTCGGGGCGCAACGCGACGGCGCGCGCGATGCACAGGCGCTGCTGCTGGCCGCCCGACAGGCCCAGCGCACTCTGGCCGAGCTTGTCCTTGACCTCGTTCCACAGTGCAGCCTGGGTGAGCGCCTGCTCGACGCGGACGTTGAGCTCGGCCTTGGACAGCTTTTCGTGGTGGCGGATCGCGTAGGCGACGTTCTCGAAGATCGTCATCGGGAACGGCACCGGCTTCTGGAACACCATGCCGACCTTGCTGCGCAGCCGGTTCATCGGATACTTCGGCGACAGGATGTTCTCGCCGTCCAGCAGCACCTCACCGCTGGCGGTCATCTTCGGATACAGCGCGTAGATGCGGTTGAAGATGCGCAGCAGCGTCGACTTGCCGCAGCCCGACGGGCCGATCAGCGCGGTCACCCGCTTTTCGGGAATCTCCAGCTCGATGCCCTTGAGCGCATGGAAGTCGCCGTAATGGAAATCCAGCCCGCGCGCGGCGATCTTCACCGGCGCCGGCGCCAGCACTTCACGTGCGTGGGTGGCCAGGTGGATCCGTTGCGTCGGGGCGGTATGCAGGTCGTTCATGGACGGTCCGTTCGAAGAAGGGGCAGTGCGGATCAGTCGTGGCTGATCCGCTTGCGCAGCAGGATGGCGCGGGCGACGAGGCTGACGATGAGCACGAAGCTCGTGAGCACCAGCGCGCCGGCCCAGGCCAGTTGCTGCCAGGATTCATACGGGCTGCCGGCGTACTGGTACATCACCACCGGCACGCTGGCCATCGGCCGCATGACGTCGCTGTTCCAGTACTGGTTGCCGAACGCGGTGAACAGCAGCGGCGCGGTCTCGCCGCTGATGCGGGCCAGGGCGAGCAGGATGCCGGTGACGATGCCCGCCGACGCGCTGCGATAGAGCACCTGCACGATCACCTTCCAATGCGGCACGCCCAGCGACAGTGCCGCCTCGCGCATCTGCGTGGGCACCAGCTGCAGCATCTCGTCGGTCGTGCGCACCACCACCGGCAACACGATGAAGGCCAGGGCGATCGCGCCGGCCAACGCCGAAAAGCGGCCGCCGGTCTGCATCACGAACGCGGTGTAGACGAACAGGCCGAGCACGATCGACGGCGCCGACAGCAGGATGTCGTTGACGAAGCGCACGACGGTGCCGACCTTGCGGGCCCGCCCGTACTCGGCGAGCCAGGTGCCGGCGGCCACGCCCATCGGCGTGCCGATGGCGATCGCGAGCGCGCACATCACCGCGCTGCCGAAGAACGCGTTGGCCAGACCGCCTTCCTGCATCGGCGGCGGGGTCATCTGGGTGAACAGCGCCCAGTTGATGCCACCGGCGGCCTTGGACACCAGCGTCCACAGGATCCAGCCGAGGAAGAACAGGCCGAAGGCGGCGGTGAGGCAGCCCAGGACGATGGCGACGCCGTTGACGATGCGACGACGGCCGTAGAGGCGGTCGGCGACCTGGCGTTCGCGTTCGGTGACGACACTGGCCATCACTTGCCCTCCTTGCGCGACAGCTGCATCAGCATGAGGCGTGCGATCGCCAGCACCACGAAGGTCACCAGGAACAGCACGAAGCCGAGCAGCAGCAGCGCCGAGCGGTAGGTTTCGGTGGCTTCGCCGAAGTCATTGGCGATCAACGCGGCGATGGTCGTGCTGGGCTCGAGCAGCGAGGGCGTCAGACGCACCGAATTGCCGATCACGAACGCGACCGCCATCGTCTCGCCGAGTGCGCGGCCGAGGCCGAGGAAGATGCCGCCGATCACCGCCGAGCGGGTGTAGGGCAGCACGATGTCCCAGCTCACTTCCCACTTGGTCGCGCCGAGTGCGTAGGCCGATTCCTTCAGGCGCGTGGGTACGGTGAGGAATACCTCGCGCATCACCGACGAGATGAAGGGAATCACCATGATCGCGAGCACGAAGCCCGCGGTGAGCGTGCCGATGCCCAGCGGCGGGCCCTGGAACAGCAGGCCGATGCCGGGAATCGCGCCGAAGTAGTCGTTGAGGAACGGGGTGACGTAGGTCGTCATCACCGGCACCAGCACGAACAGGCCCCACATGCCGTAGATGATCGACGGAATGCCGGCCAGCAGTTCGATCGCCGTGCCCACCGGCCCGCGCAGCCAGCGCGGCGCCACTTCGGTGAGGAAGAACGCGATGCCGAAGCTCACCGGCACGGCGATGATCATCGCGATCAGCGCGGTGACGATGGTGCCGACGATCGGCACCAGCGCCCCGTAACGGTTCTCGACCGGATTCCAGTCGGCGCTGGTGAAGAACGACAGGCCCTGGGTGGCCAGTGCATCGCGCCCGCCCCAGAGCATCGACAGGGCGGCGCCGGCGAGCGCCAGCATCGCGAACACGACCGTCGCGGCCAGCAACCAGCGGAAGAGCCGGTCGTTGCGGGCGTCGCGGAGGTCGCGTTGTCGGGGCGCCGGTGCGGCGGACAGGGTGGCGGCGGTCATCGGATCCCTTGTGCTGCGTCAGTCCCGCGCGGGCGGGATGTCATTGCCATCGATACACACACGCGGCGTGCCGCCCGGAGGCGACACGCCGCGCGCGGGCCGTCACTGAAACTCGGCTGCCCAGTAGGCCTCGATCTGCTGCACCAGCTCGGCCGGCAGCGGCACGTAGTGCAGCTCGCTGGCCTGGGCCTGGCCGGACTCGAAGGCCCACTTGAAGAAATCGCGCGCGGCGCGGCTGCGCTCGGCATCACGCGGCTGCTTGGGCATCAGCATGAAGTTGGTCGCGGTGATCGGCCACGCATCGGCGCCCGGAGCGTTGGTGATGACCAGGTTGAAGTCCTGCGCGCTGCCCCAGTCGGCGGTCGCGGCCGCCGCGGCGAAGCTTTCCTCGCTCGGCTGCACCCAGGTGCCGGCCGCGTTCTGCAGTGACGCGTAGGGCATGTTGTTCTGCAGCGCGTAGGCCAGTTCGACGTAGCCGATCGAGCCCTTGATCTGCTGGACGTAGGAGGCGACGCCCTCGTTGCCCTTGCCGCCGACGCCAACCGGCCACTGCACCGAGGTGCCTTCGCCGATGCGCGACTTCCAGTCCGGGCTGACCTTGGACAGGTAGTTGGAGAAATTGAACGTGGTGCCCGAGCCGTCGGAGCGGTGGACGACGCTGATCTCGCCGGCGGGCAGGGTGACGCCCGGGTTCAGCGCCGTGATCGCGGGATCGTTCCAGGTGCCGACCTTGCCCATGAAGATGTCGGCGAGCAGGGCGCCGGTGAGGCGCAGCTGGCCCGGCTGCAGGCCGTCGACGTTGACCACCGGCACCACGCCGCCGATCGCCGAAGGAAACTGGCCCAGGCCCGCGGCCTGCAGTTCGGCGCTGTCGAGCGGCTTGTCGCTCGAGCCGAAGTCCACCGTGCCGGCCTTGATCTGGGCGATGCCGCCGCCCGAGCCGATCGACTGGTAGTTGACGCGGTTGCCGGTGGCGGCGTTGTAGTCGGCCGACCAGCGCGACACCAGCGGGAAGATGAAGGTGGCGCCGGCGCCGGTGATCTGCATGCCGACGCGGTCGCCTGCGCCCTGGGACGCGCCCGGAGCGCCGTCACCGGCCTGGCCGGCGGGCGCGCCGTCGTTGCCGCCGCAGGCGGCCAGGAAGACCAGGGAAGACAGCGCGAGTGCGCCGATGCGGACGATGGAACGGGCCATGAGCAACTCCATGTGGGAATGCGGCGCGAGCGCCGCCTGGGTCCGAGCATGAAATGATGTTTTTGTTACACCCGTATGACGCTCGTCATTCTTGCAGGGGAGACGGTGGCGTCGAGTGAAACGCCTGAAGACAAAAAAGCGGGCCCGAAGGCCCGCCGGAGGACGGAACGCGCGCGAGTGGGACGGGAGAGAGGCGCCCGACTCGCATTCACGTGATCGTCGGACTCAGTAGCGTGCGTTCTCCGCCCAGTAGCGCTCCACCTGCTGGACCAGCGTGGCCGGCAGCGGCACGTAGCCGAGCTGGCGCGCCTGCTCGCCGCCGTTGGCGTAGACCCAGCGGAAGAAGTCCTGCGCGCTCCTGGCACCGGCGCGGTTGCGCGGGTTGCGGTGCATCAGGATGAAATTGGTCGCGGTGATCGGCCACGCGTTCTGCCCCGGCGCATTGGTCATCACCAGGTGGAAATCGCGTGCCGAGGCCCAGTCGGCGCTGGCCGCAGCGGCCGAGAACGTCTCCTCGCTCGGATTGACGAAGTTGCCGGCGGCATTCTTCAGGCGCGAATACGCCAGGCGGTTCTGCAGCGCATATGACAGTTCGACATAGCCGATGCCGCCCTTGATCTGGCGCACGTAGGCGGCCACGCCTTCGTTGCCCTTGCCGCCGATGCCGACCGGCCAGCGCACCGTGGTGCCTTCGCCCACGCCGGTGCGCCAGTCCGGGCTCACCTTGGACAGGTAGTTGACGAAGTTGAACGTCGTGCCGGAGCCGTCGGAGCGGTGCACGACGGTGATGCGCGCGTCGGGCAGCGTCAGGCCGCCGTTGAGCGCGACGATCGCCGGATCGTTCCAGCGGGTGATCCGGCCGAGGAAGATGTTGGCCAGGGTCTCGCCGTCGAGCTTCATCGCGCCCGCGGCGACGCCTTCGACGTTGATGATCGGCACGACGCCGCCGATGACGGACGGGAACTGCACCAGGCCGGACTTCTGCAGATCGGCGGGCGGCAGCGGGGCATCGGAGGAGCCGAAATCGACCGTGCCGGCCTTGATCTGGGCGATGCCGCCGCCCGAGCCGATCGACTGGTAGTTGACCTGTGTATTGGTCGCGGTGCGGTAGTCGGCCGACCAGCGCGTCATCGCCGGATAGACGAACGACGCGCCGGCGCCGGTGACGTCGGTGGACTGGGCATTGGCGCCGAACGTGACCGCGAGCAGCGTGGTCGACAGCACCAGCGTGGCGACCCGGGCCTTGAGGAAAGCGTGCATGGAGATTTCCTGGAATGAGGCGGCAGGTGCCGCCGTGCCGGGCAATTTCACGTTCTTGACATGACAGTTGCGGGTCAACGGCATGACCGGACGGTGACGCGGCGGTTGCGACACTGCGACCCGCGGCGGCGCGCGCGGTCACGCAACTGTCATGCGAATGCAATTTGAGTGTCGTCAAACCTGCGCAGGCTGCACATCATTCGGTCACAGACGTTTCATCTGCGCGCAGTGGAACGCCGCGCGGCCGACCTCCGACACCTCCACTCACGGGAATCCACCCATGCGTCCTTCCATCCTGGCCTCGGCCGTCGCTCTCGCCGTCGCGTCCGTCTCGTTCAATGCCGCGGCCCAGTCCCCGGACCGCGACGCCGAGATCGCCGCGCTGCGTGCGCAGCTGGCCGAGCTGCAGGCCAAGGTCGACGCGCTCGAGGTCCGCACCGACGCGCAGTCGGACATCAACATCGGCACCCAGGAAAGCCTGGACAGGATGGCCACTACCGCCCCGGTCATCGACACCAAGGGCGGCCTGAAGGTCACGTCGGCCGACAAGCAGTTCGAGTTCCAGGCTGGCGGCCGCATCCACTTCGATGCCTACGCGTTCGACCGTGACACCGCCGCGAGCACCGGCACCACCGAGTTCCGCCGCGCGCGCCTCAGCCTGCAGGGCAAGGCCTACGGCTGGGACTACAAGTTCGAGCAGGATTTCGCCGCCGGCAGCGGCCTCGACGGCTTCCGTGACGTGTTCATCGCCCGCTCGGCACTGGGCGGCAAGGTCACCATCGGCCACTTCAAGCCCTACCGCTCGATGGAAGAGCTGACCAGCTCCAACGAGATCCTGATGATGGAGCGGCCGTTCGCCTCGGCCACCGGCCTGTTCAATGGGCGCCAGTTCCAGCAGGGCGTGGGCTACCTGCGCGCGGACACCAATTACACGGCGGGCTTTTCGGTGTTCAACCTGCGCAGCGCCTCGGGCACCCGCAACGAGGGTGTCGGCGCCGCCGGCCGCGTGACCTTCGCGCCGATCAACACCGAGGCGAGCACGCTGCACTTCGGCGGCTGGGCCAGCCACGAGAACGTCAACCAGGGCTCGGCCGACATCGCCGCGACGGCCAGCTACGCCGGCCGCCGTGGCCCGTCGCAGACCATCGCCACGACGTCCGCGGGCAGCCGCAACACCGTCGACGCCGTGGGTCTGGAAGCGGCCGGTTCGTTCGGGCCGCTGTTCTTCCAGAGCGAGTACGCGGTCGCCCGCTTCGGTCAGCCGGCGGCGGCCGACCAGGACATCACCACCTGGTACGTGCAGGGCAGCTGGCTGCTCAACGGAGGTCACAAGGCCTACAAGGCGGGCAACGGTATCTTCGCCTCGCCGAAGGTCACCGACCGCGGCCTGTGGGAGCTGACCGCGCGCTACGACACGATCGAGAACAGGGATCTGGTGAACCGCGAAGCCAGCAGCTGGATCCTCGGCATGAACTACTACGTCAATCCGGCTTTGCGCTTCATGTTCAATTACACCAACGGCGACAACGAAGTGACGGGCGACAAGACCGGCCAGTACGCGCTGCGCACCCAGTTCGCGTTCTGATCGACACCGCTGTTCGATCGGCAAGGCCCGCGGTCGTCACCGCGGGCTTTTTGCGTTCAAGCGCGGTCGCCGTCGGAGCCGTGCGCGTGATCCGACGGGTGCGGTATGTATCGGCTCGCGAGGCGATCGCCGGTCCCGTCCGCCCAGGCGCGTGGCCGTTGCGCCCTTCTTCCGCCTGCCGCCCCCTCCGGCCCCCGCGCTTCCGCGCGAAGGGCGGCGCCCGGAGGACCGATGCCCGCGAATGCCCGCCGGGTCATCGGGCGATGTCGAACCCGGCCTGCACCCGAAGCTGGCCCTCGCTTCTCGCCACGCTGAGCGTGGCCGGTGCCACGCCGTGCCGCAGTCGCAGGTCGTCCAGCCAGCCGAACAGCTGCGCCGACGTGGCCGCGTCGGCTTCGATGCCGAAGCCGTCGTCGCCGTGCGCGCGCTCGCGGCTCACCGCCAGGCCGGCGGTCTGCGCCGACGCCAGCACGGCGGCCTTCAGTGCGGCGGCGTCGACCGGCGGCGCGATGTCGCGTTGATCCAACGTGCGCAGTTGCGCCAGCTGCAGCTCCGCTTGCAGCAGCGCCAGCGTGGCGCGCCCGTGGCGCAGCTGCGCGGCATCGGCCGCCTGGCGCACCGGCAGCATCACGCCGTACCAGAGCACGAACGCGGCGATCGCAGCGGTCATCAATCCCAGCATCCAGCGTTCACGGGGTGCGCGCTGCTGCCACCAGCCCTGGACGCGCGACATGTCGATCTTCATCGGAGCGGCTCCACGGCGACGAGGCTGCGCAGGCCGGCCTCGACCGGCTGGCTGTCGAGCGGCACCAGCGCCAGCCCACGCTCGGCCAGTGACTGACGCAACAGGTCGAGGTCCTGCTCGCTGCCGTGCACCAGGCTGGCGCGCACGCCGGTGTCGGGCGTGAATTCGTAGCTGTCGAGCCGGGTGCCCGGCACCGCGCGCAGGGCCTCGAACAACGCGGCCGAATGCACGGCCAGCAGGTCCGGCGCCAGGCGCTGGCGGTAGTGCGCACCGAGGGCGGCGCCGGTGAGGCCGGGGCGGTACGCGGCGGCGAGCGCGTCGGCGCGGTGTTCGAGCGAGCGCGCCGCCAGGCCGTGATACATCGCCTGCGCGCCGACCAGCAGCAGCGGAGACAGCAGCGCCAGCGCCGCCAGCCGACGCAGGCGCCGGCGTTGCCGGGGTACCGTCTCGTCGCGGCGCGCGTAGGGGCCCTGCAGCAGGTCGAGCGCGGGGACGGCCAGCGCATTGGCGGCGAACCGCGCGTCGCAGGCCGCCGGGTCCAGCCGGCGCAGGGGCCGGTCGCCGATGACCTGGAGCACCAGATCGGCTTCGGCGGCGAGCGCGAGGCGATGTCCGCGGGCCAGCAGCAGACCGTCGCGCTCGCAGACCTGCACGCCGTCGTCGGGCGATGGATCGAGCAGCAGGCAATCGGGCACGGCGGCCACCGGGTGCAGCCCGAGCTGCGCGGCCTGGGCGAGCCATCCGCGCATCCGGGCATCGTCGACCGCGCCGAGCAGACGCTGCGAATCGCCGGCCTCGGCGGCGCCGACCGCCACGTGCAGTGTGTCGACCGGTTGGGCGACGTGATCCTGCAACAGCAGGCGTGCGGCCGCGGCCGCCTGTGCCGCGCTGTGCGCGGGAAGATCCAGCCACAGCAGCCGCAGCGCGTCGGCCGGGACGACCAGGATGTCGCGCGCGCCGGGCTCGGCCGGCAGTGGATCGGCCGCATCGCATACGCGACGCGCGCGGATCCGGCCATTGCCGTCGACGCTCAGGCAGACCGGGGCACGTGACGGATCGGCGCCCAGCAGCAGCAGGCGGAGGGGAAAGGACGGGGTGTTCATTCGTCGGGAGTCCAGCGGCGGACGATCAGGCGGGCGCGGTCGCCGTCGGCTTGCAGCAGTGCGCTGAGCACCGCCTGTGCGCCGGCGTACTCGACTTCGGTCTGGAGGGTGAACCAGCGGCTGCGCAGCTGGACCTGGTCGTAGACCTCGCGCGGCAGTTCGGCGTCGCGCAATGCCGGCTGTGCCCAGAACGCGGTCGCGTCCGGCCAGCCGCCGTCCGGACGCGCGGCGATCACACGACGCGCCTCGGCAGGCGTCAGGCGCCCCAGGCTGAGCATGCTCAGCACCGGCGCCTGGTCGATGTCCAGCGCGTTGACGTTCACCGGCGACAGCTCGGCGCGGGGCAGGGCGCAGACGTATGGACGCAGTCGCGCGTAACTCGCACCGTCGTAGCCGAGGATCGCCCGCAGTTCCGACGGCTCGGCGAGCAGGGTGCCGCTGGTCCGGTAGCCGGGCTGCAGCGCGGCATAGGTGGAATCCTCGGCGCCCAGCGGCGCGCGCTGCGCATCGCTGTCGATCCAGTCGGCCAGCGTGTCGGCGAGGGTCTGGGCCTGGGCGGCGGCGAACCCGAGTGCCTGCAGCAGCGCCACGTACTGGCTGACGCCGAGCTCGCGCCGCTGCCACTGTTCCGGCGCACCGCCGACCACGCTGTTGAGGTTGAAACAGGTGCTGCCGTCGCCCAGCCGCGCGCGCACCAGCCCGAGGGTCTGGCCGTCCTCGACGATCGGGAACAGCAGCGGCTGGCCGTTCCACTGCGCGGCGTCGACGCCGCCGCGTTGCAGCTCGCCCAGCCGCTGCCGGGCCAGCGCCTCGCTGCCGAGCGCGTAGCGCTGCGCCTGTGCGATCGCGTGCGCATTGCCGGTGCGGCGCAGGCCGAAGCGGATGTCGTCCAGCATCGCCACCGCCAGCACGGTCATCACCGCGGTGAGCAGCAGCACCGAAAGCAGGGCCATGCCGCGCTGTCGCATCGGCGCGCTCATTCCGCTTCGCCCGGCAGCAGGAAGACCTGGCGCACGTGGCCGAAATCACGGAGGTCCATCTCCAGCGCGACCGCCTGCGGCAGCGTATCGAGACCGCCGCTCCAGCCGTCGCTCCAGAAGCCGCGCGCGTAATAGAACGCACGCACCGACTCGACGCCGTCGAGCAGCACCTGCGGTGCGCCGGCGGCGGTGCCGTCGAGCGCGGCGCGCGTGCTGCGCTGCAGGCGGCCGTCGGCGACGCGGTAGTCCACGTACTGCATCGAGGCGCGCGGCGCGCCGTCGGTGTTCTCCCAGCCGCGGCGGACGAATCCGAACAGCGGGCGGCTGCGGTCGTCCGGCGGCGCGGCGGTGAAGGCGGACAACTCGGCCATGCCATCACTGCGCCGGGTACGACGCACGGCGGCCTGGCCGAGATCGGCCTTGAGCAGGGCATGCGCGCGCTGGAGTTCGGCGGTGCGGTCCATGCGCGCGCGGATCACGCCCTGCTGGTCGGCCGTCCACGCCAGCACGCCGACCGCGGCGGCGGCGAGCATCGCGAAGACCGCCAGCGACACCAGCACCTCGATCAGGGTGAAGCCGCGTGCGCGGTTGCGCGATCTGCGGCTCATCGCAGGACCTCGGCGCTGGCCACCTGTTGGCCGTCGTCGGCGAACACCGCGATGCGCACGCGGGTCAGGCCAGCGCCGGCGGGCTCGATCGCGCGCCGCCACCGCCATTGGCGATCGCCGAGCCGCTCGTCGCCCTGCGCCGCCTCGGGCGTCGTCTCGCCGATCTGCGCTTCGACGGCCAGGTTCTCGGCGACGATGCCGGCCAGCGCCCGGGTTTCGATCTGCAGCGCCGTGCGCGTGCTGCCGCCGCTCAGATTCAGCAGGGCGACGACGACCAGCGCGAACACCGCCAGCGCGACCAGCAGTTCGATCAGCGAAAACCCGCGCGTCGCGTGCGTCATTGCACGCGCACCGTGCCGGCGGCATCGACGACGATCTCGGCCTGCAGGCCGTCGCGCACCAGCCGCAGGCGCTGGGGTTCGGCGGCGCCGGTGGCGTCGAAACGGAAGTCGAGCTGGTCCCGCCGTTCCGGCAGCGTGGCGGTCACACCGTCGGCCCAGGTGCGCGGGGCGAACGGCGCGTCGGCCAGCGGCTGCCACCGGCCGAAGTCGCGTCTGCTGACGCGGTAGCCACCGGCGTCGATGCTGACCTGCATCGCGCGGCCGCCGAGGATGGCCTCGTCGCGCGTGCGGCGCAGGTGCAGGCCGAACTGGTCGGCCTGGCGATGGAAGCCGGCATCGCCGTCGGGCAGCGTCAGCGCCACCGCCGTCGTGGCCAGGCCGATGACGACCATGACCACGAGCAGTTCGATCAGCGTGAATCCGGCCTGCGCGCGTGGCATCGGCGTCGCGTGTTACTGCCAGTTGCCGATGTCGGCGTTCTCGCCTTCGCCGCCCTCGACGCCGTCGGCGCCGAAGGAGAAGACGTCGAACGCGCCGCGTTGTCCCGGCATGCGGTACTGGTACGGATTGCCCCAGGGATCGGCCGGCAGGCGGCGCACGTAGCCGCCCGTGCGGTAGCGCTCGGGACGGGACAGCCCCGGCGGCGGCTGCTGCAACGCCTGCAGGCCCTGTTCGGTGCGCGGATAGGTCAGGTTGTCCAGGCGGTAGCTGTCGAGCGCCTGCTCCAGCAGCGCGACATCGGCGCGTGCCTTCTCGGCCATCGCGCGGTCCTGGCTGGGCAGCACGTTGATCACCACCACCGTGGCCAGCAAGCCCAGGATGACGATGACCACCATCAGTTCGATCAGGGTGAAACCGCGCGCGCTGGCGAGGGCGTGACGGGAACGACGAAGCATCATGGTCAAGGGTTCCTGGTCGGATGCGGACAGAGGGATCAGCCCAGCGCCATCGCGTTGAACTGCAGGATCGGCAGCAGGATGGACAGCACGATCATGGCGACCACGCCGCCGAGCACGATGATGATTCCCGGCTCGAGCAGGCTCAGCGTGGCGTTGGAAAAGGTGTCGATCTCGCGCTCGAGATAATCGGCGGCGCGGTCGAGCATCGGCGCCAGCCGGCCGCTGTTCTCGCCGCTGCCGGCCATGTAGAGCAGCGTCGGCGGGAACACGCCGGCGCGCTTCATCGCCGAGGACATGCTGCCGCCTTCGTCGATCGCGGTGACCATGGTGTCGGTGGCGGCGCGCAGCACGCGGTTGCCGACGGTGCGCGCGGTGATCGCTAGTCCTTCGATCAGCGGCAGGCCGCTGTCGAGCATGATCGCCAGCGTGCGCGACATGCGCGCGGCGTGCAGGTCGCGCAGCACCCGGCCGAGCAGCGGCAGGCGCAGCAGCCAGCCGTCGAAGCGCAGCCGGACGTCGTCGCGCTTGAGCAGCCGGGCGAAGACGATGCCGCCGATCACCAGCAGCGTGGCGACGAGCCAGCCCCATTGATTGATGAAATCGGAGACACCGATGACCACGCGCGTGAGCAGCGGCAGTTCGCGGCCCATCGAGTCGAACTGTTCGACAACGCGCGGCACCACGAACGTCATCAACGCGATCACCACCACCACCGCGGTCACCGACAGCGCGGCGGGGTAGACCAGGGTGCCGATCATCTTGCCGCGCACCTGCTGCTGGCGTTCGAGCAGATCGGCGAGGCGCTCGAGAATCTGCGGCAGCGCGCCCGAGCGTTCGCCCGCCGACACCATCGCCCGGTAGAGCGGCGGAAACGCCTGGCCTTGCTGCGCCATCGCGTCGGCCAGCCGACGACCCTCGAGCACCTGGGCGTGGGTGGCCATCACCACCCGGCGTACGCCGCGCCGGTCGCTCTGGCTGCCGATCGTGCGTAGGGCTTCTTCCAACGGTGCGCTCGCCACGAGCGTCGACAGCTGGCGGGTCAGCAGCGCGAGATCCTTGGGGCCGAAGCGGCCACCGCGTCCGGCCGTGTGCTGCTGCGTCGCGGGCTCGACCGTGACCGGCACCAGCTGCCGTTTTTCCAGCAGCGCACGCGCGTCGCGCGGCGTCGCGGCATCGACCGTGCCGGAGCGGGTGTGGCCGCGCAGGTCCAGCGCCGAATAGTCAAACGCCGGCATCGTCCCGGGTCTCCTGACGGGTGACGCGCACGGCTTCTTCCAGCGTGGTCAATCCGGCAGCCACCGCGTCGCGCGCGGCGTCCGACAGCCGCCCCGAAGCGGCGAACGCCGCGTCGGCGATGGCGTCCTCGCCGGCATCGCTGGCGATCAGGCGGCGGATTCGCTCGTCGACGGTGATCACTTCGTGGATGCCGATGCGTCCGGCGTAACCGGTGTGGTTGCAGCGCGGGCAGCCCACCGCGTCGTACAGCACGCCGTCGACATCGCCGCCGAGCATCCCGGCGAATCCACTGTGGGTACGCGGCGTGCGGCAGTGCACGCAGAGCTTGCGCAGCAGCCGCTGCGCCATCACCAGGCGCAGGCTGGACGCGAGCAGGAAGGGTTCGATGCCGACATCGCGCAGCCGCGTGATCGCGCCGGCGGCGTCGTTGGTGTGCACCGTCGACAGCACCAGATGACCGGTGAGGCTGGCCTGCACCGCGATCTGCGCGGTCTCGGCATCGCGGATCTCGCCGACCATGACGATGTCCGGGTCCTGGCGCAGGATCGCGCGCAGCCCGGCGGCGAAACTCATGCCCACGCGCGTGTTGACCTGGGTCTGGCCGACGCCCTCGACGGCGTATTCGACCGGGTCTTCGACGGTCAGGATGTTGCGCTCGCCGTCGTTGAGCGCGGTCAACGCGGAATACAGCGTCGTGGTCTTGCCCGAGCCGGTGGGGCCGGTGACCAGGATCACGCCGTTCGGCACCTGCAGCGCCGTGCGCAGCGATGCCAGCGTGGGCGCCGACATGCCGAGCTGTTCGAGCGACAGCGTGCCCTGTTCCTTGTCGAGGATACGCAGCACCACGCGCTCGCCGCCGCGCGTGGGCAGGGTACTCACGCGCACGTCCAGCGCCTTGGCGCCCATCGCCAGCGACACGCGCCCGTCCTGCGGCACGCGCCGTTCGGCGATGTCCAGCCGCGCCATCACCTTCACCCGCGACACCAGCAGCGGCGCGATGCGCGCCGGCAGCGAGACCGCCTCGCGCATCACGCCGTCGACGCGGAAGCGCACCCGCAGCGCGGATTCGAAGGATTCGATGTGCACGTCGGACGCGCCGAGGCGCGCGGCCTCGGCGATCAGGCCGTTGATCAGGCGGATCACCGGCGCATCGCCCTGGCTTTCCAGCAGGTCCGCGGCGGTGGGGATGTCCTCGACCAGCGAGTCGAGATTGCCGTGCAGATCCAGCTGCTCGACGCCAGCATTGCCGAGGCCGACATCGGCGTAGATCTCCGACAGACGGCGGTCGAACACCGTCGCCGGAAGGGTTTCGACCTGCAGCGGCACGCCGACCGTGCGCCGGACCTCGAGCAGCGCCTGCGCATCGCTGCCTTCGCGCAACGCGACATGGGCCTGCGCGCCCGTGCCGAGCAGCAGCACGCCGTGCCGCTTGGCGAAGGCATAGGCGAGCGTGGGCGCGTGCGTCTCCATCAGGGCGAGGGTGTCGTCGGCGGCGGCAGGGCCGGTTGGGCCGGCACGGCGGGCGATACGGGCGCCGCGGTATCCAGGTAGTCCCGCACCATTGCATCGAGTTCGACCAGCGCCGCCGGATCGCCCCGCAGGCCGGTGTTGCGCAGATAGTCGTAACGCTGCGCGGTGTGGCGACGGGCATCGACACCGTTGCGCACGATGGTCGGTCGCAGGAAGACCATCAGGTTGGTCTTGGAACTGTTGCGCGAGCGGCTGCGGAACAAGGCACCGAGGCCGGGGATGTCGCCGAGCAGCGGAATCTTCTCCAGGCGCGCCTCGCTGCTCTGGTCGAGCAGGCCGCCCAGCACCACCATCTCGCCGTCGTCGACGACCACGTTGGTCTCGACCTCGCG
The DNA here is from genome assembly GCA_002324875.1 of Lysobacteraceae bacterium NML93-0793. Lineage (GTDB taxonomy): Bacteria > Pseudomonadota > Gammaproteobacteria > Xanthomonadales > Xanthomonadaceae > Luteimonas. The sequence goes on from NTJG01000014.1 coordinate 84,840, forward strand.
CTTGTTGAGCACCAGCTCGTCGTTGTTCGAGCTGACGGTGCCGTTGACCGACGACACCTCCTGCTTGATGCCGAGCGTGATGCCGCCGCCGGCATTGATCTGCGGCCGAACCAGGAGCTGGATGCCCACGTCCTGGCGGTCGATGGTGCGGAACGGGTTGTCGTTGTTGCCGCTGAGCACCTCGCCGGTGGTGATCGGCACTTCCTGGCCGACCATGATCCGGGCTTCCTCGTTGTCGAGGGTCAGGATCGAAGGCGTCGACAGCAGGCTGGAGCCGGCGTCGGTCTTGACCGCATTGATGATCAGGCCGAACAGGCGGTTGTCGCGCTCGGCGCCGAAGCCCAGCAGACCGCCGCTGAGACCGAGCAGCGCCTGCGCGGCGGCCTGGCGGGCGGCATCGCCCACGGCGTCGTTGCCATCGTCGTCGCCACTGCCACCGCCACCGCGGCCGGCGAGCACGCCCCCGGCCAGCGCGGCGATGCCCGGCCCGCCGTTGGAGAACTGGGTCAGACCGATCGGGACCGAGCCGTCCTTTCCGGCCAGCAACAGCTGCGCGCCGAGACGGCTCGCGGCGGCGTCGGAAATCTCGACCACCAGCGCTTCGACCAGCACCTGCTCGCGGCGCACGTCGAGCTGGCGGATCACGTCGAGCAGGATCCGCTGGGTGCTGGGGTCGGCGCTGATGACCAGCGAGTTCGCGCCGGGATAGCGGACGATCACCGGTCGCTTCCCGCCGGCGGGCGAGATGATCTGCATGGTGTCCGCGTCGGCTTGCACCGGGGCCGACGCCGCGCTTGCAGCCGTGAGCGATGCGCCGGCCCCGGTCGCGTCCGCTGCTTGACCGATCAGCTGCTGCAGCACCGGCAGCAGTTGCTCCGCACTCGCATGCTGCAGCTTCACCACGGCGACGTCGCTGCTGCGCTCGGCGCGGCTGTCGAGTTCCAGCGCCATCCGGGAAACGCGCTGCACCATCGCCGGGTTGCCGCGGATCACCAGCGAATTGCTGCTCTCCACCGGCAGTACCGACAGTGCGCCATCGTTCTGTCCGGTGATGCCGAACAGCTCCGCGAGCGTGGTGGCGAGTTCGCGCGCCGCGGTGTTGCGCAGGGTGACGGTGTCGATGCTGGCGCTGTCCTGGTCGATCTGCGAGACCAGTCCGCGGATGCGCCGCAGGTTGTCGACGTAGTCGGCGACCAGCAGGCTGTTGCCCTGGGGCAGGGCCATGACCACGCCGCCGCGGCCGATCAGGGGCTTGAGCGTTTCGGCGGCGGCGCGCGCGTCGATGCGCTGCAGCGGGAACACGCTGGTCGCGAACCCGAGCGGTGAACCCGGCTGCTGCGCGGCCACGTCGTCGGGCACGATGCGATAGGTCGCGGTACCGGCGGGCACCGCGATCAGGCCGTTGCTGCGCAGCACGCTGAGCAGCACGCCGATCAGGTCCTCGTCGGTCAGCGGCCGGTCGCGACTGATGTTGACCGTGCCCTGCACGCGCGGGTCGACGATGAAGGTGGTGCTGGTGGCCCGCGCCACGTCCTGGATGAAGGCCGTGAGCTCGACGTTCTGCATGCGCAGTGCCGGTGCATCCGCCTGGGGCCAGGCTGTGAGCGGCAGCGCGCCGCCCAGCAGCAGGGCGGTCGCCAGCAGTGATGCGGAAACGCGCGCGGGCGCGTGTGGACTCATGGTGTACGCCCGCCGAGGCTCAGGGTTCGGGTTTCGCCGTCGCGCTCGAAGGTCACGACGGCCTTGGGATTCGCTTTCAATTCGTTCGCCAGTTCGGTGATCACGCCGGGGGACAACACCTGTCCGTTGACGCTGAGCAGCACGTCTCCGGGCTGCAGGCCGGCGGCGCGCTGCAGCAGATCGCTGTTGCCGCGCGGGAGCAGCGTGTAGCCCGAGAGCCGGCCGTCGACGGTACGCGCCTGCAGACCGGCGTCGAGCAGGCGGGCCGGGTTGATGTCCGCGCTCGTCGGCGATGCCGACGGCGGGGGCGCCGTCGGCATCGACGGCATCGACGGCAGGGCCGATATGGCGGTGGCCGGCGCCGCAGCGTCGAGCATCAGCCGCCGTCCCGCGCCGAACTCGACGTGGTCGGCATGCACGGCCGACAGGACCAGACCCGGTGCCGGCGCGTCACCGGTCCGGTAGACGGCCTGCGGCTGTCCGTCCTGACCGAGGATCGCCGAGCCGCGGCCGTCTCCAGCGGTGCGCACGCCGAACAGGCGCCAGCCGTCGAGTCCGGTGGCGGCCGTGGCCGGCGCGCCGGTGCGGAACGGGTCGTGCGCGGCGAGCGCAGGGATCTCTGCGGGCAGGGTGAGCACGCGCGGTGCCCCGGCGACGCTTCCAGGCGCCAGCACGAGCCAGCCCAGGCGCCCGATCTGGACCAGCAGCACGGCCCAGAGCAAGACCTCGGCGAGCATCGGCCAGGGCCAACGCGACACGGTCGAAAGTACGGAGGAACTGGGCAAGGCGGACAGTCACATCACCGATTCGTGACAGGATGCGTCAGTCACATGACAGTGCTGTTTCGCCGGATCGCGCGTTTTCAAGCGAAAACGCCCGGCGCGAGCGCCGGGCGTTGCAGTTCCATGACGCTTCGTCGAATCAGAACGCCAGCGTGAGGCTGACGTCCCAGCTGATGCCCGGCTTGTAGGTGTAGAGGTCGATGCGCGCGCCGTCGCGTTCCTGGTATTCCTCGTGCGACCGGTTGAGGATGTTGCGCGCGCTTAAGCTCAGCGACGGCTTGAACCGGTCCCAGCCCCAGCCGGCCTGGCTCAGGCCCTTGCGCAGCACGAAGTCGAGCGTCGCCCCCGGATCCTCCATGTAGTCCGGCTGGCCGCCGCGACCGCGGACGCTGATGCGTTCGCTCACGTAGTTGGCGATCAGCGTCGCCTGCAGCTCGGCCGCCTCGTTCTCGATACCGAACTGCAGGTTGGCGATGTGCTCGCTCTGGCCCTGCATGCGGCTGCCGTCGGCGACGAAGCTGCGCGCGGCCTGCGGCACGCCGTTGAAACCCGGCGGAATGACGGTGTCGCTCTCGGCGGCGTTCACTTCCGACGACGACCAGGTGTAGTTGGTCGCCACATAGAGGCGGCCGCCGTCGAGCCAGCGCAACTCGGGATCGAAGTACTTCCTGAACTCGAGCTCGACGCCGTACAGGGTGGCTTCGGGCGCGTTGAGGAAGCCCTGGAACAGCTGGTTGCCGCCGAAGTCACCGACCACCGCCTCCACCGGCTTGTCGATCGTCTTGTGGAACAGTCCGGCGGTGAAGTACTCGCCGGCGTCGAAGAACCATTCGTAGCGCAGGTCGAAGTTGGTCAGCTCGCTGTCGACCAGGAACGGGTTGCCGAAGAACAGGCGGTCGTTGTCGGGATCGGTGTACTGCTGCGGCGCGAGTTCGCGGAACTGCGGGCGGGCGATGGTCTTGCTCGCACCGAAGCGCAGCTGCTGGTTGTCGGCGAAGTTCCAGGTGATCGTGGCCGCCGGCAGCAGGTAGTCGTTGCGCAGCGGCTCGGCGGCGAAGATCCCGCCGACGCGCTCGCCGCTGAAGATGTCCAGCGGATGCACGGCCTGGGTGGCATCCTCGTAGCGCAGGCCCACGGTCGCGCGCCACGCCGGCGCGATCTCGCCTTCGAGCTGCAGATAGGCCGCCTTGTTGGTCAGCGTGCCGTCATAGGCGGACTCGCCGTTGTTGTTGGGCGTGATTTCGTTGAGCGTGAGCAGGCCGTTCTGGAAGTTGTAGTCCGAGAACAGGTAATCGACGCGCTGGTACTGGTTGAAGGTCGGCAGGGCGCCGCCCGGCGTTTCGAAGCGGAACGTGCGCAGTACGGCCGCGCGGTCGTTGTCGGAGTACGACACGCCTGCGCTCAGGGTCAGTTCGCGTCCGGTCGGCAGGCGCCAGTCGAGGTCGAGGCCGCCGCTGGCCACCTCGTCGTCCACCGCGCCGAAGCGCAGCGCGTTGTTGGCGCTGCCGTGCACCCAGGTGCCGTCGACCTTGGCATAGCGCACGCTGGTCTCGTACGGCGTGGTGCGGCGGGCTTTCGAATAGCCGAGCCGCCAGCCGAGGCGCAGATCGCCGTACTCGCCGAAACTGCTCTTGCCGGCGAGCTGGTTGTTGATCAGCTGGCGCTCGAGCCACAGCGTGCCGTCCTCGCGGATGTCCACGCCCACGTTGAAGTTGTAGCCGGCCCGCGAGCGCGATTCCTTGACCGTGTCGTGCACGTACAGCGTGTTCCACGCGACCGAGTGGTTCTCGCTCTCCAGGCCCAGCCCGAACAGACCGTTGACCCGGGCGTTCATGCGCGTGGTGGCGAAGTCGTAGTCGTTGTAGACGTCCGCACCGGTGCCGGTGAACACGCCGTCCTGCTGCTTGCCCGTGCGCGTGCGCCAGTCGTTGTCGAAGCTGACCACGCCGATGACGCCGAGCCTGAGGTCGTCACCGACGTCGAAGGCCGTGCCGCCGCTCGCGCCGAGTTTGAGATCGGGGTCGATCCGGCGCTTTTCCTGCAACAGATACAGGTTGGGGTTGTTGAGCGCGCTGCCGAACGCCGCCAGCCACTCGCGGCTGTAGTGGGCGCTGGTGACCGGCTGGCGGCTGTAGATGATCTCGTCGGGAAGATCGCGGCGGCCGGTGTCGTAGCCCGTCCAGTCGCGGTTGCTGCCGTAATGGGTGAGGCCGGGCGAGCGCGTGGTGACCGAGTTGCCGCCGAAGCCGGCGCTGAGCCTGAAGAAGGGCGCGTCCGGCACGGTCAGGCCCTGCAGGTCGATGACGCCGCCGCCGAACTCGCCCGGATACCGGACCGAATACGTCTTCTGCACGGTGACGCCGTTCAGCGCTTCGGCCGGAAACAGGTCCAGCGGCACCACGCGCTGCAGCGGTTCGGGCGAGGGCAGGGGCGAGCCGTTGAACAAGGCGCTGGAATACCGCTCGCCGAGCCCGCGCACGTAGACGTATTTCTCGCCGACCACGCTGAGTCCGCTCACGCGGGTCAGTGCGGCCGCTGCATCGCTGTCGCCGGTGCGCTCGAAATCCTCGCGGGTGACGAAGCTCGACACCGCGGCCGTCGTCGCCATGGGCTCGGGGATGTATTCACCGCGCACGGTGATCGCATCCAGCTCGGCTGTGCGGCGCTGGCCGTCGGCTTCGGTGGCGGGCGCACCGTCGGGCGCGTCCTGTGCGAACGCCGGCATCGCGAGCGCGGCGCCGATCGCCAGGCACATGCCGCTGCGCGCAAGGCGGGTACGGCGGGGCGCGGCAGCGCGCCGCGGGAGAGTCGGGGTGTGGGCAAACGTCATGTGTGTAGGGCCTTGGCTGCGTCGGGCAGGCTTGGTTGGGGCGCTCAAGCAAGATGCGGCGGCTCCGGGCCGCCGCATCTTTCGACAACTACGGGGAGACGAACGGACCGATCAGAGGCCCACGGTCCAGCCCGTCCACCAGGCGTCGCTGGCATCACGCGAGGCGCCGATGTAGTTCACGTCCTGGAAGAACGGATGCCGCGAACGCACCGCGACCGGCGTGACCGCACGCTCGTTCGCACCGGTGATGTAGGTGGCGCTGTTGAGCGTCGACGGCCCGAACACGGTGCCGGCCTTGTTGGCGGCGTCCACGTAAGGCGTGGTCGTGCTGTTGCGGTCGCGCTTGTCGCAGGTGAAGTGGTTCGACAGCAGCTCGATGCGGGTGTTGGTGCCCGAGATGTCGAAGCACACGTCCGATTGCTTGAGGTTCGGACCGGCCGGCGCGGTCACGAAGACGCTGTTCCAGATCGAGGCGTTGGTGCCCTGGTTGACCTTGACCAGCGAGTCCAGCGTGCGATCGGTGGTGTAGACGGTGAAGTTGGAGACCTTCGGGGTCGACGTCGGCTGGCGGTCGACCGCCGACCACTCGAAGATCGAGCCGGAGTCGGCCACGCCCTTGACGGACTCGGTCTTGCGCACGATCAGACCGAACTGGATGCCACCGCTCCAGCCCCAGTCGGTGTCGAGCGAATCGTCGTCGGCTTCGGTGATGACGACATGGCTCATGTTGACCGTGCCGCCGAAGATCTCGATGCCGTCGTCGCCGCTGGCGTGCGACTGGAAGTGGCTGATCTTGGTGCCGTCACCCACGCCGACCAGGGTCAGCGACTGCAGCTCGTTGCCTTCGCCGATGACGTAGCCCGAGTAGCGCACCTGCACATAGCTCATCTCGCCGCTGTTGTCGTTGGGCGCATTGCCGCCGCCGAAGGCGTTGCTGGTGCCTTCCACGGCGCCCTGGCAGGCCGCGGTACCCGGCGTCGCGCTGCCGATGCAGGCGTTGATCGGCGCGCGCCCCATCAGCACGATGCCGGCCCAGTCGAACTTCTTGCCGTTGCCTTCGAGATCGGCCAGCGAGGTGAAGACGATCGGTTCCTGGCGGGTGCCGAGGGCATAGATCTGCGAGCCACGCTGCACCAGCAGCACGTCGGGGCCGTTGCGGCCGAAGAGGGTGACGCCGGGCTCGATGAAGAGGCGGCCGCGGCGCGAAGCATCGTTGACGGCGCCGTCGCCGAGCTGGTCCTGGCCGACGTTGACCTGGCCCTGGATCTGGTAGGCCACGCCCGCGACCTTGCGCAGGGTCAGGTCGCCCAGAATGCTGTTGGGAAGGCGGCACGCACGCAGCGTGTTGTTGACGATGGTGCCCTGGTTCACGGTGCCGTCCGGGCAGCTGGCGGCCGGGCCTGCGGTGGGGGGCGGCGTGGTCGTCGGCGGCGGCGTCGTGGTCGGTGGCGGCGTGGTGACCGGCGGATTCGCAGGAACACCGGGCGAGGCGACTTCGTCGGCGCCGTTGCCGCAGCCGGCGAGGGCGAGCGCGGCGCCGAACGCCATCAGCAGGGTCTTGGAATTGTTGCGGGCAGACATCGTGAGGTATCTCCGGTCGAAGGGTGCGCGTAGCGGTCAGGTGACGTGAGAGCGGACGTCCCGGGCAGGTGATGACAGACGGGTGACGTGCGTCGCTACGACAGCGGCCACCGTGCCGCTCCCCCTGTCGCGACTGGAGGCAAGCCTGCGGGCGGCGTGTTTCAGTGAGATGTTGGAAATGCGACAGCGGAGCGCGGGCGCGCGGTGGCAGCGGTCACAATCGCCGCCGAACATCGGTGTGATGAACACACGACAGTTGAGTGCCGAGCAGACCCGGTGGGTGGTGGCCCGGGCCCTGGCCGGCGCCGATCCCGACAGCGTGCTCGCGTCCCTGCGCGCCGAAGGATGGGACGAACAGGCCGCGATCGATGCGGTGCAGGACGCGGTGTCGCGCTACATCGAGCGCAATGCCGAGCAGACCGGCCTGCCGTTGCCGGTGCGCGTGCCGGTGCCGGTGGCGCCGGACGCCGCTGCGCGCCTGGATGGCGGTGATCGCCAGGTGCAGGTGCTCGCCAGCCTGAAGCTGCCGCGTGTGCTGGTGCTGGGCGGTCTGCTGGCCGACGACGAGTGCGATGCCCTGATCGAAGCTGCGCGGGCGCGCTTGCGTCGCTCCGGCACGGTCGATCCGGTGACGGGCGCCGACAGGATCCACGACGAGCGCACCAGTCACGGCACCTGTTTCGCGCGTGGGCACGATGGGCTGTGTGCACGCATCGAAGCGCGCATCGCCCGCCTGCTCGACTGGCCGCTCGATCACGGCGAAGGGCTGCAGGTGCTCAACTATGGCCCGGGCGCGGAGTACCGCCCGCATTACGACTATTTCGATCCGGCCGAGCCGGGCAGCGGGGTCCATCTGGCACGCGGAGGCCAGCGTGTCGCGTCGGTGGTGATGTATCTCAATACGCCGACGCGGGGCGGCGCGACGCGCTTCCCGGACGTCCATCTGGACGTGGCCGCGGTCAAGGGCAATGCGGTCTTCTTCAGCTACGACCGGCCGCACCCCATGACGCGCACCCTGCACGCAGGTGCGCCTGTGATCGAGGGCGAGAAGTGGATCGCGACCAAGTGGCTGCGCGCGGGGCGCCACGACTGAGTAGGACGTGCATGCATCAGGCAACGAAGCCGCGTGCCGACCCACGCGTGGCGGGTCATGTGACGAGTGCCGGCCCGCCGATGTCGTGGAGCTTCGCTGCCGGGCTCCGGCCGCTGGCGCTTCCTCGGGCCGATGCGCGGCGCATCAGGTAGGATGCCCGGCCGTGTCGCCCACCCGCTGCGACACGCCGCAACGGGGAAATCCGAGTGACCGCACGCCGTATCGTCCGCCGCCTGTGTCCGGCGGCCCTGCTTCTGTCCGCCCTGCTGCCGGGCCTCGCGTTCGCACAGGCGGTCGAACCCGTCGATCTGGACGCCGTCGCCAGGATCCGTCACGAGGCCTTTCACCGTTCCCAGGTGGCCGCCAATCTGAAGGAACTCACCGAGACCATCGGGCCGCGGCTGACCAACTCGCCGGCCTATGTGCGCTCGAGCGCGTGGGCGCGCGACAAGCTCACGGGCTACGGCCTGACCAACGTGCACGAGGAGGTCTACGACGAGGCCTTCGGCCGCGGCTGGGAATTCCGCTCTTCGCGGGTCGAGATGATCGCGCCGCGCGAGCTGCCGATCCACGCGCTGCCCAAGGCGTGGACGCCGGGCACGGACGGCCCGGTGGAAGGCGAACTGGTGCGGGTGACGTTCAAGACGATCGACGACATCGAACCGCAGCGCGGCAAGCTGCGCGGCAAGATCGTGCTGCTGGACGAGGCGCGTGCCCGCACGCCGTCGGACCGTCCCGATTTCCGCCGCTACAGCGAAGAAGAACTCGGCGAACTGCAGACCTTTCCCACCCCGCAGGATGCCGACCCGGCGGCCGAGGAGAAGCGCCTCGACGAGTACCGCAAGCGCCAGGCACTGGTACGCGCGCTCAACACCTTCTTCGCCGAGGAAGGCGTGCTCGCCGTGCTGTCGATCAGTTCCTGGGACAACGGCGTGGTGCGGGTGATGGGCGGCGGCGGCCGCAAGGCGGACGAACCCGTCGGCGTGCCGGAACTGGTGCTCGCCTCCACCCATTACAACCAGCTGGTGCGCGCCGTGGAACGCGGCCAGGCGCCGCGACTGCGTGTGGACGTCGATGCACGCTTCACCAGTGATGCCGACCTGCCGGCCACCAACACCTTCGCCGAACTGCGCGGCAGCTCGAAGGCGAACGAGACCGTCATCATCGGCGCGCATCTCGATTCCTGGCACACCGGCACCGGCGCGGCCGACAACGGCGCCGGGGTCGTGGTGATGATGGAGGCGATGCGCATCCTCAAGGCGATCGATGCGCGCCCGAAGCGCACGATCCGCATCGCGCTGTGGGGCGGGGAGGAACAGGGGCTGCACGGCTCGTCCGGCTACGTCGCCCGGCACCTGGCCGACTGGCCCGCGCCGACCGATCCCGAGCAGGCCGCCCTGCCGCGTGCGTTCCAGCGCGGCACCGGCCCGCTGCAGCGCCGCGCAGCGTACGACCGCTTCTCGACCTATTTCAACTTCGACAACGGCACCGGCCGCATCCGCGGCATCTACGCCCAGGAGAACCACGCCGCGGTGCCGGTGTTCCGCGCCTGGCTCGCCCCGTTCGCCGATCTCGGCGCGACCATCGTGACCACGCGCAACACCGGCAGCACCGACCACATCGCCTTCGACCGGGTGGGGCTGCCGGGCTTCCAGTTCGTGCAGGACCCGGCGGACTATTTCACCCACGTCCACCACACCCATCTCGACACCTTCGACCACGTGGTGCCGGACGACCTCAAGCAGGCCGCGGCGATCATCGCCTCGTTCGCGTATCACGCGGCGATGCGCGACGAGCGTCTGCCGCGCAAGCCGTTCGTCGATCGGGACGAGTGAGGCGGAACGCGTGATGCGGACATGCGTGGCGGCGAGGGGCCGTCGCGCGTGTCCATGAGGCGCGACGACTTCCGTCATTCCCGCGCAGACGGGAATCCAGTGGCTTCCTCAGCGCCGGCATACGGAACTCTGCCTCGCATGAGGCGCTGGATGACCGGCCTCGGGCTGCCGAGAGCCCCATCTGCGCGGGAATGACGCCTTGAAAGAACGCTGCGCGCGTTCTGACCGCAGCGTCATTTCTGGTCAGCAACGACTGGAGCCGACGCCTGAGCCACGGCGCCCGGCGTCTTGTCCTTGAACCGGCACAGATCCCGCACCACGCACGCCGGGCAATCCGGCTTGCGTGCCTTGCAGGTGTAGCGCCCGTGCAGGATCAGCCAGTGGTGGGCGCCGAGCAGGAATTCCTCGGGAATCACCCGCATCAACCGGTCCTCGACGGCGCGCACATCCTTGCCTGGCGCGAGCCCGGTGCGGTTGGAGACGCGGAAGATATGCGTGTCGACCGCGATCGCCGGTTCGCCGAACACGGTGTTGAGCACGACATTCGCGGTCTTGCGCCCGACGCCCGGCAGCGCTTCGAGCGCGGCACGGTCGTTCGGCACCTCGCCGCCGTGCCGGTCGACCAGGATGCGGCAGGCGGCGATGACGTTCCTGGCCTTCGCGTTGAACAGGCCGATCGTCGAGATGTGACGTTTTAGCGCGTCCTCGCCCAGGTCGAGGATCGCCTGCGGCGTATTCGCCACCGGGTAGAGCCGGCGCGTCGCCTTGTTGACCCCGACGTCGGTGGCCTGCGCCGAGAGGATCACCGCGATCAGCAGTTCGAACGGCGTGGTGTAGTCGAGTTCCGTCGTCGGCTCGGGATCGAGCGCGCGCAGGCGCGCGAGGAATTCGTGGATCTCCGCGCGCGTCATCGTCGGGCCACGCCGCCGGGGCGTGGCCGGTGCCGGCGTTGCGCTCATGGTGTGCGGCCTGCTGCGCGCGCCTTGGCGCGGGCGAGGATCGACGCCGCGTTGGACGGCAGTGCGGGGCGCACGGGCGTACCGTCACGCGCGATGGGCGCAGGCGCCGCAGCGCGTCGCGCGGCCTC
>NTJG01000015.1 GCA_002324875.1 Lysobacteraceae bacterium NML93-0793
TTGTCGGACGACGGCCGCTTCACCGATCCGGACGACAACGTCATCGGTGCGCTGTTCAAGCTGTACCCGCTCGAAGACCTGTTCGAGGACGACTTCGGCCGCGCGCTGCCCGGCTCCGGCCTGCGCCGGCGACAGCGCATGCGCATCGGACCCGAGGCGATCGGGGCCTGGCTGCTGGCGCTCCGCCAGGGTCAGCCGCTGCTGGTGCGGCCGCACGACGATGCCAGGCGCGAGGTCGCCCGTGCGATGCAGTGGGTCTTCTGGACGCTCGCCCTGGTCGCCTATGGCTGTGTGGCCATGGTGCTCGCCGGCGTCCTGCTCGTCAGTGGCGACACCGTCGCCGCGCCCGTGTTGCGTCGCTGGAGCGGTGAGCTCGCCCTGATCGGACTGGCCGCGGCGGCAGGCGCCTGGTGGTTCGCACGGGCATTGGCGCGCCCGGCACGACGGGGCCCGTCATCGGACTGAGGACGCGCCTCCTGTCCGCCTGCCGGATCTCGGGCCGGCTCAGCGCTCGACCAGCCCGTCCTCTCCGAGCGTCAGCCGCTGCAGGTCCACGCCGGTGTCCTGGAGACTCCGCTGCATACCGGCCGCGAGCGCGGCGAGCGCCTGCCGGTCGCCCTGGCGTTTGAGGCTCTGGTAGGACACCGCCGAGACCATCGTCAGATAGGCCGTGCGTTCGGCCTGGGCCTGCTTGGCCGCATCGCTCATCGCCGCGATCTCGGGGACGGCAGCCAGCGGACCGATGAGCTGGCGACGCACCGCACGCTGGCCGGCGGGACTGCGCGCGGAATCGCGGTCGTTGGCCACTTCCCACGCGATCAGCAGGTGCGCGGCGAGCACATCACCGAGATTGGTCGGATCGTAGCCGTAGCGCCGCAGAATCGCGTCGAACTCGCGCAGCATCTCGCCCGAACCGATCACCGTATCGAGATCGGCGATCTGCGCCTGCGTCCGTCCGAACGCGCGGATCGTTTCCTCGCGCACGCGCGCGCTGACCGCGGGATCGCGGGTGAACGCCAGCGTCGCGCGCGCTGCCGGCGCCACCTCGCTCGGCGCCGGTCCCGCGACCGCCTGCTGCAGCGCACGCGCCACGCCGGCGTCGCCCGACTGTGCGTGCACCGGCGCCACGCCGGCCAGCAGCAGGCACATCAACAGGGAAACGACTAGGCGGTCACGGACGGCGGAGCGGATGGACAGCAAGGCGGTCTCCTTGGACTGCGAATCAGCGCGCGACGAAGCCGTCTTCGCCGAGATCGAAACGGGCCAGATCGTTGCCCGACTGGCGCTGGAAATCCTCACGAATGCCCGCGCGGAACCGGGCCAGGGCCGCGGCATCGCCTTCGGCCTCGAGGCGCCGCGCCTCGTGCGTGATCGCGGCAGCCACCAGTTCCAGGATGCGTCGCTCCCGGGCGGTGTCGGTGCGGGCCGTCGCGACGCCCGGGGCCTGGGCGGCCATCTGCCGGCGCAAGCCCTGGGCCCGGCGTGCGGACGCGGCCTCACCATTGACCGCTTCCCAGCCGCTCACGAACAGCACCACGTTGGCCGACGCCAGTGCATCGGGTTCGAGCCCGAACGCCGCATAGCGCTCGCGCACCAGCGCATCCGCCTGCCCGGACGCCAGGAACCCCGGCACGTCGTGCAAGGGCGTGCGCAGCAGCTCCGTATGGCCCAGCGCGAAGTCCCGGTCCACGCCCTGCAGACGCGATGCGGTGCGTGCCTGCGCCTCCGGGCGATCGAGGCTTTCGTAGCCGGCGGTGTAGGCCCGCATGAAATCGGCCGCCAGGGCCGGGTCGGTGGCTGGCGATGTTTCAGACTCGGACGACCCGGCGCTGCGCGAACATCCCGGCGCGGCCACCACGATCAGCAACAGGAGCCACAGCGCGGCGCGCATCTCAGTCCGATCCCGCTTGTGCATCACGACGCCCCCGCTCGAACGCCCAGGCATCAGCCTGGACGCGTCCGTCGCGCGCCCGTCGCTCCGCATATTCACGAGCGAGCGCATCGAGTCGTGCGCCGCGTGCCGGCGTGTCCGCCGCCTCGGCGACGGCGTCCGCGTCCGCGTCGCCATCGTCTTCGGCCTGCATCGCGTTGCGCATGGTCGACTGCGACAACGCGGTGAACCCGTGGCCCATGCCGAGTTGCTGCGAAGCGCCGGCGTCCCATTGCGCAGCGGCGCCGCGCGGCAACACGACCGATACCAGCAACAGCACGGCACACGCCGCCCATGCATTGGGTCCGCGCATCTGCCTCGTCTCCTCTTCGTCATGGCCGATCGCCATCGTTTCCGCTCTGCGGTGAACCCGGCAAAAAAAACGGCCCCGCAGGGCCGTTTTTCTGCACGACCCGAGGATCAGGTCTTGCGCGCGTTGGCGGTGAGACCTTCGCCGATCGACTTGATCGCCGTGGCGACGGTATTCGACAACATGCTGAAGAGCTGCGACTGGGCCTGGAACTCGGTCTGCGCAGTCATGAATTCCTTGGACTGCTTGCCCGCGCCTTCCATCGTATCGACCGCCGACTGCATCTTCTCGGCAATGTCGCCCAGCATCATGCCCATCGCCTTGGCAAGGGCCACCAGCCAGCTTTCACCCTCGCCGCCGCCCGACTCGCCCAGGCCGCGGATACCCGCACTGGCGAGGTCCGATGAGAAATTGAAACTGAAATCCACCGACATGGTCTATCTCCTCAGTTGAATGGCAAACATCGAAAGCGGATTCGTCATGCGGTCGCATCATCTGTGCGGCCTGGAACTCTCTGGACTCGATCCTCCTGCGATGCGCGAGGTGCCACAACTAGGGCGTACCCCTAGTCGACGCGTTCAGCGCCCGACCCGCTGCCCCTTGAGCGCTGCGGCCACGTGCGCCGGCATCGCATCCGGCCCGGTTGCCTCGGGTTCGCTCGCCGCACCGGCCTGCTGGCTCAACCATTCGCGCGCTTCGCTCTCACCCCGCTCGCGCGAGATCCGCGCGAACTCCATCGCTTTCTTGACCGAATCGTTCTGCAGCACGGCGAACGTGCGTTCGAACGCACTGCTGGCCGACTGGCCGCCGGCCTGATCCATCAGACCGTGCTGCTGCAGCAGGCCGATGGTCTCCGACACGCTGGCCTGCAGCCGGGACGGATCGACCGGCGTGTCCAGGGTGCGCGGATCGTCGAGCGCTTCATGCAGCCGGGCCATCATGGTGTCGCGGTCGCCGGCATCGAGGCCGCGTTGCTCACCGAGAATCGTTTCGAAACGTCGCAGCAGGGCAGCGCGCATCTCGTCGGGTGTGGAAGGCGCATCGTGTTGGGCGGACATGGACAACTCCTGGAATCGACGGCGACCCGATCGGGCACCCCCGCATGATCGGACAGGCTGGCGTTATGTGCGTGTGCAGCCGCCTGTCGGAACGACCACGACACGCGGCGCACGGATTCATCCGGCGCCGCGTGTCGGACCTCACATCGCCGGCGCGTTGCGGACCGCAGTCAGCGAATCCACCATGCGCCGCGCATCTGCACCTTCGCGCTCCCCCATCTCCCGCGCCCGGGTGCCGATCCAGGCATCCGCGACCTCCCGGCCGTCCTCGGCCACGCGCTGCTCGTATTCGGGCACGAGCGCCTTGAGCTCCTGCTGCACGGCATCGAGCCGCTCGTCCATGTGGCGGATCAAGGTGTTCTCGTCGTCGGCATCGATCGCGCCCTGCTCGCGCAGTTGCGCCAGGCCTTCGATCCACGCCTGGCGCTGCGCCTGCGTGTCGTACTGCATGGATCAGCGGCCGCCGATGTTGAAGTTGAAATTGAAGCCACCCTTGAAGCCTTCACTCACCGCGTCCTGCGCGGACTGCGGCAGGCCCAGTGACTGGAACATGCCGTCCATCGCCGAATTGAACAGCTGACCCACGAGGTCGCCGATGAAGTTGCCGATGAGGTTGCCGAGCGGGCCGCCGAGGGCGGTGCCGACCAGGCTGCCAATGCCGGAAAAGACGTCGCTGGACATGATGTAACTCCTTGAGTCGTCAGAAAGAAGGATCAAGCAAGACACCGTGCGCGTCGGGTGGTGAAGCGGCCCGTTTCGCGGCTGCCGGTAGAGTCTGCGACGATCACGCCACATGGACAGCTAGGTCGTACCCCATCTAGGGGCGGCCCTAGCGACAGGCGTCGCGCATCGCGCGATAAGGACCGCCATGCCACCGCCCCAGCACCCGGAACCCGCCGCACCCCGCTTCGATGCGTGTGACCTGCCGCGCGACGGGCGTGACTATGCCGACGTCGTCGAACTGCAGACGCGCCGCATGCGCCTGCGTCGTTTCGGATTCCGGCATACGCTGGATCTGCTGCAGCTGGGCCGCGAGGAACGCGTGACCCGCACGCTGCTCGATGATCCGGTGGCGACGCTGGACGATGCGATGGGTCTCGTCGTCTGGGCCAATACGCTCTACCGCACCCGTCCCGGCCTCGGCCTGTGGCATGCCGGCGACCGCAACGGACGCTTCCTCGGGCTGTTCTCGCTCACACCCAGTGGCGGCGCCGATGACGTCGCCATCGGCGTACGGCTGCTGCCGTCGGCTTGGGGGCGCGGCTATGCGATCGAGGGCGGCGCGGCGCTGTGCACGCATGCCTTCACGACGGTCGGCCTGCCGTTGCTGATCGCCCAGTGCGCGCCGCACAACCGCTCGGTGCCCCCGTTGCTGCTGCGCCTGGGTTTCGGGGAGACCGACGGCGGAATGCAATTCGGCAACCCCGCACGACGCTTCCGCCTGCAGCAGGCGGAATGGCGAGGACTCGGCCCGCGGCGGGTCCGGGCCGAGTCCCCGGTCGAGGAACTCCGCTTCAAGGCCGAGGGCGGGCCCGGGCGCGGGACACCCGATCGATGACCTGCGCGATGCGTCCGATTGCGTACAGCACCACGCCGCTGAGAAACCCCGCCGCGGCGATCCAGCCGAGCCAGGGCAACGCGGCGCTGCCGGCGGGCCGCGTCAGCAACAGCGCCGCACACACCAGCCCGACGAGCAGCGCGCACAGGCCGGCTTTCAGATAGAGGTTGGTCAGACCGAAGCGCGACGTGCGCGCTTGGCGTGCAGGCACCGATGCGCCCTGCACGCCATCGATGGCGTTTGTACCCGCCTCATGCGCCCGCTCAGCCATGGAAGTGCGGGTCGATCGTCAACGTGCCGAGATTGCGTTCGGCGAAGCGCTTCGCCAGTTGCGGCCCCGCCTCGCGGATCGCGTCGAAACTGTCGCGCGAACGGCTGTCGGCGCGCAGCACCCAGCCGTCGCCCTCGCGACTGAGCAGCAGATCCGTCCCGGGCAGGGTCGCATCGTGCATCCGAAGCAGCACCTGGCCGTCCGTGCCCGACCGGCTCGCATCGTGCACGGCGAGCTGGCGCACATGCCGCTCCATCATGTCCATCAACTGGCCCGGATCGCCCGGCGGTGCCGCGGGCGCCGGCGTCGCACTGCCGTCGCGAAGGGCCATCTGCGCCTGCAGCATCGCCGCCGATTCGGCCGAGGGCAGGTGCGCCGCCGCCGTCCCCGGTTCGTGCTGTTGCCGGAACGTGCGCGCGTCGACGACCTCCGCCACCGATTGCCGGGACTTGAGCGCCTCCTGCTGCCCGGCCGCGTCGGCGAGCATGTGCTCATCGACCGCGCCGTCGCCTTGACCCGCCTCGTCCGGCAGCGCCGCGGGCGACGCGTCGGCATCGGAGCCGGCCTGCTGCAGCATCGAACGGAACCGGTCGACGGACTCGCGCGCGGGCGCCTCGCGGACGTCGCTTTTCGACTGGCGATCGACCTGCCGGTTGCGCGCGGACTGGTCGGGCGTTCTCACGTTGGTGTCGTTGCCGCTCTGGATGGTCATCGAACTGTCCTCGCGTCCTTCAGTGGCGGGCCATGTGGCGTGCTTGCAGGAGATCGTCGGTCAGCGCTTCTTCCTGGCGCACCTGCGCGTTCCGCTGGTCGTCGCGCCAGATGTCCCGGCGCTTCTCCAGCGCATCCTCGCGCCCCTTGGCGCGGAAGAACGCGTCGCGCGCCGCCTGCAGCGCCGCCTCGGCCTGGCGCAGCGCCTCCTCGGCCTGGCCCAGGCGCTGGCGGGCCGCGCCGATGCGTTCGTCCAGAAGATCGATATGCGCTTCGCGCTGGGCCATCGCCGCCGGCCACGCCACCCCCGGCGGAGGCGCGTCGAGCAGGCGGCTGCGATGGGTCGCGCGCTCGACGCCGAGATCGGTGATCTCGCCCTCGATTCGGCTGCAGGTCGCGCGGCACGTGCTCACCACGTGCTGGGTCTCGAGCACCCCGCGGCGCGCGGCCTCGGTGCGATGCGCACGCAGCTGCAACAGCGTCTGCAGCGGATACCGTTTCATCCGAACAGCCTCCGCAACGCATCGGCGGACGTCGCGAACGGCACGGGTTCGTGTTCGCCCTGCTGCAGCAACGTGCGGATCGGGCCGATCTTGTCGATCGCGATGTCGGCATCGGGATCGCTGCCGCGCTTGTATTCGCCGAGCTGGAGCAGCAGCTCGATCTCCTGGTGCTTGGCCAGGTATTTGCGCAGCTGGCCGGCGGCCACCAGATGCGGCTTGTCCACCACGCGCGGCATCGTCCGGCTGAGGCTGGTGAGCACGTCGATCGCCGGGTAGTGATACGCGGCCGCGAGTTTGCGCGACAGCACGATGTGACCGTCGAGAATCGAGCGCACTTCCTCGACGATCGGATCACCGCCGTCCTCGTCTTCGGCCAGCACGGTGTAGAACGCGGTGATCGAACCGTGGGCGTTGTTGCCCGCACGCTCGAACAGGCGCGGCAGCGCGCTGAACACCGACGGCGGAAAGCCGCGCCGCGCCGGCGGCTCGCCGATCGCCAGGCCGACGTCGCGCAGGGCGCGCGCGAAGCGCGTGACCGAGTCCACCAGCAGCAACACGCGCTTGCCGCGATCGCGGAAATGCTCGGCGATCGCGGTGCCCACCCACGCCGCGCGACTGCGTTCGAGCGCGGGCCGGTCCGAGGTGGCGACGACGATCACCGACTTCGCCAGGCCGGCGGCGCCGAGGTTGTCGTGGATGAATTCGTTGACCTCGCGCCCGCGCTCGCCGACGAGCACGATCACGTTGACGTCGGCATCGCCGCCGCGCGCGAGCATGCCCAGCAGCGTGCTCTTGCCGCCGCCGGCGACGGCGAAGATACCGATGCGCTGGCCCTCGCCGGCGGTCATCACGGTATCGATGGCGCGCACGCCAGTGGCGAACGGCCGTTCGATCAGCGTGCGCTCGAGCGGGTTGGGCGATGCGGCGTAGATCGGCGCATCCACGGTCTGGCCGAGGGGGCCGCGGTTGTCGATCGGGGCACCATGCGCATCGAGGATGCGGCCGAGCACGCCGTCACCCACCGCGACCGACGCCTGCTTGCCGGTGGCGTAGACCTCGGTGGTCGCGGCGATCCCGTCGAGCGGGCCGAGCGGCGTCAGCAGGGTGTGCTGCCGGGCCACGCCCACCACCTCGGCCGCCAGTTCGAAGCGATCGGGACCGGTCTCGCCCGGATTGCGCAGATGGCACAGCTCGCCGATCGCCGCGCGCAGGCCGGTGGCCTTGATCAGCGTGCCGTAGGCCTCGCTGACCCGCCCGACCCGTTCGATCGCCTGCACCTGGCCGAGCGCATGCAGCAGCGGATCGGCCGCGGCGTTGACGCGCACGGCGTCGAGCGGTGACGTGGCGAGCGACGGATTCACGTCGCACCCGCCGTGCTCGCCTGGGCCAGTGCGGCGCGGATCGCCTCGATCTGCTGGCTGACGCCCGCACGCACTTCCCCGGCCTCCGACACCACGATGCAGCTCAGCGGATCCAGGCTCTCGTCATCGACCAGCTCGATCACGCCCACGCCCGGATGGGCCTGACGCACCGCGCCCAGACCCTGGGCGACGCTGTCGCGCACCGACGGATGCACGCGGATCATCAGGAACTGCTCCGCCTGCGCCGACTCGACCGCGCGCATCACCAGTGGCGGCACCACCTGGGCGGGATCGAACTGCGGCGCGATGCGGGCGACGATCGCGCAGGCCAGATCACCGATGCGCCCGACCGCCTCGCCCAGGACACGCGCGCGGCGCTCGTTGAGCGACGCCAGCTGCTCGGTCATCTGCTGCTTCACCCGGTCCAGTCCTTCGGCGAAGCCGTCGGCATAGCCCTGCTCGCGGGCCGCCTGCACCTCGGCACCGGCGGCATCGTAGAGCGCGTTGACGCGCGCGAGCAGTGCATCGATCTCCGAAAGCGCCTGCCATTCCTCCGCACGCACGATGCGCGCCGAGACGGCACGCTGGAAGTGACGGGTCTCGAAGACGGTCGCAGCACCCGTGCTGCGCGAAACGGGAGGTGACACGGCGGTCATGCGCGCTTCCGGTTGCGGCTCCGCGCTCATCCGGCGACGGCGCGGGCCTGGTGATGGGTGTGGACGACGAGGACCGGCTTCTCGGGGAGATGCGCGGACGGCAGGGCCTCGGGTGGATCGATCAGGCGGGCCCATTCGGCGAGCACCGGGTCCCGCTGCACCGCCCAGGCCTGCAGTTCCGCGCGGCCCTGCAGGTCGAACAACGGCCACAGGGCGTCCCCGAGCTCACCGGGGCGGCCCAGCACGTCGGCGAGATCGGCCGCCAGCTGCGACTGCACCGCGGCCTCGACCTTGCCATCCCAGACGCTGCGATCCAGCGCGAGCAGATAGCCGTTTCCCAACGTGGCCTTGAGCCGGCGCACCGGCTCACGACCGATCTCGGCCCGGATCGCCGGCGCATAGGCCAGCGTGCCGAGATCACGCTGCAGGGCGCCGAGGCGCCGGCGGTTCCACAGCCGCGTCAATGCGCGGGTCGATGCGGGGTCGGGAGACGGGGCGAGCAGCCGGGACGCCGGGCCGTCGGCGAGGGCACGCGCGAGCAGCCGCCGTCCGAGCACGCTGCCATGGGCACGCTCCCGCAGCGCCGCATCGAGCGTGTCACCGCCCTGCGCGTACCACGCGGGATCGACCTCGGCCAGCAGTGCCTGCAGGCGCATCGTCGATCAGCCCTGCCAGCGCTTCGGCGCCGGCGCCTCCACGGCAGGCGCGGCACGTCTGCGGAAACGGCTGCCGAACGCGAGCAGGAGCGCGATGCCGACGACGATCAGGGCGGCGATGCCGATCGCCAGCGGACTCATCGACGACAACGCCATCGACGTGCCGCCACTCTGGCCGGCTTCGGGCGGCGCCGGCATCGCGACGAACTTCACCGACACCTGATTGATGTCGGTCAGCCCTTCGACGCCATCCTTGACCACGATCTTGATGTCGGCCTCGCGGTCGCGGACGCTCGCGCCGGGCTGCTCGAAGATCCACACCGCCGCCGAGGTCTTGCCGGTCGAGCCGCCCAGTGGATCCCGCTCGGGCAAGGCGATGTGCACGCGCGCATTGGCCACGCCCGGCAACATCGTCAGCGTGTGCGTGATCTCCTGCTGCAGCCCGTGGATGTAGCGCCCGCGTTCGTCGGTGGCCGACGAGGCGAAGCCTTCCTTCCTGAAGATGTCGCCCAGGGTCTGGAACTGCTCGCGCGGCAGCCCCCGCGCACTGAGCACCGCCATCGCCTGGGGAATGTCGCTGTCGGCGACGACGACATCCCAGCCCACCTTGGTAGCGGAGGGCTTCTTCTTGGCCTGGATGCCGGATCCGAGCAGCGCGCCCATGACCTCGTTGGCCTGCCGCTCGTCCATCGCGCTGTAGAGCGCGCTGCCGCTGCAGGCGGCGAGCACGCAGCACGCCAGCAGCGCGCACAGCGCGCGCACCCATCGTCCACGGTTGCCATTGCCCATGCCGCTCACCTCGATGTCAGGACTGCTGTCGGAACAGCTGCTGGATGCCGTCGGACGTGCGGTTGGCCACGTTCGAGGTCATCTCGCACTGGAACAGGAAATGGTGCGACTTCATCGTCATTTCGATGACCTGGGCCGGCGTGAGATCACCGGTGTTCTGGGTCATCGTCTTGGCGAGGTCGTTGATGCTCTGTGCACCACCGTTGAGGTTGTCCACTGCCGACATCAGCATGCGCATGCCTTCCGACGGCTCGGACGGCGCCACACTCGCGACGTCCTGTGGCGCGTTGGCGGCCGGAGTGCCGGCCTTGTCCATCGCCTGGGCAAAATCGCGCACGTCGTACGCGGCCGCGACGGGCTGACCGCCCGCTGCGGATGCGCCCTGCGTCGCGGGCTCGATACCGACGGCCTGGATCGCGTCGACCATGATGATCTCCTTGCTGTCTACGAAGTCCGCTTACTGCTTGCGGCCGAGCGTCTCGAGTGCCTGACCGACGCTGTTCTGCGACGTCGACGCGTTGTTGGACAGGAACTGCATCTTCAGGCTCTCGGCCGTCAGCGCGACCACGTTCGACGGCTGGTCGCCACCGTTGCCGATGACGTCGGAGAGATTGGTGATGCGCGTGGCCTGGGCGTCGAGCGTCTGGCCCCAGGCGCGCGACATCGCCGCGTACCAGCTGTCGGAGCCGCCGGACGCGCCGCCGGCGCGGTTGCCGCGAGTGACGGCCTGGTCACCATGCATGGAGGCGCGGCCGATGAAGGTGCCGATGGCGTCGGGCGAAATGGTGGTCATGTGCGTGCTCCTGTCGACTCGTAAGGGAAAGGGTGCTGCAAGGGTGGCGCCGCGTCGCGACGCCGGATCACTGGGTGTCCGGCGCAGCCTGCGCCGTGGCGGTCGTTGAAACAGCGGTGGCGGAACTGGCGTTGGCGACCACGGCTGCGAAACGCGGATCGCCCGCGGATGGGGCGTCCGCCGGTGCCGCCCCGGCATCTTCGGCGGACGCCGGCGCCGGGCCGGGCACCACCTTGACCAGATCGCCGCCGGCCGTGAGCACGTGCGCGAACTCGCCGATCGAGATCAGCTGGCCCTTGCCCGGCACGGTGTCGCCGGGCACGAAGCGCCGGCCTTCGGAATCGACCAGATGCGGATCATTGCCGCGCACGATCGACACGATGTGCGCCGGCGGCGGTGCTGCGGCACGTGCCTCGTCCGCCTGCGGCACCCCACCCTGCGGCGTCCGCGGCAGGATGCGGGTGACGCCGCGGATGTCGGCGACGGCGCGCGACCGCACCAGGCGTTCGATGTCCGCGCCGTCGTCGAACTCACCGACGACCTCGACATCTCCGTTGCCGACATAGCGCGCCTGCACCGGGATCCCGTGGCCGCGGAACATCTCCGCGACGTCGCTGGCGATGTGCTCGCCGGTGCGCAGCTGCAACTGCGCATCGATCTTCTCGGCCGCGAGCTGCGCCTGCAGCCGCTCCAGCGTCGCGCGGCTGTCGACGGCGCCGGTGACCGTCGGCCTGCCGTCCACGCCGTCGACGATCTCGACGTTCGCGACGCGATGCTCGGCCATCACCGCGCCGAGACGCTCGCGCGGATCTGTCTGCTGCTCGGACGCCGGCAGCACCGCCGCGAAGATCGCCAGTGACGCCAGCGACAGCATCGCGACGCCGGCGATCAGCGGCAGGCGCCGCACGAGCGCCGGGCGCACCGGCTCGCGTTCGTCGTCCGGCGCGAACACGGTGACGAAGGTGTCCCAGGCCGGATCGTCCTCCGCGCCGAAGGCGATCGATGCCTCGCCGATGCGCACCGGCTGCACCGCCGACAGCTCGACCGGATCGCCCGGATCGACCTGCGTGCCGCCGATGTGCACCGGCGCATCCAGCGCGCGCACCATGTAGCGGCCGCCGACGAGCGTGACCAGGGCATGGTGGTTGGCCACGCCGTCGTCGGCGAGCACGATGTCGCAGTCGTCGCCACTGCCGACGAGAATCATCTCGTCGCGCGCGAGCACGCGGTTGGCGCCCGCATGCAGACCGTCGACGATGCGCAGCACGTCACGTGCGTGGGGCGTGTCGTTGGATTGCGTCATGGTTGCCTCCTTCCGGCGGGTACGGCAGAGCCGATCGCGGATGTCGCGGTCATGCGCCGACGCACGGCCCGGGTTGAAACGACGTCATGCATTGATCTGCCCCGCCTGCACGATGCGCAGATCCGGTGCCAGTTCCTGGTACGACAGCACCGGCAGATCGAAGAAATCGACTTCCAGCAATTTGCGCAGATGCCGGCGCACGTCGAGCGAACACAGCAGGACCGGACGCACGTCGGGTGCCTGACGGCCCAGGTGCGCGCGCACCTCGTTGCCGAGACGACCTGCCAGTTCCGGCGAAATCGCAAGCTGGCTCACACCGCCCGCCACGCGGACCGACTGCCGCAGCTTGTCTTCGAGTTCGGGATGGATCAACAGTACATGCAGCGTGCGGGCATCGTCTGAATAGCGATCCGCAATCTCGCGCTTGAGCGCGACACGGACGTACTCGGTCAACAAGACGACGTCCTTCTCGCGGCCGCCGACATCGGTGATCGCCTCGAACGCGTCGCGCAGGTTGCGCACCGGCACGCCCTCTTCGGAAAGGCGACGCAGCACGTCGGCCACCCGCTGCGGCGCGACCACGCGCAGCATTTCCTTGACGAGATCCGGGTAGTCGCGCTGCATGCGCGCGAACAGGTTGGCGGTTTCCTGGATGCCGAGAAAGCCGCCCATGCGACGACGGATCGCGGCGGACGCGTGCCCGGCCAGCACGTCGAGCGGCGACTGCGCGCCGTCGGACTGCGTCTCGCGCCAAGCGCCTGCGACGATCGCGGGATAGAACCCGGTCAACGGCGTCGCGCCGGCGGCCATCGCAGGCTGCGGCTCGAACCACGCATCGGTGCGCAACCTGCCGGTGGCGATGCGCGCACCGAATGCGGTGAGGCGGTATTCGTCGTCGCCGAAGCCGGGCACGATCCGCAGCGACGGCACCGGCACGGGCACGCCGTACTCCTCGCGCAGGCGCTGGGCAACCTCGACCACACGCGCTTCCAGCGCGGGGGCACCGAGCGCCTGCGCCAGTGCCGGGGCGACCTGCAGCTGCAGCGGCGCCGGCGGTGCGAGATCGTCGTGTTCGACAGCCGCCTGGGCCTGGGCGGCGACTTCGTCGTCAGTCACCCGGAACGCGCGGCGCAGGAGTTCGAACCGGTGCCGGTAGCGCCACGCGCTGAACGTCAGCAGACCCACACCGAGCAGCAGGAACACCGGCCACGGGAATCCCGGCACCAGCGTCATCAGCAGCGCGAGCAGGCCGGTGATCAGGATCACGCGCGGCTGCCCCGAGACCTGGCGCGTGATCGCGTCGCCGAGATGGCGGTCGTCGATCTCGCCGGTGGTGCGGGTGACGACGAGGCCGGCGGCGATCGTCGCGAGGATCGCCGGGATCTGCGACACCAAGCCGTCGCCGATGGTCAGGATGCTGTAGACGTGCGTCGCCTCGGCCAGCGGCATGCCCCGCTGCAGCACGCCGATCGCCAAGCCGCCGAGCAGGTTGATCAGGATGATGACGATGCCGGCGATCGCGTCGCCCTTGACGAACTTCATCGCGCCGTCGAGCGAGCCGTGCAGCTGGCTCTCGGTCTCCAGCAGGCGGCGCTTGCGCCGCGCCTCGTCCTTGTCGATCAGGCCCGAGCGCAGGTCCGAATCGATCGACAGCTGCTTGCCGGGCATCGCATCCAGCGTGAAGCGCGCGGCGACTTCGGCCACGCGCTCGGCGCCCTTGGCGATGACGATGAACTGCACCACGGTGATGATCAGGAACACCACCATGCCGACGACGAGGTTGCCGCCGGCCACGAGCGCGCCGAAGGTCTCGACGATGTGGCCGCCTTCGGCGTTGAGCAGGATCGACCGGGTGATCGCGATCGAGATCGCGAGCCGGAACAGCGTGGTCAGCAGCAGCACGCTCGGAAAGCTGGAGAACGCGACCGGGGTGGGGATATAGATGCCGAGCAGCAGCAGCCCGAAGCCGATCGAGATGTTGACCGCGACCAGCATGTCGATCAGCACCAGCGGCAATGGCAGGATCATCACGCTGATGATCGTCACCGCCGCGAAGGCGAGGACGACATCGCTGTAGCCGAGCTTGGCGCGCGGCGCGGCGCCCGCGGGTGCCCCGGTCAGCGTGGCCAGCAGCGCCTTCATGTGAAGGCCTCCGTTCCGCGCGTCGGGTGCCACGTCACCGCTTCCCGGAGCACGCCTGGGCGTGTTCCGGGAACAGCTGTGCTCCACCGCATTCCGGAGTGCATTCGGCGCATCTGCCCCTGACCTTGTGCGTCACATTGTGCCAATCTACGATAGCGACGCCATGTTATCGCGAGATAAAACTGGCGTTGCAAGCGTGTTCCCGGACAAGCGCAGCGGAGGTGAAGGCGGCAAGCCGCTTGGCTGAACGCCGAAAAACTCCAAGCGTCACAGTGACTTAACGATCGCCATCGATATTGGACGGCGATCGGGGGGCCGGCACGACGGCCGCAGTGGATTCAGGAGCGACGTCGCCAATGTCCAGATCTGTAATGAAGGTCACAGATTGCGCCCCGACGCCGATCGCGAAGACGCGGCCGGCGCGCGATTTCACCAGCACCACCCGTTCCCGTGGTCCCACCGGCAGGATCTGCAGCACCGACAGCGGGCTGTCGCTGCTGGACAGCCCGTACCGGCGCCGCAGCATGCGCAGCAGAAACAGCAGGCCTGCGATGATGAAGACCAATGGCAGCAGGATCGCAATCATTTCGCCGATGAACGAGTCACCTCCGGGCACTGCCGCGGGCGGGTTGGCCGAGGCCGGAAATGCGGTCAGGGCGGCGATGGCCATTGCCAAGACGCGCGAGGCGGACAGGCACGGGGTGACGCGGGAAGGCACTGCGTGGTTCATGGCTCCAGGCCGGGACGGCACCCCAGCGGTGCGCGCCTACGGTAGCGCAGGCCCTGTCCCGGCATGACCCCCTCCGTCACCACCGGCCGCCGCACCGCCACCCGGACTGCGCCCCGGACCGGTCCGGTCGACGAGGCCCTGCGCGGGGTGCTCGACGCGGTGCCGTTCGCATGTGCGGCCTTCGACCGCCGCAGCGGCGCGCTGGTGTGCGCGAATGCGCGCTTCGGCGCCGATCTCGGCACCCTGCCCGGTCATGCCCAACGCGATGCGCTGCTGGCCACCCTGCATGGCGAGGCGACCGGCGACGCCCGCGGCGACGAGGTCCGGGCACCGGGCAGCGGGCGCTGGTATGCACTGCACTGGCGCGACCTCGACACGAATGGCCGATCGCTCGCCCTGCTCACCGCGGTCGACATCAGCGAGCGCATCGAGACGCTGGACTCGCACCGCTCGCAGCAGGAGAAGCTGTTGTTCACCTCGCGGATGATGTCGGTCGGGGAGATGGCAGCCACGCTCGCCCACGAACTCAACCAGCCGCTGGCGGCGATCGTGAACTACCTCAACGGCAGTCTGCGGCTGGTGGGTCAGGCCGGCGGTCCGGTGCAGGTCGAGCGTGCATTGCAGGCCGCCCGCACCCAGGCCGAGCACGCGGCGGCGGTGATCGCGCGGGTGCGCGAGTTTGTCCGCGCGCGCGAACCCCGGCGCGATGCCCAGGACCTGCCGCTGATCGTCGACACCGTGCTCGAACTGCTGCGCCTGGAAGCCGAGCGCCAACAGCTGCGGGTCGAACTGGCCCTCGCCCCGGGGTTGCCGCAGGTCTACGCGGACCGGGTGATGGTCGAACAGGTGCTGTTGAACCTGGTCAAGAACGCGATCGAAGCCATGCGCGAGGTGCCCGCCGCGCGACGCGGTCTGCGCATCGAGGGCCGAGTCAATCTCGACGGCGAGGTCGAAGTGCGGGTCTGCGACCGCGGCCCGGGCCTCAGCGAGGCCGAGAGCGCGCAGCTGTTCTCCCCGTTCTACACCACCAAGTCCGACGGCCTGGGGATCGGCCTGGCGATCTGCCGCTCCATCATCGAGTACCACGAGGGCCGGCTGTTCTTCGAGGCCCGTGACGGTGGCGGCAGCGTGTTCGGCTTCACCCTGCCGCCCCCCGACAGGAGGATCTGAGCATGCCCGGTGCGCCCTGCGTCTATCTGGTCGACGACAACGACGGTTTCCGCGATTCCACGGCCTGGCTGCTGGAGACCGCCGGCTTCGAGGTACGCGCGTTCGCTTCCGGCGCGGCGTTTCTCACGGTCTTCGACAGTACCCGCCACGGCGACGACGAATGCCTGGTGTCCGACATCCGCATGCCGGAGATGAGCGGCCTGCAGTTGCAGGACGAACTGCTGCGTCGCGGCGCCACCCTGCCCCTGGTGTTCGTCACCGCGCACGGCGACGTCCCGCTGGCGGTCGAGGCGATGCGCAAGGGCGCGTCGAACTTCCTGGAAAAACCCTTCGGCGACGAGGCGCTGATCGAGGGCATCCGCACCGCGTTGCGCCGCGAGCGACGTCCGACCGGCTCGCCGCCGGACGCACGGCTGGAGGCCCTGAGTCCGCGCGAGCGTCAGGTGCTCGACCTCGTGGTCGCCAGCAAGCCCAACAAGATCATTGCCGACATCCTCGGCATCAGTATCAAGACCGTGGAACTGCATCGGGCCAACATGATGGGCAAACTCGGCGTGCGATCCCTCCCCGAACTGATGAAGGTGGCGCTTGGACACGGCTGACACCCATGCGCACGCGGTGTCGCCACTGCGCGGCCGCATTCCACACCTCGCATCCACGCACGCCGCGACGCTGCGCGAGATGCACAGACGGCCGCGACGCTGGGCGAACGCCGGCGACGTCCTGACCCTGCGCGGCGGCTGCGCGCTGGCGCCCGACGCACTGTTCGAACTCGACGCCGACGGCGTGCGCCTCGGCGTCCAGTTCATCGCGCCCCCGGCCACGCCCGATGACGACGCGCTGCAGTGGCAGGACCACCAGGGGCGGGCGCGGGTGCTGGCCTGGAGCCTCGCGCACGAGTCGGCGCTGCTGCGCCTGAGCACGGCGCTCGGTACGTCGCTGGTGCCGGTGACCGACACCGACGCGCCCCCCGCCGACGACGCGGCCGTCTGGCTGCTGTTCGAACTCGCGCCGGACGACGACGCCGACCAGGCGCCGGTGCTGCACGGCTCGCTGCGCGTGCCCTCGTGCTGGATCGACGCCTTTCTTGCGCGCCATCCGGGTGACGGGCCGGCGGTCGATCCCGGCGCCTGGCGTCAGCTTCCCGCGCGGGGCTCGATCGCCCTGGCGGCCCCGCCGCTGTCGCGCGGCGAACTGCGCGGCCTGCGCCCCGGCGACGTCATCGTCGTCGGCAGCACGCGCACGCCTCCCGTCCACGTCGACATCGCCGGGCGACGCTGGCCCGTGCGCGCGTCGGGCGAGGGCTGGCGCGTCGACGGCCCCTCGCATTCCCGCCCCCGTTTCCAGGAGACTGCCCCGATGTCCGACACCGACACCCCAGACCAGGCCGGCGCCGATGCGCCGCCCACCGCAGACCCGACCGCCGAACTGCCGGTCGAGGTCGCATTCGAACTGGGCACGGTCGAGCTCCGCCTGGGTGACCTCGCCGGCCTGCAGCCCGGCTACGTCTTCGGCCTGCCGGCGCATCTGGAAGGCGCCAACGTGACCATCCGTGCCAACGGCCGCGTGGCCGGGCGCGGCGAGCTGGTCGCGGTCGGCGAGACGCTCGGCGTGCGTCTGATCGGCTGGAGCTGATCGATGGATTTCAGCACCTTCTCGCCCGCGCTCGTGCTGGTGACGGTGGTCAGCCTGGCGCTGGCCCCGTTCGTCGCGGTGATGGTGACCTCGTTCACCAAGATCGTCGTGGTGCTGAGCCTGCTGCGCAACGCGCTGGGCCTGCAACAGGTGCCGCCGAACGTGGTCATCAACGGCCTGGCGATCGTGCTGTCGATCTACGTGATGTACCCGGTGATCCTCGACGTCAACGAGGCCGTACAGGCGCGACTCGAAGGCCGCCCGCCGCCGGCGTCGGTGCAGCGGCAGATCGATGCGCGGGCGCAGCAGCAGGCGATCCGCGAAGGGCGGCCGATCGCGGTGCGGCCCGAGGCGGAAGCGGTGCCGGACGCATCCGCCGGCGACCCGCCACCGACGAGTCCAGCGGCGGTCGACGGGCTGGCCGCCGAAGCCGAGGCCCGGGCTGCAGGCACCACGCCCGACCCGATGTTCAGCGCGGTGCGCGGCGGATCGAGCAATGATCCGGACCGCGACGCGGACGAAGCGCCGCTGCCCGCCCTCGCCGAGGAAGTCACCCGGCAGGCGACGCCGGCCGCCGCGCCTGCGTCCGGCGGTGCCTTCGACACCAACCGTCTGCTGACGATGGTCGATGCCGGCAAGGAACCGCTGCGCACCTTCCTGATCCAGCATTCCAGCGATTCGGAGCGCGCGTTCTTCCTGCGCAGCGTGCAGCGCATGCTGCCGCCCGAGCGCCGCGCCGAACTCACGCCTGACGACTTCATCGTCATCGTGCCGGCCTTCACCGTCAGCGAGCTCACCGCGGCCTTCCAGATCGGCTTCCTGATCTTCCTGCCGTTCCTGATCATCGATCTGGTGGTGGCGAACATCCTGCTCGCGCTCGGCATGATGATGCTCTCGCCGACCACGGTGTCGCTGCCGTTCAAGCTGTTGCTGTTCGTGCTGATCGACGGCTGGGCCAAGCTCGTGCACGGCCTGGTGCTGACCTACGGGACGGCCACGTAGATGGGCGACGTTCTCGAGTTCACCAAGGAAGCGCTGTGGCTGGTGCTGCTGCTGTCGGGGCCGCCGGTCGCGGCGGCGGCGCTGGTCGGCCTGGTCGTCGCGTTCCTGCAGGCGGCGACGCAGTTGCAGGAGCAGACGTTTCCGTACGCGCTGAAGTTCCTGACGATCGTGATCATGCTGTTCGTCACCGGCTCGCTGATCGGCGGCACGCTGTACGTGTTCGCCGACCGGATCTTCCTCGACTTCCCCGGTCTGGTCCGGCGCTGACGCGGTGTTCGATTTCGCGCAGAACCCCCTGCTGGCGCTGGCGCTAACGTTGCCGCGCATCGCCGGCGCGTTCCTGATGTTGCCGCTGCTGACCACCGAGACGGTGCCGGCGATGGTGCGCAACAGCTTCATGGTGAGCCTGGCGATCGTCGCGATTCCGATCGCACTCGCCGGTGCACCGCCGATCGAGGCCGCCGGCACCGCGCACTGGTCGGCGATCGTGCTCAAGGAAACCTTCATCGGCATCTCGATCGGCTTCTGCTACGGCATCGTGTTCTGGGCGATCAGTTCGGCCGGCGTGATCATCGACACCCAGGTGGGCATGTCGATGGCGCAGATCTTCGACCCGGTGCAGGGCCACCAGACCTCGCTGCACGGCGAGTTCCTGTCCCAGCTGGCGGCGTGGCTGTTCATGGCCAGCGGCGCGTTCCTGGTGTTCCTCGATCTGCTGATGACCAGCTACACGGTGTGGCCGGTGATGAGTTTCTTCCCGGACATCCGCATGAGCGGCATGGCGTTGTTCGTCGGGCAGTTCAGTTACCTGATGACGGCGATGCTGCTGCTCGCGGCGCCGGCGATGGTGATCCTGCTGGTGATCGACCTCTCCTTCGGCCTGGTCAACCGCTACGCGCCGCAGCTCAACGTGTTCGCGCTGACAATGCCGATCAAGGCGTGGCTTGCGACGGCGATCATCCTGCTGATGCTGGGCGTGTTCGTCGAGGTGGTGATGCGGCGGCTGGTCGACAACAGCGGTCTGGTCAATGCGCTCAAGGAGGCGTTCGGGGGATAGCGGTTCGCCGCCATGGCGCAGCGCGCACCTCATCCACGCCGGCGGGATCTCCGGCGGCATACCCACCGTTCGGCGCGTTCGCTTGAACTCGCTTTGATCCGTTCGTGCTTCGATTCTTCCGCGCGGTCCTGCACAGGTTCTGGGAATGGCCAAGGCCGCGACGAGTGGCGTCTGTCTCGGCTTCTGCTTTGGCTGTGGCTGTGGCTGTCGCTTTGGGCTGTGGCTGTGGCTGTGGCTGTGGCTGTGGCTGTGGCTTTCAGCGTTTGACGTTCGAGCCGTAAAGCGAGCCGAGCACCGGAGTCTGACGCGGCCGTAGAGGCGCCCATGTCTGAGCGAAGCGAGTTTGGGCGCCGTGCCGCGTCAGGCGAGGAGCGCAGGGGACCGATGCGGCTCCATCGCATCGGCGAGTGTCCGGCGATGGGACTTTTTGGTTCCTTTTTGGTCCCTCAAAAAGGAACTCGCACGCGTAGCGGGCGAAAGCCGTGCACTTGCCTTGCTCGTTCTTCACGAGGCGGCACGCAGTGGCGCGAAGAACAGAGCTTCCGCGCTGTACGCGCGGCTTACTTTTGTCAAAAGTAAGCACGACAGCGCCGATGCGCTGGCGAACGGCGAAGCCGGCCCGAAGGGCGAGTGCCGGAGGCGCGAGTCAAACCGCCATCGCCGGACACGATCCGATGCGATGAAGCCGCATCGGTCCCCTGCGCTTCTCGAACGGCGCAGCACGCAGCCCAAACTCGCTGCGCTCAGACATGGGCTGCTCTTCGGCCCCGCCGCCCTGCGATGCTCGGCTCGCTTTACGGCTCGAACATCAAATGCCAACGCCAAAGCAAAAAGCAGAAGCAGAAGCAGAAACAAAAGCAGCACGCGTAACTCTTGCGCGCGACTCCGAACACGCCGCGCGCACGCCACAACGCTCGCAATCCGCTCCCGTCAGCGCATCGGATCCCGCGGGTCCTCGAAGCGCTCGGCGATGGCCGCATCGTCCGTCAACGGCGGCGGCGCCGGCGCGTCGTCGGGCAGGCCGATCTCCGTGCGCATCTCCGGCGGCGGCACGAACTCGGGTGGCTCGGGCCTGAGCTCGCCCTGGCGCATGCCCTCGGCCCAGTACAGCACCTGGGCCACGGCCTCGAAGAAATCGTGACCGATGTAGTCGTCGATCTCGACCTTGGCGTTGAGGCCGCGTGCCAGCGGCACGTTCTGCAGGATCGGCACGCCCGATTCCTCGGCCACGCGCTTGATCTCCTCGGCCATGTGGCCCTCGCCCTTGGCGACCACCAGCGGCAGGTCGTCCACGCCCTGCTCGTACTGCAGCGCGACGGCGATGTGGGTGGGATTGGTCACGACGACGCTCGAACCACGGACGGCGTTGAGCATGTTCTGTTGCGACCATTCCTGGTGCAACTGCTTGCGGCGCTGCTTGACGTAGGGGTCGCCCTCGTTCTCCTTGACCTCCTGCTTGATGTCGCGCCGGCTCATGCGCAGCTTCTTGATGTACGAGAATTTCTGGTACGAGGCGTCGAGCGCGGAGACGAAGAAGAACACGAAGATCGTCCAGATGCCGATCCACTTGAGCGCATGCCAGATCGCACTGCCGATCGCCGCAGGCTGGGCGAACGGCAGGTGCAGCAGGTTCGGAACCATGCCCCACAGCACGAAGCCGCCGATGCCGAGCAGGGCGACGCTCTTGAACACCGACTTCACCAGCTCGATGGCGTTGTCCATCGAGAACATCTTCTTGATGCCGCTCACCGGGTTGAGCTTGGTCAGATCGGGCGTGACCTTCTTCATCGTCGCCACCGGCCCGACCTGCAGGAACTCGACCAGCAGCGCCAGCAGCACGGCGAGCAGGAGCAGCGGCAGGGTCATCGCCAGCAGCGTCTGCACGGCGAGCGGGACGATGGTGCGCAGCGCGATGTCGAAGGGCTGGGTCATCACCACCAGAGCCTGCTCGAACAGCCCGCTGACCCGGCGGTACATATCGCCCATCAGCAGCCAGCCGCCCGCCAGCCAGCCCATGATCAGCACGGTGCTCGTGAGCTCCCGGCTCTTGGCGACATTGCCTTCCTTGCGCGCGTCCTTGAGCTTCTTGCTGGTCGGTTTTTCGGTCTTGTCCGCGCCTTCGTTCTGCTCGGCCATCGGCATTTCCGGAGCGTTGCGGGGGTCGGCGCCGAGGCTAGCATGCAGCCGTTGGCGCTCTGTCGGCACCGCGCGGGCGGACACCGCGCGGGATCGGCACGGACGCGCGGGCCATGCGGGATTCAGCTTCGCGGGCCATCCGCGGGCGGCGGCGTCCACCCCTAGGGCCAGCCCGAGATGGCCGCTGGATGTCGCCAGCGTTACAGTCCCGCCATCGCCGCCGATGCGGCCCGTGTCCAGAGACCCGACGTTCCGCCATGAGCAGCATTTCATCCGACGCCGGCTTCAATGCCGCCAGCCTCGACCGGCTGGGCGGGCAGGTCGCGCTCGACGATCTGCGGCAGCCGGGTACGGACGGACAGACGCCGGTCGGCGATGCCGCCGACGGCGCGGCACGCGGCCCGGCGGCCGATCCGGGCGAGGATGTCCTCAACATCGCGGCATGGGACGGTGTGCCGGCCGGGATGCGCCAGTTCGGCGGTGATGTCGCATTCGAGCATCGTCTCGCGGCACTCGATCTGTCGCAGGCGGCCGACCTCGGCGCGGACGCGATTCTCGACGCGCTGGCCTGAGCGCACCGCCTCTGCACTGACCGGACCACGCCTGTCGGCGCCCGCCGGGGGCAGTGCGATACTCCGCCGCGATGACCGATGCTCCCTCCGCCGCCGCGCTGCGCGCTGCTGCCGACCGTCTGGTGTCGGCGCTGGCCGCACACCCCGATCCCGAGTACCGGCTGGCCGTGCTCAAGCGCCTGGTGCGACGGCTGGGTGAGGACCGCTACCCGGTCTTCCTGCGACTGCTCGGCGTCGTCGCCGAGAGCGACGATCTGCGCGCCCAGCGGCTGCTCGCCGACACGTTCGGGACGGCGCTGCGGCGCATGGATCTCCCCGGCGGCGCCCTGAGTTCCTGGGGCGCGACCCGCCTGCCCGACAGCCCCGGACCGCTCGATGCGCGCGCGTTCACGTCCGGCCAGTTCTTCGGCGGATCGCCGCGGCGCATGCTCGGGCCGGTCGAATATCTGACGGTCTGGCACCTGCAACGCACGCAGCGCACCGCGCTGTCGGCCGAGACCTTCCGCACCAGCCTTGCGCGGATGATCGCGCTGCTCAACCGCAGCGACGATGCGCGCACGCTGTATCCGCAGAAGCTCGCGGTCGATGCGCAGAACGAGCTCGAAGGCGCCTACACGCGGGCGACGCGCGAGCGGCTGGCCGCGGTGGCCGCCGCCTGGACCGCGGGCCGCACGCCCGAGGCGATCGCCCAGGCGGCGCTCGATGCCGTGGCCGCCGACACCCCGCCCGGCTGGGCGGTGCGCGACCTCTGAGCCACCCGCCCACGTGCTTGTGGTGCACAGGCGGGCCATGCACGATGGGCCGTCGAACCACCACCAGCGAACCGCGGACGCCGCCACAGGCCGCCCCCCGTCCGGGCCGCGGACCCGCCGCCGGGCCGCTGCTCCCCGTGCTGCCGCTGGTGCTGTGGCTGGGCGGGGGCCAGCGCGCGCCCGCCGATGCGCCCGAGCCCGATCCCGTGACCGGGGGCGCCACGCCGGCCGAGGCCGTCAGCAGCCTGACCGCCCACCTGCGCAGCGGCGATCTGGCCGCCTTCGCCCACGATGCGGTGCCTCCGGCCCTGGCGCCCGCGCTGGACCAGGCCTGGCGCGAGGGCCGCTCGCGCTGGCCGCTGACCGAGCTGCCGCTGTCGGGCCAGATCCCGGCAGTGCTCGCGGCGCTGTCCGCGCCGCAGGCCGAGCGCACCCTGCTGCAGGCCTTCAATCGCCAGTTCGCCGGCGCCGACCGCGAGTTGCGTTCGGCGGCGATCGCGCTGGGCGTGTTCGCGGCGCAGTACCTGGAGCACGACGGCGCCTTCAGCGACGGTGAGCGTGCGCATTACACCCAGCTGGTCGCGGCGATCAGCGACTGGGCCGCGCAGGCGCCGTTGTCCGACCGCGAGCGTGCCCGCGCCGCGATCACCGCGCTGGTCGAGGCCAGCCGCCAGGGCGGCGTCGGCGACGACGCGCGTCTGGGGCAGGCAGGCATGCCCGCCGGCCTGACGGCGTTGTCGCCGGTGTTCTCGGCCGCCAAACAGCAGCTGCGCGCCTACGGTCTCGACCTCGACATGGCCTTCGACAGCCTCGAGGTCTCCCTGCTCGAACAGACCGGCGACACCGCCCGGGTGCGGATGCGCTACCTGCTGGCGGGGCGGCCCGTCGATGCCGTCGTCGCGGTCGAGCGGGTCGCGGGGCGCTGGTACGTCACGGATTTCCTCCGTCACGCACGCGCGGCCGCCGCGGTACCCCCGGCCGACGCTGGGCCGGGCGGATCCTGAACACGCAGGTGGGCCCACGGCCTGCCGGCCGGGCTTGGGCATAATGCCGCCGATGCCCGACCAACCTTCCCTGCAGTTCCCGGGTGGCCAGGACCCCCGCCGCGCCGCCGACCCCGGGCGCGACGCCGGCGCGCCCGGCCCTGTCGACGACACGGCGGCCCTGCCGAACGATGAGGCCACGACGCCCGTGGGCGATGTCCCGCCGCCCGCCGCCGCGTTGCCGGTTCCGATGGCCCCACGACCGCGCGCGCCGCGTGTGCCCTGGTGGGCCGGCCTGCTCGGCCGGCTGATGCGGCCGTGGATCGCCCTGAAGGTCGAGCCGCAGACGCCCGAGGCGCTGGTCGACCACCGCCCGGTCTGCTACGTGCTGGAGGACTACGGCCTGTCGAACGCGCTGATCCTCGAGCGCGCCTGTCGCGAGGCCGGACTGCCGTCGCCGCTGCAGCCGCTGCCGGGCGATCCGCTGGGGCGCAAGCGCGCCTACGTCGCGCTGTCCCGGCGCAATGCCGGCGGCGCGCTGGCGCTGGCGGCCGGCATGGCGCCGTCGAAGTCCACGCACTCCGAATCGCTGTCGCGCCTGCTCGAGGCGCACCGCCTCGATCCCGCGCTCGACGTGCAGGTGGTGCCGGTGTCGATCTTCGTCGGCCGCTCGCCCGACAAGGCGAACGGCTGGTTCTCGGTGCTGTTCTCGGAGAACTGGGCGATCGTGGGCCGCTTCCGCCGCCTGCTGTCGATCCTGCTCAACGGCCGCGACACCCTGGTGCGCTTCGCCGAGCCGGTCGAGGTGCGCCCGCTGCTGGCCGAGGACCTCGGTGCCGAGCGCACCGTGCGCAAGCTCTCGCGCGTGCTGCGTACGCATTTCAACCGGGTGCGCGAGGCGATCATCGGGCCGGACCTGTCCACGCGCCGCCTGCTGGTGGACAAGGTGCTGGCCTCGCCGTCGGTCAAGGACGCGATCGCCGACCAGGCGCGCCGCGACAACAGCAAGCCCGAGGACGCGTGGAAGAAGGCCCACGCCTACGCCTACGAGATCGCCGCCGACTACTCGCACCCGGTGGTGCGTTCGGCGAGCTTCCTGCTCACCACGGTGTGGAACCGGATCTTCCGCGGCGTGCTGGTGCACCATCTCGACCGCTTCAAGGACGCCGCGCCCGGGCACGAGATCGTCTACGTGCCCAGCCACCGCAGTCACATGGACTATCTGCTGCTGTCGTATCTGCTCTACGGCCGCGGCATCGTGCCGCCGCACATCTTCGCCGGCGTCAATCTCAACCTGCCGGTCATCGGCACGCTGCTGCGCAAGGGCGGTGCGTTCTTCGCCCGGCGCAGCTTCCGCGGCAATGCGCTGTATTCGGCGGTGTTCTCCGAATACATGGCGCAGCTGGTCGGTGGCGGCTATTCGATCGAGTACTTCATCGAGGGCGGCCGCTCGCGCACCGGGCGGCTGCTGCCGCCCAAGGGCGGCGCGCTGGTGATGACCCTGCGCGCGTATCTGCGCGAGCCGCGCAAGCCGGTGCTGTTCCAGCCGGTCTACATCGGCTACGAGAAGCTGATGGAGGGCAACAGCTATCTCGACGAACTGTCGGGCAAGCAGAAGAAGAAGGAGTCGATCTGGCAGCTGCTGTGGAGCATCCCGCAGGTGCTGCGCAGCAATTACGGCCAGGTGGTGGTGAACTTCGGCGAGCCGATCCACCTCAGCGACGTGCTCGCCGAGCTGGCGCCCGAGTGGGACGGCGGCCCGGTCGCCGAGGACGACAAGCCCGCGTGGCTGGCCACCACGGTCGACGTGCTGGCCCAGCGCATCCACGTCAACATCAACCGCGCCGCGGACGTGAACCCGATCAACCTGCTGGCGATGGCGCTGCTGTCGACGCCCAAGCACGCGATGGGCGAGGCGGATCTGCTTGCGCAGATCGCGCTGTCGAAGCAGATGCTGGTCGAGGTGCCGTATTCCGACCGGGTGACCGTGACCCCGCATTCGCCGGCCGAGATCGTCGCCCATGGCGAGGAGATCGGCGTGCTCGAACGCGTCGCGCATCCGCTCGGTGACGTGCTGCGCGTCGACGACGAACAGGCGGTGCTGCTCACCTATTACCGCAACAACGTGCTGCACCTCTACACCGCCTCGGCGTGGATCGCCTGCTGCTTCCTGCACAACCGGCGCATGAGCCGGCACACCGTGCGCCGGCTGGGCCGCACCATGTACCCGTTCCTGCAGGCCGAGCTGTTCCTGCCGTGGAACGAGGACGGATTCGCCGAACGCATCGAGCGCACGTTCGACGTGTTCGTGCGCGAAGGCCTGCTCGAGGTCGCCAG
The DNA here is from genome assembly GCA_002324875.1 of Lysobacteraceae bacterium NML93-0793. Classification (GTDB taxonomy): domain Bacteria; phylum Pseudomonadota; class Gammaproteobacteria; order Xanthomonadales; family Xanthomonadaceae; genus Luteimonas. The sequence continues at coordinate 26,416 of NTJG01000015.1, forward strand.
CAGCGACGACGGCGAGGTGTTCGCGCGCAATGCCGGCCAGACCGACGAGGTGTTCCGTCTGCGTGCGCTCAGCCATCCGCTGCAGCAGGCCTTCGAGCGCTACTACATCGCGATCTCGGTGCTGGCCAAGAACGGGCCGGGCACGCTGGGCGCGGGTGAACTCGAAAGCCTGTGCCAGCTCGCCGCGCAGCGGCTGTCGCTGCTCTATGCTCCGGCCGCGCCGGAGTTCTTCGACAAGTCGCTGTTCCGCGGGTTCATCCAGAAGCTGCGAGAGCTGGGCCTGGTCAAGCTCGACGGCAACAGCAAGCTGGTGTTCGACGAGCGCCTGGCGGTGCTGGCCAAGGATGCGAAGGTGATCCTCGGCCGCGAACTGCGCCATTCGATCGAGAAGGTCAGTCCCGAAGCGGTGCGCGCCGTCCCGGTACCCCCGCCGCCTGCCGACTGACACGTCGCGCGGCCGGCGTCATCCCGGACACGCCGTGGATGCGCGGCAGGCCGGCGCTCAGGCCGGTTCGTCTGGAATCAGCGCCGATTCCAGCCGGGCAATCGCGTCCTTGAGCAGCAGCTTGCGCTTCTTCAGGCGCTTCAGCGTGAGCTCCTCGTGCGCGGGATCGGCCTGCAGTCGCTGGATTTCCGCGTCGAGTTCGCGATGCTCGCGACGCAAGGCCACCAGCCGGAAACCGGCGGTGTCCTCGTGACCGCTGTCGTCGATGGGCTCGAGCGCCATGCCCCGAGCTTACCCGATGCCCCGTCCGCCACTCTTGGCGGCCGCCGGACGGCCTGCAAGAATGCGCGGCACGCCAGACGGGGATGGCGTGCCGCGCCGGACGACCGCGCGCCGCTCCCGCTCGCGGCGCCCCGACCGCATCCGCCAAGGACGTCCACGATGCGCAAGACCCCGCTCCGCCCCGCCACCGCCCTCCTCGCGACCGCCCTGCTCGCCGCCGCTGCCGGCGTCTCCGCCCAGGAAAAATACGACGGCTACCTGTGCTGCAACATGCGCAGCGACGGCAGCTGGATCAGCGACAGCAACTACGCCGAGAACGGCAAGCGCGTGATTCCGGTGGGCACGCCCGTCAGCGTCACCGGCTACGGCCGCCAGCGCATCAACGTGCGTATCGATGGCGAGCGCCAGGCGATCGGCAACGACTACAGCCGCGACATCGGCCTGGCCGACTTCGCCCGCCGCTATGTGGTGACCGAGGATCCGGCGGCGAAGATCGCCGGCTATCCGGCCAAGATCCAGGACGCGATCAAGCGCGCCAAGATCACCCCGGGCATGACCCGCGAACAGGTGCTGATGGCGCTGGGCTATCCGATCAGCAGCGAGAACCCGGATCTGAGCGCCGACCTGTGGCGCTACTGGATGAGCAGCTTCGCCGAGTTCCAGGTGCAGTTCGACGGCAACGGCCGGGTGCGTGAGATCACCACCGACGCGAACACCCGCAACCTGGTGTGGGTGCCCTGAACAGGGCGCGCCGCAGGTGATCCACACGGGCGCCGGACGGCGCCCGTGTCGTATGCGGTGCCGTCATGCGACGGTCAGGGTGTCGCCATCGAGCTGCAGCCTGTGGGTCAGTTCGAGCGCATCGAGCACGGCCGTGTCGTGACTGACCACCAGCAGCGCGCCGGGCCAGGCCCGCAGCAACGCGACGAGCGCGTCGACACTGTCGAAGTCGAGATGGCTGGCCGGCTCGTCGAGCAGCAACAGCGGCGCGACCGGCTGCGACCCGGCGGCTGCGGCGATGGCGACGCGCATGCGTTCGCCACCCGACAGTGTCCCCAGTGCCTGCCGCGCGCGCGCCGGGCAATCCCAGCAGCGCGAGGCGGGTCGCGATCCCGGCCGGCGGGATGTCCGGCATCCGCGACTGCAGCCAGTCGAGCGCCGGCGTCGCGGCGGGCAGGGCCGCGAGATGCTGATCGAGCGACTGCACCGGCACATGCGCAGTCACCTGGCCGTGCGCGAGTGGGCCGTGCCCGGCGATTGCACGCAACAGCGTCGACTTGCCGCTGCCGTTGCGGCCTTCCAGTCCGATGCGCACCGGGCCGCTGCAGGTCCAGGTGAGCGCGCCCCGCGGTGACGGCGCGCACGGGTGCACGTCCTCGAACGTGAGTATCCGCCGGCCTTCCGGCAGCGCCAGCGCGACGCGGTCCACAAAGTCCGGCGCGGCGACGTGTTCCATCGCGGCGTAGGCGCGGCGCGCCGCGGTATCGGCGGCGTCGACACGGCTAGTGAGCCCGGCTTGCGTGCGTGCACGGGCGCGATCCGCGCGATCGGCGCGGTGATCGAGCAGCAGCGGCGACTGGTTCTCGGTGCGTGCGTCGCGCCGCCCCCGCGCGCTGCGTTGCTCGATGCGTGCGCGCGCGAGCATCGCATCGCGGCGTGTCCGGGACCGCTCGGTGCGCGCCGCGTCCAGCGCCTCCGCTTCGAGTGCGCGACGCGCCGCTTGCGCCGCGCGCCAGACGTCGAGATTGCCGTCGGTCCGGTGCAACGCGCCGTCGCGCAGTTCGAGGATGCCGGGCATCGCCGCGAGCCATGCAGGGTCGTGCGTCACCACCAGGACCGCGCCCGGATGCACCAGTACCCGGTCACGCCAGTACGCGGATGCCGCCGCATCGAGGAAGATGCTGGGTTCGTCGAGCAGCAGCACGCCCGCGTCGCCGCGCAGCAACGCGAGCAGACGCAGCTGCTGGCGTTCGCCACCCGACAGCTGCGCGGGATCGGCATCGAGATCGACGGCCGCGAGCCCCGCCGCATCGAGCTGCGCACGCAGATCGGCTTCCAGCGTCCAGTCGTCGTCGATGCAGGCGAGATCGCGCGCATCGCCGCGACCGGCGAGCACGCGGCGCAGCGCATCCACGTGCGGGCCCGCGCCCAGCAGATCGACGACGCGTGCCGGCAATGCGTCCTGCAGCTGCGGCAGCCAGGCGATACGTGCGTCGGTATCGATGCTCGCCTCGCCCGGCGGCAACGCACCGGCGAGCAGGCGCAGCAGCGTGGTCTTGCCGCTGCCGTTGGCGCCGATCAGTGCGACGGGGCCGCGTGGCAGGACGAGTTCGAGACCGGTGAACAGCGCGCGGCCGTCGCCGCGCACGGCCGACAGGTGTCGGGCGCGCAGGATCGGGGACGGCACGGCAGCGCCGGCGCGATGCGCGCGCGGGCAGGACGGAGACGGCATGGGAGACCTCGCAGCAACAGCGGACAGGTGCAGGCCCGGCGCGGGCGTGCAGGCAACCGGATGTCAGGCGATGGAATCCACGAGGGCGATGCTCCGGGGCGGGCGCGGAAGGCCCGGCGAGGGACGCAGTCTAGCGGCGGTGGCGCCGATGCGGCTGAACGCAGGCCGCCACGTGCCGCGCGGCACGTGTGGGCGCGACGCGCCGGATCCGCCCGGTAAACTAGGCCCGATGAGCACCGTCCTGCCCCTGCACGAACCCCTGCCGCGCTCGCGGGATCCACGCCGCGGCGCACCCGATACGCCCGATGCGCAGAAGCTGGCGACGCGCCTGCGCCACCAGGTGGGCCGCGCGATCGCCGACTTCGGCATGATCGAGGACGGCGACAAGGTGATGGTGTGCCTGTCCGGCGGCAAGGACAGCTACACGATGCTCGACATCCTGCTGCAGTTGCAGAAGAAGGCGCCGGTGCGGTTCTCGATCACCGCGGTCAATCTCGACCAGAAGCAGCCCGGCTTTCCCGAGCACATCCTGCCCACGTATCTCGAATCGCTGGGTGTGGACTTCCACATCATCGAGCAGGACACCTACTCGGTCGTCAGCCGGGTGATCCCGGAAGGCAAGACGATGTGCTCGCTGTGTTCGCGCCTGCGTCGCGGCGCGCTGTACACCTACGCGGAAGCCAACGGCTTCACCAAGATCGCGCTCGGCCACCATCGCGACGATCTGGTCGCGACGTTCTTCCTCAACCTGTTCTTCCACGCCAAGCTCAGCGGCATGCCGCCGAAGCTGCGCAGCGACGACGGCCGGCACATCGTGATCCGTCCGCTGGCCTACGCGGCCGAGGACGACATCGCCGCGTATGCGCAGGCGAAGGCGTTCCCGATCATTCCCTGCAACCTCTGCGGCTCGCAGGAGAACCTGCAGCGCAAGCAGGTCGGCCTGATGATGCGGCAGTGGGAACGCGACACGCCCGGCCGCATCGAAACCATCGCCCGCGCGCTCGGCGATATCCGGCCCTCGCAGCTCAGCGACCCGAAGCTGTTCGACTTCCTCTCGCTGGGTGCTTCGATGCCCGACACCGCCCGAGCCGACGCACACGCGTGGATGGCGGACGCGTCGCCGTCCTGACGCTGGGCGCCCGCCGCATCCGTCACTCCCGCGGAAGCGGGACTCCAGCGGCTTCCGGCGCTCGCGAAGCACGGACACTGGATTCCCGCGTCTGCGGGAATGACGAAGATCTCGTTCTGTTCACCACCCCCCGATCACTGACCACGGCCCTTCGATGTTCTTCAGAAATCTCACCCTGTTCCGCTTCCCCACCGCCCTCGACCTGTCGGAACTCGAGGCGCGCCTGGCCGAATTTCCGCTCAAGCCGGTCGGTCCGCTCGAAATGTCCTCGCGCGGCTTCGTCTCGCCGATCGCCCGCGACGGCGAGGCGATGACGCATCGCATCGAGGACGCGATCTGGGTCACCGTCGGCGGCGAGGAGAAGATCCTGCCCGGCCCGGTGGTCAACGAACTGCTGGCACGGCGCATCGAGGAGTTCGAGGACAAGCAGGGGCGCAAGCCCGGCGGCAAGCTGCGCAAGCAGATGAAGGACGATCTGCTGCAGGAACTGATGCCGCGCGCGTTCGTCAAGCCGGTGCGCAGCGATGCACTGATCGACACCGAGCACGGCGTGGTCGCGGTCAACAGCTCCAGCCGCAAGAGCGCGGAGAACGTGGTGTCGGAGATCCGTACCGCGCTCGGCAGCTTTCCCGCGCTGCCGCTCAATGCCGAAGTGTCGCCGCGTGTGGTGATGACCGGCTGGATCGCCGGCGAGCCGCTGCCCGACGGGCTGACGCTGGGCGAGGAGTGCGAGCTCAAGGATCCCTCGGACCAGGGCGCGATCGTGCGCTGCCAGCGCCAGGACCTGCAGTGCGAGGAGATCACCCGGCATCTCGATGCCGGCAAGCAGGTGACGAAGCTCGCACTGAATCTCGACGACCACGTCTCGTTCGTGCTCGGCGAGGATCTGATCATCCGCAAGTTCAAGCTGCTCGACGGTGCACTCGATTCGCTCGAGCACACCGAGAACGACGACATGCGCGCCGAACTCGACGCGCGCTTCGCGCTGATGCGCGGCGAGTTCAAGCGCCTGTTCACGGTGCTCGAAGGCGCGTTGAAGCTGTCGAAGGCGGAATAACCGCAGCCGCGCGACGTCGGGACCGCTCTGGCGTGTCGTCGCCATAGCGGTGAAGGCGGATCCACCGGACGGTCGAAGCGTCGAGACGGTGGATTCCCGCGAGACCGGACATGCGGCCGTTGGAAGCCGCCGGAATGACGGGCTCGCGGCATGCGCACACGTCGTGGCGCGCATGTCGCGACACGCGCAGCGCATACAATCGGCGCATGTCGTCTCTGTCGCGCCTGCTGTCGCCATCCACCCGATCCGTTCCGATGCAGCGCGAGACGCTGCGGATCCGGCTCGACGACGGGCGCGAGATCGAGGTGACCCGCGTGCGCGATCCGCGTGCGCGGCGCATCCGCCTCAGTGTCAGCGAACGCGGGGCGCGCCTGACGCTGCCGTTGCGCGCCAGCCTGACAGCAGGCGATGCGTTTCTGCGCGAGCACCGCGACTGGCTGGCCACCCAGCTGGCCGAACACGGCAGCGCCTTGCCGCTGCGGCGGGACACGACCACCGCGCTGCCACTGCGCGATGCGAGCCACGCGGTGCATTGGGAGCCGGGCCGCTACAGCCATGCGCAGCTGCGCGACGACGGCACCATCGTCTTCGCCGCACCCGCGCAGGCCGGACCGGATGCGCTGCGACGCGCACTGCGCGAGTTCTACGAAGCCCAGGCGCGCGCCGACATCGCCCGCTGGATGCCGACCTATCTGGCCGGCCTGCCGCGCCCGCCGTCGCGCGTGCGGCTCAAGGTGATGTCCTCGCAATGGGGCTCACTGGCGCCCGACGGCACCCTGACCCTCGATCTGGCGCTGGTGCTGGGCCAGCCCGCGGCGTTCGAATACGTGCTGGTGCACGAACTCTGCCACCTGATCCACGCCGACCATTCGCGCGCGTTCTGGCGCGAGGTCGAGGCGCGCTGCCCGGACTGGCGCGACGCGCGCGATTATTTCCGCGACCACGGGCGCCGGCTCAAGGGCGACCTGCACGCGCTGCTCAACGCCTGAGCGCGCACGTCGGCGCACCGTCGGCGATCGCGCGTCAGTCCGGGCGCTGCAGGAAATCGCCGATCGCCGCGGCCACCTCGCCCGGCTGTTCCATGTGCAGGTGATGGCCGCCGGCGATGACGACGAGATCGCCGTCGGGCAACAGGCGTGCGCGCCGCGAACGGTCCGGCTCGGGCAGATACGGCTGCGGCGGATCGGCGTAGATCACCCGGGTCGGGCATTCGATGCCTCCGATCAGGGCATCGACCTGGTCGGGCGTCATGCGCACCGCGGTGGGCACGGTGAGCCGCGGATCGCTGCACCACACATGCCCGCCGTCGACGTCGCGCACGCCGCGCTCGACCAGCAGCCGCGCCGAGGCCTCGGTCAGCGCGTTGACGCGCATGCGCGCGCGCACCGGCGCATCGAGATCGGGGAACACCCGCAGCGCCCGCTGCGGCAGACCGCGCGCCGATGTCACCGCATCGCGCAGACGCGGCACGGTCTGCTCGACGATCTCGGGCAACGCACCCAGCGCTTCGATCGCGACGAAGCGCTCGATCCGCTCCGGCACCGCCGCGGCCACCAGGCTGGCGATGCCCGCCCCCATCGAATGGCCGAGCAACGCGAAGCGCTCCCAGCCGAGCGCGTCGGCCACGTCGAGCACCTGGTGCACGGCGCCGACGAAGGTGTAGTCGGTGCCCGGCGGCATGTGCGCGCTGCGGCCGTGGCCGGGCAGGTCCGGCGCGGCGATGTCCAGGCCGTCCAGATGCGCCGCCAGCGGCACGAAGCTCGCCGCGTTGTCGAGCCAGCCGTGCAGCGCGAGCACGCGCCGGCCACCGGGCGCGCCGAAGCGCAGGCCGCGCACCGTGCCGATTCCGATCTCGACCTCGAACGGCTGGCCGCCGACCGCGCCGCTCACGCGCCCGCCTCCAGGTCGCGACGTGCCAGTGCCGCCAGCACCTGTGCGTGCACCGGCGCATCGTTGAGGCAGGGGATGTACCGCAGCGCCTGACCGCCGTGTTCGTGGAAGATCTCCGCGTTCTGCAGCGCGATCTCCTCCAGCGTTTCCAGACAGTCGACCGCGAAGCCGGGGCAGACCACGTCGAGCGTGCGCACGCCCTCGCCGCCGAGCGCCTTCAGCGTCTCGTCGGTATAGGGCTGCAGCCAGGGTTCGCGTCCGAAGCGCGACTGGAAGGTCAGCAGCGCCTCGTCCTCGCGCAGGCCCAGCGCGCGCACGATCGCATCGGCGCCGGCGCGGCACTGTTGCGGATACGGGTCGCCGGCGTCGGCCAGGCGCTGCGGAATGCCGTGGAAGGAGAACAGCAGGCGCTCGCCGCGGCCGTGCACCGCCCAGTGCGCGCGGATCGACGCGGCCACGGCCTCGACCCACGCCGGATCGACGTGATAGTCGGCACGCATCCGCGCGCGGCCGTCGGCGCCGAACACCGCATTGACGATGTCGCCGACCGAGGCCGTCGTCGTCGTCGAGTACTGCGGATACAGCGGCAGCACCTGCACCTGTGGATGCCCGGCGTCGCGCAGCTCTTCGAGCACGGTGCGCAACGACGGGTTGCCGTAGCGCATGGCGTGGACCACGCGCGCCTCCGGCATCTCGCGCTGCACGGCTTCGGTCAGCCGCGCGGTGTGCACCGCGAGCGGCGAGCCGCCGTCCATCCACACGCCGGCGTAGAGCTTGGCCACGCGCGGCGAGCGGAAGGGCAGGATCACGAAATGCAGGATCGGGCACCACAGCCAGCGGGTCAGCGCGACCACGCGGTGGTCGTGCAGGAACTCGGCGAGATAGCGGCGGACCGCCTTGGGCGTCGGCGCATCGGGGGTGCCGAGATTCACCAGGACGACGGCGGGAACGGATGTAGGAGCGGGCGTGTTCATCCGCATAGGATGGCAGGCGCCCCGGCGCTTGGGCAGGCCGGGCGACGCGGGTCGAACTCACCGGCGATTCATTCGACCGTCACTAGCCTGAACTCCGTTTGCCGCCTGTTGTCCGAATCCGTGTCCGATCCGCGGCACGTGCCGCCCCTGGAGTCCGCATGACCACGATCCGCCGCCCCCGCGCCCTGCTGGCGCTCGCCCTCGGCCTTTCGCTCGCCGCAGGCGCCGCATTCGCCGGCCCGCGCGAGGACGCCCGCGCCCAGAACGCGGTGCGCGTGCTGGGCGAGATCCAGGCGATCCCGGAATCCGGCATCCCGGACAAGCTGCTCGACGAAGCCCGCGCGATCGTCGTCATTCCGGATACCGTCAAGGCCGGCCTGATCATCGGCGGACGCCGCGGCCACGGCCTGATGTCGGTGCGCACCGCCGACGGCACCTGGTCGAATCCCGCCTTCGTGCGCATCACCGGCGGCAGCATCGGCTTCCAGGCGGGTGTGCAGTCGTCGGACGTGGTGCTGGTGTTCCGCAACGAGCGCAGCCTGGAATCCATCGTCAACGGCAAGTTCACCCTCGGCGCCGATGCCGGCGTCGCCGCCGGCCCGGTGGGCCGCAACGCCGCGGCGTTGACCGACGGCCAGCTCAAGGCCGAGATCTGGTCGTGGTCGCGTGCACGCGGCCTGTTCGCCGGCGTCGCCCTCGACGGCGCGGTGCTGCAGATCGACGACGACGCCAATGTGGCGGTCTACGGCCCCAACAGCACGCCGCGCGCGATTCTCGAAAACCGCGCCGGCCAGGCGCCGTCGAACGCGATCGTCGATTTCCGCGATCGCCTGGAAGAAGCCAGTGCCACCGCGCGCGTCGCCCGCGGCGGCAGTGCCGTGCCGGTCGCGCGCACGCCGGCCGGCGCGCCGCCGATCCGCGACGTGCCCGAGGCGACGACGATCCCCGCGCAGCACAACGACCCGCGGCCGCAGGCCTTCGAGACGGTCGACGACCAGCCGGCGACGGTCGAGCCGTTGCCGGAGTACTGATCGATCGGCGGCACGTAACCGGCCTGCGCCGCCGCTTGCGGTATCCTCGCCGTCCACCCGACTTCACCGGTACCTGCCATGGGCAGTTTCAGCATCTGGCATTGGCTCATCGTCCTGCTCGTCGTCCTGCTGGTGTTCGGCACCAAACGGTTGCGCGGCGCCGGGCGCGACCTCGGCGAGGCGGTCAAGGGCTTCAAGAAGGGCATGCACGAGGACGAGACGCCCGAGCGTCTCGACGACCGTTCGAAGGATCCGGCCTCGACCGAGCGCGCACGTCACGACGACAACGTGCCGCGCTGACGCGCGGCGTCTGTTGCACCGATGTTCGGGATAAGCACCGGCGAACTGCTGATCCTGGGGCTGATCGCCCTGATCGTGCTGGGCCCCGAGCGTCTGCCCAAGGCGGCCCGGTTTGCCGGCGTGTGGATCCGCCGCGCGCGGTCGCAGTGGTATTCGGTGAAGTCCGAGCTCGACCGCGAGCTGGCCGCCGAGGAACTCAAGCGCAGCGTGCGCGAGGCCCAGCAGTCGATCGCCGATGTCGGCACCCAGCTGCGCGACGCGGGCACGCGGGTACGCGAAGGCGTCGAGCAGGCGCGACGCGAGACCGAGGACCTGGTCGAGACCGCGCGGCGCATGCCCGGCGAGCCGCCACGCGAGGCCGTCGATCCGTTGCCTGAAGGCGCGATCGCCGCCGACCCCACCACGCCGCCCACGCCGGCACCGTCTCCCACGCTTCCACAGGAGTCCGGCGATGGCGCTGCACGCTGAGGACGACACCGGCGACGGCAGCCTGATCGAACACCTGATCGAGCTGCGCATGCGCCTGATGCGCGGCCTGGCCGGCACCGGCCTCGTGCTGCTGTGCCTGCTGCCGTTCGCCAACACCCTCTACGGCATGCTCGCGCAGCCGCTGCTCGACAAGCTGCCCGACGGCGCGCACCTGATCGCGATCGAGGTCGCCTCGCCGTTCTTCGCACCGCTGAAGCTGGCCTTCTTCACCGCGCTGGTGGTGACCATGCCGTGGCTGCTGTATCAGGCCTGGGCCTTCGTCGCGCCGGGCCTGTACAAGCGCGAGAAGCGGCTGGCGATGCCGCTGCTGGCGTCGGCGGTGGCCCTGTTCTACATCGGCTGCGCGTTCGCGTTCTTCTTCGTGCTGCCGTCGGTGTTCCGCTTCCTCACCCTGGTGACACCCGACGGTGTGGCGATGATGACCGACATCAATGCCTACCTCGACTTCGTGCTGGTGATCTTCCTCGCGTTCGGGCTGAGCTTCGAACTGCCGGTGGCGCTGGTGATCCTGGTGCTGATGGGCTGGGTGACCACCGACCAGCTGCGCGAGGCGCGCGGCTACGCGATCGTCGGCGTGTTCGTGCTCGCGGCGATCATCACCCCGCCCGACGTGATCTCGCAGCTGATGCTGGCGATTCCGATGTGTCTGCTGTACGAGGCCGGCATCGTCGCCGCCCGCCTGCTGGCGCCGAAGGCCGGATCGCTGCGCGACGAACAGGCATGAGCGGCGATCCGACGCCGGCGCACGCACCGATGGTGCATCGCTATGCGGCCTGGTCCCTGGATGCCGCCGCGATCGCACTGCTGACAGCGGCCGCGCTGCATCGGCCGATCGCGACCGGACTCGACGCCTGCAGCCGCGCGCTCGATGCGTTGACCCGGGCGATGGTCGGCGGCATGCAGGCCGCCGTCGACGCCGGCGCCTCGCCCATGGCACTGCTCCAGACCTCGCTCGCCGACCCCACCCTGCATGCCGCGGTCGTGGCCCTGACCGCCGCGCTGACCCGGCTGCTCGTGCTGCCGATGCTCGCCTTCGCCCTGCTGTCGCTGGCCTGGTTCGCCGGTTTCGAAGGCGGCCGCTGGCAGGCGACGCCGGGCAAACGGCTGCTCGGCCTGCAGGTGATCGACGACGACGGCCTGCCACCCCGCGTTCTGCGCGCGGGCCTGCGCCAGGCGGCGGGCCTGCTGTCGTGGCTCAGCCTCAACCTCGGACATGCGCTGGCGGGGGTGCCGCCGCGCCACCAGGCGCTGCACGACCGGATCGCCGGCATTCGCGTGGTGCGGACCGACGCCCGGCCCCTCCGGCCTGCCGTGCGGCTCTGGCTGGCGCTGCAGCTGCCGGCCTGCTTCCTGCTGCTGGCGTTGCTGATGCGCGCGGTCGACCGGAGTCTGACGCTCGCACTCGACGCGTCGTGGCCGCTGTGACACCACGCGCGATCGGCCCGCGCATGCGCCTCATTGCCGCGGCTTCGAACGGACGCATGTCCGGTCCGGTCTGGCGGACCGCCGGTGTCATCGGGTTCCCCCCCCGGAGACGATGGCCTGATCGGCCCGCAGGCGGCTGAACACCGCATCGCCGTCCTCGCGGAGGACGGACGTGTACGACGTCTCCTAGAGTTCGATCTGGCCCGGCGGTGATGCCGGCCCGGTCGCGTCGCTGTCGACCGGCGCGCAGATGTCGCGCCACATCGCGTACATGACGCCGAACATCACGATGTAGAGCACCAGCAGCAGCGCCATGTACAACGGCAGCACCAACAGGCCGGCGAGCGCCGGATGCACCAGGCTGGCGACGACGCTGATCATCACCACGACGATGCCGAACACCAGCATCAGCGCAAAACCGCCCGCCATCGCGATCGCCGCCACCACCAGCACCGGCAGCGCGTTCTTCAGCGCACCGGCCAGGCCGTCGCGGAACGCGGCCATCACCGGACGTCCGCCCAGCGCCACCTGGGCCAGACCGATCGCGTAGACCGTGGCGAAATAGATGCCCACCAGCAGGCCCAGCGCCATCAACGGGCCGATGCCGGCGGGCGGCATGGGCATCTGCGGCGGCGACGCGGGCGCGCCGTCCTGGGCGCTCATCTCCTGCGACAGCGTCATCACTTCCAGATACCACTCGGGCACGCCCTCGCCGAACAGGCTGACCAGCGCATAGAACGTGACGATGTACAGCGCGCCCATCAGCACGCCGAAGCCGACCAGGCGCCCTGCGCCGGCATCGGCGGAAAAGGTCGAGAACACATCGGCAGCGCCTGCCGGGCGGCCGTGCTCCACGGCGTCGATCACCCGCATCACGCCGCCGATCAGCAGCGGATACACCAGGATCGACAGCAGCGACGTCGCGCCGATGACCGCCAGCTGCGCCTGCGCATCGAGTCCGAAGGCGACCTGCAGCACCAGCTGCAGCACGCTGGGCAGAAGGGCCAGCAAGGCGACGATGGCGATCGCGCCGTAGACCGCGCGGGGATTGCCACGGCCCACGTTGACCGCCTGCACCAGCCACGTCCAGCCGTGACCGGCCCCTACTTTCCGAATCGTCATTGCCGCCTAGTCCAGTCCCGGGAGCACCCCGCGGCGGACTGCCGCGAGGGGTGCTCATCGTACTGCATGGGCTCGCATGGCCGGCGGGCGGCGGAGCGCGATTTGCATGGGACATGGCGGCCAGATTGGTCGACTTCGGGCTGCGTCATCGCCTGCCGCGCCTCCGGCAGCTGCGCCTGCTCATGCCTCGGCCTTGGCTCTGGCTCTGCCTCTGCCTCTGGCTCTGGCTGTGGCTGTGGCTCTGGCTCTGGCTGTGGCTGTGGCTGTGGCTGTGGCTGTGGCTTTCAGCCTTTGACGTTCGAGCCGTAAAGCGAGCCGAGCACCGGAGCCTGACGCGGTCGAAGAGGCGCCCATGTCTGAGCGAAGCGAGTTTGGGCGCCGTGCCGCGTCAGGCGAGGAGCGCAGCGAACCGATGCGGCTTCATCGCATCGGCGAGTGTCCGGCGAAGGGACTTTTTGGTTCCTTTTTGGTCCCTCAAAAAGGAACTCGCACGCGCAAGCGGGCGAAAGCCGTGTACTTGCTCTGCTTTCCGTTCGTTCACCGCTACCGCCCGGTTCAGATCATTCGCGAAGAACAGAGTTTCGGCGCTGTTCGCGCGGCTTACTTTTGTCTTGTCAAAAGTAAGCACGACAGCGCGGATGCGCTGGCGAACGGCGAAGCCGGCCCGAAGGGCGAGTGCCGGAGGCGCGAGTCAAACCGCCGTCGCCGGGCGCGAGCCGATGCGATGAAGCCGCATCGGTTCCCTGCGCTACTCGCCTGACGCGGCACGGCGCCCAAACTCGCTTCGCTCAGACATGGGCGCCTCTTCGACCGCGTCAGGCTCCGGTGCTCGGCTCGCTTTACGGCTCGAACGATCAAAAGCCGACAGCAGCAACAGCAACAGCTGAGGCAAAGACAAAGCAAAATGCCAATGCCTGAGACGCTCGCCGCCGCATCAGGTCCGCGGCACGGCCTCCACAAACCGCACGAACCGCTGCAGCACCGCCCTCGCCTCGGGCGCCGCGCGCACGGCGGCCACCAGCGCGACCGGGTCGAGGTCCTCGCGGTACAGCGCGCCCGAGCGCGCGCGGATGTAGCCGCGCATGTGCGTGGTGCTGAACTCGGGATGGAACTGCACGCCCCAGGCCCGATCGCCCCAGCGGAAGGCGTGATGCGGCTCGAGTGCCGAGCGTGCCAGCACCACCGCGCCGTCCGGAAGGCGCAGCACGCTCTGCAGATGCGTGGTCTGCGCGCTGAACGTCCCGCCCGACGGCGCGAACAACGCATCGTCACGCGCGGCGGCCGTGGTCTCGATGTCGAAGGTGCCCATCTCGCGGCCGCGCGGGTTGTCGCCGACCTCGCCCCCCAGCGCATGCGCCAGCAACTGATGGCCGTAGCAGATGCCGAAGATCGGCACGCCCGCATGCGCGGCCTCGCGCAGCCACGCTGCACTGCGCTCGCTCCAGTCCTGACGCTCGGTGACCATCGCCCCGGAGCCGGTGACGATGACACCGGCGTAGCCATCGGCCACCGGCAATTCGGCCCCACGCTCGACGTCGACCACATCGACAGCGTATTGCGCCAGCCCTGCCGCCACGCGGATCCAATGTGGAAATCCGCCGTAGCGGCGCATTGATGGCACGGGCTGGCCGGTCTCGACGATCAGGAAAGAGCGGGTTTGTGGCATGGGCAGCGGGTCCGAAACGGGGACGCAGAGTATCCAGGCTTCGAGGCCGCAGCGGGATCCCGTCTCGATGCCGGGGCCCGCCTGTCTGTACCCGGAGCGGCCATTGCCGACCCGCCGCTCCGATCCGGCACGCGCCTGTCGGGGTCGCAGTCGGCCACCACCGGCCCGGACCGATGCACCATGCACCCCAACGTTCCCATCCCCGTCGGTGTCGAGACCGATTGAACCGGTTCGACGCTTCGCGGCACCTGATGTGGAGTGGAATGCAGATCGACGGGACCATGCGCGACAGCGAACACATCTACGACGCGTACCTCGTGGCCTCGGCGATCAGCGGCGATCGTGCGGCGCTCGGCCGCCTCGTCTCGCGCTGGCAGCCGCGGTTGTTCCGGCACGCCTGGCGCGTGCTCGGTGATCCCGAGCGCGCCCGCGACGCGGTCCAGGACGCGTGGATGGAAATCCTGCGAGGGCTTCCCGCGCTCGACGATCCCGTCGCGTTTCCCGCCTGGGCCTATCGCATCGTCTCGCGACGCTGCTACCGCGTGCTGGGCAGGCTGGTCCGGGAGCCGTTCGAGCCGGAAGCGGCCGGCGAGGGGGCCGAGCCGCCCGTGCCGGATCACGAGACCGCCGAATTCACCAGCGACATGACGCGTGTGGTCGCAGCCCTGGCCGAATTGCCGGCGTCGCAACGTGCCGCACTCGCGCTGTTCCACCTCGAAGGCATGCGCGTGGCGGAAATCGCCATCGCGCTCGACGTACCCCCGGGGACGGTCAAGACCCGGCTCATGCACGCGCGGCGCAAGCTGCGCGAGCGACTTGAAGGAGTTCGCAATGGACAAGTTTGACGAAATGATCAGCCGTGCCATGACCGAAGAGGACCGTGCGCTTCTCGCCCGTCACGCCCCGACGGGGTACATCCCGCAGGCACTCGGCCTGTTCCGCGGCCCGATGGGCCGCACGATG
Source organism: Lysobacteraceae bacterium NML93-0793 (assembly GCA_002324875.1). Taxonomy (GTDB): domain Bacteria; phylum Pseudomonadota; class Gammaproteobacteria; order Xanthomonadales; family Xanthomonadaceae; genus Luteimonas. Next base: position 41,641 of record NTJG01000015.1, read on the forward strand.
CGCCTCGTCTACGCCGTGATGCTGCTCGCCTTCGCGGGCGCGGCATACGCGCTCTGGCGGGTGCTCACCGCGGCCGCGCCACTGGACGCCGTGCAGTGGGGCGTCGGTGCGCTGTTGCTGTTCCAGATGACGACGCTCGCCAAGAGCTACATGGGCAGTCATCTCGAAGCCAACCGGATGATCCGCGAACTCAAGCGACTGGAACTGCAACTGGCGATGCTGCGCACATCCCGCGACGGCTGACCGCGCGGTCACGCCCGGAGACGGGCCCCTCACTCCTGCGGCGGCAGCACCGTCATCACTTCCTCGACCGTGGTCAGGCCCAGCGCGACCTTCTCGGCGCCGGCCATTCGCAGCGTGCGCAGGCCGGTACCGACGGCGGCACGGCTGAAGCCGGCGAGTTCCATGTCGGGCCGGATCATCGCGCGCAGCGGCGCGGTCATCGTCATCAGCTCGTAGATGCCGAGCCTTCCGAAGTAGCCGGTGTTGCGGCACTCGAGGCAACCGACCGGGCCGCAGGCCGTGGTCGGCGGCGGCAGGTCGCTGGCCGGACCGACCAGCGCACGCCAGCCTTCCGGATCGACGGCCTTCGGCTGCTTGCAGTGCGTGCACAACGTGCGCACGAGGCGCTGGGCCAGCACACCGTTGAGCGTGGACGCGATGAGGTAATGCGGCAGGCCGAGATCGAGCAGGCGGGTGATCGCCGATGGCGCATCGTTGGTGTGCAGGGTCGACAGCACCAGATGGCCGGTCAGCGAGGCCTGCACCGCCATCTGTGCGGTGTCGAGGTCGCGGATCTCGCCGATCATGATGATGTCGGGGTCCTGGCGCAGCAGCGTGCGCACGCCCTGGGCGAAGGTCAGGTCGATCGCGGTGTGCACCTGCATCTGGTTGAGCTCGGTGGCCACCATTTCGATCGGGTCTTCGACCGTGCACACGTTGACGTCGTCGGAAGCCAGCTTCTTCAGCGTCGAATACAGCGTGGTGGTCTTGCCCGACCCGGTGGGGCCGGTGACCAGCACGATGCCGTGCGGGCGCTGCACGAGATCGTTCCATGCACTCGCTTCGCCGGCCTCGAAGCCGAGCTGCTCGATCGGCTTGAATGCGGTGTCGGGATCGAAGATGCGCATCACGACCTTCTCGCCGAAAGCCGTCGGCATCGTCGACAGACGCATCTCGACCTCGCGCCCGCCGGGCGAGCGCGTCTTGATGCGGCCGTCCTGCGGCCGTCGGCGTTCGGCCAGGTCCATGCGGCCCAGCACCTTGATCCGGCTCACCGCCGCGGTCATCACCGGGGGCGGCATCTCGAACACCTTGTGCAGCACGCCGTCGATACGGAAGCGCACGCGGCCGATGTCGCGGCGCGGCTCGAGGTGGATGTCGGAGGCGCGCTGCTCGTAGGCGTACTGCAGCAGCCAGTCGACGACGTGGACGATGTGATGGTCGTCGGCGTTGACGTCGCCCGAGCGGCCGAGTTCCACCAGTTGCTCGAACGACGGCGCCTCGGTGCTGCCGTCGCGCATGTCCTTGGCGCCGCGCACCGAACGCGTAACACCGAAGAATTCCATCGTGTAGCGGTGCAGATCGAGCGGATTGGCGACGACGAGTTCGATCTCGCGGCGCAGCAGGCGCTGGATGTCGGGCAGCCAGTCGACCGCCAACGGCTCGCTGGTGGCGATGCGGGCATGGGTGGGCGTGACATCGACCGGCAGAATGCGGTGCCGCCGTGCATATGCGTGGGAAACGAGATCGGTGACGTCGGCCACGGCGATCTTGGTCGGATCGATGCGCAGATAGGCACGGCCGCTGGCCCGCGCCAGCCACTCGGTCAGCGCCTCGAGGCCCAGTTCGCAGCCCGGCCGCTGTGCGGAGGGCAGCTTGAGGTTGGCCAGCAGCACCAGCGGATGCACCGCATCGAGGCCGCGTGTGGCGCGTCCGCCCACGCGCGCGCGCTCGGCATCGGCCGGCGCCAGCAACCCGTCCGCCACCAGCCCATCGATCACCGGCTCCAGCGCCACCCGGCCGGGCGGCAGCCGCGCGGCCGACGCGAACGGCGTGCGGGGCAAGGCGGACAGGTGCGGCGCACGCGTGTCGTTCAAACCGGCGTCTCCATGGCGTCGCGACACAGTGCGCGGCGGGGTGCGGGGCGTGGACGGCTATACTAGCGCGCCGCCGCAGACGCGCTTTTTCCGATGACCGGACCGACGTTCCAGCAGCTGATCCAGACGCTCAACGCCTACTGGGCGAAGCAGGGTTGCGTGCTGATCCAGCCGCTCGACCTCGAGGTCGGCGCAGGCACCTTCCACCCCGCGACCTTCCTGCGCGCGCTCGGTCCGGAGCCGTGGAATGCGGCCTACGTGCAGCCCTGCCGGCGTCCCACCGACGGCCGCTACGGCGACAACCCCAATCGCCTGCAGCGCTACTACCAGTACCAGGTGGCGATGAAGCCGAATCCGGACAACATCGTCGAGCTGTATTTCGACTCGTTGAAGGAACTCGGCATCGATCCCGAGGTGCACGACCTGCGCCTGGTCGAGGACAACTGGGAATCGCCGACGCTCGGCGCCTGGGGCCTGGGCTGGGAAGTCTGGCTCAACGGCATGGAGGTCACGCAGTTCACCTACTTCCAGCAGGCCGGTGGCCTGGAGTGCAAGCCGGTGCTCGGCGAGATCACCTACGGTCTCGAGCGCCTGTGCATGTACCTGCAGAACGTCGACAACGTGTTCGACATCGTCTGGACGCACGGCCCCGACGGCACGCCGGTGACCTACCGCGACGTCTACCACCAGAACGAGGTGGAACAGAGCGCCTACAACTTCGAGCACGCGGATGTGGCCGAGCTGTTCCACCGCTTCGACGCCTGCGAGCGCGAAGCGCTGAAGCTGGTCGAGCTGGGCCTGCCGCTGCCGGCCTACGAGCAGGTGTGCAAGGCCAGCCACAGCTTCAACCTGCTCGACGCGCGCCGCGCGATCAGCGTGACCGAACGCCAGCGCTACATCCTGCGCGTGCGCACGCTGGCGCAGGCCGTCGCCAAGGCCTACGCCGCGCAGCGCGAGGCGCTGGGGTTTCCGGGGCTCAAGCGCTGACGCGCACGCCCCGCGGCCGCGGGGAGCGCGTGATAGTCCACCGCATGCAAGACCCTGGATTCCCGCTTCCGCGGGAATGACGAGCGACACGAACGAAGGCACCACGCCATGACCGATATGCATCCACTCCTGATCGAACTCGGCACCGAAGAACTGCCGGTCAAGGCCCTGCCCGGCCTTGCCACCGCGTTCTTCGACGGCGTGCTGGCCGCACTCGACAAGCGCGGCGTCGCCGTCGAGCGCGGTGATGCGAAGCCGCTGTACACGCCGCGGCGTCTGGCGGTGCTGCTGCCGGGTGTGGCGACCGAGCAGCCCGAGCAGCGCTCCGAAGTGCTGGGCCCGTATCTGAACATCGCGCTCGACGCCGACGGCAACCCGACCAAGGCGCTGCAGGGCTTCGCGGCCAAGGCCGGCATCGACTGGACCGCGCTCGAGAAGACCCGCGACGCCAAGGGCGAGCGCTTCGTGCATCGCGCGGTGACGCCGGGCGCGACGACCGCGGCGCTGCTGCCGGACGTGCTGCGCGAGGCGATCGCGGCGATGCCGATTCCCAAGCCGATGCGCTGGGGCGCGCACGCCTACGCGTTCGCACGGCCGGTGCACTGGCTGGTGCTGCTGCACGGCACGCAGGTCATCGATGCCGAACTGTTCGGCGTGCGCGGCGGCCGCACGAGCCGCGGCCACCGCTTCATGCACGACCGCGCGGTCGAGATCACCGCACCGGGCGACTACGTCGACGCGATGCGCAGCGCGAAGGTGCTGGTGGACGCGGACGCGCGCCGCGCGCGGATCGTCGACGAAGTGGAAGGCGTGGCCCGCGCGCTCGGCGGCGATGCCCGCATTGAACCGGACAATCTCGAGCAGGTGAACTGCCTGGTCGAATGGCCCAAGGCCGTCGCCTGCACGTTCGAGCACGAATTCCTCGCCGTGCCGCAGGAAGCGCTGATCGCGACGATGGAAGCGAACCAGAAGTTCTTCCCCGTGCTGCAGGACGGGCGCCTGACCGAGCACTTCATCGGCATCGCGAACATCGAATCGCGGGATCCGATCGAAGTGGCCAAGGGCTACGAGCGCGTGATCCGTCCGCGCTTCGCCGATGCCAAGTTCTTCTTCGACGAAGACCTCAAGCAGGGCCTGTCGGCGATGAACGACGGGCTGAAGACCGTGACCTACCAGGCCAGGCTCGGCAGCGTGGCGGACAAGACGGCGCGCGTGGCCGCGCTGGCCGAGGTCATCGCGCCGCAGGTCGGCGTGGATGCCGCGCTCGCGAGGCGGGCCGCGCTGCTCTCGAAGGCCGATCTGCAGTCGCGCATGGTGGGCGAGTTTCCGGAGCTGCAGGGCATCGCCGGGCGCTACTACGCCAAGCAGGACCCGGCGCTGTCGGCGCTGTCAGACGCTGACCGGGCAGCGCTTGCCAACGCGCTCGACGAAGCCTGGCAGCCACGTTTCGCCGGCGACGACATCGCGCTCTCCCCGCTGGGCAAGGTGCTGGCGATCGCCGAGCGTCTGGATACGCTGGCCGGCGGCTTCGCCGCGGGCCTCAAGCCGACCGGCAACAAGGACGCGTTCGCATTGCGACGCAATGCGCTGGGCCTGGCGCGCACGTTGATCGAGAGCGGATTCGATCTGGATCTTCAGGCGCTGCTGGCTGCTGCAATCGAGCGGGTCGGCGCACTCCCCACCGGCAAGGACGGCGCGAGCGCCTACGCTGACCGCGGCGAACTCTACGACTTCATCCTCGACCGCCTGAAGGGCTACTACGCCGACAAGGGCGTGACCGTGCAGCAGTTCAACGCCGTCGCCGCGCTGCAGCCCCCGTCGCTGTACGACCTCGACCGCCGGATCGACGCCATCGGCACCTTCGCCGCATTGCCCGAGGCCGAGGCGCTGGCCGCCGCCGACAAGCGCATCCGCAACATCCTGCGCAAGGCCGACATCGAGATCCCGGACACGGTCGATCCGGCACTGCTGCGCGAGCCAGCCGAAGCCGCGCTGGCCGAGGCCGTCGAGGCCGTACACGCCGAAACCGCACACGCGCTGGCCCAGCGTGACTACGTGTCGGTGCTGACCCACCTGGCGCGACTGCGTCCACAGGTCGATGCGTTCTTCGACGGCGTGATGGTCAATGCCGACGATGCGTCGCTGCGCGCGAACCGCCTTGCGCTGCTCAAGCGGCTGTCCGAGCGCCTGGGCAGCGTGGCGGCGATCGAGCATCTGTCGAGCTGAGCCGTCGGCGGGCGCTGGCGCGGAGCCGGCGCTCGGCAGTACGCGCCGCCGCGACCGTGTCGTTCCGGCGCACACGGCCGCCAGATCGCTTCGGGCACCGGATTCCCGCCTGCGCGGGAATGACGCGGGCTCGGGGCGGGCGGCCACGCCTGTCGTTCACTCTTCGCCGCCTGCACGCCGGGCCCTCGGCTCTGTCGCGTTGCACCTTCGGCCCGCCATTCCCGCGCAGGCGGGAATCCAGCGCCCTCGCTTCATCGCGATGCCGGACTCACGGAACCGGCATTCGCGGGTACGAAGGTCCTCTGCGCCCCGGTTGGCCGCATCACGCCGCAGCCTGTTAATCGAGCCTTGACGTCGCTCCGGTATCCTCGCGCGATGCCTCGCGTTCCCGTGTATCTCGCCGCCGCCGTCCTCCTGTTGTCGTCGGCCGCGGCGCATGCCGCGCGTGTCGAACGTGTCGAAATCGTCGGCCTCGACGAGGAGATGACCGAGAACGTCCGCGTCTCGCTCGCGCTCTACGAGTCGATCGGCCGCGACATCTCCGGCCGGCGCATGGCCTACCTGCTGCGCGAGGCCGAGCGCGAGACGCGCAAGGCGCTCGAACCCTTCGGCTACTACTCGCCCACGATCGACGTGCAGCGCGATCGCGAGGGCGACGTGATGTCGGTACGCGTGGTGGTCGATCCGGGCCAGCCGGTGCGCGTGCGCAACAGCGACATCGCGATCATCGGCGAGGGCGGCAGCGACCGGTACCTGGCGCGCGACCTCGCCCGGTTCGTGCCCAGCGAAGGTGCGGTGTTCAACCACGCCGACTACGAATCCAGCCGCAACAACATGAGCCGGCGCCTCGCCGAACGCGGCTATTTCGATGCCGAGTTCGCTTCGCGCCGGGTGGAGGTGACGCGTGCCGATTTCGCCGCCGACATCGACGTGGTCTGGACCAGCGGCGACCGCTACAACATGGGCCCGACCACGTTCGAGCAGACACCCGAGCAGATCGTCAACGACAGTCTGCTCGAGCGCCTGGTCTACTGGGAGGAAGGCAGCTACTGGCACCAGGGCCGCATCGACCGGCTGCGTGCATCGCTCGGCCGATTGGACTACTTCTCCAACATCGACATCGACCCCCAGGTGGACCAGGCCAACGCGCGCCGCGAAGTGCCGGTCAAGGTCACGCTGACGCCCGCCAAGCGCAGCATCTACACCTCCGGCGTGAGCTACGGCACCGACAGCGGCGCCGGCATCCGGCTGGGTGTCGAGCGGCGCTACGTCAACATGCGCGGGCACAAGGCGCTGGCGCAGGTGGACTACGCGCAGCGGCGCAAGACCGCCACGCTGCAGTACCGCATTCCGGCCTTCGCCTGGCTCGACGGCTGGTACACCACCAGCCTGCAGTTCGCCGACGAGCAGACCGACTACATCGACAGCCGGCGCGTGGAGCTGGTGGGCAGCCGCAACGGCCAGTACAACGAGTTCCTCAATCTCGTCGCGTCGGTGCACGTGCTGCGCGAGCGCTGGCTGTTCCGCGAGGCCGACGACGGCGAAGGCGCGCTGGCCCCGCAGCAGTACCGCTACGCGACGTTCGCGTATCCGTCGCTGCGCGCCGAGTACATCGACGTCGACGACCGGCTGTTTCCCCGTGCCGGTATCGGCGGCACGGCGATGCTGCGCGGCGGCGTGGAGGGCGTGGGTTCGGACGCCACCTTCGCCCAGCTTCACCTGCGTGCCAGCTGGTTCCGCGGCATCGGCGAGTCCAACCGGCTGATCGTGCGCGGCGAGTACGGCCACACCTTCACCGACGCGCTGGTGGCCATGCCGCCGAGCCTGCGGTTCTATGCCGGCGGCGACCGCAGCATCCGCGGCTACAACTTCCGCGAGGTCAGTCCGCGCATCGACACCGATTTCGGCCGCTATTCGGTCGGCGCCAAGAACCTGGTGACCGCGAGCGTGGAGTTCGAGCACTACTTCACCGACACGCTCGGCGCGGCCGTCTTCGTCGACAGCGGTGACGCGTTCGACAGCGGCTCGCCCGACTGGCGCACCGGTGTGGGCGTGGGCGTGCGCTACCGCTCGCCGGTGGGTCCATTGAAGTTCGACGTCGCGCGCGGTCTCGACAACCCGGACTCGTCATTCACGATCGGCCTGTCGATCGGCGCGGAGTTCTGACATGGTCTTCGGCCGCCATCGCCTGCCCGACGACCTGACGCCGGAGGAGCGCGAAGCCCGGATCGCCGAACTGCGTGCGCGCCGGCGCGCACGCGCGCGCACGCTCGCGATCCGCAGCGCGATCGGCATCGCCGCGCTGATCGTGCTGCTGGTCATCGTGGTGTGGTGGCTGCTCACCACCTTCGGCGGCCGCGACTTCCTGCTGGGCCAAGTGGCGGCGCGCCTGCCGGCCGGCACCGAGCTGACCTGGCGCGCCGCCGAAGGCCCGGCATCTGGCCCGTTGACGATGGTCGACGTGCGTTACGTGCAGCGCAGCTGCCCCGACGTCGAAGAACAGCCGGTGCCCTACGGCCAGTGCGACGAGCCTCGCGTGCTGGTGTTCGAAGCCGAACGCGTGACCGTGGATCCGGCCCTGATGCCGCTGGTCGGCCGTCGCCTGCGCCTCGACGTGCTCGACATCGACAACGCCGTGCTGTCGCTGCCGCCGCCGGTCGACACCCCGTTCGAACTGCCGCGCTGGCCCGAGTCGCTGCCGCGTATCGATCTGCCGCTGTCGCTGCAGGCCGACACGATCCGCATCGACGGGTTCCGCGTCGAGCAGTCCGGCGCGTCGCTGATCGACATCCGCAGTGTCCGCGGCGGGCTCGATGCGCAGCAGGGCGAACTGCATCTTGCCAACATCGTCGTCGACAGCGACCGGGGTCGCTTCGCCGCCGACGGCGTGTACGCGCCAGACGACGACTACCGCATGGACCTCACCGCCAGTGCGCTGATGCCCGCACCGCCGGCGCGCACGCGGCCGCGCATCGGACTGGTCGCCCGCGGTGATCTGTCGCAGCTCGATGTCGCGGTGGTCGGTCATGCGCCCGAGCGCCTGCGCGCGATGCTGACGCTGCGCGGCCGCGAGAATCCGGGCTGGTCGCTGCGCGCGGAGACCACGCGGCTCGACCCGTCACTGCTGGCGGGCAGCGGCGAGACCGGCACGCCGCTCGCGTTCGACATCCGCGCCGACGGCCAGGGCGGCGCTGCCGAGCTGCAGGGCACCGCGACCTGGGGCGAGGCCGATGCGGATCCGATCCGGATCGCGCTGCAACCGTCCAAGGTCAGGCTGGAAGACCAGCGCCTCGATCTCGATCCGCTGGTCGTCGACATCTTCGACGGCCGGATCACGCTGCGCGGCTTCGCCGATGTGGCCGAACCGGGCGACGTGCGTTTCCGCTTCGCCACCAACGCGCGCGGCCTGCAGTTCGGCGCGGATCCGGAGGCTGCCGAGCCCGCACCGCCCATCCGTGCCGATGCCGATCTCGGCATCGCCGGCAGCACCGCCGCGTGGGCGGCGATCGGCAAGGCCACCGTCGAACGCGACGGCCTGCGCGCAGATGTCGACTTCGACGGCCGCGGCGATGCGGAGCGCATGCGTCTGCAGACCGCGCGCGTGACCATGCCGACCGGCACGCTGGACGCGACCGGCGATGTCGCCTGGGCACCGGCGCTGCAGTGGAACGTCGACGCCAAGCTCGCGGGCTTCGACCCCGGCTACTTCGCTCGCGACTGGAAGGGCGCGATCAACGGCAGCTTCGCCACGACCGGCGAGACGCGCGACGACGGCGGCCTGGAGGTCGCCGTGGAGGCTCGTGATCTGGGCGGCACCCTGCGCGGTCGCCGCCTCGATGGCCGCGCGACGTTCGCGATGCACGGCCCGGCCACCGACGCGGGCGATGCCGGCCGCACCGATTTCGAGGGCGAGGTGGCCCTGTCGCTCGGCGACAGCCGGGTCGACGCGAGCGCAACCGTGACCGATCGCCTCGACATCGACGCCACTCTGGCGCCGCTGCAGCTCGCCGATTTCCTGCCCGACACCGGCGGCGTGCTGCGCGGCACCGTGCGCGTGACCGGCCCGCGCACCGCGCCCGACATCGCCGCCGATCTCACCGGTGATGCGCTGCGCTACGGCGACTACACGGCCACGCACCTGCGCATCGACGGACGCCTGCCGTGGCAGCGCGCGAACGGCGCGCTCGACGTCAGTGCGACCGGCGTGCAGGCCGGTGTGGCGCTCGACACCGTGCGGGTCAGCGCGCGCGGCGCCGTGCAGGACCTCACGCTGGACGCCGACGCGCTCGGCGACATCGGGGCGCTCGCGCTCGCCGCCGACGTGCAGCAGCGGGGCGGCAACTGGCAGGGCACGCTGTCGAACCTGCGACTGGTGCCGAGCACCGGCGCGAACTGGTCGCTGCAGTCGCCTGCGCAGTTCCGCCAGATCGGCACGCGCTACACGCTGAGCGAAAGCTGTTTCGCCTCCAGTGGCGGCGGCTCGCTGTGCGCGAGCGCCGACTGGCCGCGCCAGGGCGTGTCGATCAACGGCGCCGGCCTGCCGCTGTCGCTGCTGACGCCGTATCTGCCCGAGCAGGACGGCGGACGCCCGTTCGTGTTGCGCGGCGAGATCGCGCTCGAAGGCAGCGCGCGTCCGGTCGGCAACGGCTTCGCCGGCAGCGCGAGCATCCGCTCGGCCAGCGGCGGCGTGCGCACGTCCGAGCGTGCCCGCAACGATGTGGTGACCTACGGCGACTTCCGTCTCGATGCGGAATTCGACGCGGCCCGGCTCGGCGCGACGCTGAGCACCACGCTCAACGAGGTCGGCCGCATCCAGGCGCAGGTCAGCAACGGCTGGGATGCCTATTCCCCGCTGTCGGGTTCGCTGGTCGCCAATGTCGAAGACCTGACCTTCGTCGAACTGTTCTCGCCCGACATCGTCGAGCCGAGCGGGCGCCTCACCGCCGACATCACGCTGGGCGGCACGCGCGCGCAACCGACGATCGGCGGCCAGGCGCGGTTGAGCGATTTCAAGACCGAGATTCCGTCGCTGGCGATCGCACTCGAGGACGGCAACATCAACCTCGATGCGTTGCCCGACGGCACCGCGCGCATCGCCGGCAGCGTGCGTTCGGGTCAGGGCACGCTGAACATCGGTGGCGGCATCGGCTGGCAGGGCGAAGGCACGCCGGTGGTGCTGACGCTTCGCGGCACCGACGTGCTGGTGTCGGACACCAGCGACATGCACATCATCGCCTCGCCGGATCTGACCGTGCGCTACGCCGCGCTGCAGCCGCTCAACGTCACCGGCAAGGTGTTCGTCGATGTCGCGCTGCTGGACCTCGAAGGCCTGAGCGAAGGCGTTTCCGCATCGCCCGACGTGGTGGTGCTGGATCCGGTGGATCCGGACGAGAACAGCACCGCATCGGCACTCGAGCTCGATCTCACGCTGACCGTCGGCGACAACGTGGGCCTGCGCGGGTTCGGCTTCGACGGCCGGATGAAGGGCGAGCTGCGCGTGCGCGCGGTGCCCGGTCGCGAGATGACCGGTTACGGCCGGCTCGCCGTCGACGGGCGCTACAAGGCCTACGGCCAGGAGTTGCGGGTGACGCGCGGCAACCTGGTCTTCAACAACGGCCCGGTCTCCGACCCCGTGCTCGACGTCCGCGCCGAGCGCCGCATCGAGGCCGAGGACATCACCGCCGGCATCGATGTCAGCGGCCGTGCGTCGGCGCCGAGCGTCAACGTCTGGACGAATCCCTCGAGCGACCCGTCTCAGGCCCTGTCCTATCTTGCGCTGGGACGTTCGGCCTCGAGCCTGACCAGTGACGAAGGCCAGCAGATCGACGCCGCCGCGGCCGCGCTCAACGCCGGCGGCAACCTGGTCGCCGGCCAGCTCGGCAGCCGCATCGGCCTCGACAACGCCGGCATCAGCCAGTCGCGCGCGCTCGGCGGCAGCGTGCTCGGTTTCGGCAAGCAGATCTCGCCGCGGCTGTATGTCGGATTCGGCGTCTCGCTGCTCGGCACCGGCCAGGTGTTGACGCTCAAGTACCTGCTGCGCGCGGGCTTCGACGTGGAGATCGAATCGAGCACGCTGGAAAACCGCGGCTCGGTGAACTGGCGGCACGAACGCTGAGGATCGAGGCCGCCCGACGGCGGCCCGACGCGGCAGTGCCGGCAGCAGGTGCGCGCGCGGTGCCGGCGCTGCGCGGCATCGCGCGATGACGCCGGGCGACCGCGCGCCGCGGATGTCCTGCGGCGATGTTTCCGTGGCTGCGGCATCGACCGATGCGCGCGCATGTCGGCCCATCGTGCACCTGCGACGGTGCGGTGCGGCGCGGCGTGGATGCCCACGCCCGCACACCGGCCGCTGGATCAGCGCACCAGTCGAAGGCCCTGCAGTTGCGGCGCGCCGTCGATGACGTCGGTCCAGACGACGTACGCGTCGCGGCCGACGAGCTGGAGCCGGGGGAAGCCGGTGGCGCGGCCGCGGCCTTCGAGGCGCGCGAGTTCGACGCGCTCGTACTCGGTGGCGAGATCCGCGCTGCGCCGTGACAGCCACAACGACTGGGCGCCCTCGCCGTCCTCGCGCAGCCACACGGCCCAGGCCTGGGTGTCGTCGAGCGCGACCGCGACGCGGCCCTGCACCTCGGCGCCGGCGTCGAGTTCGACCGGCGCCGCGAAGCTGTCGCCGGCATCGTCGCTGCGCGCCAGGCGCACGCGCGATTCGCCGTCGGGCGCGGTGTACCAGCCGACGACGAGCGCATCGCCGCGGGCCGCGACGGATGGACCATTGACCGGGCAGGCCGGCATCACCCAGGCGTCGGCATGCACCGCGCGCGGGGCGCTCCAGGCGCTGCCGTCGAAGCGGGTGGCGAGGATGTCGCGCACTTCGCCCTCGGTGCGGCCGCGGTAGACGACGACGGGGCCGCGCGTGGTCACGGCGGCCGCGGTCTGGCAGCAGTCGCAGACGCTGGCGTCGATCTCCTGCTCGGCGGTCTTGCGCATCGCCGCGTCGAAGGTCGCTGCGCGCAGCGTCATCGGGCGCCCGCCGGTCTGGGTGTCGTGGCCGGCACCGCTCTCGTGCCCCTCGTGGCTCGGCGCGCCGGTGTTACGTCCGTCGAGCCAGGCCAGCCCGATGCCGTCGCTCTGCGGCCACATCGAGACGAAGCCGTGTTCGGTCTGGGTGCCGTCGTCGTGCGGCACCAGCGGCGCGCCCCAGTTCGAGCCGCCGTCGCGCGAGCGCGCCAGCACCACGTCGTAGGCGTACTTGCCCTCGCCGCTGCGCTGCAGCCAGTGCGCCCACAGCGCGCCGTCGGCCGTGGGCTGCACGTGGGGCGTATCGGCCCAGTTGACGAACATGCGGTTGCCGATCGCGATCGTCGCCGGCGCGCTGCGCCAGGCCTGGGTGGCGGGATCGAAGCGCGAGAACTGGAACACGTGGCGGCGGCCCTCTCGCGAGTTCACCCAGCTCAGCACCAGCTGGCCATCGGGACCGGCCACGAGATCCGGTGCCGACGAGCCCGGGCCGGTGGCCGGCAGCGGCCAGTCGACCCGTTCACTCGGCGCCTCGGGCGCCAGCGCACCGGCCGCGGGCGTCGGAGCCTCGCGGCCGCCGCACGCGACCAGCGCCAGGGCGAGCAGCGACGCGGCGACCGGACCGCGATGCAAGGAGAGAGACCGACGGACCATGCGAACACCTGACGTGACATGCGATTCAGGCCCCAAGGGTACCCTGTCGCCCGTCGCCGTCCCCTGCGTCCATCCGTCGCATGCACGTCATCGTCGCCCGCTACACCGATCCGCTCGAGGCCCAGATCGCCAGCGGCCTGTTGCAGGCCGAAGGCATCGATGTGCACGTCGGCGATGCACATACGGCGCTCGCGAACTGGGAGTGGCGGCTGGCCATCGGTGGCGTGAAGCTGCACGTGCCCCACGACCAGCTGGCCCGCGCGCAGGATGTGATCCGCCGACTGGATGCCGGTGAATTCGCCCTCGCGCCCGAGGACGATCCCGAAGCCGCCGAAGACGCAGGCGCCACCCCTGATCGCGAGAGCCTGTCGAGCCGCCTGGCGTGGATCGCGTGGGCCCTGTTGTCGATTCCCCTGCCCTGGCGACGCCGTCGCCGCTGAGCGTGGGCATCGGGGCGGCCGCGCGCTCGCCGCGCCGCTGCGCGCGCATGGATCGCGACGTTGCGCTCCCATCCGTCGGCGGACCGGAGCCGGCCGACGTTCGCCCGCAATGTCAACGGGTACCGCTGCCCGGACGCCGCGGCGACAATCCGCACGCGGCGCTGCTGCCGCGCGCCCGTATGGAACCGATGTCCAAGCCTGATGCCGCCCTCGCCCGTCGGATCGCCGACACCATCGCCGCCGAGATCGGCGCCCAGCCCGCGCAGGCGATCGCCGCGATCGCGCTGCTCGACGAAGGCGCGACCGTGCCGTTCATCGCGCGCTACCGCAAGGAGGTCACCGGCGGACTGGACGACACCCAGTTGCGCGATCTCGAATCGCGTCTGGTGTACCTGCGTGAACTCGAGGACCGGCGCGCGGCGATCCTGTCGAGCATCGAGGAGCAGGGCAAGCTGACCCCGGAGCTGCGCGCCGACATCGACGCCGCCGACAGCAAGGCGCGGCTCGAGGATCTCTACCTGCCGTACAAGCAGAAGCGCCGCACGCGCGCGCAGATCGCGCGCGAGGCCGGGCTCGAACCGTTGGCCGACGGACTGCTGGCCGATCCCACGCAGGTGCCCGAAGATTTCGCCGCCGGCTTCGTCGATGCCGACAAGGGCGTCGCCGATGCCAAGGCCGCGCTGGAAGGCGCACGCGCGATCCTGATGGAGCGCTGGGGCGAGGACGCTACGCTGCTGGGCGAACTGCGCGACTGGCTCGACGCCAACGGCGTGATCCGCGCCAAGGTCGTCGCCGGCAAGGAACAGGCGGCGGAGAAGTTCCAGGACTACTTCGACCACAGCGAACCGCTGTCGAAGATTCCCTCGCACCGCCTGCTGGCGCTGTTCCGCGGCCGCCGCGAGGAGTTCCTGACCCTGGAGCTCGATCCCGGCCACGACGCCGAGCAAGGCAACGCCTACGCCGAAGGCCGCATCGCGCACCGCGCCGGCATCGCCGCACAGGGCCGCGCCGCCGATGCCTGGCTGCTCAACGCCTGCCGCCTCGCCTGGCGCGCGAAGATCCACCTGCACCTGATGATCGATCTGTTCGGCAAGGCGCGCGAGAAAGCCGAGGCCGAAGCGATCAACGTGTTCGGCGACAACCTGAAAGATCTGCTGCTGGCCGCGCCCGCCGGCCCGAAGGTGGTGCTGGGTCTCGACCCGGGCATCCGTACCGGTTGCAAGGTCGCGGTGGTCGATGCGACCGGCAAGCTCGTCGCCACCGACACCATCTATCCGCACGAGCCGCGCCGGCAGTGGGATCAGTCGCTGCATGCCCTGCGCAAGTTGTGCGTCGAACACGGCGTGCAGCTGATCGCGATCGGCAACGGCACCGCCTCGCGCGAGACCGACAAGCTGTCCGGTGACCTGCTGAAACTGCTGCCCGAACAGAAGATCCAGAAGATCGTCGTCAGCGAGGCCGGCGCATCGGTGTACTCGGCTTCGGAGACGGCCGCGAAGGAATTCCCCGGTCTGGATGTCTCGCTGCGCGGCGCGGTGTCGATCGCGCGGCGCCTGCAGGATCCGCTGGCCGAACTGGTCAAGATCGAACCCAAGGCGATCGGCGTCGGCCAGTACCAGCACGATGTCGATCAGTACCGGCTGGCGCGCGCGCTCGATGCGCGGGTGGAGGACTGCGTCAATGCGGTCGGCGTGTTCGTCAACACCGCATCGAGCGCCCTGCTCGCCCGCGTCGCCGGCCTGTCGGCGGGCGTGGCCGAGAACATCGTCGTGCACCGCGATGCGAACGGCCCGTTCAAGCGCCGCAAGGATCTGCTGAAGGTGCCGCGCCTCGGCGAGAAGACCTTCGAACAATGCGCGGGCTTCCTGCGCATCGCCGACGGCGACGAGCCGCTGGATGCGTCGTCGGTGCACCCGGAAGCCTATCCGGTGGTCGAGCGCATCGCCGGCAGCAGCGGCCGCGACGTGCGCCAGATCATCGGCGACGGCGCGTTCGTGCGCGGCCTCAAGCCCGAGCAGTTCACCGACGAGAAGTTCGGCGTGCCGACGGTGCGCGACATCCTCAAGGAACTCGAGAAGCCCGGCCGCGACCCGCGCCCGGAGTTCAAGGCCGCGCAGTTCGCCGACGGCGTCGAGGACATCAAGGACCTGCGCCCCGGCATGATTCTCGAAGGCGTGGTCAGCAACGTGGCCGCGTTCGGCGCCTTCGTCGACATCGGCGTGCACCAGGATGGTCTCGTGCACATCTCCGCGCTGTCGGACACCTTCGTCAAGGATCCGCGCGACGTGGTCAAGGCCGGCGACATCGTCAAGGTGAAGGTCCTCGAGGTGGACGTGGCGCGCAAACGCATCGCCCTCACGCGGCGCCTCGGCGATGTGCCGGGCGAGAAGCCGGCGCGCGAATCGCGCGAGGATCGCAATGCATCGCGTGCGCCGGGCGGCCCGCGCGGCGGGCGTTCCGGGGGCGGGGGCGGCAAGCCCGCGACGTCCGCGCCGCCGGCGAACAACGCACTGGCCGACGCGTTCGCGCGCGCCCGCGGCCGCTGAGCCGTCCCCACGCCTCACAATGGCGGGCCGTCCCGTCCGCCGATCGCCATGCCGAGCCTCGCCACCCTCCACCGCCACATCCGCACGATCGGCGTGCTCGCACTGCTCGTCTGCGCCGTCACCTGGGCGCTCGATCTCACCGGCCTGGTCTACGCCTGTCCGTTCTGCCGCGCCCAGCGCAGCGTGATCGGCCTGCTCGGCCTGCTGCTGCTGTGGCCGGACCCGCGCGGCTGGGCGATCCGCTGGCTGGCCAGCGCGCTCGGCATGTTCGGCGCGGTGGTGGCCGCCACCCAGCATTTCGCCGGCTGGCGCCGGATCAGCGCCGGCGACTTCCGCTTCGCGAGCGCCTGGTGGGTGGACCCGTTCCTGCTCTCGGGCGCGGCACTGCTGGCGATCGTCGGCCTGGTGCTGCTGCTGTGGTCCTGGCAGCCCGCGCCGCGCGATACGAACTGACGCAGGACCTCGCGTCAGCGCAGCGCGCCGGCGCCCGCCGCTTTCAACCGCTCGCGATGCCGCCGGCTGCAGGGCACGACGGTGCCGTCATGCAGATAGATGCGGGCATCGCCGCTGTCGAGCGGTTCGATCGATGCGATGCGCTCCACGTTGACCATGTGGCTGCGGTGCACGCGCAGGAAGCGCGCGGGATCGAGGCGCGATTCGAGTTCGGCCAGCGTGCTGCGCAGCGGATACACCTTGCCGCGCACGTGCAGGTTGGCGTAATTGCCGGACGCCTGGACCCATTCGATGTCGTCGGCAGCCACCAGGAATTCGCGCCCCAGCTTGCGCACGAGGAACCGTGACGGTCGCTCGACCGGTTCCACCGGCGCGCTGTCGTCATCGGGCGCCGCCAGCAATGACGCCTCGCCCTGCAGCCGGCGCACCAGCGCGCGGTAGACATGGAGCAGCACGACGAGGCCGAGAAAGGTGCGGGCATCCTTGATGTACTCGTAGCCCAGCGCCCAGTCGAACGCATAGACCTCGCCGTGCCAGGCGTAGACGAGCTTTCGCATACCCAGCATCAGCGCGACATGCAGCATCGACCAGACCACGCTGGCCACGACGTACAGCGGCAACCGTCGCATCCAGGTGTCGAGATGCACCGGCCAGCGCGCGGTGAACCCGACCAGCAGCGGCGCCAGCGCCAGCACCGACAGCGCACTGCTGACTTCCCAGCTCGCGACCTGCCAGGGCGCGTAGTCGAGGCCCGCACGCGCAACGTCGATCCGCGCGGTGGCGGTGTTGCCGATCGCGGCGAGCAGGCAGCTGACGAGCCAGTAGCCGACCTCGACCGGACGACGGATGCGGAGATAACGCTCTGCGCCCATGGACGGCGCTGCGGGACGATCGGACATGCCCGCATTCTAGGCAGTGGGCACGGGTCGGCCCGCGCCATTGGTCCCTGCGCCCCCGCGCCTCGTCCCCGGAACGGCGCCACGAAGCCCCGGACGGCCGCAGACGCCCGCGGCGGCGCGCACCGTGACGTCCTCGCCCCGCCCGCGTACCCCATGGACCGCCGCCACGATCTCGACACCCTGCGCGTCGGCGCCTTCGCGCTGCTGATCCTCTACCACGTGGGCATGGTCTACGTGGTCGACTGGGGCTTCCACATCAAGAGCCCGACGCTGCTGGCCTGGGTCGAATGGCCGATGGTGCTGGTCAACCGCTGGCGGATGTCGTTGTTGTTCCTGCTGTCGGGTATCGCGTTGGGCCTGGTGCTGGCACGGAAGTCACCCGTGCGTCTGATCGGCAACCGCAGTTGGCGCCTGCTGCTGCCGCTGGCGTTCGGTATCGTCGCGATCGTGCCGGTGCAGGCGTACTGCGAGGCGCGGATGCTCGGCACCGTCGAGCCGGGGTTCACCGTGTTCCTGCTGCGGTATCTGCAACTGCGCCCGTGGCCGGCCGGCACGTTCACCGGCGCGGAGTACGGCTTCACCTGGAACCACCTGTGGTACCTGGCCTATCTCTGGGTCTATACGGTGCTCGTCCTGCTGGCGTTGCCGGTGCTGCGCGCGATCGGCGGCGCGCGCTTCGCCGACTGGCTGACCACGCGCGGGCGCTGTCTGCTGTGGACGGTGCCCGCGCTGTGGCTGCTGTTCGCACTGCTGGTGCTGGCCCCGCGGTACCCGTCGACGCACGCCGTGGTCGGCGACTGGTTCAATCATGCGAAATACCTGCCGGTCTTCGCATTCGGCGTGCTGATCGCCCGGCGCGACCCGCTGTGGATCGCGCTGGACACGCATCGCTGGCGACTCTTCGGGCTCGCCCTGCTCGGCGCGACCGTCTACGTGATGCTGCGCGTGCTCGGCCGCCTGCTCGACACCGGCGCGTTGTCGCCCGCGGGTCTGGACGCATGGATGCCGCTGTACGCCTGGAAATTCGTCTCGGTGGGCGCGCACGCGCTGTACGCATGGACCGCCCTGCTCGCCCTGCTCGCCTGGGGCGCCCGGCTCTTGAACCGGCCGTGGCCCGGCCTCCGCTATGCCAGCGAGGCGGTGTATCCCTGGTACATCCTGCACCAGAGCCTGATCGTGCTCGCCGCGTACTGGCTCATTCCGCTGCAACTCGGGCCGCTGTGGGAGCCGCTGCTGGTACTGCTGATCACCGTCGCCGGCTGTCTGCTGCTGCACGAGCTGCTGATCCGTCGGGTGCGCTGGCTGCGGCCGCTGTTCGGGCTTGCGGCGCGTCACCCGCCGCGGACCTCCCTCCGGGACGCGGCGCCGTCGCCCGGATGACGCGGCGCGCGGCTCCGGCGCGGCGCAGGCATCGTGCCGGCGTGCATCCGCAGGTCGCGTCGATGCATGCCGGCCCCGCCGATCATCGTGATGGCCGGGCGCGGAGTCGGCGGTGGCGCTGCGGGCCGCACACGCTCAACGCGAACCGCGACGGCGCCTGCGCAGCCAGCCACCGCCCCACGACAGCAGCATCGCCGGAATCGACAGGACCGCTGCGTACGCCAGCCCCGCCAGCAGCAGCGGGCCGACACCCGACACGACGGCGACCACCGGCACCTGGGCCAGCAGGACGATCAGCCCCCAGGCCCATGCCCGGTCCGGACGCGCGAAGCCCAGCGCCGCCGCCAGCAGCAGCGCGCCGGGATACCACAGTGTCCAGTAGTGGCCCGCATCCCAGGGTTCGCCGCCGTCGATCGCCATCGACACCAGGCCCCAGTACGCCAGCCCGCAGAGCGACGCGATCGCCGCGTCGCGCACGAAGCCGTGTCGTGCCATCCCGCACCTCCTCGAATCGAAGCGGGCTCCACCAGACCATGCGCCGTTGCAACGGCACATGATCGCGGGTCACGAGCTCAGGCCGCGCGCATGCGCCGTGCGCGTTCCAGGTGCACCAGCAGCAGCGAGATCGCAGCGGGTGTCATGCCGGGAATGCGCTGCGCCTGGCCGACCGTCAACGGACGCACCTGGGTGAGCTTCTGCGCGAGCTCGGCCGACAGGCCGCGCACCTGCGCGTAATCGAAATCCTGCGCGATCGCGGTGGTTTCCTGGCGCTGCTGACGTTCGATCTCGACGCGCTGGCGTTCGAGATAACCGGAATACTTGGCTTCGATCTCGACCTGCTCGGCGACGTCGGCATCCGTGACGCCCGGCCCGATGCCATCGACCCGCATCAGCGCTGCATAGCCGAGCTCGGGGCGACGCAGCAGATCGATGCCGTTGCTTTCGCGGCGCAGTTCGATGCCGAGCGCGTCGACCGCGGCGCGTCCGATGGCGTTCTGCGGCGATGCCCACAGGCCGCGAAGACGCTGGCTTTCCTGTTCGACCGCTTCACGCTTGGCCTCGAAGCGCGCCCAGCGCGCATCGTCGACGAGACCGAGACTGCGGCCGGCTTCGGTCAGACGCAGGTCCGCATTGTCCTCGCGCAGCTGCAGCCGGTATTCGGCGCGGCTGGTGAACATGCGGTACGGCTCCTTCGTGCCGTGGGTGATCAGGTCGTCGACCAGCACGCCGATGTAGGCCTGGTCGCGCCGCGGGCTCCAGCCATCGAGGCCGCGCACCCGGCGCGCGGCGTTGACGCCGGCCAGCAGGCCCTGCGCCGCGGCTTCCTCGTAGCCGGTGGTGCCGTTGATCTGGCCGGCGAAGTACAGGCCGGCGACGGCGCGCGTTTCCAGCGTGTGCTTGAGCCCGCGCGGGTCGAAGAAGTCGTACTCGATCGCGTAGCCGGCGCGGGTGATGTGCGCCTGCTCGAAACCGACGATGCTGCGCACGAGTTCGAGCTGCACGTCGAACGGCAGCGAAGTCGAGATGCCGTTGGGATAGATCTCGGCGACATCGAGGCCTTCGGGTTCGACGAAGATCTGGTGGCTGTCCTTGTCGGCGAAGCGCACCACCTTGTCCTCGATCGACGGACAGTAGCGCGGGCCGATGCCCTCGATCTGGCCCGAGTACATCGGCGAGCGGTGCAGCGCGCCGCGGATGATGTCGTGCGTGCGTTCGGTGGTGCGGGTGATCCAGCACGGCACCTGGCGCGGATGATCGTCGCGTGTGCCCATGAAGGAAAACACCGGGCGCGGATCGTCGCCCGGCTGGATGGTCATCGCGTCGTAGTCGAGCGTGCGACCGTCGATGCGCGGCGGCGTGCCGGTCTTGAGGCGATCGACGACGAACGGGCGTTCGCGCAGCTTGGCGGCGAGTGTGGCCGCAGGCGGATCGCCGGCGCGGCCGCCGGCCGATTGCGCCTCGCCGATGTGGATGCGCCCGGCGAGGAAGGTGCCCGCGGTCAGCACCACCGCCGGCGCGTCGAAGCGCAGGCCGGCCTGGGTGATGACGCCGCGGACGGCATCGCCTTCGGACATGCCGTCGTGAATCAGCAGATCATCGACTGCGGACTGGAAGATCGTCAGGTTCGGCTGCGCCTCGACGGCGCGGCGCACGAACGCGCGATAGAGATTGCGGTCGGCCTGGCAACGCGTCGCGCGCACCGCCGGGCCCTTGGACGCATTGAGCCTGCGCCACTGGATGCCCGCCGCGTCGGCCGCGCGCGCCATCACGCCGCCCAGCGCGTCGATCTCGCGCACCAGATGGCCCTTGCCGATGCCGCCGATCGCCGGGTTGCAGCTCATCACGCCGATGGTCTCGACGTTGTGGGTCAGCAGCAGCGTGCGCGCACCGGCGCGCGCCGACGCGAGCGCGGCCTCGGTACCGGCGTGACCGCCGCCGACGACGATGACGTCGTAGCTGTGGAAATCCTTGGGCATGGGCGGATTATCGCGCGGATCGGAGCCACGGGCAGGCCGAGCCGCCAAGGTTGGCATGGTTTCTGCGTACATCCTGGCTGCACCCGGGACGGCGAGCGTCTGAAAGGGGGGCGCGGCTGGAGATTGGAACAGGGCCGGCCAAGCACAACCCGGGGAAGCGCGGGGCCGGATGTCGGGGGACATCCGGCCCCATTTTTTTCGGCTCGACGCCACGCCGCATGGGCTGGGACGAAGAGCCGATACCCGACGAAGGCGGAACAGGGGGGATCCGGTGATCCTCCGCCGGGTATCGACAAGCAGTGACCTTTTGGTCGTAAACCGACGCAATCGGTCAGGCGCGGCCAGCTTGGCGCGCCGCCACCGACTGCGCAAGCCTTATTCGGGCTGGGCTTCGCGACGTGTGACCGATTGCCTCATTTCACGGCGCGGGGCCTCAGGACGCCCCTCGACACGCGGCGCCGGTCGCGCGGCGGGTGACGCCTGGGGCGGGCGAGGACGCGATGTGCCTTCGGTGCGACCCGGGCGCGGGCCCTGCGGACGCACGCTGCCTTCCGGACGCGGTGGCCGGTTGCCCCAGCTGCCGCCGGGCCGCCCGGGCCGATCCGCATCGGGCGGGCGCCGCGGGCGATCGGGACGCCCGCTGCCGGGGCGCCCGTCCCAGGAGCCCCCGGGCCGACCGGGCCGCCCGCTGTCGGGACGACCTGGACGGCCGCCGCTCCATCCCGGACGATCCGGACGCGTGTGGCCATGGCCCTGACCGGGGCGGTGCGGCGGCCGGTGACCCGGACGCCCGGGTACCACCGGCTGCACGATCACGGTCGGCGGCCGGTAATACCCGTAGGGGTAGCGGTTCCAGACTCCGTAACCATAAGGCGAGCCGTAACCGGCGCCGCCGTACCAGCCGCCGTAGCGGCTGTAGCCGACGCTGCCGTAGGGGGCGCCGTAGCTGCGGTACACCGTGCCGGGTGAGCCGTAGTAGTAATCGCCGCTGCCGCCGCGATAGCCGTAGCTCGCGCAGCCGGCCAATGTGGCGCAGGCGAGCAGGATCAAAGCCTTGCGGATCATGGCGATTCACCCCTTCCGATCGGAGTCCCAGCTTCGGCCCGACGTATTGAATCCGCCCTTAAGCCGGCCGCCGGGGCTGAACGCAGCCTGCGGGCACGGGCGCGCGCAAGCCGTGAAAGGCATGGGAGGCTCCGTTACGCTTGCCGGATGTCCGCCCCTCTTCCCCAGCCCGACGATGTGCTCGCCGCAAGCGCCCGTATCGCCGCGCTGATTCACGTCACACCGGTGCTCCGCAGCCGCTCTGTCGATGCATTGGCCGGATGTTCGCTGCACCTCAAGGCCGAACATCTGCAGCGCGCGGGCGCGTTCAAGTTCCGCGGTGCCAGCAATGCCGTATTCGGGCTCGACGACGCCGATGCGCGCCGCGGCGTGGTCACCCATTCCTCGGGCAATCACGGCGCCGCCCTCGCCCTGGCCGCGCATCTGCGCAGGATTCCCTGTCACGTGGTCGTACCGCAGGGCGCGGTGGCGACCAAGCTCGCCGCCATCGCGTCCTACGGCGCAGTGCTGCACCACTGCGAGGCCACCCTGGCCGCGCGCGAGGCCATGTGCGAACAGGTGCGTGTCGCGACAGGCGCGCGTGTGGTGCATCCCTACACACATCCCGACGTGATCGCCGGTCAGGGCACGGCGGCGCTGGAACTGCTGCAGACGGCCGGCACGCTGGACGACCTCGTGGTGCCGGTGGGCGGCGGTGGACTGGCGGCCGGCACGGCGTTGGCCCTGCAGGCACATGCGCCGGCGACGCGCCTGGTGCTGGCCGAACCCGTCGGCGCGGACGACGCGCGGCGGTCGCTGCAGGCCGGCCGCCGCGTCGATGCACTCACGCCGGACACGCTCTGCGACGGCCTGCGGGGCCTGCTGGGCCAGCCCAACTTCGACATCCTCTCCGGCCATCGCAGCACCGACGGCGCGGCGGTCGAGGTCATCGCGGTCGAAGACGCCGCGACGGTCGCGGCCCAACGCCTGCTGGTGGTGCGCACCAAGCAACTCGTCGAACCCTCGTCGGCGATCGCACTGGCGGCCGTGCTCGCCGAGCCGGCGCGCTTCTCACGACGCCGTGTCGGCATCGTGCTCAGCGGCGGCAACGTCGATCCCGACCACCTGCCGTGGTGCGCGTGAGCAGGCGGACGCGCACGATGAGCCGCCGCCGACGTCCCGTGCTCGGATTCCTGCGCCTGTGTCTGCGCCTGCTGCTGCTCGCGGTGGTGTGGCTGCTGGGGGTGGCGGCGTGGATCGTGCACGTGGGCAACCGTGACGAGGCCGGGCCGGCGGATGCGATCGTGGTGCTCGGCGCGGCGGCCTACGATGCGGTGCCGTCGCCGGTGTTCGAGGCGCGCATCGAACACGGCCTCGATCTCTACCGCGCCGGTCATGCGCCCACGTTGATCTTCACCGGCGGCTACGGCGGCGCGAAGGCGCGCTTCTCCGAAGCACAGGTCGCGCGGCGGTACGCGCTGCGCCACGACGTGCCGGACTCGGCGATCCTGATCGAATCGCGCTCGCGCACCACGCTGGAGAACCTGATCGAGACCCGCGCACTGATGCAGGCACACGACCTGCACCGGGTGATCATCGTCAGCGATCCCCTGCACATGGCGCGCGCCCTGCGCGCCGCGCGCCGCCTCGGTATCGACGCGGTCGGCTCGCCGACGCCGTCGACCCGTTTCCGCACCTTCCGCACCCAGCGCGAGTTCCTGCTGCGCGAGGTCTACTTCTTTCACCGCGACCTGCTGGACGCGGCCCATGGAGCACTCGCCCGATGAGCGATTCGCCTGCCACCACCGCGGATCTCGTCCGCGCCTACTACGCCGCGTTCAACGCCGGCGATCGCGACGCGATGCTCGCCCTGCTGACCGATGACGTGGCGCACGACCTCAACCAGGGCGCCCGCGAGACCGGCCGCGAGGCCTTCGCCGCCTTCATGCGGCGCATGGACACCAGCTATCGCGAGCGACTGGACGACATCGTGGTGATGACCAGCAGCGACGGCACCCGCGCGGCGGCCGAGTACGTGGTGCACGGGGAGTACCTGGCCGACGATGCCGGCCTGCCGCCCGCCCGCGGCCAGCGCTATGTGCTGCCGGGCGGCGCGTTCTTCGCGATCCGCGACGGGCGCATCGCCCGCGTGAGCAACTACTACAACCTCGAGGACTGGATCGCGCAGGTGGGGTGAGGCATCAGGCCGGGATTCGGGATTCGAAGAGCGTGCGCGCTGCCGTTGGCCCGTGCGGTCGCGATGCGCTCGACGGGTGCGGATCAGCCGGCAGGCTGGCTGTCGGCGACGAGCGTGAGGCCTTCGTTGAGCAGCCAGCGCGTGGCCAGCACGCGTTGCGGCTGCGGCTGGTCCTTGAGCACGTCGACCATCTGTCGGAACGACCGGCAGCGGGCCTGACGGCTGGCGTCGTCGGTGCCGGTCGCGGTCATGCCGAGCATGAAACCGTCGTGCAGCAACGTCGCCGTCACCGCGGCCTGGCGCAGCACCTGCTGCGCGGCCGCCGGATCGAAGGGCTGTGGCGTGCCCTGCAGCCCGCTGACCGCGACATCGGTGAAGGCGCTGGCGAAGCGGTTGCGGCTGGCCGGACCGAGACGGTCCACCGTGCGCTGGAAAGCGGCGAGATCGCGGGCCGCGTCGGGTTCGAACAGCGCGCACAGCGCGCGCGCTTCGTCGGGCTGGCGCGAGGCGTGCAGCACGGCCTGGAACAGCGAATCGATCGCGGGCGTGGAGGCCCGGCGCAGCACGTCGCCCCCGGTGGCCATGACCGCCGCCGGATCGATCCGCGACAGATCGATCTCGTACTGCTGTGCGCTGGCGAATCCCGGGCAGGCCAGTGCGAAGCCGAGCACGGCGCGAGAGAGAGATCGACGCATCGGAGTGTCCTGCAGCCGGAAATCGGCGACTCGGACGGAGTCTAGGACGGCGGCGCTGAACTCGACGCCGCCGCGGCGCTCAGGTGCCGCTGCGCCTGCGCACCGGAATCGCGGACGCGTCGAAGCGCGCCAGCTCTTCGCCGCCGTCGCGGATCGGCGCGCCGTGGGCCGGTGACCAGGCCATCGCGGTGATCCATTCCCAGCTCGCCGGCAGGCCCTGCGGCGTGCGGAACTGCTCGTAGTGCGCGGCGGCGGCGGCGAAGCGCGCACGCCCGGTCATCGAGCGACGCCGGGTGGCGAGCGCGTTGGTCGCGCCGATCGCGCGCTGTTCTCGCATCAGTGACGCCATGTCCGGATGCCAGTGCACGGCGAGGTCGCGATCGAGCACCGGATTGCGGAAGCCGGCGCGCATCAGCGCATCGCCGAACTCGCCGATCGACACGAACGGACTCACGTGGGGCGTGTCGTCGGCATGGCCGAACGCCTCGCGCAGCTCGATCAGGCTCTGCGGGCCGAAGGTCGAGACCAGCAGCAATCCGTCCGGCTTGAGCACGCGGCGGAAGCCCGCGAAGGCCGCGGACAGATCGTCCACCCATTGCAGGCACAGGTTGGAGACCAGCACGTCGACGCTGTTGTCGGCCAGCGGCAGCGCGCGCAGGTCGGCGCACACGCGGTCCACCGGCCGCGGCTGCAGGCCGAGCTTCGCCAGCATGCCGGCGCCTGCGCCGACCGGCGCCTGGCGCAGCATCGGCAGCGCCAGATCCAGCGCGACGATGCGCGCCTTGGGCCAGCGCGCGCGCATCGCCAGCGCCGCATGCGCCGGCCCGCTGCCGACATCCAGCACGACGCCCGGCACGCGATCGTCCAGATAGTCCAGCGATTCCAGCAGCTGGGCCTCGATGTCGCGCTGCAGGGCAGCGGCGGCGGTGTACGTGGTCGAGGCGCGCGAGAACGCGCGGCGGACGTGGGCGGCGTCGAAGATTCGGGTCATTGCGGCAGGGTGCGGACGTCGGGTCCGTCGGCGACGGCGGCCGCCGCATCCGGAAGAAAGGCATGCAGCTGCTCGACGACCGCATCGGCATGGGTGAGAAACGGCGCGTGCCCGGCATGGTCGAGAGTAACGGCGGTGGCCGCCGGGGTGCGCCCGGCGGCATCGTGCATCGCGCGCGGATCGACCAGGCGATCGCGGCGTCCGGCCAGCCACAGGCTCGGCACCTGCAGGCCGGGCAGCGTCTTGCGCAGATCCACCGATTCCAGCAGGCCCAGGCCGTCGACGAGCACACGCGTCGCCGGCTCGCCGCGTGCGAACACCTCGGCGCGCAGCGTGCGCAGTTCGCCGCGCGCATCATCGGAGCCGAAGGCTTCGAGCGCGATGAAGCGATCCAGCGTGCCGCGATAGTCGCTGCGCAGGCCGCCGGCGAAATCGCGGAACACCTGCGGCGCCATGCCGTGCGGCCAGTCGCGCGCGCTGACGAACCGCGGGTTGGCGCACAGCATCACCAGTGATGTCGCGATGTCGGGGCGGGTGGCGGCCGCGTGCAGCGCGAACAGCCCGCCCAGCGACCAGCCCAGCCACGGCGCAGGCGGCAGGGCACGCGCGAGCGCACCGACCACCGGTTCGAGCGCCAGGGGCAGCGCGCTGTCACGACTGTGGCCATGGCCGGGCAGGTCGACGATGTACAGCGTATGCGTGCGCCGCAGGCGCTCGCGCAGCGGCGCGAACACGCCGCCGTGCATGGCCCAGCCGTGCAGCAGCACGAGCGGCGGGCCATCGCCGACGATGTCGATGTGCAGGTCGTCCGGTGTTTCGGTCATCGTCGTCGCGGCCTCAACCGCCCTTGTCGCTGCGCAGGGCGCGGGTCCGGCGGGGGCTGCCGGCAGCCGGCCGCGCGACCAGCACGGCGAAGGCGACGATGCCGGCCGTCACGATGCCGGCGCCGAGCAGGGCACGCCCCTGGGGCCAGGCCTCGTGCAGGAACAGCGCGCCCAGCAGCGCGGCGAACAGCAGTTCGGCCGCCTGCATGGCTTCGGCGGCGCCCAGCGCCACCGGGTTGTCGCGCACCATGCCGGTGGCCTGGAAGAACAGGATCGTCGCGATCACTCCCGCACTCAGCGCGACGCCCGCGGCCAGCCACACCTGCGGCATCGACGGCGCCCCGGCCTGGTGCCAGGCGAACGCGGCGACCAGCAGCCACAGCGGCTGGCTCACGAGCGTCATGCCGAACACGCGTTGGGTGGCGTTGAGGGTCTCGCCGGTGCGTTCGAGGTGCAACAGCAACAGCCGGTTGCCGAGCGGATACGCGACCGCCGCGGTCAACACGCAGGCCAGCGCGATCCAGCCGGCGGCGCCGAGCCCCGCACCGCCGTGGCCGAACTGCATCAGCAGCACGCCGACGAGAATGGCTGCCGCAACGGCGAGCGCCACGGGCGGCACACGTCCGCGCGCATCGCGATACAGCAGCGGCGCGCACAACATGCCGGCGATCACGGTGAACTGGAAACTGCCCGCCACCAGCCACGCCGGCCCGCTCGACGCCGCGTAGGCGAGCATGCAATAGAACAGCAGGAACCCGATCGCGCTGCAGCGCAGCCACGCGCCGGGATGTGCGGCGATCGCGCGCAGCACCGGCATCGCGCCGCCCTGCCAGGGCATCAACGGCAGCAGCAGCGGCAGGGTGATGAAGTAGCGCAGGCACGCGGTCCATGCCCAGTGGCCGCCGCCGCTCGCGCTGGCGCGGTTGAGCACATAGGTCAGCGTGAAGAACAGCGCCGACGCCAGTGCGATCCCGACCGCGAGCAGCGCGCGGCGGGCGTCTGTCGACGACGCGGTCATGCCTGGACGGCGGCCGCCGGGTCTTGCGCGGGCACTGCATCGCGCGCGCGTGCGAGCGCATCGATCAGCGCATCGACGTCGGCATCGGCATGCGCGGCGCTGAGCGTGATCCGCAGCCGCGCCTGACCCTCGGGCACGGTGGGCGGCCGGATCGCGGTGACCCAGAAGCCGGCCGCATCGAGCGCCGCCGACAGCGCCAGCGCGGTCGCGTTGTCACCGCAGCGCAGCGGTTGGATCGGGGTGTCCGACGCCATCAGATCCAGACCCTGACCGAGTGCACGCGTGCGGAAACGCTGCACGAGTGCGGCCAGGCGCTCGCGGCGCCAGTGCTCGTGACGCGCGAGACGCACCGCGGCCAGCGACGCCGCGGCTTGGGCCGGTGGCAGCGCGGTGGTGTAGACGTAGGGCCGCGCGGTTTCGGCCAGATGCGCGATCAGATCCGCATCACCGGCGAGCACCGCGCCGTAGCCGCCCAGCGCCTTGCCCAGTGTGACCAATTGCAGCGGCACCGCCTCGACGTCGAGCCGCGCCTCGGCCACGCTGCCGCGGCCATCGGGCCCGCGCACGCCGATGCCGTGGGCGTCGTCGACGTACAGCAGCGCCTGCTGCACACGCGCGACGACCGCCAGCTCGCGCAGCGGCGCGACGTCGCCATCCATGCTGAAGACGCCGTCGGTCGCGAGAATCGCCGCGGTGTCCGGCAAGGTGCGCAACTGGCGCAGCGCACCCGGGGCATCGGCATGCGGATAGCGGCGCAGGCGGCAGCCGGCCAGGCGCGCGGCATCGATCAGGCTGGCGTGGTTGAGCCGGTCCTGGACGCAGACGTCGTCGTCGCCGAGCAGCGCCTGCAGCACCGCGAGATTGGCCGCGAAGCCGCTGCCCAGCACGAGGGCCGCCGGCACCTGCAACCAGTCGGCGATCTCGCGTTCGAGCGCGGCGTGACGTGCGTGATGGCCGCAGACCAGATGCGAGCCGCCGCTGCCGACGCCGTCGGTGGCCGCGGCGTCCTGCAACGCGCCCGAGACCGCGAAGTGCTGCGACAGCCCCAGGTAATCGTTGCCGCAGAAATTCAGCAGCCAGCGCGACCCGCCGCCGTCCTCGACCTCGCAGCGCATGCCGTCGCGGCGCAGCACCGTGCGTCGATGGCGACGCAACAGCCGCGCATCGCGGTCCTCGCGCAGCTGGCGCGCGCGGGCGCGCAGGTCCGGGCGCTCAGGTGCCATGGCGCAACCAGGACGACGCGCGGCCGGCACGCACGGCCGGCACGCCCCCGCGCATGCCCACCAGTGCCAGCAGCACGGGATCGACCCGGGCGGGCCACGGCATCACGCCGCGCAGCTCTGCGGATGCTGCGGCAGTTCGATGATGTCGGCGTGGACCGTGCCGGGGTGATCGTGGCCCTCGGCATCCACGTGCACCTGCATCGGCTTCAGGCCCAGGCGCTGGAACAGCGCCATGTCGCGCTCGGTGTCCGGGTTGCCGGTGGTCAGCAGCTGCTCGCCGTAGAAGATCGAATTGGCACCGGCGAGGAAGCACATCGCCTGCAGCTCGTCGCTCATGTCCTGGCGGCCGGCCGACAGCCGCACCATCGAACACGGCATCAGGATGCGTGCGACCGCGATCGTGCGCACGAAGTCGAAGGGATCGATCGCCTCGGTGCCGTGCAGCGGCGTGCCTTCCACCTGCACCAGCCGGTTGATCGGCACCGAGTCCGGATGCACCGGCAGATTGGCCAGCGTGCGCAGCAGGCCGGCGCGCTGGCGCCCGGTCTCGCCCATGCCGACGATGCCGCCGCAGCAGGTCTTGAGGCCGGCGTCGCGCACGTGTTCGAGCGTGTCGAAGCGGTCCTGGATCTCGCGCGTGTGGATGATCGCGTCGTAGAACTCGGGATCGGTGTCGATGTTGTGGTTGTAGTAATCCAGGCCCGCCTCCTTGAGCGCGCGTGCCTGGGGGCCGCTGAGCATGCCGAGCGTGGCGCATGTTTCCATGCCCAGCGCCTTGACCTCGCGGATCATCGCCGCGACCTTCGGGATGTCGCGGTCCTTGGGCGAGCGCCACGCCGCGCCCATGCAGAAGCGCGATGCACCGGCCGCCTTGGCCTGGCGGGCCTTCTCCAGCACCGCCTCGGTCTCCATCAGCTTCGTCGCCTCGACGCCGGTGTGGTAGCGCTGCGCCTGCGGGCAGTAACTGCAGTCCTCGGGACAACCGCCGGTTTTCACCGACAGCAGCGTGCTGATCTGCACCTCGGCCGGATCGAAGTGCTGGCGGTGCACGCCGGCCGCACGGAACAGCAGCTCGGTCAGCGGCAGCGCGAACAGGGCCTCGATTTCGGCACGCGACCAGTCGTGGCGCAGGGGGACGGGCTGGCCGGCGGATTCGCGGGCGTGGCTGACAGCGGACATGGCGATCTACCGACGTTGACGGCGGGACAAGCCCGGCAGTCTGGAAAGCATGCCGACCCCTGTCAACCTGACGCCACAGCTGCCGGTTGACCACGGCTTCCGGCATCGCCTGCTTCGGCTCTTCGGCAGCCGCTGTCTGGTGTGCCGCGAGCGTGCAGCCGCCGAGCATGCACTCTGCGACGCCTGCCTGGCGGCCCTGCCCTGGGCCGGCGCCGCCTGTGCGCGCTGCGCGATGCCGCTGCCCACCGGCGACGGCCCGTGTGGCGCGTGCCTGCGTCGCGCGCCGCCGCTGGATGCGGTGCATGCGGCCTTCGTCTACGGCTTCCCGATCGACCGTCTGCTTCCGCGCTTCAAGTTCCATCACGACCTGGCCGCGGGCGCGCTGCCCGCGCGTTGCATGGCCGCGCGCTGCGCGGGTCTGCCACGCCCCGACGCGCTCGTGCCCGTGCCGCTCCATGCCGCGCGGTTGCGTCGCCGCGGCTACGACCAGGCCCTGGAACTGGCCCGCCCGCTGGCGAGCCGCCTGACATTGCCGCTGCGCGACGATCTGCTGCAACGCACGCGCGCCACATCCGCGCAGTCGGAACTCGCCGCCGTCGCGCGCCGCCGGAACGTCCGCGGCGCCTTCGCGTGCGGCCAACGCCCCGCGATGCCGGCACATGTAGCGCTGATCGACGACGTCATGACCACCGGCGCCACGCTGCATGCGGCCGCGATCGCGCTGCGCCGCGCCGGCGTGGCCCGAGTGGACGCCTGGGTCTGCGCGCGAGTCCCCTGAGGCAGGTGCGGCCGTGTGGACGCGCGCGATGGCGTGTCCCGGCAGCACCCGATCGCGCGGGCGCGGGCAATCCGACCCGACGCGTCAGCCCAGCAGACGCGTCACCGGCGGCAGCGTGTAATGCGCGGCGATGCCGGCGAAGATCGCCATGCCCACCCAGTGGTTGTGCAGAAACGCACGGAAGCACGCAGCCCGCTCGCGGTGGCGCGCGATGACGAATTCCCAGACCACCAGGCCGGCTGCGATCGCCAGCCCGAGCCAGAAATTCGGCCCCAGCCCCGCCTCGCGGCCGACCAGCGCCAATGCCGTGAACGCCAGCGCATACAGCACGCCCTGGGCGACGAGGTCGAGATCGCCGAACAGGATGGCGGTGGACTTCGACCCGGCGCGGATGTCGTCCTCGCGATCGACCATCGCATACCAGGTGTCGTAGGCCGTGGCCCAGAAGATGTTGGCGACGAACAGCACCCAGCCCAGCGGCGGCACCGTGCCCTGCACGGCGGCGAACGCCATCGGGATCGCCCAGCCGAACGCCACGCCCAGGTACACCTGCGGCAGATAGGTGTAGCGCTTGAGATACGGATAACTCGCCGCGAGCGCCACGCCGACCACGCTCATCAGCACGGTCAGCCGGTTCATCGTCAGCACCAGCGCGAACGCGACCAGCATCAGCGCCGCGAACAGCAGCAGCGCCTCGCGTCCGCGCACCGCGCCGCTGGCCAGCGGCCGGTCCTTGGTGCGTTCGACCTGGGGATCGAGCCAGCGGTCGGCGTAATCGTTGATCACGCAGCCGGCCGAGCGCGTCAGCCACACACCGGCGGAAAACACCACCAGCGTCCACAGCGGCGGCACGCCCTCGGCGGCGATCCACAGCGCCCACCAGGTCGGCCACAGCAGCAGCAGCCAGCCGATCGGGCGGTCACCGCGCACCAGGGCCCAGTACTGGCGCAGCCGGTCGCGCCAGTGCGGGACGGTGGGTGCGGAGAAGCGTTCGTAGTCGTGCATCGCGGCGGGAGAATACCAGCCCGCCCCGCGTGGCCAGCGCGCGTCGGCGCGCTGTCATCGTTTCGCACACGCCCTGCCGTCGCGCCGACACACGCCGGCGACAGGCTTGGAGGCCGACTCCTTGCGGACACGTCTCGCCCATGCGGATCACCGTCGTCGGCGCCGGCTACGTCGGCCTGTCCAATGCGCTGCTGTGCGCCACGCGGCACGACGTGACCGCGCTCGACATCGATGCGGACCGGGTCGCGATGCTCGAGCGGCGGGAGTCCCCGCTCGACGATGCCGGCATCCGCGAGCATCTGGCCCGGCCCGATCTCCGGTTCTCGGCCACGCTGGACGCCGAAGCCGCCTACGCCGGCGCGGACTACGTACTGGTAGCCACACCGACCGACTACGACCCCGCGACCCATGCGTTCGACACCCGGTCGGTCGATGCAGTCATTGCCGAGGCGATCACGCATGCCCCCCGGGCGGTGATCGTCATCCGCTCGACAGTGCCGGTGGGCTACACGCGTGCGGCCTGCGCACGCTTCGCCACCGACCGCATCCTGTTCGCACCGGAATTCCTGCGCGAGGGCCAGGCGCTGCACGACAACCTGTATCCGAGCCGCATCGTCGTCGGCGGCGATGCGGCGCACGGCGCGGCCTTCGCGCAGCGTCTCGCCGAAGGCGCCGTGCGCAGCGATGTGCCCGTGCTGCTGACCGATCCGTCCGAAGCCGAGGCGATCAAGCTGTTCGCCAACACCTATCTCGCCATGCGCGTGGCCTATTTCAACGAACTCGACACCTACGCCTGCACCCACGGCCTCGACACGCGCCGGATCATCGACGGCGTCAGCCTCGATCCGCGGATCGGCGGGCACTACAACAATCCCTCGTTCGGCTATGGCGGCTACTGCCTGCCCAAGGACACGCGCCAGCTGCTGGCCAATTACGCCACCGTGCCGCAGAACCTGATCCACGCGATCGTCGCGGCCAACACCACGCGCAAGGACTTCATCGCCGAGGACATCCTGCGCCGCCGGCCAGCCGTGGTCGGCATCTACCGGCTGGTGATGAAGGCCGGCTCGGACAACGTGCGGCTGTCCGCGGTGCAGGGCGTGATGAAGCGGATCAAGGCCAAGGGCGTCGAGGTGATCGTCCACGAGCCCGTGCTCGACACACCGGCGTTCTTCCACTCGCGTGTGGTCAATGATCTGGACGCGTTCAAGCGCGAGGCCTCGCTGATCGTCGCCAACCGGATGACCGGCGCCCTGCTCGACGTGGCGGACAAGGTCTACACCCGCGACCTGTCCGGCCGGGACTGATGCGGGTGGCGTCGCCGCGGCGTTTCACTCTTCACGCGCAGGCAGGCCCCGCGGCCGGCCGCCCGGCACCTCCCCGCACGCGGGAATTCCGTTACAATCCGCGACCGCCTGCCCACGTCCGCGTGCGCACGGCCTGCATCACGCGCCTGTAGCTCAGCCGGATAGAGTAGTGGCTTCCGAAGCCATTGGTCGGGGGTTCGAATCCCTCCAGGCGCGCCATCTCCCCCCGCTTCGATCCCAGGTCTGATCCCACAAGGAGTTAGCGAGCGGATTGCTCGCTAACTGGTGGTAATTGGGCAAAAGCGCTCGCTAACTGCTTGTAATCAGGCTAGACCGCTCGCTTACTCCTTGTAATTCGGCGTCTGTTCTCATGGCCCCGCGAGACGCGACGTAGGTGTAGCGTCGGCGCCGCTTGGCCAAGAGCAACTTTTGGTCCCGCCACCTGTATGTAGCGGTTTTTTCACGAAGCAGTGGTCTTCGGATCAGACCTCTCACGAATCGGTGGTCTTCGGCTCGAAGACCTCACTTATCGCTGGGTTTGTGGACTGACAACCGCTTGCCCCGGGGCAGTCGCTTCTAGCGCCTCTTGGAACAGGCGACATCCGTTTTGCTTGATGCCCGCGCTGCTGGCCGATGTCAGTTCTGGACCGTGGAGCTCGGGGGCTCAGGAGGCTCACTGGATAAGCGATCTGCCGCTACCTTCGTTCGTCCGGCAGGTCGATTTCGTGTGTCCGACTGGCTCTGATCGGGTGAAGGGCGACTTCGGCTCCGTGTCCGCTATCGGCCAAAAGCGGACATCCGAGAATCGTTCGACGAGGCCCTTCGGGGCCTCGGACGTCGGCGCTTGGTTGCAAGTTCTGGCTTCCGTCCCTCGCGAGATGGCGAGTGAAGTGGCTTGGACGACGCTGACATCGTTCCACTAGCGCCTTCTGGCCTCTGTAGTCAGGCGGATCAGAGCTGCTCGGTTCCCGCCTTGCGGATGCGTCAGATTTTTCCGGACTGTGTCATCAGCCGCCAGGCACGACGCACTTTTTCGAGATCGCGCGGGACCTACCCGCCGCGTCGGCAGGTAGCGGTGCGCCAGCGAATCGAGCATCGCCGCGCTAGCATCAGCCGTAAGTCTCGGCGCCATACACGGAAGGGACGTTGATGCCATTGCGGAACTCGCCATGCCGATGCGGAAGCGGTCAGCGACTCAAGCACTGCTGCGGCTGGCTGGGCGACCCTGCCGAGCGGCCCGGCGCCTCGCTTCCAAGTCCGGAGGAGCTGGACGCGCTTACTACCGCGCGCCGGGTGGAGATCTTCCGCCAGCAGCGCCAGCAAGGCCGTGGCAGACCGATCATTTCCTTTGAACTGAACGGCGCCCGTGTAGTTATCGTCGGGGCGCGCGCTTTCCAAGGCCGCTGGGTCTTCTTCTTTGACTTCTTGACCGACTACATCAAAAACGTGCTTGGCCGAAGCTGGGGCGAGAACGAGCAGCGCGAGGCCGCCAATGCTCAGCACCCGGTCATGCGCTGGGCCGAGCACCTCCAGCGGCAGATGGAACGGGCGAAGGCACAGGAGACCTCCCGCGACGGGCTCTTCTCGATGCCGGCCACAGGCGCGGCGACAGCCTGGTTTGAGCTCGCATACGACCTGTATCTGATCCACCACCACGCGCGCGAGGAGGATCAGGACGCGATAAACGCACTCGTAGCCCGCCTTCGCCTGGCACCCGAGTTCTTGGGCGCGCGGCATGAAGCGCGGGCTGCCGGACTCCTCCTACGCGCAGGGTTTGAGGTGTCATGGCAAGAGAGCGTGGGGCGCAGGCACGGCGGGCAAGGGGAATTCACCGCGGTCCACCCTAAAACCGGGAACCGGTTCTGGGTCGAATGCAAATGCCGCCAAGGGAGTGGCCGGAAGACTCCGCGCTTTACGCACCTGATCACAAACGCGCTTAGCAAGCATGCCGAGCACGAGCGGCTTTTGTTCATCGAACTCAACCTGCCCGAGCCGCAGATCGCTCGGGACGGCAGCGGTTGGCCGGCTTGGGTAGCCTCGCGGCTGCGCCACCTCGAGGCCACCGCTGACGCTGCGCTTCCGAGGGCCCACGTAGTGTTCTCGAACTATCCACATCACCGCAGCTTGGAGGCACAGGGAGACGGCACTGGGATTGTCTTGGAAGGGTTTCGAACGGGTATGTATGGCCTCGGCCAGCCCATCACCCTCGAAAGCGCGATCGAGCGGCGGCGCAGCCACCCGGAGCTCGAAGCGCTCTGGTCGTCAATCGAAGTCCACGGGCATATTCCGCCGACCTTTGACGCCTCCTTTCCAGGCGTCGACGAGGCGAATCGGCTGCTCATTGGGCGCGAATACCAACTCGACGATGACGCAATCGGTACGTTGGAGAGCGCGGTCGTTGATGAAGGCGCAGGCACCGCTAGCGGCATTTTTTACCTCACGAGCGGTGAGCGCATGATCTACGAAGTGCCGCTCTCTGAGGCCGAGATGCATGCTTGGCGCCGCGATCCTCAGACGTTCTTTGGGCAGCTCGCCCCCCCTGGTGGACCGATGCGCGGGCCGCTGGACGCCTATGACTTCTTCGCGACTTCAATGGAGACACTCTCGCGGCAAGACCTGCTCAGCGCGATGCAGGGCCGACCTGATATCGAGGAAATACGGCACCTGCCGCAGCCCGCCCTCCTCCACCTACATGTGCTCGGACTCGTCTCCAGTCTTGATCAGCGCGGCAGCTTCCCGTCTCCACCGGAGTGGGCGCGCAGAATGCGACCTCGGCGCAAGCTCGGTCCCAGCCAGGACTAGCACATGACGCCTTCTTTGATAGGACCCAACCACAAGCCCCCCGCCGCGGACCCGGGGCGCGTTGCGGTCTACCTGGACAGCGCGGACTACTCGAATCTCTCGAGCCCAAAGATCACCCCGGAGCTTGCGCGCGTGCGAGACGAGCTGCGGGAGCTTTGTCGCGACAGGCGTGTTGCGTTCTGCTTCTCGTCCGTCGCGCTGTTCGAATCGTCCCCAGTGCAGGCCAAGGACAGCGGCTTTTCTGCCGCGCGTATCGAGTTGGCGGGTGAGCTTTGTGGCACCAATGCGCTTGCGTCTGTTGACCGGATCTTCAAGATTGAAGCGAAGCAGATTCAAACGCTCTCCAAGTCCGAGGAGAGCGTCCACCGATCCGACGGCCACTGGTTTCCGGACGTCTCCGACCTCTTGCAACCGCTGAGCGAGATGCGCGCTCAGATCAAGGGCATGATGGAGGAGAAGATCGGGGCAATGCAGCTCAACCGCGCGCAGCGCCGAGCGGCGGCTGCACTTACCAGCCGCCATGGCGTGCTGCGGGGCTCAGCGCTCTCTGGGCTTTCGCAGGCAAGTGAAGCGGAGCTTGCTGGCCTTCCGCTTCGCCAGAAGGACATGGCAATCATCCAGCGCTACATGGCGGGCCAAGCGACGCGCGAGGCGGCTGAAGCGGCGCTTTTGAGTAGCCTCGCTGACCTGCCGACGCTGGCCAAGTGGATACGCAATGGCAACGACATGAGCCTGAGGCTCGCGCCCATCCTGCGGAAGCCCGCGGCTGACTTCGTGGCCAAAGCGCAGGCAGGTTTGGATCAAACACTCTCGGCGCGGCAAGCCGCACTGCGGGTGAATCCGCAGCTTGATCGCCAGACGGATTGGAACGCGATGCGCGCAGGTCTCCTGCGCGACTTCATCAGCAAGAACGCCTCGCAAAGCGGCGCAGTGCTGGCGCGCTCAGATGACGAGCGCGAAACGCTATGCCCGGGGACGTCGACAACGATGACTCTCCTGTTCGCGCAGTTCAAGAAGGCGATCCTCGGGGGGCGGCCGCCGATTGTGGCCTCAGACTTTGGCGATTGCCTGCACGCGATCTACGCACCCTACGTTTCGATTTTTCGCGCCGATAAGCGCACGACACCTGACCTGCGTCCGCTCGTCGCACGCTGGGGCACGACGGTGACGCAGCGTGTAGATGATGTGCCAGGCCTGATCAAGGCCCGCTTGGCATAGTCCATTCAGGCTGATGGCTACCTTCAGATTCAAGCTGGCGTCCGACCTATCCCTCGATAAATCTTCCCAATCCCTGCCAAGCCAAATGTCCGTTTTCGGCCAGAAGCGGACATGCGATCAAGTGCTAGCAAGGATCCCGGAGTGCTCACGCTTTGATCTGGCACGGCGCGAAGATGTCCTTCCCGCTCTCGTAGGCGTGTGTCTGCACCCCGAACAGGCCGAGTACGGAGTGGAACAGGTTGTCGTGCGATCGCGCCCGCGATGCACCGGCGCGCAGGCACGGGACGTCGATGCCGGTGTCAGACGCGAGCTCCGGCGACAGCCACATGACCATCGGGACGTGGAGTTGCTGCTGCGGCGCGATGGCATACGGCGCACCGTGTAGATAGAGGCCGTACTCGCCCAGCGATTCGCCGTGGTCGGACACGTAGAGGAACGCGCCTTCGTGCGATGTCTGCTGTTGGACGATGTCGAGCGCGCGCGACAGGAACGCATCGGTGTAGGTGATCGCATTATCGTAGGCGTTGACGATCTGCTCGCCTGTGCAGCGACTCAGTTCGGGCGTCCTGCAGGTCGGCGTGTAGGTCTCGTACTGCGCGGGGTAGCGCTCAAAGTAGTTCGGGCCGTGGTTGCCGAGCTGGTGCAGGACCACGGCCAGATCACCTTTCGTGGCCTCGATGCGGGACGCCAAGCCGGTCAGCAGGATGTCGTCCATGCAGCGACCGTTCGCGCACTGGCCCGGGTCGATGGCGGCATCCATGCGCTCGATCCCGACGCCGTCGCACACGCCCTTGCAGCCTGACTGGTTGTCGCGCCACTGCACCGAGACGCCCGCCCGCGCGAGCACGTCGAGCAGCGACTCGTGGTCGCGGATTGCGTGCTTGTCGTAGTTCGAGCGTCCGAAGACCGAGAACATGCACGGCAACGAGACTTCCGTGCTCGTGCCGCAGGCCTGGACCTCGCTGAAGTTGATCACGTCGCGCCCGGCCAGTGCCGGCGTGGTCTGGCGGTGGTAGCCGTTGAGACCCCAGTTCTGCGCGCGCGCCGTCTCGCCGACCACGAGGACCAGGAGGCGCGGTTTCCGCACCTGCTGCGATGCCGGGATGTGCGCATCTTCGGCCACCTTCAGTCGTGCGCTTGGTGCGACATCGCCCTGTTCGGTCAACGCGCGGACCAGCGAGACGATGTAGTTGCCCGGCGTGATCTGGTAGCGGAGCGCATGGTCGTTGCGCATCAGCGCGAAGATGCCCTGCGACGAGATGACCAGTGCGATCACGGCGAGCGCGGCCATCGCGCCGAGAAAGATGGACCGGCGTGCGGCCCCCGCCCTGATACTGCGTGGCGCGATCCTGAGCCAGCACACGAGTGCGGCCGGCACCACGCCGTACACGAGCACATGCAGCACCATGCCGACCGAGACCAGTTCGCGGCTTTCGGCCAGATCGGTCTTCAGCACGTTGTGGATCATCTCCACATCGAACAGCACCGCGTAGCGCGTCATGTAGTAGGTGGCGAACGCGGTGACCAGCAGCAGACCCGCCAGCACCGGTTGGGTCGCGCGACCGACGGCGATCGAGCCGATCAGCAACGCGTGCAGGGCGAAGACCGCCACCGCCAGCGAGGCGATCAGCCCGGGCGATGCCTGGTGGCCTGCGACGCTCTGCCAGAACGTGACATTGCAGGCGACCACGAAGTACAGACAGATCGCTGCGAGCAGCGCCTCGGGCGATACCTCGGGGCGGGCCAAGGGAAGCCGGATCGCCAGACCGACCTGGGGACGCTTTTCGAGATGTGCGCTCACGGAATGACTTTCCTTGCGATGTGACGGTCGGCATCGGCCGGCATGTGGGACGGCACGACCGCTTCCGCTTCCGCATGCGAGGTCGCGTGCGGCAGCCAGAGGCGCGCGGACCCGGCGGCGACCAGCCAGCAGAGGGTCAGCGTCCAGAGGTCGTGCGAGAGGAAGTGGGCACCGCGAAGTTGTTGGGCGATTCCGAAGGTCGCCCCCAGCGACAGACCGAAGCCCAGTCCCCACCAGCGCCAGCGGGGACGCACGGCGGCGAGCGCGAAGTACGCGGCGAGCCAGCCGTAGCCGGCGCTGGCATGGCCGGCCGGGAAACACGCGGCCTTGCCCATCGTCGACGGACGGAGCGCGAACGGGCCGAGGGCGATGCGGTCGCCGCCGTAGCGGACCAGATCCCAGGGACAGTCCAGACCGGTGCGCTGCTTGAGCGCGGACACGACCAGCGTCGACGCGAGCGCCGTGGCGATCAGATACGCGAGCGGACGTCGCCATGCCCGTCCGACATGCCGCGTCCACGTCATCGCCCACGCCACGACGACCATGCACAGGCACGCCATGCTGAAACTGCGGCCCCAGCCGTGGATCAGCGTGGCGGTCAGCCACGCATCGCGCAGCGCCCAGCGCCCGCCCTCGAGACGGAACAGGAGGTCGGCGATCGCTTGGTCGCCACCCAAGAACATGAGCGGCACGCTCGCCGCACAGGCCAGACCGAGCACCGCCAGCAGCGCGTTCGCGCGGGTCGCGGGATGCCTCACAGCACGCACAGCCAGACACCCGCGTGGACAGCGAGACTGACGGTGACGGCCGCGGAGCCCGCATCCTTGGCCTTCCTGCTCAGGGGATGCCATTCGGGGCCCACGCGGTCCACCACCGCCTCAATTCCGGTGTTGAGCAGTTCGGCGACCAGCACCAGTCCCAGCGTGGCGATCAGCAGCGCACAGGCCAGTGGATCCAGATCGAGCAGCCACATGGCGATGCCCGCAAGCGCCATCAGCACGAGTTCCTGCCGGAATGCAGCCTCGCTGCGGAAGGTGTCGGACAGGCCAAACCAGGAATTGCGGCTGGCGTGCAGCAGACGTCGTGCGCCGACGGGTTTCGAACGTGACATGGGCCAATCCATCGCCCGGAGTCCGTCGGGCACGGCGCGCAGGATCGAGCGCGTGCTGTCGGAGAGAGGTCGGAACCGTGTTGATCGCGGATTAAGCGCGCAGAGGATTCAGCTGCGGCTTGGGAACGCGCTGTCGCGATGGCGTCCGACGGTCCCGATTGGCATGCTGTCGCGGTTGGGTCATGCCATGGACGCTTATGAAGTTGCTCGTCGTGGAGGACCACCAGCCACTGGTGGCCAATCTGTTCAACTACTTCGAACCGCGTGGCTACGAGCTGGACGCGGCGCCCGATGGTCTCGTCGGATTGCACCTGACGGTGACCCAGCGCTACGACGCGATCCTGCTCGACTGGATGCTGCCGCGCATGGAAGGCCCGTCGATGCTGAAGACGATGCGCGAGCGCGGCATCGACACGCCGGTGTTGATGCTGACCGCGCGCGACCAGTTGCCGGACAAGATCGCCGGCTTCCGCTCCGGTGCCGACGATTACCTGACCAAGCCCTTCGACCTGCAGGAACTCGAGGTGCGCATCGAGGCGCTGATCCTGCGTGCCAAAGGGCGCAGCACCCCGCGCGAACTGGTCGTCGGCGATCTGCACTACAACCTGTCGACACTCGAAGTGCAGCGCGCAGGACGTCTGCTGCACCTGTTCCCTGCGTCCCGGAAGCTGCTGGAGGTCATGATGCTGGCGAGTCCCGCCGCGGTGAGCCGCCAGCAGCTGGAACATGCGCTGTGGGGCGACGAGCCGCCGGACGGCGACATGCTGCGCTCGCACGTCTACGAGCTTCGCCGCAGCGTGGATGGCGACAGTGCGGTGAAGCTGATCCACACCATTCCC
This sequence comes from Lysobacteraceae bacterium NML93-0793, assembly GCA_002324875.1. GTDB lineage: Bacteria > Pseudomonadota > Gammaproteobacteria > Xanthomonadales > Xanthomonadaceae > Luteimonas. The sequence continues at coordinate 82,851 of NTJG01000015.1, forward strand.
CGGGTCGGCTACCGGATCGCAGTGCCGCATGTTCGGTAAGCGCCTGCGCCTGGAACGGCAGATCACGATCGGACTGATCGTCTACAGCATCCTGCTGTCCGCGGCCGTCTTCACCCATGGCCTTATGGTCAACGAGCGCGCCGAACGCATGGTCTGGGAGGCCATGCTCGACGTCGAAATGGATAACCTCGTCTCCCGGCGCGCCGCGGACCCGGATCTTGCCTGGCGTAACGACGGCAAGCTGAACTTCTACTCGACCCGCGACGCGGCCTCCGCCGTACCGGCCGAGGTGGCGGATCTGCCGCCGGGGCTGCACGACAACATCTTCTTCGACGACAACGAGTGGGTCGTCTTGGTCAAGGCGCAGGCGGAAGGCCGCGACATCCTCGCGCTGGACATCGACGGGTTCGAGGATCTCGAATGGGATCTCGTCAAACCGGTCATCGCGTCGTCCGTGGCGATGGTATTGCTGCTGGCGGTCCTGACCTGGCTGGGTGCGAAGCTACTCTCCGACCCGCTGCGGACGCTGGCGCGCGGCATCACCGAACTGCGCCCCGAGCAGCGCGGACAACAGGTGGACGTGGCACGTCGGGCCAGCGCCGAACTCGAAGTCATCGCGAGCGCGTTGAACGACTACCTCGCGCGGAACGATCGCTTCGTCGAGCGCGAGCAGAGCTTCATCAACACCTCCAGCCACGAGCTGCGGACACCGGTCGCGGTGATGAAGGGCGCGGCGGAGATCGCACTGGCCGATGCCACGCTGTCCGAGGCATCGCGCCTGCAGTTGCAGCGCATCCACGCCACGACACGCGACGTCGAACAGCTGGTGTCGTTGCTGCTGGTGCTGGCCAAGGATCCGGAGCGGATGAAGGGCGCGAACGACCGCTTCAACCTCGACGAACTCCTGCCGGGCATCGTCGAGGACCACCGGCACCTGTGTGCGGACAAGGATCTGGCGCTGGTGGTCGACACGCTTGCGGTCTGCCCGGTGGCCGGTCCGGAAACGGTCGTGCGTGCGTCGATCGGCAATCTGGTCCGCAACGCCATCGAGAGCAGCGATCGCGGCGAAATCCGGATCTCGCTCGATGCCGGCGCGGTCGTGCGGATCGCCGATCCCGGCCACGGCATGTCGCCCGAGGAGATTAGCGCGCTCTATGCGCGCGTGGCGCGGGGCGGCAGTTCGCAAGGCGGCGGCATCGGCCTGGCGCTGATCGGCCGGCTCTGCACGCACTTGGGCTGGCAATTGGCCTTCGAACCGAACGGTCAGCGTGGCACCACCGCTATTCTCGACCTCGGCGCGATGCTGACTGGCCGCAAGGCTTGACCCCGACCGGCGCGCCGCAGCGCGGAGCGCCCGCCTTAACGCGTCGACATCGCGGTTCCGACGTTCTTCCGACCTGACCGTTTCGATCATGCCGCCCGGGCCATGCGGACCGGTGCGCATCCGCGCGCCGGCGCAGATGGCCGGGAGTGACGATGGTGCTTCAGACGGTCAAGGAAAGCGTCCTGCGGCTCGCGCCGTTCCTCGTGTTCTTCGGGACCGGACTGCTCGTCCTGTCGCTGTCCCGAATGGGTCTGGCCCTCTGGCAGGCGGAGGCGGTCAGCGCAGCCGACGGCTGGAGCCGCGTGCTGCTGCAGGGCATCCGCGTGGACATCGCGACGATGTGCATGTTCCTCGGTGTCGCAGCCTGCGTGTATCTGCTGCTGCCCGAAGTGGTCGTCCGCCATCGCGGGTTCCAGATCGCGATGGCGACGTGGCTCGCGCTCTCCATCGCGGTTCTCGTGATGCTGGAATTGGCGACGCCGGCCTTCATGCAGGAGTACGGTCTGCGCCCGAACCGCCTGTTCCTCGAATACCTCGGCTACGCGCGCGAAGTGGCCTCAACGCTCGGCAAGGGCCATCTCGCCTCCAGCCTGGTCGCACTGGTGCTGACCTCGCTGGTCGCATGGCTGTGCTGGCGCTTCGCGCTCTCGAGCCTGCGCATGAGCCTGGAGGTCACGCCGCCGTGGGGTGCGCGTCTGGTCGTCGCGTGTGCGGTCGTGCTGCTATCCGCCATCGGCATCCGGTCGACACTCGGCCATCGCCCGATGAACCCGGCGCTGATCGCATTCTCCAGCAACGCGACGGTCAATGTCCTGCCCCTGAACTCCTTCTACTCGGTCGCGTTCGCGGCGCGCGAACTGCTGCGCAGCGATCCGGGTGCAACGGTCTACGGCGATGCCACCGATGCGGATCTGCTGACCGCGATGCGCAAGGCGAGCGGCGCGCCGGACAGCGCGTTCGTGACGTCCGATCTGCCGTTCCTGGTCCGACGCACGCCGGTCCACACGGGGACGCCGCGCAATCTGGTGATCGTGCTCGAGGAAAGCCTGGGCGCGCAGTTCGTCGGTAACCTCGGCGGCAAGCCGCTGACCCCGAATCTCGACCGGCTGTCGCAGCAGGGCTGGGCCCTCGAGCGGCTGTATGCCACCGGCACGCGGTCGGTGCGCGGCATCGAGGCGGTACTCACCGGCTTCACTCCGACGCCGTCGCAGGCCGTGGTCAAACAGCCCTTGAGCCAGCAGAACTTCTTCACCATCGCCGACGTGCTCAAGCGTCGCGGCTACGACACGACGTTCTACTACGGTGGCGAGAGCCATTTCGACAACATGCGCGGCTTCTTCCTGTCGAACGGCTTCAAGCGAGTGATCGACCGCGAGGACTATACCTCGCCGCGCTTCGTCGGGTCTTGGGGCGTGTCTGACGAAGACCTGCTCGACAATGCGCATCGCGAGTTCGAGCGCCTGCACGAGGCGCGGCAGCCGTTCTTCGGCTTCGTGTTCACGTCGAGCAACCACGATCCGTTCGAATTCCCGGATGGCCGCATCACGCTGCACGAGCAGCCCAAGGCAACACGCGACAACGCGGCGAAGTATGCCGACTACGCACTGGGCAGATTCTTCGACCAGGCCATGCACGCTTCGTACTGGGACGACACGGTGTTCCTCGTGGTCGCGGACCACGACTCGCGCGCCTTCGGACGCGACCTCGTGCCGATCGACAATTTCCATATTCCAGGCCTGATTCTCGGGCCCGGGATCGCGGCACGACGGGATGACCGGATCGTGAGCCAGATCGACCTGCCACCGACCCTGCTGTCCCTGCTGGGCATCGACACACCGACGCCAATGACCGGCCAGGATCTCAACGATGCGAACGCCCTTCGGCCCGGTCGTGCCCTGATGCAGTACGACGGCAACTTCGCGCTGATGTCGGGCGAGTCTGTGGTGATCCTGCAGCCCGGTCAGCCCGCGTCGCACTTCATCTACTCGCCCGAAAACGGCATGCGCCGGTCGGGCGCCGCCGATGCCGGGCAATCACGCGATGCGCTCCTGCAGGCGTTGTGGGGGACGGTGGCATACCGCAAGGGCTGGTATCGCCTGCCGGCCGACAGCACATGAGCGAAGGCGCGGCCCGGGCCGCGTCCATGGGCACTCTGCTGCGATAAGATCGCTAACATCTCATTTGCAAGGTCGTGCCGTGGTTCCCCGCACCCGCATCCTCATCCTCATCGTCGACGACCACGAAAGCGACCATCCCCATGCACTCGGCCTATGGGATGCCCCTGATAGGTCAATACCGATAGACCCGAGACTTGCGACCACGCGTAGCTCGAGGCTCTCCGATGCGCCGGTGCCTCAATCTCCTCGCGTAGCAAAGGATAGGTTTGCCACTCCATACGCAGAGCTTACGTTTGACCTAGATCGGATGCGGTGACGCAGTCGATCTCTGCGAGAAGCTTTGTTCACGCCTCACTCTGGACAGCGTGACGTGATCACTTGGAGCGGACCAGCTCAAGAGCATGGGAAGGCACCGCGATACTGCGCTCACCCCAGGGAGTGGCGATGGTGACGGGTTTGAGAAGCTCTGTAGCCAGTCCGCTCGCCAAGGCGGGTTCACCCCCGCCGTAGTGCGGTGCGCGACGGCGAGCGCGATCGCGATCGAGCCGATGCGCCGATGCGCCGATGCGCGTAAGCCACGCTGACATCAGCGCCACACCCCGTCACCCTCGGGATCAGTTTTCGGCGCCGTCAAGCGGCGCCGGTCGTCGCTCAGTTCGCGGCCGTGGTGGCCGACGGCGTGGTCCCCGGCGACTTGAGTTCGGCCAGCGCCGCGGCGATCGGTGCGTCGCCCGGCAGAGCTTCACCACCGGTGCTGCCGTCTTCCTCGTCGCCGCGCAGATGGCCCGGCAACGCGGCTTCGGTGTAGGCCGAGGCCGCGCGCGGCGCGTCCTCACCCGCAGCGCCCTCGGCGCGCAGCACCACGTCCGGGTCGATGCCCCGCGCCTGGATCGAGCGCCCGCTGGGCGTGTAGTAACGCGCGGTGGTGAGCTTGACCGAATCGCCGTTGTCGAGCGGCAAAACGGTCTGCACCGAGCCCTTGCCGAAGGTGCGGCTGCCGATGACGCGCGCGCGGTCGTTGTCGCGCAGCGCGCCGGCCAGTACCTCGGATGCGCTGGCCGAGCCGACGTCGACGATCAGCACCACCGGCGCGCCGTCGAGGATGTCGCCCGGCGTGGCGCTGAATTCGGCCTCGCTGATCGGAATACGCCCGCGGGTGCTGACGATCTTGCCGGTGTCGAGCAGGTCGTCGGCGATCTGCACCGCCGCGGTGAGCAGGCCGCCGGGGTTGCTGCGCAGGTCGATGACCAGACCGCGCAGGCGACCGCCGCTGCCGGCCTTGAGCTCGTCGACCACGCGATTGAATTCAGCGGCCGAGTCCATCTGGAACTGGCTCAGGCGCACATAGCCGTAGCCCGGCTCAAGCATGCGGCCGCGCACGCTGACCACGCGGATGGTCTCGCGCTCGACGCGGATCTCCAGCGGCGCACGCTCGCCGTCGCGCAGCACGCCCAGCGTGACCGCGGTGCCCGGCGCGCCGCGCAGCGGCCCGGGGCCTTCGTGATCCGAGGGCGACAGCGTGCGGCCGTCGACGCTGACGATGACATCCCCCGCGCGTACGCCCGCCGTCTGCGCCGGCGTGCCGTCGATCGGCGCGATGACACGCATGCTGCCGTCGGGCAGGTACATCACTTCGACGCCGATGCCGTCGTAGGCGCCTGCGGTGCCTTCGTCGAAGGCTTCGGCGTCGGCCTTTTCCAGGTACACGCTGTGCGGATCGAGGTCGAGCAGCAGCCCGCGGATCGCCGAGCTCATCAGCTTGCGGTCCTCGACCGGCTCCACATAGGCCTGGCGCACGGCGTTGAAGACGCCGACGTAGCGACGGATCTCTTCCAGCGGGACCCGGCTGGAGGCGTGCTCGATCGCATCGGGATCGTCGCTGGCGGCGACTTCGCGCGCGGCCTGGGCCTCGTCGGGCGCATCGGCGTCAGCGGGTGCATCCGGCGCCATCGGGGCGTCCGGGGCGGTGTCCTGCGGAGCGGGCGCCGTGTCGGTCGGCTGCGGCGCCGGATCCTGCGCGAAGGCCGCGGGCGACAGCAGCAGCGACAAAGCCAGCATCAGGGAACGAACGCGCATGCAGGACTCCAGGGAATACGGGACCGCGCCGATCTGGCGCCGATTCGATTATGCGGTGCACCTTCGTGAATGCGTTAAGGCACCGGTGCGATGTTCAGTTCCGCCGGCGTGCTGCCCGGAGTTAGCCACGGGACGATCACAGGTGCGGAGCCGGTGACCGACTTGGACGGCGGCGCCCGGGAGCGGCGGCGAGACCGCGGTGCTCGCGATGCACGCGCGCAGATCATGCGACCGCTTCGCGAGGACGGCCCGAAGCACACGATCGGCGCGATTCGGATGCGGCGGGAGCGCGTTGCGCTCGCGGCTGCGCATGCAGTGACCGCGGCGCAGTCAGCTGTTCCGTCATACGGCCGGCGTCACGACTGCCGACGCCGCCACGTGACCCGATCGAACACTTGATCGGTGCGCACCAGCACGTCACGGCTGCAGGCACGCAACACGTGGACGCCGCCCCACTCGAAGCGGGTGCACGCATGACGGAAGGAGGTTCAGTTCGTCAGGGAAGGCGGGGCACGAGCGCGTGAAGCCCCCAACCCACCCATCTCCCGGAGCAGGAGGAGTCCGACCTTGTCGGCATTCCGAACCTCTCCGGGCGGCGCGCAACACGGCGGGGACGCACGGTTTTCGTCCCGCATCCTGAGGACGGGGTCAGTGTGGGGGGTCGCTCGAGGTCACCGCAGCGTGGATCACCGCGAGCACCGCCTCGGTCCGTACCAGGACATCGTGGTTCCAGAACCGCAGCACGCGGAAGCCGCGGCGTTCGAGAAACGTCGTGCGACCGGCCTCCGTGCCGGCCGCGTGTCGGGATCCATCGCCTTCGACGATGATCCCGGCTTCGAGGCTGAGGAAGTCGGCGACGAACGGACCTATGGGATGCTGCCGGCGGAACTCCACGCCGGCCAGGCGACGGTCCCTCAGGTGATACCAGAGCAGGCGCTCGGCATCCGTGGCGTCGCGGCGCAGGGCGCGCGCGAAGTGCAGCGTGGCGGGCGTGCACATCCGTGTGCTCCTGCGTCGATAAGGCAGGGTGCGCGTCCGGTGATCGGGGGTGCGATCAGGGAAACCCGAGTTTGCTGTCGTTGATTGGAGCGAGCCCCAGTCCCGCACCCACCGCCTTCCACGGGCGGGAGACGCGCTCGACGTGGCTCAGCGCCGCTGCAGCCACGTCGCCGGATTGACCGGCTTGCCGCCCTGGCGCAGCTCGAAGTACAGACCGGAGCGGCCCTGGCCGCCGGAGTTGCCGACGCTGGCCAGCGTCTCGCCGCGGGTGACCCGATCACCGGCATTCTTCAGCAGCGCGTCGTTGTGGGCGTAGAGGCTCATGTAGCCGTTGCCGTGCAGTCCACCAGGCGCAGGCCGTCGATGCGGCCGTGCAGGCGTCCTTCGATGCTGCCGAAATCGAACACGCCGGTCAGCGCGTGCAGATCGATGCCGTGGAGCGCGAGATCGCTCGAGACGG
>NTJG01000016.1 GCA_002324875.1 Lysobacteraceae bacterium NML93-0793
CTGGGCGTTGGCACCCGCACCGGCGGCCGTGGCATTCGCCGCGGTGGCGCGTGCATTCGCGCCCAGCGCGCTCGCACTGGTCGTGGTCGCCTGCGCCGAGGCCCCCAGGCTCACGGTATTGGGCGCCGAGGCATTGGCGGCCGCGCCGATGGCGACGGCCTGCGCGCCGGTGGCGCGTGCCTCGGTCCCGATCGCCACCGCGTTGACGCCGCTGGCCACCGCGCTGCCGTCGACGGCGCAGCGATCGACCAGCGGCCAGCTTGCGACCACGCAGGGACCGCTGTCGCCGATCGCGACCGACTGCGCGAGTGCACCCGGCGCCGCCAGTCCGAACAGCACCGCACCCAGCGCCACCGGCAGGCCGGCACGCGTCTGGCGCTGCACGGTGCCGACGCCTGCGCCGGCGCCCACGCTGTCGCCCGAGGCGAATTCCGATGCGACGACGAGCTGACCGAGTGCCTTGTTCCAGACCTTGCGATAGATGCGATTCATCGAATTCAGTTCCTTGTCTCGAGTGATGAGGCGGCGCGTGTGACCGACATCCCGTTTCCGGGGTGCGCGCATGGGAAAGACGGGCGGCGTGCAGGGATTGGCCTGTCTGCGACGGGAATACGTCGCACTTGACGTGCGGTCTCGCAGAATCCGGCCAAAACTGAACACCCCCCAACTGAAACGCCGTCCGCCGATACTCGGACTGACACAGCGCGTCAGTCAATACCCAAAGTCGCATTCAGGTGAAGAACGCGTCGCGACATCTAGTGCCCGCATTGGTCACATCGATGGCGGCGCGTCGATTTTCCGACGCGGCATGCGTCTCAATTCAGGGGTGTTCAGGGTCGCACAGCGCCGCTGTGACGGGTTTGGCAGCCACCCGCGATCGATAGCTCGCGCCTATTGAAATCACGCGGCCAAAAAAAGGCCCGCACGCGGCGGGCCTCTTCGATGCCTTGGTGTCTCGGAATCAGCCGAGCGCGTGTCGCGCATTCCTGAACATGCGCATCCAGGGACTGTCATCCGGCCAGCCCGCGGGTGCCCAGCTCAGATTGGCGGTGCGCAGGGTGCGTTCGGGATGCGGCATCAGGATCGTCGCCCGGCCGTCGGACGAGGTCAGGCCGGCGATCGCATCTTCCGAGCCGTTGGGATTGGCCGGATACGCGAGCGCGGGCACGCCATCGCCGTCGACATAACGCAGCGCCACGTGTGCGGCGGACCGATCCGGCGCGCTGTCGAACTGCACGCGCCCCTCGCCGTGCGCGATGGCGACGGGCAGGCGCGAGCCCGCCATGCCGGCGAAGAACAGCGACGGCGAGTCGTTCACCTCGAGCAGGCCGAAGCGGGCTTCGAACTGCTCGCTGCGGTTGCGCAGCAGACGTGGCCAATGCCCGGCACCCGGGATGATCTGCCGGAGCTGGGACAGCATCTGGCAGCCGTTGCACACGCCCAGCGAGAACGTGTCCTCGCGGCCGAAGAACGCGGCGAACGCATCGCGCAGCGCCTCGCGCTCCAGCACCGACGTGGCCCAGCCGCGACCGGCCCCCAGCACGTCGCCGTAGCTGAAGCCGCCGCAGGCGACCAGGCCCTGCATCGAGGCCAGATCCGCACGGCCCTCGATCAGATCGCTCATGTGCACGTCGATCGCCGCGAAGCCGGCGCGGTCGAACGCGGCTGCCATCTCGATCTGGCCGTTGACGCCCTGCTCGCGCAGGATCGCGACGCGCGGACGCGCGCCTGTCGACACGAACGGCGCCGCCACATCGTCGGCCGGATCGAACGTCAGCACCGGCTTGAGTCCGGGCGCAGTGAAATCACGTGCGGCCAGGCGCTCTTCCTCGGCGCTCTGCGGGTTGTCGCGCAGCGCCTGCATCGCATGGGTCACCGACCACCACGCATCGAACAGCGCCTCCCAATGCCATTCGGCGAGACGTTCGTCGCCGTCGTGCACCCGGATCCGCGGCGCGCTGGTGGGCCGGGCGATGCGCTGCGCGCATTCGATCAGGCCGTGCCGTGCGACCAGATCGGCGAACTCCGCCCGATCCTCTGCCGCGATCTGCACCACGGCGCCGAGTTCTTCCGAAAACAGGGTCCGCACCGCATCGCGGCCGCGCTCGTCGCCCCAGCCCTCGAGGTCGATGTCGAGGCCCAGGTGCGAGCAGAACGCCATTTCGCACAGGGTGGCGAACGCGCCGCCGTCGGAGCGGTCGTGGTAGGCGAGCAGCAGCCCGGCCTCGCGCGCATCGCAGATCAGTTCGAAGAACGCCTTGAGCCGGCTGCCGTCGTCGACATCCGGACAGGCGCCACCGAACGCGCCGAAGCACTGCGCGAGCACCGAGCCGCCGATGCGCTGCTTGCCCGCGCCCAGCCCGATCAACCACAGCTCGGTATCGGACTCGCGCGAAAGCAGCGGCGTCAACTGCGCGCGCACGTCGGTCACCGGCGCGAACGCACTGATCACCAGCGACACCGGGGACACCACCTTGTGGGTGCGGTGCGTGGTCATTGGTGATTGGTGATTCGAAGGGGTGGAGCCGTCGATCGATGCCGTCTGCTCCGCACCAATCACCAATTCCGAATCACCAATCACGGCTTCTTGCCACTGCGCCTGCATCGACAGCGAGTCCTTGCCCACCGGGATCGAGAGATCCAGCGACGGGCACAGGTCCATGGCGATCGCGTGCACCGCATCGAACAGCCGCGCCTCTTCGCCCGCGTGGCCTGCAGCGGCCATCCAGTTCGCCGACAGCTTCACCCGGTGCAGCGTTTCGACCGGCGCAGCGCACAGGTTGGTGATCGCTTCGCCGACGGCCATGCGCGCGGCCGCGGCCGAGTCGATCAATGCCAGCGGTGTGCGCTCGCCGATCGCCATCGCTTCACCGGCGAAGCCTTCGAAGTCCGACAGCGTGATCGCACAGTCGGCGACCGGCAGCTGCCACGGACCGACCATCTGGTCGCGCGCGGTCAGGCCGCCGACGCTGCGGTCGCCGATGGTGACCAGGAAGGATTTCGACGCGACGGTCGGATGCGCGAGTACGCGCAGACCCGCCTCGTGCAGATCGATCTCGCGGGTCGCCAGCTTCGGCCAGCGATGCGCGTCCAGACGCTCGGCATCGCGGTGCATCTTCGGCGGCTTGCCGAACAGCAGGTCCATCGGCAGGTCGATCGGGTGCGGGCCGGCGAGCTGCGTCGGGCTGGAGGTGCCGTCCGCCGGGAGCACGCCGTAGCCGACCGTCAGGTGCTCCTCGGCGGTCGCCACGCCGACCACCGCGAACGGGCAGCGCTCGCGCGCACACAGCGCGGTGAAGTCGTCCACACGGTCCTGCGGAATGCCGAGGACGTAGCGCTCCTGCGATTCGTTGCACCACAGCTGCATCGGCGACAGCGACGGATCGTCGCTGGGCACGCGGCCCAGATCGATGATCCCGCCGACGCCCGAGTCGTGCAGCAGTTCGGGAATCGCGTTCGACAGGCCGCCTGCGCCGACGTCGTGGAACCACAGGATCGGATTGCGCTCGCCCAGTGCCACGCAGCGGTCGATGACCTCCTGGCAGCGGCGTTCCATTTCCGGGTTGTCGCGCTGCACGGAGGCGAAGTCGAGATCCTCGGCGCTTTCGCCCGAGGCGACGGAACTCGCCGCGCCGCCGCCGAGGCCGATCAGCATCGCCGGCCCACCCAGTACGACGACGGCGTCGCCCGGCGACAGCGTCTTCTTCTCGACCATCGCGCGATCGATCGCGCCGAGACCACCGGCGAGCATGATCGGCTTGTCGTAGCCGCGCACCAGGCCGTCGTCGCCTTCCGGCAGTTCGAAGCTGCGGAAATAGCCGAGCAGGTTCGGCCGGCCGAATTCGTTGTTGAACGCGGCGCCGCCGAGCGGGCCGTCGAGCATGATCTCCAGCGCCGGTGCCATGCGCGGATTCAGCGCGCGCACGCCCTCCCAGGGCTGCGGCAGCGTGGGAATGCGCAGATGCGAGACCGAGAACCCCGTGAGGCCGGCCTTGGGCTTGCCGCCGCGGCCGGTCGCGCCTTCGTCGCGGATCTCGCCACCGGCGCCGGTAGCCGCGCCGGCGAACGGCGAGATCGCGGTCGGATGGTTGTGCGTCTCGACCTTGATGCAGAACGCGCTCTCGACCAGCGGCTCGCTGCGGTATTCGAACGACACCGGATCGGGCCGGAAGCGGCGCGCCGGATAGCCTTCCACCACGGCCGCGTTGTCGCTGTAGGCCGAGAGCGTGTGTTCCGGCGTCTGCGCATGCGTGTGCCGGATCATCCGGAACAGCGACTGCGGCTGCGCTTCGCCGTCGATGGTCCACGAGGCGTTGAAGATCTTGTGCCGGCAGTGCTCGGAATTGGCCTGCGCGAACATCATCAGCTCGACGTCGGCTGGATCACGGCCGAGCGCGCCGAAGCGCTCGCGCAGGTAGGCGATCTCGTCGTCGGCCAGCGCCAGCCCGAGGCGCGCGTTCGCGGCCTCGAGATCGTCGAGCGCGATGCGTTCGACATCGCCGCGCGGCGGCACCGCGAACAGCGCATCGGCCTCGGCGACGTCGTCGAGCAGCGACTGGGTCATCGGATCATGCAGCTGCCGGTCGACCGCGGCTGCGACGCCGGCGGCGTCCGGCCACCCCTGCAGGTCGATCCGCAGACCGCGCTCGACGCGGCGCACCGGCAGACCGGCCCCGCGGAGCAGTTCGGTCGACTTGCTGGCCCAGGGCGAAATGGTGCCCAGACGCGTCGAGACGATGCGCGAGACCACGCCTTCGGCCGGCGCCGCGACCGGGCCGGCATCGACCTCGAGAATCCGACGCAACGTGGCGTCGTCGGGCACCTGCCCGGGCTCGGCCTCGACGAAGTAGACGTGCCAGGCGTCCACGATCCGCAGATCGGGCGCCACTGCGCGCAGACGCGCTTCAAGCCGTTCGCGGCGGAACGGCGACAGGGCCTGCTGGCCCTCGAGGACGATCATGTCCGGGGAAACCGTGTTTCAGGGCCGGCCATTGTAGCCAATGGCCAGCATCGCCGCCCCGCTGGCGGCTGTCTGCAACGCGACGGGGCGCCTCAGCGGCTGCCGCCGCCCTCGGCTTCGAGCCGCTGCAACGCCGACAGCAGGGCGTCGGGCGGCATGTAACCCGGCATCTGGGTGCCGTCCTCGGCCACGATCATCGGCGTGCCGGTCAGGCCGGCGCGCTGGCCCAGGGCGTAGTGCGCACCGACCGGGTTCTCGCACGTCTTCGGCGGCACGCGGCGGCCGGACTTGGCATCGGTCAGCGCCTGACGACGGTCGTCTGCACACCACACCGACTCCATCAGGCGGAAATCCTCACTGCCCGGGCCCATGCGCGGAAACGCGAGGTATTCGATCGCGATGCCCAGCTTGTTGTAGCCGGCGATCTCCTCGTGCAGCCGGCGGCAATAGCCGCACTCGACGTCGGTGAACACCGAGACCGTGTACTTGGGATTGGCCGGCGCGAAGATGATCCGCTGGTCCTCCGGGACCTCGGACAGCAGCCGCTTGCGCAGCAGCGACAGCCCGGCCTGGCTGAGATCGCGCTTTTCTTCGGCATCGAACAGGCTGCCCTGCAGGACGTAGCGGCCGTCGTCGCTCACGTACAGCACCTGGCCGGCCACGATGACTTCCTGGAAGCCCGGAAGCGGCGCGTCGGACACGCTTTCGATGCCGACCCGCGGATTGATCGAGAGGATCGCATTGCGCGCCTTGGCCGCCGGCGAGCCGGGCGAGGCGTCCTCGGCCGCGGTGACTGTGCTGGGCGCGGCCTCGGCCGCGGGCGCCGCCGCGTCCGGACTGGTGCCCTGGGCGCAGGCGGACAGGCTGAAGGCGCTGAACAGCGCGAACACGTATCGCTTCATCGATTCTTGCGACCAACGGCGGAGGCACCTCCGGGGCTGGCAATTCTGGCACGAAGCGACAGGGCGGTCCGACGCCGGCCCCGATCGCCGGGTTCCCGTTCATGCCCTGCGGGCGTGACGCGGCCGTCGCGACGTCGGCGCCCGGCTGCGGCCTGTGGCCCTGGACTGGCGGATGACGACGCGCTCGACGTTCCGCCATGGCGCCGTCAGGCGAGGCCCCCGAAAAGAGGCCTCCAGCGAATGCGCGCAGTGCAAGTGCGGAGGAGCCCGGGCTGGACACCGCCGCATGGGCGGGATCGATTCGATCGTCCGGTGGAGCCCCGCGGGCACCGGGCGATACCTGCAACCACAGCGCGGGATGGCCGCCAGTCCAGCCCGGGATACCGGCCACGTGCGGTGAACGGAAGGGTGTGGCCGGACCGTCGATTGATCGCCATTTCGCACCTGCAAAAGCACTTGGGTTCTTTGCAGCTGCTGCGTCATGGGTATGGACCGAATGCCACCTGGTGACTCGTCGCCTGTCCCGCCCGGCGAGACACGCCGGACGTTCGTGCGTGCGCTGTCAGCGATCGAGGTGCCATCGGCTTACAGGCCCAGGCGCTCGCCCGGCCTCGCGAAGCACGCGAGGCGTTCGCGCGTGCGCGCGGGCGGTCGAGGTGCGACCGGCTCACAGACCCGACGCTCGCCCGGCCTCGCGCAGCACGCGAGGCGTTCGGCGCACCCGCGCGGTCGGCGTCGACTTCGTGCCGATGCATTGAGGCATCGCCCGCCCGGCCCGGCGAAGCACGCCGGGCGTTCGCGCGTGCGCGAGCGGGCGATCGATCCTCCATCGGCTCATAGTCCAGGCGCTCGCCCGGCCTCGCGAAGCACGCGAGGCGTTCGGCGCACCCGCGCGGTCGGCGTCGACTTCGTGCCGATGCATTGAGGCATCGCCCGCCCGGCCCGGCGAAGCACGCCGGGCGTTCGCGCGTGCGCGAGCCGATGGCTCGCAAGCCGCACGCGCTCACCCCCTCGGGTGGTGGGTGGTGTGGAGGCGTTTGAGCTGTTCGCGGGCGACGAGCGTGTAGATCTGGGTCGTCGACAGCGAACTGTGCCCAAGCAGCATCTGCAGCGCGCGCAGGTCGGCGCCGCGATTGAGCAGATGGGTGGCGAAGCTGTGGCGCAGGCCGTGCGGACTGACGCGCGTGGGGTCGATGCCGGCGGCCGCGGCATACCGCTTCACCAGCGCCCAGAACTGTTGCCGGCTCATCGCGGCGCGGTTCGCGGTCACGAACAGCGGCGTGTCGCCGTGCGCTCCGCCAGGCAGCGCGCGCCCGCCGGCCAGCACCGTGCGCGCCTCGTCGAGATAGCGTTGCAACCAGTGCTGCGCCTCCTCGCCCAGCGGCACCAGACGCGTGCGGCCGCCCTTGCCGGTCACGCGCAGCGCGCCCTGACGCAGGTTCACGCCATTGGCCGGCAGACCGGTCAGCTCGCTGACCCGCAGGCCGCAGGCGTACATCAGCTCGAGCATCGTGCGATCGCGCAGGCCCTCGGGCGTACCGGGGTCGGGCGCATCGAGCAGCGCATCGATCTGCGACTCGCTCAGCGCCTTGGGCAGCGAACGCGGCAGCTTGGGCGGATCGAGGAGTGCGGTGGGATCGTCGGCGCGCCCATGGCGGCGCTGGCGATCGGCGTAGAACGCGCGCAGCGCCGACAGCAACCGGGCATTGCTGCGCGGCGACCAGCCGTGGCGGGTGCGCCAGGCCAGATGCTCGAACAGCGCGGTGCGATCGGCATGCGCGATGCCGCCGTCACGACCGTCGCGCCAGCGCGCCAGGCCTTCGAGATCCCGCCGGTACGCCGCCGCGGTCTGGGTAGCGATGCCGGTGTCGGCCCAGAACGCATCGAGGAAGCCTTCGATCGCCACGCGATCGTCGTCGCGCAAAGGCGGCAGTGCGGTCGCGAGCGCACGACGCTCGGCGGGTGTGGCGGCGATCGACATGCGCACAAGCTTAGCCGCCGCGCCGCTATGCTTCCGCGATGTTGACGCCCACCGCTCCTGCCGTTGTGCACCCGCCGTGGATCGGCCGCCGCCTGCTCGCCCTGCTCTACGACCTGTGGCCGGTGATGGCGTTGTGGCTGCTGTTGTCGGCCGTCTTCACCGCCGGCTTCACTTTGCTCGGACGTCATGACCCGCACGAAAACATCGCCCCGCTCAGCTTCCTGCAGTGGCTGTTGTGGCTGTGCTGCTGGGGCGTCACCGGACTGTACGCGGTGACCAGCTGGCGGCACGGCGGCCAGACGCTGGGCATGCGCCCGTGGCGGCTGCGCGTGCGCACGGCGGACGACGACCGACCGCGGGCCGGTGCACTGTGGCTGCGCTTCGCGGTCGGCACGCTGTCCCTGCTCGCCGGAGGTCTGGGCTTCTGGTGGGCCTGGATCGATCGCGATCGGCTGACCTGGCACGACCGGGCCAGCGGCACGCGGGTCATGCGCGAGGCGCCGCGCAGCAGGGATTGAAGGTTGCGCGCTGCCGGAGCCGCCGGGCGGCCGGGCGTCGTCGCTTCTAGCTGCGCAGGTGCGTCGCGTGCCGGTCGTGCGGGCCCGTCACGCAGCGACGGTCGAGGCGCTATCGGCGAAGAAAGGCCTGGAGAATTCCGCGCCTGATCGTCATTCCCGCGGAGGCGGGAATCCAGCGCCTCCGGTTTTTCGGGGCATGACATCGCTGGATCCCCGCTTGGCCGGATATGCGTCCGTCGGGGGCCGCGGGATGACGGCCGTGATTCAGACCTTCCCTGACAGGCTTATCGCGCGTCCGGCCCGGCGAAGCACGCCGGGCGTTCGGCGCACCCGCGCGGCGGCAGTCGAAGCGCTATCGGCTCGTGGTTTCGGCGCGCGTCCCGCTTCGCGAAGCACGCGAGGCGTTCGGCCCCGTCACGCGGCGACAGTCGAGACGCTATCGGCTCGTCAGTTTGGCGCGCGCCCGGCCCGGCGAAGCACGCCGGGCGTTCGGCCCCGTCACGCGGCAGTGCCGCGTGAGCGACGGGGTCTCACCCACTCCGCCGCCGGAAGAGGCTCCAGGAGACAATCAGCATGACCGCCGGGGGAATCAGGTAGGCCAGCCTGTAGTCGAGGCGATACACCGCCGCCAGCTTCACCACCTGGGTCTGCGCGAGCCAGAAGCCCAGGGCGAAGACCACGCCGATGAACAGACGTTTGCCGGCATTGCCGCTGCGCAGGGACCCGAAGGCGAACGGGATCGCGGCCAGGCACAGCGCCAGCACGTTCAACGGATAGAACCAGCGTCCCCAGTAGTGCTCCTCGAACTCGCTGGCGTCGAGCTCGTTGCGCTTGCGGTATTCGATGCCCGCACGCAGTTCGCTCGACGGCATGTAGCGCGGCCGCCAGATGTTGCTGGCGCTGGCGGCGAGCGTGGACGCGTCGAGCTGCGAGGCCCACTGTTCCTCCAGCGCTTCAGTGCGGGTGACCGCACGCGGTTCGAACCAGGTGCGCTGCACCTCGAGCAGGCGCCAGCCGTCGGCGCCGTGCTCGGCGGTCTTGGCATGCGCGACCGATTCGAGCCGGCCGTCGGCGGCGAACTCGAACAGGCGCACATCCTGCAGCTGGATCCGGTTGCTGCCGCCTTCGCGGATCTCGGTGCCGTTCTGCGCGTTGAGGAAGGTATCGCCTTCGCGCGCCCAGAGCCCCGAATAACGACCGAGGATCATGTTGTTCGACAGCGCCGCACCGCGCATCGAATCACCGGCGCGCTGGGACGCCGGGCCCACCCACTCGCCGTTGACGACCATCAGCGCGGTCAATACCAGCAGCGGCAGCGCGACCGAAATGCTGATCCGCGTGCGCGACAGGCCCACGGCACGCATCGCGATGAGCTCCGAAGTGGCGGCGAGCTGGCCGAGCCCCATCAGCGCGCCGATCACTGCCGCGGTCGGAAACATCGTGTAGGCACGGCGCGGGATGGTGTAGATGACATAGGTCAGCGCCTGCATGAAGCCGTACTGGCCCTGGCCGATGTCGTCCATCTCCGGCAGCAGGCCGCTCATCACGGTGTCGAGGCCGGTCAGTACCACCCACGTGGCCAGGACCATCACCGTGATCACGCGGGCGACGTAGAGATCGTGGATGCGCAGCAGCGGACGGATCTTCATGCCGTGCGCTTCCGAGCCGGCGCCTTGAGCCGCCCGTCGCTGATGTACATCCAGATGCAGAACACCAGCAGCGGCAGCACCAGCCACCACAGGCCCAGCGCCGCCGGCACCTTGCCGTCTTCCACCCAGTCCGTGCCCATGATCATCAGGTTCATGCCGAGCACGTAGGCCAGAAAGCCCATCATCATCCGGCCGTAGCGCGCCTGCCGTGGCGGGCTGCGCGCCAGGCGCACCGCGAGCAACGCGAAGGCCAGCGCCAGCAGCGGCGGCGCCATGCGGAAGTGCAACTGCGCCTGCGCCGCCGGGCGGTCGTCGCCGAACAGGGCCAGGGTGGGGGCGAGTTCCGGCTCGTCCGAGCGCGACTTCGCCTCGACGCTGGGCAGCCGCAATTCGTTGCTGGCGTAGCGCATCAACCGGTAGTCGAGCCCTGCATCGAGCGGCCCCTCGACGCGGAACCCTTCGTCCAGGCGCAGGAATCGGCCGTCGCCGTCGACCGTCAACTCACCGGTCATCGCCGTGGTCACGTCCATGCGGCCCTCGTCCTGACGATAGACGAACACCCGACCGAGCTGGCTGCCGTCATCGGACATGGCATTGACGTAGATCACGCCGCCGCCACCGGGAAATTCGACGAAACGACCGGCCTCGAGGCCCGACACCAGCAGGCTGCGCTGGCCCGCCTCGATCATCCGCTGCGAGTAATCGCGCGCCCACGGCCCCAGCCACAGCGAGCAGGCGCCGATGAACAGCACCATCGGCCCGACCACCAGCATCAGCGGCCGAAGCAGGCGACGCGGCCCCACACCGACCGAGGTCAGCACCGGCATTTCGGTATCGCGGTACAGGCGGCCGACCGCCATCATCAGGCCGAGCATCAGGCCGAGCGGCAGGATCAACGGCAGATAATTGAGCACCTGCAGGCCCAGCTGGGCCAGCATCAGGCCGGCCGGCACCCGGCCGCGGGCGATGTCGCTAAGCACGTCCGCGAACACGCCGCCCAGGCTGACGATCAGCAGCACCACGAGGGCGGCGAAGGTCGACTGGGCGAACTCGCGGAACAGGTAACTGTCGAGCTTCGGCATCGGGTACAGGGGCTTTGCTTTAGACTTGGGAGTTCGTCCAGCCGCGCCGACTCGGCGCCTCCGACCCGGCAAGCCTCGCACTGGCGCCGCGCACTGGACCGTGAAGTGTACCGATCACTCTATGGAATCTGGTTGATGACCCTCGAATTCTCCCTGAACCACGCCGCGCCCGCCGAACTCGCCACCGACTGCCTGGTGGTCGGTGTGTTCGCCGACGGCCCGCTCGCCGGAACCGCCGAGGCGGTCGACGGCGCCAGCAGCGGCCGTCTCGCCGCCCTCGTCCAACGCGGTGACGTGTCCGGCAAGGCCGGCCGCACCAGCCTGTTGCACGACCTGCCCGGCCTCGCCGCGACGCGCGTCTTGGCCGTCGGCCTCGGCGAGCGCGCCAAGTTCGGCGCCTCGCAGTACATCAAGGCCGTCGGCGATGCGATCCGCGCGCTCAAGGACGGCAGCTGCGTCAACGCCACGCTGGCACTGGCCGACCTCGACGTCGCCGGCCGCGACACCGCATGGAAGATCCGTCAGGCGGTGATCGCCGCCGACCATGCCGCCTACCGCTACACCGCCACGCTGGGACCGAACAACAAGAAGCGCGAACCGTCGGCGCTGGCGTCGATCGCGGTCCACGGCGACGACGCCGACGCGCTGGCCCAGGGCAAGGCGATCGCTGCCGGCGTGAAGTTCGCCCGCGAACTCGGCAACCTGCCGCCGAACATCTGCAACCCGAACTACCTCGGCGAACAGGCGCAGGCCTTCGCCGCGCGCTTCGACAAGGCGTCCTGCGAGGTGCTCGACGAGACGCAGATGGAAGCACTGGGCATGGGCTCGCTGCTTGCGGTCGCGCGCGGCTCGGCCAACCGGCCGAAGCTGGTCGTGCTGAGCTGGAACAACGGCGGCGACGCGAAGCCCTACGTGCTGGTCGGCAAGGGCATCACCTTCGACACCGGCGGCGTCAACCTCAAGACGCAGGGCGGCATCGAGGAGATGAAGTTCGACATGTGCGGCGCGGCGACCGTCATGGGCACCTTCGTGTCCGCGGTCGGGCTCGACCTGCCGATCAACCTGCACGTCGTGGTGCCGGCGGTCGAGAACGCGATCGACGGCAACAGCTACCGCCCGTCGGACGTCATCACCAGCATGTCGGGCAAAACCATCGAGGTCGGCAACACCGACGCCGAGGGCCGGCTGATCCTGTGCGACGCGCTGACCTACGCCGAGCGCTTCGAGCCGGCCGCTCTGGTCGACGTCGCCACGCTGACTGGCGCCTGCATGGTCGCGCTGGGCTCGCACGCCACCGGCCTGATGAGCAAGCACGACGACCTGGCCGACGAGCTGCTGGCCGCCGGCGAGCACGTGTTCGACCGCGCCTGGCGTCTGCCGCTGTGGGACGAATACCAGTCGATGCTCGATTCCAATTTCGCCGACGTCTACAACATCGGCGGCCGCTGGGGCGGTGCGATCACCGCGGGCTGCTTCCTGTCGCGCTTCACCGAGAAGCAGCGCTGGGCGCATCTGGACATCGCCGGCAGCGGCAGCGGCAGCGGCAAGATGGCCTACGCCACCGGCCGCCCGGTCGGCCTGCTGAGCCAGTGGCTGATGGACCAGGTCGCCTGACCGGTCCGGGCCCTGCGGGCATGCGGCGCGACGTCGCATGTCCCGTTCCGGCCCGACCGCCACCGCCATGGCCCGCGCCGATTTCTATCTGATCGCCAAGCCGCGGTTCCGCGAGGAACCGTTGCGTCTGGTGTGCGAACTGGTCCGCAAGTCCTACGCGGCCGAGCTGTGGACGCTGATCCTCGCCCGCGACGCCGAACAGGCCGAAGCGCTCGACGACATGCTGTGGGACATGGGCGAGGACGCCTACATCCCGCACCAGATCGCCGGCATGGACGAGGAGGACGACGACACCCCCGTCCTCATCGCCACGCCCGATGTCGACGCGCCGATGCGCGCGCTGGTCATCAACCTGCGCGACGCCGTGGCGCCCCCGGGCTTCGAGCGCGTGCTCGAAGTGGTGCCGGCCGACGACTCGGCCCGCGAACCGCTGCGCGAACGCTGGCGCCAGTACAAGGCAGCCGGGCTCGAGGTGTCGAAGTACGACATGTGAGGCGGTGATTGGTGATTCGTGATGGGTGATTCGAAAGAGCACCGTCTCGATGACCTGGGACCGCTTTGCTTTCTCCAATCACGAATCACCAATCACGAATCACGGCTCCTCACCATGCCCCTCGCCCAAAGCTACGACCCCGGTACCTTCGAAGCCCGCCTGTACGCGGAATGGGAGCAGAGCGGCGTCTTCCAGCCGCAGGGCGACGGCCCGGCCTACACCATCCTGCTGCCGCCGCCGAACGTCACCGGCACGCTGCACATGGGGCACGCCTTCCAGCACACGCTGCAGGATGCGTTGATCCGCTACCACCGCATGCGCGGCTACCGCACGCTGTGGCAGATGGGCACCGACCACGCCGGCATCGCGACCGAGATGGTGGTCTCGCGCAACCTCGCGCTCGCAGGCCAGGGCGAAACCCGCGACTCGCTGGGCCGCGAAGGCTTCATCGACAAGGTGTGGGAGTGGAAGGCGCAGTCGGGCGGCACGATCGAACGCCAGATGCGGCGCCTCGGCACCTCGGGCGACTGGACGCGCAGCGTGTTCACGATGGATGCGATGCCGTCGCAGGCGGTCATCGAAGCCTTCGTGCGTCTGCACGAGAAGGGCCTGATCTATCGCGGCAAGCGTCTGGTCAACTGGGATCCGGTGCTCAAGACCGCCGTGTCCGATCTCGAAGTGGTCAGCGAGGAGGAGAACGGCTTCCTGTGGTCGATCCGCTATCCGCTCGCCGACGGCGTGACCTACGAGCACGTCGAGGTCGATGCCGATGGCGTCGAGACGTTGCGTGAGACGCGCGACTACCTCGTCGTCGCGACCACGCGCCCGGAAACCATGCTCGGCGACACCGCGGCGATGGTGCATCCGGAGGATCCGCGCTATGCCTCGCTGATCGGCAAGCACGTCGAGCTGCCGCTGACGGGCCGCCGCATTCCGGTGATCGCCGACGACTACGTTGATCGCGCCTTCGGCACCGGCGTGGTCAAGGTCACGCCCGCGCACGATTTCAACGACTACGCGGTGGGCCAGCGTCATGGCCTGGAGACGATCAATCTCTTCACCGAGGTCGCCGCGCTCAACGACAATGCGCCCGAGCCGTACCGTGGGCTCGACCGCTACACCGCGCGCAAGGCGGTGCTGGCCGACCTCGACGCCGCCGGCCTGCTGGTCGAGGAAAAGCCGCACACGCTGCAGGTGCCGCGCGGCGACCGCAGCGGCCAGGTCATCGAGCCGTATCTGACCGACCAGTGGTTCGTGGCGATGGACGAGATGGGCCGTCGCGGCATGGAACTGGTCGAAAGCGGCGCGGTGAAGTTTGTGCCGCCGAACTGGATCAACACCTATCGCCACTGGATGGAGAACATCCAGGACTGGACGATCAGCCGCCAGCTCTGGTGGGGCCATCGCATTCCGGCGTGGTTCGACGACGCCGGCAACATCTACGTCGGCCGCGACGAAGCAGAAGCGCGCGCGCGCGGCGGCATCGGCAGTGAGGTCGCGCTGCGCCAGGACAGCGACGTGCTCGAGACCTGGTTCTCGTCCGCGCTGTGGCCCTTCAGCACGCTCGGCTGGCCCGATGCGGATGCGATGCGCGAACGCGGCTTCGACGATTTCCTGCCGACCAGCGTGCTGGTCACCGGCTTCGACATCATCTTCTTCTGGGTCGCGCGCATGGTCATGATGACCGACGCGCTGACCGGCAAGGTGGCCTTCAACGACGTCTACATGACCGGCCTCGTCCGCGACAAGGACGGCCAGAAGATGTCGAAGTCGAAGGGCAACATCCTCGACCCGCTCGACATCATCGACGGCATCACCGCCGATGCGCTGGTCGCCAAGCGCACAACCGGCCTGATGAAGCCCAAGGACGCGCCGAAGATCGAGAAGGCCACGCGCAAGGAGTTTCCGGACGGCATCGCCGCACACGGCGCCGATCCGCTGCGCTTCACGATGGCCGCGCTGGCCGGCCCGGGCCGCGACATCAAGTTCGATCTCGGCCGCGCCGAGGGCTACAAGAACTTCTGCAACAAGCTCTGGAACGCGACGCGCTTCGTGCTGATGAACACCGAAGGCGGTGATTCGTCATTCGTGATGGGTGATTCGCGAACGCACTCGCCCGTGACCGATTCCGAGAAGTGGATCCTTGCGCGCCTGGCCAGGGTCGCCGACGAGGCGCAGGCACATTTCGCCGCGTACCGCTTCGACCTGCTCGCGCAGTCGCTGTACGAATTTGCATGGAACGAGTACTGCGACTGGTTCGTCGAACTGGCCAAGCCGGCGCTGTCGGGCAATGATCAGGCCGCAGCGGACAGCACCCGTCGCACGCTGCTGTCGGTACTCGAAGCCGTGCTGCGCCTGCTGCACCCGCTGATCCCGTTCGTCACCGAAGAGCTGTGGCGGCAGGTCGCGCCGCGTCTGGGTATCGAAGGCGATACGATTTCCCTGCAGCGCTATCCGCAGGCCAGCGATTTCGCCGGCGCCGATTTCGAGCGCGCCGAGGGCGACGTCGAGTGGCTCAAGCAGATGGTCACCGCGTTGCGTCGCGTGCGCAGCGAACTCGGCGTCTCGCCGGGCAAGCAGGTGCCGCTGCTGGTGCAGGCAGGCAGCGAGGCGACGCGCAACCGTCTGCAGCGCTTCGATTCGCAGCTCAGGTTCCTCAACCGTCTCGAGGGCATCGAAATCATCGACGGCGACCCGCCGCCCGCGGCGGCCGGCCTCGTCGGGGATCTGAAGCTGTTCGTGCCGCTCGAAGGCCTGGTCGACCTCGATGCCGAGCGCGCCCGCCTCGACAAGGAACTCGCCCGGATCGGCGCGGAGAAGGACAAGAGCGCCGCCAAGCTCGCGAAGTTCAGCGACAAGGTGCCGGCGGCGGTCGTCGACCAGGAGCGCCAGCGCCTCGCCGACTGGACCGCGCAATACGAGGCTCTGACCGCGCAGCGCGCGCGGCTCTGACACAGCGCGCCGGCGCGCGCGGCCGGAGGCGTCCGCGGGATTGGAAGGTCGCGGGATCGGGAGATCGGCAGTCCGCCGGTCGTCCGTCGCGGGCATCTGTGGACACCACGTTTGCGTACGCGTCATGACCTGCAGGAGCGCGTCCGCGCGTAAGGGCGTTTCCGCAGACGGGCCATGGCCTTTCGGAACGCTGCATCGCGCGCAAGCACGCGTCTGCAGGGGCCGGTGCCATCCGCACTTGCGCGCGCGTGCTCTCTCGACCGACGCCCACTTGGAGTGCATGCGCGTGAGCGCCCCTCTCCTGACAGCGCGTTGCAGATGCCCACCTACAATCGACCGGTCCAACACACACGCGTTGACCCATGTCGAATTCCGATCGTTTCCCCCACGTGGTCATCGTCGGCGGCGGTTTCGCCGGCCTCTGGGCCGCGCGTGCGCTGGCGCGTGATCCGGTGCGGATCACGCTGATCGACCGCGGCAACCACCACCTGTTCCAGCCGCTGCTCTACCAGGTGGCGACGGCCGGGCTGTCCGCGCCCGACATCGCCGCGCCGCTGCGCCATATCCTGCGCAAGCAGGACAACGTCGAAGTGCGCCTGGCGGAGGTCGAAGGCATCGATGCCGATGCGCACACGTTGCAACTCGACGGCGGCCAGACGCTCGGCTTCGACCGGCTGCTGCTCGCCAGCGGTGCCACCCACGCCTACTTCGGCAACGACCACTGGGCCGCGCACGCGCCCGGGCTGAAGACGCTCGACGACGCCCTGTTGCTGCGTCGCCGTCTGCTGCTCGCGTTCGAGCGCGCCGAAGCCGAATCCGATCCCGAGCAGCGCGCGGCCTGGCTGAGCTTCGCCGTCGTCGGCGGCGGACCGACCGGCGTCGAACTCGCCGGCACGCTGGCCGAGATCGCCCGGCACACGCTGCGCAGCGAGTTCCGCCACATCGACCCGGCGGCCGCGAAGGTGCGGCTGGTCGAAGCCGGGCCGCGCGTGCTGGCCTCGTTTCCCGAGGATCTGTCGCAGCGCGCGCAGCGCCAGCTCGAAAAGCTCGGCGTTGACGTACTGACCGGTACCGCGGTCGAGGACATCGACGCCGAGGGCTTCTGCCTCGGCGACACGCGCATCGCCGCGCGCACGGTGATCTGGGCCGCGGGCGTGGCCGCCTCACCGCTGGGCGCACTCCTCGATGCACCCCGCGACCGCGCCGGCCGCGTGCGCGTGGCGCAGGACCTCTCGGTGCCCGGGCATCCCGACATCTTCGTCGCCGGTGATCTCGCCGCGGTCGAAAGCGACGGCCGCCCGGTCCCGGGCGTGGCGCCAGCGGCCAAGCAGATGGGCCGCCACGTCGCGGCGAACATCCGCGCCGGCGTGCGCGGCCAGCCGCGCACGCCGTTCGTCTATCGCGACTTCGGCAATCTGGCGACGATCGGCCGCATGGCCGCCGTGGTCCACGTCGGCAAGCTGAAACTCTCCGGCGCCGTCGCCTGGTGGTTCTGGCTGATCGCCCACGTGTTCTTCCTGATCGGTTTTCGCAATCGCGTCGTCGTGCTGCTGAACTGGACCATGGCGTACTGGACCTACCAGCGTGCGGCGCGGATCATCTTCGGCCCCGCGCCCGAGGTCGGCCCCGAAGCCGACGTCGAAGACACCACGCTCGACGCTTCGGCTAGCATGGCGCCGCGCCCGTCGCACCCGGATTCCTCATCGGACTGAACCGCGCGCCCTTCCTCAGCTCCGGCCCGTCCGCGCCATGATCGACATCGCGTCCCACAACTTCTGGATCGCGCTCGCGGTCACCACCGCGGCTGGCCTGGCGACCGGCCTGGGCAGCCTGCTGGTGCTCTTCGCCAAACAGCCCAACGCGCGGCTGCTGGCCTTCGGGCTCGCCTTCGCCGCCGGTGCGATGGTCTACGTCTCGCTGACCGAGATCCTCGACAAATCGGTGCTGGCCTTCACCAATGCCTACGGCGAGCAGCTCGGTTTCACCTGGGGCACGCTGTCCTTTCTCGGCGGCGTGTTGTTCATCGTCACCATCGACCGGCTGGTGCCGAATCCGCACGAGCGGCTGGAAGTCGACGATCCCTACTTCCGCGAGCACAACACCAGTTACGTCAAACGCGTCGGCCTGCTGACGGCGGTCGCGATCACCGCGCACAACTTTCCCGAAGGCCTGGCGACGTTCTTCGCGACGCTGGAGAACCCCGGCGTCGGCATGCCGCTGGCGTTCGCGATCGCGATCCACAACATTCCCGAAGGCATCGCGATCGCGGTGCCCGTCTACTTCGCGACCAACAACAAGCTCTACGCGTTCCTCGCGTGCCTGCTGTCGGGCCTGGCCGAACCGGTCGGCGCATTGATCGGCTACGCCGTGCTGCGCCCGTTCCTGTCCGAACCCGTGTTCGGCGTGGTCTTCGGCCTGATCGCGGGCGTGATGGTGTTCCTCGCCCTCGACGAACTGCTGCCCGCGGCCAAGCGCTACGCCAAGGGCCACGAAACGGTCTACGGCCTGGTCACCGGCATGGCGGCACTGGCGATCAGCCTGGTGCTGTTCAAGTGGTGAGCGTGCGCCCGGCATCACCCCGATGCCGCGCACCCGGGCCTGAACGCACACGGCCCGCATGCGCGGGCCGTGTCGTGTATCACTCGAAGCGGGTTGGATCAGGCGGCGAACAGCGCCTTCATCTTCTTCAGTGCGTTGGCTTCCACCTGGCGGATACGCTCGGCAGACACGCCGTACTCGTCGGCAAGTTCCTGCAGCGTCACCTTGTTCTCGTCGTCCAGCCAGCGGCGACGGATGATGTCGCGCGAGCGGGCGTCGAGCTTCGACAGCCCTTCGCGCAGCAGGTCGAGCTGACTGTCGGCGCTGTCGTTGCGCTCGTAGGCCTGGGCCGGGTCTTCGTCCTGGGCGACGAGGTAGGCCACCGGCGCCGGCGGCGCGTTGTCGTCGTCCTCGCCTGCAGGCGCATCGAACCCGATGTCGCGACCGGAAAGACGCGACTCCATCTCCAGCACCTCGCGCTCGGAGACGTTGAGATCGGCGGCCACCGCCTTGACCTCGCTCGCGTTGAGCCAGCCCAGACGGGTCTTGGACTTGCGCAGGTTGAAGAACAGCTTGCGCTGCGCCTTGGTCGTGGCGACCTTCACGATGCGCCAGTTCTTCAGGATGAACTCGTGCATCTCGGCACGGATCCAGTGCACCGCGAAGCTCACCAGACGCACGCCGACATCGGGATCGAAGCGCTTGACCGCCTTCATCAAACCGATGTTGCCTTCCTGGATGAGGTCACCCAGCGGCAGGCCGTAGCCGTTGTAACCGCGGGCGACATGCACCACGAAGCGCAGATGGGAGTGCACCAGCTCGCGCGCCGCGTCGAGATCGTCGTCGTCGCGGTAACGTCGGGCCAGGGTCTGCTCGTCATCGACAGTCAGCACCGGAATCTGGTGCACGGCGCCGATGTAGGCGTCGAGCGAACCCAGCGGGCTGGGGATCGGCAGGCTGTTGGCAACCAGGGCGTGGGTCATCGTCTGCGTGCTCATGGGAAAGGATGTTAGCAGTCGATGGATATGACTGCTAAGGGCACTGAAAGTTCCGTACGTTCCAGCTGTGGAACGTTCAGCTCCCCGATGCCTGAACGACATCGGGACGGCCTGCACCTCTTGCAAGGGGCCTTCGGCAAAGCCGCAAGCCTCCGGTCGTCCTGCGCCGAGGTACCGGCAAAGTCTGCGGACTCGACTGCAAACCCGCGATGAAGGTCACCGCATTCAGCTCCAAGCGGAGATGCGACGGATCGTTTCGCGTGCGGCGTCGATCCCGGCCGAGGGCGCAGCCAGCCGCGGACGGCGGTCGAGCATGCAGTCCACCCCGGCCGCCACCAATGCGGCATGGGCAGCCTGCAGCGCGCTCCGGTCGTCCGGCGCCATCAGGCCGGCGTCGACCGCGGCATCGAGCAGGAGCGGCGTCGCGCGGGGTCGCAGCAGGTCGGGCGCGGCATGGGCGGCCTGCAGCACGATGCACTGGACGAAGAACTCCAGATCGACCAGACCGCCCTCGCCCTGCTTGAGGTCGAAACGTGCCGGGGTCGAGCGGTCCAGTTCGGCCCGCATCCGGCGCCGCATCGCGGCCACGTCGTCGCGGACGGCGCCCGCATCGCGCGGCCGGGCCAGCGTGTCGCGCCGCACCGTCTCGAACGCCGCCTCCATGCCGGAATCACCGGCGACGAAGCGCGCGCGCACCAGCGCCTGGTGCTCCCAGGTCCAGGCGCGCTCGCGCTGGTACTCCGCATAGCTCGCCAGCGACGAGACCAGCAGCCCCTTGCCGCCGTCGGGACGAAGCCGCACGTCCACGTCGTACAGGCGTCCGCCCCCGGTCACCGTGCCCAGCAGGTTGACCACCTTCTGCGCCAGGCGGGATGCCCAGCGCTGTGCGTCGAGCGGACGCGGGCCGGACGACTGCGCATCGGGCGGCGCGTCGTACAGGAACACCAGATCGAGGTCCGAACCGAAGCCCAGTTCCTCGCCGCCGAGACTGCCGTAGCCGATGACCGCGAAGCGGGCGTCGGGCACGCGGCCGTGGCTGCGTTCCAGGTCGCGCCGCGCCAGCGTCAACACCACATCCACCACCGCGTCGGCCAGCCAGGCGAGCTGCCGCGTGGCGGTCTGCGCATCCAGCCGGCCGTCCAGCGTCGCCAGGGCGATGCGGAAGCTCAGCTGCTGGCGCACCTCGTTGAGCATGAACAGCGACGCTTCCAGGTCGCCTTGCCGCAGCGCACGCGCGCACTGCGCGGCCAGGACATCGCGATCGGGGAGCGCACCTTCGACGCGCACATCGAGCAGTTCGTCCAGCAGCAGCGGATGCACTGCCAGCCGCTCGGCCAGGAACGCGCTCCGTGTCACCAGGCCGACCAGCCGGGCCAGCGCTGCGGGCTGCTCGTCGAGCAACGCCAGGTAACTCGCACGCCGCAGCAGGTTGTGCAGCACCGCGAGCAGTCGACGGATGGCCTGCAACGGCCGGTCCGCCGGCGCCGAGGCCTGCAGCAGCACCGGCATCAGACGGTCGAGCCGCGCGCGCGCCGCGTCGGAGAGGTCGCGCACGCTGGGCGAGCGCGCGAAATCGCGCAGCGCGCCGTCGACGTCGCGCGCATCCTGGAACCCGATCGCCGTCAGCGCGGCAGGATCTCCGCCTTCGGGCAGCGCCTGCCACCAGGCGGCGAGGTCGTGATCGGCCTCCGGCTCGCGCTGCTGGCTGCGGACCGCGAGCAGCGCGTCGAACTCGTGGGCGATGTGCCGCCGGCGGAGCGCCACCTCCGCATGCAGGGCCGCCCAGTCGTCGAAGCCGAGCCCGCGGGCGATGCGCAGGCGATCCAGTGGATCGGTCGGCAGCACGTGGGTCTGCGCGTCGCGCAGCATCTGCAGCCGGTTTTCCACCCGGCGCAGGCACAGGTAGCCATCGCGCAGCCGGGCGAGTGCATCGTCGGAGACCTGGCCGGCGGCATGCAGCGCCGCGAGCGCCGGCAGCAGACGGCGCTCGCGCAGGGCGGGTTCGCGGCCACCGCGGATCAGCTGCAGCGCCTGGGCCAGAAACTCGACCTCGCGGATGCCGCCGTCGCCGCGCTTGATGTCGTCCGCCAGATCCTGGCGCGCGACCTCGGCGCTGATCATCGCCTTCATCGTGCGCAGCCCGTCGAGCGCGCCGAAGTCCAGATACCGGCGATAGACGAACGGCCGCAGCAGCGTGAGGAACCGCTCGCCCGCCTCGAGATCACCGGCCACCGGCCGCGCCTTCTGCCAGGCATAGCGCTCCCAGTCGCGGCCCTCGCGCTGGAAGTACTGCTCCATCGCCGCAAAACTCAGCGCGATGCGGCCGGCGTTGCCGAACGGACGCAGGCGCAGATCGACCCGGTGGCAGAAGCCGTCGGCCGTGGTCTCGTCGAGCAGGCGCGCGAGTTGCTGGCCGAGCCGGGTGAAGTAGTCCTCGGCCGCGAGCGCGCGCGCGCCATCACTTTCGCCTGCGGATTCGAAGCCGTAGACGAGATCGATGTCGGAGCTGAAGTTCAGTTCGCCGCCGCCGAGCTTGCCCAGTCCGAACACGACCAGCCGCACGGGGTGGCCATCGCCATCGAACACCCGGCCATGACGCTGCGCGAACACGGCCTCGAGCGCATCGAGCGCCAGGGCGAGGCAGGTTTCGGCGAGGGCGGTACTGCCGGCCAATGTGTCCGACACGGTGTCCAGGCCGAGCACGTCGCGCCAGATCAGCCGGGTCGAGCCCGCGCGGCGATAGCGGCGCAACTGCATCGGCCAGTCGGCTTGCGCCTGCGGATCGAGCCGCGGCGGCGGAACAGCGTCGTTGCCATCGGTGCGCAACAGGGTGTCGAGCAACTCCGGCTGTTGCTGCAGCACATCGACGGCGAAATCGCTGGCGACGGCGACGCGGCGCAGCCGGTCGAGGGCGGCCGGATCGCTGCGTACGACGTCGGGCAGACGGGCCAGCTGGCGGGCGAGGTGCGCGTCCAGCGCGTCATCGGGCGGTGTACTCATGGCCCGGATGATGACACCCGCGCCGTCAGCGCACGGCGTCCGGACGTGCGCGCCGCCGATCACCAGGCAAAAAAAAGCCCGCTTCCGGCGAACCGGTTACGGGCTTGCTCCCTCCCCCACGTCGGGTGCAGGGCGATAGTGGAAGAGCGCGCCGCGTTGTGCACGCTGCAGTGCAAAACGATACCCGCGGGTACAAAAACGGCGTCGAATCATGAACACGACACTGGCTCAGCGCGGGCGTGGCCGGCGCCCCAGATCGATCAGCACCTCGCGCGCCGCATTGCGTCCCGGCAGGCCGGTCACCCCGCCCCCCGGATGCGTGCCCGATCCACAGAGATACAAGCCCGGCAGCGCGCCGCGGTAATTGCCTTGGCCGAGCAGCGGCCGCGCGCTGAAGAGCTGGTCCGCGCCGAGGCTGCCGTGGAAGATGTCGCCGCCGACGAGGCCGAAGCGGCGCTCCAGATCCAGCGGCGTCAGCGCCTCGAACCCGAGCACGCTGCGCGCGAAGTTCGGCGCCGCCGCATCGACCGTGTCGATCATCAACCGGGCCACGGTGTCGCGATGCGCGTCCCAGCCGCCGGTGGCGTCGGGCATCACCGGATGGACGTGCTGGCAGAACAGGCTGGCGACGTGCTGGCCGGGCGGCGCGAGGCTGTCGTCGAGCGTGGAGGAGATCACCAGTTCCACGATCGGCGCGCGGGCCCATCCGGGGTTGTGTTCACGCGATTTCGCATCGAAGTACGCGCGCTCGAAGTACGCGAGCGACGGCCCGATCAGGATGCCGCTCTGGTGGTGCGGCTGCAGCGCAGTGCCCGGCGCGACGGTGAAGTCCGGCAGCTCCGACAGCGCGACATTCATGCGGAACGTGCCGGAGCCGCAGCGGTAACGCGCGATGCGCGCCGCGATGTCGTCATCCAGCGCATTGCGCGGCACCAGCTGCTGGTACAGCAGCTTCGGGTTGAGATTGGAGACCACCGCGCCGGCACGCAGCGTGCGGCCGTCTTCGAGCACCACACCGGCCGCGCGTCCGTTCTCGACCTGCACCTGCGCGACCGCCGCGTCGGTCTCGATCACCACGCCGCGCGCGCGGCATTCGGCCGCGATCGCGTCGCTGATCGCGCCCATGCCGCCGATCGCGTGGCCCCACACGCCGGACTTGCCGTTGACCTCGCCGAACACGTGATGCAGCAGCACGTAGGCCGAGCCCGGCGTGTACGGACTGGCGAAATTGCCGACCACAGAGTCCCAACCCAGCGCGGCTTTCAGCGGCGCGGACTCGAACCAGTCGTCCAGAAGTTCGCCGGCGGATTTGGTGAACAGGTCGAGCAGATCCCGACGGCCGCGCATGTCGAGCTGCTTGAGCTGCTTCGCGACCGCCCAGGAGTTCACCCAGTCCGCGAGCACGAAGCCGTCGCTGACGTTCGGCGGCGTGCGCGTCATCAACGCGCGCAGCACCGCGACGACGCGCTCGAGCATGGCGTAGTAGGCCGGAAGGCGCGCGGCATCGCGCGCCGACCAGCGGGCGACCTCGGCCGGGCCGTCCGCGCCGCCGAGACGGAATGCGCGGCCATCGGGCAGCGGAAGGAAGTTCGAGAACGGACGCTCGACCACGCGCAGGCCGTGCTGCACCAGCCGCAGATCGGCGATCACCCGGGGATTCAGCAGACTCACGGTGTAGCTGGCGACCGAATTGCGGAAGCCCGGATGGAAGGACTCGGTGACCGCCGCGCCGCCGACGATCGGCCGCCGCTCCAGCACGCGCACGGCGAGGCCGGCCGCGGCGAGATACGCGGCGCAGACCAGCCCGTTGTGGCCGCCGCCGACGATCAGCACATCGGCGTCGCGGCGCGACGTGCTCACGGGCGCGACTGCAGTGCCGCGACGACGCGATCGGCCAGCGCGGATGCGGCCTGGGGCCGGCCGAGTGCGGCGGCGGCACGTGCGGCATCGGGCAGCAGCGACGGTGACGCGAACGCGTCGGCAAGCAGCGCGGTCAGGCGCGCTGCAGTGAAGTCCGGCTCGGGCACGCACCAGCCCACGCCGGCCGCGGCCAGCGCCTCGGCGTTGCGGCGCTGCTCGTCACGCGAGCCGCCGTGGGGGATCGGCACGAAGATCGCGGGCCGGCCGACGGTCAGCAGGTCCGCGGCGGTGGTCGCGCCGGCCCGGGTGATCACCAGGTGCGCATCGCGCAGACGCGTGCCCATGTCGTCGAAGAACGGCTGCACCGTCGCGTCGATGCCGCCGGCGTGCAACGCGCGCTCGACGTCATCGACCGCATCGCCTTTCATCTGCAGCGACAGCTGCACGCGCCGGCGCACGGCCTCGGGCAGCGCCAGCAGCGCCGGCGGGACCACGTCGCCGAACACGCGCGCGCTCTGGCTGCCGCCGACGACCAGCAGGCGCAGCGGTGCATCGGCCGCGAACGGCGGATAGTCGCCGCGTGCATCGAGAATCGCCTGGCGCACCGGATTGCCGGTGTCGAAGACGCGCGCGGCGTCGATGCCGTCGAGGCCGGCAGTGCCGGGAAACGACGTCGCCACGCCGTCGGCGAAGCGCAGCAGCTTGCGGTTGGCCAGGCTCAGACGCGCGCCCTGTTCGTGCAGCAGCAGCGGCAGGGCCAGGCTCTTCGCGGCCAGTGCCGGCGCGAAGCTCGGATAGCCGCCGAAACCGACCAGCAGGCGCACGTCGCGCCGGCGCATGTCGCGGCGCGCCTGCCAGGTCGCCCGCAGGATCGTCAGGCCGGCGGCGAGCTTGCCGCTCACGCCGCCCTCGAGACTGCGCGCGGGCAGCACGACGTGGTCCAGCCCGGCCAGCGCCCGGGTGTAGGCCGCGCCGCGCCGCTCGGTGTAGAGCACCACCGGATGTCCGCGCCGCTGCAGTTCGCGCGCCAGTGCCTCGGCCGGGAACAGATGCCCGCCGGTGCCGCCGGCTGCGCAGGCGATGGTGGGCAGGGCCGCGGACGAGGACGCGTGGGACATGGGTTCGCCGGTTGCACGAGGGCGCACGACTATAGCCAGTGCATCGCCGCCGAGCATCCGCACGCGCCGGAGCGGCGATAATCGCGTGACCCGCCGACAGGACACCGCGCCGATGCCAGACGACCGTATCCGTCAGCCCGGGCTGCGCGACCGCGTGGTCGACGCCGCGCAGGCCGCCGCCTGGATCACGCCGGGCCAGACGGTCGCGATGAGCGGCTTCACCGGGTCGGGCTACCCCAAGGCGGTGCCGCTGGCGCTGGCCGCGCGCATCGAAGCGGCACATGCCGCGGGCGAGGCCTTCCAGATCCGGTTGCTGACCGGCGCCTCGACCGCGCCCGAACTCGACGGCGCACTGGCCAAGGTCGACGGCCTGGCGCTGCGGCTGCCCTTCCAGAGCGATCCCGATGCGCGCCGCCGCATCAACGACGGCAGCCTGGCCTACATCGACGCCCACCTGAGCCAGGTCGCGCAGAACGCGTGGTTCGGGGTCTACGGCGACATCGACGTGGCGGTGGTCGAGGCGGTCGCGATCCGCGAGGACGGCGGCATCGTGCCTTCCACGTCGGTCGGCAACAGCAAGACCTGGCTGGACCTGGCCAAGCGCGTGATCGTCGAGGTCAACGACTGGCAGCCGCCCGAACTCGAGGGCATGCACGACATCTACTACGGCACCGCGCTGCCGCCGCTGCGCCGGCCGATTCCGCTGGAACATCCCGACGAACGCATCGGCGAGACCGCGCTGCGGGTGGATCCGGAGAAGATCGTCGCGATCGTCCGCACCCACGCGCCGGACCGCAACAGCCCGTTCAAGGCGAGCGACGCGACCAGCGAACGCATCGCCGCGCTGCTGATCGAATTCCTGCAGCACGAAGTCGCGCGCGGCCGCATGCCGGCGCGACTGCTGCCGTTGCAGTCGGGCGTGGGCAACATTCCCAACGCGGTGCTCGCCGGGCTGGAACGCAGCGGCTTCCGTGATCTCACCGCGTTCACCGAGGTCGTCCAGGACGGCATGCTCGACCTGCTCCGATCCGGCGTGCTGCGCTCGGCCTCGTGCACGGGCTTCGCATTGAGTCCGGAGGCCAATGCGGCGTTCAAACGCGACATCGCCTTCTACCGCGACCGCATCCTGCTGCGCACCCAGGAAATCTCCAACCATCCCGAACTGGTGCGGCGCCTCGGCTGCATCGGCATGAACGGCATGGTCGAGGTGGATCTCTACGGCAACGTCAATTCGACCCACATCATGGGTTCGCGGATGCAGAACGGCATCGGCGGCTCGGGCGACTTCGCGCGCAACGGGTTTCTGTCGATCTTCATGTCGCCCAGCACGGCCAAGGGCGGGCGCATCTCGTCGCTGGTGCCGATGGTGAGCCATGTCGACCACACCGAACACGACGTCTCGATCGTCGTCACCGAGCAGGGCGTCGCCGACCTGCGCGGGCTGTCGCCCAAGCAGCGCGCGCGCGTGCTCATCGACCGCTGCGCGCATCCCGACTATCGCGACGCCCTCGACGACTACTTCGCCCGCGCCTGCCGCACCAGCTACGGCAAGCACACCCCGCACCTGCTGCCCGAGGCGCTGTCCTGGCACCAGCGCTGGCTCGATACCGGCGACATGCGCAGCGGCGCGACGGTCACAGCGTCCGCGTCATGAACACGCTGAAGGAATCCTCGACGTAATCACCGAACGGACCGCACATCGCGAAGCCGTGGCGTGCGTACAGCGCATGGGCCGGGGCGAAGGCCGCTGCGCTGCCGGTTTCCAGGCTCAGCCGCTGCAGGCCCTGCGTACGGGCCGTCGCCATGAGGTGCGCGAGCATCGCCGCGGCCACGCCCTGACGCAGGTGGGCGGGATCGGTGCGCATGGATTTCAGCTCGCCGTGCCCATCGCCCAGATCCTTCAGCGCGCCGCAGCCAACGAGCGCATCGCCGCGCCAGGCGGTCCAGAACGACAGGCCCGGCGCGCGCAGACGGGACAGATCCAGCGCGTGGATGCTGCCCGGCGGCGAATGCAGCGCCATGTCGGCCAGGTGCCGCTGCAGCAGGGCGACGACGCGCGGATCGTCGAGGCCGCCGGCACGGATCCCGATCTCCGCGGTCGCGGGCGACTGCAACCAGGCGAGCTTGCGCGCACGCGGCTGACGCTTGAGCTGCCACTCGGCGCGCGAGGCACTGGCACGATCGGGATAGGCGCGACTGGCGAGCACGCGCAGCGGCGGATTGCCGCGGGTGTATTTGGCGCCCCGCCCGGCCACGTGGGCGGCGAACCGGGCGTCCAGATCATTCGTGATCCCGGCATACCAGCTGCCGTTGCGGCATTCGAGCAGGTAGAGATGCCAGCTGCGCGGTGTGGTCATCCGGCGATGATCGAAGCGCCACGCGCGCCCGTCAACGCGGAGGCTCAGGCGGTGCGTTCGAACGCGAACAGCCGGGCCAGCGGATGCGGCCTGCGCTCGATCAACGCGCCCAGCAGGCCCGCTCCCAGCATCGAATAGGTGATGCCGTTGCCGCCGTAGGCCATCGCATAGTGGACGCGCGGGCCGGTGGCGGCGTGCGGGCCGAAGAACGGCAGGCCGTCGTCGGTTTCGGCGAAGGTGCCGGCCCAGGCGAAGGTCGGTGTGAGATCGAGCGCCGGCCAGAGCTTCGCCACGCGCTTCATCAGACGCCGCGCCTTGGCATCGACGCGGCGGTCACGGCGCGCGGGAATGTCGACATCGTCGTCCTCGCCGCCGATCAGCAGGCGCCGATCCGCCGTGGTGCGCAGGTAGAGGTAGGGCCGGGCGGTCTCCCAGACCAGGGTGCGGGCGAGCATCTCGGGCAAGTCCGAGTCCAGCGGATCGGTGACGAAGGCGTAACTGCTGCGGTTGCGGGCGACGCGCCTGGGCAGCCAATGCTGGCTGGCATACCCGGCGGCGACGACGACGTGGCTGGAGCGGATGCGCACCCCGGCATCGGTGGTCGCCAGCACGTCGCGGCCGCGCGGCGCCAGATCGGCGATCCGCGTGCGGTCGAACACCTGCCCGCCGCGACGCACGCAGCGCGCCAGCAGACGGGAGGCGAAGCGGTAGGGATCGACCTGGGCGGCCTGCGTGCTCAGCAGCGCGGCCGGCGCGTCGAAGCCGTAGCGCTGCCGGACTGCCGGACCGTCGAGGTAATCGACCTCGAAGCCGTGGCGGCGGCGTGCGACGCACTCGTCCTGCAGCGCCGGCACGTCGCGCCGCCGACTGGCGTAGTAGAGACTGTCGGTGCGCTCGAAATCCACATCGCGCACGCTGCGCGCGAGCTCGGCCAGACTGTCGATCGCCTCGCCGCAGGCGCGGTAGGCCAGGCCGGCGTCGGCCTCGCCATAGCGGCGCGCGAGATCCACCAGATGGGTGTCGATCTCGTACTGCAGCAGGGCCGTGCTCGCGGCGGTACTGCCCCAGGCGATGTCGCGCTGCTCGACGACGACGACGTCGTGGCCCCGCCCGATCAGCGCATCGGCGATCAGGGCGCCGGTGATGCCGCCGCCGATCACCAGCACGTCGCAGCGCAGATCGGCGTCGAGCCTGGGCACGGGCTGCATCAGGCCGTTGCGGATGGCCCAGAACGGATAGCCGCTTTTGAGATCCATGGTGTCGCTGCCGGAGGGGAGGCGCGCAGCCTAGGAGCGTGCCCGTGAGGACCGTGCAAGGCCGCGGCGCCGGGCGAACGCGGACGACACCGCTACACTGCCCCGCCCCACCCCGCGCCATGCCATGTCCGCCTCGTCCGCCTCCTCGCCCCCTGTCGACTGGGACGTCATCGTCGTCGGCGCCGGCGCGGCCGGCCTGATGGCCGCGATCGCCGCCGGCCGACGCGGCCGTCGCGTGCTGGTGCTCGACCATGCCAACAAGGTCGGCAAGAAGATCCTGATGTCGGGCGGCGGCCACTGCAATTTCACCAATACCGGCACCACGCCGGCGCAGTACCTGTCGACCAATCCGCACTTCTGCAAGTCGGCACTGGCGCGGTATACGCCGCAGGATTTCATCGATCTCGTCGATGCCCACGGCATCGCCTGGCACGAGAAGGAACTGGGCCAGCTGTTCTGCGACGGATCGTCGAAGCAGATCGTGCAGCTGCTGCTCGACGAGGCCGACGGCGCCGGCGTGCAGGTGCGTACGCACTGCCCGGTGCAACCACCGCGACGCGTCGACGACGGCTTCGTGCTCGACACCGCGATCGGCCGGCTGCGCTGCGCCTCGCTGATCGTGGCGACCGGTGGCCTGTCGATCCCGAGCATGGGCGCGACCGGCTTCGGTTACGACATCGCGCGCCAGTTCGGCCATGCGCTGCTGCCCACGCGTGCGGGCCTGGTGCCGCTGACGCTCAGCGGCAAGCACCAGGAACGGCTGGATGCACTTTCGGGCGTCGCACTCGACGTCGAGGCCGGCTGCAACGGCGCGCACTTCCGCAACCGCATGCTGATCACCCATCGCGGCATCAGCGGACCGGCAATCCTGCAGATCTCCTCGTACTGGCAGCCCGGCGACGATCTGCGCCTGGACCTGCTGCCCGGCCGCGACGCGCTGGCGTGGCTGCAGGCGCAGCAGACCGAACGTCCCGGGACCGAACTGAAGAACGTGCTGGCCGAACTGATGCCGCGCCGCTTCGCCCAGCGCCTGTGCGAGATCTGGCTGGCGAACCGGCCGATGAAGCAGTACACGCCGGCACAGCTGCACGACACCGCCGCACTGCTGCAGGCGTGGCCGCTGGTGGCCAGCGGCACCGAGGGCTATCGCACGGCCGAGGTCACGCTCGGCGGCGTGGACACCGACGGCGTGTCGTCACGGACGATGGAATCGAAGCAGGTGCCGGGGCTGTTCTTCGTCGGCGAAGTGCTCGATGTCACCGGCTGGCTCGGCGGCTACAACTTCCAGTGGGCCTGGGCCTCGGGCATGGCCGCGGGCGAGGCTGCATAGGCCGGGCCACGCGTACCCGGTGACCGAAGCGGCCTTGCGCGCAAACGACGTTCGCGCGCGAGCGCGCGCCTTCCCCGAGCCGACCCCGCATCGGCGCACCTGAAGCGGCGCACCACACAAGCCGATCACGCGGCCCGCGCATCCACCCGCGCCCGGCGCGCACGCACGGCGATCGCCAGCCGATCCAGCACGCGTTCGGTCGTCGTCCAGTCGATGCAGCCGTCGGTGATGCTCTGCCCGTAGACCAGCGGCGCGCCCGGCACCAGCGCCTGCTTGCCGGCGACCAGATGGCTTTCGATCATCGTGCCGACGATGCGTCGATCGCCGCGTTCGATCTGACCGGCGATGTCGTCGATCACGGCCGGCTGGTTGTCGGGATTCTTGCCGCTGTTGGCATGGCTGGCATCGATCATCAGCGCCGCGCGTCGGCCCTGGGCCTGCAACACTCCGGCCGCCGCCGAAACGCTGGCGGCATCGAAGTTCGGCTGCGCGCCGCCGCGCAGGATGACGTGGCAATCGGGATTGCCGGCCGTGGTCGCGATCGCGGCGCGGCCGTCCTTGCCGATCGCCAGGAAATGATGCGGATGCGAAGCCGCACCCACCGCGTCGACCGCGATGCGCACGTCGCCGCCGGTGCCGTTCTTGAACCCCACCGGACACGAGAGCCCCGACGCCAGCTCGCGATGCACCTGGCTTTCGGTCGTGCGTGCCCCGATCGCGCCCCAGGCGACCAGGTCCGCGAGATATTGCGGGCTGATGATGTCGAGAAATTCGACACCCGCCGGCTGGCCCATCGCGGCGATCTCGCGCAGCAGGTTGCGCGCGGTGCGCAGACCGGTGTCGATGCGGAAGCTGCCATCGAGGTCGGGATCGTTGATCAGGCCTTTCCAGCCGATCGTGGTGCGCGGCTTCTCGAAATACACGCGCATCACCAGCTCGAGCGCATCGCCATGCCGGTCGCGCAGCGCGCGCAGGCGTCCGGCGTATTCCAGCGCCGCCACCGGGTCGTGGATCGAACACGGGCCGACGACGACGATCAGGCGGTCGTCGTCGCCGTGCAGGATGGCGTGGCAGGCCGCGCGCGCGCCGGCGACGGTTTCGGACATTGCCGTGTCGCAGGGCAGGGCCTCGATCAGTTCGGCCGGGGAGATCAGGGGCTGCAGCGCGCGGATGCGCAGATCGTCGGTGTGCGGGGGCATGGCAGGACTCGGGACAGGTGGAATTCGGAAACGAAAAAAGCCGCCAGGGGGCTGGCGGCTTTCGGGTTGCGTGCGACCTGTGGACTTCAGGGCGCGCGCGGACCGTCCGCCGCCGGTGGCGTCGGAAACGCGTACCAATAGAAGAACGTGGGCAGGCGCGGGGTCATGGGCGCCAGTGATACCACGCGTCCGCGGCCGGCGCGACGGTTGCAGACGCGACCATTGCCGTCATTCGGCCGGCAGCAGCGGGGGACGGCCCTCGTACCAGTCACGGGCACCGGCGATGTGCAGGGTCCGGTCGCCGTCGTCGAGCTCGACGCCGAGGCCGAGCACGCCCCAGCGCGCGTAGAGATCGCCGTTCGGCGCGCCGTCGGCGATGCGCAGACGTGCCAGCAGATCGATACGGTCGTTGCTGGCCTCGACGCGGTCGAACACCACCTCGTTCTCGCGCACGCGCAGGCGGCCGGTGGCCTGGGCTTCGCCGGAATCGATCAGATTGCCGATCCAGCGCGGAAACGCGCTGCGCTCGGCGAACAGGCCGAGCAGCACGCTGACGTCGCGCATGGCGACGCGCCCGCGGCCGTTGACCTCGAAGGGTTCGCGCCAGGCCAGCGTGCCGTCCTCCAGTGCGAAGCGCGCCCAGGTCGGCGGATCATCGCCGCCCTCGCCCGCCAGGCGGACCCCGTCGAGCTCGACCTCGAGCGCATCGACGGTGTAGCAACGCCCCACACGCTCCATCCGCGTGAGCCGGCTGTCGAGCGCGACGTCGCCGGTCAACGTCGACGGGCCGAGCGCGAGGCGCACGCCCTGCCCGCGCACCTGCATCCGGCCTTCGATCATCTCGCCGGCGTTGTCGAGGCGCAGATCGCCGCTGGCGGTACCACGCCCCGCGAGCAGGCGTGCACTGTCGCCGGGCAGATAGCGGTTGTAGGTGCGCAGGTCGGGCACCTCGGCGTCGTCGAAACGCAGTCGCGCATCGA
Source organism: Lysobacteraceae bacterium NML93-0793 (assembly GCA_002324875.1). Lineage (GTDB taxonomy): Bacteria > Pseudomonadota > Gammaproteobacteria > Xanthomonadales > Xanthomonadaceae > Luteimonas. The sequence continues at coordinate 32,788 of NTJG01000016.1, forward strand.
GGCGCTCGTGGAATTCGGCCAGCGGGCCGGTGGATTCGAGATCCAGGCGAAGATCACGCCCCTGCAGATCCACGCGATCGGGCGCCGCCTCGGGTGCGAGCGTGAAGCGCTCCATGACGATGTCGATACGCGTGCGCTGCGATTGCGCATCGTCGCCGTCCACCCGCATCTGCGCATGGGCACGGCCCTGGAACAGGTTGTCGAGCACGACGGCCTGCAGTCTGGCATCGCGCAGATCGAGGCGGCTGCCCGGAGCGAGTTCGCCGTCGCGCACCTGCACGGCGGCGTCGAGATCGGCGCGCCCGTCGAGCGACAGCCAGTCGACGTCGTCGAGGATCACGTCGATCCAGCGCAGCGGCACCGCCGGCCACAGCGCATCGACCTGGCCCGACACCGCGCGCAACGGCCGCAGCCAGTCGTCCGGGCCCAGCCGACGGTCGTGGATCTGCAGATCCGCATGCAGCCGTGGCGGGCGGCCGGCGCCTTCCGGCACGCGCGCCGACACCAGGATGCGATCGTCGGCGGTGCGCAATGCCACGCCCAGCGGATGGCGAACGTCCTCGCCATCTGCCGTGCGCGAGAACACCGGCGCCGACCAGTCCAGGCGGCTGCCCGGCATCAGCACGCCCCGATTCAAGGTGAGATCCGCGCGCAGATGACCTTCGGTACCGGCCATGCCGATCGGCAAAGCGTCGTCGTTCCTGGCGACGAGATCGACACCGGGCGCGGGGCCGTCCACACGCATGTGCGCGTCGAGCAGCACGAGCTTCTCCTCGCCTTCGGCCTGCTCGCGGATATGCGCGGGAATCCGCAGATCGAAGTCCAGCGCACCGTCGCGCAGCAGCACGACGTCGCCGACCGACAGCGTCGCGTCGGGCATCGTCAGCGTGGAACGACCCACTTCCATCGGCCCGCCCTGCAGCTCCTTCTCGAAGACGAAGCGGGCGTCACCGTGGCCGGTGACCCGGGCAGCGAAGAAGTCCAGGCGGAGCAGACTGGGCGTGGTGATCGCATCGAAGCGGAACGTCCACGGCGCCCGACCGGGGCGCCGGGTCGAAGGCAGATCGGTGTCCGCTCGCGCCACGTGCACGGACACGTCACGGGCCCGGATCGTGCCGAACGCGACCTCGCGCCACAGCAGCGGCAGCACCTTGATGCGCCCGTTGGCGACCGGGCTGGCCGCCGTCCATCGCGTCGTCCGCGCATGGCCGCCCATGACCACACCACGCGCGTGGATGTGCCCGGGATACAGGCTCATCGCCCAATCCCAGCGCGCGTGGTAGCGCTCGGGCTTGCGGTTGATCACGCCGTCGCCCCAGGCACTGTTGAGAAAGACGTTGGCGCCCGCCAGGTACAGGACGTAGACCGCGACGAGGACGAGGCCCGCGATGCGCAGGCCACGCCGGTGGGTGCGCAGCCGGGCGAGCAGTGAGGGGAGCATGCGGACAGCTTGAAGCAGGCCCGGTGACGGGCGCCTGCACGCGGCCCGGGATCAGCCGCGGTTGAAGAACATCAGATAGACGAGGCGGCCGTCTTCCAGCGTCGATCCGAAGGCCTCGCCGGCGCTGTGCCACATCCACGGGCGCAGCAATACCAGGCGGTTGAAGCGCATCGGCACGCGCATCGTCATCTCCCACTTCGAGGCATCGTTGCTGTCGCGGGCGATCAGTTCGTTCTGCACCGCGTGGTAGCTGGACAGGCCCATCGCGCGCAGCTCGGCATCGTTGAGCGGCGCGCGCTCGGTGTTCGTGGGCAGATGCCGGAAGAACTCGGTGCCGCCGCGGCAGTCCTCGGGCCGGCTGAGATAGAAGATGCCCGACCATTCGACCGGCCCGTCGATGTGCACGCGCCCCCGGCCGACGTCGTGCGCCCGGGTGATGCGGAACTTGGCATGCGATTCCAGCGGCTCGATCGGGCGCAACTGTTCGCCGACGAGATGGGAAATCGCGGGGACCAGCCCGGGAATGTGCAGGCGCTCCTGCGAATTGCGCCCCGGAAACGCGCCCTGCTGTTCTGGATAGGTCAGACGCAGCGCGGCGTCGCGCAGCGACAGCGCGTCCGGGGTCGACAGGAAATCGTCGACGACGATCAATGAAGTGGGCATCGGCGCAGCCTAGCGGCGCAAGGGCGCCGGCTCAAGAAATGCGCAGGTCTCGAGGGTAGGCCTGCATGGTTGCAACAGGCCGGAACTCCGCCTCGCGCATGGGCATGCGTCCGCGCGCGAACGCGCAACGAAAAACCCCCGCCTCGCGGCGGGGGTTTTCGTGCAACGGTGCAGCGGTTGGCGCTGGATCAGAAATCCATGCCGCCCATGCCGCCCATGCCACCACCGCCCGGCATCGCCGGCTCTTCCTTCTTCGGCAGCTCGGCGACCATCGCTTCGGTCGTGATCATCAGGCCGGCGATCGAGGCCGCGTTCTGCAGGGCCGAACGGGTGACCTTGGTCGGGTCCAGGATGCCGAACGCGATCATGTCGCCGTATTCGCCGGTCGCGGCGTTGTAGCCGAAGTTGCCCGAACCGTCCTTGACGGCGTTGAGCACGACGCTCGGCTCTTCACCGCAGTTGGTGACGATCTCGCGCAGCGGGGCTTCCATCGCGCGCAGGGCGATCTGGATGCCGTGGTTCTGGTCTTCGTTGGCGCCCTTGAGCTGGCCGATGGCCTGCAGGGCACGCACCAGGGCCACGCCGCCGCCCGGGACCACGCCTTCCTCGACCGCTGCGCGCGTGGCGTGCAGGGCGTCTTCGACGCGGGCCTTCTTCTCCTTCATCTCGATCTCGGTCGACGCGCCGACCTTGATCACCGCCACGCCGCCGGCCAGCTTGGCCACGCGCTCCTGCAGCTTCTCGCGGTCGTAGTCCGAGGAGGTCTCCTCGATCTGCGCCTTGATCTGCTTGATGCGCGACTCGATCGAGCCGGTGTCGCCGGCGCCGTCGATGATCGTGGTGTTCTCCTTCGAGACCTGCACCTTCTTGGCGCGGCCCAGATCCTGGATCGTCGCCTTCTCGAGCGACAGGCCCACTTCCTCGGAGATCACGGTGCCGCCGGTCAGCACGGCCATGTCTTCCAGCATCGCCTTGCGACGGTCGCCGAAGCCCGGGGCCTTGACGGCGCAGACCTTGACGATGCCGCGGATGGTGTTGACGACCAGGGTCGCCAGGGCTTCGCCCTCGACTTCCTCGGCGACGATCAGCAGCGGCTTGCCGGCCTTGGCCACGCCCTCGAGGACGGGCAGCAGGTCACGGACGTTCGAGATCTTCTTGTCGTGCAGCAGGATGAACGGGTCGTCCAGCTCGGCCGACATCGACTGCTGGTTGTTGACGAAGTACGGCGACAGGTAGCCGCGGTCGAACTGCATGCCCTCGACGACGTCGAGTTCGTTCTCCAGGCCCGAGCCTTCCTCGACGGTGATCACGCCTTCCTTGCCGACCTTCTTCATCGCGTCGGCGATGATGTTGCCGATCGACTCGTCGGAGTTGGCCGAGATCGTGCCGACCTGGGCGATGGCCTTGTCGTCGGCGGTGGGCTTGGACAGGGTCTTCAGCTCGGCGACGGCGGCGGTGACCGCCTTGTCGATGCCGCGCTTGAGGTCCATCGGGTTCATGCCCGCGGCGACGGCCTTCGAGCCCTCGCGGATGAACGCCTGCGCGAGCACGGTCGCGGTGGTGGTGCCGTCACCGGCGTTGTCGGAGGTCTTGGACGCGACTTCCTTGACCATCTGCGCGCCCATGTTCTCGAACTTGTCGGACAGCTCGATCTCCTTGGCGACGGACACGCCGTCCTTGGTGATCGTCGGCGCGCCGAAGCTCTTCTCGAGCACGACGTTGCGGCCCTTCGGGCCGAGGGTCGCCTTGACGGCGTTGGCGAGCACGTTCACGCCGCGCACCATCTTTGCGCGTGCGTCTTCGCCGAAGCGGATTTCCTTTGCAGCCATTTGAGAGACTCCGTGATTCGTAATTGGTGATTCGTGATTCGAAAAAGCGGGAGCGCAGCGGCGACTCGGACAGGCGGCGATCGTCAGCGGTTGCTGTGACGAATCACCAATCACCCATCACGAATCACCCGCCCCGATCAGCCGACGATGGCAAGAACGTCGTCTTCCTTGATGATCTTGTATTCGACGCCTTCGGCCTTGTAGGCGCTGCCGGCGTACTGGCCGTAGATCACGATGTCGCCGACCTTGACCTTCGGCGCGCGCACGCTGCCGTTGTCCAGGGCCTTGCCCTCGCCGACGGCGACGACTTCACCCTTGGTGGGCTTTTCCTTGGCGTTGTCCGGAATCAGGATGCCGCCGGCGCTCTTCTCTTCGGCCTCGACGGGCTTGACCACGACGCGGTCGTACAGCGGCTTCAAATTGCTCATTTCAACCCTCTCTAAGTGATTGATTGTTAATAAAACGGGCGCCGATTCTAGCACTCGTTCTGGCACTCGGCCATGGAGACTGCCAGCGCATCGGGCGCGCGCACCCCGGTTTGCCGGGACGGACGGGAGATGGGCGCGGTGCCTGCCTTTACAAGGGGGCGGCGCAAGATTTTTTCGAGGAGGGACGGCCGGACGTCCGCACCGCGGACCAGGCGTCGCCGGTGGGCGACGTGTCACGGTCCCGCTGGTCCGCTGCCGCCGCCGACGCGACGCCGGGCGCCGGGCGCTGAAATTCCGTGAGACTCAGCGGAAGCGCCAGGCCGCGACCAGCATGGTCTCGCCGTCGTTGGGCTGCTTGATGCTGGCGTTGGAAATGTGCCGGGCCAGCAGCGAGAAGCGCTGCCAGCGCCAGCCGACGGTGCTGACGAACTGCGGGTTGCCGGAGAGCGCGTCGGTGCGCCCCGCCTGCACGCCGACACCGAATCCGGCGACGAATCCGTTGTCGCGCTCGTACCGCGCACCGGCGTGCACGACGCCCGCGTCCTCGGCCAGATCGAACCGGGTGTTGTCGCGGCCACGCACATAGATCGCACCGACCTCCCAGCGCAGCACACCGTTCTCGGTGCGGCGCCACTCCGGCAACCACGCCGCGGTGGCCACCAGGGTGGTCTCGTTCTCGCGCGTGGCCGATGCGCCCAGCCCGACGTCGACCGGCGCGGACTGCGCACGGACGGGGGCAGCGATCGAGAGCGCCACCACGAGGGCGAGCACGGGCAGGACTGGACGCATGGGTTCGGGTTCCGACGGAAACGGGATGCAGGGCGCGGGCGGGGATAATATACCGACGGGTTCACTAAAGGCCCGGACGATTCGACCGCGTCCCGGGATGCAGCATCCCTTGCGGCGCGCAGCCTGGGGCCCGTTGCGTGCACATTCCGTGCAGAGCCGTGCATCGGCGGCTACCGTGGCGCCATGACCGCCCTCGTCTGCCTCGCCAGTTGCCCGGATATCGCGATCGCCACGGCCATCGCCGAAACGCTGGTCGAGGAGCGGCTGGCCGCCTGCATCAATATCGTGCCGGGCGCGCGGTCGATCTACCGCTGGAACGGGCGCGTGCACACGGGCGACGAGGTGTTGTTGATCATCAAGACCACCGACGCGCGCCTGGCCGGGTTGACCCGCCGTCTGCAGGCGCTGCATCCCTTCGACGTCCCCGAGCTCGTCGCCCTGCCGGTGGCGGGCGGCCTGTCGGCGTATCTGGCCTGGGTGGACGCGGCCGCGGCTGATGACGCAGCGGTAGGTGCGCCGCCCGCGTCCGCTGAATGATCATTCGGCGTTCGCTGCGGCGGCCTGCGATACTGGCGCGATGACAGCGCGCCCGCTCCCCATTGCGCCCCGTCCGGGCCGCCCCTTCCGCATTCTGGTCGCGCTCGCCGCGCTGCTGATGTCGGCCCTGGCCTCTCTGCCCGCTGCGGCCCAGGCGCTGGGGTTCGACGACGTGCTGCCGGTCGACGAGGCGCTGAAGGTCTCGGCGCGGGCCCTGGCACGCGACCGCATCGAGATCCGCTGGGACATCGCCGACGGCTACTACCTTTACCGGCACCGCACCTCGGCCCAGGTCGAAGGCGGCTTCAAGAGCAATCCGCTGCGCCTGCCGAGCGGCCAGGCCTATACCGACGAGTTCTTCGGCGATGTCGAGACCTACCGGGGCCGTCTGACCGGACTGCTGACGGGCGCGGCGGCGGATGATGCGGAGACGGTCGAGCTGGTGGTCCGCTATCAGGGCTGCGCGGACGTGGGCATCTGCTATCCGCCGCAGACGCGCCGGCTGCGCATCACCCTGCCGCCCGCGCCGGCGGCCACTCGCCCGGCCGACAGCGGGTTCGCCGCGTTCGGCGAGGCGCTCGGCGGCAGCGGCGCCGGCCGCACGCCGTCGCTGGCCGGCGGCCAGGACGCGCTGCCGCCGGAACGCGCGTTCGCGTTCGAGGCGATCGCGGGTGACGGCGACACGATCCTGATGCGCTTCACCCCGGCGCAGGGCTATTACCTCTACCGGGACCGCAACCGCTTCGAGGTGCGCGGCGCCGAAGGCATCCGCGCCGGAACGCCGCGCTGGCCGCCGGGACAGGCGCACCACGACGCGCATTTCGGCGATGTCACCGTGTACTTCGACCAGGTCGACGTGCCGCTGCCACTGGTGCGCACACGCGCCGATGCGGCCGATGTCGAGGTCGTGGCGACGTTCCAGGGCTGCCAGGCCGAAGGCATCTGCTACCCGCCGATGACCCGCACCGTGCGCGTCGCGCTTCCGGCCGGCCGCGTGCAGACCGCGCGCGACGCGACGCCGGCAAGCGTTCCAGCCGCCTCGGAAACCGCGGCCGTCGATACCGCGCCCCCGGACGACGGAGCGGCCGGCGAATGGGTCGCTCCCCTGCCCGAGACCACGGCCCGCACCGACGCACCGGCCGCGCCGCGCACCGCCGATGCCGCGGCGGACAACGCCGCGCGCACCCGTCCGCCGGGGTCGACGTCCACCGGTCTGCTCGCCGCCCTCGGCCTGGCCCTGCTCGGCGGCCTGCTGTTGAACCTGATGCCCTGCGTGCTGCCGATCCTGTCGCTCAAGGTGCTGGGCCTGGCCAGGAGCGGTGGCAGCCGCTCGGCTGCGCGCGCGCACGCGCTCTGGTACACGGCCGGCGTGCTGGTGGCCTTCGCGCTGGTCGGCCTGCTGGTGATCGCGCTGCGCGCCGCCGGTCAGGCGATGGGCTGGGGGTTCCAGCTGCAGCAGCCGTGGTTCGTCGCGGCGCTGGCCTATCTGATGTTCGCCGTGGGCCTGAGCCTGTCGGGCGTGTTCAGCCTCGGCGGCCGTATCGGCAATGTCGGCCAGGCCCTGGCCGGGCGCAGCGGGCCGGTCGGCGATTTCTTCACCGGCGTGCTCGCCTGCGTGGTCGCCAGCCCGTGCATCGCGCCCTTCATGGGCGGCGCGCTGGCGTATGCGTTCACCGCCTCCACGCCGATGGCGCTGGCGGTGTTCCTGATGCTGGGCCTGGGCCTGGCGCTGCCGTTCCTGCTGATCGGCCTGGTGCCGGCGCTCGCCGACCGGCTGCCGAAACCCGGCGCCTGGATGGAAACGCTGAAGCAGCTGCTGGCCTTCCCGATGTATCTCACCGCGCTGTGGCTGGCCTGGGTACTGGGCAAGCAGCGCGGCGTGGACGCGATGGCGCTGCTGGTGGCCGGGCTGACCGTGCTGGCGCTGGCGCTGTGGTGGTTCGAACGGCGTCGCTGGACCGGCCACGCGCTGCACCGCTGGCTCGCGCTGGCGCTCGCCGTGGCGGCGCTGCTGCCGGTCATCGCGGTGGGCCGGCTGACGCCGCCGGCGAGCGCGGACACCGCGACCACCGAAGCCGGTACGCACGTCGCCTACTCCGCCGAGCGTCTGGCCGAACTGCGCGCCAGCGGCACGCCGGTGTTCGTCAACATGACCGCCGACTGGTGCGTGACCTGCAAGGCCAACGAGCGCCGGGTGCTGTCGGGCGCCACGTTCAAATCCGCCCTGGCGGAGGCCGGCGCGACCTATATGGTCGGCGACTGGACCAACGTCGATCCGGCGATCGGCGCGTTTCTCGAATCGCACGGCGCGGTCGGCGTGCCGCTGTACGTCGTCTATCCGTCCGGCGGCGGCGACGGCATCGTGCTGCCGGCGCTGCTCAGCGATGCGATCGTCGTCGACGCGCTCACGCACGCCGGCGGTGCCGGATGAAGGTCGGCCCCTGGACCGTGGTCGCGATCGCGGTCGTCGCTGGCGGCCTCGGTGTGCTGGCCAGCCTGTTCGTCGGCGGACCCGGGCCGTTGCTCGGCACCGAGACCGGCCAGCGCCTCTACAACGATGCTCTCGTGGCCGCGGCCCCTCCCGCGCCCGAAGGAGTGCGCATGGCCCGGCGCGGCGAACGGGTGCCCGCGTTCACGGTGAAAGATCTCGACGGCGAGGTCCTGCACCTGCCCGACGCCTATGCCGGCCGGCCGGTGCTGGTGAATCTTTGGGCGAGTTGGTGCGGCCCCTGTATCGAGGAAATGCCGGAACTCGACCGCTTCGCCCGCGAACAGGGCGAGGCCGGCGTGCAGGTGCTCGGTATCGCGCTCGACGATGCCGACGCCGTCCGCGGTTTTCTGCAGCGCGTGCCGGTCGACTACGCGATCGCGCTGGACGCTCCCGGTCCGGCCGACGCCGGCGTGCGGCTCGGCAATCCGCGCGGCGTTCTGCCGTACACCGTGTTGATCGATGCGGACGGTCGGCTGGTCAGGCATCGCATCGGCCCGTTCGCGCACGGCGAGACGGACGCCTGGGCGACGCCCTGAGCGCAGAACTCAAACGCTCGTTTAAAATCGTCGAACGTCTGCGAACTGGACAGCAATGGTGACATCCCGCAGACTTCGCGCACTTCCCGCGACCGGTGCGCGATGGCGTCCCTCCTCGTCCTGCATGGCCCCAACCTCAACCTGCTCGGCACGCGCGAGCCGGAGGTCTACGGCCACACCCGTCTGGCTGAAATCGACGCGATGCTGCAGGCGCAGGCGGCGGGCGCCGGTCACACGCTCGCCTGCCTGCAGTCCAATGCCGAGCACGTGCTGGTCGATCGGATCCAGGCCGCGCGCGAGGACGGCACCGCGCTGATCCTGATCAACCCGGCGGCCTTCACCCATACGTCGGTGGCGATCCGCGATGCGCTGGCCGCGGTGGCGATCCCGTTCATCGAAGTCCACCTGTCCAACCCGCACCGTCGCGAGCCGTTCCGCCACACCAGCTATTTCAGCGATCTGGCGCTCGGCGTGGTCGCCGGCTTCGGCGCCGACAGCTACCGCTACGCCCTCGATGCCGCGCTGCGCCGGCTGGAGCCGGCCGCCTGATGCGCGCCGGCCTCGCCGTCGCCGCACTGCTCGCCTGCATCGCGGCTGCCTGGCCGCTGTCGGCAGCGGCCGACACCCTGACCGAGGCCGAGTGCGCCGCGCCGACATCGACCGGCGATGCCGCGCCGTGCATGTCGGCCGAGTACACGCGCCTCGACGCCGCGCTCGAGCGGCTGCATGCCGAGACCGCCGCCGCGTTGGCCGACACGACCGACTGCGTCGGCGACTGCGCCGCGGCCCGCATCGCGCTCGACGACGCCCAGACCGCCTGGCAGCGCGTCCGCACCCGCGATTGCGACGCCGCCTACGCCCTCGCCATCGACGGCAGCGGCCGCAACGACGCCCGCCTGACCTGCCTGCTCGACCACACCCGCCTTCGCATCGGGCAGCTGCAGCGGCTTCGCGCGCTGTAAGCCTGCCCGCCATTTCGACGACAACCCACGAGGCCCGCATGGATCTCCGCAAAATCAAGAAGCTCATCGACCTGCTCGAGGAGTCCAATCTCACCGAGATCGAGATCAAGGAAGGCGAGGAATCCGTGCGCCTGTCGCGCACCTCCGGCGCCGGTGGCGCGCCGCTGGCCTACGCGCCCGCCCCGGCCCCCGTCGCGCATCGCGCGCCCGAGCCGGTGATGCCGATGAGCTCCCCGGTCGAAGCCGCCACCGGCGGCGCGCCCAAGGGCGACGACCTGCCGCCGGGCCAGGTGGCAAAATCGCCGATGGTCGGCACCTTCTACGCCTCGCCCGCGCCCGACAAGCCGCCGTTCGTCTCGGTCGGCCAGTCGGTCAAGGCCGGCGAGACACTGGGCATCATCGAGGCGATGAAGATGTTCAACCCGATCGAGGCCGAAACCTCCGGCACGGTGGTCGCGATCCTCGTCGAAAGCGGCCAGCCGGTGGAGTTCGACCAGCCGCTGTTCGTGATCGGCTGAAGGCCGATCACGACGGGATTGGGGATTGGGGATTCGGGATTTGACCGACACCTTCGCGACTTCGAGACCGCACGAACGACTGGATGTATGGCAGGACGCCATGCAACTGGTCGAAGCGGTGTATCGCGCCACGTCCTCGTTCCCGGTCGACGAACGCTTCGGCCTGACGGCGCAATTGCGCCGTGCCGCCATCAGCGTGCCATCGAACATCGCCGAAGGTGCCGCGCGCCGATCGACGTCCGAGTATCTCCGGCACCTGTCTTTCGCACGCGGCTCGCTCGCCGAGTTGTCCACTCAGCTCGAGATTGCGCAACGCCTCGGTTTCGGCACCAACCCGGCCCTCGACGTGGCACTGCTCGATCGCACGTTCGCTCGCCTCAATGCCTTGATCCGCACGTACGAACGCCGCATCCGCGAGCCGGATGCATTCCCCGAATCCCCAATCCCGAATCCCCAATCCCATGCTTGAAAAAGTCGTCATCGCCAACCGGGGTGAGATCGCGCTGCGCATCCTGCGCGCGTGTCACACCCTCGGCATCCGCACGGTCGCGGTGCACTCCACCGTCGACCGCAATCTCAAGCACGTCGCCATGGCCGACGAGTCGGTCTGCATCGGCCCGCCGCCGTCGGGCCAGAGCTATCTCGACATGCCGGCGATCATCGCCGCGGCCGAGGTCACCGATGCCCAGGCGATCCATCCCGGCTACGGCTTCCTCAGCGAGAACGCCGACTTCGCCGAGCGCGTCGAGCAATCGGGCTTCATCTTCATCGGGCCGAAGGCCGAGACCATCCGTCTGATGGGCGACAAGGTCGAGGCGATCCGCGCAATGAAAGAGGCCGGTGTGCCCTGCGTGCCCGGCTCCGGTGGCCCGCTCGGCGACGACGCCGCCACCAACGTCAAGATCGCCCGCGAGATCGGCTATCCGGTCATCGTCAAGGCGGCCGGCGGCGGCGGCGGACGCGGCATGCGCGTGGTCCACACCGAGGCCGCGCTGGTCAACGCGATCGCCACGACCAAGCAGGAAGCCAAGGCCGCGTTCGGCAACGACATGGTCTACATGGAGAAGTTCCTCGAGAACCCGCGCCATGTGGAAATCCAGGTGCTGGCCGACGGCCAGGGCGGTGCGATCCATCTGGGCGAGCGCGACTGCTCGATGCAGCGTCGCCACCAGAAGGTCGTCGAGGAAGCGCCGGCACCCGGCATCACGCCCGAAGCGCGCGCGGAAATCGGCAAGGTCTGCGTGGATGCCTGCATCCGTATCGGCTATCGCGGCGCCGGCACGTTCGAGTTCCTCTACGAGAACGGCCGCTTCTACTTCATCGAGATGAACACCCGTATCCAGGTCGAGCATCCGGTCACCGAGCTGGTCACCGGTATCGACCTGGTGCGTGAACAGTTGATGATCGCCTCGGGCCACAAGCTGTCGATCCGCCAAGAGGACGTGGTGCTGACCGGTCACGCGATCGAGTGCCGCATCAATGCCGAGGATCCGGAGACCTTCCTGCCCTCGCCCGGCACGATCCGTCATTTCCACGCGCCGGGTGGCCCGGGCGTGCGCGTCGACACCCACGTCTACGAAGGCTACGCGGTGCCGCCGAACTACGACTCGATGATCGGCAAGCTGATCGTCCACGGCGCCGATCGCGAACAGGCGATCTGCCGCATGCGCGTGGCGTTGTCGGAGATGGTCGTCGACGGCATCAAGACCAACATCCCGCTGCAGCAGCGGATCATGCGCGACCAGGGCTTCCACGCCGGTGGACAGAACATCCACTATCTCGAGAAGCGCCTCGCCGAACGCAAGAACAAGACGCTGGCGATCGGCTGATCGTGTCTCCGGGCGTCGCCTGCGCGGCGCCCGGACCGCTCAGCGTTCCCGCTCGGGGAACGCGCGGCGCAGGGCCGCGTCCAATCGGATCGGTCGCGCCCAGCGATCGTAGCTTTCCACCAGCCCACGCTTGACCCGCGCCATCGCCTCGCCGTGGCGTTCGTCGTCGAGGGTTTCGGCCAACGCCGCCCAGCCGGCGCCCGGGTTCCGACGCCATGCCGCCGCGACTTCACGGCACGTGCGCCCGAGCGCCTGCGCCAGTGCACAGGCCACGTAGACATCGGCCGGCTGCCAGGCGGGGTCCGCGACCAGCTGTTCGACCAGCGCGCGCGGCGCTCCGCGATAGCGCACCAGCTCGTCGGCGAACGCAGCGCCGTAGCGCTCGGCATAGAGATTGACATCGGCCAGCCAGGTATCGAGCCAGGCATCGCCGCTGCGCGGCGCCCAGACGTCCGGCTCGGCCGCCGGTTCCACCCCCTCGGCATCCGCCGGCGGCGCCTGCGCCGCGGCCGGCAGCGGCAGGGCGATCAGGAGGAACAAACACAAGGACAGGCGCAGGAACATGGCGGTGACTCTCGGTCGGTCGGCATCGCATTGCGGCGATGACGACGGCGCCGCGACACGCGACGGCCGACCATAGCCCAACGTCACCGCCGAGGACAGCATCATGGCCACCGAACTTTCACCGCGCCCCGCCCGTCGCGGCCGGATGCTGCGCTGGAGCATCGGAGCGGCTGTCGCCGTCGCACTGCTCGCGGTGTACTGGGTGGCGCTGGACCGGTTGGCGACGCGCGTCGGTCAGGACGCGGAGAACACGCTGCGCACCCTGCCGGTTACCGACGAGGCACGTCTCGGCAGTCAATGACGGCCATCCGATCGCGAACGCGCCGACGCGGATTCAGCGCGCCGCGATGACCAGACTGTCGGGGCGTCCGCCCTGTTGCCACCACTCGCCGGTCGCCGTCACCCGCAACTGCACGCCGCCCTTGCGCATCGAGCGGTGCGGGCCGGCGTCGTGGCCGTCGGCGGCATAGGCGCCGATCACGTCACGCGGATCGCGTACGCCGCTGAAGCTCGCCGCGCCGGCGGAGATGCGCAGCGCGCGATCACCGCCCTTGATGCTCACCCGGACCGGCAGGCTGCGCCCATCCGCGCAACGGACGATGCCGGCGCCACGTGCGGCCCGGTACTGCGTCGACCAGTCGGCGGCTTCGAATGTCAGCTCGCAGGTCGTCGTCTCTGTCGCTGAAACCGGACCCGCGGCCAGCGCCGCGAGCAGTGCGAGCCCCGACAGGGTCGACAGACACTTCGGCGCAGAACGGAAGAGGATGCGGAAGGCGGTCATGGCCCCACGCTAGCAGAAAACGCGCCGCGGGCCTGTGGCCTGCGGCGCGCCTGTGGGACCCGTCCGGCGAGACGCCGGGCGCGTGCGATCAACGCCGGCCCCGGCGATCCTGGCGCGGGTCGTAGTACTGCACGGTGCAACGCCCCCGATTGTCGCAACGCGTGCGTGAATAGCGGTCGTCGCGACGGCCATGGGCACGTGCGTGCGGCGGCGGGCCGGGACGGTAGGCGTGGTGACGGCGCGGCACGTTGCGGTAGTAGACCGGCCGGCCGTATCGGTCGTAGGAAACCAGCAACCGATCGTTCTGGCCGTAGTTGCCGTGGCGGTAGTACGGCGTACTGCCGCGCATCATCACGTCGGCGACATCGACAATCACGCGCACGAGGTCGTCATTCGCACGGGCCGGCGCGGGCGCGAGCGCAGTGGCGACGAACCCGGTTGCGAGAACGGCGGGCAGGATCCAGCGGGTGAGCGTCGTGGTGGTCATCGGGGTCTCCGTCGTGCGTGGCGGCCACCGCAGCAGTGGCCCTCGACTGCCACCATCGACGAGCGCGGATGAATCGAGACGCAATGTTTCCGCCAGACCCGTTCATATCGAACCCGCATAAATACGGCATTCAAACTGGAAACGCTTTCCATCCGCTGCAAGCGGTTACCCGAATGGAACACGTCGGCTCACAGCGCGATCGCGCGCGTGGCCAGTTCGAGCACGGCCGGAGGAAGCGCCTCGGGCGCGGCGACTTCGCACATGCGCTCGAGCCCCGACGTGATCGACACGTCCGTCTCGTGCGCCCAGGTCGTGCGGTAAGGCATGTGCACGCCCCAGCCACCGAGTGCGAGCACCGGGGCGATGTCGGAGCGCAGCGAGTTGCCGATCATCAGGAACTGTCCCGGTCCGGCCTCGAACTCGGTCAACACGCGCGCATAGGTGGGCGCGTCCTTTTCGCTGACGATCTCGATGCGTCGGAACAGGTCTGACAATCCCGAATCGCGGACCTTCGCTTCCTGGTGGAACAGATCGCCCTTGGTGATCAGCACCACATCGAAGCGCGCGGCGATGGCCTCGACGGCTTCGCGGATGCCCGGCAACAGCTCCACCGGATGCCGGAGCAGGCCCTTGGCCATCTCGACGATGCGGTGCAGGTCGCGGGCGGTGATGCGGCCCTCGGTGATCTGGGTGGCCGACTCGATCATCGACAGCGCCATGCCTTTCACGCCGTAGCCGAACACCGCGATGTTGGCCGATTCCACCGCGTACAGCGCGTCGGCCACACGCCCGTCGCCGAGATCCACGTACTGGCCGACGATGGCCTCGAAGTCACGCTGGGCCTCGTCGAAATAGTCCTGGCTGCGCCAGAGGGTGTCGTCGGCGTCGAAGCCGACCAGTCGGATGCCCTGGGTCATGCGTGGATTCTAGGCGGTCGCCGGGGACCACAACGAAGCGCGGCCCGCCGAAGCGGGCCGCGCTGTGTTCGCGATCGGACGGGTGCCCGCGCATGCGCAGGCACCCGTGACGACCCGGCGCCGTTACTCGTCGGTCGCGCCGGCACCCGCGGCCTGACGGTTCACGAAGTCGCGATACTCCTCGGGCGTGACGAATCCGTCGCCATCGGCGTCGATCTGGCTGAATGCCTGACCGAGGCCTTCGAGGCCATTCGCTTCGGTCTGGCTCAGGCGGCCGTCACCGTCGGTGTCGAGATCGGCCCAGGTGACCTGGCCCTGCTGCGCCTGCGGCGCTTCGGCCGTGGCGTCCTGCGCGTAATCCTGGGCGGTCGTGGTCGGCGGCGTCTGCTGGGCAGTCGTTGCTTCCTGCGCGAAGGCCATCGGCATCGCCATCGCGACACCCAGAGCGATCGTGGCGATCATCGGTTTGCGGACATTCTTCATGATGGTGTTCTGCAGTGGGAATGTAGGACGCGCGGGGTGGTGACTCATCCTCGTCGTGGATACCGCACGGAATTCACCTTGCAGCGGCGCGAATGAATGCTCCGGGGGGCGGCGTCACCCACACTTACGACTGCTTAACCACACGACATCGTCGTACCGGTAATGCCTGGGTGGCGGTCGCGTCAGCGATAGGCGACGAATCCCGCCGTGGCGGGGCCGGGCGGCGAGGTCCAGCCATCCACGATGGGCCGCTGGACCGCCCGTCTTCGATGAACGCAACACAACGTTTACGACTCCCGGTGCGGCGCGGCCCAGACCGGGCGTCCTCCGGGCCTGTGCGACACTCAGGGTTTCCCCTAGTTGCGCACTGGAGATGCCCATGCACCTGCGTCCACTTACCCTCACCGCACTCGCGTCCTCGATGCTCTGGCTGTCGGCCTGTGACGGCAACGCGACCAACGGCGCCGCATCCGATGCCCCGACGCAGGCCCAGACCGCGTCCGCCCCGGCCGTCGCCGCCGGTGACGCGATCGAAGGCGTGCCGTTCGCCAGCACCGCGGTCGCCACGTTCAACGAGCCCTGGGCGCTGGCCTTCCTGCCCGACGGCAGCCTCCTGGTCACCGAGAAGTCGGGCGTGCTCAAGCACGTGACCCTGCCGGGCGGCGAAGCACACGAGATTTCCGGTGTGCCCGAAGTCGCGTATGCCGGCCAGGGCGGTCTCGGTGATGTGGTGCCGCATCCGCAGTTCGCGCAGAACGGCCTGGTCTACTTCAGCTACGCCGAAGACGGCGACGGCGGGCGCGGCGCGGCCGTCGCACGCGCACGGCTCGATGCCGATGCCGGCGCGCTGCAGGATGTCGAGGTGATCTGGCGCCAGGTGCCGAAGGTCAGCGGCAACGGGCATTACGCGCACCGCATCGCGTTCGGCCCCGACGGCATGCTGTGGATCTCGTCCGGCGACCGCCAGAAGTTCGATCCGGCCCAGGACATGACCTCGAACATGGGCAAGCTGGTGCGTCTGAACGACGACGGCAGCGTGCCGGCCGACAACCCGTTCGCCGACCAGGGCGAGGTCGCCGCCCAGGTCTGGGCGCTGGGCCTGCGCAACCCGCTGGGCATCGCGTTCGACGGCGACGGCAAGCTGTGGGAGATCGAGATGGGCCCGGCCGGCGGCGACGAGTTCAACCTGATCGAGCGCGGCGGCAACTACGGCTACCCGATCGTCTCCAACGGCGACCATTACGACGGCCGCCCGATTCCCGACCACGACACGCGTCCGGAATTTATCAAGCCGCTGATCACCTGGACGCCGGTGATCTCGCCGTCCAGCCTGATGGTGTACTCGGGCACGCTGTTCCCGGAATGGACCGGCAACGCCTTCGCCGGTGGCCTTTCGGGCCAGACGCTGGTGCGGATCGAGCTCGACGGTGACACGGCGCGCGAGGCCGAGCGCTTCGCGATGGGCGCGCGCATCCGCGGCGTGACCCAGGGGCCGGATGGCGCGCTGTGGGTGATCGAGGACGGCGCCGACGGGCGTCTGATCCGGCTGGCGCCGCGCGAGGGCTGAGCCTCTGGCACCCGTGTCGTAAGACAGAAGGCCGCGGCGCGATCCGCGGCCTTCTGCGTTGTGTGGCTCAGATCGCCGGACGCTCGACCGGGCGGCCCATGGCCTCGCGATAACGCAGGTACAGCACCTGCACCTTGTCGATGTAGGCGCGGGTTTCGGCGTAGGGCGGCACGCCGTCGTAGCGGTCCACGGTGCCGGCCCCGGCGTTGTAGGCGGCCAGTGCACGGGTCCGGTCGCCGTTGTAGCGGCGCAGCAGCCAGTGCAGATGCCGCGCGCCTGCGCGGATCGACTGCGCGGGCGAATCGGGATCGCTGACGGCGTAGTCGGCGATCACATCGGGCATCAACTGCATTACGCCGCGTGCGCCCTTGGGCGACACGGCCGCCGCCTCGAAGCCGCTCTCGGCGTGGGCGATCGCACGCAGCCAGGCCTCGTCCAGGCCGTTGGACCGGGCCGCGTCGCGGAACAGTGCCGGCCAGGCGTCCAGGCGCGGCGCGCCCATGCGCCCAAGGCCGGCATGCGCGGGCTCGCCGGGGGGTGTCTGCACGGTGAAGCGCAGATATTCGCGTGCGCCGGGCAGCCGCCGGGTGCCGTAGACCAGGCGACCGTCCTGTTCGCGCTCGTAGAGCACGCCACTGAAGACGCCCATCTCGCCCCACAGATTGGGCGTCTGCACCGCGTCGTCGGGCACCTCGCGCGGCGTGCAGGTGGCGCCGGGCTCGGGCGCGGTGGACAGGCTCACCGTGCCGTCCAGGACGCAGCGCCAGACCGTACGCGCGTGTGCCGGTCCGGCGATCAGGACGATGACGGCGGCGAGCAGGAGCGGATGGCGGCAACGCAGCGGCATGGCGACGGGTTCGATGGCCGATGCCAGGCGGGCATCGCTGCCGAGCACATACGCCGGCCGGGGTGAGGTTTGTGTCGCCGTGCCCGGGCGGCGATCATCGCGTGCCCCGTTCGAGACCCGCCGATGGCGCACTGGTCGACCCTGATCCGCGAGATTCCCGATTTCCCCAGGCCCGGCATCGTCTTCAAGGACATCACGCCGGTGCTGGCCGATCGCCACGCCTTCGCCGCCGCGATCGAGGCCATGGCCGCACCGTGGCGCGACGCGCCGCCGACGGCGTTTCTCGGCATCGAATCACGCGGCTTCATCTTCGCCGCCGCGCTCGCCCAGGCGCTGGGCACCGGCTTCGTGCCGGCGCGCAAGCCCGGCAAGCTGCCTGCGCGCACGCTGCAGCACGACTACGCACTGGAATACGGCCGGGACCGTCTGGAGATCCACGCCGACGCCGTGCCGCCGGGTGCGTCGGTGGTGCTGGTCGACGACGTGCTGGCCACCGGCGGCACGCTGGCTGCGGCCCTCGCGCTGGCCCGTGCACAGGGCGCCCGCGTGCTGGGCGCGGCGGTGCTGGTGGAACTGCCGGCACTCGAGGGCCGCGCACGCTGGCCCGCCGACCTGCCCCTGCGGATCGCGCCGACGGAGTGACGGCGCAGGCGCGCCCGCGACGACACGCGTTCGACAGCGCGTATCGCAGCATCCGGCGACGGAGGTCGCAGATGCACATCGAGACACGCAGCCTGGCCGGCAACGGCTGGGTACCGAACAATCCTCGGCTGCCGGTGCGGATCTACCGCGCCGCCTCGGCGCCGCTGGATGCACGTGGGTTCGAGCTGCGCTTCGCCGCTCACGGCTGGCCGCCGGACTGGCGTGGCGGCATCTACGGCTATCACCACTACCACTCGACGGCCCACGAGGTGCTGGGCGTCGCCCGTGGCCGCGCCCGGCTCATGCTCGGTGGACCGGACACCCAGGCCGTCGACGTGTCCGCCGGCGATGCACTGCTGCTGCCCGCCGGCACTGGCCACTGCTGCCTCGAGGCGGATGCGTCGTTCCAGGTGGTGGGCGCCTACCCCGAAGGCCAGCGCTGGGACGTGATGCGCGAGGCGCCGGATCCCGACACCCTCGCACGCATCCGCGCGCTGCCCGACCCGGCGCGCGACCCGGTGACGGGCGACCCGTTCTGATTTCGGCGGCAGCGCGGACATGCGTCCGGCGCCCGTTGGCATCAGGGGACTGACGCCGTCACCGCGGCAGCCGCGCTGTCGGAGGCCTCGTCGATCATCGCCGCGAAGCGCATCCGGCCGAGGTTGTCAGCGAGGTCCGCGCAGCGGACTTGTGGCGGCTGCAGCGACAGATAGGCATGCATCGCCTCCGCCATCTCGACGAAGCGCGCATCGAAGGCGTCGACGCCAGCCACGAAGTCGACGTCCGTCGGACGCGCGCGCAGCGCCGCGCCGTACTCCGGGTTCTCAGAACGGAAGGTCGCGATCCCGGTTTCCAGCCGCTGGCTGGCCTCGACGTCGGCAGAACAATAGCGTCGGAACACCTCGACCTGACGCTGGAACACATGCGCGCCCATGTAGCGGGTCTGTGCATCGCTCAGAGGCGATTGCGCGAACGCATCGCCCGCCAACACGCACAGCATCAGTGCGGCAAGCAGACAACCTGGCAGGCGGGCGGTGGTCATGGTGGACTCCAGCGGTCGCGGTGCATGCGCCGTATCAGTGAACACGGTAGGCGCGCCGCCGGGAGGCCACGTCAAGAGTCCTCGTCGATCTCGTCGAAGGCATGCGCCAGCCAGTCGCCGTCGTCGTCCTGCGCGGGCGCAAGGTCCACCGGTTCGAGCAGGGTGTAGTCGTCGACATCGGCGCTGCGGATCCGGCGTGACACCGGATAGGCCTCGAGCGCCGGCTGCGGCATGGTCTCCAGGAATGCCTGCGCGCGGCGCGGCCCGGCGATCCAGTCGGCGATCGCCGTCGCCGGCATGAACACCGGACCATCGGCGACCAGCGGCGGCGGGATCGCCGGATTGGGGTGGGTCAGCACGGCGAACGTATACAGCTCGGGCGCGTCCTTGCTCCAGTGATCCCACAGGCCGGCCGCGAACAGTGCATCCCCGTCCTGGGCCTGGATGAAGTAAGGCTGCGGCGTCTCGCCCGAGCGATCCCATTTGTAGTAGCCGTTCATCGGCACCACGCAGCGCGTGTTCTCCCACGGCCGCTTGAAGATCCGGCTGCGCGGCGCGCGGACAAGGCGTGCGGTGACGGTGGTGTACCTGGTTTCGGGCAGCGGCGACCATGCCGGCACGAGCCCCCAGTCGAACTCCTCGACCACCAGCGCGCCGTCACGTTCCAGGATGACCGCGGCCGGCTTGCGCGTACCGATGTTGTAGCAGTCGGGCGCGGCCTCGAGGGCGGTCGCCAGTGCTTCGGGCAGCGCACTCGGCCATGCCCCGGCAGCGAAGGCCTGCACGAACCTACGCATCGACGTCGTTCCGGCAATCGGTGGAATTCGAGATCACATCGCAGCATCGCCCGTGTGGCGTGAAGCGCACGCGTCGCCACGGGATCGGCTTCACGGCCGGCTGTCGCCGCATCGCCGAAGGTGGCGGTCCGCTCCGAGGAGACCGCCTCATGCAGCCCCCTGTGCAGCCGCCCACGCCGAACGACGACATGCCCGGTTCGACTCCGCACCCCATGCACGATCCAGCCCCCGATCAGCCCGTCGACCCACCGGTACCGACGCCGGGCGATCCCGAACGCGATCCGCAGCCGCAACGCGATCCACCCTCGCCCACCCGGCCGCAGGATCCGCCGCAGACCCGCTGACACCTCCCCGCATCCCAATCGAGACATGCCCATGACCACCCGCCGTATTGCCGTCATCGTCGGCAGCCTTCGCAAGGAATCGTTCAACCGCACGCTTGCCCAGCGGTTCGTCGAGCGCGCGCCCGACACGCTGGCGCTGCACATCCTCGAGATCGGCGACCTGCCGCTCTACAACCAGGACGACGACGCGTCGCCGCACCCCAATGTGGTGCGTTTCAAGCGCGAGATCGAACAGGCCGACGGCGTGCTGTTCGTGACACCCGAATACAACCGTTCGATTTCCGGCGTGCTCAAGAACGCGCTCGACCATGCGTCCCGCCCGTACGGCGAGAGCGTCTGGGCCGGCAAGCCGGCCGGCATCGCGGGCGTGTCGGTCGGCGCGATCGGCACCGCAGCGGCGCAACAGCATCTGCGCACGATCCTGGCCTATCTCGACATGCCGACGCTCGGTCAACCCGAGATGTTCCTCAAGGCCGACGCGGTGTTCGACGACGCCGGTGGACTGCGCGAGGACAGCCGCGAGTTCGTGGATACCTGGCTGACCCGGTTTGCCGCGTGGGTCGAGCAGCATGTCGCGGACTGAGCACTCGAGGTCTCACCAGAGACGTTGACGCGGAGGCAGAAGACGGCATGTGTCGCCGCTGGACTGGCCGCTCGCACGCGCAGCCGGCCTGTCCAGCGGCGAGCGTCGATCCTCCCGCATGCACGTTGCGTACGCAGACGCCGCCCGTGCCCTGCTCAAATGCTCCGACATTCCGGATCGCTGTGATGCACAATTCGCACGTGACAGCTCAGGCCGCGAACGTCCGCTCGGCCTCGTAGCCA
This sequence comes from Lysobacteraceae bacterium NML93-0793, assembly GCA_002324875.1. Taxonomy (GTDB): domain Bacteria; phylum Pseudomonadota; class Gammaproteobacteria; order Xanthomonadales; family Xanthomonadaceae; genus Luteimonas. The sequence continues at coordinate 54,107 of NTJG01000016.1, forward strand.
CCGTCGGCCCCATGAATGCGCACGGTGGCACCGCCTCGCAACACCTGTGCATCGATCGCGACATCGGCGCATGCCGCATTGCGTGTCAGGTAGTGCACGACGGCGCGCGCGCCGGTGTCCTCGACGAGTTCCCAGTCGAAGGTAACGCGTTGTGGCGCAAGGTGAAACACAGAGGGGACATGGGGACCTGCAAACCGGCAGCACATGGAGAGTGCCGGTGCATCCTCGCCCGATCGCGATGAAGGCGACGTGCCTGCCGGACACAAACGCGCCGCATGCGGTGCAACACGTCGCATCGGTGCCGCGCCGGATTGCGCGGTGGCAACCCGCGATACGGTCATTCCGAAGCGCTCGACACGCTCAATGCAGCATCCACATCAGCGCGCGCACCGGGCCGCACCACGCGGGCCAGTTCGACACCGTCGCGCAACACCACCAGCGTGGGCCAGAGCTTCACCCTGAAGCTGCGCCCCAGGGCGCGTCCGGGACCGTCTTCGATCCGCAGATGACGGATGTCCGGACGCGCCGCCAGTGCGGGCTGCAGGTACGCCTGCGCGGCCTGGCAGTGCCCGCACCAGTCGGTGCCGAACTCCAGCGCGACCAGACCCGGCATCGCGTCGACGTCGACGCGATCCGGGGCCTCCGTCGAATACGGGGCGACGCGTGTCATGTCAGGACAGCGCGCGCTCGATGGTTTCGAGCGGGGCGTTGGTGAAATCCTTGGCCAGATCGCCCACCAGGCGCTGCGTGGTTTCCTTGTGCAGCAGCGGGCGCACGCGACCGAGCGTCTGCGGGTCGGCGATCAGCACGAGATGGGCGAACCGGTTCTTCAGTGCGCCCTCGTTGAGACCGTTCGCCAGCTGCTTGGCGAACGTCGCCTCGTCGAGCTGCGAGGCGGTCGATTCGGCCGGCATCGAACCCGCCGGGCCGTCGTCGTCGAGATTCATGCCCTCCAGCAGGGCTTCCTGTTTCAGGCTGAGCGCCCGCTCGTCGCCGACGTTGCTGAACACCCGGGCCGCGCCGCCATTGGCCACGACCACGAGCGCACCCTGCGGAATCTTCATCGTCATACACGTTCTCCACTTGCCTGAGTTGGTACCTGGAACGGCACTCGAGAACTCTAGGCAGACCGGCGTGAGCGCAGTGCAATGCAGGGCCCGTCAGCCGGCCGTCCACCGCAGGAAGCGCGGCGTGGCTGGACGGTGCGCTCAGCGCCAGGGACGCCGGCCTTCGGACCAGGACTCGTGCCGCACCGGCGGCCGTGCAGGACCGAAGGGCGCGCCCCAGCCGTAATCGCGACCACCGACTCCGTAGTACGCCGGCCCGCCGTACCAGCCGCCCGGACCGTCGAAGCGTCCGACGCTCAGATGCAGATTCGTGGTGCTGACGTTGCCGCTCGCCGTGACGCGTTCGGTGCACAGATTCAGATCGGCGGCGTTGTAATGGCTGGTGCCGCCACGCGACGAATGCCCGATGCCGGTGGTCACGCTTCCGGTCACGGCCCGATCGCTGCCGTCGGGCGCGGTGGGGCACCCGCCGTCGCCGCCACGCGCGGTGCGCAGCGCCCGCGCCTGCGGACGCGGAGTGCGTGGACCGGTGTACTCGCCGTCGCCGAACGCGCCCGGGCCGGTGAACATGGCCGGTGTCGGCGGTGTCAGATCGACATCGCCCGCCTGCGCCCAGGCGGATACGGGCAGCAGCAGCGACATCCACACCAGGTGCAATCGACGCATCGGAGATCTCCGGACCGGACGACTCGGACCTGCACGCTAACAGCCGGCGTTTGAATCGCGGCTGGCCCTGCACGGCACCGTCAGCCGGCGGCGTGCATCCAGATGCAGTCGATCGCATCCAGGGCGATGTGCACCAGCAGCCCGATCCCGAACAGTCGCGTGCGCCGCGGCAGCACGAGCACGCCGTATGCCGCGATCGCGGGTGCGGTATGCAGTGGATGGAAGCCGATGCTGCAACGGCCCGGCGCATAGATCGGATCGGCCAGCAGATGGTCGATGTCGATGATCCAGCCGAGCAGCATCAGCGCCCACGCGCGCAGGAACCGGTCACGGAAGAACAGCCAGGCGATCAACGCGGGCACCGCAAAATGCAGAAGCAGATGGAGGATGGCGCGGGCGCCCATCGGGCCGGACCGGATCGGGGCGGCTCAGGATACCGGCGCGCGGCCGATGCGGGTGTCCGTCGGCCGCATGCCGCCTGCTGAAGTTGCACCAGGTGGCCTGCCGCTTTCACCGCACCTGCACCGACGTGATGCGAATTTCGCGAACCTTGATCTGCAGTCGGAGTGGTTGGAATGGCGCATCACAGCCCGGGTGGTCTGGTCCTGCTCGTCGAGGACAACCGCAACATCTCCGAGCCGGTCGGTGAGTTCCTCGAAAGCCGTGGCTTCGAGGTCGACTACGCGGCCGACGGCATCGACGCCTACAACCTCGCGTCGGAGAATCCGTTCGACGTGATCGTGCTCGATCTCATGCTGCCGCGACTGGGCGGCCTGGAAGTCTGCCGCCGGCTGCGCGCGGACGGCCGCAACTCGACGCCGATCCTGATGCTCACGGCGCGCGATTCCCTCGAAGAAAAGATCGAGGGCCTCGAAGCCGGCGCCGACGACTATCTCACCAAGCCCTTCGACATCAAGGAGCTCGAGGCGCGTATCCGTGCGCTGATCCGCCGTGACCGGCGTGAGGTCGGCGCCGCGGTGCTCGAAGTCGGCGACCTGTGGCTGGATCCGGTGTCGCTGCGCGTGCGTCGCGGCGACAAGGAGCTCAATCTGGCGCCGATCGCGATGAAGATCCTGACGATCCTGATGCGCGAGGCGCCGCGCGTGGTGACCCGCCGCGAGATCGAGCAGGAGATCTGGGGCCTGAGCCTGCCCGACTCCGACACGCTGCGCAGCCATCTGTACAACCTGCGCAAGGCGATCGACCGCGACCAGGACGTGCAGCTGCTGCACACGATCACCGGCGCCGGCTACCGCGTGGCCGATCTGAGTCGCGCGGTCGCCTGAGGCCGCACCGCACGCGACCCGGTTCCCTCCGGAACGCCGCGCGGCCGATATGCCGCGCGGCGTTTTCGTGTCTGCGGATCACGGGCGCCGGTTGCCGGCGGATGTTGGAAGCACTGGAGGAGCCCCGGGGCCCTGCGTGCGCGGGCTGGCCGCGTGCCTCAGTCCTGCGCGTCTCCGGCCACGCGGAACGGGAGATTGGCGTAGGCCGCATGTCCCTGGCCGTCGTGCGCCTCGACGAAGAGCCGGTAGTGCCCCGGCGCCGCCGGCGCGGTGAAGCGCAGCGTGCCGGCGGTGCCGGCGTCTGCGCTGCGCAGTTCCACGGCGGCCGGCAGCGACTCGGGATCGCCGCCGATCGTGGTCGCGGTGCTTTCCTCGCGCACCACCCAGCGATAGGTCAGCGGGTCGCCGTCGGCGTCGCGCGCGTCCACCGTCGCCGTGTGCGCAGCGCCCGGCGCCAGCGTCACGCTGTCGAGGGCCGTCCGCCCGTCGATGCGCAGCGGCGCGATCGACGGCGCGCGGTTCGCCGGCCCGGCGCCGGTCCACAACTGCTGCATCGCGTCGACGCCGGGCGTCGACTCACCACTGGCCAGGAACAGGCCGTACCAGGTCGGCGTGCGCTCCTGCTTCTGGCCCCAGAGGAAGACGAACGAACCGAGGCCCTGGGTGAGATCGCTGTCGATGTCGCGCGCGTAGCGCTCGACCAGCAGCGCCGCCTTGCGCGATGCGTCGTCCTCGATCGGCGCGCCCCAGGCGGTTTCCGGGCTCTCCCAGTGGCCGGTCGGCCCCCATTCGGTGACGACGTAGGCGCCGGTCCAGCCCGCGTCGCGCAGACGCCCCTGCATGCCTTTGATGTCGCCGTAGAGCTGCACGCCGATCAGGTCGAGCGCCGGCGCGCGCGTTTTCAGTTCGCCGATCAGCGTGGCATCGAACCCGGCCAGTGGCGTCATCACCGGATGATGCGGATCGATCGCGTGGATCGCCTCGGCGATCGTGTTCACGGCATCCCAGACCTTCGGATTGCGCGCCTCGAGATTGAGTTCGTTGCCGATCAGCCACATCAGCACCGCCGGATGCGCACGATAGGCCGCCACTTCCTCACGGATGCGCGCCAGTTGCGCAGCGACCGCAGCCGGGTCGTCGTAGTCGAAGCCGTGACGCTCCTTGCCGATCTCCAGTCCCATCGCCACGCGCAGGCCATTGCGGTGCGCGCGGTCGAGCATCCCGGTCACCCGCGCACGATCGAGCCCGGTGCTCCAGGTGCGGAACGCGTTGCCGCCGCGCTGCGCCAGCGCCTCGATGTCGCCGCCTGAAAGGCCGGCGCCACGTATCCGGAACGGCACGCCGTCCACCGTCAGTCGCCACGCGCCCGCGTCCTCCACCACGCGCACCTGCGCAGGGCCCGCGCCGGCCGCGTCATCCGATGTCGCCGAAGCCGACGCGGCGACGGCGGTGAACACCAGCGCGAGAACACAGGAGGCGAAGCGCATCGACTGACTCCTTCGGGATCAGGCCGATGATGGCATGCGTTCCAGCGCGGACCGCGCATGCGCGACGTGCACACGCACGCGCCCGAGTCCGGGCGACCGACGTCTCACTGCGCGCGCCGATCGCTGCGCGCACGCAGCCAGCGCAGGGCACCAGGCGCCATGCCCATGAATTTCGGCGGCTCCGTCAGGGGCGCCACCAGCAGGCGGTCCGGCGCGTGCCGGCGCTTGATCCGGTGATAGAGCTGCGAGCGCGTGGCGCTGGTCTCGACCAGATGCAGGCCGGGCGCCAGTTGCACGCTGTCCGTCGCCACCGAGGCGTCGATCGCGCCGTCGATGTCGAGGTGGACCAGGTAGAGAGTGGACGCGCTCGCCATGGCCTCGACTGTCGACGTGCCGCGCGCACGGCCAGGTGAAACGCGTGTGCTGTGCTCGATGTGTGCGATGCGCCGGTGCACACCGCAGCGCCCGGAATGCCCGCAGGCGCGGCGCTGCGGCTCAGGTGCCGTCACGGAGACACGCAAGGCATCACCGCACGCGGCACGGCATCGCCATGGGCGCAAGCGGCGCGTCGCCCAGCGCGGCCTACAGGCGCCGGACCCAGCGCCGAGCAGGCGAGGCGTGCAGCGCCGACGGCCTCAGTCGGCAGCGGCGGGCACGACACGCAATACGCGCCCCTTCGCACTGTCGGTGAGCAGATAGAGCGCGCCGTCGGGGCCCGCGCGCACGTCGCGGATGCGCTCGCCGAGTTCGGCGAACAACACCTCCTGCGTCCCCGGCGTGCCCCCCGCCATCGGCACCCGACGCACGCTGCGCTCGACCAGCGCCGCGACGAACAGGCTGCCGCGCCACTCGGGGAACAGGGCACCGTCGTACCAGGCCAGGCCGGCCGGCGCGATCGACGGCGTCCAGTGCGTCAACGGCGGTGTGACGCCGGGCCAGCGCGTATAGGGCGTCACCCGGGCGCCGGTGTAGTCGACACCGTCGGTGGTGATCGGCCAGCCGTAGTTCGCGCCCGGCACGATGCGGTTGAGTTCGTCGCCGCCCTTGGGTCCGTGTTCGTGCGCATAGAGCGCATTACCCACGCGCACCAGTCCCTGCGGGTTGCGATGGCCGATGCTCAGGATCTCGGGCCGCGCACCGGCGCGGCCGACGAAGGGATTGTCGGCCGGAATGCCACCGTCGCGGTCGATGCGCAGATGCTTGCCGAGATGGGTGTGCAGGCGCAGCGCGTCGGTCCGCTCCAGATTGCCGTCGCCCATGCCGACCACGAGCGTGCCGTCGGCCATCCACGCCATGCGACCGCCGAAATGCTGGGCATGGGTCTTGGCGGGCTGCGTGGTGAGAACCGGCGTCACCGCCTCCAGGCCGTCCGCGCCCACGCGGGCATGCACGACGCGCAGATGGTTGGCGCGCGCCGTGCCGTGGGCGAAGGACAGATAGATGCGTCCCGTCTGCGCGAAGGCAGGATCCACCAGCACGTCGAACAGGCCCGCCTGCCCGCTGGCGAAGACCGGCGGCAGCCCGGCCAGAGGCGCGGCGCGCAATGCGAAGCCACCGTCGGCGTCCTGATCGATGACCCGCAGCCGCCCCGGTCGCTCGGTCACCAGCAGTCGGCCGTCGGGCAGGAACCCGAGGGACCACGGATGCTCGAGCCCCTCGGCGACGGTGTCGATGCGATAGTCGGCCGCCGCGGCGCCCGCGGCGCACAGCAGGCCCAGCAGACCGGCCGCCACGCGCCGATGCAGGCGCGCGATCCGGCGGAACGCGGTCGGGATTCCAGAAGACGGCATGCAGACTCCACGGCGGCGCCGCGGCTGCGGCATCATCGCCGGCATGATGATGCCCGAACCGTCCGCATGACCGCCCGCCCTCGCCACGCATGGCCGCGTCGTCTCGGCGCACTCGCCGCCGCGTTGCTGATCGCCGCCGCTTGGGGCGCGCTGGTGCAGACCCAGTTCAACCTGCAGGCGCTCGCGCCGTTCGTCGACATTCCGGTGTCGGTCCGGCTGACGACCTCGCTGCAGGATCTCGCGGGCTACGGCCCGGTGCACCTCGGTCTCGTGGCCGCGTCGTGGGCGGCCGCATTGCCGGTCGCGATGTGGCTGGCGCGGCGCTGGCCGCGGCGGCGCACGCTGTTGTACGCACTGGCGGCCGGAGTCGGCCTCGTCGTGGCGATCCGCATCACCGATGCCGTCGCACCGATGCCCGTGCTGATCGACGCGACCCGCGGTCTCGTCGGCCTGCTGGCCATGGCCGCCGGCAGCGCGCTCGGTGGCGGCCTGTTCGCGCACTGGACACGGATGCGCGCCGGCCCGACGACGCCACGCCCCTGAGCCACACCGGCGACCGGATGGCCCGCTTTTGGGTCAGGGGGCCGGCAGGCGCACCGTGATCCGCGTGCCCTCGCCCAGCGCTGAAACGACGTCCAGATCGGCCGCCAGCGCCTCCGCGGTCTGGCGCACGATCCACAGGCCGATCCCGAGACCGTCGGAGCGCGCGTCGCCCTGCTGGAAGGCCTTGAAGTAGCCGTCCACGCGCGCGGGATCCATGCCGATGCCGGTGTCGACGACGTCGATGCAGGCGAGGCCGTGCACCTGCTGGCAGACCAGCTCGACACGTCCGCCGGCGGGCGTGTACTTCACCGCGTTCGACACCAGATTGCCGAGCAGCGTTTCCAGCAGTCCCACGTGCGTGCGCGCCTTGCAGGCCGCCTCGATGCGCACATCGAGCGCAACCTGCTTGCGTGCCGCCGAACGCTGCCATGCCGCCGCCACCTGCTCGACCACCGGCGCGACGTCGGCCGGCGTCAGCGCGGGTGGCACGAACCCGCCGCGGCCGGTCGCCGATGCGATCAGCTCGCCGAATTTCTGGTGAATGACCGTCAGCTCCTGCTCGGCGCTGTCGAGCTTCTGCAGCTGCGCCTCGCTCGCGTCCACACGCGCGCGGTGTTCGCTGACCGCATGCGCCTCGGCCAGCAGGCGACGCAATTCCAGCTGGGCCATCACCTGCCGCGACAGCGCACGCAGGGTGTCGACCTGCGCGGGCGTCAGCGAGCGTGGCCGGGTGTCGAGCACGCACACGGTGCCCAGCGGCAGACCGTCCGGCGTCTTCAGCAGCGCGCCGGCGTAGAAGCGCAGCCCGGGGTCACCGGTCACCAGCGGATTCGACGCGAAGCGCGCATCGCGCGTGGTGTCGGGCACTTCGAGGAAGTCGTGCTCGAGGATCGCATGCGCACAGATCGAGGTCTCGAGTGGCGTCTCGCGCACGCCGAGGCCGACTTCCGACTTGAACCACTGCCGCTGGGCATCGACCAGATTGATCACCGAGATCGGCGTCTCGCAGACGGCCGAGGCGATGCGGGTGATGTCCTCGAACACCGCCTCGACCGGCGTGTCGAGAATGCCGTAGGCGTGCAGCGATTCGATGCGCCGCGTCTCGGTGTGCGGGGGCAGCTTGGCGGCGGACCGGTGCATGCAGCGTCCTCGATGGCCGGCGATTCCGACACGCGGGTCGGACGCGCCGCGTTCTCAGTCCACCCAGCCCCACGGCGCCTCGGGCGCAGGCACCGGCCGTGCGAGATCGAAATCGACCTGGAAGCCGCGGTCCGTGCCCACCCGGTTGGCGGCGTAGACGAAGCGTGCGTCGGGATGGATCTCGACCAGCCACGCGCTGCGCAGGCCGCTGCCGGGAATCACGTCGCGCGTGTGCGCATCGGCCGGAAACATCTGCGTCTCGGCGTTGCCGGCATTGGAGGTGGTGCCGCCGTACATCGTGACGGCATCGGGCGTGCCGTCGGCATGTCGATGGTCGTGCTTGAGTTCGATACCGGACGGCGTGCGGGTGAATACCCAGGTGCGCGAGCGATCGTCGTCGACGACCAGCGGAATCCGCACGCGGGTGGCGCTGCAGTCACGCACGTGCATGACCACGTGCCTGTCACGGAAGGTGTCGTCGCCCTCCGGCGCACGGATCAGCGTGCCCGCGTACGCGTTGCCGCACAGCGCCTGCAGCGCACGCCACCAGTCGTCGGCGTCGCCCGTGGACGCAGCGGTGCCGCCCGTGCCGGCAGCGAGGATCAGGCCGGCGGCAATGCCGCGAATCAGGATGCGGGCCATCGTCGGCTCCATCGGAAACGGCCGTCGACTGTAACAAGCGTGGATCCGCGCGCATGCGCCTGCGGGATGCGATATCCGCGCAACACGCCGCGCATGCCTGTGGGCCCTGTGCCGGGCGGGGATCTGTCCGGCATCTTCACCGGCGCGGCGCCAGGGTGCCCAAATCTCTCATTGGTAGGCAGCCTCCCATGTCCACAGACTCGTCGAATCGCGAGACACGGGGCGTCGTTCTGGGCTCTGTCCTCGGCCTGGCCCTGGTGAGCACCACCGCACTCGCCGATCCGCCGCCGCATGCACGCGGCAAGGGCCCGCCGGCCCATGCGGGCGGCCCGCACCGCGCGCACGCCGCACCTCCGGGCTGGCAGAAGCAGGCCTGGCGCAAGGGCGATCGCCTGCCGGTCGCGGAACTCGACGGCGACTGGGTCAGCGACGACAGCCGGTATCCGCTGGCCGCGCCGCCGCCGGGGCACCGATGGGTGCGCCAGCAGGACGACCCGTATCTGCTGGCGGCAGCGGCCACCGGCGTGATCGTCGACATGCTGACGCGGTGACGGCCCCGTCCGCGCGGCACATCCATCCTCAGGGAATCAGACGCTGCGCGCGCAGCGTCTCGAACAGGTCAAAGAAGGCATCGTCGCTCGCCGTGTAACCGGCGAAGCCCAGGCGGCGGCTTCGGGACATGTCGGTGACGACCTCCAGCGGTCTGCCCAGATCCGCATCGGTATGCCACGGCGAGATCAGTCGTCCGATCTCCGGTTCGACCAGCCCGTGTTCGGCCGCGAGCCGGGCCCACGCGGGCCCGTCGTCGGCCATCTGCTGGGCGAGCGGCCGCATCTCGCCGTCGAACCCAGCGGGCTCGAGATCGAACCAGCCCGCGATCCGTTCCCACATCCAGCGCCAGCGGAAGACGTCGCCGTTGACGACGTTGAACGCCTGGTCGGCGGCGGCCGGCGTCTCCACCGTCCACAGCAGATGGCGGGCCAGCTGGCGCGCATCGGTCATGTCGGTCAGGCCATTCCACTGCGCGGCCGATCCGGGAAAGCGGAACGGCCGGCCACCGGCCTTGCACAGCGAGGCGTACACCGCGAGCGTCGTCCCATGTTCATCGCATTGCCCACCGCCGCGCCGATCACCGTGTGCGGGCGATGCACGCTCCAGCGGAAGCCGTCGCGCGCGGCCGCGGCGAAGACCTCGTCTTCCTGCGCGTAGTAGAAATTCTCCACCTCGAGCCGCGGCTGCGTTTCGCGGAACGGCGTCTGCGGCAGCATGCCCTGCCCGTAGGCCTCGAACGGCCCGAGGTAATGCTTGAGCCCGGTCACCAGCGCGACGTGCCGCACCGATCCGGCCGGCCGCAGCGCATCGAGCAGATGGCGCACCATCGCGGCATTGACGCGGATGTTCTCCGCCTCGCTGGCCTGGCGCGACCAGGTGGTGATGAAGACGTGGCTCGGCGCGAGGCCGGCCAGCGCCTGCCGATGATGCCGGTCGCACCGACCACAAGCGCCTGTTGGGTCGTCAGTCATGCGCGATGCCTCCGCATGCAATGCGCATATCTGCGATGCGTTGCCCACCGGCGATGCCCGATTGGCGGGCTGCCGCCGCGAGAGATCGCGTACCCAGCCGCGTGTCGACCGGCTGGCGGTGCGCACGCGTCCTCGACATCCGTACGCGCACGCCATCGCAAGCGGGGCCTGTGCGCGTCGACGTCCTCATCCGCGCTGGCGCCCACCCTGACGCTCTTCGGCGCGATCGCCCTCTTCCTCATTCGACAACCGGTCCGGCGGCGCGTCCTTCGACGGCGGTGGCGGCGCCTTGTCCTGTTGCGACTTGCGGATGCTGTCGGGTGTCTGGGGAACTGCCATGCTGCCTCTCCGTAGGCCGGCAGGACGCCGGCGTGGACGACCAGCCTGCGCGTGACCGGATCAAACACCCGTGCACAGACCCGCGCCTCGGCCTGCGCAGGCGACGGGCGGCGCGCGCATCGACTGTTCCGTTCATCCGCAGCGCGTTTGCGCCGATTTCGTCGGCGCAAACGCGAAAGTAGGGTATGGTGGTCGCACTGTTGCAAAGCGGGATCACGGTACATCGTGGCTCCGATGCGGTTGATCACAGGTTCCAGGGTCGAATCCGGCCTGTCCAGACGATCCGCTCCATCGCTTCGCGTTACCCCTTGCTCGATACAGTCCGGCACCGCATTCCGCGGGCCGTGTCTCCTCAACTGATCCAAGGAGTAACACCATGAGCAATCGTCAGACCGGCACCGTCAAGTGGTTCAACGACGCCAAGGGCTTCGGCTTCATCACCCCGCAGAGCGGCGACGACCTGTTCGTCCACTTCCGTTCGATCCAGGGCAGCGGCTTCAAGTCGCTGCAGGAAGGCCAGCAGGTGTCGTTCGTCGTCGCCCAGGGCCAGAAGGGCCTGCAGGCTGAAGAAGTCCAGGCCGAGTAAGTCCGACACGTTCGGCATCGCCTCGCGATACCCACAGGACCCCGGGCGGCGACGTCCGGGGTTTCTGCTGTCTGCGGGGCCACAGACGCAGGCGCTGTGCGCCGGCGTGCCCCACACTCCGCCTTCCGCACGATCCCGCGAGACCGACACGATGCGCGACCACACCACGATGGCCGTGAGCGAGCTCTACCAGGGCATCCGTCACGAACACTGGCAGGGCCGGACCTACCGCCAGTTCTGGACGTGGTTCAACGCCCGTTGCATCGAGATCGTGGGCGGCGCGGATGCGGCCGACCTGGATGCGCTCGGTATCGAGCTGCTCGGCGTACGCGACGCGGTCGAGGACAGCGGCTACATGGTGGCCTCCGACCGGCTGGACGACGTGATCGACGCAGCGGCCTGAACCGGCACCGCGCACACGGCCGGCGTGACCGGCGCCGATACGATCTGCCAGACTGCGCGCCTTCCACGGCATTCCCCCGACGCACGCGCCCATGCGCCTGAACAAGCACATCAGCGATACCGGCACCTGCTCGCGACGCGAAGCCGACCGCCTCATCGCCGAAGGCCGGGTCACGGTCAACGGCATACGCGCACGCGTGGGTTCGGAGGTCGGCGACGGCGATACGGTGATGATCGACGGCCAGGCGCTGCAGACGCGCACTGCCGCGCCGGGCAAGCGCCGGCACGTCTACATCGCGCTGCACAAGCCGGTCGGCATCACCTGCACCACCGAAACGTCGGTGAAGGGCAACATCGTCGACTTCGTCGACCACCGCGAACGCATCTTTCCGATCGGCCGTCTCGACAAGGATTCCGAAGGCCTGATCCTGCTCACCAGCAACGGCGACATCGTCAACGCGATCCTGCGCGCGGAAAACAAGCTGGAGAAGGAATACCTGGTCACCGTGAACCATGCGGTCAGCCAGGAGGTGCTGCGCGGCATGGCACGCGGCGTGCCGGTGCACGGCCAGACCACCCTGCCCTGCCGCACCAGCCCGCTGGGCAAGTTCGGCTTCCGCATCATTCTCGTGCAGGGCCTCAACCGTCAGATCCGGCTGATGGCCGCGCACTTCAAGCTGCGCGTGAAGCAGCTGATCCGGGTGCGCATCGGTCCGGTCAAGCTGGGGCATCTGAAGCCGGGCCAGTGGCGCAATCTCACTGACGCCGAACTGCGTGCGCTGCTGCCGGGACAGACCGCGTTCTGATCGACAGCGTCGCGTGACACGGGCGCACGGCCGCCAACGGCGCGGCGGCGTCCTCAATCGTGATCGATGAGGACCTCGACCCGGATCGCATTCGACCGCGCGCCCAGATATTCGGCATGGATCTCGAGCGTGGTCGGTCCGGAATACAGATCCGGCAGATGATCGTCGATGCGGTAGCTGAAGTGCCGACTGATCGCGGGCCCATGCGGTGCGTCCAGATTGAACGCGTCCTCGGACATCCCGTCGGACGGCGAAGGCGCCATCTGCATCGAGATGCCGCGACGCGCCAGGTTCCGTCCGCCATCGACGTGGGAGGTGGTCCGGACGCTGTCATCGCGCAGATCGCGCACGACGAACGTCAGCCGCTTCTCGAAGTTGAACCACGTCGCGTACTGCGTGCCCGGCGGCGTGTCGATCGCCACCGTGCCCTCGACGACCAGGTCACCGAACCAGGCATCGAGCGGGCCGCCCCCGTGTGTCCAGGGCGAGCGCGCCACGGCCTGTCTGCGGAACGCCGCCGAGGCGGGGCCTTCGATGACGAAGGACTGCACCACCGCCGAGGTGGACGCTTGCGGGCGCGCTTCACCCATGGCCGAGGGTGCCTGGGCGCCGGATGCGCAGCCGGTCGAGACGGCGACGGTGAAGATGATCACGGACAGTCGGTGCATGCGTTCGGGCCAGGGGCTGCGGGGAGGACACGCCGGCGCTCAGCCCGGCCGATGGATCGCGCAGAGCTTGTTGCCATCGGGATCACGCACATACGCCAGATGCAGCGCGCCCATCGGGCTCTCGCGCAGGCCGGGCGGCTGCTCGATCGACCGCCCGCCCGCCGCCACCGCGGCGTCGTGGAACTGGTGCACCTGTTCCGGCGATGCGCACTTGAAGCCGATGGTGTGGCCGTTGCCCGGGGTGGCCGGCGCATCGTCGATGGGCTCGCTGATGCAGAACGTGCTGCCGGCGTAACGGTAAAACAGGCGCCGGTGACCGGAGGCGGCCTGGTTCTCGATCGGCGCGCCGGCGCCCAGTACCGCGAGCACGGCGTCGTAGAACGCTTTCGACCGTGCGATGTCGTTGCTGCCGACCATGACGTGATTGAGCAGGTCGCCTCCGCGGGGTGTACCGACGCCGATTATGGCGCCGCCGCGCGTTCCACATCGCGCACCCAGCGCATCTGCTCGCGGAAGGTCGCCGTCCAGTAGATGTCGCGATGCGCGGCGAGATATGCGAGCAGGGCCTCGTGCGCCTCGCCGGGCACCGCGAGGTGATCGCCGCCGATGCCGTGGAACGTGAAGTTCACCATCGTGCCCTGGCGGCCGGCCGCTTCCACCAGGGCGATCAGGTCGGCGCCGGTGCTGCCCACCGGCACGGCCACGGGCACGGCGTAGCGATCCAGCGTGCGCATGTCCGGCACCACGGCGCCGGCCCCGAGCTTGATGCCGAGCATGTGCGGCGCCAGGCCCGCGACGTAATCGCCATCGCCGGCGTTGCGATCGCCGCAGGGCACGGTGAGCGTGAACTCGGTGCTGCCATCGATCGCATGCAGCATCGTGTTGGCCAACGTGACTTCGGCCTGCACGCGCGCTGCCGTCATCGCATCCAGGTCCTGCGCCGGCGCCACCCAGCTGCGGTCGGCGCCGCGGGCGCTGCAGGCATGGAACAGGCTGTGATTGCCGAGCTCGTGCCCGGTGCGCGCCGCTGCGCGCCAGTCGGCCAGGCGCGTGCGCACGGTGTCGGCCGACAGGACGAGATAGAAACTGCCGCGCAGCCCGTGGCGATCCAGTGCGGGGATCGCGGTGTCGAGGTGCGTGGGCAGTGCGTCGTCATAAGCCAGGCTCACCGCAGCGCGCGCGCCGTTCGGCCAGGGATACGGCGACGGCGCATCATCGGCCACCGCGACCGTCGACAGCGCTGCGGCGAGCAGGCCCAGGCGCATCGCGCGTCGAGACATCGTCATCGTGCAATCCCTGGGGTGCCGGAGCGGATGACGATACCGGGATCACCGCCGCCCCGCGCGCCAGCGGTCAATGCCTGCGCCCGGCAAGACCCGAGGCGTCAACGACGCCCGGCGTGCGCAGCACCGTCGCCACGTAGACCACTGCGCCGGCCCGGCCGGTCACCAGCATCGAAGGATCGGAGAACGCCGCCTGGAATCGCGGGTCCGACCTCAGCCGCGAGAACAGGGGGCTGCGCGTTCGCATTCGGCGTATCGGTGCCGGGGCCGGCAATCGCCCAGCCTGACCCTCCGCCACACGGACGACACGCGGTCCGCCCGCCCTCAAGGTCTCCGCGCCGCGGCCGATAGAGCTTGACCGCCTGCAGGCACCACTTCTCGACCGGGGGACATCCATGACGGCACGACCGACGGTATTGCTGTGCGACGACTCGCGTGCCCTGCGCATGCTCGCCACCGGGCAGCTGGGCGAGGCCGGGTTCGATGTCGTCGGCGAGGCCGGCAACGGCTTCGAGGCCGTGCGGCAGTTCCAGGCGCTGCGTCCGGATCTCGTACTGCTGGACCTGGTGATGCCCGAGTGCGACGGCAAGAAGGCGCTGGCCCGCATCCTCGAACTCGATCCGCAGGCGCGCGTGGTGATCCTCAGCTCGCTCGGCGCACAGAGCGACATCGAGGCCTGCCTGCGCATCGGTGCACGTTCCTACCTGCAGAAGCCCATCGACCCCGAGGTGATGGACCGCGTGCTCCACGAAGCGCTCGCCTGAGCGACGCCGCTTCCCACCTCTCCGCTTAAAGGGCACACGATGGCAGCAAAATTCCTCGGCCAGTTCCTTCTGGAACGCGGCGTGATCACCGCACCTCAACTCCTGGCCGCCATCGAGGCGCAGCGCGCGTCCAATCCGCTGCTCGGCGAGCTGGCGGTGCGCAAGGGCTGGCTCGACGCCGCGCAGGCGCGTCGCATCCAGCAACGCCAGCGTGTCGAGGACCGCCGCTTCGGCGACATCGCACTGGAAATGGGCGCGCTCGACAAGGACCGTCTCGACGCCCTGCTCGAGGCGCAGAAGGCCGGCCGCAAGATGATCGGCCAGGTGCTGATCGAACAGGGCGTGCTCGACGCGCGTCGGCTGGACGCGGAAATCGCATTGCATCGCGCCGACCAGGAGCGGGCGCGGCACGCGCTGGAGAGCGTGGTCGCCGAGCATCCGGTGGGCGATCTCGCCGGGCACGCCATCGATTTGTGCGCTCGGATGTTCCCGCGCATGCTCGGCAGCCAGTGCCTGCCGGCCGAGGTGCTGGCGCCCGATGCGCTGGCCGACCGGCCGTGCGTGGCGCACGTGCGCATCGAAGGCGACCGTCCGTTCGGCATCGGGCTTGCCACCGATCTGCTTGGTGCCCGCGCGCTCGCCTGCGCGCTGCTCGGCATCACAGCAGACCTCTGCGACGACGCGCTCGCGCTCGATGCGCTGGGCGAAATGGTCAACGCGCTGATGGGCTATCTGGTCCGCGACGTGATGGCGGACGACGACGTGAGCTACCGCGCCTTGCCGCCGGACATGTCGGTGCCGGCCACCACGCTGGCCGCCGACCGCGCGCGCAGCCTGGCGATCGGCATGGGCTCCCAGCTCGGTGCATTCGTACTGCTGGTGGATCGTCCGGCCTGATCTCGGGGCGGGGGCAGCTCGTGCATCCCTGACAATCCAGACCGTCTGGGTTGTCGGCACGGCAGATCCCGCACCCGAGTGGCACCCCGAAAAAAATGCCGCGCTCCTCGAGGAGCGCGGCATTCGCGTGATCGCAAGGTCCGTGCAGGGCCAGCGGACGCTGGCCGCGCACAACGACTCGATCAGTTGGCGCCGACGGTCAGCGCAGTGGTGCGCACATCGGTCACGCCTTCGATCTCGCGCGCGATGCGCGTGGCTTCGTCGATCTGCATCTGCTGATCCACCTGGCCCGACAGCGTCACGACGCCATTGACGGTCTCCACCTCGATGTCGAGGCCGGACACATCGGAATCCGCCAATAGCGACGACTTCACCTTGGTCGTGATCCAGGTGTCGGTGCCCGGCTGTTCCGAATCCGGGCCATCCATCATCGGATCGGTGCGGCCGATGTCGTTGGCAGGCGTGGTGTCGGTGGCGACCGGCGGCGCGGTCACGGCAGGATCGTTCGGCTGCATGGCGCGATCGTCTGCGGTGCGGTCGTTCGAGCAGCCCACGGCGAACGCGAGCACCGAGGTCATCGCAATAGCGAGCGGAATGCGCGTGATATTCGAGGTCATGGAAATCTCCAGCGGCTGGGGGTGTGGCGGGAGTGTCGCGTGGCCCATGCCCACGCCGCGTGACAGAGATGCGTGTTGCGGGTGAATACGTGGCGCGATTCATCGATGAGAACGCGGTGTGACGCGAGAACACGAGCGGCAATAGCCCCGCAAGCGTCCGACACAGGCAGATCGTCGGGTGCGCCGATGGGTCCCACCCGCGGGACGGACGTCCGCTACGCGTGCGCTCAGTTCTCGATCGTGCCCAGCACCCGGTCGTAGGCGGCCACCAGCTCGGCCTCCTTGCCTGCGAAATCGCGCTGCACGGGGGCGAAGTTGGCGTAGTTGTCGAGCAGATTGTCCGGCCCGTCGCGCATCAGGTCCTGATAGGTCGAGGCCAGCATTGCATCGCTGAGGCGTGCGTACGAGGCCTGGGCCTCGTAGATGCTCGAAAGCGCCAGCAGTCCGTCATAAGACCACCGCGCCGCGGCGCCGGTGGTCATCGCGGATTGCTACGCGGTGGACACCACGCGCGCGGGAGACAGCAGCCTTTGCGGAAAATCCGTCCAGGCCGGCTGCGCGGCGCCGCGCTGCCGCAGCTGTTCGAAACGTGCCGCGAGCGCCTCGTGGTAAGGGCGCGCACGTTCCACCTCGTCGCGGTTGGCCCGTACGTCCGCGCGGATGCCGTCCAGGGCCACACGCGCCCGCGCGTCCTCGTTGCGTTGATCCTTCCATTGGCCGAAGCCGAAGGCCAGCAACGCGCCGAAGATCACCAGCGACACCTGCATCAGCACGTCGACACGCCGACGCGTCCAGCGCGGCGCCGGTGGACGGGGAAGAACGGCGTCGCTCATGGCAGGTCCATCTCCGGTGAGACCCCCAGCTTGGACGCTCGACACGCCTTGATGCCGCCGCGGCGGCGCCGTGCAGGCGACACACCGGGCGGCCAGGCCTGCGAAGCCACCGCTCACACAGGCACGCTGCACACGCCGACCGGCTCAGGCGCCCAGCAGTTCCACGTCGAACTTCAGCGTCGCATTCGGCGGAATCACGCCACCCGCGCCGCGTGCGCCGTAGCCCAGCGCGGCCGGGATGATCAACGTGCGCTGGCCGCCTTCTTTCATGCCCTGCACGCCCTCGTCCCAGCCCTTGATGACCATGCCGCCGCCCAGCGGAAAGATGAAGGGCTCGTCGCGGTCCTTGCTGGAATCGAACTTCGCGCCCTGCACGCCGTTCTCATACAGCCAGCCGGTGTAGTGCACGGTCACGTTGCGGCCGGGCTTGGCCTCGGCGCCGGTGCCGACGACGGTGTCTTCGTACTGCAGGCCGGTCGGGGTGGTGGTGAAGGGCATGGTGGGTCCTTGTCGAATGCGGAAACGAGGCGACGAGTTTAGCGGGCGGGTCGGGCTTGGCGATGCCCGAAGCGACGGCGCCCGCGCTCGCGCCGCACCTGACCTAAGCTGATGCATCGCCGCGCCTGAAGCCGAGCCATGACCCCGACGCCGCCGCCCGCCCCCGTCGTGCCCCTCGCCACCGCGTTCCGGGTGTGGCTGCGGATCGGGTGGCTCGGCTTCGGTGGGCCCGCGGGACAGATCGCGCTGATGCACCGGGAGCTGATCGAACGTCACCGCTGGATCAGCGAATCGCGGTTCCTGCACGCGCTCAACTACTGCATGCTCCTGCCCGGCCCCGAGGCCCAGCAGCTGGCGGTCTACATCGGCTGGCTGATGCACCGCACCTGGGGCGGCATCGTGGCCGGCGTGCTGTTCGTATTGCCCGGCGCGCTCGTGCTCGGCGTGTTGAGCGGCCTCTACGTGATGTTCGGCGACGTGCCCCTGGTGCAGGCGCTGTTCTTCGGCCTCAAGGCCGCGGTGCTGGCCATCGTGGTCGAGGCGGTGCTGCGCATCGGCAGGCGGGCGTTGAAGACGCGTTTCCTGGTCGGCCTGGCGGCGGCGTCGTTTGTGGCGATCTTCGCGTTCAATGTCCCGTTCCCGTTGCTGGTCGCGGCTGCGGCGCTGGTGGGCTGGCTCGCCTCGCGACTGGCGCCGTCGCTGATTCCGAAAGCCGCGGTGCAGAACGCGCACGACGACAGCCACTATGTCGTCGACGGACTGCTGGCGCGCGGCGAGGCCACGCATACGCGACCCTCGCTCCCGCGCGCCTGTGCGACCGCCGGCATCCTGCTCGCGCTGTGGTTCGCACCGGTGCTGCTCGCCACGCTGCTGCTCGGCAAGGACCACGTGCTCGCGCACGAAGGGCGCTTCTTCAGCCAGGCGGCCGTGGTCACCTTCGGCGGGGCGTACGCGGTGCTGGCCTATGTGGCGCAGCGCGCGGTCGAGGACTTCGCCTGGCTGACGCCGGGCGAGATGGCCGACGGCCTCGCACTCGCCGAAACCACGCCCGGCCCGCTGGTGATGGTGCTGCAGTTCGTCGGGTTTCTCGCGGCCTTCCGGTTCCCCGGCGGCCTCGACCCCTGGCTGGCCGCGGTACTCGGCGCGGCGATGACCACCTGGGTGATCTTCCTGCCGAGCTTTCTCTTCATCTTCGTCGGCGCCCCCTATGTGGAGGCGCTTCGCCGCAACGCCGCCCTGCACGCCGCGCTGTCGTCGATCACCGCCGCCGTCGTCGGCGTGATCCTCAACCTCTCGGTCTGGTTCGCGATCCACACGATCTTCCGTCGCACGGTGGTGTGGGAGGCCGGCCCGCTGCGCATCGATGCACCGGTGTGGTCGACGCTGGAGCCCGGCGCCCTGGTACTGGCGGCCGCCGCCGTCATCGCGACGGTGCGCTTCCACCTGGGCATTGCCTGGGTGCTGGTCGGCTCGGCCGTGCTGGGCACGGCGTACTGGGCGGTGCGTTACGGACTGTAGGCGCGCGTTGCGCTCGTCCTGCGCTCATCTGTAACCGAGCAGGCTGATTGGGGTAGTAGGCCCCGGGGGAAGTGAATCTGACTCGTTATGGAGCAGCTGACCCGCGTCCCAGGCCATCAGTTCTGACGAATTGGCAGCGGAGGCACGTAGGTGACTCTTGCTTGATACGCGGCTGCATAGAACGCGGGATTTCCGAATAGCAGCGGCCCCTCGTTCTTCAGGAATTCGACCTGATTCTGGATTGTGGCCGGGCCGTAACGCTTGTTGAGCAACCTCTCGAAGACCTGCATCAGGATCCACATTGCGTAGCGTTCACCTGAGTCGTGATTGAGCAGCGAGATTGAGAAATCGGGATCGTAGCGTTCGAAGGTGACTTCAACCGACCACCCTTTCGTAAGTGCAAACCGCGCGTGCGTCTCATCCCGGTGCATGAGCACGCCGCCGATGTCGAACAGACGCGACCTCAGGTCGACGAACGGAGTCGCTTTGTCAAATGCCTTGTCAGACGAACTCGCGCGGAACTTCTTGAAGAATGAAAATGCCATGCAATGCCCTGACTTGATTAAGAAAACTGCACTCTGACCCCTGTTTTGGCACGCCCCGCGTCAACGGTCACACCAAGGGCGCGGGATCGACGGGCACCGGGCGCGACCGGGTGGCCTCGACCGAGATGGGATAGACCTGCTGGGAAATCGTCGTGAGCAACTGCTGGGTGGCCTTCTGCTCGCGAATCAGATCGCGCAGCAGCGGCTTGATCCCGAAGATCGCGAACGGCACAAGAACCCACAGAATCGCGAGCAGCCCGACGAACAACATCCACACGACACCCAGCGCAGCAATCCCCGTCCCCAGTTCACTGGTCATCCGTTTCCCCTTGTCAGCGCCGGCGTGGCGCGATCCGCCCCGAGTGTAGAGCTTGGCGATCAACGGGTGTCATCGCGCATCGGCTCACTGAATCGAAAAGGGTGCGATAAGTGAACCTCGCAAACCTGGCACCGTTAGCCGCATTACCGGCACCATTAGCTCACCGTTAGCCATGCGTCACTCATTTTGCCTCGCACTATTTTTCGCCCATGAGCTTCCTAGCTTTTTGCTCCAGCAAGGTCGATCGCGCGGCGGCAAATTTTTTGAAGTCGAGATTGGCGATGTTCGACGGGCAAAGGGCCTCTCCCAAGTACTGATCTCGCACCTCTTCATCCATCTTCGCAACGTACTCCTTCGGAGATTTGTCCTTGATGACATTGTTGTCACCTCGAGTCAGGAAGCAGATGTTGGCAAGACAGTTGATCTCCTCCGAAGGGTACCCGCGATCCTGTAAGTACTTCTTGGGAAAAATGTGGTGAAACTCGTGCTTGCTGGCTTTCTTGAGAACTTTGTCCGTATCTACTTTCGCGCCGCTCAGAAAAGAATGCGGGGCGTTGGAACTTAGAAGAAGGACCAGGGCTCTTGAGTTTGCTGTCCCAATGTTGAAACCACTCTTCCGGAAGTCGATCTTGTTCTCGGCCCTAGGCAACTTAACCTTATAGTTTGCCTTAACTTTCAGTTGAAGCAGCTCGTGGATGTCGGCGGCCTGACGCTGGTTAACGTCGGCGGAGAATCTCCGGGTGAAAACAGAACGCCAGAACCACTTAAGCAACATGTTCTTTTGAGTCGAGGTGTAAACAAAACCATCAGTCTTGTTGGTAGCAAAGAAAACGCTGAGGGGTACCAGGACGCCGGGAAACGGAAGTAGTTTGTAATGAGTCACCCCAGCCTGCTTCCGCAAGAAGTCTAATGCGC
The DNA here is from genome assembly GCA_002324875.1 of Lysobacteraceae bacterium NML93-0793. Taxonomy (GTDB): domain Bacteria; phylum Pseudomonadota; class Gammaproteobacteria; order Xanthomonadales; family Xanthomonadaceae; genus Luteimonas. The sequence continues at coordinate 75,241 of NTJG01000016.1, forward strand.
CGAGGATTCCGCGCTCGATCTCGCTAAACCTAGAGCGAATTTCCGAGCCTTGCAGGTCAAGAATTTTATTCGGTGTCGTCTCGCCGGTAATGACTCCGGCGCAGATCTTTAGCTGCAGATCCTTGTCATCACACAGGTCCCCGAAGCCGTGGTCCGCTATGGACTCCTGAAGCGCTGCAAATTTGTCAACGAGGTCGAAGTCATCGGACCAGCTCCATGCGGATAGTAGTTCAAAGACGTTTAGCTCCGTGCCGGCCCGGTTAATTCTTTCGAAGACGATCGCCACCTTGTTGCGGTCATCGGTTTCGAATGTCTCATTGGGGATAAGGTATTCTTTAAATCTGGACTGGAGACGATCTATCAGCAGCGCCTTTGTGTCTTCTAGTCCCTTCGTCGCATTGCGGTATGCGACTGGATCAAAGAGCGTCTTTACAGGAAAGTGGCGGGCGGAGTCGACTTCGCCGCTGTCTAGCGCGAGAAAGAGTGACTCTTGCAGGCTCTCTGCAGCGCTCATGTCGAAATAGATGTCGACCCATTCGGCGCTCTCCGGCTCAAGGTCTGTCTGGAACACGCTGAAGAGACTCGTAATTCGCTGTTGACCGTCTAGAACATAGTTCACCGGATAGCTCTTCTGCGGTTCCGGCAGCCTGAAGTGCCCTAGCTTCTTCTCCGTATTCAGGCGCTTGTCTGTGCGCCATAGGATTACGGTTCCGATGGGGAAGCCTTTGTAGATGCTATCGAGCAAGAAAGCGACCTGATCTGGTTCCCACACGTAGTCGCGCTGGAATGCCGGGATCCGTATGTCTCCGAGGCTGATTCGATCGATAAGCTTCCGAATGCTAAGAGGGTCGCCCATGATTATTCTCTGGATGGAAATAAAAATCCGGACTTGCGTTGGCAAGCCCGGCTCCGATTTTAAATAGCAGTCACCCGCACTTGCTATACCCACAATTCAAACACGTCGCACACCCGTCCATCAGCACCAGCGCCTTCGTGCTGCACTTGTGGCACATGGTGGCGGACGGCGGAAAGCTCGCGCCGTCGCCGGTGACGGCGATGTCTTCGGGGTGCGCGTCTGCACTGCCGGGCGCCTGAGGCGCCGCGCCTACATCAGCGTTTTTTTTTGAGCCTTCGCGCTGTTCGACCTGCCTGCGCTTCTCGGCGATCAGCGCTTTCTGCGCGTCGCTCATCTGCGGGTCGTGCATCATGCCGATGGACTTCAGGTGGTCCTCGACGATCATGCCGAGCTCGGCCACCAGCGACGGCATGTACACGCCACCGGCCTTGAAGTAGCCGCCCTTGGGATCGAACACGGCGCGCATCTCCTCCACCAGGAAGGTCACGTCGCCGCCCTTGCGGAACACGGCCGACATGATGCGCGTCAGCGCGACGATCCACTGGAAGTGCTCCATGGATTTGGAGTTGATGAAGATCTCGAACGGGCGGCGCTGCTCGTGCTCGGAGCCGGCGTTGAGCACGATGTCGTTGATGGTCACGTACATGGCGTGTTCCACCAGCGGGGATTTGATCTTGTAGGTGCTGCCGATCAGCACTTCGGGGCGCTCGATGCGCTCGTGCATGTGGATCACGTCGGCCTTGGGCAGCTCGGCCTCGACGGTTTCGCGCGGCACGGACTGGCCTTCGACGGCCGCGTCCTCCGGCTTGACGACGGCGTACCCGGTGATTTTGCGATCGATCTTGACGGCCATGACGGTGTCCTGGTGTGCGGATGCGGTGTGTGGGTATCAGGGGAAAGCCCGGCCCCCTCTCCCCCAACCCCTCTCCCGCTAGGGGAGAGGGGCTTGAAGCGGAGCCCCAACCTCTCCCGCCAGGTGAGAGGGGCTGGAGCGGAGCGGGTCAGCCGCGCTTGGCGGCGCCCTTCTTCGCGGCGACCGAACGCTTGGCGGTCTTCACGGTCTTCTTGGCGACGCCCTTGCGGGCGGCGACGCTGCGCTTGGCGGTCGAGGTCTTGGCGGCGGCCTTCTTGGCGACCTTCTTCACCGCCTTCTTGGCGGTCTTCTTGGCGACGTTGACCTTGCGCGTGGTGGCGGCCTTCTTGCCGGCGGCGCTGCGGCTGGTGGTCTTCTTGGTGGCCGCCTTCTTGGTGGCGGTCTTCTTCGTGGCGACCTTCTTGCTGGCGGTCTTCTTGCTCGCGGTCTTCTTCGCGGCGGCCTTCTTGGCCGGCGCCTTCTTGGCGGTGGTCTTGCCGGCGCCCTTCTTCTTCAGCGCGGCGATTTCCGCGGCGGCGGCCGACTTGGCGGCCTCGAGCGTCTTGCGCGCGGCACTGACGCGCTTGCTCACGGCCTTGCTGGCCTTGGCAACGGTCTTGCTGGCCGTCTTGGTGACCTTGCTGGCGCGCTTGCTCACCGACTTCTCGGCGTCCTGCGCGGTTTTCTTCGCCGACTGCACGGCCGCGCTGGCGCGCTTCTTGACCGTGGCGACAATGTCCTTGGCGGTTTCGGCAATGTCCCCGGCGGCCGTGCTCAGGGTCTCCGTGACCCCGTTCCCGTTGCTCATGGTGGTGTCCTCGTCAGTGATGGTGCGGAGCCCTTCGCCCGCGGGCGAAATGTAGCGCGAAGAATGTGCGTTGGTGCGAAGCGATTGCAGCCGCGTGCGGCCGGCGCGGGGCGGATCTCGCCCCGCCACCGGCATGCACTCAGAACTTGCCGTAGTAGCCCTCTTTGAGCGCGTCGAACAGATTGGCGGCGGTGTGCAGCTCGCCGTCGTATTCGATCTGCTCGTTGCCCTTGACCTCCAGCACCTCGCCGCCTTCGAGTTCGAAGCGGTAGGTGGTGTTCTCCAGGTCCGATTCCTTGACCAGCACGCCCTGGAACGCGGCGGGGTTGAAGCGGAACGTGGTGCAGCCCTTGAGGCCCTGGCGGTAGGCGTAGGTGTAGATGTCCTTGAAGTCCGCGTAGGGGTAGTCGGTGGGCACGTTGGCGGTCTTGGAGATGGAGCTGTCCACCCAGCGCTGCGCGGCGGCCTGCACGTCCACGTGCGCCTTGGGCGTGATGTCGTCGGCGGCGATGAAGTAGTCCGGCAGTTTGGCCTCGGGTTCGTCCGAGTACGGCATGGCCTTGGGGTTCACCAGCTCGCGGTAGGCCAGCAGCTCGAAGGAGAACACGTCCACCTTTTCCTTGGACTTCTTGCCCTCGCGGATGATGTTGCGGCTGTAGTGGTGCGCGAACGAGGGCTCGATGCCGTTGGAGGCGTTGTTGGCGAGACTCAGGCTGATGGTGCCGGTCGGCGCGATCGAGCTGTGGTGGGTGAAGCGCGCGCCGGTTTCGGTGAGCTGTTCGACGAGCTCCGGCGCTGCCTCGGCGATCTTCTGCATGTAGCGCGAGTACTTCGCGTGCAGCACCTTGCCGGGAATCTCCTGGCCGACCTTCCAGCCGTCGGCGGCCATTTCCGGGCGCTTGCGCAACATGGCGGCGGTGACGGTGAAGCGCTCTTCCATGATCGGCGCCGGGCCTTTTTCCTGGGCCAGCGCGAGGCCGGTTTCCCAGCCGGCGACGGCCATCTCGCGCGCGATGCGCTCGGTGAACTCGCAGCTGTCGGCCTCGCCGTACTTCATGCGCAGCATGGTCATCGTGCTGCCGAGGCCGAGAAAGCCCATGCCATGGCGGCGCTTGCGCATGATCTCGTCGCGCTGCTGCTGCAAGGGAAGACCGTTGACCTCGACCACGTTGTCGAGCATGCGGGTGAACACGCGCACGACTTCCTTGTATTCCTCCCAGTCGAAGCGCGCGCGTTCGGTGAACGGCTCGCGCACGAAGGTGGTGAGGTTGACCGAGCCCAGCAGACAGGCACCGTAGGGCGGGAGCGGCTGCTCGCCGCAGGGGTTGGTCGCGCGGATGGTCTCGCACCACCAGTTGTTGTTCATCTCGTTGACCTTGTCGATCAGGATGAATCCCGGCTCGGCATAGTCGTAGGTGGACACCATGATCATGTCCCACAGGTGGCGCGCGCGGACGGTGCCGTAGATCTTGCAGGCGACGAGGCCGTCGTCGCGGGTGACGTAGCCCGCGGTCTGCGGCCACTCGCGCCAGACCACCTGGTCGGCGTTGCCCAGATCCACCTCGTGCGCTTCGGCCTCGGCCAGCGGGAACACCAGCGGCCAGTCGGCATCGCTGTCGACGGCCTGCATGAAACCGTCGGTCACCAGCAGCGAAAGATTGAACTGGCGCAGGCGGCCGTCCTCGCGCTTGGCGCGGATGAAGTCGCGCACGTCGGGATGGCTGACGTCGAAGGTGCCCATCTGCGCGCCACGGCGGCCGCCGGCACTGGACACGGTGAAACACATCTTGTCGTAGATATCCATGAAGGACATCGGGCCGGAGGTGTACGCACCGGCGCCGGCGACGAACGCGCCCTTGGGCCGCAGCGTGGAGAACTCGTAGCCGATGCCGCAACCGGCCTTCAGCGTGAGGCCGGCCTCGTGGACCTTCTCCAGGATGCCGTCCATCGAATCGGTGATCGTGCCGCTGACGGTGCAGTTGATCGTGCTGGTGGCCGGCTTGTGTTCCAGCGCGCCGGCGTTGGAGGTGATGCGGCCGGCGGGAATCGCCCCGCGGCGCAGCGCCCAGAGGAAGCGCTCGTTCCAGTACTTCTGCTTTTCGGGTGTGGCCTCGGCCTCGGCCAGCGCGCGCGCCACGCGCTGGTAGGTGCCGTCGATGTCGGCATCCACGGCGACGCCCTGCTTGGTCTTCAGGCGGTACTTCTTGTCCCAGATGTCGGTCGATGCGGGCTGCATCGGAATCTGCGGACCGGTTTCGCGTTTCACCGCCTCGAGGCGCACCGTGCTCATGCTGTCGGAATCTCCGTGGTGGTCACCGCCGGACGACGCCGGCGGCGGTGGTGTCTTGGGTGTGTCAGGTCTGCCGGCTGCAGGCGCAGGGCGGGGCGATGCGCATCATGCGCCTGCGCCCGGATGCGGCGTCACCGGCCGCACGGACGCGGACTCGGCGCGCACAGGCGCTGCGGTGTCGAACTGGAACCCCATCGCTTGCATCCCCTTTGCGGCGTGGCCGGCGGGCATTGAAGCCCCATCGGTTGGGCTGAACGGTTGAGCGTGCCCAAGATGTTGTGTCGAACGCGGGGGTCAACGCTACGCCCGGCCCCATCGGGTGTCAACGGCGTGACAGGCGCCGGCGGCCGCGTCAGCCGGCGGATGCGGGGGCGGCCCTTGACGCCTGCGCGCGCGGCCGCACATGAATGCGAACTTCAACACCGATTCAAACGGCGGCGGCGACACTGACCCGCCCGCGCGGCGCAGGATTCACGGCCCAGGCCGCATCGTCTGCGCGACGCCGCCCCCTTTCCATGCCGTCGTCCACGACGGCCCAAGCCCAGGACTGCTTCCGATGCGCGCCAAGACCACGCTCCTCGCCCTGACCTGTGCCGCCGCCTTCGGTGGTTTCGCCGCCACCGCCCTGCGCGACGTGGTGCAGCAGCCGGCCGGCGCCGTGCCGCCCGCGGCCACCGTGCCCCTGGCCGCAGCCCTGCCTGCGAACGTCGACGGACAGGCGCTGCCGTCACTGGCGCCGATGCTGCGCACGGTCACGCCGTCGGTGGTGTCGGTGCAGACCAAGCAGCGTGTGCGCGTGAGTCCGTTCGGCAACGACCCGTTCTTCCGCCGCATGTTCCCCGAGCTGTCGCAGGAGCGGATCAACGAATCGCTGGGTTCGGGCGTGATCGTCGATGCGCGCCAGGGGTACGTGCTCACCAACCATCACGTGATCGAAGGCGCCGACGACGTCTCTGTGACGCTCGCCGACGGGCGCACGGTGGAAGCGGAATTCATCGGCTCGGACGTCGACACCGACGTGGCGCTGATGCGCATCCAGGCCGACGACCTCACCGCGATCCCGCTGGCCCAGGACGCCAACCTGCAGGTCGGCGACTTCGTCGTCGCGGTGGGCAACCCGTTCGGCTTCGGGCAGACGGTGACCTCGGGCATCGTCTCGGCCGTGGGCCGCAGCAACGTGCCGGGCGTGGGCTTCCAGAACTTCATCCAGACCGATGCGTCGATCAATCCGGGCAACTCCGGCGGCGCGCTGGTCAACCTGCGCGGCGAACTGGTGGGCATCAATACCGCCAGCTTCAACACGCGCGGCAGCATGGCCGGCAACATCGGCCTGGGCTTCGCGATTCCGATCGGCCTGGCCCGCAGCGTGATGACCCAGCTGGCGACGACCGGCAGCGTGCAGCGCGGCACCCTCGGCGTGGATACGCAGACCGTGGATGCGCGCATCGCCCAGGGCCTGGGCCTCGAGGCCGCGCGCGGCGCGGTGGTCACGCGTGTCTACAGCGGCTCGCCGGCGGCGGGCGCGGGCCTGCGTCCGGGTGACGTGGTGGTGTCGGCCAACGGCCAGCGCATCGACAACAGCGAGGCGCTGCGCAACTTCCAGGGCCTGCAGACGCTGGATGCGCCGGTGACGCTGGAGGTGCTGCGCGACGGCCGCACGCTCAAGGTGGAGACGCGCCTGCGCGCACTGCCGCGCGACGGCGCGAGCTTCGATGCGCGCCTCACCGGCGCCACGCTGGCCGACATTCCCGAAGCGATCCGCCGGCAGAACGCACGCGCCGGCGGCGTGCTGGTGGAGCGTGTGGAGGCGGGCAGCCGCGCGCATACCGCAGGGCTGCGAGACGGGGACCTGATCATCGCGGCGAGCAGCGGCGAGTTCCGCGATCTGGCCGGTTTCCGCGACGTGCTCGGCAACCGTCAGGGCGAGTTGCTGCTGCGCATTTCACGCGGTGGACGCATCTACAACGTGATCATGCGCTGACACTTTTTCCAGCCATCGCCGCACGGCGAGGCATGCCATCCCAACAGGAGCACGCACATGACCCCCACCTCGACCGATGCGGTGAAGAGCAACCTTGGCGAAGCCGGCGCGCACCTGGCGCAGGCGGCACGTGACGCCGGCACCGCGGTGAAGAATGCCGCCGCCGTGGCCGGCGACGAACTCAAGCTGGGCCGCGCGACGGTGAAGTCGGATCTCGCCGATTCGGCGATGGCCGGTCTTGCCGCGGTCGAGGACGGCCAGGCGGCCGCCAAGGAGCAGTACGACGTGCTGCTGGACAAGGGCCGCGATCTCGTCGACAGCGCGGCCGACCTGATCCGCGAGCGTCCGATCGCCGCCTTCGGCACTGCGTTCGCGGCGGGCTGGATCATCGCCAAGCTCGCGCGCAGCAAGTAAGCCGTACCGATGACCGAGCGCGTGACCGGGGATGACCCGCGCGAGGACGAACCGGCCGGCAGCGCGGAGCGTGCGCCGGGCGAGACGCCGCATCTGGACGAGAGCATCCGCCGCATCCGTGCGGCGGCCAAGGAAACCGCGTCGTCCGGACTCGACAGCGGACGCGCACTGCGCAAGCTCGTGTCCGCCGATTTCGCGCTCGCACGCAGTGCACTCGGACGTGCGCTCGCGTGGTCGGCGGTGTCGATCGTGTTCGGCGCCTCGGCCTGGTTGCTGGCGATGGGCGCGGCGATCGCGCTGCTGCAGTCCTTCGGTCTGTCGTGGCTGGCGTCGATCTCGATCACGATGCTGGTGAGTCTGGTCGTCACCGGTCTGGCCGCCTGGCGCGTGTCGGTGTTCTTCGATTACGCCGGCATGCACGCCACACGCCGTCAGCTCACCCGCATGGGCCTGTTTTCAGAGGCCAGCGGCGACGATGCGGACGAGGATGACGACATGCCCGCACCACCTCCGTCGGTCGCATCCACCGCCCCGGTACCGGGCGGGAGCGTGCCGCGATGAATTTCGAAGGCCTCAAGAACCGTGTCGACCGCGCCGAGGCGCTGGTCGAAGGGCGCCTGATCCAGACCGGCGATCGTTACAGCGCCCTGAAGTCGAACTGGCGCCAGGCCTGGACCCCGCCGCGCATCGTCATCGCCGGCCTGGTCGCCGGCATGGTCGCCGGTGCCACCCAGCCGCAGCGCGCCCTGCGCCGGCTCGGCAAGCTGGGCGGGCCGAAATCGCTGCAGATGATCAGTGCCGTGTCCGGCCTGATGACCTCGATCCAGGCCACGATCGCCGCGGCCACGGCCGAGAAGGCCGCCAAGACCGCGGACGACGCAGCGGAAACGGCCGACGACGCCGCCGAATCCGCGAGTGCCGCCTCGAGCCAGGCCCAGGTGCAGACGGGCAACGCAGCCGCCGTGTCGCCGCAGCCGGTCGCGATGACTGCGCCCTCGGCGCAGGGCGATGTCGCGATGCCCGCCTCCGACCGGCGGCGTCCCGAACCCGCCTACGCCGAGCAGCCCCGCCCGGCCGAAGCGGCCACCGAAATGTCCGAATCCGGTCGCTGACCGCCGCGGCGGACGCGAGCACAGCCTGCGTCGAGACGCCCCGATGAGTGTGCCCACCACTGCGCCGCCGGCCGACGACGCGCCGCCGCCCACCCCGACACCCGTCGAGCCGCGCCCGCGTGCCTCGACAGCGCTGGTGGTGCTGACGACGCTCGCCGTGCTGGTGATCCTGTGGGCCGCGCAGGGCGTGTTCCTGCCAGTGCTGCTGGCAATGTTCTTCGCGATGGTCGGCAACCCCGTCCTGCGCGGCCTGCGTCGTCTCTACGTGCCGCGCTTTCTCGGCGCGCTGCTGGTGCTGTGCGTCGGGCTGACGGCAGCGGGCGCCCTCGGCGTGCAGCTCTACGGCCCGGCCAGCGAATGGGTGCAGCAGGCGCCCAAGCAACTGCGCACGCTCGCACCGCGGCTCAAGGCGATGACCCAGCCCGTGCACCAGGCCAACCAGGCGGCCGAGTCGTTCGCGCGGGCGACCGAAAGCCGGCCGCAGCGGCGGGTGCAACTGGTGGAGATCCAGGACAACGCCTCCTGGCGCACGCTGGTGGCCACGCCGAAGATGCTGGCCTCGGTACTGGCGGTGGTGCTGCTGACGTTCTTCTTCATGGTCTACGGCGAAAACCTGCAGCGCAACGCGATCGCGATGCTGCCCGACCGCCAGCGCCGCAAGCTCACCGTCGACATCATGCTGTCGATCGAACGCGAGATCTCGCGCTACGTGCTGACCATCTCGATCATCAACACCCTGCTCGGTGCGACCTTCGCAGGCGTGCTGATGTGGATGGGCTTCTCGCTGCAGGACGCCCTGCTGTGGGGCACGCTGGTGGCGCTGCTGAACTTCGCGCCCTACGTCGGCCCGCTGATCGGCCTGTTGCTGATGCTGCTGATGGGCTTCATCAGTTACGACGGCGCCTGGCCCACCGCGGCCTGGGCACCGCTGGTGCCGGCGGCGATCTACCTGCTGCTGCACACGATCGAGGGCCAGTTCGTCACCCCGATCGTGCTCGGCCGGCGCATGGCGCTGTCGCCGCTGCTGCTGGTGCTGGCGCTGCTGGTATTCGGCTGGATGTGGGGCATCATCGGCCTGCTGCTGGCGGTGCCGCTGCTGGTCTGCGTGAAGCTGGTGCTGCAGCGCGTGGAAGGCCTCGAGGGCTGGGCGCGGCTGCTGGGGTGAGCACGGCTGCGTGGCCGTGACGCGCCGTCCAACGGGGCCGGACAGGCCACTCGCTACAATGGCCGCATGACATTCCCGGTTCGCGCCATCACCCTCGATCTCGACGACACCCTGTGGCCGTTCGCGCCCATCGGTGTGCGGGTCGAGCGCACGCTCGACGCGTTCCTGCGCGAGCACAGTCCGCAGACCGCGGACATGTTTCCGGTGGAGGCGATGCGCCGCCTGCGCGAGCGCGTGTTCGCCGAGAACGCGCATCTGATCCATGACCTCTCGGCGCTGCGCCAGCTCACGATCGAACACGCCCTGCGCGAGAGCGGCGGCGACCTCGGCCTGCTCGATGCCGCCTACGAGGTGTTCTACGCCGAGCGCAACCGCGTGGAGTACTACCCCGACAGCCTGGCCGCGCTGGAGCGCATCGCCGCGCGCGTGCCGGTGGCCGCGGTGACCAACGGCAACGCCGATCTCGAACGCGTGGGCATCGCGCATCTGTTCGCCTTCAACCTGGCCGCGCGCGAGCACGGCGCGGCGAAGCCGCACGCGAGCATCTTCCGCGCGGCCTGCGAGCGCCTGGGCTGCGCGCACGGCGATGTGCTGCACGTGGGCGACCACATCGAGGCCGACGTCGCCGGGGCCGCGCGCGCGGGCCTGCGCAGTTGCTGGATCAACCGCGAAGACCGCCGCTGGGCGCATCCCGAGCTGGCACCCGACCTCGAATTCGACACCCTGACCGCGCTCGCCGACTGGCTCGACACCGTGCCGACCGTCGCCGACCGCACCTGACCCGGGCCGACCTGCATGACCGACACCACGACCGATCTCTTCTCCACCGACGCCGCCGCGGCCCGCACGCTGCACGTGGTCACACGCGACGGCTGCGCCGCGTGGCGCGATGCCCAGCCCGGGGCCGTGCGCGCCTGGCTCGATGCGCAGCGCTTCGACGCCGCGCCCGGCGCGCTGGTGCTGCTGCCCGGCGACGGCGGCATCGCCGGCGCGGCGATCGGCATCGGCGATCCGCGCGACCCCGACAGCTATGCCCACGCGCCCTACGGCCTGCCCGAGGGCACGTGGCGGGTGAGCGGCGCACACGAGGCCGACGCGCTGCAGCTGGGTTGGGGCCTCGGCGCCTATCGCTTCACCCGCTACAAGGCATCCGCCCGCCGCCCGGCGCAGCTGGCGGTCGATGCGATCGATGCGGAGATCGTCGACCTGATCGCCGCGACCACGCGCGTGCGCGATCTGGTCAACACGCCGACCGAGCACATGGGTCCGGCGCAGATGGAGGACGTGGTGCGCGACATCGCGGCCGCGCACGGCGCGCGCTTCGACAGCATCGTCGGCGATGCGCTGCTGGAGCTGAACTTCCCCGCGATCCACGCCGTCGGCCGCGCCTCGCACCGCGCGCCGCGGCTGCTGCGGCTGGACTGGGGCGACGCGGCGCATCCGCATGTCGCCATCGTCGGCAAGGGCGTGTGCTTCGACACCGGCGGGCTCGACATCAAGCCCGGCGACGGCATGCGCAACATGAAGAAGGACATGGGCGGCGCCGCGCATGCGATCGCGCTGGCCGAGCTGGTGATGGCGCGCAAGCTGCCGCTGCGCATCACGTTGCTGGTGCCGGCGGTGGAGAACGCGATCGCGCCGAATGCGTATCGCCCCGGTGATGTCATCGCCACGCGCAAGGGCATCCACGTCGAGATCGACAACACCGACGCCGAGGGCCGGGTGGTGCTGTGCGATGCGCTGGCCTACGCCGGCGAGCAGTCGCCGGACGTGATCCTCGATTTCGCCACGCTCACCGGCGCGGCGCGCATCGCGCTGGGGCCGGACCTGCCGGCGCTGTTCGCCAACGACGACGCCCTGGCCCGGGCCTGGATCGACGGCGGTGAAGCGACGCGCGATCCGGTCTGGCGCATGCCGCTGTGGCGGCCCTACCTGCGCTATCTGGCCAGCAGCGTCGCCAACCTCGCCAACGCCGGCTCGCGCATGGCCGGTGCGGTGACCGCCGCGCTGTACCTCGAGCGCTTCGTGCCCGAGGGCACGCCGTGGGCGCACCTCGACACCTACGCCTGGAACGACAGCAGCCGCGCCGGGCATCCGCAGGGCGGCGAGGCGCTGGGCCTGCGCGCGGCGTGGGCGATGCTCAAGGCACGCGCGGGCTGAGGCAGCCGCGGCGCGGCGGCCGGATCAGTCGGCGCCGGGCAACGCGAGCCCCAGAATCCAGTCGCGGACCTCGGCGATCCAGGGATCGCCGGCGCGGCGCTGCGGATACACCAGATGGAAGCCCGGGGCGTCCATGACCGGCCCGAAGGGCTGGACCAGCGCCCCGCTGCCGAGCTCGTCGGCGATCAGGGGCAGGCTCATCAACGCGATGCCCTGGCCGCCGAGCGCGGCCGAGATCACGTGGGTTTCGTCGGAGAACACCGGACCCGCGCCCGCGGCCTCGTCCGGCAGCCCTGCGAGCCGGTGCCAACGGGGCCAGTCGATGACGCCCGACACCGACCCGGTGGGCGCGAAGTGCAGCAGCGTCACGGCGCGCAGATCCTCGATGCCGGCGATGCCCAGTGTCGGGCTGCAGACCGGCGCGAAGACATTGGTGAAGAGCAGGTGCGCGGCGAGTCCCGGCCAGCGCCCCTCGCCGTAGCGGATCGCCAGGTCCGCGCCTCCGCCATCGAGCGCGACCGGGGCGTGCGAGACGTGCAGATGCAGGTCGAGCTCGGGGCAGGCCGTGGTCAACAGGTGCATGCGCGGCACCAGCCAGCGGGACGCGATGCCGGGCGTGACACTGAGCGTGAGCGCGCGCCTGGCGGGTGCGCGCAGACGCGCCACCGTGTCGGCGATGCCGTCGAAGGCGGAGGCGAGGGCGTCCTGCAGCTCGCGGCCCTGCGCGGTCGGCTCGAGCTGACGCGGCCGGCGCACGAACAGGCGCAGCCCGAGTTGCTCTTCGAGATTGCGGATCTGGTGGCTGATCGCGGCCGGCGTGACCGAGAGTTCGGTCGCCGCCCGCTTGGCACTGCGCAGCCGGGCGGCGGCTTCGAAGGCGCGCAGCGCGGACAGCGAGGGCAGGCGTCTGGACATGCGGGCTCCGGTTCGCATGGATGAATCCATTTCATCCATGCGGCAAGAAAACATCGTTTGTCAGCGTACGGGACGGTTCTCAGTATGTCCGACACGGCCTCTCGGCTGAACCTGACTCACCCGGAGACAACCATGACGACGCTTCTACACCTTGATGCCAGTGCCCGCCCGGGCCTGGCCGGCCTTCACGTCCACGGCTCGCACTCGCGCGCGCTCAGCGCCCGCTTCGTCGAGCGCTGGCGCCACGCCGCGCCCGGCACCCGGGTGTTGCGTCGCGACGTCGGGCAGTCGCCGCCCGCCCACATCGACCATGCCTGGATCGAGGCCGCCTTTACCGCACCGGCCGATGCCACCGACGCCATGCGCGCACGGCTGGCGGAAAGCGACCGGCTGATCGACGAGCTGTTCGCCGCCGACGTGATCGTGATCGGCACCGCGCTCTACAACTTCGGCATGCCGTCCACGCTCAAGGCCTGGGTCGACAACATCGTGCGCGCCGGCCGTACCGTCGACATCGACCCGTCCCAGGCCGCCCCCTATACGCCGCGTCTGGCCGAGCCCGCGCGCACGGCCGTGATCCTGGCCGCGCGCGGCGGTCACGACCAGGACCCGGGCGGCGCCTGCGCGCACATGAACCACCTCGAGGCGCATCTGCAAACGGCGCTCGAGTTCGTCGGCATCCGCGACGTCCGTTGCGTTGCGGTCGAATACCAGGAAGCCGGCGGCACCTTGCTGCAGGAGTCGGTGGCGGCGGCGCAGCGCGCGGTCGATGCGCTGGTGGACCAGCTGGTGGCGAGCCGGCCGATGGCGCGGGTCGCCTGAGGCCCGCGCCGCGTCAGCGCAGCCAGCCGCGCCGCGCGGCGGTGCGCGCGAAGGCCCAGATCGCGAAGATCATCAGCAGCAGCACGGCCGACATTACCAGGCCGGCCATGCCGCTGACGGCCCACACCGGGGCCAGCGCATAACTTGCGAGCGTCTGCACCACCGCGGCGAGCAGCGAGACCAGCAGCATCGGCGGTGCCCAGCGCCGCGCGAGCAGCAGGGCGATCGAACCGGCGGTGCCGGCGACCACCGCCAGCCCGAACACGCCGTCGACCCAGGCCGGCAACGCCGCGTCGAGCACCTGCTGCTCGGGTGGCAACAGCGCGGCCTGCTCGGGCGTGACCGCGATGCGCAGCACGAACACCAGCAGGCCGAACAGGTTCCACAGCAGCGCGGTCAGCGCGATCACGCGGGCGCCCAGTGGCATCGACGACGACATGGCAGCGGCCCGCGACGTGCCCGAGCGGCACGGCACGAGGGTAGCAGCCGCGCGCGCGCGGGCCGTGCGGCGGCGCG
>NTJG01000017.1 GCA_002324875.1 Lysobacteraceae bacterium NML93-0793
GCAGCGGCTCCGACGCGAGCACCAGCGTGCCGCGGTCCTGCGCCGCCAGCGCGTGCGCGTCGCCCGCCTCGCCGCGCGCCGCCCACCAGGCGGCGACACCGAAGTTCAGGATGACCAGCAGGACGAGAAGCGCACGAAGCCACATGCCGTCGATTCTAGGCGGCCGTGGCCGTCGTGGCGCGATACCAGCGCGCCAGGCCGGCGAGGACGAGATCCGGCCGCATCCGCGCCTGGGGCAACAGCGCCTGCAGGGCGGGGGCGCCGCCGCCGTGCATCAGCAGGGCCGGCATGGCGCCGACCCGCGCTGCGGCCTGCTGCACGCTGCGCTCGATCAGCGCCACGGCGGCGCCTTCGCAGCCGGAGACCAGCGCGTCGTCGGTATCGACCGCGAACTCCTCGTAGCGTCCGCCTGCAGGCGCCAGCTGGGCCACCCGGCGGTGCAGGGCTTCGCGCATCAGGGTGGGCGATGGCCCGATCCGCCCGCCCAGATGGCGACCGTCGACATCCAGCAGGTCGATCGTCAGCGCAGTGCCGACCCCGGCCACCATCACCGGGCCGGGTGCCTCGGCACGCGCGGCGAGCAGCGCGAGAAACCGGTCGACGCCGAGCCGTGCGGGATCGGCGTACGCGATCGTCACTCCGTCGAGCACCGGATGCGTGCGCGCCTGGATGACATCGGCGCCGCGCGCGCGCAGCGCATCCAGCAGCACCGCGTGCAGCGCCGGAGACGCGACGCTGGCGACGACAGCCGTGTCGATGCGCGGCGGCAGGGCCTCGATCCAGTCCGGATCCAGACCGCCGCCTGCGTGCGCGGTGCCCGACACCGGGCCGATGCCGTCGCCGTGCAGGGGCGCATATTTGAGGCGCGTATTGCCGAGGTCCAGCAGCCAGACGCTCATCCGCCGCCCTCCGCACGCACGCTCACCTCGCCGGCGTGGAAGGTCTGCAGCCCGCCGTCGGCCACGCGCACCACGAGGGCGCCGTCCGCAGCCACGCCCTCGGCGATGCCCTCCACGCGTTCGCGGCCCGTCAGCACCGCGACCGGCCGCCCCTGCAGGGCATCCACCGTGCGGAACCGGGGCAGAAAGGGAGCCAGCCCGTCGCGGTCGAACTGCGCCAGCGCCGGCACCCAGGCGGCCAGCAAGGCGGCGGCGATCGCATTGCGCGATGGCGGCGCATCGGCGGCGAGCGCAGCCAGATCGGTCCAGGGCTGGTCGATCCCCTCGGCCGCGGCCTCGGGCATGCGCACGTTGACGCCGATACCGAGCACCGCGCGGACCGGTCCGGCATGTTCGCCGCCGCCCTCGACCAGCACGCCGCCGAGTTTGTGCAGCGCCGGTCCCGTGGCGACGACGAGATCATTGGGCCACTTCAGCGCCACGTCCGTGATGCCGAGACCCTGCAGCGCCTCCACCGCCGCGATACCGGCGACGAGGCTCAGCCCGCCCAGGCGCGCGAGCCCGCCGTCGAACCCGCGCTGCAGGGACAGATAGACATGCGCCGCCAGCGGCGACTGCCAGGTCCGCCCGCGGCGTCCGCGGCCGCCGGTCTGGCGTTCAGCCAGCAGCACCTCCGCCTGCGGTCCGGGCATGGGACGCCGCAGCAGCTCGGCATTGGTGGAATCGAGCGACCACTCCACGTCGAGACCGGCGAGCCGGGCCTGCAGGGGTGCGGGCAGCGCGGCACGGATCGCATCGGCGTCGAGCAGATCGGGCCGATGGCGCAGTGCATAGCCGTGGCCGCGCCGCGCATCGACCGCGACCCCCGCGTCGCGCAGCTGGGCGATGCGCTTCCAGACCGCGGCCCGGGTCTGCCCGCATTCGCGTGCGAGCACATCACCCGACACCGGCCCCTGGCCGAGCCGCAGCAGCAGCGCGCGTTCGGCGTTCATCCGCACCGCCGGATGGCGCCGGGGGCGGCACGCGTGGCATCGCACGTCGAGGCGGCATGGGCAGGCATGCCGCGATTATCGGCCAGCGCGGCGGCGACTGTCGCCGGGCCCGGGCCGCACCGGCGGCGCCCGGATCCTGCGCTATAGTGCCGGGCTGTACGCGCGCGATCTCTCACCGGGGTGCCGATGTCCGTCCAACCGATTCTCTGCGGCGTTCTGCTCGCCGCCTGCCTGCCCGCGACCGCGCGCGACCTTCGCACGCCCGACGGTGCGGAGTCGGCGCCATGCGCCGCCGCGGCCGCAGCGGCCCCGGAGGGTGTCGATCCTGCCGTGGTCGGCCAACGCCGCGCGTCGAGCGGCAGCGCCTCCAAGACACGTCCCTCGGCGGGCGGCATCGACAGCGAACCGCCGTCGCGCGGCCCGCGCTGGCACAGCTTCCTGCCGGGCATGTTCCGCTGAGCGAGGCCGCCGGGTGTTGAGCGACTGGTGGCGCCGCCTGGTCTCCGGCGCGCCGCAGCCGATCGCGGCGGACGCCTGGCAATGCGCCGTGGACCGGCTGCCCTGGGTGGCCGCGCTGGACGCGCCGCGGTCTGCACGCCTCGCGCACCTGGCTGCGGTCTTCCTGCATCGCAAGACGATCACGCCGGTCGGCGATCTCCAGCTGTCGGACGAGGATCGCATCGCCCTCGCTGCGCTGTGCTGCCTGCCCTTGCTGGAGTTTGGGGAGGAAGGCCTGCACGGCTGGTCGCAGCTGATCGTCTATCCGGACGCGTTCCGGGTGAACCGTACCCACGTCGACGCGGCGGGCGTCATGCACGAGTGGGAGGACGAGCTGATCGGCGAGGCCTGGGACAGCGGTCCGCTGGTGCTGTCCTGGGCCGACGTGCAGGCCGACATCGCCGAGCCCGATGCGGGCTTCTGCGTCGCGGTCCACGAAATGGTGCACAAGATCGACGCGCTCGACGGCGTCGTCGACGGCACGCCGCCACTGCCGCGTGCCTGGCAGAGCGCCTGGGCACGGGACTTCCAGTCCGCTTACAACGGCTTCGTCGCGCGCGTGGACGCAGGCGCGGACGTCGAGATCGACGCCTACGCAGCTGAAGCGCCGGAGGAATTCTTCGCCGTCTGCAGCGAGTACCACTTCAGCGCACCTGCGGTCCTGCGCCAGGCGCTTCCGACGGTCGCGGCGCATCTCGAACGCCTGTACGGTCGTTCGCCGTTCGCCTGAGCGCGGCGGTCAGAACCCGGGCGGCAGGCGGACACAGAAGCAGGCGCCGCCGAGCTCGTCGGAACGCCCCACCTGCAGCTCGCCGCGATAGCTGTGCACGATGTCCTGCACGATCGACAGGCCGATGCCGTGGCCCTGCACGCGCTCGTCGCCGCGCACGCCGCGCTGCAGCACTGTCGTCACCCGGTCGGCCGGAATGCCGGGGCCGTCGTCCTCGACGACGAGCGTCAGACCCGGCCGTCGGTTCGGCGCGCGCTCGCCCTCCTTCACGGTCAGCAGCACGCGACTGTTGGCCCATTTGAAGGCGTTTTCGAGCAGGTTGCCGAGCAGCTCCTGCAGGTCGCCGGGCTCGCCGTGGAAGCGCGCGGCCGGGTCGATCTCGAACTCGCACACCGCGCCCTTGGCGGCGTAGATCTTCTCAAGGCCGCGGACGATCTGCTCGGCATGCGGCTCGATCTCGATCGCCGCGGAAAACAACTGGTGACCGCTGGAGGCCGCGCGCGCCAGCTGGTAGGTCACCAGATCGGTCATGCGCTGCAGCTGCGCTTCCACTTCCTCGCGCAGCTCGGCCTCGCCGGTGCCTGCATCGAGCCGCGAACGCAGCACCGCGAGCGGCGTCTTCAGGCTGTGCGCGAGATCCGACATCGTGTTGCGCTGCCGGGCGAGATGCTCGCGCTCGCTCTCGATCAGCGCGTTGATGCTCTCGGTCAGCGGCTGCAGCTCACGCGGATGCTGCATGCCCATGCGATCGGCCTGGCCGCGCTGCACGCGCACCAGCTCGTGCTCGACCCGGCGCAGGGGCCACAGACTCCAGCGCACGATCAGCGCCTGCAGCAACAGCAGGATCACACCTGCGATGCCGAGGTTCACCCACAGCGCGGCGCGGAACACCCGCACCTGGCGCGGCACGATGCCCGCATCCTCCATGACGTAGATGGTGTACGCGAACTCGCTGTCGGGCCGCCCTTCCGGCGACCACACCAGGCCGATGCCGTAGCGATAGACCTCGCCCGGCGTGCCGTCGCTGCGCACCATCGGCAGCGGGCCGTCGAAGCGTTCTTCCCGGGCACCGAGCATCGTGGCCTCGGGCAGCTCCTGGCCGGACGCCGACCGCGAATTCCAGCGATCGTTCGGCAGCACCACCTCGGCGTACAGCCCGCTGCCGGGCCGCAGGAAGCGATCGTCGGGCGGTGATTCCGAGGGGTAGATCTCGCCGCCGCGCAGGAACTCGATGTCCCCGGCGTAGGCATAGACGTAGTTCCGCAGGCGCTCGCGCTGGCCCTCACCGGCAACGTCGATGAACGCCCGGTCGAGGGCGTAACCGGCCAGCGCGAGAAACGCCAGCAGGCCCACACTCGCCGCGAGCACCTGTCGGGCCTGCAGCGAGCGCGGACGCCAGCGCGCGGGATGTCGTCGTTCACCAGCCATGACGCATCGTAGCCGGCGCCTCGCACTCCGGCACCGCACGACGCGGTGTCGGACGCGAAAGCGCCGGTGAATCAGCCTTCCGTATTGCGCGGAATCGCGAAGCGGTAACCGCGACCGCGGACGGTCTCGATCGGCTTGAGGGTGCCGTCGGGATCGAGCTTCTTGCGCAGACGACCGATGAAGACCTCGAGCACGTTGGAGTCGCGGTCGAAGTCCTGCTGGTAGATGTGCTCGGTGAGATCGGCCTTCGAGACCAGTTCGCCGGCGTGCATCATCAGATACTCGAGCACCTTGTACTCGTAGCTCGTGAGGTCGACGTTCTTGCCGTCGACGCTCACCGTCTGTGCGGCGAGATCGAGCGTCACCGTGCCGCATTCGAGCGTCGGCTTGCTCCAGCCCGCGGCACGGCGCACCAGCGCATTGATGCGTGCCAGCAGTTCCTCGACGTGGAACGGTTTGACCAGGTAGTCGTCGGCGCCCTGCTTGAGGCCGTCGACCTTGTCCTGCCAGCTCGAACGCGCGGTGAGAATCAGCACCGGAAACTGCTTGCCTTCCTCGCGCAGGGCCTTGATCAGCTCCATGCCCGACATCTTCGGCAGGCCGAGGTCGATGATGCCGACGTCGAAGGGCACCTCGCGGCCCATGTACAGGCCTTCCTCGCCGTCCTGGGCGGCATCGACAGCGAAGCCTTCACGCTTCAGGCGTGCGGCGAGGGTCTCACGTAGAGGGGCTTCGTCTTCGACGAGCAGGATGCGCATGGGTCAACTCCGGTCTGACGGCCGGACCGGCCGTGAATGGGGCGAGAATGCAGGATCAATCGTCGTCGCCGCGTGCACGCATCGACCGTCCGCGTTGCTGGGGATCATCGACGTAGACCCGGACGCGCCCGCTGTCGTCCATGACCTTGATGCGGTTGAGGTCCCGCCCGTCGGAGTGCATGCGCTCCACGCTGAGCACGCGTCCACGCGTACTGCGTTCGATCCTGCGCACCGAATCGGACATCGAATCCTGCGCGCGGCCGCGGGTCGCGTCGGGACGCCCCAGCGACGCCCGCATGTCGGGCGCACTGCGCAGTCCTGCCTGCCCGGGCGGATCGTCGAAACCGGCCGCCTGCGACGCCCCGCACGCCATCAGCACCACGGCGAACAGGGACACGGGCAACACGGAATGCGACGAACCGGACACGGCCACTCCTGGCAGACGACGGCGATAAGGTATTGAAGAGTCGGGGGAAAGCGGTGAATCCGTCCTTAACTTTTCGTTGACATCGCAGTCGTCGTTCAGCTTCGGACGCGGCCTGATGATGGGCGGCTCAGTAGATTTCCGCAACGCAGCATCGAAGCGAGCCGCCTGCGGCCTCGATCGCGTCCAGTGCCACGGCCTCGATGCCGAACCCCGCTTCGGCCAGCAGGTGGCGAGCGCGCGCATCGAGGGCCTGCGCCGCGCCCGCGCTCATCCACACCGTGTCCGGCGACAGGGCGATCGCGTTGCCGCTGAAGGCGGCCTTCTGCTGCGGCGAGAGCGGTATGCCGTACGGATAGAACGCCGCGATGGCATCGGCCACGGCCGGGTCGGCGAAGCCGTCGCGACAGACCAGTGCGGCACGGCCGGCCAGCACCGCGAGCACGACATTGGTGTGGTATTCGCCCTCGGCGAGGTCGAACACCAGCGTCGCGCGCAGGCCGAAGGCCGCGTGCATCAGCCGGGCGCCGGCCTCGTCGCAGCGCGCGGACAGGCCGCAGAAGCCGAGACCGCGTGCGCGGTCGATGACCATCACGCCGGTCAGTTCGCAGGGATGGGGCTGCTCCGACAGGTCGATTTCCCGGTAGCCCAGCAGATCACGCAGAAAGCCGCGGATGTCGGCGCGCGTCGCCTCGCGCCGACGCACCGGGTGATGCATGCGGCCGACGATCGACCGCCCCGGCACGGTGGCGAAGACGTTGTTGGGGAACACCGCGTCCGGCATGTCGTCGGCGCCGGCAAAGCACACCGTCGGCAACACGGCGGCCATCCGCTGCTGCAGCGCCCTGTGCTGGGCCTGCGCGGCTTCGCCATCGAAGGCAGCGGCATCGGCCATGTAGCGGTTGTCGTGTGCGGATTCGTCGGCGCGCACGAACCGGTCCGGCGCCACCAGGAAGGCCGCGCGTGGCGTCGCGGCGGCGGCCTCCACGGGGCAGTCGCGCGCGAACGCGAAGAACGCGGCGGCGTCGCGAGTGATCATGCGGCCGCGCGCGAACGCGGGGTCTCGGTCGCGGCGATCGCGCGTTCGACCAGCGCCCAGTCGGCGTCTGTGCGGTGCGCACCTTCGCTGAGGATCTGGCGGAACATGCGGCCACCGGGCTGGCCATGGAACAGCCCGAGGATGTGGCGCGTGATGTGCTTGAGCGCGACGCCCTCGGCCATCCGCGCCTCGGCATACGGTTGCAGGGCCCGCAGCAGCGCCGCGCGGGGCTGGACGTCCCGGCCAGCCAGCATCGCGTCGGCAGCGTGCAGCAGGTAGGGATCGTGATAGGCGGCCCGGCCGAGCATCACGCCGTCGACGTGCGCCAGCTGCGTGCGCACTGCCTCCAGCGTGGCGATGCCGCCGTTGAGCACCACCGGCAACGCAGGCCGTTCCTGCTTCAGGCGATGCGCCCAGTCGTAGCGCAGCGGCGGCACCTCACGGTTCTCCTTCGGCGACAGACCCTTGAGCCAGGCGTTGCGTGCGTGCACGACCACCAGCGCCGCGCCCGCCGCAACGGCGCCGTCGACGAACGCGCGGAAGACCGCGTAATCGTCGTCCTCGTCGACGCCGAGCCGGCATTTCACCGTCACCGGCACATCGCTCGCTGCAGCCATCGCCGCCACGCAGTCGGCCACCAGCGCCGGTTCGCGCATCAGACAGGCGCCGAAGCGCCCGGCCTGCACGCGGTCGGACGGACAGCCGCAGTTGAGGTTGATCTCGTCGAAGCCGTGCCCGGCCGCGATCCGCGACGCCTCGGCCAGCAACGCCGGCTCGCTGCCGCCGAGCTGCAGCGCCAGCGGCGCCTGCTCGGGCGTGGCGGCCAGCAGCCGGCTGCGATCGCCATGGATCACCGCATTCGCATGCACCATCTCGGTGTAGAGCCGCGCGCCGGGCGCAAGGATGCGGTGGAACTGACGGCAGTGGACATCGGTCCAGTCCATCATCGGGGCGACCGAGAGGCGCACGGATGCGTCGTAGCGTGATTTGTCGCTCTTAACCAACGACTTACCCGAGTTTTGGAGTACCTCAGTTGCGCTCATGTTCGGTTGATTTCGGCAGTTTTCGGGTCGTCGTTGCTACGCTGGATGCTACGTAAAAGGCCATGTAGCATCGTCCCTATGGGAACCATCGTCAGTCGACGCCGCAAGGACGGATCGCTAGGTTACACGGCGCAAATCCGCATCCACCGGCAGGGCAAGTGCATCCACTCCGAGTCGGAGACGTTCGACCGCCGGCAGTTGGCCACCGAATGGATGCGCCGCCGGGAAGCAGAGTTGGACCAGCAGCGCGCCCGCGGGGAACCGCTCGGCAAGGGCTCCACGGTCGCTGAGCTGTTGGACTGGTACGGCACGCACATCAAGGAACTGACGCCCTGGGGACGTACCAAGGAAGCCGACCTGAAACGCCTGATCGGCTACGAGATCGCCAGTAAAAACGTGCTGCACCTATCGACTGCCGACTACATCGCACACGTCGAAGCCCGCCGACGGGACGGCGCCGGCCCGGCCACAGCCAACAATGATTTGATCTGGCTGCGGGGTGTATTCCGCACTGCAAGAGGATCGCTGGGACTGCCGATCAATTTGCAACTGCTGGAAGACGCCTCGCACGAGCTCCGCCGTCGCCGCGTCATCGGCAAGCCCAAGGAACGCCAACGTCGGGTGACGCCCTTGGAAGAGAAGGCCTTGCTCGACCACTTCGCCGTACGAGACGTACGTGCCGAGATCCCGATGGCCGACATCATCCGCTTCGCGCTGGCGACCGCTCGACGCCAAGAAGAGATCACCCGGCTCAGATGGGCCGACCTCGATCGCGACAAGGGCATCGCCTGGTTGGACGACGTCAAGCACCCGCGCAAGAAGGTCGGCAACCGCCGTGCCTTCCGCTTGCTGTCCGAAGCCTGGGAGCTCATCGATCGGCAGCCCAAGGTCATGGCGGAGGGCCCGGACGGGAAGCAGACGCCGGACCCGCGCGTGTTCCCTTACAACCCGAGGTCGATCGGTGCGAACTTCACCCGCGCCTGCCGGCTGCGGGGGCTGGAGGACCTCCGCTTCCATGACCTTCGCCACGAAGCGACGTCCCGGCTGTTCGAGCGGGGCTATGACATCCCGGAAGTCGCCCAGTTCACGCTGCATGAGTCGTGGACGACCCTGAAGCGCTACACCCATCTCCGCCCGGAGCACGTCGTGGAACGACCTGCGAAGGCGTCCAGCTGACTCACTTGCCGTGTCATCTACACAGCCCGATTGGCCGATGTGGTCTATGTCCTCCACGCGTTCCAGAAGAAGACGCAGGCCACGTCGAAACGGGACATCGAGCTGGCGAGGCAGCGCTTCGCCCTCCTGAGCAGGAAGTGACCATGAGCAAGACCACGACCAACCCCGACCGATTCGCCAGCGTCTGGGATGCGCTTTCAGACACGGCCGAGGAAGCGGCAAACCTGAAGGTGCGCGCCGAACTCATGCGCAAGATCGCGGCACTCGTGCAGGACAAAGGCTGGGCGCAGGCCGTGGCTGCCGAACAGTGCGGTATCAGCCAGCCGCGTATCAATGACCTGCTGCGCGGCCGTATTGGCCGCTTCTCGCTCGACGCGCTGGTGAACATCGCGGCCGCCCTTGGCCAGCAGGTCCACGTTGAGCTAGAAGCCGCATAGTCCACCTACCCTGGAGCAACTGCAGTGACGGACAAACACGCCTCCCAAGAAGCCCCGCTCGAGCTGCACACGAAAGAGCACACGGTGGACCGAACCGGCGTGCCATCACCGTCGCCGACCGATCAGATGGTCAGCGGCATGATCCGGACGCTGGAGGAGATCCAACGTGACCCCCTCCTCCATCACCGGCTCAGCCAACGAGGCTTCTGATGTCCGACCGCCCCCTCCAACTCGGCCCCGATCCAAACCGCTCTTACCTTGAGCGATGGAACGAGCTTCATCCGGACCGTTACGGGAGAGCGGACACGTACGACGAGGCCGACGGCGCCTGGTTCCAACAGGATGCCGAAAGCGGCGGGAGTGCCCGCCCCGCTCCGGGAAGCTTCCTCGAAACCATTCTCGGTTTGGCCATCCTGGTCCTAGCGCCCCTTGCGGGAGCAATCGCAACGATCTTGCTCTATCGGTGGACCGGGCCTGATCACCTGACGTCTGGCTCAGTACTTGGCTACGCCGCGGCATTCGTCGCCTGCACCTTGGCGACTGCCCTCTTGGTGTATGCACTTCGGCGCATAGTTCTGGCTGCAGGCCTTCTCGGCATCACGCTCAGCGTCGGATACCTCGGCTGGCACTTGCTGGCCGGATGATCTCCAGCTGATCCCTGTCGCCCCGCGACTGGCGTGCCTCCCTGGCACCCGGCCACCATCCAGGTGGCCCACTCGCCCCGTCCTGCGGCTCGCCGGATTCTTTCGAATCCGGTTTAATGGGCGCGGAAAATATGTCAGCGATCGTGCCAACAATCACGGCTTCCGCTCAGATTTTGCGTCAAATCAGACTGCGGAATCCGTCCGCCACCTCGACGAACCCAGCTTCAGATGGAGATGCTCAGCGAGCGCTACTAGGTCTGTGTCTTCGAGCTCACGCCGCGCACTTTCGGCTATTGCTTCGTCACTTCGTTGGGACCAATCCTCTCGCGGTCGTCGAATCTCGGCCATGTTGGCGTCAACCACCCTCATGGCTCGTTGCGCGCGATTGAATGTACGGCGCGCCTCGCGACGCGTCGCCACGTAGGCAACTGACGCGACGATTAAAGCAACAGCACAGAGTAGCCAGGACCGCTTCATCGAACATTGAACCATGCAGCAGACGCAAGCAGGCTACTCGTTTTTTGGATAAGGACGAAAGAACATGTCCGATAGGCTCTGATGTCGACTCTGCCCGTCCCCGCCAAACAACGGCTCACCTTCCGTGGACTTTCGCTGCAGAGGCCCCACCAGCGGATCCACGCCGACCAACTGCTTGATAAATCCAGGCCGATTCATCTCACGTGCTGACCAGCTACGCAGCGCCTCGGCGTAGTCTTCGCTGCCAGCCAGCCGATGGGCAGTGTTGACCATCGGGCCCCCGTCGTAATGGGCAAGTTGAAGTGTTCTGGTGCTTGCTTCCATCCGCGCATCATCGTTGTCCAAGTCCACGCCAGCATCGTTGTACAGCTTGGCGGCGAGCTTCAAACATGCTCGGAAATATGTTGCCGACGTGCAGTCATCTGCTTGGAGTCGCTCGGGAAAGGTCACGGCGTTTACCGGAGCGCGGTGGCCGTTTGCCACGTCCGTGATCCCCGTGGCAAGCCAAAACGCATGTTGCGGCCACCGTTTCGCCAGCGCTTCTACCATCGCGGTAGTAGCTCGCTGACGACCGGAAACCACGTTCCTCCATCTCTGTGCAGGAATGCCGGTTTGCACCCCAAGGCGTTCCCATACGCCATGACCAGCAAGGCCTGGAACTGCAGATGCCGTGTTCTGCAGCAGCAGAAGAACCCGATCATCGATCGTGCTTGACATGGGCGCACCGCTCCGCTAAATATGCATGAACTGCAGATTTAGCTAGATTGTGCAATTTAGCGCACTTCTGGCTGAATCTGCTCTCAATAGCGATTTTGCCATCCGGTGAGCACTTCGACCATGACCCCGACCGAGCTTCAAATCGCGCACCAGTACGGCGCCCCTCTGATTCCCCTCAAAGCCGTTGCCAGCATTTTGGGCCGCAGCCCGAATTCACTTCGCATTCTGATCAACCAGGGGAGGGGCGACGAAGCACTAGCGACGAAGCTTCGCGGCTGCAGGGCACAAATTGGCTGCCGAACGATGTTCCGCGTGTCCGACATCGCCCGCCTGATCGACGAGGCGTGAGGCCCGGCCATGAGCGATCTGACCAAGCACTGGGCTTGGAAGCAGCGGCTGGCACCCAACCTCAAGCTGTTGCTGCTTGTCCTCTCCGATGAGTCCGATGACCGCGGCGAGTGCGGCACGTCTCCGGTCTCTCACTTCGCACGCAAGTGCTGCATGGGCGAAAGAACGGTATTCCGGCTGCTCGGGCAGCTGGAGGGCTACGGCCTGATTTGCCGCACCAAACGGTTCCGCGATGGAAGGCAGGTCGCGAGCGAATATGCGCTCAATCTGACTGCCTATCACCAAGGGGAATTTCCAGCAGATCAGTTGGACGATAAGCGCACTGCCAGTCTGGCAGTGCGCCGTAAACCTGATCCAACTACCCCCAAAAATCGCCGCCCTGCCAACTCGGCAGTGCGCCCTGCCCGCACACGCACTGCTGAGTTGGCAGACCAAACAACAAGAGCTGTTGTTGTTAGTTCAACAACCAAACGGGGTGACAGCGATGGCACACCGCGCCCCTACGATCTGATCCCGCCCCGGAGCTATACGCCAGACCAGCAAGCTTCAGCGCTGGCGCTCGTCGCACATCTTCCTGGCTCTCTCGCGCAGAGGGTGCTGGACGAGGCTGATGGGTACGAACGGAAGGGCTTACGGAAGGGCAACGATCCACTGCCGCTTCTTCAGAGCTTCGTTCGAGCCGTTGAAGCCACGGCCACCTTCGAGTGCAACCACGGCGTCGAGATTGCCCGCGAGCGGGAGCGACGCGCCCGCGATGCCAACGAAGCTGCTGAGCGGGCGGCGGCGCGTGCACGCCTGAAGCCCGCCGATCCAGCTACCACCAAAAAGCACATCGAAGCGGTTGCTGCGATGCTCCGCACCGGGAGATCTGCGTGAAGAGGACCAGACTCCAGCCGCTCCATCAGGGCAACTTCGTTGAGGTGAGTCCAGCACGCTGGACTGAAAAGCGATGTGTGGGGAGAGTGCAGGATAGGGATCGCATCCACGATCCCCGGGATTTCTCCCGGAGGCCCCACTCCCCACTGATCACACTGGTGAGCGAGGGCACGTCATGCCCCGCGTAGAGACCGACCTCGACCGATCCACCAAAGATGCATTCCGCAACCTAGCCAAGCGGTCGGGCACGACCGAGGCAGCCTTGCTGCGGCGGGTCATTGCTACGCTGGTGAAAGCGAACCCGACCGGCCCCGTCAGCTCTGATGCCGCGTCGCCTCGATCGATGTGGCTGAGCGTGCGGGTCACGCCGGAAATCTTTGAGGCGGTCACGAGGACGGCGCGCAGTGCCGGGACGACCCGACCGGGCATTGTCTTGGGTACGTTGCGGTCCCGCTTCGTCCAGGCTCCAACGCTTCTGCCCGCGGAAGCTGAGGCGGTCGCTCGTGCCGCTTACCAGCTGTCGATGGTCGGAACGAACCTCAACCAACTGACCAGGTCCCTCCACCAGGGCCGGTTTGAGACCCTCGCGGATCGCGACCCGGTGCTCTTGGAGACCGCCTCGGCTGTCACCGTCTTGCGCGAGAACATCCGTGCACTGGTGGAGACCGCCACCATCCGCTGGGCGCCTGCCGGTGGTTGGGAATGAGTCAGTCGCTCGAATCCTTGGACCGCTTGCTGCGCGGTCCCGTCCGGTGGCGGAAAGGCTTGCCCGCCCATGCCGACAAACGGCGCCGGTCGTCGCTCGTTGAAGACCTGCAGACCGTCGCGCGCATCACCGCCCGCACACCGGAGGTGATGGTGCGTATCTCGGGGAAGGCCAAGGGCGTAAAGCACGTTGAAGAACACCTGCGCTACATCACCCGGAACGGTGACCTGACCGCCGAGGACGACAGCGGTCGCCTCGTGATGGGCCGGCGGATGGTCAAGGAGACCGCTGCCGCGTGGATGGAGGGCAGTGGACTCAACCGACGCAGCAACAGTCGCGACACGGTGAACATCATCCTTTCCATGCCACCTGGCACGGACCGGGACAAGCTCCTGGATGCTGCGCGCCAGTTCGGCCGGGAGGTCTTCGGCCTAGAACATGCCTATCTGCTCGTGCGTCACGACGACACCGATCATCCGCATTGCCACCTGACAGTGCGCTCCCTGGGCTTCTCCGGGCGGCGGCTGAACCCAAGGCGCGACGATTTACAGGCGTGGCGCGTGGCCTTCGCCGCTGCCTGCCGGCAACACGGAATCGCCGCTGAGGCCAGCCCCAGGCGTACACGCGGCGTGGTCCGCAAGCCGAAGAAGCAGGCCGTCCTGCACGCCGACAAGGCAAAGCGATCGACGGTGCAGAAGGCGAAGGTGGCCGAGGCCCTGAGGGCAGTGACGCGACCTGGCTCCAGCCTGCAAGAGCCTGACAAGGCGGCAGTGGAACGACAGGCGCAGACACGCGCCGACTGGAACCGCGTTGCCAACGAGCTGTCACAGGCCACGACCGGCGCCGGCCAGGAGCTTGCCCGGCAGATCCGCAGCTTCCTGGCGCACATGCCCGCGCCCGAGACCGAACGGATGCAGTTGCAGAAGCAGTTGCGCCAGCACATCCAACAACAGAAGGAGCGACACGATGCGAAGCCCGAAAGGACGCTTTGAAGACCTGAACATCCTGCAGACCGGCGAGTCCGGTCGCGCGATGCGAATGTTCCTAATGGCATGCGAATACGGGAGCACCACCGTTCCACTTGCACGATGCGCGGAGCTGTTCGGCTACTCGCCTGACGAGGCAGCAAAGCGCGCGGCCCGCGCCGCCCTGCCGTTACCAGCCTTCCGATGCGGGAGCCAGAAGTCGCCTTGGCTGGTGAACGTGGAAGATCTCGCTGACTACATTGAGAGCCAGAGACGGCAGGCACTACAAGAGTGGCGAAGAGTCAACGGCGCAACGCACCGCCTGTCTTAAAGTCCGGTCTAAAATTTCGTACCACGGGTGAAGGGTCACGCCCGGCGCACTGCGCAAAAGCTCAAGGCATCCCTCCGCGGCACGACCGGCTCCAGCAGGTCGCATCCATAGCCACGTGAGGAGAAGACCATGTCCGCCAAGGACCAGCGCTCACCCGCAATCATCACAGTCAGCCCTGCCAGCGTCATCGTCCGAAGGCGGAAGCCTGAGACCGTCACCATCAGAGCTGGCGGCCCCGAACCTGAGTCCGTGACCAACTGGATCTCCCGGTTCGCGCCAGCAATCGTTACGGGCGGCAGCCTGGCGATCCTGACCTGGCTCGCGTCCCTTGCCGTCTCCTACGTCAGCCCCTCGGCCAGCCTCTCGATTGTCCTGCTCGGGCTGCTGTCCACTGGCGCGGCGATCTACCGCGAGCTGCTTCGAGCCGGGCTGATACCCCACTGGATCGTTGGCGCTTTCATCGCCTTGGCGCCCTTCTTGGTCACAGGCGTCGTCAACCTCCTCCCCCTCATCTCGATCAACCGGACTTATGTGGCGGTGATCTGCCTCGGCCTGGTCACCGGCGCCGCGGCGCACTGCCTGGGACTGCTCAAGCCTTGGCGCCACCGCTAAGCCCCATCCCTCCGACTACAAGGAACACCGCAATGAAGATCAAGGCCCTTGTCCTTTCGCTCGCTCTTGGCGTGACCGCTATTGGTGGCGTCACGTCCACCATGCCTGTCCGCGCCTCGGGCATTCCGGTACTCGACGTCGCGAACCTGATGAACGCAATCCAGCAGTACACGCAGATCGTCGAGCAGTTGGCGCAGCTCCAAGCCCAACTGCAGCAAGCCAAGCAACAGTATGAGTCGCTGACCGGCAGCCGCGGACTAGGCGGCATCATGCCTGAGGACTACACGGGCGCTGTTCCTCGCAACTGGCAGGAGACTTTGTCCGCCATGGAGGGTGGCGGGTCGATCGGGAATCTGACTACTTCCATCGCCGACCATGCTTCCCAGCTCAACGACGAGCACTTTAACGACGTCCTCGACGAAGTGACCGCATCCCTGCGCACCAACCTTGAGCGTGACGCTAATGCGCAAGCGCTGAATGCCCAGATCTATGACAACTCGGGCGACCGCTTCGAACGATTGCAGGGCCTCATGGGCGAGATCAACTCTGCCCAGGACATGAAGGCCATCGCGGATCTACAGGCCAGGCTGCAGGTCGAAACCGGGATGCTCACGAACGAGCTGATTAAGCTGCAGGCGATGAACGCGATGATCGCCAAACGCGACAGCATCCAGGAGAGCGAAGCCATCCAAACCAGCTTCCGGCTCCGCGCCGGCGGCTACTGACGGAGCACGAGCATGCACAACCGGACTCTTCTCGTTGTCGTGTCCTGCACCGTGCTGGCGACGGCCTGCGGCCGAACCCACACGGACGAAGCCCATCTTTCGGCCGCTGTTGAGGTCGCACCTGCATTCGACCCCGGCTTAATGACTGAGCCGCCCTCCCTGGCGGAAGTTACCGGCACCGATGCCGTCAGCCGGGCGAAAGCCGAAGAAGTGTACTTCCGCTGCTCGAAGGTGCCGCGCCCCGAGCGAAGTGGCAACGCTTGGTGCCAGCTCCGCGACAAGATTCTCTAAGGAGACAGCTATGGCCGCCCCAGAAACCACCCGCATTGCCCACTTTCTCCTGGAGAACATCCCCGAGACAGTGACCAGCTACGCCAACGAAAAGTCTGCTGTGATGATCGGGTATATCGGACCAACGGCGGTCATCCTGCTGACCCTGTTCGTTCTGTTCTGGGGCGTTGCGATGGCATCCGGGCAGATCAGCGAACCCTTCACCGACGGGATGAAGCGGATCATCCGGATGTGCGTCATCGTAGGCTTCGCTCTAACCGCTGGCATCTACCAGAACTACGTCGCCGACCTGTTCCTCAGCGTACCTGCCGAAATGGCGTCGGAACTCGCCTACGAAGGCAGCAGCGGGGGATACGAACCGACTTCCATTGCCACCGTCCTCGACAGCTCCCTGCAGAGCGGATTCACGGTCGGGGACAAAGCATGGGACAAGGGTGACGAGATGGCCCAGATGGGCATCAAGTCGGCGATCGCTGGCATCGGCTACTACGCCCTGGCCATCCTTGTTTACCTGGCGTCCGCCGCCATCGTTGCGATCGCCGCCGGCATTCTCCTGGTTGCGTTCATCGCGACCGCCGTGCTGCTGGCGATAGGCCCCCTGTTCATCCTCTTCGCCATTTTTCCTGCCACGTACCGCTGGTTTGAGACTTGGCTTGGCCAACTGGTCAACTTCGCGATTCTGTACATCATGGTCGCCGTCGTCGTGGGCCTGGTCTTCTCAATGTTCGACCAGTACCTGTCCATGCTGCCGGTCACGACGCTCTCCGAGACCGTTGTGAACTCGTTGAAGCTGGTCGGGGTCACCATCGCTATGGTTGCTGTACTCGAGCAGACAAGGGCGATAGCAGGGGCATTGGGCGGCGGTGCAAGCCTGTCTGCGCAGAATGTTGCAGGGCGCCTCGCCTCGATGGGATCCAACTTCGCACGAGCCGCTGCCACCGGCAGCTCGCGGACGGGGCTGATGCCGAACGTGTCGGCTGGCAAAGCTATTGGATCGACTGCCTTGGCTGGAGGGCGAGCAGCCAACTACGCGGTGAAGAAGGGGTTGGAGATGGCGAGAAGGAAGTACCGACCGGCAAACACCGTCAGCGCCAGCTGAGGAAGCTCACGGGTCCAGCAACTGTCAATGTACCCTGACGCCAGCCGCAAAATTGATGATCGCTGCTGCGTCCGTCGCTTCGGCGACTACGACGCCTTCCTCCTTGAGCTCACAGATGATCTCATCTGCAGCTTTGCGGACTGCCGTGTGCGCAGACGTCGGCGCCTTAACTGCGAACAGCATCGCGGTTGGCAGAAGTTCGTGCTTGCCAAGGCGGCGGACTCGCTCCAGCCAGTGGCCACCATGCTCATACACCTGATTGGCCTCGTCCTTGCCGAGGTCCAGCGGCTTGATGGCATGCGTCGGCTGCGCATCGCGCATGTGCACAAATGGAACCTGGATATGCAGGTTCTCGCTACCGACTTCGGCGGGCTTGAAGTACTCGCGCAAGTTGGCGCGCATCAGTACTTCCCGCACGCCTCGTTCCAACACCTTGTCGTGATACTGCTTGTTCGCGAAATCGCGCCCGACGAATCGGGCAAACAACTTGTCCAGGGTCACGACGGGATCTTCGGCCAGCACCACGCGGGTTTCGCCGAAGCGAAGCAAGGCTTCCCGCGGGCGCGTGAGCCCGGCGAACATCTGCTTGACCAGCACCCCACCGTCACGATGCCCGGCATCGCGCACCATCTGGCGGACACGCTGCAACTCGTCGTCAAGGTAGTTCAAGGTGTCGCGGTAGATCTGCTTGTCCAACTGCTCGAAGAAGCCGGTGATACGCCCCGTCTTCTTGGTCGGCATCAGTCGCGCGTCGAGGAAGCCGGTTTCCGGACAGGCCAGAACGATGCCCACGTTGGCAAACTCGCCCGTTTCCGCGTAAGGCAGAAATCGGATGATGGCGTATTGGCAGGCAAGACGGTTCATGGCGTCAGCCTCCAGAACTCCTGAGTCGTGCAACGGTTCAACATGGCTAAGATGGCCGCGGGGTCAAAATCGGTCGGGACGGTCTGCTCGTCGTCCACGAACCACCAAGCCTCGGGGGCATTGTTGCAGGCGTCCGGCCAGACCGCCAGCGCCTGCCGGAGCCGCGCGGCGTAGCTCTGCGGCTCCACAAGATCTTGAAACACAAAGGGAATCTGCTCGCTGAACACGTGGGTCGCCGCGAACTGGGCGGCGTCAAAATCCTGATCAAAGGCCAGATTGTGGTCGATCACCACCAGCCCCCGGTCGCCGGCGGCCCACAGCAGGTTGGGATTGCCGCTGCTCGTGGTCAGGGTGCGATCGCCGTTGCGGACCCACCAGTCGAACACCAGCACATCGCGCTGCAGCGCTGCGGCAACGCTGGCGCGCTGGGTGACGGTCAGGTCCTGTGCGAAACCCGCCCGCTGCGAAGCAAATGCCGGATCCGGGCCTAGATCGCGTCCTTCCGGATGTAGATCAAGCAACCCCTGCGGAGCTTGGGCAAGCACAAACTCCGGCATGGGTAATCCGAACGCCCGCGCCAAGTGCCCCGCCAGCCATTCGCACAAGAGACTGCGACGGCCGGCAGCCCGGCCCTTCACGAAGTACAGCCGGTCATCATCGCAACGGCACAGGAACGGCCGCGTCATCCCCTGCTCGCTGCGAGCGATGATCTCAGTAATAGTCAAGGGGTCGCCCATAGGGGCAAGCTTACGTGGCAGGGAGCCGATGCTTCAATTTCCGGGGGCACCGACCTGCGCCAGGATTCCTCCAACCGCTGGCTTGACGACGTCGCTGTGGGCGCGTAGTGAACTCTGATTCCTCCTGAACCCAAGCGGTTTCGCTGAGGTAGTCTCAGCCCCTGAGCGGGGGACAAGGCATAAGGACGCCCCACCAGACCTAGCACGGCCTGCCCCGACGCGCGGACTACTGGATCCTGTTGACTTTTTCAGGGATGATGCGTCCCAGGTACGTCCCGAGACGTGAGATGTCCATGACTAAGAATCCTCCCCCGATCCCGAAGGCCCTGATCGTCAAGCCGAGCAAGGCCACGAAGGAACCCGCAGAGCTAGGTGACCATGCTATCTGGCAGGGCGACGCAGAAGACATGCTGTGCGCACTGCCCAACAAGCCATTGTTCGATCTGGTTGTGTCCTCGCCTCCTTACAACATTGGTAAGTCATACGAGAAGAAAGCACCGCTTGATGACTACCTGAAATGGCAGGAACGGATTCTTGACCTCATCATTCCCAGAATCAAGGACACGGGTTCACTGTGTTGGCAGGTCGGCAACTTCGTGGACAACGGACAGATTGTTCCACTTGACATCGAAATGGCGCCGATTTTCAAGAAGCACGGATTGAAGCTGCGGAACCGCATCATCTGGCACTTTGGCCACGGTCTTCACAACAAGCACCGGTTCTCTGGACGCTACGAAGTCGTCATGTGGTACTCGAAGACCGATAGCTATCAGTTCGATGTAGACGCGGTTCGCATCCCATCCAAGTATCCAGGCAAACGGCATTTTAAGGGTCCGAACAAGGGCAAATTGTCGGGAAATCCACTCGGTAAGAATCCGGAGGACGTCTGGACCATTCCCAACGTGAAATCTAATCATGTTGAGAAGACGGACCATCCGTGCCAGTTTCCGGTGGGGTTGATTGAGCGTCTTGTACTGTCACTAACGAAGCCAGGCCAACTAGTGTTCGACCCCTTCGCTGGTGTCGGGTCTGCTGGAGTGGCGGCGGCGTTGCACGACAGGCGCTTCTGGGGGTGCGAGCTATTGCCGCACTACGCCAAACAGGGTCGCCAGCGCATCGACGAAGCGCTCCGCGGGGTGGCCCGTTATCGCCCCCACGACAAAGAGCTCTACGACCACACTAAGAGCAAGCTCTCGCAGATCGTGGATACCGGGCTGGAGGACGCTGGCGGATGAAGGTCAACACCCACGACCATCAAGGAGGTCTCGCTGCTTTGCCAGACGTACTGCGGCAAGAGATCGAAAGCGCTGTAGCTGCGTGCGCTATCGCGCCCGCGCGGGGCGCAGCTAGCAGCATTGGTGACGCCATCATGGCAGCGCTCAACAAGGAAGGATGGTCGGGCGCGGTCGCCTTGGCCGGCCGCGCCTCCAAGATATCTATAACGAGCATGAAGAAGGAGGCGGGACTTTGCATGCAGACCGGGGGGAATATGTCGCGCATGTACGCCGACCTCCTGAAGCTACAGCACATGTTTTTGAGCAACACGATTAATGTCGGAGCGATGATCGCGCCTAGCCACGCAGCCGCTAAGAAACTGGGTGACAACCTCGTCAACGCCGATAGATTGGGGCGTGAACTGGACATCTTCCGCAAGGTGATCCACATGCCATTAGTGGTGTTTGCGTTCGACTAACGGGAGAACAAGATGACTGTGAGCCGGTATGGATACCCTTTCGAACGCCGCCTAAAGGAACTTGCGGCCTCTAAACCCACGGTCCCTACAGCCACCTGGCCAATGGAGGTCAAGGGCGAGAAGGTTGAGCTAACTAAGTTCCGTGTGCCCATAGAGCTGCCGAAATATCGGCTGGGTAACGGTCGCACCGCGTCCCTTCAGGAGCAGTGGCTCGCTAAGAATGCTGACCGGCCGACGGACTACTTTGAGAGCGATCCGGAGTTGGACGTAGTGCAAGAGACTCAGCACGACCTGCTGCTGTCGCTCGTAAAAGAAGCGGGTTTGCTCGACTACTTCAAGGATAAATCGAACAAACAAGTGGAACCGATCGTCCTGGATGAGAAGGGCTTCGTGGTGAACGGCAATCGCCGCCTTTCGTGCTGGCGAAATCTCTACTTCAGCGATCCGATCGAGTATCCGCACTTTGCGCACATCGATGTAGTCGTATTACCTCACTGCGACGACAAAGAGATTGACCGCATTGAAGCCAATCTTCAAATCAAGAAAGACATCAAAGCGAAGTACTCTTGGGAAGCGCGGGCAATGATGCTGCGCAACAAGCAGAAGCAGCATGGCTTCACGGATGCTGACCTCGCCGAGATGTACGACATGACTGAAGCCGACGTTAAGCAGGTGCGTTCAATGCTGGAAACGGCAGACTCCTACCTGAAAAGTCGTGGTCGGGAGCATCAATGGTCTGAGGTAAGTGGCGCGGAGGAAGCGTTCAAGCAGCTCCACAAAGCCGCCAAGAAAGCGATGTCAGCGCCCGAACAAGCCCTATTGAAGAATGCCGCTTTTGCACTGATCGACAAGCCCGGTACCGCTGGCGAGCGGCTGTATGCCGCCATACCAAAGATTCAAGAGCACTTGCCTAAGGTCAAAGAGAAGTTGGCCAGCGCCTTTCCTTTGACGCAGCCGGCGGCCGATCCAGACGCTCAGGAACTGTTCGGTGGAATATCTGTTCGTGAAGTTCCTGACGTCTCTTACGCTTTAGCTGCGGAAATCGTGAAGCCAGAACACGCTGACAAAGTACGTCAGTTGGTGGTTGAGGTCATCGATACAGAAACCGAACTTCGAAAGGAATTGAACAACGCTGGATACTTGCTCAAGCAGGTGACCGACGCCAATACCAGATTGCAGGCAGCGGTATCAGATGGACTGCGAGCGGAAAGCACCACAATTGGGGTCCGACAACAGATCGAAAGCATCGATGCCAATTTGGTCAAGATACGAGACTGGCTGACAAGCAAGAATGCTTAAACTCGCCTATCGCCCAAAAGATCAGCGAGCCGTCCTGTCTTGGAGTGAGGGCGATGCTGCGCTGCCCTGGCTATCGCTTCTCCGCGACATGCTCGGACGTGCCAGCGATGATGCACAGTCGGAAGGTGGCACGTCCATTTCACTGCCGTGGTGGTCGTTTGTAGGTGTTCGTTCTCAGTTCGGCGACTTGATCCGAGCATTTGGGCTCCGGGTCGGTGAATACCTTCTGATTGATGAGCAGGCGACGGACCTGCTCCGTCAGTCGTCCCGAAATGAACAATCCTATGCCGCTGCTGTCGCCGGGGAGCAGGTTGAGGAGGCTGTCTTGCTCGCGCGCCTCCGAGCTGCGGGGTTCGAGCGTGCTCTAAAGTCTCACCAAATCCGAAATGTTCGAAGGCTGGCTGCCCTGCCTGCGGCAGCCACATTCTCAGTTCCCGGCGCGGGCAAGACGACAGAAGCCCTCGCGACATTTGCCTATCGTCGCGAAGCGGGGGATCGGTTGTTGGTCATCGCCCCGAAGAACGCATTTGCAGCATGGGATGAGCAGCTGAAGGAGTGCTTTCCGAATGAGTCCGGTGAGTTCGTCCGCCTACGCGGCGCGAACATCGCGCGCGCCCTCCAGGATGACCCGCCGTTCATGTTGATTTCCTATCAACAGGTTCC
The DNA here is from genome assembly GCA_002324875.1 of Lysobacteraceae bacterium NML93-0793. Lineage (GTDB taxonomy): Bacteria > Pseudomonadota > Gammaproteobacteria > Xanthomonadales > Xanthomonadaceae > Luteimonas. The sequence continues at coordinate 22,472 of NTJG01000017.1, forward strand.
CCGCTCACGTGACTTAATCACCCAACACCTCGCACGCCACCGCGTTCATGTATTTCTCGATGAGAGCCATCGCATCAAAGCCGGCGCAGCACGCCTGACCGCCAATGCGGTGCTGAGCGTATCGCAGCTGCCTGTAGGCAAGTTAGTAATGTCGGGGACGCCCATGCCCCAAGCACTGGATGACCTCTTACCGCAGTTTTCGTTCTTGTATCCGGAGGTCCAGGCGACTCCAGACAATGTTATCGAGCAGATGCGTCCGATCTATGTGCGCACGAACAAATCTGAACTCGGTCTTCGACCGCCGACGATAATTACCAAAACGGTTCCGATGTCGCCTCTCCAGTCGGAGTTATACGGGTACATGAAAAGTGAGGTGGCCCGCCAAGCTGCCGTCTATCTGACCGACCACACCCGCGGAGCGTTCAGAAGCCTCGGTCGGTCCGTCACCCGGCTCCTTATGTTTGTGTCTCACCCGGCGCTATTGTCGCGGGAGATTGAGATTGCCAAACCAGGCTTGCTAGCGGCGGTGGTAGCGGAAGGTGGAGGACCGAAACTAACTTATGTATTAAGACGCGCCCGAGGGTTGGCTAAGGACGGCAAGAAGGTCTTGATCTGGTCCTCATTTCGCCACAACGTTGAGTTCATATCGGATTCTCTCCAAGATCTCGGCGCTGTCTTCATCCATGGCAGCGTAGATGCGGGCGATGAGGACGACGACGGCACCCGCGAAGGCCGTATCAAGTTGTTCCATGACGATCCGAACGTACGCGTAATGGTGGCCAACCCGGCCGCAGCTAGTGAGGGGGTCAGTCTGCATAAGGTTTGCCATCATGCGCTCTATCTTGATCGAACTTTCAACGCAGCCCACTTTCTTCAGTCGATGGACCGCATCCACCGTTTGGGCCTAGCGCCCGATCAAGACACCACCATTGAGATTGTGGAGTGCGCCAAGAGCGTAGACCAGACAGTACATATGCGACTAGGAGCGAAGATAAATGCTATGGCATTGGCGCTCGACGATACGTCGCTGCGGATCGATCCTATTCCTATGGACCTGCAATCTACGGACGATGAAGAGCTGTCCGGTGGCCTAGACGCCGACGACGTGCAGGCGCTACTTCGTGATTTGCGAGACGCCGGTGAGTGAACCGCTGTCGCCGGGAGTCGCGTATGGATGCTTCGAGTTGCTGGACCTGCTCGAAGCCACGCCGATGTCCCTAAATGCCACTGGGACCTTGGGAAAGCTCGGCGTGGTCAGTGCTGAACGTGCAACTAGCTGCGCGCAGTTGCTTGGTTGGATCGCGATAGACGAAGCGGGGCTGCTGGTACCGACAATACGCGGCCAATCTGTTCGCGCTATGCCGCGAACGGAAGAACGCCTGCGCGAAGCGCTACTGGACTTGGTAGAAGCGACCAATCCGCCTTGGGTCCAAGGTGCACGCTTCGGGCGTCGCCACGTGCTTCAGTATTCCCCGCCTGAGATCGCCCAAGTATGTCGGGAAGCAGGGCTAGCCTCCGGCGAAACCTCTGAGGTCGTCGCGTTCTGGGACCTCCTGGCCGCCCGCGCGCGCGGACTTCACGATGTGCGTTTGAATGAGATAGGGCGCCAAGGAGAGAGGTTGACGCTGAACCATGAGGAGAAGCGCACAGGCAAATCTCCTCGATGGATAGCTTTGGACAGCAACGCCGATGGTTACGACGTGCTGTCCTCAGTCTCGGACAATGACAGCACATCACTGTGCATTGAAGTAAAAGCCAGTCGAGCCGGCCTTGCCGGTGATTTCTACGTGACACGTAACGAGTGGAATACCGCGCGAGACTTGCTGCATTTCGCTATGCATCTGTGGGACCTGAGCGCCCCGAACCCGCGCCTCGCCGTAGTGGACCTTCAAGAACTTGCAGACCACGTGCCGCACGACGAAGGCCAAGGCCGGTGGGAGTGCGTCCGCATTCCTTTCGCCGCTTTCGCGACTACTTTTGCGGCGGCATGACGTAGACATGCGTGCTCAGCTGCGACGCCCTTCGCGTCGAGCCACAACCTTAGTGCAACATGATACGGCGCTTCCGATGTAAATTGTTGTTTGAAAAAGAAATATAGGCATAGTCGGTCCAGTCCATCATCGGCGCCACGGAGAGGCGGATCGAGGCGGGGTCCAGCGGAGTCATCGGAATCCTGTGTGCGGGTGCGCATCGCGGAGCGCGAGACGACGATGCGGTGGCGACGCGCGGTGTGTCAGCGTACCGGGCGATGTCGACACGGGCGCATCGCGCCCGGTAACGCCGGTCGCGGTCCATCCCGCGTCGATCCGCAAGTCTGCGACTCCGGAGCTGTACATGGTATTTCTCTACGCCCTCGCCGTGGCCCTCGCCGTCTGGAGCGTCGGGGCGATCCAGCTGCTTCCCGCCGTGCGCGATGCCGGCCGACCGCTGGCCTGGTTCGCCGGCGCATTGGCCCTGGCGACGGCGGCCTGCGTCGTCTACGGGGCCTACGGCCTCGCCCGCTACGGCGACTGGCTGTCGATCTCGACCGCGCAGGCGCTGCACATGCTGCTCGGCGAAGGCAATCCCGCACTGCGCCGCGCGGAATCGGCGACGCTCAACCGCGCCGCCGGCGTCTATCTCAATTTGAACATCGGCTGGACCCTGCTCGCGCTGTGCGTGCTGCAGTTCCAGTCGATCGGGGTGTGGTCGCGCATCGCCGAAGCACGGCGCAGGCGACGCGGCGCGTCGCGCGCCACGCGCTGACGACCCGAGCCGGCGCGCGCATGCCCTGACCGAATCGCGACGCGCGCGGAGTGTTGGACGACGGCGCGGCCGGTCGCGGAATCACCGGGCGCCCCGACCGAGCCCCCCCTCGCCAGACCTCGTGCCGGCCTGTGCAGCGACCGCCTTTCGGGCGTCTTGGCGAGGCCGTGGCGGCGTTGAAGTGCGTAGAGGGCTGGATAGCCGCACGTGGACCGAGGCGCGGACGCCGGTCGCGCGCAGGCCGCCGCCGTGAGCATCGACCGCGAAGGAGTCCGCACGACGGCGCGCGCAGCATCGCACCTGTCGCCCCGCCGACGCATGCGCGGCCTGCGCGATGCCTGCGTCTGGCGATCGCCATCCCGGCGAAATCAAAGCATCACATTCGATCCCTAGCCTGCGCGGCTTCACGCACGACGGCCGGCCGGGCACCTCCCACCCGGTGGGTCGCCGTGCGTTTTTCCGACGTCCCTATCGAGTCCCCCAATGACCCACCGCCGCCGGTTCACTTCCCTCCGTACTCCCCCGCGCAAGACGCTCAGCCTGCTGATCCACGGCGCACTGGTCGCCGGAATGACAACGGTGCCATTGCAGGCACTCGCGCAGCAGGCGCCTGATACACCGGCCAGCGTCCAGCAGCTCGACAGCGTGGTGGTCACCGGCACCTACAGCCGCAGCCTCGAGCAGGCGGTGGACCTGAAGCGCGACAACGTCGGCTTCTCGGATTCGATCGTCGCCACCGACGTCGCCGATTTCCCCGAGCAGAACCTCGCCGAAGCGCTGCAGCGCATGCCCGGCGTGACCATCGAGCGCAACAAGGGCCTGGGCTCGCGCGTCAATGTGCGCGGGCTGCCGTCCGACTACACGCACGTGTCGATCAACGATCTGGCCACGGCCTCGGGCAGTGGCGGCCGTGAAGTGGAATTCGACATCTTCGCCTCGGAAATCATCCAGCAGGTCACCGTGCAGAAGTCGCCGACCGCGGCCGACGAGGAAGGCGGCATCGCCGGTTCGGTGAAGATTTCCACCGCGCGGCCATTCGACTACAGCGCGCGCCAGCTGGTCGCGTCGTTCGAAGGCGCCTACAACTCGATCTCCGAAGAGACGGACCCGAAAATCGCGTTTCTCGCCTCCGACACCTGGGGCGACTGGGGCGCGCTGGTGTCGGTGTCCTCGGCCAAGCGCACCAACCGCACCGACGCGACCTCGGGCATCAACTTCCGTCCGATGTCGCGCTTCCTCGGCGCGTCGGGCGTACGCGGCTCGCAGGCCGAGGCCGTGATCGAGCGCGACACCGGCCGCCAGATCACCAACCGCGCGGACACCGACGAATCCAAGCTGATCGTCTTCCAGGACAAGGTGGGCGACCGCGTGTTTCTCAACGAGCAGGACAAGTGGGGCGCGACCGCGTCGCTGCAGTTCAAACCGAGCCGCGATTTCAGCCTGACCTTCGATGCGCTGGTGGGTGGCTACGACTCCACCGAGGACGAGTACGACGCCGCTGCGTATTCGGCGTCCAGCCGCAGCACGCTCGAGACCATCCACGAATACGACGACACCACGCTGGCCCAGCACGGCATCCTGGTGCTGCGCGACGTGTCCTACACCGCCACCCAGCACGAGTTCCTGAGCAAGGAGCGGATCAACGAGACCGACTTCCGCCAGTACAGCGCGGCGCTGGACTGGCGCGGCGACAGCTGGAGCATCGACGCGCTGCTCGGCTATTCGGGTGCCCGCAAGCGCCTGGACTACGCCAACCTCAAGCACGTCGCCTACGCGCCGTCGCGCACGCGCTGGAGCGGCAACAGCGGCGAGACGATTCCGAGCGCGTCGTCGGCCGGCTTCGACATGTACAACTCGCCCGAGCGCTACCTGTTCGAGGCCTACGAGACCACGCGCGAGCAGATCAGCGACGACAAGTACGCGGCCCAGGTCAATCTGCGCAAGACGTTGGACCTCGCGTTCCTGCCCGCATTGCGCGACGTGCAGTTCGGCGCGCGTCATACCGACAAGTCCAAGGAACGCGAATACGGCGAAGCCAAGATCGGCGGTCCGTCGGCCGGCAACAACAGCTGGGTCAACACACGCACGCTGGCCGACAGCCAGCTGCGGCCGATCGCCGACATCGTGCCGGGCGGCGCCTACAGCGCGCGCGATCTGGACTGGCAGATGATCTCCAACGCCTATGCGCGCGACACCTTCCGCTATGCCGGTTTCTCGACGCCGTTCGACGACGCGCAGTACTACCGCGTCGACGAGACGACGACCGCGCTGTACGCGATGACCGACTTCGGTTTCGATCTCGGCCGCGTGCCGGTCACCCTCAATGCGGGCGCGCGCTACATCGACACCTCGGTGACCTCGTTCGGCTATCACCCGGTACAGAACCCCGACGGCAGCACCGGCTACACCGACACGCCGATCTCGATGGACGGCGACTACAGCGACGTGCTGCCCAGCCTCAATCTGACCGCCGAACTGGCCGACGGGCTGCTGCTGCGCGCCGCGGCGTCGGAGACCCTGATCCGCCCGGCGATGACCGACATCGCCTACAAGCGCACCGCGAGCTGGAGTTCCTACCGCTTCACCGACGGCAACCCCGGACTGAAGCCGACCTATGCCGACCAGTGGGAAGTGGGCCTGGAGAAGTACCTGGCCAATGGCGGCCTGCTCGCGGCCTCGTACTTCCGCAAGACGATCGACGGCGTGGTGATCAACGCGCTGACCGGCGTGGTCGCGGACGTGCCGGTGTACAACGCCAACGGCACGCTCAACGGCATCTACGATTTCGACGTCTACCAGCCGATCAATGCCGCAGGCTCCTACGAGGTCGACGGCGTGGAGCTGATCGCGCAGTTGCCGCTGTCCACGCTGCACGCCGCGCTCGAGGGCTTCGGCATCAATGCCAACTACACGCTGCTCGACAGCTCGCTGGCCGGCGAATCCGCGCTGGGCATCCAGACCCCGATGCCGGGCCTGGCCGAACGCACCTGGAACCTCACCGCGTACTACGAGAACCCGCGCTTCGACGCCCGCGTGTCCTACAACCACAAGAGCGAGTACGTCGAATCGATCGGCTACAACATGTATCCGATCTACCGCGATGCCTACGGCCAGCTCGACGTGTCGATCGGCGTGCGCCTGGCCGACAACCTCAAGCTGAGCCTCAAGGGCATCAACCTCACCGACGAGGCGACCACCGGCTACACGATGGACCCGGCGTTCCCGACGATGTACGAGCTGTCGGGCCGCCGCATCAGCCTGGGCCTGCGGGCGGACTTCTGAGCATGGGACATGCCGAGCGCGGCCCGGCCGGCAGGCCGGCCGCGTGCCGAAGTTGGGCCTCGCGTCGCCCTGTCCGGCGACGCGCGCTGGCGTCCGCACTGCTGCTGTGCGGGCTGCTGGCCGGCGCCGGCGCGAACGCGACCGGGGCGCCGCGTCCGGCCGGCCCGCAGGCGCCGGTGCGCATCGCGTTCATGCCCGACGTGCATTTCCACGATGTCCACGCCACGTTCGAGTCCGGAACCTTCGACGGCGTGCTCGATCCGCGTACCGGCCGCCGGGCGACGGTACGCACGATGCAGGCGCAGTTGACCTCGACACGCCTGTTCAACGAAAACGCGTTCGCCTTTCTCGCCGCGCTCGACGATGCCGTTGCGCGCGGGGTGCGCCTGATCGCGCTGCCCGGCGATTTCTCCGATGACGGCCAGCCGGTGCACATGCGCGGGCTGGTGCGCATCCTCGACGACTACGCCGCGCGCTACGGGGTCGAGTTCTTCGCCGTCCCCGGCAATCACGATCCGGTGCGACCGCATGACCACCCGGGCGGCAAGCCCGACTTCCTCGGCCGCGATCCGCGCAGCGGCGCTCTGGGTCCGCAACCGGTCTACAGCCGCGGCGGACACCCGGCCTGCGACGCGGGAGCCGGGACGCACAGCACGCCCACCGGGGTCGTCCACTGCACCGCCGACGTGCGCCATCTCGGACATGCCGGAATCACCGCGGCGCTCGCCGAGCACGGCTTCATGCCCAAGCCGCAGTATCGCTACTACGCCACCCCCTACAGCACCGACGGGCCCGGCGAGTACGTGTTCGAACGTGCCCGCGCACAGGCGCAGTGGTCCCGGCGCATGTCCACGGTCTGCAATGACGGCGCGGGCCACGACGGGCCCGGGGCCGAAGACCCGGTGTGCGTGCGACTGCCGGACGCGTCATACGTCGTCGAGCCGGTCGACGGCCTGTGGCTGGTGGGCCTGGATGCCAACGTCTACCTGCCGACCGGCGGGAACACGTTCACCGGTTCCGGCAATCACGGCTACGACCGCATGCTGCGGCACAAGCCGCACGTGATCGCGTGGCTGGCGGACGTGGTGGCGCGCGGCGCGGCGCAAGGCAAGCAGGTCGTCGCCTTCAGCCATTACCCGATGGCCGAATTCTTCAACGGCGCGTCCGACGACATCGGCCGCGTGCTCGGCGCCGAGGCCATGCAGCTGGCACGCCGCCCGGCCGACGCCACCACCGCCGCGCTCGCGCGCACCGGCCTGCGGGTGCATGTCGGCGGGCACATGCATCTCAACGACATCGGCATCCACCGCACGCCGGAGGGCCACACCCTGTTCAACATCCAGGCGCCGTCGCTGGCGGCCTACGTGCCGGCCTATACGCTGATGACCGTCGAAGGCGTGGACCGGGTGGAGGTGGAGACCGTCCGCGTGACGGCCGTGCCCCGCTACGACGCATTCTTCGATCTCTACCGCGAGGAATACGCGGCATCGCCCGGTGCACGCTGGGACCCGGCGATCCTCGACGCGGGCGACTACCGCAGCTTCGCGCGCCAGGCGCTGACCGCACTGGTGCGTCTACGCCTGCTCGACGCCGACTGGCCCTGCGACCTGCACGCGCTGGTGCAGGGCCCGGTGACGGGCGCCGACCTGCTGGTGCTCTCGCAACTGCCCGGGACGACGACGCTGGCCGACTGGATCGCGGCGCCCGGCACGGGCGGGCCGCCTGCACTCGCCGCGTGCCTCGACGCCTCGGCCGAGGCGCGACCCGTTGCTGCAGCGGCGGACGCGGCCGCGCGTCTCGGCGCCGCGCGGCGCAGTGCGGGCCGGGTGGCCGCCGCTCGCGGCCTCACGCTCGACGCGCTCGCCGACTGGACGATGTTCGATCTGGCCGTCGACATGGTGCGGCTGGCCAACGCCGGCGATCTCGCGCTCGACGACATCCCCGCCGCGCGCCTGGCGCAGTACGCACTGCTCGCCGAACTGGTCTCTGAAGAAGGCGCTGCTTCGCCCACGCCCCGCACGACACTCGCGGGCGAAACACCGGTGATCGCGCTGATCCGCGACCGGGTCGCGCCCCTGCTCGGCATCGTCGGCCGACTGGCCGCGGGCGCGCCGACCGCGCACGTCCGCCTCGACCTCGCCAGCGGCACCGTCGTGGATCTCTCGCACGAGGCGCCGTCACCGGCGCCTGCAGCGGACGCGCGCGCGCCGCGCACTCGACCGGCCACGCGCTGACCGCGTACGACCGCCGGCGCTCAGTGGCCGATGCTTTCGGCCATCCACGACGGATCGCGGCGCGGCGCCTCCGTCGACACCGGCTGGACCTCGAGTTCGATCGGCCCCAGCGGCAGGGCTACATCGCCATCGACCGGCCGGGCGCCATGGGCGTCGGACTGGCTGACGATCCGCACCACCTCGCTCGAGCCGTCGGGCCAGACCACGCGGAAGGTTTCGCCGGCCGGCAGGGTGCGGAACGGCGTGTCGCTCTGCGCCCGGTGGAGCGCGGCGATCTGGGCGGCGCCGAGCTGGCGCTGCGCCTCGGTCGCATCGACGGTGGTGGTTTGGACCTGGGACAGACTGCGGTAATGGCTGCCGACCGCATCGACCACCACCCCGGCCACCGCGACCGAATAGCCGCCGAACAGGGCCACCCAGAACCAGAAGCGCACACGGCGCGACGTCATTCGCTTCGTCATCTCATCACCACTTCATGCGAGTGCTCCATCAGGAGCATGTTCACCATCTGATCCACGTCGTCCGCCTCGCCGGGCGAGAGTGCCGCCTGGCGGACGAAGGTGTCGAAATCCTGCTGCGGCGCACGCGCGCAGATGCCGCCGTTGGCGCAGTACTGGGTCATCAGGGCGCCGCCCTGGCTGCAGTCGAGTCCCAGCCGGCAGGCGGCCAGCTGCCACGCGAGTTCGGAGGCCTGGGTGCCGGCCACGCGGCCGGCGAGCGCAGCATCGTCGGCCGCAGCGAGGCCCATCGCCGGCGCGAGTGCCATGTAGGCGTCGGGATCGCCGGAGGCCTGCACACGTTCGACCAGATCACGCCGGTAGGGCGCGTCGTCGTCGAGGGGTTCACCCATCGTCAGCAGCGCGGCCTCGGCGGCGAGGCTGCCGGCCAGCGCCGCGGCCTGACGCTGCGCCACCAGGTGCGCGTAAGCGGGCAGGTCGTCAGGCAGGAAACGTATGCAACGGGACGCAACCCGGCTCCGGGCTTCGCCCAGCGGACGGGCGACACGCGGGCCGACCTGCATCATCAACGCGGTGTCGCGGTCGTAGTCGAGCGGTGCCCGGGCATAGCCGCCGCAGTACTCGTGCACGCGACTCACCAGCCACCGGGCCTCGGCATCGCCGGCATCGGCCGCGGGCTGCAGACGCTGGACGAATGCGAACAGGTCGTCGGTGCGTTCGAACTCCTGCTGGCGCGAGCGCCAGCGGGAAGGTGAGGTCGCCGTCGCCAGTGCGCGGGGCGCATCCGCCGACCGCCTCGGCGGCGCGGCGTCGACGCGTCCGGTGCCCGACGACGCCGCGGTCGCTTCCTGCACTGGGGCCGGCGCGACCGCTGGCTCGGCAGGGGTATCGACGAACACGGGCGCGTGCCACGTCGTCATCGACGTGACCACGGCTCCGGCGAGCGCGATGAGAACGAACACTCTGACCAACACGAGTGGTCCTGCGGATGACGGCCACGCTGCGGCCGCGACAGCCCGGCGCAAGCGCGCGGAGCCCGGATTCTAGCCGATCGCCGGCGATCAGCCGCGGTGTTGCGTGCGAAGCGCGCGGGCGAACACCACTCGCCGCGGGAAGGCGCTGCACACCCCGCGCGGTGCACGACGATCCGCTTCACGCGGCAATTGAAGCCGGCCCCACAGAGTCGCCACCTCACCGCTATGCTGCAGGCGGGAGGAACGGGCCGCGTGCACCGCGCGCGGCAGCGGGCGCCGCCGTGCCGGGCGCCGATCACGCAGGCGCGCCGATGCTCCCGACCCCCACTCCGCCGCATCCCGATCGACCCCGTCCGACGCGTGTGATCGCCGTGCCGGGGGCCACGGCCGCCCACCCGGGACATGAACGCGCCACGCTGGGGTGGATTGCCGCCCAGGTCGCGCGCGTCCTGGATCTGCCGTTCGACGGATTCGCCGACGCGCTGCCCGCGCCGCGCAGCGATGCGTTTCTCGTCCCGCAGAACACGCTGGATGCCGACGAGGCCGCGCGGTGGGGCCTGCAGAACGAGGCGGAACTGCTCGGCGGCGTCGTGCCGGCGCCGTTCGTGGCCAGCAAGGTCATCACCCACGCCCTGGTGGATGCCGATGCGGCCGCGCCGACGGGGTGGAATGCCGGGCTCGGGGCGCAGCTGCAGGCCGTGACCGTGCCCGGCTTCAGCGTGTTCGCTCGCGACGATCTTCTGCGCGCCGCGACGATCCTGCTGGCATCGGCGCACGCGGTGCGGATCAAACTCGCCGACGGCATCGGCGGCGGCGGCCAGTACGTCGCGCGCGATCTCGAGGCCTGCCGCCAGCATCTCGCCACATTGACGCCGGCGGATCTCGACGCCGGCGTCGTCGTGGAAGTGGACATGGCGCAACCGGCGACCTACAGCGTCGGCGAGATGCGTCTGGGCGGGCGCCGCATCGCCTACGTGGGCACGCAGGGACTCGGCCGCGATCGCCAGGGACGTCCGGTCTACGGCGGCTCCACCCTGTCGGTGGTGCGCGGCGGCCTGTCCGACCTGCTCGACGTCTTCCGCCAGCCCCGGCTGCGACGGACGGTCGAGATGGCGATCACCTACGACCGCTGCGCCCAGGCCGCCTATCCGCAGCTGCAGTGCTCGCGGCGCAATTACGACGTGCTGTGGGGCAGCGATGCACACGGCCGTGCACTCGGAGGTGTGCTGGAACAGTCGTGGCGCGTGGGCGGCGCCACGCCGGCCGAGCTGGCGGCATTCGATCTGCTCGACCGCGAGCCGGGGATCGCCCGCGTGCTCGCCTCGAGCGTCGAACGTCACGGCCCGGTGCAGGTGCCGCCGCAGGCGGAGGTCTATTGTGTGCTCGACGATCCGCGCTGCGGCCTGATCACCAAATTCCGCCACGCCGGTGCCGATCCCGGCGCCCCGTCCGTGTTCGAGGCCTTTGATGGAAGCACGTCTCTCCACGCTTGAGATCCCGGTCGACGACGAGCGCCTCAGCGCCACCCTGCTGGCGCCGGCCGAATCGATGCCCGGTGTGCTGTTCGTGCACGGCTGGGGCGGGCGACAACAGCACAACCTCGTGCGCGCGCGGGAGGCCGTGGGCCTGGGCTGCATCTGCCTGACCTTCGATCTGCGCGGTCACGCGCGCGATGCCGCGCAGCGCGATCACGTCTCCCGCGCCCAGAATCTCGACGACCTCGTCGCCGCCTACGACCATCTCGCCGCCGTGCCCGCCGTCGATCCGGATGCGATCGCGGTCGTCGGCATCAGCTACGGCGGCTATCTCGCCGCCCTGCTGACGCGCCTGCGCCGGGTGCGCTGGCTGGCGCTGCGCTCGCCCGCGATCTATCCCGATCCGGGCTGGGACGCCCCCAAGACCGCGCTCAACGCCGACCCCGGGCTGATGGCCTACCGCGAATCCGTACTCGCGCCGACCGACAACCTGGCCCTGCGTGCCGCGGCCGCCTACACGGGCGACGTGCTGCTGGTGGAGGCCGAGCACGACACGATCGTGCCGCACCGCGTGACCCGGAATTTCGAGGCCGCCTTCGGCAGCGCGCGCTCGCTGACCTCGCGGATGATCCGCGGCGCCGACCACGCACTCACCGAGAAGCGGCACCAGCAGCAGTACACCGGCTGTCTGATCGACTGGCTGACCGAGATGGTCGTCGGCACCCGCGAGCACTTCGCGCGCGAGGCCGTGGCCCGGCAGAAGTCGCTCGGCGCGCGTTGACATGCCGCATGCAGCGGCGGCCCCAGGGTGGGGCCTCGTCGCTGCCTGGGCCCGTCATGCGTTTCGTCGTCCGCGCTGTGCCCGCATCGATCCTGATCGCGATGGTGACCGTCGCCTGCAATCCCCACCCGCAGCCGCCGGCCGCGTCGCGTGATGCGCAGACCACCACCCCGCCCGACACGGATGCCAACCGCAGCCCCGACGCGGCCGGCGGCGTGACCGCGCGCGACGTCGACGGCAACCGCGCCTCCCTGCCGACCGGGGACACTGCCGAGCCGGCGCCACCGCCGTCGGATCCGCCCGAACGCTGAGCCCGCGCCGACCGACGCGGTCTGCCGGCAGGCACGTGGGGGTTTACGCCGCCCCCGCCGCCGGCCACCATGCCGCCCCTGCTTCTCCCGGACCGCGTCGATGCCCTTTCTCGAACTCACCCTGCAGTGCAGCGAGGCGGAACAGCCGCGCTATGCGCGCGCGCTGGAGGATGTCGGCGCGCTGGCCGTGACCATGCTCGACGCCGACGCCGATACCGGCAACGAGCACGCGATTCTCGAGCCGGGCGTGGGCGAGACGCCGTTGTGGAACTCGGTGGTGCTGACCGCGCTGTTCGACGCCGACACCGACGCGCTGTCCCTGCTCGCCGCGCTGGACGCGTTCGACGGTGAGCTCGACTGGACCCGCGCCGGCTTCCGGAGCGTCGACGATCAGGACTGGGAACGCGCGTGGATGGACCAGTACGTGCCGCTGCGTTTCGGCGCGCGCACCTGGATCGTGCCGTGGAATCTCGAGGTGCCGGACGAGGCCGGCGCGGACGCGGCCATCGTCCGGCTCGATCCGGGCCTGGCCTTCGGCTCGGGTACCCATCCAACGACCTCTCTGTGCCTGCAGTGGCTGGATGCGCTGGCGGCCGAGGGCGCGCTCGACGGCCGGACCGTGCTGGACTACGGCTGTGGCAGCGGCATCCTCGCGCTCGCGGCGCTGAAACTCGGCGCCGCGCATGCGGTCGGCGTGGACAACGATCCCCAGGCCCTGCTGGCCTCGGCCGACAATGCCGAGCGCAACGCGGTGGGTGCGGCCCTCGAGGTGTTCCTGCCGGCCGAAGCGCCGCAGACGACGTACCCGGTGGTGCTGGCGAACATCCTCGCCTCCGCCCTCGATGCACTGGCCGAGGTGCTGGCCGAGCGCGTGATGCCGGGCGGACGCATCGCGCTGTCGGGCATTCTGGATGGCCAGGAAGAGGAGCTGCTGCGCCGCTACCGGCCCTGGTTCGAACAGCTGGCGGTCACCCGCGAGGGCGATTGGGTCCGGATCGACGGCGTCCGTCGCTGAGCCGGCGCCACGGCCCGGGCGCCGTGATTCAATAGCCCCATGTTCATCAACTGCAAGCACTGCGGCACGCTGGTGGCCACCGATCCGGTGACCGACCTGCCGCCCGAGCGCTGCCCGCGCTGCCGCGGTGCGTTGCGCGCACCGGACGCACAGGTGACGCCGTCGGTCGCCACGCTGCTGAAGCCCGTGGCGGCGCCTGCCGCCCCAGTTCCCCCGACCACACTGCCGCCTGCGCCTGCCGCTCCGATCGAGCCGATCGAGCCGATCGTCCCGTCGCCGGCGCCGGTCGCGCCGTCGCAGTCCGGGGAGGACGCGTCAGCTTCCGATGTTGCGGAGGCACGCGCCGGGGCGTCCGTCTCCGCAGCGCCCGTGGACTCCGTCCCGACCGCGGCGGTGGCCCCACCCGCATCGGCCTCGCCTTCGCCGCCCGAACTCGCCCCGATGGTCACGGTGCCCGACCGGCGCTCGCCCAATCGCCTTCCCGGTCCTGGCATCCCCCGCGCGTCGCCCAGCTTCGTGCGGCGGATGCGCAGCGGCGGTACCGGTGAATCGCGTCGCCAGCGTCATCTGCTGATCGCCGGTGTCGCCGCGCTGTCGCTGCTGCTGGTGCTGCAGGTGCTGCTGGCCGACCGCGCACGACTCGCCGGCGATCCCGCCTGGCGCCCGCTGCTGACCTCGCTCTGCAACACGCTGCGCTGCAGCCTGCCGCCGTGGCGCGAGCCCGCGGCATTGACCCTGCTCGCGCGCGACGTCCGCCCCGATCCCGCCGCGCCCTCGCAGCTGCTGGTCAGCGCGACGTTCCGCAACGACGCGCGCTGGGCACAGGGCTGGCCCCACCTGCGGTTGACCCTGTCCGACATCGACGGCCGCCCGGTGGGCACGCGGACGTTCGCGCCCGAGGAATATCTCGGCGACGCCGATCGCGCCGACACGCTGGCCGCGGGGCGCAGCGCCGACGTGCAGCTGGTGCTGCGTGAACCCGCGGGCCACGCGGTCTCGTTCGCATTCGATTTCATCTGACGCCGCACAGCGCGTTGTTCCCGCCTCGGCACGCGCGCTAGACTGGCCCGCCGACCCGGAACGTCGGCGCATCGCGCCGGCGGCCGCGCCGTCGCCATCCGCCGAGACCCGAATTGAACGCAGACCGATCCGACAGCAGCCCGCGCGAGGCCCCACGCACGCCGCTGCGTGAGCACGTCGCGGTTTCGATCCAGCGCTATCTCGGCGACCTCAACGGCAACGACACCGACAATCTCTACGCGGTCGCCTTGCGCGAGCTGGAGATTCCGTTGTTCGTCGAAGTGCTGAACTTCTGCGACGGCAACCAGAGCCGCGCCGCGGCGATGCTCGGTATCCACCGCGCCACGCTGCGCAAGAAACTGCGCGAGTACGCACTGGTCTGAGCCGTCGGGTGCGGTGCCGGCGGCCGCTATAATCGCGCGTCCATCCGCCTCGTCCCCACGCCCATGACCGCCCACGTGCCTGCCGGCGCGCCCGTGAAGATCGGCCGCGCCCTGCTCTCCGTTTCCGACAAGACCGGCCTGATTCCGCTGGCGACCGCGCTGTCCGCGCGCGGTGTGGAACTGCTGTCGACCGGCGGCACCGCCAAGGCCATCCGCGACGCCGGCCTGCCGGTGCGCGACGTCAGCGAGATCACCGGGTTTCCGGAAATCATGGACGGCCGGGTCAAGACCCTGCATCCGAAGGTGCACGGCGGCCTGCTCGGCCGGCGCGGCACCGACGATGCGGTGATGGCCGAACACGGCATCGGCGCGATCGATCTGCTGGTGCTCAATCTGTATCCGTTCGAGCGCGTGGCCTACGCCCAGGACGCCAGGTTCGACGACATCGTCGAGAACATCGATATCGGCGGCCCGGCGATGCTGCGCGCGGCGGCGAAGAATTTCGCCCACGTCGCGGTGGCGACCGATCCGGCGCAGTACGACGCGCTGCTGGCCGAGCTCGATGCGAGCGACGGCATGCTCGCAGGCGACACCCGATTCGCGCTGGCGGTCGCCGCCTTCAACCGCGTGGCGCAATACGACGCGCGCATCAGCGACGTGCTGTCGTCGATCGCCGAAGTGTCGGACTCGGGCGCGGTCTGTCGCGGCCCGTTCCCGGCGCAGAGCAACGGCAATTTCATCAAGCTGATGGACCTGCGGTACGGCGAAAACCCGCACCAGCGCGCGGCGTTCTATCGCGACCTGTATCCGGTGCCGGGCACGCTGGCCACGTTCGAGCAGCTGCAGGGCAAGGAACTGTCCTACAACAACATCGCCGATGCCGATGCCGCCTGGGAGTGCGTGCGCCAGTTCGACGCGCCGGCCTGCGTGATCGTCAAGCACGCCAATCCCTGCGGCGTCGCGGTGGGCGCGGCCTGCGGCGATGCCTACGAACTCGCCTACGCCAACGATCCGACCTCGGCGTTCGGCGGCATCATCGCCTTCAACCGCACGCTCGACGCCGCGACGGCGAAGGTGATCCTCGACCGGCAGTTCGTCGAAGTGCTGATCGCGCCCGACTTCGACGCGGGCGCACTGGACTACGCGACCAAGAAGGCCAACGTGCGCGTGCTGCGCATCCCGCACGGCGACGGGCGCAACATGATCGACGTCAAGCGCGTGGGCTCGGGCCTGCTGATGCAGGACGCCGACAACCGCGACGTCACGCGCGACGAACTCAAAGTGGTGACGCAGGCCGCACCCACCGACGCCCAGTTCGACGACCTGCTGTTCGCGTGGAAGGTCGCCAAGTTCGTGAAGTCCAACGCGATCGTCTACGCCAAGGACCACCGCACGATCGGCGTGGGCGCGGGCCAGATGAGCCGCGTCTATTCGGCGCGCATCGCCGGCATCAAGGCCGGCGATGCGGGCCTGGTGGTGCCGGGCTCGGTGATGGCGTCGGATGCGTTCTTCCCGTTCCGCGACGGCATCGATGCGGCCGCCGAGGCGGGCATCCGGGCGGTGATCCAGCCCGGCGGCTCGATGCGCGATGCCGAAGTGATCGCCGCGGCCGACGAGCACGGCATCGCGATGGTGTTCACCGGCGTGCGCCACTTCCGCCACTGAGTGCGGCCTGCCCGTGCACGACGACGTGCATGGTTGGGTGCTGGCGTCTCGTCGCACGCGTCGGCAGAAGCGCCGAGGCGTCCGGACGCGTTGCGGTGTTGCGCGCGTCGCGTGGAAGCCTCGCCATCGCGCGCACGCTGCCCGGTGAGGTGCCGCGTTGCGCGGAGGGGCGCTTGAGAAACGCCCCGTCGCGCGCAGGCGCGCGCCTATGGGTGGATACGTCGCGGCGCGCCGTCAGCCACGGGGCGTGTCCGCCGGCGCCGCCATCGGGGCGACGGTCTTGGTCGCGGTCCAGATGCTGCGGTCGATCGTGTCGCCGAGTTCGGGGAAGTCCGCCGCGTCCAGACGCGGGGAGGCCTCGCCGGCGCGGATCTTGCGGTCGTAATCGCGGGTCAGGCGCACGGCGACGCCCGACAGCATCACGATCGCCAGCAGATTGACGATCGCCATCAGCCCCATCGCCGCATCGGCGGTGTTCCACACGATATCCAGACGTGCGAATGCGCCCCAGGCCACCATGCCCAGACAGCCCAGGCGCAGCAGCAGCATCGCGACCCGGCCCCCACGCAGGAAGACCAGCGCGCTTTCGGCGTAGGCGTAGTTGCCAAGGATCGAGGTCGTGGCGAAAAACGCCAGCGCGATCGCGATGAAGGTCGGCCCCCAGCCGCCGAAGTGGATGGCCATCGCCTGCTGGGTGAGCACCGCACCGTCGCCGCCGGCGGTGTCGAGCGCGCCCGAGAGCAGGATCATCAGTGCGGTCGCGGTGCAGATCACCAGCGTGTCGACGAAGACACCGAAGGCCTGCAGCAGGCCCTGGCTGGCCGGATGGTGCGGCGAGGGCGTGGCCGAGGCGGCGATGTTGGGCGCGCTGCCCATGCCGGCTTCATTCGAGAACAGGCCGCGCTTGACGCCGTTGAGCAGCGCGACCGCCAGGCCGCCGAGCACACCGCCGGCGGCCTGGTCGAGACCGAACGCGCTGCGCACGATCAGCGCCAGCATCGCCGGCACCTCGGCGAGATTGGTCACGATCACCCAGGCGGCGAGCAGCAGGTAGGCCAGCGCCATCGCCGGCACCACCAGCTCCGCGGTCGCCGCCACGCGGCGCAGGCCGCCGAAGATCACCGGCGCCGCGATGGCGACGAGCACCAGCGCCGTCCATCCGGGCGCGACGCCCCAGGCGCCGGTGACCGCTTCGGAAATCGAATTGGCCTGGACCGCACTGAACACCAGTCCGAAGGCGAGGATCAGACAGACCGAGAAGATTGCACCGAGCCAGGGCTTGCGCAGGCCGTGGGCCATGTAGAACGCCGGGCCGCCGCGGTAGTGGCCGGCCGCGTCGCGGCGCTTGTACAGCTGGGCCAGCGCACTTTCGACGTAGGCCGTCGCCATGCCGAAGCAGGCCACCAGCCACATCCAGAAGATCGCACCCGGCCCGCCCACGGCCAGCGCGATCGCCACACCGACGAGATTGCCCGTGCCCACCCGCGAGGCCAGGCTGGTGCACAGCGATTGCAGCGGCGAGATGCCCGCACGGTCGCCGTCGGTGCCGCGCACCAGGCCCGAGAGCATCTTCGGAAAGCGGCGGAACTGGATGAAGCCCAGGCGCGCACTGAACCAGATCCCGACCAGCGGCAGCACGCCGACCAGCACGAAATTCCACAGCACGCCGTTGATCGCATCGACGACGGGGGAGAGGGCGTTGTCGATCAGCTGGACGGGGTCCATCAAGACGTGACGCTCCGGCGCGGACAAGGGGGGCCGAGCCTAGCACCCGGTCTGTCTGCGCCCGGATACCGTGCCCGATCGCGGCATCGATGGGCGCCCGCGGAGACGGCGCGGGCGCGGCGTGGCGCCAGCCGCTAAAATCGGGCTCCCCTTCAGTCTGGTGGTCTCATGCAGAAGCTGCTCGTCATCGGCGCCGGTGGCCGCGAACACGCGCTGGCGTGGAAGCTCGCGCAATCGGCCCACGTCGGCGAAGTGCTGGTCGCGCCGGGCAATGCCGGCACCGCGCAGGAGGCGAAGTGCCGCAACGTCGCCGTCGCGGCGACGGATCTGGATGCACTGCTGGCGCTCGCCCGCGACGAAGGCGTGGCGTTCACTGTCGTCGGCCCCGAGGCGCCGCTGGTGGCCGGTGTCGTCGACCGCTTCCGGCAGGCGGGTCTGCGCATCTTCGGGCCCACCGCGGCCGCGGCCCAGCTCGAGGGCAGCAAGGCCTTCGCCAAGGATTTTCTCGCCCGCCACGCGATTCCCACCGCGGGCTACTCGGTGTTCACCGATGCCGACACCGCGGTGGAGTACGTGCGCCAGCACGGCGCGCCGATCGTCATCAAGGCCGACGGCCTGGCCGCCGGCAAGGGCGTCATCGTCGCGACGACGCTGGACGAAGCCGAAGCCGCGATCACCGACATGCTCTCGGGCAACGCCTTCGGCGCCGCCGGCGCGCGCGTGGTGATCGAGGAATTCCTCGACGGCGAGGAAGCCAGCTTCATCGCGATGGTCGACGGCACGACGGCGTTGCCGATGGCGACCAGCCAGGACCACAAGCGCGTCGGCGACGGCGACACCGGGCCGAATACGGGCGGTATGGGTGCGTATTCGCCGGCGCCCGTCGTCACCCCCGAGGTGCACGCGCGGATCATGCGCGAGGTCATCGAGCCGACCGTGCGCGGCATGGCCGACGACGGCGTGCCGTTCACCGGCTTCCTCTATGCCGGCCTGATGATCGATGCAAGCGGAGCGCCGAAGGTCATCGAGTTCAACGTGCGCTTCGGCGATCCGGAAACGCAGCCGGTGATGATGCGGCTCACCTCGGATTTCGCCGCGCTGGTCGAGGCCGGCATCGACGGCCGCCTGGACACCGTGCAGGCCGACTGGGACCCGCGCCCCGCGCTCGGCGTCGTGATGGCCGCCGAGCACTACCCGGCCACGCCGCGCACCGGCGACGTCATCAACACCTGGGACACGCCGCCGCTGGCCGACACCAAGGTCTTCCATGCCGGCACCACGCTCGACGCCCACGGCCAGGCGGTGACCGCCGGCGGCCGGGTGCTCTGCGTGACCGCGCTGGGCGACAGCGTGGCCGATGCACAGACGCGCGCCTACGGCGAACTGGCCGGCATTTCATGGCCGGGCGAGTTCCACCGCCACGACATCGGCTGGCGCGCGATCGAACGCGAACGCAGCCGCACCTGAGCCCACACCGAGACCCGCCATGATTCCCGGCAACGCCGAGCTGAGCATGACCGTGCTGATGACGCCGGACATGGCGAACTTTTCCGGCAACGTGCACGGCGGCACGCTGCTGAAGTATCTCGACGAAGTGGCCTATGCCTGCGCCAGCCGCTATGCCGGCCGCTACGTGGTCACGCTGTCGGTGGACCAGGTGACGTTTCGCGAGCCCATCCACGTCGGCGAGCTGGTGACCTTTCTCGCCTCGGTGAACTACACCGGGCGTACGTCGATGGAAGTCGGCATCAAGGTCGTCACCGAAGACATCCGCCATCGCGCCGTGCGCCACACCAACAGCTGCTTCTTCACGATGGTGGCGATGGACGAGGCCGGTCGCCCCACGCCGGTGCCGCCGCGCGATCCGCAGACCACCGAGGAGCATCGCCGGTTCGAGCAGGGCCGCCAGCGCCGCGAGATCCGTCAGGAGCTCGAACAGCGCTACCGCGCCGTGCGCGGCGCGACGGAGCCGTCTGCCGGCTGAGGCCGCACGCAGCGCCATGCGCCTTTGCTAGGCTCCGCGCATCCGTCGAGGAGCCTGCATGGCCGACCAGTCCCAGTTCGCGCTGTTGCGGCAGCGTCGCTTCCTGCCTTACTTCACCGTCCAGGCCCTGGGCGCGTTCAACGACAACGTCTACCGGCAATCGATCATCGCGTTGCTGTTCTTTCTGGGCGTCAGCACGGCCGAGCGCACGCTCTACACCAATCTCGCGCCGGCACTCTTCATCCTGCCGTACTTCCTGTTCTCGGCGATCGCCGGGCAGATCGCCGAGAAGCTGGAGAAGCAGCGGCTGATCGTGATCACCACCGCGATGGAGATCGTGATCATGTCGGTCGCGGCCGCGGGCTTCCTGCTCGAGAACATGCCGGTACTGCTGGTCGCGCTGTTTCTCACCGGTATGCAGTCCACGCTGTTCGGGCCGGTGAAGTATTCGATCCTGCCCTCGGTGCTGCGCCCCGAGGAGCTCACCGGCGGCAACGGCCTGGTCGAGATGGGCACTTCGATCGCGATCCTCGCCGGCATGATCTACGGCGGCCTGGTGTTCAAGCTCGCCGGCAGCTTTGGTCCCGAAGCGGCCGCGCTGTCGGTGGTCACGCTGGCGGTGGCCGGCAACGTGGTCGCACGCCTGATTCCGAAGGTCGATGCCGGCGCGCCCGCGCTCAAGGTCAACTGGAATCCGATCCCCGAATCACGCGCGGTGCTGCGTCTGGCCCGACGCCAGCTCGCGGTGCGCAATGCGATCCTCGGCGTGTCCTGGTTCTGGTTCGTCGGCACCGTTCTGACCGCGCAGTTGCCCACCTATGCCGAGGTGTATCTGGGCGGCGTGGTCAACGACACCACGCTGTACATCTTCGCGCTGGCCCTGTTTTCGGTCGGCGTGGGCGTGGGCTCGCTGCTGTGCGAGAAGCTCTCGGCGCGCACGGTGGAGATCGGCCTGGTGCCGCTGGGTGCGTTCGGCATCACCGCCTTCCTCCTGGATCTGTATTTCGCGCGGCCCGGTCTGCCCCCGGCCACGGGGCTCACGATCGCGCAGTTCCTGCAGGCGCCGGGCGGCTGGCGCATCGCGGTCGACCTCATCGGGATCGGTCTGTTCACCGGCGTATTCGTCGTGCCGCTGTTCGCGCTCATCCAGAGCCGCACGCCGAAGTCGGAACTGTCGCGGGTGATCGCCGGCCTCAACATCCAGAATTCGCTGTTCATCGTCACCGCCGCGGTGCTCGGCGTGCTGGTGCAGATGGACGGCGTCAGTGTCGGCGGCGTGCGCATTCCGCTGCCCGGCCTGAGCATTCCGCAGGTATTCCTGGCGCTGGGCATCGCGAACCTGCTGGTGGCGATCTGGATCTTCACCCTCGTGCCCGAGTTCCTGATGCGCCTGGCGAGCATGCTGCTGGTGCGCGCGCTGTACCGCCTGCGCGAGCGCGACGTGGATCCGGCAATCCCGGCCGAGGGCCCGGCGCTGATCGTCTGCAACCACGTGAGCTACATGGACGCACTGATCCTGGCGGCGGCGATTCCGCGGCCGGTGCGCTTCGTGATGTACCACCGCATCTTCGCCATTCCCGGCCTGCGCTGGATCTTCCGCCACGCCAAGGCGATTCCGATCGCCGGCGCGAAGGAAGACCCGGTGCTGATGCAGAAGGCCTTCGATGCGATCGACGCCGCGCTGGCCGACGGCGAACTGGTCGGCATCTTTCCCGAGGGGCAGCTCACGCGCGACGGCGGGATCGGACCGTTCAAGGGCGGGGTCGAGCGCATCCTCGCGCGCGCCGCCGAACGCGGCCAGCCGGTGCCTGTGGTGCCGATGGCGCTGCGCGGCATGTGGAGCAGCATGTGGAGCCGACGCGGCGACGCGGCGGGTGCCGGGCGCCTGGCACGCATGCGCGTGCCGCGTCGCTTCCGCGCACGCATCGAGGTGGTGGCAGGTCCGCCGATCGACGCATCGACCGACGTGACCGCCGCCGCTCTCGAAACGCACGTGCGTGCATTGCGCGGCGATGCCGCCTGAACACGCGATGCACCCGGAGCGTTAAAGTAAGGCCGCCCCGACTCTGCGGATGACGGGACCGTCTGCATTCTTGCCTTGCACAGGAGACCGCAATGAGTTCGATCCCTCCCGTTCCGCCTTCGGCACCGCCACCGCCTCCACCGCCGGGCGATCCCTACGGCGCCCCTGCGGCGATGCCGGGCACGCCGATCGCCCCGGGCACCGTGCCCAACTACCTGGCGTGGGCGATCATCGCGACCGTGCTGTCGCTGTGCCTGTGCTGCGTCATCGGCACGATTCCGGGCATCGTCGCGATCGTGTTCGCCGCCAAGGTCAACACGCTGCTCGGCCAGGGTGACCTGGCCGGCGCCCAGCGCGCGTCCAACACCGCGAAGGTGTGGTGCTGGGTGACCACGGGCCTGTGCATCGTCGGCCTGCTGTGGACCGTCTACTCGCTGACGCTCGGTGGGGGCATGGAGCAGTACCGGATGATCTTCGAGCAGATGCAGAGCGGCGTCTGATGCACGCTGCCGGCAGCCGGGCGTCGCAGCGCCCGACCGCGCGTCTCGTCGCCCTCGCCGGCGCCGGAACCGCGCTGGTCGGCGGCGGCGCCTGGCTGCTGCGCACGTTCGATCCGAATGCACCGGGCAATCCGTTTCCGCCCTGCATGTTCTACGCCGCGACCGGCTGGCACTGCCCCGGTTGCGGTCTCACCCGCTGCCTGCACGCGCTCGCCCACGGCGATCTGCCGCAAGCAATGGCGATGAATCCGCTGCTGTTGGTGCTGATGCTGCTGACGCCCGTGTTCGTGGCCTGGCGCCTCGGCTGGCGGCCGCGTGTCCTGCAGCCCATGGCGCGCCTGATGTCCACGGCGACGTTCTGGATCGGTCTGCTGGCGCTCTACGGCGTGGCACGCAATCTGCCGTGGGCGCCGTTCACGCTGCTGGCACCGGGCTGATCGCCCCGGCCTGCGTTTATCCTTGACGTATTCAGCGGGCCGCCGTGGCCGCGCTCCGATCAAGGGATTGCCCGATGTCGTCGCCTCCGCCCGTACCGCCACAGGTGCAGCACGTGCACCACCACTACGTCCCGGCGAAGTCCAGCGGCACCGCGGCGATACTGGAACTCGTGCCGGGCATCTTCATCCAGACCTTCGGCATCGGCCATCTCTATGCAGGCAACGTCGGCACCGGCCTGCTCTTCATGTTCGGCTACTGGGCGCTGGCCGTCGTCAATCTGATGCTGTGCTTCGTCTTCATCGGCTTCATCACCTGGCCGATCTGCTGGATCGCGACCGCCATCCTCTCGACGATCATCGCCTCGAACTCGGTGAAATCAGCGCGCGTCTGACGCGCCTTGCATACGCGTCGCGTGCCACTGCGCAATCAGCCAGCGCGAGATCGAGGAGCGCGGCGACAGGGCAAGCTCAGGATGCGCGTCGT
Source organism: Lysobacteraceae bacterium NML93-0793 (assembly GCA_002324875.1). Classification (GTDB taxonomy): domain Bacteria; phylum Pseudomonadota; class Gammaproteobacteria; order Xanthomonadales; family Xanthomonadaceae; genus Luteimonas. The sequence goes on from NTJG01000017.1 coordinate 45,968, forward strand.
CCAGCGCGCGACCGATCGCGTCGACGTCGAACCAGCGCGCGTCCTCCAGTTCGTCGTTGACCTGCGGCGCATCGGGTTCGGCCTCGGCAATGAAGCCGAGCATTAGCGAGGACGGAAACGGCCACGGCTGCGACGCCTGATAGCGGCAGCTGCGGATACGCACCGCACTTTCCTCGAAGACCTCGCGCACCACGGTCTGCTCGAGCGTCTCGCCCGGCTCGACGAACCCCGCGAGCGTGGAATAGCGATGCGCCGGCCACGCGGCCTGGCGGCCGAGCAGCAGGCGCTCGCCATCGGTGACCGCGACGATCACTGCCGGATCCGTCCGCGGATAGTGTTCGAGGCCGCAGCCGGTGCAGCGGCCGAGCCAGCCGGCACGCGCCCAGGCCAACGGCGCCGCGCAGGCACCGCAGAAGCGGTGACGACTGCGCCAGTGCAGCACGGCGCGCGCCTGTGCGAACGCCGTGGCCTCGCGCGCCGGCCATTGCGCGGCGGCGCTGCGCAGATCCGTCACGCCATGCGCCGGCAGCGCTGCCGGCGCATCAGCCGCAGGCAGCGCGAACCAGCCCTGATCGCCGTGCAGACCGAGAAACACCGCGGTCTCCGGGCGCGGGCCCACTGCCGTGCCGATCAACTGCGGCGGCGCACCGTCGGCGTCCACGGCCGCATCGCCGCGCGCGTCCAGCACGAGCACGCGTGCGTCGGGCCACAGCCGGGCCAGGGCCTCGGAGTCGGTGCGCAGATGTTCTGCGCGATCAAGCGGCGCGTCGACGAAGCTGAAGTCCATCGGCGGATTATCGCCACATCCGCGTCGCGTGGCGCATCACGCCCGCGGCACGCGACGCGCGTGCGCGCGTCGTCTCAGACGGTGAAGCTGCTGCCGCAGCCGCAGGTCGACTTCGCGTTCGGGTTGCGGATCGTGAACTGGGCGCCGTGCAGGCTCTCGACATAGTCGACGGAGGCACCCATCAGGTACTGCAGGCTCAGCGGATCGACGACCAGGGTGACGTCGTCGGTCACGATCGCCAGATCGTCGTCGCCGCGCTGCTCGTCGAATTCGAATCCGTACTGGAACCCGGAACACCCGCCGCCCTGGATATACACGCGCAGGTTCAACGCCGGATTGCCTTCGCCCTCGATCAGCTCGCGCACCTTGGAGGCGGCGGCCGGCGTGAACTCGAGCGGCCGGTCCAGCGACTGGTAGCCCGGGGCTTCGAGCGAGAAGACATCGTTGTTCATGGCGCACAGGATGGGGGCCGCGGCCCCCGGCTTCAAGCGTCGGGAGCGGAACGCGGCGTCACGTCGGCCCAGCTGAACGCACGCTCCACCGCGCTGCCGCGTTGGGGCGCCAGACGCACCGTCACGCGCAGCGGCTGAAAGTCCGGCGGCAGCACGATGTCGCCCTCCACCTGCTGGAAATACTTGAACGAAAACTCGACGCCCTGCGCATCCGCGCTCTGGCGCAGATCCGACCAGTCCAGCGTTTCAAGACGCCCATCGCGGGTGCCCTCGATCGCCAGCCGCATCTCGCCGATGCTGGCAGCGTCGCGATTGAGGCTCTGGGTCAGCGTAGCGGTGTAGTGCCAGCCCTGATCGGTGCGCGGCTGCAGGCGCAGCTCGTGCACGGTCAGCCCGCGCCGCTGCGCGGTGGAACCCACGAAGCGCTCGTAGAACGCGACATCCGCGCGCAGCGCCGCGATCTCCTCGTCGCGCTCGGCGAGCGTGTTCTGCACGTCGCGGTTCGCGTCGCGGCTGATCTGGTCGGAGCGGGTGAGTGTGGCGACCTGCTGCTGCAACTGCTCGATCTGCGCCGCCTGATCGGCCAGTTGCCGCTGCGGATGATCGCTGCCGGGGGCGAACAGCTGCCACGCCCCCCAGATCCCGAACAGCAACGACAGGACGACCACCGCGATCGCAGCGAGCACCCAGCGCATGCCCGGCGTGGTCGAAGACATGGCGGCGCCGGGGCGGGGCGCCGGGCCGGTGGAGGCGGGCTCGGTCATCGCCACGGTATAGCGAGCGGGCCGAAGGGGCGTCAAGGCCAGGCCCTGCCTATACTCGCCGGCGTTGGGCGACGGTTGGCGTTTGCCCACGACGGAGCGATGCGATGTCGGACGCCCATCTGTTCGCGACCGGCGTGCTGCTGGCCTGGCTTGCCGGCGTGCGCGCGTATCTGACCGTGTTCGGTGTCGGCGTGGCCGGCGCGCTGGGTTGGCTGGACCTGCCACCGGCGCTCGAGGCCACGACCTCGCCGTGGGTGCTCGGCGTGTCGGGAAGCCTGGCGCTGGTGGAATTCTTCACCGACAAGATTACCGGTGTCGACTCGGGCTGGGACCTGCTGCAGACACTGGCACGCGTGCCCGCGGGCGCGTTTCTCGCGGCGGCCGCGCTGTCGCCGGACGGCGAACTCGGCGCCGGCATGGCGGCTGCCGGCGCCGGCGTCGCGCTCACCAGCCATGCGTTCAAGGCCGGAACACGACTGCTGCTCAATGCCTCGCCCGAGCCCTTCAGCAATGTCGCGGTGTCGACCGCGGAAGACGGGGTGACGCTCGGCGCGCTCGGCCTGATCCTCGTCTCGCCGTGGCTGGCACTGGCCCTGGTGCTGGGGGCCGCCGTGCTGCTGGCCCTGGCCCTGCTGTGGGTGATGCGCCGGTTGCGACGGTCGCGTCGACCTGCGGGCCGTGCGCCGGGCTAGAACCCGCGCCCGGAGCCGACGTTGCCGCGTCCTCACGGGTGTCACCGGTTAAAGTTGCCTGCTTGCCCCCATCGCGTCAGAGTCCGCCCATGTCCGATGCCGACAGCCGCCAACGCGCCGAATTCCCGCCGACCGCCTACTGGCGGCGCTGGGCGGCCGACGCGGGACAACCCACGCGTCCCGTCGATCCGGCCGATACCGTGCGCCAGGACACGGCGGCCGTCGCTGCGTCGTCGACCCCGGCCGCGACGCCCGAACCCGCGCATCGCGTGCTGATCGTCGAGGACGATCCCAGCCAGGCGCTGTTCGCAGAAAGCGTCCTCAACGGCGCGGGCTTCGAAGCGCGCGTGGTCGGCGTGGCCGCGGAGTTCCTGGTCACGACCGCCGAGTTCCAGCCGGCGCTGGTGCTGATGGACCTGCACATGCCCGGCATGGACGGCGCGGAGCTGACGGCCCTGCTGCGCCAGCAGCCTGCGCTTTCGCATATCCCTGTGGTGTTTCTCACCGGTGACGACGATCCGGAGCGGCAGTTCGAGGTCATGGAAGTCGGCGCCGACGATTTCCTCACCAAGCCGGTCCGTCCGCGTCATCTGGTCGCCGCCGTGCAGAACCGCATCCGCCGCGCGCGCGCATTGCAGCAGATGCCGGATCCGGGACGCCATCCGGTCACCGGTCTGCACAGCCGGATCGAACTTCTGCAGCGGCTGGCGGACGCGATTCCGTCACGGCCCGCGGGCGCGCTGGGCTTCATCGAAATCGAGGGCGTCACCGCGCTGCGCGACCGCTACGGCTACGCGGGCCTGGAAACCATCCTCACCGATGCCGGGCGTCATCTGCGCCAGCTGGTGGGTGATGCGCCGGCGACCCGCCTCAACGACAACACCTTCCTCGTGTTCGCACCCGACGTCGCGCGTTCCGAGCTCGACGGCTGGGCGCGCGGGCTGCGCGACGGCATCGGCAGCCATGCCTTTCCGCTCGGCGACCAGAGCATCCGTCTGCGCGCGCTGGTCGGTTATGCCGATCTGGCCCACGGCTACGAGGATCCCGGCAATGCCCTCGCATCGGCCGAACAGGCGCTGCGCGAGTCGCGCGGCACGCCGGTGGGCATCGCGGTGCATCTGCCCGTCGCCGCGCCGGCGGTCGGCGGGACCGCCGACGCCTTCGTCGACGATCTGCGCGATGCGTTGCAGGACAACCGCATCGAGCTGGCGTTCCAGCCGATCGTCGCGGTCGCCGGTGGCGACGAGGCCCAGTACCAGACGCTGCTGCGCCTGCGCGGACGCGACGGGGAACTGCACTCCGCCGCCCGTATCCTGCCGGCCGCCGAGAGCGCGGGCCTGCTCTACGACATCGATCGCCGGGTGATCGAACTCGCGCTGGCCACGCTGGTCGAGCGCAGCAAGCGCGGCGGCGCGATGCGCCTGTTCGTGTCGCAGTCCTCGCGCAGCCTGATCCAGGCGGGTCACGCCGACTGGCTGCTGCAGCAGCTCGAGGCCTCGGGTGTCGCCGGCGCGTCGCTGGTGATCGACGTCCGCCAGGAGGATGCGCTGATCCACGCGCTGTCGTTGCAGGAGTTCTGCGCGAGCATGGTGCCGGCGGGCGTACAGTTGTGCCTCGGCCAGTACGCGGCGGGCGACGATGCCGACGCGTTGCTCGCGCAGCTTCCGCTCGGCTTCGTGCGGCTGGCGGCGCGGTACTCGCGGCAGCTCGACGAGCCCAAGGTGCGCGACGAGATGCGCGGCGCGGTCGAACGCGCCCATCGCCTGGGCCTGCAGGTGATCGGCCAGCAGGTGGAAGATCCCCAGGCGGCGGCCACGCTGTGGATGAGCGGTATCGACTACATCCAGGGCAACCTGGTCCAGCGCGTCGCCGATGCGCTCGACTTCGACTTCCATCACTCGGTGCTCTGACGCCCATGATCATCCGCCGGCGACCGTCTGCCCTGATGCTTCGCTGGCCGGCCCTCGGGGCCGCGGCGGGCGCCGCGCTCACCATGGCGCTGGAAACCCTCGATGTCCCCGGCCCCTGGCAGGCGATCGCCCTGGTGCTCGCGCTGCTCGCGGTGCTGGCCTCGATCGCGGTGAGCGTGCGCCTGCACCAGGGCGTGCGCGAACTCGAAGCCGCCGACGAGCGCCTGCGCCAGGACGAGCTCGCGCTGGGTGAACTGCAGCGTGAGCTCGAAGAGCGCACCAAGCTCGAACAGGAACTGCGCCAGGCCAAGAACGCCGCCGAATCGGCCGTGATGGCCAAGGGCGAGTTCCTGGCGACGATGAGCCACGAGATCCGCACGCCGCTCAACGGCATCACGCCGATGCTCGACCTGCTGATGCACGCGCCGCTGGCACCGGACCACGCCGAGCTCGTGCGCACCGCGTTCCTGTCGTCGCAGCAGATGCAGCGCATCGTCGACGACATTCTCGACTACTCGAAACTCGAATCCGACAAGCTGGAGCTCGAGACCACCGGCTTCCACCTGCGCGAACTGCTCGACGGCGTGACCCAGTTGATGGAACGCCCGGCGCAGAGCAAAGGCCTTCGAATCGGCCTGCACGTGGATCCCTCGGTGCGCCTGCCGGTGCGCGGCGACCCGGTGCGACTGCGCCAGGTGCTGGGCAATCTGCTCAGCAACGCGGTCAAGTTCACCGAACGCGGCAACATCACCGTCTCGGTGCGCCGACTCGGGGAAACCGCGGGCCAGCACCAGCTGCGCTTCGAAGTCCGCGACACCGGCATCGGCATCGCGCCGCAGGCCCAGGCCCGCCTGTTCCAGGCCTTCAACCAGGCCGACGCCTCGACCACGCGCCTGTACGGCGGCACGGGCCTGGGCCTGGCGATCTCGCGGCGCATCGTCGAACTGATGGGCGGGCGTATCGGCGTGGAGTCCGAACCCGACGCCGGCTCGACGTTCTGGTTCGAGATCCCGCTGCTCAAGGCCCAGGGCGACATGCCGGTCGACGACGCGGCTCCCCGGGGTGGCCGCGCACTGCTGCTGAGCGCCGACCCGCGCCTGCGTCTGCGCCTGTCGATGCTGCTGCCCAACTGGGGCCTGCGTGTGAGCGCCGTGGAGACCACGCAGGAAGCGCTGGACCGGCTGCGCACCGCCGCGAGCCAGGGCACGCCCTGGGCGTATTCGCTGGTGGTCGCCGACCTCTCGGGCATGCGCAACACCGCGGTCGCGCTGTACCGCAACCTCACCCGGCAGGCCGCGTACGGCGATCTGCGCCTGGTCTGCCTGTATGGCGACGAGCCGGTCGCCGACGAACTTCGCCAGGGGGCCACGCTGCTCAGTCGCCAGGCGCCGGATGCCGATCTGCGCCACGCCATGCTCGACCTGCCCCCGGGTCCCTCCGCGCACGCCGTTCCGGGCACTGCCGAGGCGCCGACGACGGCCAACGCGACCCCGCCTCCTCCATCCGCGCCCGGCGCAGCGGAAACCGCACGGAGCGTTGTCGAGCCCGTGCGCGCAACGCCGCCGCGCAAGCCCCGGGTGCTGCTGGTCGAGGACAACCCGGTCAATCTGATGGTGGGCCAGCGCCTGCTTTCCGTGCTCGGCATCACATGCGACACCGCCAGCAACGGTGAAGCCGCGCTGATCAAGATCGGCGATGCCCGCTACGACATCGTGCTGATGGACTGCCAGATGCCGGTCATGGACGGGTACACCGCGACGCGACGCTGGCGCGAGCACGAGGCGGCGAGCGCGGCGGACCGGCGTCTGCCGATCATCGCCATGACCGCGAACGCGATGGCCGGCGACCGGCAGAAATGCCTCGACGCCGGCATGGACGATTACCTCGCCAAACCCGTGACGCGCAGCGAACTCGAGCGCTGCCTGCACCGCTGGTGGGACCCCACGGTCCTGACGCCGGTCGCTGTCGACGATGGCGCCGACCAAACCGCGGGCAATCCGGTCGAACCGGTCGGGACGATGACCGCGGAAAAGCCCGCCATCGCATTGGCCGCCGAAACCGCCGCAGTCGCCGCGTACCGGCCCCGCGCGGCATCCTTCGACCAGGCGGACCCCGCCGTCGAGCAGCCGCGGCCGATCATCGCGGAACTGCAGTCCGCCCAGCCTGACGCCGGCGCCGCGACGATTGCCGCATACCGTGTCGGCGCGACTCCGATGGACCGGGCGGAGCCGGCGCGCCCGATCGCCGCTTCTCCGACGTCCGCCCCGCGTGCAGGCGATGACGCTTGGTCCGGCCCTGCAGAGGTCAGGCGCGTCGAGCCCGACCCGGCGGTGCCGCCCCCGCCCGCCAACGAGACCAGGACGATGACCACGACGCCTGCGCCCGCCGTGGCCGACGTTCCCGGTGCACCCGTTGCGGCACCGAACGCAACCGTCGTCGCGCCCGCGCCACCGCAGGTCGCTGCGGTGCCGGTCGCGCCCGCGGCGACGTCTCCGATCGGCAGCGCCGCGGCGCCGGCACGTCCGTCCGAGCCGCTGCCTCCGGTGATCGATCCCGAGGTGCTCGAGGATCTGCGCGAACTGCTCGGGGACGAGGTCGATCGTCTGATCGATGTCTTCCTCGAAGACACCCCGCGCCTGCTGGCGTCGCTTGAAAATGCGGTCGACGGACCGGACTACGCGGCCCTGCGCGAGGCCGCCCACTCGCTCAAGTCATCCGCCGCGAACCTCGGCGCGATGTCGCTGTCGGCGGCGGCGCGACGCATCGAATCCGGTGCCCGCGAACGCGAACTCGCGCGCCCGGCCGTGGCCGTGGCCCTGGTCACCAACGAATTCGCACGGGCGCGGCGTGCTCTGCTCGAGGTCCGCCAGCCCTCGCCCGCGTCCTGAGGACGGGCACGGTCCCGTCGTCGACCACGGCGGGGCCGGCGATGGACGACTCAGTCGTCGTCCATCTGGCTCTGCAGGTAATTCTCTTCACCGATTCGGGCGATCAGGTCGAGCTGGGTTTCGAGCCAGTCGACGTGCTCTTCCTCGTTGGCGAGGATATCGGCGAGCAGCTTGCGGCTGACGAAATCACCGACCTGTTCGCAGTGCGCGATCCCCTCGCGCAGCACCGGCAGGCCCTCGAGTTCGAGCGCCAGATCGCATTCGAGCAGTTCGCGCGGCGTCTCGCCGATGCGCAGCTTGCCCAGCGCCTGGAAGTTCGGAAGACCCTCGAGAAACAGGATGCGCTCCGACAGGACGTCGGCGTGCTTCATCTCCTCGATCGACTCTTTGTACTCGTGCTTGCCGAGCACGTTGAGTCCCCAGTTCTTCAGCATCTTGGCGTGCAGGAAGTACTGGTTGATCGCCGTGAGTTCGTTGTACAGCGCCTGGTTGAGATAGCGGATGACCTGCGCGTCGCCTTTCATCGGCGGACTCCTGGAACGTCGGATCGCGCCACTCTAACGACTCGCGCGCCGCGGTGACGGAACGCGAATCGTGCGCATTGTTTTACGCGGACGCCGGCGGCGCGAGGGTCATGCCGGTCAGGCGGCGGAGGCGATCAGCGGCAGATCGATCACAGGCGAAGCCGCGCGTGCGTGATACGCGTCGAGCAGACCGGCCGCCATGTCCATGCAGCTGCCGCAGGTTGCGCCACAGCCGGTGCGCATCGTCAGTTCGGACACCTCGCGGCAGCCGTTCGCGGCGGCCTGGCGGATCTGGGAATCGGTGACGCCGTTGCAGATGCAGACGAACAAGGCGAGGTCCTGACGATGGGGCTGGGCGCCATTTCGCCAGAAACGAGAATCACTGTCAAATGAGAGTGGTTCAGCCCGCGCCGTCGGAATCGCGCGTCCGGCCCTGCACGCCCACCCGCTGCCGGCGCTGCGGACGCCGTGCCCGCGGCCGGGTCTCGACCAGCGGCGCCGGAATAGCCTGCGTGCCCGCCACCTGGCGCGCCAGCGGCGCGAGATGCCGCAACGCGCTCGAGTACACACCGCGCTTGAAGACGACCACATGCTCGAGCGGATACCAGAAGTCCACCCAACGCCAATGGTCGAACTCCGGTTTCTCGGTCAGGTCGAGGCGCAGCTGGTCGTCGTCTCCGACGAACTGGAGCAGGAACCAGACCTGCTTCTGGCCGACACAGACGATACGGTCGTTGCGGCGGATCGCACGTTGCGGCAGCCGGTAGCGCAGCCAGCCCGGCGTCGCACCGAGGACGGCCACATGCTCGGGCAGCAGCCCGGTTTCCTCGCGCAGCTCGCGGTACATCGCTTCGAGCGGCGTCTCGTCGGTGTTCATCCCGCCCTGCGGGAACTGCCAACCGTCGCGGCGCACACGCCGCGCCCAGAACACCCGGCCATCCGGGCGCATCAGCACGATACCGACGTTGGGCCTGAACCCGTCCGGATCGATCACGATGCGGACTCCTAAATGCGATTGACATGCGTCACTGGCTTCGACTCTGCCATGCCCCGCGCGAGGGGACAAGTTCGAGCTGAACCTCGGGATACGTGCCACGAAAAAGCCCGCGACAGGGCGGGCTTTTCGTCGATCGTCGCATTGGTGGCTATGGGTGGACTCGAACCACCGACCCCAGCATTATGAGTGCTGTGCTCTAACCGGCTGAGCTACATAGCCATCGGATCGCACGGAAGTCTCCGCGACGAGCCGCGCATTCTGCAACTCCGCGCCGCCCGCGTCAATCCATCGCGGGACGCCGGATCGGCGCCCCGCCCTGCACCCTGCCCTCAGCGCGCGGCCGGCGCCGCGCCCAGGCCCAGCTGCTCGAGCATGAAGGCGTACATCTCCGCCGATTCGCGGTAACGACGGAAGCGGCCGGATTTGCCGCCGTGGCCGGCTTCCATGTTCGTGCGGAACACGACCGGGTATTCGCCGGTGTTGAGGTCACGCAGCTTGGCCACGTACTTCGCCGGCTCCCAGTACTGCACCTGCGAGTCCCACAGGCCGGTGCCGACGAACATCGCCGGATAGGCCTTGGCTTCGAGGTTGTCGTAGGGCGAATAGCCGAGGATGTAGTCGTAGTAGCGCTTGTCTTCCGGGTTGCCCCACTCGTCGTACTCGTTGGTGGTCAGCGGAATGCTCGGATCGAGCATCGTCGTGACCACATCGACGAACGGCACCTGCGACAGGATCACGCGGTACTTCTGCGGCGCCATGTTCGAGATCGCGCCCATCAGCAGGCCACCGGCGCTGCCGCCGTAGGCCGCGACGCGGTCCGGCGCCGCATAGCCCTGGCGCACCAGGTCGTCGGTGACGTCGATGAAGTCGGTGAAGGTGTTGATCTTGTTGAGCAGCTTGCCGTCGTCGTACCAGGCGCGCCCCATCTCCTCGCCGCCGCGGATGTGCGCGATGGCGTAGACCATGCCGCGATCGAGCAGGCTGACGTTGGTGACCGAAAAGCCCGGATCCATCGACGCGCCGTAACTGCCGTAGCCGTACTGCAGCAGCGCCGCGGTGCCGTTCTTCTCGAAGCCCCTGCGATAGACCAGCGACACCGGAATGCGCGCGCCGTCGCGCGCCGTCGTCCACACCCGCTCGGTGACGTAGTTGGCCGGGTCGTACCCGATCACGGTCTGCTGCTTGAGCTGGCGACGCTCGCCGGTCTGCGTGTTGACCTCGAAGGTCGTCGCCGGCGTGGTCAGCGAGGTGTAGCTGTAGCGCAGCCAGTCCGTGTCGGGCTCGGAGTTCACCGACAGGCCCATGGCATACGCGGGCTCGTCGGCCTGGACGAAATCGTCGCGGCCGTCCGCTTTGAGCACACGCACGCGGGTCAGCGCCTCGGCGCGTTCCTCGATCGCGGTGAAGCCGTCGAACAGCTCGTAACCCTCGATGTAGACGTCGTCACGGTGCGGTACGAGATCCGTCCACTGGCGGCGCGAAGTGGCATCGCTGGGCGCGGTGACGAGCTTGAAGTTCGTGGCCTTGTCGGCGTTGGTGCGGATCACCCAGCGGCCGCCGTAATGGTCGGCGTCGTACTCGACATCACGCGCGCGCGGGGCGAGCACGGTGAAGGTCTCCGGGTTGTCGGCCGGCGCATAGCGCAATTCGCTCGACACGGTGCTGCCGACACCGATGACGATGTAGCGATCGTCGCGCGTGCGGTCGATGCCCATGTAGAAGCTGTCGTCCTTCTCCTCGTAGACGAGCACGTCGTCCGCCACCGGGGTGCCGAGCACGTGCTTCTTCACGCGCACGGTCAGCAGCGTTTCCGGATCGTTCTCGACGTAGAACAGCGTCCTGTTGTCGTCGGCCCAGACGAGGTTCGCCGACACACCGGTGATGACGTCCGGATAGACCTCGCCGGTCTCGAGATTCTTGAAGCGCACCGTGTACTGGCGACGGCCGTTGGTGTCGTCGGCGTAGGCGAGGATGCGGTTGTCGCGGGTCACGTCCCAGTCGCCGACGGCGTAATAGTCCTTGCCGTCGGCGAGCTGGTTGACGTCGAGCATGACCTGCTCGCCGCTGAAATCGCCCCGTGCATTCGCCGCCTGGATCGACAGCGCATCCACGCCGGCGCCATCGGCGCGGCGCGCATGCACCGGATAGTCCTTGCCGGTCTCAAAGCGCGAGTAGTACCAGTAGCCGCGGTCGCGATACGGCACCGAGCTGTCGTCCTGCTGGATGCGGCCGACGATCTCGTCGTACAGGCGATCCTCGACAGGCTTGAGCGGCGCCAGCATCGCATCGGCGTAGGCGTTCTCGGCGTTGAGGTAGGCCAGCATCGCCGGGTCTTCGCGCTTGTCGTCGCGCAGCCAGTAATAGACGTCCTCGCGCTTGGCGCCGTGCGGCGCCTCGACGGTGTGGGGACGCTGTTCGGCGTCGGGTGGGACCGGCGTGGCCGCGGTAGCGGCGGGGGAAACACTCATCAGGCTCAGGCTCGTCAGGATCGGCATCGCCAGCAGGGCGATGCGGGGGAAAGATGTCTTCATAGGTGGGTCTACTCGCTGCGGATGCAACGCTGAAAAGAACAGCGGCCGCTTGTGCGGCCGGTGCGGGATGGAATCACTTGGCCAGTTGCTGCCACAGGAACGTCAGGTAGAGCGCGTCCATGTGCGCGGCCTGGCGGTTGTTCGCCGCGCCGCCGTGGCCGCCTTCGATGTTCTCGTAGTAGCGCACGTCCTTACCGGCTTCCGACATCTTCGCCATCATCTTGCGGGCGTGGCCGGGGTGCACGCGGTCGTCGCGCGTGGAGGTGAGGATCAGCGTCGGCGGGTAGTCCTTCGCCGCATCGAACAGGTGATACGGCGAGAAGGTGCGGATGAACTCCCACTCTTCCGGCTTGTCCGGGTTGCCGTACTCGGCCATCCACGACGCGCCCGCCAGCAGCTTGTGATAGCGCTGCATGTCGAGCAGCGGCACCTGGATCACGACCGCGCCGAACAGCTCCGGATACTGCGTGAGCATGTTGCCGGTCAGCAGACCGCCGTTGCTGCCGCCGCGGATGCCCAGATGCGCCGGGGACGTGATTTTGCGCTGGATCATGTCCTGCGCGACCGCCGCGAAGTCCTCGTAGGCCTTGTGGCGGTTCTGCTTGAGCGCCGCCTGGTGCCAGCGCGGGCCGTACTCGCCGCCGCCGCGGATGTTGGCGACCGCGTACACGCCGCCCTTCTCCAGCCAGCCCTTGCCGACGCCGCCCGAATAGCCCGGGGTCAGCGAGATCTCGAAGCCGCCGTAGCCGTAGAGCAGGGTCGGGTTGCTGCCGTCGAGCTGCATGTCCTTCGGACGCACCAGGAAGTACGGCACGCGCGTGCCGTCCTTCGACGTGGCGAAGTGCTGTTCGACCTCGTGCGTGCTGGCATCGAAGAATGCCGGCATCGTCTTGAGGGTTTCTGGCGCGCGGTTGCTGCCGACTTCCGCCAGCATCAGCGTGCTGGGCGTCAGGTAGTCGGTGACCGTCATCCACACCGCGTCGGACTCGTCGCTGTCGACGGCGCTGACCGCGACGGTGCCGAGCTCGGGCACGCCGGTCAGCGCGCTGCGCGTCCAGCCGTCCGCGCCCGGCGTCAGCACGGTGAGCCTGCTCTTGACGTCCTCGAGGACGTTGATGACGAGGTGGTTCCTGGTCCAGGTCGCACCGGCCAGCGAGGTCGTCTCGGTGGGCTTGAACAGCGCCTCGAATTCGCGCTTGCCGGCCATGAAGTCGTCGAACTTGGTCACCAGCAGCGAGCCCGCCGCGTAGTCGCGACCGCCGACGTTCCAGGCTTCGCGCAGTTCCAGCATCAGCCAGTCGCGATGGACCGATTTGTTGGCCGAGTTCGGCGCGTCGATCTTGGTCAGCTGGCCGTCGGCGCCGCGCAGATACAGCTCGTCGTTGTAGAAGGCCAGCGTGCGGCTGACGAAATCACGCTCGAAGCCCGGCGTGTCGTCGCGCATCGCGGCGATGTACATGTCGTCCGGCCGGCCTTCGTAGACCAGCGTCGCCTGATCCATCGACTGGCCGCGTTCGAGCTGTTTGACGATGCGCGGGTAACCCGACGAGGTCAGCGAGCCGTCGCCGAAATCGGTGTAGACATAGACGTTGTCCTGGTCGATCCAGCCCAGCGCGCCCTTGGCCTCCTCGCGGAAGAAACCGCCGTCGACCCACGACTTCTTCGACACGTCGAATTCACGGGTGACGTCCGCATCCGCGCCGCCACGCGAGAGCGCGATCAGGCAGCGTGTGTACGCCGGACGCAGGCAGTTCGCGCCGTGCCAGACCCAGTTCTCGCCTTCGGCGGCATTGAGCGCGTCGAGGTCGAGCACGGTCTCCCACTGCGGCTGCGGCTTGCGGTATTCCTCGAGCGTGGTGCGGCGCCAGATGCCGCGCTCGTGGTTCCGGTCGCGCCAGAAGTTGTAGTACCACTCGCCCTGCTTGTAGACGCCGGGGATCTTGTCGTCCGAGTCGTAGATGGCGAGCAGGTCGGATTCGAGCTGCTTGAACTCGGGCGTCGCGGCCAGTTCGGCCTCGGCCCGGGCGTTCTGCGCGCGCACCCAGTCGAGCGCCTTCTCGTCGGTGACGGCTTCGAGCCACTGGTGGGGATCGGACACGGCGGCCTCCTGGGCAGATGCGGCGCCCATCGACATTCCGGCGACGACGGCCGCGGCGAGGCAGAGCTTGGACAGTTGGGACATGGCGACTCCGAAGGGCGCATGGCGGATAGCCGGCAACGCTAGCACGCGTCTCCCGGCCTGCCCCCATGACCAACGTCACTGGCGCAGCGCCCCGACCCGCCCCGACCCGCCCCGCGACTCAACGCAGGCCGTGCAGCAGGCCGGCCGCCGCCATCGCGGCTCGTGCCGCCAGTCCGGCGCGACGCGGCCGTGCCGGACGGCGCCGGGCCTGCACCGAAACGCCTGGCCGACGCCGCCGCGGACCCGCTGACGAGGCCGGACCGCGACGGCGTGGCAGGCGAAGCAATTGAAGCGTGATCCAGGAGGTCGCCGGCAGACCGAGCAGCCACAGCGGCGGCCAGCCGAACGCACTGGTGCCGGCGCGCGCGCCGGGGAACGACAGCAGCACGACCGCCCCGATCGCCATCAGGCCCAGTAACAGGGCACCCAGCGGCGCACGCGCTTCAAGCGGAGTGGATTCGACATTCGACATGACCGACGCCTCGTCTCATGCCCGGATCGGGCCGTGCGGCGAGTGTGCGAGGCGGTCATCTCACGGGCTGCGACCCCGCGGTGCCGGCATCAGACGGGCTCTGGACGGCGCTTGCCGGCGACAGTGTCAGCTGTGCGAAACCAGCATTCGGACGCGCGCGCCCGGCCGCGGCGCCCGGCGGGGCCGCAACCGCAGACGACGTGCGGGGCTCAGCCCTCGTACTTCTGCAGCGCCATCATCAGCAGCGATCGCGCCTGCTCGCGCAGCGCGACCGGCTCCACGACCTCGGCATCGGCGCCGTAATGCAGCACGTCCATCAGCAGCTCGCGTGCGCCGCTGTAGGGCACCTTCAGTTCGTAGCGACCGTCGGGCAGGAAGCGGCCCTGCTGCTGCGAATGCCAGTGCTCGTCGGCCACCCAGCGCGCGGCCTTGGCACTGAACAGGATGGTCGCGATGCCCTTGGGTGGCCCGGAGAAGATCCCGTAGCTGCCGGCCAGATGCGTGTCGAGCTCGGCATCGTCGATGTCGCGCGCATCGGTGGCGAGTACGCGCGCGTTGGTGATGCGGTCGACCGAGAAGCTGCGCAGCGCGTCGCGATCCTGGTCCCAGGCATCGAGATACCAGTTGTCGCGGTAGTGGGTGATGCGCTGCGGCGAGACCGTCCGCTTGGTGCGCTCGTCGGTCGAGCGCGCTCGGTATTCGAACGACAGCTGCTTGCGCTGCAGCACCGCCGAGCAGACGTTGCGGAACGCGTGCTCGTCCATGCGCCGGCCGCGATGCGGGATCACCCGCACCCGCTGCACCGGCCATTGCTTGCCGGCCGAATGTTCGTCGAGCAGTTTCTCGATGCGCGACTGCAACGGCGCCAGCGCACTCGACAGCACACCGCCGCTGCTGCGCGACATCAGCTGCTGCGCCGCGAGCAGCGCATGCAGCTCTCCGGAACTGAGCCACAGGCCCGGCAGTTCGAAGCGGCCGCCCTCGTCGCTGTCGTAGCGGAAGCCGGCATCGCCGTCACCGACGATCGGCGCCATCAGCGCATCACGCAGGAAGGCCAGATCGCGATAGACCGTCGCGCGCGAGCATTCCAGCTCGTCCTGCAACTTGGCCACCGTGACCGGATAGCGCGAGGTCTTGAGGATGCGGTGCAGCGAGAGGATGCGTTCGTATCGGTCCATGCGCGGGATTATGGCCCGAGCGCCGCGCCCGCGGCGTGGCGGCCGCGTGCATAACCGGTGATTAACGCGGTCCGTCTACAGTCGCGTCGGCCGACAGGGCCAAGGATGGGGACGGCTGTGCCGCAAGGACATGCACACTCGCGCACGGTCGCGCTGGGCGCCACGCTGCTGGTGCATCTGGCGCTGGGTGTGGGGTTGTGGCGCCTGACGGCGGACGCGCTGCATCCGGGCCAGTCGGCGCCGGTGATGCAAGTGGTCTGGATCGATGCGCCGAGCCCGCCACCGCCCGTGGCGTCCGTGACGGCGGCACCGCAGTCGCCACCCATGCCGTCATCCGTGTCACGCACATCGCCGCCGCCGGCGGGGCAACGTCGCCCCGCGCTTCAGGCTGTCGACGTGACCGCGCCGACGGTCGTCGATGCGCCGCCGACCCGGCCCTCGCTGCAGGACCAGGCCTCGGCGCTGGCGCGCAGCGCCGCACCCGTGGGCAGCTTCACGCCCGATCCGTTGCGCCATCGGCCGCCACCACGGGCCGACGGCCGGTTCGCGATGCACGGCCCGGTGTCGGCGCAGGAGGTCGTCCACGGCATCGGCGCGCTGTTCGGCGGCGGCCCCAGCGATCCCTGCCCGCGCATCCGCGAGCATCTCGCCAATGCCGACATGGGCGCTGGCCGGGCGCTGGCGAACGAGGAGATCGAGCGGCTGAAACGGAACTGCCTGTAGCGGTGTTCAGTGCGACGCCTCGAGGCCGGCCAGGGCGGCCTCGGCGAGACGGGCCGCCTGTCCGCGCAGTTCCGGCATCGCCACGCTTTCCCACAGCGTGCCGGTGCGCAGCGCACCCAGCGTCCAGAGGCCGGCCACCGGCGCGCCGTCGGCGCCCAGCACCTGGCCCGCCGGGCTGGTGTCCAGGCCGATGCCGTGCGGGCCGGGCCGGGCCAGGCCCTGTGCCAGCAGGGCGGGCAGCAGCGATCCGCCGGCGCGGTCGACGCGCTTCTCGGTGCCGGTGGCATTGACGATGCGGTCGACGGTCATCTGCGCGCCGCGTGTGTCACCGCGCGGGTGCCAGTCGATGCGCAGCCGTCCATCCGACGTCGACCCGATCGCCTCGAGCCGCCCCGCATGCAGCCGGAACCGCCCGTCGGCCCGCATGGCGGCGATGCGATCGCCGACCTCGGGTGCGATGCGGTGGCGATGGGTATCCCACAGCCGCACCGCATGGCGCAGGAACCGCCGTTGCTCCCCGGCGGACCACGCCTGCCACAGCGTCTGGACGTGCGGACGCAGCCGCTCCAGCGCATCCTGCCAGCGCCCGCCCTCGGCCTGCGCCCCGGCGGCCCACTGTCGCAGCAGGCGCATGCGCGCGCGCACGCCCAGTGGCAGCAACGCTTCCACGCCGCCCGGCTGCGGCTGGGTGCCGGGCGCGTGCGACAAGGGCATCAGGCCATGACGCGACATCGCGACGATTCCACCGCGATGCCCGTTGGCCAGCAGCGTGAGCAGGGTGTCGACCATGCTCAGCCCGGCGCCGACGATAGCGACGTCGTCGGCCGGATCGATTGCGGCGATGGCCTCGTAATCCCAGGCCTCGACCACCGCATCCGGCCCTGCATCGCGCACCGGGACCGGCAACGCCGCCGGCAGGTTGCCCAGCGCGAGCACGACGGTCCGCGCCGTGAGCATGCCGCCATCGGCGAGCCCGATCGCATAGCCCCGACCGTTCGCCTGCAGTTCGACAGCGGACGTCGTCCGCAGATCGAGCGCGGCCTGATCGACGACGGCGGCGACCCGATCCTCGAGATAGGCACCGTAGTCGCGCCTCTGTGCGAAGACACCCGCCAGATCCGCCGGTGCGACGCCACGGCGCGCGGCCAGAAACGCGAGGAAATCGTCCGGAACGTCCTGGAACGCACTCATCCGCGCCGCATTGACGTTGAGCAGATGCTCCGGGCGCGCCGTGGAATACGCGGCCCCCCGGCCGGCGACGCCGCGAGGTTCGACCAGCGCCACCCGGAGGTCACGGAGCGCGAGCAGATGCCGCGCGACCAGTGCACCGGCGGCGCCGCCTCCAAGGATCGCGATGTCGACGGTGTCGATGGACAGTCCGGTCATGGGCTCGTGTGGAGTGGATGGCGCCCCAGTATCCCATCCGCGCGTCGGCCCACCGGGGGGCTTCGTCGGTCGGCGCCGCTCCGGCGGTATTGCAGACGGCGTCCGCGTGGCACGCTGTCGGACGGGGACACCGATGGGGCACACATGCGATCGACGGGGATGGCGCTGGGCGGCGCAGTGGCGGCGGCCGGCTTCGGGCTGCTGATGTGGTGCGGGATCACGACGGCCTTGCTGCAACTGCGTCCGGGCGGTGCGACCGCGCTGTCGCTGGTGCAGGGCCCGGGCTTCGTGCTTGGCGTGCTGATCGCAGCCGCCGGCGCTGCGGCTGCAGGCCGCGCGCGGGCCTGGCGCGAACACAGCGGGCTGCTGGGCATCGGCGCGCTGCTCGTCGCGTGTCTGCTGGCAGTCTCGTTGCACGGCGGGCTGGCCGTGCGCGCGCCGACGGCCGTGGGCGTGCTCGGCGTGCTGCTGGTGCTGCTGGCATTCGGTGCGATCGCCGCGGAGTCGGTCGCATCGAACGGGCCGCAGGCGCGCCCGCGTCCGCTGCAGGTGCCGATCCAGTTGCTCTTCGCGATGGCCACCGGGCTGGGGCTGCTCTACCTGCTGATGGAGCAGCGCCTCGGCGCCGCAGGCGACGGCCGGCTGATGCTGGCGACGCTGCTGGGGCTGGGCGTCGTGCTCGCGCTGTGCCACGTCGTCGACGGCCGGCCGGGGACCGTTTCCCGGCCGGCGCCGCCGCTGCGCCGGCGCGCGCACGTGCCGGGTCTGCTGGTTGCGGGCCCGGTGCTCGCGTTGCTGCTGGGTACCTGGCTGCCGGCGACGGTTTCACTGGCGATGGCGACGCTCGCGCTGCTGGCTGCCGCGTGGCTCGACCGGGCGGGGTCGACACACCACCCCCGCGTCACACCCCATCCCGAGCGCGCCGCGGATCACGGAATCTGAATCGCGCGGGTGTCCGCGCTTGGAAGCGTCATACCGCCTCGGCATAATCGGATGGAATCGATTACATGAATGGCTGTCATGATCGCCGGCTGGTGGTTGGCCATCGCAGGCCTGCCCGTCCACACATCGCCGCTTCCGGCCGCACCGGAACACCCCGCCGTCGTCGCAGTGGCGTCGCGGCAGGTGCCGCTGCGCCTGCCCTGCTATCGGCTGGCGTGTTCGGATGCCGAATGGACACCGGTGGCCTCGTATCAGCGCATCTGGTCGCCGCGTGCGCCCGGCGTGCGGGCGAGGACCGTCGCGCCGGCCGTGGTCAAACTGCCCAACCGGCGCCTCGCGCCGCTCAATTCGCCCTATGCCCCCCGTGACCGCATCCGCTCGGGCGGCAACCACGTCAAATGGGACACCACCTACGGCCTGGAGGCGATCCGCAGTCCCGACACGCTGCTGCAGGTCGAGTTCGGCACCGGGCTGCGCATCGAACCCTATACCGACTACGGCACCGCCCTGCCCGGGCCGGTGGCGCGCGGCCGTCTGCTGCTGTCGCAGGAACTGGGCCGGCATGCATCGTTCACCCAGCAGGTGCAGGTGGAGGCGGGGCGCGAGAACACGTTCCTGCGCCAGACGCTCGCCTTCGATTACGAAATGTTTCCGCAGTGGACCTTGCGCTCGGATTTCGAGCTGCGCCACGACACGCTGGGCAACGGCGGCCGTGGACGCACCGACACCGAAAGCTCGCTCGAGGTGCGCTACACCTTCTGATCCCGCTCAGCCGGGCAGGAAGGCGCCGGCGCCGAGTTCGAGCAACCGGGCGGCCACCGTGCTGCCCAGCGCTTCCCGCTCACCCGGCGTGCCTTCGCCGCTCGCGCGCACCGTGCGGCCGTCGGCCGCCGAGCCCACCAGTCCGTCGAGCAGCAGCCGGTCGCCCTCGAGCCGCGCGTACGCGGCGACGGGCACGTGGCAACTGCCGTGCAAGGCCCGGTTCATCGCACGCTCGGCCTCGACGCAGCGACGCGTCGGCGCATCGTCGAGCGCGGCGAGCAGGGCGTGGACCTGCGGGGCATCGTCGCGGCACTCCACCGCGATCGCGCCCTGGGCCGGTGCCGGCAGCCAGTCCGGCGCGTCGAGCCGGGCGCGGATCCGCGTCGCCAGGCCGAGCCGGAGCAATCCGGCGCAAGCGAGCACGATCGCGTCGTAATCGCCCGCGTCGAGCTTCGCCAGCCGCGTGTTGACGTTGCCGCGCAGGTCCCGGATGTCGAGATCCGGACGCCGCGCCCGCAGCTGCGCCTGACGACGCAACGACGAGGTGCCGACGCGCGCGCCCTGCGGCAGAGCGTCGATCGACGCCGCGCTGTCGCTGACGAAGGCATCGGCATGATCGGAGCGCAGCAGGATCGCCGGCATCGCGAAGCCGGGCTCCAGCGTCATCGGCACGTCCTTGAGCGAGTGCACGGCGCAGTCCGCATCCCCGGCCTGCATGGCGATTTCCAGTTCCTTGAGGAACAGCCCCTTGCCGCCGATCGCGGCCAGCGAGCGATCGAGAATCTCGTCGCCGCGCGTGCTCAGCGGCACCAGTTCGACGTGCAGGCCCGGGTGCCGCGCACGCAGTGCATCGGCGACGTGTTCGCTCTGCCACAGCGCGAGCGGGCTCTTGCGGGTGGCGATACGCAGACGTTCCATGCCGGCATTATCGGCGATCCGCCGGTGCCACGGGGCACACGCACCGCGGCGTGCGGTCAGAGCTGGCGGATCGTGTCGCGCAACTGGGTCACGCAGCGGCGGCTGACTTCCAGCGGCCGGTCGCCGTGACGCAACACCGCGTGCACGTGGCCATCCAGATCGCGGCGCAGTTCCACCAGTTCATGGCGTGCGACCAGGCAATTGCGGTGGATGCGCACGAAGCGGTCGCCGAACTCGTCCTCGAGTGATTTCAGCGACTCCTCGACCAGATCCTCGCCGCGTGCGTGATGCACGACGACGTATTTCTCCTCGGCCTGCAGGTAGCGGATCTCCTCGATCGGAATCAACCGCAGGCTGCCGCGCAGTCGCGCACACAGATGGCTGCGGCGCTTGTCGCCGTGGCCTTCATCGTTCGACGCGCGTCCCGCGGTGAAGGTGCGCGCGCGCTCCACCGCCGCCTGCAGGCGCTCCGGGCGGACCGGCTTGACCAGGTAGTCGACCGCGGCCGCCTCGAACGCCTTGAGTGCATGCGCGTCGTACGCGGTGCAGAACACCACCGCCGGCCGGGGCTCGAAGGCACTGAGGTGGCGCGCGACCTCCAGGCCGTCGATGCCGGGCATCGCGATATCGAGCAGCACGAGTGCCGGATCGTGCGTCGCGCAGGCTTCCAGCGCGCTGCGGCCATCGCCGACCTCGGCCACGATATCGATGCCGCCCAGCTGCGTGAGCAGCAGGCGCAGCCGCTCGCGTGCATGCGGCTCGTCGTCCGCGATCACCACCTTCATGGTCGTCCGCTCCCCGTCCATGCCGGCGCGGAATCGGCCACCGGCACCCGGATGGTGCACGCATAGCGGCCGGCGTTCCAGCCGTAGCACATCGATGCCCGCGGCCCGAAGGCGTAGCCCAGCCGATGCGCGATGCTCGCCTGGGCATAGCCGGCGCCCTGTGCGGGCGCATCGGACGGCGGCAGCGAGGGATTGGAGACGGCGATTTCGAGCACGCCTTCATGCGCGTCCAGCACCACGTCGATGGTGCCGCCTTCGGGCAGGCGCGAGATGCCGTGCAGCACCGCATTTTCCAGCAGGGGCTGCAGCACGAGGCGCGGCATCGGCATCGACCACGGCAGATCGTCGCCCTTGCTCCAATGCAGTTGGAGGCGGTCGCCG
Organism: Lysobacteraceae bacterium NML93-0793; assembly: GCA_002324875.1. Lineage (GTDB taxonomy): Bacteria > Pseudomonadota > Gammaproteobacteria > Xanthomonadales > Xanthomonadaceae > Luteimonas. The sequence continues at coordinate 67,242 of NTJG01000017.1, forward strand.
AGGCGCAGTTGCTCGATCGACAGATACTGCTCGGCCAGCGAGACCTCGTCGGCCAGCGTCGATGTGCCGCCACCGGCGCCGAGCGCCGCGCGGAACAGGTCGGACAGGTCCAGCACCGCGCGCTCGGCCACCTCCGGATCGCGTCGCAGCAGGGTCGCGATCATGTTCATGCTGTTGAACAGGAAATGCGGCCGGATGCGAGCCTGCAGGGCATCGGCCTCGGCGCGGGCCTGCGCGCCCACCTGGGCCTGCCAGCGGTCGATGACGTAGAAATACCGCAGCGCGATCGCGGTCAGCAGGACGACAGCCGCGGCGCTGCCCCCGACGAAGCGTCCGAAGCCCGGCAGTGCCGGATCTTCGGCGATGCTCGCGAAGAGGCCGTGGACCACGGCCGACGCGATCACCGCGACGGTGAGCGCGAGCCCGAGCGCGGCCGTCGCCCCCACGCGCATCGGCAAGCGCGACAGCCGCTTGCGCCCCGCGCACAGCAGGACCGAGACCGACAGCGCCAGCCAAAGCGCATAGCCGCTGGCCGACACGAACTGAGCGCCGTCCCACGGCGGTGTCGCCATCGGCACCAGCATCACCAGCACGACGGTCAGCTGGGCCAGGCCCAGCATCGTCAGCAGGCGCGGAAGCCGGCACAGATCCGGCAGCCAGATGCCGTCGGGCACGGGCGCGCCCATGGATCAGCCGGCCGCGAACCGGGTGTCGAACCAGTCGCCCAGCGCCGCCACTTCCTCGGCACAGACCGAATGCGGCATCGGATAGGTGCTCCACTGCACATCGAAGCCGAACTGGCGCAGCAGCGCGGCGCTCTGCTGACCGGCGAGCAACGGCACCACCGGGTCCTGCGTGCCGTGGGCCATGAACACAGGCTGCCGGTTGGCACCGTCGACCAGCGCAGCCTGGGCGCCGTTCGCGGCCGGCAGGTAGGTCGACAGGCCGACCAGGCCCGCGAGCGGTTCACGGCGGCGCAGGCCGGCAGCCAGCGTGACCGCGCCGCCCTGGGAGAAGCCGGCCAGGATCACCCGTGATGCAGGAATGCCCCGCGCGCCCTCGCGCGCGATCAGTGCGTCGACCTGGGCGACCGATTCGAGCACCCCGGTTTCGTCGGCCCGGTTGGCGAGATCGAAATCGACGATGTCGTACCAGGCGCGCATGCGCGTGCCGTTGTTGATCGTGACCGCGCGCACCGGCGCATGCGGGAACAGGAACCGGATCGCCGGCCAGCCCGGACGCACCAGTTCGGGCACCAGCGGCACGAAATCGTGCCCGTCCGCGCCGAGGCCGTGCAGCCAGATCACCGCCCATTCGGGTGTCGGGCCGGTCTCGCGTTCGATGCAGTCGAGCAGTGCGGCGGTGTCGTTCATGCAGATCCCGTTCGGTTCATCCGCCCGCCAGTGTAAGCGCTCGGCGCGACCGGACCGGGCGAGTCAGTCGGCGGATGCGATCGCGTTCGATTCCGGGGCCGGACGCGCGGCCGCATCGGCCTGTGCGCGCAGCGCGCTGGCGCGTGCGAGCACGGGGGGCGGCGCCTGCTCCTCGGGCGTGGCGAACAGACGATGCCGGCGCATCGCGAGTCCGGCGCGCCGCGAGGACGTCAGCATCACGATCGGGATCGACGCGGCCAGACCGATGATCATCGGCGACATCCACAGCGCCAGCCCCGGCGACATCAGCCACGCCGCGATGCCCATCAACACACCGAGCACGGTGGTGCCGCGGTAGTTGCGCCACAGATCGCCGAGGGTCTGGCGGCCGTCGTCGCGTTGCTGCGCATCCCAGCCCGAATCGCGGCCCGCCAGCACCTCGGCCACACCGCGCGACTGCACGTACATCGTCACGGGCGCCATCAGGGCCGCGAGCACGTTCTCGATCAGCAGACTCACCAGGCCACGCGCCGCGCCGCCGCAGCCGCGACGCAACTGCGGATCGCTGACGGTCGCGATATAGCCGAGGATCTTCGGTGCGAAGAGCATGGTCATCGTCAACACGAACACGCCGAGGAAACGCCCGTCGTCGATCGCCATCCAGTAGCGCGCCACCGAGAAGCCGCCGTCGCCCGGCATGCCGTGCTGCAGCGGCACCGCCAGGCCGACCAGCACCAGCATCGCCCACAGCGGCGCGGTGAGGTAATGGCCGATGCCGATCAGCAGATGCCAGCGGCTCACCCAGTGCAGGCCACGCGCGGGCAGCACGCCGCCGTGCTGAAGATTGCCCTGGCACCAGCGCCGGTCGCGCACCAGCATGTCGGTCAAGGTCGGCGGCCCTTCCTCGTAGCTGCCGCCGAGCGTGGGAATCATGTGCAGCGCCCAGCCACCGCGGCGCAGCAACGCGGCCTCGACGAAGTCGTGACTGAGCACGGTACCGCGGAACGGCGTGGTGCCCTCCAACGCCGGCAGACCGCCGTGCGCGGCGAACGCCGACGTGCGGATCATCGCGTTGTGGCCCCAGTAGTTGCTCTCCGCGCCGTGCCACCAGGCCACGCCGTGGGCGATCACCGGCCCGTACATGCGGCCGGAAAACTGCTGCATCCGCGCGAACACCGTGGCGCCGTTGACGATGACCGGCAGGGTCTGGATCAGCGCCACGTCGTCGTGGCCTTCCATCGCAGCGGCCAGGCGTACCAGGGTGTCGCCGGTCATCAGGCTGTCGGCATCGAGAATCAGGAACTGCGGATAGGCGCCGCCCCAGCGGCGCACCCACTCGGCGATATTGCCGGCCTTGCGCTCGCTGTTGTCGTCGCGCCGCCGGTAGTACAGACGGATCGCGGGGCACTGCGTGCGTAACTGCCCAAACGCCTGCAGCTCACGTGCGTGGATCCCGGCATCACGCGTATCGCTGAGTACGAACACGTCGAAGGCATCGCCCTGGCCGGTCTCGACCAGCGATTCGCAAATCGCTTGCAGGCCTGCGAACAGGCGACCTGGGTCCTCGTTGTATGTCGGCATCAGCAGGGCCGTGCGTCGCTGCAGCACGGGCAGCGGCGCATCGGGATCGATGCCGAGCCGCGCGGGCCGCCGTTGCATCACCAGGACGAAGCCTGCGAGCGAGCTCACGAACGATTGCACGATCCAGGCGAACAACGGCACGAAGACCAGCAGCAGCAGGCCCTCGAGCACGTCGATACCGCCGATGCGCAGCAGCCACCAGATCTGGTAGGCGGCGAACAGGGTCAGCACGGCCGATGTCACCAGAATCGACGCGCGCCGCCAGGCCATGCCACTCGGCGACGTGGGCAAGTGCCCGGCCGCCAAGCGCCCTTCGCGCAGGCTCTGCACCGGCATCGACAGTGTCGACTCCGGCGGCATCATCGGCGTAGAGATCTGCTCGGCGGTGGGTGCGCTCACGCCTGCCACCGGTAGAGCCACGTTTCCGACACCGCACGCCCCTGCTGCAAGACCCGCATCCCCAGTTCCGCGACAGCCTGGCCGTCTGGCTCGTACTCGAAGCCGACACGCCAGCCGCCTCCGGGCCGCGCGTGGACGACGGCATTCCGCACGGTGCCCACCGACGCCCGGACCTCGACATCCAGCGCCTCCGCCCGCTCCGGGCCACCATCGAGATCGATCACGATCAGCCGCGCGCCCCGTGTGGTTTTGGGCACCGCGCCGATCCGAGTGGCCACGATATGCGCCAACGCCGGTTGCCAGAGATGCGTGGCCGTCCAGTACAGACGGTAGCGCCAGCGGCTCTCCTGCCCCGCCGGCAGCGGCGTCGCGGGGCGCCAGAACGCGACGATGTTGTCGTGGTACTCGTCCGCGGTCGGAATCTCGACCAGGTGCACCTCGCCATCGCCCCAGTCGCCGAGCGGCTCGATCCACGCCGACGGCCGGCGTTCGTAGTGGGCCTCGCCATCCTCGAAATCGGCGAAGTCGCGTTTGCGCTGCATCAGCCCGAATCCGACAGGCGCTTCGCCCTGGAATCCGCTGTGCTGGATCGCACGCGGATTATGCAGGGGGCGCCAGACCTGCTCGCCCGTCCGGGTGAACACGGCGAGTCCGTCGGAATCGTGGACCGCCGGCCGGTAATCGTCGACATCGCGTCGACCCGACGCATCGAAGTGGAACATGCTGGTCAGCGGCGCGATGCCTGTCTTCTCGAGCGCGACGCGCGGATAGAGGCGTGCATCGACATCGAACACGGTGTCCTCACCCGGCGTCACCACGAACCGGAATGCGCCGGCCACGCTCGGGCTGTCGAGCAGGGCATCGATCGTGATCGACGGGCTTCCCGCAACCGGGCGATGCAACCAGAACGCGCGAAACGCCGGAAACTCCTCGGCCGCCGGCTCGCCGGTGCCGAGGGCCAGACCGCGGGCGGACAGGCCATAGCCCAGCCCGCGGCCCACGGCGCGGAAGTAGCTCGCGCCCAGAAACACACAGAGCTCGTCGAAGTAATCGGCCCTGTTGAGCGGCGCATGCAGCCGGAAGCCGGCGAATCCGATGTCGTCGAGATCCGGTGCGGGGTTCGGCGCGTAGTCGAACAACTCGGTCGAGAACGGGAGCGCGCGCGCCTGGCCACCATCGACCACGTGGATGTCGACCTTCGGCCGGAACAGAAATCCGCGGTGGAAGAACTGCGCCTGGAACCGGGCATCGCCTTCTTCCTGCCACAGCGCGTGGTCCGCGCGGTAGCGAAAATCACGATACGCGTCGTAGCTGGCCTCTTCGAGCACCCGAGGCAACGCGGACTCCGCTTCGACGTAGTCGCGCGCCGCCAGCGCCTTCGCCAGTCCTGCCACCGTGTCGGCATCGAAGGGCGATGCGACGCCTGATGCCTCGAGCGCAAGGGCCGGCCACCAGTGCCCGAGCAGCGGCGCGGTGATGGCCGCTGCCAATAGTTCACGTCGTCGCACGGCAACCCCGGGTCGTATTCAGGTTCGGCGACTGTAGCGGCCGGTATGTAAGCTTCACGCGAAGCGGACGTGTGGTGGGCCCACCAGGACTCGAACCTGGAACCAAAGGATTATGAGTCCTCTGCTCTGACCATTGAGCTATAGGCCCGCGGGCGGCAATCCTAGCAAGCCGCTCACGGTTACCGTAAGGCGCCGCATGCGCTCGTCGTCAGGAAAGATCTAAAGAGGCTTGCCTTCGCTCCCCATCCCGGCAGAAAGGTCTATTCCTCACTGATGCAAAGGGTACGGAGGTGCGGATCGATCTGCTGTTCTCCGGGAGCACCCTTCGGGTTCGCTGACTCAGAAACACTCTCGCGAAAACCCGGTCGGACGACGGAAAACGCGCCTGCCCGCTCAGGGCCGCCCACCTCACCGCCCACTGACGCAGTGCCGGAGCGGCCAGCATTCCTGCGACGCGTCCGTGCTGAGGGATGCGCGAGAGGGTTTGGGCCAGAGGCCCGTGCGCCCGCCACACATGCGGTTGAACCTATCGCCCGCAAGAACCATTGATCCAGGACTGTCTGCGGCCGCGTTGAACCTCACCGCCGAGATCGATAAACCCATCTCATCGCCGCAATCCAGGCGCGCCATTCGAGTCGGCTGGCAGTCATCCACGCGCTGCCGCACGTCGCCAGGCATTCTCGAGACAGTGGCGGCTTCAAACCTCCCGCTCTTGCAGTAAATCGCTCCGCTTGGATGCAGCAGATTCTCTCGAGATTTATGCGTCTCGATCGTTCGCAAACTCGACAGAGGTGGTTCGCTTCGCAGTCCCAGCGGCTCGCCTGACGGGCTGATCTCCGCCTGCAATGCGCCTCCAAGCCGTCGCTAGATTATCTCCGCGCAGGTAGTGCGCGCAAAAAGAAACCCCCGCCTTGTGGGCGGGGGTTTCGGGTTAAAAACCCTGGCGATGACCTACTCTCGCATGCTAGATGCACACTACCATCGGCGCATGTACGTTTCACTTCCGAGTTCGGAATGGGATCGGGTGGTTCCATACAGCTATAGTCACCAGGGAGAGGGTG
>NTJG01000018.1 GCA_002324875.1 Lysobacteraceae bacterium NML93-0793
GCAAGGCAAGTGCGCCAAGCTCGCTGTCACCGCCTGCATGCGAGTCCTTCTGATCCGTCTCAATGCCATGGCCCGAGACGGGACTGAATGGAGAACACTGCCTGGGTGAGAAGACAGTTGCTCCTACAGCACATTCCACAGCTCACCGCCCCCGCCTTGGCCACCGGTGTCGCGCTCGTCAGTCGGGGCAAAAGCTGTCACCATGCGTCACATCCAAACACACGTTTAGCCCGCCTCGATGAGCGAGAACCGCAGCGCCCTGATCGTCGACGACGAACACGACATCCGTGAACTGCTGGTACTGACGCTGGGGCGGATGGGTCTGCGCACCGACACCGCTCCCAACCTGGCGGCCGCCCGCGAAATGCTGGCCACCGTGTCCTACGACCTGTGCCTGACCGACATGCGCCTGCCCGACGGCTCCGGCCTGGAACTGGTCGGCGAGATCGGCACGCGCTTTCCCGGCACGCCGGTCGCGGTGATCACCGCCTACGGCAACGTCGAGGCCGCGGTCGAGGCGTTGAAGGCCGGGGCCTTCGATTTCGTCAGCAAGCCGGTCGACATCCACGTGCTGCGCGGCCTGGTCCGCCAGGCGCTGGAACTGGGCGAGCGCGTACGGCGCACCAGCGAGGAACAGAGCAGCCGCCTGCTCGGTGCGTCCGATGCCATGGTCACGCTGCGCAACACCATCGCCAAGGTCGCCCGCAGTCAGGCGCCGGTGTACATCAACGGCGAATCGGGCACCGGCAAGGAGCTCGTCGCCCGCACCATCCACGCCCAGGGCGCGCGCGCCGGTGGGCCGTTCGTGCCGGTCAACTGCGGCGCGATTCCGACCGAGCTGATGGAAAGCGAGTTCTTCGGCCACAAGAAGGGCAGCTTCACCGGCGCGCACAGCGACAAGCCCGGCCTGTTCCAGGCCGCCGACGGCGGCACCCTGTTCCTCGACGAAGTGGCCGAACTGCCGCTGCCGATGCAGGTCAAGCTGCTGCGCGCCATCCAGGAGAAGTGCATCCGCCCGGTCGGCGCGTCCGCCGAGGTGCAGGTCGACGTGCGCCTGCTCTCGGCCACGCACAAGGATCTCGGCGCCCTGGTCAACGAGGGCCGCTTCCGCCACGACCTCTACTACCGCATCAACGTCATCGGCCTCAACGTGCCGCCGCTGCGCGAGCGCACCGGTGACCTGCCGCTGCTGTCCAACGCCATCCTCCAGCGCCTGGCCCAGGCCATGCATCGCGCGCCGCCGATGCTCGACGACGATGCCGTCGCCGCGCTCGAGGCCTATCCGTTTCCCGGCAACGTGCGCGAGCTGGAAAACGTGCTCGAACGCGCCCTCGCCATGGCCGACGGCGACCGCATCACTGCCGACGACCTGCACCTGCCCGCACGCCCCGGCGCACCGCGCACGCAGTCGCCGGTCATCACCGGCACCCACCCGGCCCTGCCGCCCAGCAGCGCCGCACCGCGCGACCCGCGCACCGTCAGCCCCTACGAAACCGCCGGCACCGCCCTGCCCTCCTTCATCGAGGACATCGAGCGCGCCGCCATCCAGCAGGCGCTGCAGGAAAACCGCTACAACAAAACCAAGACCGCCGCGGCACTGGGCATCACCTTCCGGGCCCTGCGCTACAAGTTGAAGAAGCTCGGGATCGACTGAGCCTCAAGGACAGGCCGCCCGTCAGGCACGCGAAACACAGAGACGGCGTGAGAAATCCCGCTTTCGGCCGTCATTCCCGCGAAGGCGGGAATCCAGCGCCTTCCGCTCTGAGGCTCAAGGTCACTGTTATTCCCGCCTTTGCCGGGATAACGGCCGTTCGTCAGACCTTCGCTAGCGCTCGCAGACACCGCGCACCCGCGGTACGCGTTACGCCATGCCCTGCACTACCGCACAGCGGGCGCCCTGCAAGCCCCGCCCAATGCGGTGCCTCCAATTGCCGCGCCCGCCACTGCATCTCCACCTACGCCTGGGAAGACGCGTACGAACTGCAGAAAGCGCGTGGTGACATGAGGGGGGGTGAGGCGCATGCCAACCTCAAGCAGACAGGCAGAACGCCGATATCCCTCATAGCCCCTTGACCTTTCACCACCAATCGCGTCACTTGGTGACGCTTTACGGCCATTCCCGCGCCTGCGACTCTCACATTCCCATACTGGATTGTGACCGCCGCCCGTCCTGCACTGTTCAGGGCCCGTTTTGAAAGAGTTGGCACGCCTCATGCTTAACACTCAGCGCACGTGCATTCGCACGGCTGCCCACGGATCGGCACCAGCCGGGCCACGCGGCACGTGGAACCAATCACTCCTAGGGGATACACCATGAAGAAGATGCAGAAGGGCTTCACCCTGATCGAACTGATGATCGTCGTCGCGATCATTGCCATCCTGGCCGCGATCGCGCTGCCGGCGTACCAGGACTACGTCGCTCGTTCGCAGGTGTCGGAAGCCATGAGCCTGACGTCGGGCGCCAAGACTGCAGTCGCTGAGTATTACGCTGACAAGGGTGCATACCCCAGCACCAATACAATGGCCGGCTTGACTGCTACCCCAGGCAGCATCAACGGCAAGTACGTCGCTTCGGTGGGCGTCAGCGCAGGTGGCGTTATTACGGCGACGATGAAGTCGGCCACGTCTGCCAGTGCCAAGATCGCAGGCGGCACGTTCACTCTCGTGCCGAACGACGAAGGTGGCAGCATCACGTGGGTCTGCACCGGCGGCACCATCCAGCCGAAGTTCCGCCCGTCGGCCTGCCGCGCATAAGCGACAGCGTCACGTTTCAAAACAGAAGCCGCGCAAGCGGCTTTTGTTTTTTCCAGGATGCGACCGTGCGAGATCATTCTCGGCTGATGGCCGCCGCCGGCCCGCTGCTAATCGTGGCCATCGGCCTGCTTCTGTACTGGCCCGGCCTGCAGGGCGGCTTCGTCTTCGACGACTTCCCGAATCTGGTCCATGATCCGGACTGGAAGGTCACGAGCCTCGAGCCGTCGGCTTGGCACAGGGCGATCGCGCACGGGATCGCCAGTGGCTCCGGGCGCCCGCTCGCGCTGTTCAGCTTTGCGCTCAATCATTACTTCACCGGGCTTGACCCGTTCTGGCTCAAACTGACCGGGCTTGTGCTGCATCTGCTCAACGGCGTGCTGGTCTTCGTGCTGGTGCGGCAACTGTGCGCGCTGATGCCGGCAGCCCGGGCCAACGCAGCGCTCGGCACATTCGCCGCGTTGCTCATGGCGCTCGCATGGACTTTGCACCCTCTGCAGGTGTCGAGTGTTCTCTACGTCGTCCAGCGCATGGAGGTGGGCGCCGCCACCGGGGTGCTGCTGTGCCTCATTGCGTATACGCGGGCGAGGACCTTGCAGATTGCGGGCCTGCGCTACTGGCCTTGGCTGCTCGTCGCCGCATGCGGCCTAGCGTTCGGCCTGGGCTTCAAGGAAACCGCGCTGCTCGCGCCCGGATATGCCCTGCTGCTCGAGCTGTTCGCATTCCGCTTTCGCGACGGAACGCGGCGGCGTCGTGTGATCGGCGGAGTCTATCTGGCGGGCCTGCTCGCGGCGATCGTGTTGTTTCTTGTCCGCATCCTGCCCGGCGCCCTGGCGCCCGACGCCTACGCATTCCGCGATTTCACGATGGCCGAGCGATTGCTGACCCAGGCACATGTGCTACTGGTGTACCTCGGGCAGATCGCGTTTCCAAGGCCAGAAGCACTCCTTTTCTATTACGACAACTTTCCCGTTTCGACGAGCCTGACATCGCCTCCGGGAACCTGGATCGGACTGTTCGTTCTGTTCACGCTGGCGATCACAGCGTGGATGCTGCGCCGCCTGGCGCCGCTGGCAAGCTTCGGCATCCTCTGGTTCTTTGTGGCCCACGCGCTCAGCAGCAACGTGGTTGCTCTGGAATTGATGTTCGAGCACCGCAACTATCTCGCGCTCCTCGGAATCGTGCTGGCCGCCACACAGTTGCTTGCGCTGCTTGCTCTCCACCATGACCGCACGGCGCGGCGCATCTATGGCGGCCTTCTGGTCACAGGGTTGGCGATCCTTTGCGCCATCCAGGTCCACACGTGGGCGGAACCGTTCCGCCTCGCCTTGACACTGGAGAATCGCAATCCCTCATCGCTCCGCGCCAGCTATGACCTCGGCAGACTGATGCTAGAGAAAGCAGGCAACAATCGTGAATCTCCCCTTGTCTCGCTCGCGTTTCTTCAATTCGAGCACGCCAGCGAATTGCCGTCCCGGTCGCCCTTGCCCGAGCAGGCCATCGTGATCATGTCGGCGCGCTACGACAGGCCGGTGCCGGACGATGTCTGGCCACGCATCCGCCATAAAATCGGAGCCGGAGCCGCGGGCCCGGAGCAGATCAGCGCCCTGCACGGCATGATCGAATGCCGCGTGCAAGGCACCTGCGATCTGGATGACGAACAGCTCTTTAGAACCCTCCTCGTTGCGCTGGACGCCAATCCGAACGAGGCTTTGATCCGGTCGCTCTATTCCAATTTTGCGTGGGGCGTACTGGGTGACCGAGCGCTTGCAATCAGAATGATGCAGGAGGCGGTCGACCTGGCCCCCGACGATTCACGCTTCAGAGAGAATCTTGCGCAGTTCAAAGCGGCCTCAGGAGCCGCGCATGGGCACGACACCTATTAAAGTCCCGGGTATGACGAGCCGTGCTGCTTGACCGCTGCGCAACCTTTGCCTGCCATCCACCTCGACATCATGACTTCCGATTTCATTACGTTTGGTGCGCCCCAGATTCAGGAGGCCGAAATTTCGGAAGTGGAGGCCTGCCTGCGCTCAGGCTGGCTGGGCACAGGCCCGCGGGTAGCGCAGTTCGAGAAAGACTTCGCCCTCTACAAGGGGCTGGCACATACGCAGGCGGCAGCGCTCAACTCCTGCACCGCCGCGCTGCATGTCGGGATGGTGGCCGCCAATCTTGAACCCGGCAGCGAGGTCGTCACCACACCGCTGACGTTTTGCGCCACCGCCAACGCGATCATCCATGCAGGCTTGACGCCGGTGCTCGCGGATGTCGACCCCGTCACACAATGCATCGACCCCGCTGCGATCGAGGCGGCAATCACGCCACGCACCAGCGCGATCCTTCCGGTGCACTTCGCAGGGCGCCCCTGTGACATGGATCGCATCATGCAGATCGCGGACCGCCACGGCCTGATGGTGATCGAGGATTGCGCCCACGCCATCGAAACCGAATACCGGGGGCGCAAGGCCGGCACGTTCGGCGACATCGGCTGTTTCAGTTTCTACTCCACCAAGAACGTGGCAACTGGCGAAGGTGGAATGATCATCTCCAGTGACGATGCGCTGATCGCACGCGCCAAGGTGCTTGCGTTGCATGGTATGAGCAAGGACGCGTGGCACCGGTTCGGGGATGTCGGCTACCGCCACTACCAGGTAGTCGACATCGGATTCAAATACAACATGATGGATCTGCAGGCGGCGATCGGCCTGCATCAGCTCGAGCGCGTGGACGCCAACTGGACGAGACGCCAGCACATCTGGCAGCAGTACATGGCGGCGTTCGCGGACCTGCCGGTAGGGCTGCCGGCGCCGGTCGAGCAGGACACCCGCCATGGCTACCACCTGTTCACGCCGCTGATTGCACCCGACGCGGAAGGGCCAACACGGGACGACGCCCTCGAGCTCATGCATCGCCATGGCATCGGTGTCGGCGTCCACTACCTGTCCCTCCCCGAACATCCCGTCTACCAGCAGCGGTTCGGTTGGCGCCCGGAGCAGTGGCCCAACGCTGAGCGCATCGGCAGGCAGACGATCAGCCTGCCGATCTCACCCAAACTGGTCGACTCGGACATCGCGCGCGTGATCGCCGCGTTCCGGAGCCTGTTCCAGCATCGCGCCCCCGCGGCGGCGACCGGTTGAGACGAAGCGATGCATGCCCGTATGCGCCGCCTCCTCGGCGGCACGCTCATCGCCGTGGCGATCGGCTATCTCGCCTACTCCCTTCGGGGCAGCGGTGACACTCTGCTCCAGTCGCTGCGCGACACCGATGGGCTGGCGTGGACACTCGCCATCGCCGTGTTCGTACCGATGTTTCTAGTACAGGGGCTCTACCACGCCGACACTCTGCGCCTGATGGATTGCTCGGCTGCTCCGGATACGCGGCGTGCGGACCTGTCGGCTTACCTGCAGTCGCAAATCGTCCGTTACGTTCCAGGGAAGGTTTGGGGACTGCTGTACCAGGTCGAGGCATCGCGTATGCGCCACCCGGCGAGTCGCGTGCTCGGCGCCAATCTCTGGCAGACCGCGGTCACCAACCTGCTGTCGCTCGGGATCGCCGCCGCGCTGATCCTGCCGGCAACGGGCCGCGCACCGGCCTGGTTGGCGCTATTGGTTGCACTTGCCAGCCTGGCAGGCGTCGAGTGGCTGCACAGGTCGAAACGACCCGGGCGCTGGTATGGACTTCTGTTGGCATCAATTCCGCTGATGGCTCGCCTGCGCGGAGCCGCCCCCCCCGCTCCACGCGCATGGCGCGGCACGTCACTGCTGACCGCGGAGTGGCTGTTTTTCGCCGTCGGCTTGTGCCTGTTGTTGTGGAGCAGGCTTCCAGTCGAACACATGGGTGCGGTCGTCGGCTGGTATGCCGCCAGCAGTACGTTCGCGCTCGCGGCCGTTGTGGTCCCTGCCGGGCTTGCGGTCCGGGAAGCACTGTTTGTCGGTGGACACGATCTGATTGCCGGAAGCAGCGAACTGCTGCTGGTGTTCGCGGCCCAGGTGCGCGTGTCACTGCTGGCGGCTGAATGTCTGGCCTGCATGCTCGCGACGCTGCATCAGCGGACTCGCCGTCATGTCTGAACATGACCGCCGGGCGCTGCGCGACCATTGGGACAGGCTGTCGGCGCTGGATCCCGACCGCTCGATTATCGACCCCAATGACCGTCGCGGACACAAGAACCGGTATCTGGCCGGCCTGCGCGATACCGCGATGCTGGAAAGCCTGCTCGATGTGCCTGCGGGGAGCGTGCTGCTCGACTACGGCTGCGGCAGTGGCAGTGGCAGCAGGACGTTACTCCAAGCGGGCTGGCAGGTCATCGGCCTGGACATCTCGACACCGCTGCTGCAGCAGGCAAGGACTCGATGTGCCGGGCATGCGGATCACGCGATGTTCGCCACGACAGATGGCCGCACGGTACCGCTGGCAGATGGCTCGATCGCTGCGGCCATCACCTACGGCGTCCTGATCTACTGCGTATCGGACGAAGAGCTCGTGCATCTACTTGGCGAGTTCAGGCGGGCGCTGCAGCCTGGCGGACGGCTGATCCTCGTCGAACAGGTGAAGCGCCAAGACCGCATTGCCGAGCAGGGACTCAAACGGTTCCGGACGATCGAAGCTTGGCATCGTCACCTCACCGACGCCGGATTCAGCGTCGATCGAAGCACTGTTCTGCGCCACGGCCGTTTCCCCGGAACGATTGCCTTGCAGCGCGGACTCGTACCTCGCGCCCTGTGGCGCGGCATGGCGAAACTCGAGCGGCTGGTCGGTGCGGCGGGCGTTGCGCCGTGGGACTACGCGGACGTCCGCCTGGTGGCTCGCGCACCTTCGGCCTGAGCAGCGCCATCGCGCCGCCGCCACCGGTAGTGCGCGGCATAGGCCATCACGAACACGCTTCCCAACGCGTTAATTCCCAGGTCGGAGGTCCATTCGGTGAACTGCACCCCGCCCCATGCTTCTTTGTAATGAAGCAGACCCGGCTGCGGTGATGCCAGGAAATCGAATGCACGCAGCCCACGTGACCGGGCAGCTTCGAGCATCGCCAGATACAGCAGGTCGGATGGATGGTGGGCGCGTACCGCCGGGGCGTGCGCGCCGTGGAGATAGAGCCCCCGCTCCCCTTTGCGGCCCGTGCAGACGAAGCCCACGACCTGCTCATCCAGCAGTGCGACCGTACCGGCGTGGGGCGCCAACACCTCGAAATACGCAAGTGAGTACCGGGGCGCACCGCCTTGGCGGATCACCGTATCCACATAGAGCGAATGCATCGCGGGTGCGTCTTCGCGGGTCGCTTGCCGCAGTTTCAGAGGAGTACGACGTCGTCGATTGAGCGTGCGCCGTCCCTTGTCGGTGGCCTCGGCGCGCCAGCCCTGCAGGTCGGGCAGGCGACAGGCCGGTTGCCGATAGCGTGCGTACCTGGCGCTGTCCGCCAAAGGCCGGTTCGCCACGAATCTCAGCGCATGCACGCCGGCCGCCCGCGCGACCGTGCGCGTCGGCGCGAGCAGACTTGCAGGGTCGCCTTCGCTGCCCGAAACGAAGTCGACAAAACCGATCCGCCACGGCCCCTTCTGGAACACGGTCAGAGTCGCGTCGACGCCATCGACGGCCAGGACCCGGGCGCCGAACCCGGCCGCCAGACAGTCAGCCCATTGTGTGCCGTCGACATCGATCATGCCGCGACCTCCCAGTCGTCGAGCAGACGCCTGGCCGTGGTCGACGGATGGAAGGCCCTCGCACACGCGGTGATCGCATCCGCGTCGATCCGCCCCTCAAAACTTGCCCGGATCGCGTCCGCGAAAGCAGCCGGCTCCACGCCGGCCGACAGCCAGCCGAGACCCGGCTGGACCAGTGCAGGCAGATCGCCCACCGGCATGGACACGACCGGCACGCCAGCAGTCATCGCATCGGAGAAAACGACCGGAATACTCTCGATCCGCGACGGCAGCAGCAGCCGGTCCGAATCCGCAAGAGCGTTGGCCGCCTCGACAGTGCCGAGGAAGCCACTGAGTCGGACAGGTCGACTGGCGAGCTGCAAACGCATGATGTGGGAGCGCACCCGGTCCTCCATGGGTCCGCCGCCCGCGATGTGGACCTCGCCAATGCTGCGCCAGTCGTCATCACGTAGCAGTTCGAGTGCATCCAGAAGCAGATCGACGCCCTTGTTCGGATGCCACCGCCCGAGAAACAGGTAGCGGTAGGGCGGCGCCGCGCGCACCGGGTCCGTCCGCACGACCTCCAGCGCACGCGCGCTGGGCAGGAATTCGAACGGGCGCCCGCACACGCGCTGCGCGTCGCGGGCCAGCACATGGCCGTCGGCATACGCTGCCGAGGCACCCTTGCCGACAGCGGCCAGCATTCGTCTCACGCCCGGCAACCGGCCGAGTGACCAGATATCGCTGCCGAGCGCCCAGGTCGAGTACGGCACCCCGTGCTGACGCAGCAGACTGCGCGCCGCCCATCCTGAGGGCAGCAGCCAAAGGGCGAGCGTGTGCGCAAGCCGCCGATCGCCGTTCGCGGCGAGCGCCTGCCGCCGGAGCGAACGCAGGGCGCCGAGGATCCGCGGCCAGTGCCATGGGCGCAATGGTGAAAGCAGCGACAGTGGCCGGTCGCCGGCGCTGAAGCGGTAAACCTCCAATCCGTCCGGAGTGCGCTCGCGGGTCTCCGACGGCCCCGGTGCGACCACGCGCACATCTATGAACGGCTGCAGCGCGCGCGCGAGATCAGCCACGAATGCGCCGGCGGCCTCGCTCCCCGGCTGCTCGCCGGGATACGAGGTCGTGATCAACAACACCGTTCGCCTCATCGCCGGATGGCCACTGCAACGTGGCCTTGAGCCATCGCGGACCAGCGCGGCCACATCCGCGCTCCCAGCCAGCCGGCCAGGTTCACGAGCACGACAGCCGGCACGGCAACCGGCGCAAGCCATGCGCCGTGCCGCGCGGCTGCCACTGGCCCAGCGATCGCCATTGCCGTCAGCATCACAGCAGTGCGGAGGGAATGTCCTCGCGCTTCGATCCGTTCGATGCGCAATCCGCAGGCGGCAAGTCGACATTCCCAGCCATGTGCGGTCCAACGCTGAAAATCATGGGGAGCATCGTGCACCGGGTACAGGAAGGGCATGGACAGCATGGCGACACCACCGGGCACCAGCACCCGGGCGATTTCGGCCAGCACCTGTTCGGGACCGTTCACATGCTCGAGAACCTCGAGGCACAACACGCCGTCCACCGAAGAATCACTCAGTGGCAGGCGACGCCCATCTGCAAATACATCGGGTCTCGCGTTGTAGAGCGCGCCGCCAGTTGCCGGGTAATCGAGCGCGAGATAACGCGCGCCGGCAGCGAGCTTGGTTTCTGTCCAGCGATCGGCGGCGCCGATATCGAGGACCAGCCCCTTGCACCGCAGGAGCTCGGGCGCGATGTCATCCTCTTCGAGCAGCCACTGGGGATGCAGCGGTGTCCGTCGCAGCCAGCGGGCAAGCGCTCCCGGCAGGCCCCGCGGTTTCACTGGCGTTCCGCCTCGTCCTCACCACGGGCCGCGAGGTAGGTCAGGCCAGTGATCTGCTCACTGACCAGGCCGATCAGGAAGATGATGACGCTGGCACTGAAGAGCAGCGTGCTCATGTTGGTGAAGCGTCCCATGGTGAGGAACGTGTAAGCGTAGTAGCCCAGGCCTGTTGCGAAGAACAGCAGCGTAGCGGGCAGGAACAGTTTCAGTGGCGAATACAGCGTTGCGATCTTGAAGATGATCAGCAGGAACCGGATGCCGTCACGCATCGGTCGGATATGACTGGTCCCGATGCGCTGCCCGACCGGGATCGGCACGTAAGCCACCGGATATGCACTACGAAAGAACGCCATGGTCGAAGTAGTGGGATACGAAAATCCGTTGGGCAGGAGGTGCAGGAATTCGCGGAACCTGTCCGCCCGCACGGCCCGGAAGCCCGACGTGAGATCGGCGATGCGGTGCCCCGTCATCCAACTGGCGAGACGATTGTAGAAGCCGTTCGCCGCGCCGCGGCCACGGCTGGCTTGGCCGGAGGCATCGCGCGCGCCCACCGCCATGTCGTAGCCGGCCCGCACGCGGTCGAGCAAGGCCTCGACGTGGGCCGGATCGTGTTGTCCATCGGCGTCCATGAAGACCAGCACCTCACCGGTCGCCGCCCGGGCGCCGCGCTTGATCGCCGCGCCGTTGCCCATGGAGTACGGCGCCTGGACCACGCGGGCCCCGTATTCCGCGGCAACCGCGGCGGTGTCGTCGGTCGAGCCATCGTCGACGACGATGACCTCTGCATCCGGCTGGCACCGGGCCAGCCGTGGCAACGTCTTCCGAAGTCCTTCGGCCTCGTTCTTGGCCGGCAATACCACCGATATCCGCATTGCGCTCCCCTTTCCCGTCGCAAAGCGTAGCCTGCGGCCTGCCCGGCGCAAAGCGCCGCGCGCTCCACGTGCACGATCCTCATGCAGTAAAGTGGGCTCAGCCCCATTGGAACCCGCCCATGAGCGCCGTTGCGACCCCGAACCTGATCGGCATCACCGGCATTGCCCGTCGTCTCGTGCTGGATGGCGCGCTGGACGAAGCGACGGCGCGCGATGCGCTGGAGAAGGCCACGGCTGCGCGCAAGCAGATCGCCGTCTATCTGCGCGAGCAGAAGCTGGTGACCGCGGCGCAGATGGCCGCCGCGAACTCGATCGAATTCGGAATGCCGGTCTTCGACCCCTCCGTCATGGATCCGCAGTCCAGCGCGGTCAAGCTGGTCAGCGAGGAGCTGCTGGGCAAGCACGGGGTGCTGCCGCTGTTCAAGCGCGGCAACCGGCTGTTCGTGGGCACGGCGGACCCGACCAACAGCCATGCGCTGGACGAGATCAAGTTCCACACCAACCTGGCCGTCGAGCCGATCCTGGTCGACGAGGACAGCATCCGCCGCACGCTCGAGGTGTGGCTGCAGTCGTCGGACGCGCTGGACGACTCGCTGGAGGACGCCGAGGGCCTCGACGCGCTGGACGTCGGCGGTGAGGACGACGGCAAGACCGAAAACGTCGCCGACGGCAAGGACGACACCCCGATCGTCAAGTTCGTCAACAAGGTGCTGGTGGACGCGATCAAGAAGGGCGCCTCGGACATCCACTTCGAGCCCTACGAGACCGACTACCGCGTGCGTCTGCGCATCGATGGCATCCTCAAACAGTCGGCGAAGATGCCGGTCAAGCTCAACCAGCGCATCACCGCGCGCTTGAAGGTCATGGCGCAGCTCGACATCGCCGAGAAGCGCGTACCGCAGGACGGCCGCATCAAGCTGAATCTGTCCAAGACCAAGCAGATCGACTTCCGCGTCAGCACCCTGCCCACGCTGTTCGGCGAGAAGGTGGTGCTGCGTATTCTCGACGCCAGCGCAGCGAAGCTCGGTATCGACAAGCTGGGCTACGAGCCGGACCAGCAGGCGCTGTTCCTCGAGGCGATCCACAAGCCCTACGGCATGGTGCTGGTGACCGGCCCGACCGGCTCGGGCAAGACGGTGTCGCTGTACACGGCGCTCGGCATCCTCAACGACGAGACCCGCAATATCTCGACCGCCGAGGATCCGGTCGAAATCCGCCTGCCGGGCGTCAACCAGGTGCAGCAGAATAACAAGCGCGGCATGACGTTCGCCGCGGCGCTGCGCTCGTTCTTGCGCCAGGACCCGGACATCATCATGGTCGGCGAAATCCGCGACCTGGAAACCGCCGAGATCGCGATCAAGGCCGCGCAGACCGGCCATATGGTGCTCTCGACCCTGCACACCAACGACGCCCCGCAGACCATCGCGCGCCTGATGAACATGGGCATCGCGCCCTACAACATTACCTCGTCGGTCACCCTGGTGATCGCCCAGCGCCTCGCACGCCGGTTGTGCCCCAAGTGCAAGAAGCGCGTGGACCTGCCCGAGCACACGCTGCTCGCCGAAGGCTTCACCGAGGACCAAGTGAGGGTGGGAATCGAACTGTACGAGGCCGTGGGCTGCGACGACTGCACCAACGGCTACAAGGGCCGCGTGGGCGTCTACCAGGTGATGCCGATGAGTGAGGCGATCCAGGAGATCATCCTGCAGGGCGGAAACGCGATGCAGATCGCCGAGGTCGCGCAGAAGGCAGGGGTGAGCGATCTGCGCCAGTCAGCACTGGAGAAGGCCCGACAAGGCCTGACCAGCCTGGCCGAGATCAATCGTGTGACCAAGGACTGAGGCCGGTTCCGTCGACTGGACATCGCGAGCGGCTGCCTTGCCATGCCGGCGCACGCTTGCGCTCGACCGTCTGCCCGGATCATCCGGTCGCGCTCGGGAAGTTCTGAATAACCGCCGTCCCCGCGAAAGTGGGGATCCAGGGACTTCACGCCTTTGGAGCCCAAAGACGCTGGGTTCCCGCTTTCGCGGGAATGACGGCCAAAAGCGAATAGTTCAGACCTTGCCTGGCGCGCTCCTGCAGCGGGGTGTGTACGGAAAGCGGCGCGCGGTCACGGCCTGAGACCGACACTTTTCCGCGCAACCCGCTACCATGCGGGCATTCGCCCGGCTGGGGAAGGCCGGTTCTCTGGGGAAGCCCGCATGTCGATCTCTCGCACCGCCGCACGGAAAACCGTCGCCCGCAAGCCAGCCGCCACGCCCGTGCGCGCCGGCGTGACCCTGGACACCTTCGTCTGGGAAGGTACCGACAAGCGCGGCATCAAGATGAAGGGCGAGCAGCAGGCGAAGAACGCCAATCTGCTGCGTGCCGAACTGCGCCGCATGGGCATCCAGCCCAGTGTGGTCAAGGCCAAGGGCAAGCCGCTCTTCGGCAAGACCGGCAAGACCATCTCGGCCAAGGACATCGCGGTCTTCAGCCGCCAGCTGGCGACGATGATCAAGTCCGGCGTCCCGGTGGTGCAGGCGCTGGAGATCATCGGTTCGGGCAACAAGAACCCGCGCATGGCGGACATGGTCAACAGCATGCGCCTCGACATCGAGGGTGGCTCATCGATCAGCGAGGCATTGGCGAAGCATCCGGTGCAGTTCGACGAGCTGTTCCAGAATCTCGTCCGGGCCGGTGAGTCCGCAGGTGTGCTCGAAACCGTGCTCGACACCATCGCGACCTATAAAGAGAACACCGAGAAGCTCAAGGGCAAGATCAAGAAGGCGCTGTTCTACCCGGCGGCGGTCATTGCGGTCGCGATCATCGTCAGTGCGATCCTGCTGATCTTTGTGGTGCCGCAGTTCGAGGCGGTGTTCAAAGACTTCGGCGCCGATCTTCCAGCGTTCACGCAGATGATCGTGGCGGCGAGTGATTTCCTCGTCAGCTGGTGGTGGGCAGTTCTGGGCATTGTCGCTGCCGCCGCATTCGCCTTCATCTTTACCTACAAGCGCTCGGTGCCGATGCAGCACGCGATCGACCGGATGATGCTGAAGATTCCGGTGATCGGCCCGCTGCTGCACAACGCGTCGATCGCGCGGTTCTCGCGCACCCTCGCCACCACCTTCCGTGCCGGCGTGCCGCTGGTGGAGGCGCTGGATACCGTGGCCGGCGCCACCGGCAACACGGTTTACGAGAAGGCCGTGCTGCGCATGCGCGACGACGTGTCGGTGGGCTACCAGGTCAACATGGCGATGAAGCAGGTCAACCTGTTTCCGCACATGGTGGTGCAGATGACCGCGATCGGCGAAGAAGCCGGTGCGCTCGACACCATGCTGATGAAGGTTGCCGAGTTCTACGAAGAGGAGGTCAACAACGCCGTCGACGCGTTGAGCAGCCTGCTCGAACCGATGATCATGGTGTTCATCGGCGGCCTCGTCGGCGGCATGGTCATCGGCATGTATCTGCCGATCTTCAAGCTGGCAGCCGTCGTCTGACGGCACCGGCCCGCATCCGAATCCATCGATGGCGTTTCTCGACCAGAACCCCGCACTCGGCTTTCCGCTCGCCGCCGGCCTCGGCCTGCTGGTGGGCAGCTTCCTCAACGTCGTGATCCTGCGCCTGCCGAGGCGCATGGAGTGGTCGTGGAAGCGCGAGAGCCGGGAGATTCTCGGCGAGCCCGAACTCTACGACCCGCCCCCACCGGGCATCGTCGTCGAGCGCTCGCACTGCCCCCACTGCGGGCACCAGCTGTCCTGGTACGAGAACATCCCGGTGTTGAGCTGGCTGGCGCTTCGCGGCAAGTGCCGCAGCTGCAAGGCGCCGATCTCGATCCAGTATCCGGCCGTCGAGTTGCTGACGATGCTGCTGTTCGTCGCCTGCGTGTGGCGCTTCGGCTTCGGCTGGCAGGGTTTCGGCGCACTCGTGCTGACTGGGTTTCTGGTCGCGCTGTCGGGCATCGACATCCGCACCCAGCTGCTGCCCGATTCGTTGACCCTGCCCCTGATGTGGCTCGGGTTGATCGCCAGCCTCGACAATCTCTACATGCCCGCCAAGCCGGCACTGCTGGGGGCGATCGTCGGTTATGTCAGCCTCTGGTCGGTGTGGTGGCTGTTCAAGCAGGCGACCGGCAAGGACGGCATGGGGCACGGTGATTTCAAGCTGCTGGCCGCGCTGGGCGCCTGGTGCGGCCTGTCGGGCCTGCTGCCGATCATCCTGATCTCGGCCGTCGCCGGCGCGTTCATCGGCGCGATCCAGTTGTGGGTGCAGGGGCGCGACCGGGCCACGCCGATCCCGTTCGGCCCGTATCTCGCGATCGCCGGCTGGATCACCTTCATGTGGGGTGACGATCTGGTCGCCCGCTACATGCGTTTCGCCGGGCTGGCGTAGGCGCAGACGCTCCGGCATGAGTGCGCTGATCATCGGCCTGACCGGCGGCATCGCCTCGGGCAAGTCCGCGGCGACAGCCGCGTTCGAGGCGCGCGGGATCACGGTCGCGGATGCCGATCTGGCCGCACGCGCCGCGGTGACGCCCGGAAGCGACGGTCTGGCGGAAGTCGTCGAGGCCTTCGGCACGGAGGCGCTCGGCGCCGATGGCGCGCTCGACCGCGCCGCGATGCGCCGGCGGATCTTCGTCGACGCCGGCGCGCGGGCGCGACTCGAAGCCATCATCCATCCGCGCGTGCGACACGCGCTGCGCCAGGCCTGCGAGACGGCGACCAGTCCCTATGCGGTCGCTGCGATCCCGCTGCTGGCCGAAGGCGGACGCGGCCGCTATCCCTGGGTGCACCGCGTGCTGGTGATCGACGTGCCGCCCGATGTGCAGATGGCCCGGCTGCTCGCGCGCGACGGCATCGACGGCGCGCTGGCGGCGCGCATGGTCGCCGCCCAGGCCAGCCGCGTGGCGCGCCTGGAGATCGCCGACGACGTGCTGGTCAACGACGACACGCTGGAAGCGCTGGACCGCGGAGTCGAAGCGCTCGACCGGCGCTACCGCGCCCTTGCGCAGGCGCGCCCCCCGGCTGCGGGCTGAGGTTCCGGGACGCGCGCCGGCGGACGCCGCAGGCCTCGGCAAGCACCGGCTCAAGGCCGTAAGTGCGAGCGAGGGACGCGACATGGAGCTGCGTCGGCCCGAATTTGTCGCGGAAACGGCCGACTACCGCTGCCCGCGGTTCGACCCACGCCGCCGCTTCGCCGAGCCCGCCGGCCCGGCTCGGCCCGGAGCTTCGAGCGCGTATTCGCTTCGCCTGCAATGCAAACCCGTACAGACACAGCGGGCGGCGACCACTCATCACTCGATGTCGCAGCGGTGCAGCGCATCGCAAATGATCGCGAGCCGGGCCTGTCGCCCAGCGGGCACTGCAGGCGTCGAACAGCTTCCGGCCGCCTCGGCGCTACCTCCCTGAGAGGGAGGGCGCAATGTGTCGCCTGCCGGGTGCCGCGATCCCGCGAATCGAGCCCGATGCGCCGAAGCAGCCGTTATTCACCGCCCCACAGGCTGCGGATCGCCGCGATGCCCTGCGCGCCATGCTGCCGGGCGAGCGGGATGTCGTCCGTCGTCAGCCCGCCGATCGCGTAGATCGGCAGCGCACAGGTCTCGCGCAACTGCGCGAAGGTCGCCCAGCCGATGCCGGGCACACCCGGATGGCTCGGCGTGGCCCGCACGTGGCCGAGCACCACGGCATCGCAGCCGAGTGCCGCGGCCATGCGCAGTTCGTCGTCGTCATGGCAGGACGCGGTCAGCGGGACATCGGCCGGCACGGGCCGCGCAGACAGCGCGCGCAGCACCGGTGACGCGAGGTGCAGCCCGACGCCGGCGTCGCGGGCCATCTCGACCGGCCCGTTGAACAGCACCGTGGCGCCGTGTCGCCGGCATCGCGTGGCCGCGGCCGCCAGCAACCGCGCCTGACGCGCCGCGGCGATGCCCGGCAGCCGCACCTGCACCTGGCGGATCCCCTGCACCAGGGCAGCCTCGAGCCCGCGCAGCCACGCCTCGTCACCGTCGTCGTCCGCAGGCGCGGGGGTCACCAGGTAGCGATCAGGCCGGCGTAACGCGGCCACCACCGGCAGATCGGCCGGCGGCATCGAGTAACGCGCGAGCATTTCGGGCGCGACCCAGGTCAGCGCCTGGCCTTCCCGCCCCTTGGGCGTGCCTTGCCAACCGGTGATCTCGCGGACATCGAGGCGCAGGCGCTTGTGCGCATAGGCCTGCGGCACGGTGATCACATGTGCGCCGATCCGGGCCTGTATCCCGAGTTCTTCCTCGAGTTCCCGCGCCAGCGCCTGTTCGGGCGACTCGTCGGCCTCGCGCTTGCCGCCCGGAAACTCCCACAGGCCGGCCATGTCCTGGCTGGGTGTGCGCCGCGACAGCAGGATCCGGCCGCGCTTGTCGGTGATGACGCCGGCGACGACTTCGATGACGCGTTCGCTCATGCGGCTGTGCGAGTGAGGGGGCCGTCAGGTTAGGCGAGGTGCGGCGCGCTCCGCCAGCCGGATATATCCGTATTCACCGACGCCGCGGCCGGACACCGCCAGCGTTGACCGTCGACGCCAGCCCGGGCAGCGCCGCGGGCGCGGGAACGCCGGATCACGAATCCGGTCCAGCCCGGTCTCTGCGCCCTTCGCTTCGCGTCGCGCGTCATTGCCGGGCGACAGGAGCCCGCGCGGCCTGCACGGTCATTCGCGATACAACGCTCGATCATCCTGCTGTCCGCGGCGCCACCTATGGGAAAAGCACGGCGCGCGCGAGCGCGCACCTGCGGGGGTGCTCCGCCGCGCAGCAAGCGCGGCCCTGGATGGGGCCGCGTTCCGGTCAGGCCGCTCCGGTCAGCTCAGCTGACCGTGGCAGTGCTTGTACTTCTTGCCGCTGCCGCACGGGCAGGGATCATTGCGGCCGACCTTGGCGCCATCGCGCACGATCTGCGCCATCGCGCCCGCCTGGGCCGCAGCCGCGGCACGCACGTCCTCGGCCTCCTCGTCGGCGCCGTAGCCACCGGCGTCGGCGTGCTGGAACTGCGCCTGGTTGAGCTTGGCCTCCACCTGGCGCCGCTCCTCGGCTTCCAGCGCGGCGATCTCGTCCTCGCTGCGCACGCGCACGCGCGCGAGCATCGTCACCACGTCCTGCTTGACCTTCTCCAGCATCTCGGAGAACAGCTCGAAGGCCTCACGCTTGTACTCCTGCTTGGGCTGCTTCTGCGCGTAGCCGCGCAGGTGGATGCCCTGGCGCAGGTAGTCCATGCGGCCGAGGTGCTCCTTCCAGCCCTGGTCGAGCACGTTGAGCATGATGTGCTTCTCGAGCATGCGCATCGTCTCGTCGCCGAGCTGCGCTTCCTTGTCGGCGAACAGCTGGTCGACCGCCTGCTGCACGTGCTCGGTGATCTGCTCGGCGTCGAGCTCCTGACGCGTCTTCGCCATGTCCACCAGCGCCAGACGCAGGCCGAATTCACGTTCGATCTCCGACTCCAGACCCGGCAGGTCCCACTGGTCGTCGATCGACTGCGGCGGCACGTAGCGGCCGACGATGCCCGCGACGACGTCGGCGCGGATGCCGTCGATGTTCTCCTTGACGCTCTCGGCATCCAGAAGCTCGTCGCGCTGGCCGTAGATCACCTTGCGCTGGTCGTTGTTGACGTCGTCGAAGTCGAGCAGGTTCTTGCGGATGTCGAAGTTGTGCGCCTCGACCTTGCGCTGCGCGTTCGCGATCTGCTTGGTGACCAGCGGCGACTCGATGATGTCGTCTTCCTGCAGGCCCATGCGCGCCATGACCTTCTGCACCCAGTCGGCGGCGAAGATGCGCATCAGGTTGTCTTCGAGCGACAGGTAGAAGCGGCTCGAACCCGGATCGCCCTGGCGGCCCGAACGGCCGCGCAGCTGGTTGTCGATGCGCCGCGATTCGTGACGTTCGGTGCCGAGGATGTGCAGGCCGCCCGCCGCCTTGACCGCGTCGTGGCGCTGCTGCCATTCCGCCTTGAGCCGGGCCTTCGTGGCCTCGTCGACCGGCGCGCCGGTTTCGGCCTCGATCTGCGCCAGTTCGGTCTCAAGCGAGCCGCCGAGCACGATGTCGGTGCCGCGGCCGGCCATATTGGTGGCGATGGTCACCGCGCCCGGCCGACCGGCCTGGGCGATGATCGTCGCCTCGCGTTCGTGCTGTTTGGCGTTGAGCACCTCGTGCGCGATGCCTTCCTTGCGCAGGTGCTCGGACAGCAGCTCCGAAACTTCGATCGAGGTCGTGCCGACCAGAACCGGCTGTCCGCGCTCGTGCGCGGCCTGGATCTCGCGGGCGACCGCGCGGTACTTGCCGGCGCGATTGAGGAACACCGCATCCGGCGCGTCCTTGCGGATCATCGGCCGGTGGGTCGGAATCACCACCACTTCGAGCGAATAGATGCTCTCGAACTCGAAGGCTTCGGTATCGGCCGTACCGGTCATGCCCGACAGCTTGTCGTACATGCGGAACAGGTTCTGGAACGTGATGCTGGCGAGCGTCTGGTTCTCGCGCTGCACCGGCACGCCTTCCTTCGCTTCCACCGCCTGGTGCAGACCGTCCGACCAGCGCCGGCCCGGCAGCGTGCGGCCGGTGAACTCGTCGACGATGATGACTTCGCCGTCGCGGACGATGTAGTGGTCGTCGCGCTGGTAGATCGCATGCGCGCGCAGGCCCGCATTGAGATGATGCACGACGTGGATGTTCTGCGGCGCGTAGAGGCTGTCGTCCTCACCGAGGATGCCGGCCTTGCGCAGCAGCTCTTCGGCGTGTTCCTGACCGGCTTCGGACAGGTGCACCTGCTTGCCCTTCTCGTCGACCCAGAAATCGCCGTCGCCGTCTTCGGTCTCCTGGCGCACCAGCGAGGGCACGAT
This sequence comes from Lysobacteraceae bacterium NML93-0793, assembly GCA_002324875.1. Taxonomy (GTDB): domain Bacteria; phylum Pseudomonadota; class Gammaproteobacteria; order Xanthomonadales; family Xanthomonadaceae; genus Luteimonas. Next base: position 19,956 of record NTJG01000018.1, read on the forward strand.
GCGGTTGACCTTGATGTAGAGCTCCGGCGAATCGTCGGCCGGGCCGGAGATGATCAGCGGCGTGCGCGCCTCGTCGATCAGGATCGAGTCGACCTCGTCGATGATCGCGTAGTTGAGCTTGCGCTGGTAACGGTCGGCCTTCGACAGCGCCATGTTGTCGCGCAGGTAGTCGAAGCCGAACTCGTTGTTGGTGCCGTAGGTGATGTCGGCGCGGTAGGCCTCGCGCTTGGCCTCGCCGTGCGGCATGCCTGGCCAGATCACGCCGACCGACAGGCCCAGCCAGTTGTAGAGCTTGCCCATCTGCGCCGCGTCGCGACGGGCGAGATAGTCGTTGACCGTGATGACGTGGACGCCCTTGCCCTCGAGTGCATTGAGATACGTCGGCAGCGTGCCGACGAGGGTCTTGCCCTCACCGGTGCGCATCTCGGCGATCTTGCCCATGTGCAGCACCATGCCGCCGATCAGCTGCACGTCGTAGGGCCGCATGCCCAGCACGCGCTTGCTCGCCTCGCGACAGACCGCGAAGGCCTCGGGCAGGATCTTGTCGAGCGATTCGCCATTGGCGACGCGGGTCTTGAACTCGGGGGTCTTGGCCTGCAGCTCGGCGTCGGACAGCGCCTCCATCTGCGGCTCCAGCGCGTTGATCTTCGCGACGATCTTTTCGAGCTGTTTGACGAAGCGGTCGTTGCGACTGCCGAAGACACTGGTGAGCAGACGATTGAGCATGTGGAATCCGGGTCCTGGAATCGACACGGCTCCGGCGGTTTCCCCCGAAGCCGCAAAAAAGAAAGGGCGCCGGGCGCCCTCTCGTTGGCAACACGCATTGTAGCTTGGGGAGCCGGCGGGCGTTTTCAAGCCACCGGCCGGGCCCCTTGCGCTTACTGGCGGCTCACGCCCATGTCGCCGAGGAACTTGCGCGGGTTCTGCACGCGGCCGTTCTCCCAGACTTCGAAATGCACGTGCGCGCCGGTCGAGCGGCCGGTCGAGCCGGCCTTGGCGATCTCGTCGCCGACGCGGACCAGATCGCCCACCTTGGCCAGATTGCGCGAGTTGTGCGCGTAGCGGGTGACGTAGCCATTGCCGTGGTCCACCTCGACCACGTTGCCGTAGCCGCCGCGCACGCCGGAATAGCTCACCACGCCGTCGGCGACCGTCATGACCGGATCGCCGGTGCGGGCGTCGAAATCGATGCCCTTGTGGAACTGGCCACCGCGACCGAAGGGATCGGCGCGATAGCCGTACGACGAGGTCACGAAGCTGCTGGCCACCGGCGAGCGCGACGGCATCGCGTTGCGCTCCAGGGTGCGGTCGAACAGCAGCGCTTCGAGCACCGAGAGCTGCTGCCCGGAATGGGCCAGGTCGCCATCCAGGCTGCCGAGCCCGTCGAGCAGACGGCGCGCCGGCATGTCGTAGGCCGCTTCCGGGCCGCCGACACCGACCGGGCGATCGAAGTCGAACTCGCCGCCTTCGAGGCCGGCACCGCGGGCGAGCCGGTCGCCGAGTGCATTGAGCCGGTTGGCCTGCGCCTGCAGCTCGCCCATGCGCGCGGCCAGTGCGTTGATCTCGCGCTGCGCGTCGCGACGGGTCGCCTCGAGACTCTGCTCGTGGGCGGCGGCAACGCCGTTGAGGCGTGCGATCTCGGCCGAGTTCATCGCGGCCGCGCCGCACATGCCGGCCGCTGCGATCACGATGGCCATCGAAGCGGGCTTGCGTCGGGCGAGGACGCGGGTCTTGCGGGCCACCTGCGCGAGACGCACGCGCATATCATTCAAAAGAGTGTGTACGGTCATTGCCAATGTCTGATTTCAGGTCCAGGTCCAAGCCCCTCCGCGCCGGCGCATCCCGTCTCGGGACGCCGACCGCCGCACTGGATGCGGCGTTGGAAGGCGCGTCGGCCGATCCGATCCGTCGGGCCATCTGGCTCGACGCATTGGACCGCCGCCTTGTTCCCCTGCTCCCGCCGGCGCTGGCGCCGCATGCGCGGCTGGCCAATGTCGATCGCAACAGGCTGGTGTTCCTCGTCGATTCGCCCATCTGGCACGCCAGGCTGCGCCTGTCGGCCGAGGTGCTGCTCGACGCCGCCCGGTCCATCGGGCTGGATGTCAGCGACATCGTCATCAGGACCTCGACCCGCCCCCTGCGCGCCCCTGCCACCGAGGCCGGCAGGCCGCCGATCGGCGGTGCACCGTCAGCCACGGCGCGCGAGACGCTGCAGGCGGTACTGGCGTCGCTGCGTTCGCCGGATGACGAGCGCACGGACTGATTCGGGATCCCGAATCCCGCTCATCGGCGTCAAGGCCGGGTGAAGGGGACGGGGCATCCTACCTACCCGACCCGCGGCAAACGTTAAGCCGGCGCCTTCAATTCAGGCTGATTTCGTTATTTATTCGTTAAGATTCGGGCGCGCAGCGCTGGAGAACGCCGGTCCGACGGCGATCTTGGATATGACTTCGCAAACGGCGATGCGGCGAACGCCGCGCGCCAGTTCAGGCGACGACCGGCGTGCCGTAGGTCAGCGGCGCGGGCTCGGTGGCGTCGAAGCTCACCGTCTCCCAGGCCGAGCGCTGCTCGAGCAATGCACGCACGAGCTTGTTGTTGAGCGCATGCCCGGACTTGTAGCCCTTGAACAGGCCCAGGATCGGATGCCCGGCGAGATACAGGTCGCCCACCGCATCGAGAATCTTGTGGCGCACGAACTCGTTGGCGTAGCGCAGGCCGTCGTCGTTGAGCACACGGAACTCGTCGAGCACGATCGCGTTGTCCATCGAGCCGCCGAGGCCGAGGTTGCGCTCGCGCATGTACTCGAGATCGCGCATGAAGCCGAACGTGCGTGCGCGGCTGACCTCGCGGATGTAGGCCTCGGTGGAGAACTCGACCTCGGCGCGCGACTGAGCCAGCGGGATCGCCGGATGGTCGAAGGCGATGGTGAAGTCGAGCTTGAAGCCGTCGTAGGGTTCGAAGCGGGCGATCTTGTCGCCTTCCCGCACTTCCACCGGTTCGAGCACGCGGATGAAGCGCTTGGGCGCGTCCTGCTCGACCACGCCGGCCGACTGCAGCAGGAACACGAACGGGCCGGACGAGCCGTCCATGATCGGCACTTCAGCCGCGGACAGCTCGATGTAGAGATTGTCGACGCCGAGGCCGGCCAGCGCGGACATCAGGTGCTCGACCGTCTGCACCTTGGCCACGCCCTGGGTGAGGCCGGTGCACAACGTGGTTTCGGTCACCAGATGACCATCGGCCGGAATCTCGATGACCGGATCGAGATCCACGCGGCGGAACACGATGCCGGTATCGGGCGCGGCGGGACGCAGGGTCAGGAACACCTTCTCGCCGCTGTGCAGGCCGACGCCCGTCGCGCGGATGACGTTCTTGATGGTGCGTTGCCGGGGCATGGGGAGTCCGGTTGGGGAAGGTCCAGGCAGCCGCCGACTTCAGGCTGTCATCGGAATGGGGGGCAGATTATCACGCGCTCCGCTGAACCTGAACGGAAGTCCGGTCCGCCAGCCGACGCCCCGGATGCGGCGATGTCCGGCCTCCGGTCCCGCAGGATCGGGGTAAAACCGCCCATCGGGCCGGGTGGCCCGATGGACGCAAAACGACGGCGCGCGGACAACGCGCCACCGGCAGTACGAGGACACGGCCGGCGCACCGGGGTCACCAGGACCCGGCGCGCCGCATCGCGGCCCGGAGCGCTCAGTCGGCCTGACGACGCAGGAACGCCGGGATGTCCAGATAGTTGTCGTTGCCGAAGTCGGCGACCTTCGGGGCTTCGGTCGCGTCGGCACGCGCCGGCGTGGCACGGCCACCGGTCTGCGCACTGTTGCCGCGCAGCGAGGCCGCGATGCTGTGGCCCGGGCTGTACGCGGCCACGGCATCGGACTCGTCGTCGATCAGCATGCCGGTGGTGCCGTCACGGACGCCACGCTGGTTGTTGCTGATCAGCTGCACCTGCGGCTTGCCGCGCCCGGCGCCCTGGCCATCAAAGCCGCTGGCGCGCGCCGGGGCGCGGTTGAGGCCGGTGGCGACCACGGTCACGCGGACCTCGTCCTGCATGTCGGGATCGAGCACGGTGCCGATGACGATGGTGGCGTCCTCGCTGGCGAAGTTCTCGACGGTGCGGCCGACCTCGTCGAACTCGCTCATCGTGAAATCCGCGCCGGCGGTGATGTTGACCAGGATGCCGTTGGCGCCGGCCAGGTTGACGTCGTCGAGCAGCGGATTCTGGATCGCCGCTTCGGCGGCGGCCTGCGCGCGATCGTCGCCGCGGGCGTGGCCGGTGCCCATCATCGCCAGGCCCATTTCGGACATCACGGTGCGCACGTCGGCGAAGTCGACGTTGATCAGGCCCGGACGGACGATCAGGTCGGCGATGCCCTGCACGGCGCCCAGCAGCACGTCGTTGGCGGCGCGGAAGGCCTGGATCATCGTGGCGTTGCGGCCGAGCACGGTGATCAGCTTTTCGTTGGGAATGGTGATCAGCGAATCGCAGTGCGCCGACATCTCCTCGATGCCCTTGAGCGCGACCTGCATGCGGCGACGGCCTTCGAACGGGAACGGCTTGGTGACCACGGCGACGGTCAGGATGCCCATTTCCTTGGCCAGCTGCGCGACGACCGGGGCGGCGCCGGTGCCGGTGCCGCCGCCCATGCCGGCGGTGATGAAGACCATGTCGGCGCCCTGCAGCGCGTCCATGATGATTTCGCGGTCCTCGAGCGCGGCCTGGCGACCGACTTCCGGGTTGGCGCCCGCGCCCAGGCCCTTGGTGACGCTGCTGCCGAGCTGCAGCTGCAGCTTGGCGCCGCAGTTCTTGATCGCCTGGGCGTCGGTGTTGGCGGTGATGAACTCAACGCCGTCGACGCTGTTGTTGACCATGTGCGCGACCGCGTTGCCGCCGCCGCCGCCCACGCCGATGACCTTGATCACCGCGTTGGGGGCCATCTTTTCCACGAGTTCGAAATGTGCCATGTCCGTTGTCCTCGATGTTTTAGAGCCGTGATTGGGGATTCGGGATTGGGGATTCGAAAAAGCGAATCCCGGGTCACGTATCGCCATCCGGCGTGTTGTTAGTTGTTGAACCTGCTCGCTACCACGTTCCGTTTGCCGCCCTGCTCTTGCGTTTGCTTTTGCTTTCTCGAATCACGAATCACCACTCACCAATCCCGGCTCTTCAGAACTCGCCGTTGAACCAGGTCTTCAACTTCCGCAGGAACCCGCCGGCGCGTCCTGACGAAATCACCGGCCGGCGCGGATGTTCGATCTGGCTGCCCATCAGCAGCAGGCCCACGCCACTGGCGTGGACCGGGTTGCCGACCACTTCGCCGAGGCCCGTCACGTGCTGCGGAATGCCCACGCGCACCGGCATCTGCAGCATTTCCTCGGCCAGTTCGACCACGCCCTCCATCTTCGCGGCGCCGCCGGTGAGCACCATGCCGGCGCGCACGTGCTGCTCGAAGCCTGAGCGGCGCAGTTCGGCCTGCACCATCTCGAAGATTTCCTCGTAGCGCGCCTGCACCGCCTGCGCGAGCGACTGCCGCGGCAGGCGGCGCGGCGGACGATCGCCGACGCTCGGCACCTGGATCGATTCCTCGCTGGTCGCCAGCTGCGCCAGCGCGCAGGCGTAGCGGACCTTGATCTGTTCGGCCTCGGGCGTCGGGGTGCGCAGCATGTGCGCGATGTCCTCGGTGACCTTGTCGCCGGCGATCGGCAACGATGCCGTATGGCAGATCGCGCCCTGCACGAACACCGCCAGGTCCGTCGTACCCGCGCCCATGTCGACCAGCACAACGCCGAGCTCGCGTTCGTCGCTGGTCAGCACCGCGGTGCTCGAGGCCAGCGACGACAGGATCAGGTCGTCGATCGACAGGCCGCAGCGCTGCACGCACTTGCTGATGTTGGCCGCGGCCGACTGCGCGCAGACCACCAGATGCGCATGCACTTCCAGGCGCACGCCGGTCATGCCGACGGGATTGCGGATGCCTTCCTGCGAATCATCGAGCACGTACTCGCGCGGAATCGCGTGCAGGATCTTCTGGTCGGCCGGAATCGCGACCGCCTTGGCGGCGTCGAGCACGCGGTCGAGATCGGACCAGGTGACCTCGTTGTCGCGGATCGGCACGATGCCGGGCGAATTGCGGCACTGCACGTGGTTGCCGGAGATCGACGCATAGACCGAGCGGATCTCGCAGCCGGCCATCAGCTCGGCTTCCTCGACGGCGCGCTGGATCGACTGGACGGTCGATTCGATGTCGACGACCACGCCGCGCTTGAGGCCACGCGATTCGTGACTGCCGATGCCGATGACCTCGATCGGATTGCCCGGCGAATACTCGCCGACCAGCGCCACCACTTTCGAGGTGCCGATGTCGAGTCCGACGATGAGCGTCTTGTCGCCTTTGCGGTTCATGAGAGGCCGTGATGGGTGATTCGTGATTCGTGATTCGGAACGGCCGCGATCCGTTCGACCGTGGCAGGTGCGGCGACGTGACCCGCGGTGTCGGGCGCGGCGGGCTCCGCCCACACCAGGGCGAACCCGTTCGTGTAGCGCAGGTCCGCGCGTGTCAGCGAGTCGGTGCGGTTGGCGACCAGATGCGGGAGCATCCGCGCGAAGCGAGCCAGGCGCAGGCGCGCCTCCTGGCTGCCGACGATCACGTCGGTGCCGTTGGACAGGTGGAGTTGCCAGCTGCCGCGTGCGTCGAGCACGACGCTCGACACCTCGACGCCGGCCGGGCGGAACAGGTCGCGTGATTCGTTGTAGAGCGCGACGATCTCGGTCACGCGGGCTTCGGGGCCGTCGAAGCGCGGCATCGCGGCCGGCACGTCGACACCCTCGGCGGAGAACAGGCGGCCGCGGGTGGACAGCAGCCGCCCCTCGCCCCAGTGCGCGAACGGCACGTGTTCGGCGATGCGGACCTCGAGCACGTCCGGCCAGCGCTTGCGCACCTCGGTGCCGGCCACCCACGGCAGGCGCGCGACGTCGCGCTGCGCCTGGGCGAGATCGATCGCGAAGAAGCCCCGCTGCGCGTGCGGCAGCACCGTCTCGCGCACGCGCGCCACGTCCACCTGCTCGAGGCCGTCGTTGATCCGCAGTACGCGCAGCGGCCAGCGATCGGCGCCGATCCAGCCATTGAGCACGGCGACCACCGGCAGGGTCACCAGCGCGAGCGCCAGCATCCAGGCCAGGATTCGTGCAGTGATGGCGAACGCCTGGCTCATCGCGCGGCGGTCTCCTGCGGCAGCGTCGCTTCCAGCACGCGCCAGCACAGCGCGGCGTAGTCGATGCCGATCTGCGCGGCGGCCTTGGGCACCAGCGAATGACTGGTCATGCCGGGGGCGGTGTTGATTTCGAGCAGCAACAAAGCGCCGGTGCGGCGGTCGCGCATCACGTCGACCCGGCCCCACCCACTGCAGCCCGCCGATACGAATGCGTCGACAGCCAACGCCTGGATGCGCTGCTCGTCGTCACCGTCCAGGCCCGGACACATGTATTGGGTGTCGTCGGACACGTACTTCGCTTCGTAGTCGTACCAGGCGCCCTTGGGCACGATACGGATCGACGGCAACGCGCGTGGACCATCGATGTCTTCGATCACCGCGACGGTCAGTTCATCACCCTCGACCATCTGCTCCATCAGCAGTTCGCCGGGGTAGCGCGCAGCGAGCTCGACGGCAGCAGCCAGATCGGCATCCTCGAACACGCGACTGATGCCGACGCTGGATCCTTCCTTCGACGGCTTGATGATGACGGGCAGGCCGATCTCGCACGCGGCCGCGTGCACGTCGTCTCCCGGCTTCATGCGGCGGTAACGCGGCGTCGGCAGGCCTTCGCTCATCCACACCTGCTTGGTGCGGATCTTGTCCATCGTCAGCGCCGAGCCGAGCACGCGCGAGCCGGTATACGGGATCGCGAACGCATCGAGCAGGCCCTGCACCACGCCGTTCTCGCCGTCACCGCCGTGGAGAATGTTGAACACACGGTCGAAGCGGCCGGCGACGATGGCCTGCGCCAGCGCCGGCACACCGTCGACGGCGTGCGCATCCACGCCACGCGAACGCAGCGCATCGAGCACGCCCTGCCCCGACTGCAGCGAAACCTCGCGCTCGGACCCAGGACCGCCCAGCAGCACGGCGACGCGACCGAACACGGCCGGATCGCTGAAGCGCGGCGGCGACAGCACGAGGCTCATCGTGCGACCTCCGTCGATGCGCGCGGCGGGAAACCGGAGTGCACGAGCTGCTGGATCGCCGCACCGATGTCGCCGGCACCCATCATCAGCAGCAGGTCGCCGTCCTGGAGGATGTCCGGCAGCACGTCGGCCAGTGCCTCGGCGTTGCCGACCACCACAGGCTCGATGCGACCGCGTGCGCGGATCGCACGGGCGAGCGTCTTGGCGTCCGCGCCGGCGATCGGCGCTTCGCCGGCGGGGTAGACCTCGGTGAGCACCAGCGCGTCGACGTCCGACAGCACGCCGGCGAAATCGTCGAACAGGGCGCGCGTGCGGCTGTAGCGATGCGGCTGGAAGGCGACCACCAGCCGGCGGTCCGGCCAGCCGCCGCGCGCGGCAGAGAACACCGCGGCCAGCTCCTTCGGGTGGTGACCGTAATCGTCGACCAGCTGCACGCGCGCGCCGGTGGGCGTGACCAGCTCACCGAGCAGGTTGAAGCGGCGGCCGATGCCTTCGAACTTGCCCAGCGCGGCGACGATCGCCTCCGGCGCGACGCCGAGCTGCCAGCCGATCGCGGCGGCGGCGAGTGCGTTGAGGACGTTGTGATGGCCCGGCAGCGCGAGGTGGGCCTCGATGCGCACGTTCTCGGGCAGGCACAGCGTGAAGCGCATCGACGCACCGTCCTGGCGGATGGCCTCGGCGCGCACGTCGGCCTCGTCGGAGAGACCGTAGGTCATCATGTGGCGCGGCACGCTGGCGGCCAGGCGTGCGACTTCCGGATCGTCGATGCACAGCACGGCCAGGCCGTAGAACGGCAGACGATGCAGGAACTCGGAAAACGCGTCCTGCACGCGCGCAAAGTCTCCGCCGTAGTTCTCGAGATGATCGGCGTCGATGTTGGTGACGATCGCGATCAGCGGATTCAGGCGCAGGAAGCTGCCGTCGCTCTCGTCGGCCTCGGCCACCAGCCAGTCGCCGCTGCCCAGGCGCGCATTCGCGCCAGCGGCCAGCAACTGTCCGCCGACGACGAAGGTCGGATCCATGCCGCCCTCGGCCAGCACGCTGGCGGTCAGCGACGTGGTCGTGGTCTTGCCGTGCGTGCCGGCCACGGCGATGCCGCGACGGAAGCGCATCAGCTCGGCCAGCATTTCCGCGCGCGGCACGATCGGAATGCCCTGCGCGCGCGCTTCCATGAGTTCGGGGTTGTCGTGACGGATCGCGCTGGAGACGACCACGCAATCGGTACCGAGCACGTTGGCGGCAGCATGACCCTTGTGCACGGTCGCGCCGAGGCGTGCGAGACGCCGCGTGGCCGCGCTGTCGGCGGCATCCGAGCCAGAGACCGTATAGCCCAGCGTGCACAGCACCTCGGCGATGCCGCTCATGCCGGTGCCGCCGATGCCGACGAAATGCACGCGCGAGAAGATCTTGGCGAAGTCTTCCTTCGACTGGCCGTGGGTGTCGTGGAGGCGACGGATCATGCGGGGCTCCCGGCGCCGAAACGGGGTTCGACGCGCTGGCGCAGACGGCTGGTTCCGCGCACCGGCGCAGGCGCCGGGGCCACGGGCAGCGGTGGCTGTGTGGTGGGGGTGGAGGCCGGCGCGGGAGCAGGCGCCGGGCTCGCGGTCTCGCCGCGCAGGCGTGCGACCTGGCGCTGGGCACGATCGAGTTCGTAGGACACGCGCAGCAACAGGCCCAGTGCGACGCAGGTCATCATCACGCTGGAGCCGCCGGACGACACCAGTGGCAGGGTCAGGCCCTTGGTCGGCAGCAGACCGAGGTTGACGCCGATCGAGACCAGGCTCTGCATGCCGATCATCAGCGCGACACCGAAGGCGCAGTAGCCGGCGAAGTGGCGGCGCATCTCCACGCACTTGAGGCCGATCCACAGCGCACGGCCGACCAGCGCCGAGAACAGCGCCACCACCAGGCACACGCCGACGAAGCCGAGTTCTTCGGCCAGCACCGAGAAGATGAAGTCGGTGTGCGCCTCGGGCAGGTAGGAGAGCTTCTGCACCGATGCGCCGAGCCCGACGCCGGTGAGCTCGCCACGGCCCACCGCCATCAACGCGTTGCTGAGCTGGTAACCGGCGCCGAGCTGGTCCTCCCACGGATCCATGAAGGACGTGATGCGGCGCAGCCGGTAGGGCTCGATGATCGCCACCAGCACCACGGCCGGGAGCAGCAGCAGGATCGGCACCAGCATCCGCTTCAGATGGCCGCCACCGAGCACCAGCATGCCGGCCGTCACGCCGAGCAGCAGCATCGACGAGCCGAAGTCGGGCTGCAGCAGCAACAGTGCGACCAGCACGACGGCCACGCCGATCGGCTTGAGCATCGCGCCCCAGGTCGCGTTGACCTCGTCGCGGAAGCGCACCAGATAGCTCGACAGCCAGACGATGTAGATCACCTTGACCGCCTCGACCACCTGGAAGTTGGAGATGCCGAGGTTGATCCAGCGGTGCGCGCCGTTGACCGACACGCCAAGGCCCGGCACGAACACCAGCATCAGCAGACCGGCGCACATCAGCAGCACGAAGCGGTCGTACTTCTCGATGGTCTTGAGCTCGGTGCGCATCACTGCGGCGGCCAGGCCGATCCCCAGTGCCAGGAACATGAAATGGCGGGTGAGGAAGTAGTAGCGCCCCACGCTCATGTCCTCGCCGACGGCGATCGAGCTGGACGCGACCATGATCACGCCGAGGGTCGCGATCGCCACGATGATGCCCGCCAGCCACGGGTCGAAGCGCCCGTGGATGTCGTCGATCCGGGTGGCCTGGTGGGCGCTGGTGTCGCGATGCGTGGCCATCAGCGCACCTTCAACGTGGCCAGGCCGACCAGCACCAGGATCACCGAGATGATCCAGAAGCGCACGATCACGCGCGGCTCGGGCCAGCCCTTGAGTTCGAAGTGGTGGTGGATCGGCGCCATGCGGAACACGCGCCTGCCGGTCAGCTTGAAGCTGGCGACCTGGATCATCACCGACAGCGTCTCGATGACGAAGATGCCGCCCATGATCACCAGCACCAGCTCCTGGCGCACGATCACCGCCATCGTGCCGAGCACGGCGCCCAGCGCCAGCGCGCCGATGTCGCCCATGAACACCATGGCCGGATAGGTGTTGAACCACAGAAAGCCCAGGCCCGCGCCGGCGATCGCCGCGCAGATGATCACCAGCTCGCCGGCGCCCGGCACCTGCGGAATCTGCAGGTAGCTCGAGAACACCGCGTTGCCCGAGGCGTAGGCGAACACGCCGAGGCCGCAGGCGACCAGCACGGTCGGCATGATCGCCAGGCCGTCGAGGCCGTCGGTGAGGTTGACCGCGTTGGAGAACCCGACGATCCAGAAGTACGCGATCGCCACGAAGCTGACGCCCGCCAGCGGCAGCGCGATCGATTTGAACAGCGGCACGTAGAACGTCGTCGCCGCCGGCACGTCGGCATACAGGTACAGGTACAGGCCGGCGGCGAGACCGAACACCGACTGCAGCAGGTATTTCCAGCGCGACTTCAGGCCGTTGGGATCGCGGTGCACGATCTTGATCCAGTCGTCGTACCAGCCGATCGCGCCGAAGGCGACCATCACCGCCATCACCACCCACACGTACTTGTTGCGCAGGTCGCCCCACAGCAGCACCGAGGCGAGCACGGTGATCAGGATCAGCGCGCCGCCCATGGTCGGCGTGCCGGCCTTGGAGAAATGGGTCTGCGGTCCGTCCTGGCGGATCGGCTGGCCGCCCTTGTACTGGGCGAGGCGGCGGATCACCGTCGGCCCCAGCCACAGCGACAGCGCCAGCGCAGTCAGCGCGGCGAGGATGCCGCGCAGCGTGAGGTATTCGAACAACGTGAACACGTCGTTGAAACCCTGCAGCCAGCGGGCGAGTTCAAGCAGCATCGTCGGTTCCTCGTGCAGCGCGCAGTGCGTCGACCACCCGGTCCATCGCACTGCCGCGCGAGCCCTTCACCAGCAGCCGCGCAGCGCCGTGCAGATCGGCGCACAGGGCATCGGCGAGCGCGGTGTGTGTATCGAAATGCCGGGCGCCGTCGCCGAAGGCTTCGGCGGCCGACGCGCTCAGCGGCCCGAGTGCGTACAGCCGGGCGATGCCCGCGGCCCTGGCGCGCGCGCCGGCCTGGGCATGCATCGCGGCGCCGTCGGCGCCGAGTTCGCGCATGTCGCCCAGCACCAGCCAGCGCTCGCCGTCGAGCGCGGCCAGCAGATCGATCGCGGCCAGCAGCGAACCCGGATTGGCGTTGTAACTGTCGTCGATCAGCACCGCGCCGCCGTCGAGCGCGTGGCGCACCAGGCGGCCGGCGACGGCCTCGACCGCGGCCAGGCCGGCGACGATCGTCTCCAGCGGCACGCCCGCCGCGAGCGCGATGGCGGTCGCGGCGAGCGCGTTGCGCACGTTGTGACGCCCCGGCAGCGGCAGGACCACGTCGGCCTCGCCCGCAGGCGTGACCAGGCGGAAGCGCGAGCCGCCGGTGTCGCCGACGACGTCGCGCGCGGTGATGTCGGCGCTCGCGTCGAGCGCGAAGCGCAGCAGCCGGCGCCCGTGCGCGCGCTGGGCGAAATACGGCGCGAAGGCGTCGTCGGCGTTGATCACCGCGGTGCCGTCGGGCGGCAGCGCGTCGTAGATCGCGGCCTTGGTGTCGGCGATGCCGAGCAGGCTGCCCATGCGCTCCATGTGCGCCGGTGCGACGTTGTTGACCAGCGCGATGTCGTGCCGGGCGATGCCGGTCAGATACGCGATGTCGCCCGGCTGGCCGGCGCCCATCTCGTAGACGGCGAAGCGCGCGTCGTCGCCGGCATCGAGGATCGACAGCGGCAGGCCGATCTCGTTGTTGAGATTGCCGGGATTGAACACCGTGGGCGCATGGCGCGAGAGGATCGCGACCACCATCTGCTTGACGCTGGTCTTGCCGTTGCTGCCGGTGATGCCGATCACGCGCGTGTCGCGGATGCGCTGCACGGCACCGGCCAGAAGACCGAGCGCGACCTGCGTGTCGGCGACGACGATCTGTGGCAGCGCGACGTCGAGCGGACGCGCCACCAGCGCGGCGCGCACGCCGAGCTCCGCGGCACGCGGCACGTGGTCGTGACCGTCGAAGTTCGCACCCGTCAGTGCCACGAACAGCTGCGCGTGGGCCGCGGCCGTGTCCAGCTTGCGGGTATCGGTGGCCACCCCGTCGACCGGAAAATCACCGTCGACATTGTGCAGCCGGCCGTTGACCAGCTGGGCGATGCGGGCGAGCGACAGCGCGTTCACGGCCGCACCTCCACGTCGCGCGCGTCCAGTGCCGCCTGCGCGACGAGCCGATCGTCGAACGCGTGCTGCACGCCGCCGATCTCCTGATAAGGCTCATGGCCCTTGCCGGCGATCAGCACGATGTCACCCGGCCGCGCTTCACCGATGGCGCGCGTGATCGCGCGGCGCCGGTCGCGCTCGACGACGACCGCATCGGGACGGGTGAAGCCGGCCAGGATGTCGGCGACGATCGCATCGCCGTTCTCGCGGCGCGGGTTGTCGTCGGTGACGATCACGCGATCGGCCTGCGCTTCGGCGATCGCCGCCATCTGCGGACGCTTGCCGGCATCGCGCTCGCCGCCGCAGCCGAACACGCAGACCAGCTCGCCGGTCAGGTGGCCGCGCAGCGACTGCAGCGCCTGTTCCAGCGGATCGGGCTTGTGCGAGTAGTCGACGACGACCAGCGGCTGCGCATCGCCACCCCCCAGCCGGTTCATCCGGCCCGGGATCGGCTGCAGGGTTTCCAGCACGCGCACGATCGTCACGGCCGCCTGCCCCAGTGCCAGCAACACGCCGGCCACGACCAGCAGGTTGTCGACGTTGAAGCGGCCGAGCAGCGGCGAGCGCACCGGATGCCAGCCGCCGTCGATGCGCAAGGAGAACGCCAGACCGTCGGCATCGAGGACGACGTCGCGCGCGGCGATGTCGGCATCGGCGTGGCCCGCGGCGCTCAGACGCACCGCACGCACGGTCGATGCGAGTCGCGCGGGCAGGGTCGCGCCGAACGCGTCGTCGATGTTGACGACGGCGGCCTTCAGACCTTCGCGCACGAACAGACGGGCTTTCGCCTCGCCGTAGGTGGTCATGTCGCCGTGGTAATCGAGATGGTCGCGGCTGAGGTTGGTGAACACCGCGACGTCGTAATGCACCGCATCGACGCGGCCCTGGTCGAGCGCGTGCGAGCTGACTTCCATTGCCACCGCCTGCGCACCGGCGTCGCGCAGCCGCGCGAGCAGCGCATGCGTCTGCAGCACCCGCGGCGTGGTGAAACCGGTCGGCGCGATCGCGCCATGCAGGCCGGCACCGAGCGTGCCGATCGTGCCGGTGCGCGTGCCGATGGCCTCGAAGGCCTGCGCCAGCAGCTGCACCGTCGAGGTCTTGCCGCTGGTGCCGGTCACGCCGACCATCGTCATCGCGCGCGAGGGCCGGCCGTGAAACGCATCCGCCATTGCGCCCATGCGCGCACGCAAGCCGGTCACGGCGATCGCATCGGCCGGCAACACCGGAATCTCGGCCGGCACCGGGGGTTCGAAAAGGATCGCGCTGGCGCCCGCGGCGCGCGCGGTGTCGACGAAATGCAGACCGTGCGTGCCGAAGCCGCCGATCGCCACGAAGGCGTCGCCCGGACGGATCGCGCGGCTGTCCTGCACCAGGCCGGTGATCACCGTGTCGTCCGGCACGCCGGCGACATCGGGCAGCAGATCGCGCAGCGGCAGGGTGCGGCTCATCGCTGGCCTCCGGGCACGTGTGCCGCGACCACCGGCACATCCGGCGCCGCGGCCGCAACGGGCGCGGCCACGGCAGGCGTCGCGGTCGGCGTCGCCGGTGCGGCGCGACCCTGCGCACGCGCCCGCCTGGCGTCATTGGCGGCCTGGGCCGCGAGCCAGGTGTCGATGTCGTCCGGCGGTACGTCCATCAGGCGCAGCGCGCCGTCCATGACGCGCTGGAACACCGGCGCCGAGACGTAGCCGCCGCCGTACATGTTGCGCGAGGTGTCGGGATCGTCGATGACCACGGCCATCGCGAAGCGCGGATTCTCCACCGGCACCAGTCCAGCGAAGAACGCCACGTACCGACGGTCGTAGCCGCCGCCGCTGGCCTTGCGCGCGGTGCCGGTCTTGCCGGCCACGTGATAGCCCAGGATCGCCGCGCGCGTGGCGGTGCCGCCCGGCTCGGTCACGGTCTGCATCATGCGCACGATCTCGTCGGCGATGCCCGGGTCCAGCACCTGCCGCGCCTCGCCGGCATGACCCTTGACGAAGGTCGGCGCGATCGCGCGGCCACGGTTGCCGAGCGTGGCGTAGGCGTGCGCGATCTGCAGCGGCGTCGCCGACAGGCCGTAGCCGTAGGACATGGTCTGCTTGGTGGTGCCGCTCCAGCGCGACGGATCGGGAAACAGCCCCGCCGCCTCGCCCGGAAATCCGCTGCCGGTGCTCTGGCCGTAGCCCATGCGGCGCAGGAAGTCGTAGAACTCCTGGTTCTGCAGCTGCTGGACGATCAGCGAGACACCGACGTTCGAACTCTTGGTGATGATGCCGGTGGTATCGAGCACGCCGTAGTTGCGGAAATCGCTGGTGCGGTAACGCCCGTTCGGAATCCAGCCCGGGTGGGTGTTGAACGTGCTCGTCGGGCTGATGACGCCCTTCTCCAGGCCCGCGGCCACGGTCAGCGGCTTCATCGTCGAGCCCGGCTCGATGAGGTCGGTGACCGCGCGGTTGCGGTGCGCGTCGCGGTTGTCGCCGGTGACGCGGTTGTTGTTGTACGAGGGCAGATTCGCCATCGCCAGCACTTCGCCGGTCGAGACTTCGAGCACGACGATCGAGCCGGCGCTGGCGCCGGTTTCCTCGAGCGCGTGCTTGAGTTCGCGGTAGGCCAGGAACTGGATGCGGCGATCGATGCTGAGCACCAGATCCTTGCCCGGCTCGGCCGCGCGCACCAGATTCACGTGCTCGACGATGCGCCCGTGGCGATCGCGGATCACGTTCTGCGCGCCCGGACGTCCGGTCAGCCATTCGTCGAACGCCAGCTCCACGCCCTCCTGGCCGCGGTCGTCGATGTTGGTGAAGCCCAGCACGTGGGCCACCGCATCGGCCTGCGGATAGAAGCGGCGGTATTCGCGCTGCGAGAACACGCCCGGCACGCCGAGGTCGAGCACGCGCTTGGCCGCCGCGGGGCTGATCCGGCGGTGCCGCGGCACGTACATGAATTCCTTGTCGGCGCGCTGCGACACCTCGCGCGCCAGATCCTCGGCCGCCAGGCCCGTGGCTTCGGCGAGTTCGGGCAGGCGATCGGGATGCTTGCTCAGTTCCTGCGGATTGATCCACAGCGACTCGACCGGGCTGGAGATCGCCAGCGGCTCGCCGTTGCGGTCGGTGATCATGCCGCGCGAGGCCGGGATCGGCACCTCGCGGCGAAAGCGCGCATCGGCCTTCTGCTGGTAGAAGGCGTTGTCGATCAGCTGCAGATCCACCGCGCGGCCGACCAGCGCCACCGCGCCCAGGCCCAGTGCGCCGCCGACCAGCATCAGCCGGCCGCGCAGATCGAACTGCGCGCGCTTGCGCGGCTTCTTGGCGTGGCCGTCGCCGGCCTTGATGAACTTGCGGAAGTTCATGGCCGCACCACGACGATTTCGGCCGTTTCGGGAAAGCGCATGCCGAGACGCTCGCGTGCGACCTGGTCGACACGGTTGCTCATCGCCCAGGTGGCCTGCTCGAGCTGCAGCCGGCCGAAGTCGATGTTGAGCTCGTCGCGCGCGCGCTCCAGCCGCGTCAGCTGCACGTAGAGCTGGCGGTAGTCGTGGCGCGCGTGCACCACGCCGATCGCGGTGACGATGTTCGCGGCCAGCAGCACGGCGATCAGCAGGCGGCCGATGGTCATGCGGCACCGCCCGGCGCGAGCTTTTCGGCCACGCGCAGCACGGCGCTGCGCGCACGCGGGTTGGCGCGCAGTTCGGCCTCGTCGGCCCGCGCGGCGTCGGCGACGATACGCAGGCGCGGCACGAACGGCGCGGCTTCGGGCAGACGGCGATTGCCGGCCGGCGCCTTGGCGTGGCCGGCGATGAAGCGCTTGACGATGCGGTCTTCCAGCGAGTGGAAGCTGATCACCGCGAGCCGGCCGCCGGTGCGCAGCGCGTCGAGCGCGGCGTCGAGGCCGGTTTCCAGATCGGCGAGTTCACGGTTGACGTGGATGCGGATCGCCTGGAACGAACGCGTGGCCGGATGCGTCTCCTTCTGCCCCGGCTTGTGCTTGCGCGGCACGTTGGCCGCGATCACCGCAGCCAGATCGGCCGTGCGCAGAAACGGCGCCTCGGCGCGACGGGCGACGATCGCCCGGGCGATGCGGCGGCTCATGCGCTCCTCGCCGTAGGTCCACAGCACGTCGGCGATCTCCGCCTCGGATGCGCGTGCGATCCAGTCGGCCGCGCGCTCGCCGGCGTCCGGGTCCATGCGCATGTCCAGCGGCCCGTCCTTGCCGAAGCTGAAACCACGCTCGGCGACGTCGAGCTGCGGCGAGGACACGCCCAGGTCGAACAGGATGCCGTCCAGCGGCGCTACGGCCGCAGCGTCCCACGAGGCGAGGTCGGCGAAGCTGCCGCGGCGGATCGACACGCGCGCGTCGTCCCCGAAGCGGTGCTCGGCCACGGCGATCGCGTCGGGATCCTTGTCCATCACCAGCAGCCGCCCGTCCGGGCCGAGGCGCTCGAGCACGCCGCCGGCGTGACCGCCGCGGCCGAACGTGCCGTCGAGGTACCGCCCGTCCCCGTGTACACGCAGACCGTCGAGGACTTGCGCATACAGCACCGGGAGGTGGCCGGACGTGGCATCCGCACCACCCGCGGTCACAACTGCAATCCCTCGAGATCGTCCCCGGCCATGTCGTCGTCGCTGAGCGTCTGGCGGATCTGGGCCTGGTGGGCCTGCTCGCTCCACAATTCGAACTTGTCGCCCATGCCGACCAGCATCGCGCGGCGCTCGATGCCGACCGTCGTGCGCTGGCTGGCCGGAATGCCGATACGGCCGTTGCCGTCGGGCTCGACCACCATCGCCGCGCCGACCAGCTTGAGCTGCAGCGTGCGGTTGGTGGAGCGGGTGCGCGGCAGGGCGTTGACCTTGTCGCGGACGCCCTCCCACACCGCGTACGGATACAGGTACAGGCTGCCGGCGTCGAAGGGGTTGTAGGTCAGAACCAGGCGGTTGCCGCACTCGCGCGCTATGAGGTCCCGATAGGCGGTGGGAATCGCCAGTCGGCCCTTGTCGTCGATGGTGATGGCGGTCTCGCCCTGGAACACGTCGGTCCTGCCTGGTTGTCGCCCGTCTTGATGCGGGCTCATGCGACGGAAAACCACAAAATTCCCGGGTTTCCCACAAGGCGCCACCTTAGGACCGCACCAGAGGGTTGTCAACAGTCAAGCGGCGCTGTTTTCACCTGTCTGGTCAATGACTTGCACCACTCTTCACAGACTTGTTCAAGCTTTATCCACAAGCGTTTGTTTCGTCTCAAATTTTGAGAATCGGACCATTTTTGAGACGTACACACGGTGCTCACACGCCCTTTACGAAACCCTCACGGCGGCGCCGATCGATCAGCTGTCGTGTCCCATGAGGTCGGAAGCGGGGCAGCGCCTGGACGCGGCCGGACACGCCGCGGCGGCCGCTGCCGAGGCACGAGCGGTGCAAGAGGATGCGAAAAAGAAGTGGCGGAGCCGGCCTGTAAGCCGGGTTCTGTCGTGGACAGTCATTCCTCTAGGCGCATCGTCACCGATACGCTCGAGCAACCTACCCGGACCCGACGCGGGCAACGTCATGAGGTCCCTATTTGGTCTTGCTCCCGGTGGGGTTTGCCGTGCCGGCCTGTTACCAGGCTCGCGGTGCGCTCTTACCGCACCATTTCACCCTTGCCGTCCTGCTTGAAGCAGTCTTGGGCGGTATCTTTCTGTTGCACTTTCCGTCGGCTCGCGCCGCCCAGGCGTTACCTGGCACCGTGCCCTGTGGAGCCCGGACTTTCCTCGGCATCGATGGTGCTGATGACGCGACTGTCCGGCCGACTCCGCCGGCGCGGATTGTCGCACGTCGACGAAGACCGCGGACGCCGTCCGCCTGCACGGCCCCGTCAGTGCAGGCCCAGCAGCCAGCTCGCGACCACCAGCGCCGGCACCAGCGCCCAGACCGGGCATCGGCCCGAGACCAGGGCGAGGCACCCGGCGAGCACCAGCGCCGCATCCGACCCGTGCCGCACCGCCCCGGTCCACAGCGGATCCACCAGCGCGGCGAGCAACAGGCCGACCACCACCGCATTGAATCCGGTCATCGCCGCGCCCAGCACGGGCCAGCGTCGCAGCCGCGCCCAGACCGGCATCACCCCGATGACCAGCAGCGCCGACGGCAGGAAGATCGCGACCAGCGCGAGCACGCCGCCCATCCAGCCACCGGGGCCGGCCTGAATGCCGGCGCCCAGGTAGCCCGCGAACGTGAACAGCGGACCGGGCACGACCTGGGCCGCGCCGTAGCCTGCGGTGAAGCGATCGGCCTCCATCCAGCCCGGGGCCACCACGGCGACATCGAGCAGCGGCAGCACCACGTGCCCGCCACCGAACACCAGCGCACCGGCCCGGTAGAACGCAGCCATCACCGCAACCGCCGAATCGTGGGGCGCCAGCGCTGCGGCCAGCGGCAGACCCGCGAGCAGACAGAGAAACCCCCAGCGCGCCGCACGTGCGAGGCCCGGCGCCACCCGGACCTGGAGCACGGGGTCGAAGGACGCCTGCGCAGGCCTGCCGAGTCCGGCGCCCAGCAATCCGCCCAGCACGAGGACCACGACCGGCATCCACGCCTCGGGCCGCAGCCACAGTGCGGCGGCCGCCAGCCCGGCCATCAGCCCGGTGGCGGCGCTGCGGCAGAAGGCCCGGCCCATCGACCACACTGCATGGGCCACCACGACCACGGCCACCAGCTTCAGGCCGTGGACCAGCGCCGGCGGCGGCACCGCGCCATGCGCCAGCCCCAGCGCGAGCCCGATCATCAGCAGGGCCGAGGGCAGCGTGAACCCGAGCCACGCCGCCAGCGCGCCTGTCAGACCGGCGCGCCGGAGCCCCAGCGCCATGCCCACCTGGCTGCTGGCCGGCCCCGGCAACACCTGGCACAGGGCGACGAGTCCGGCGTATTCGGCCTCCTCGAGCCAGCGGCGCCGCACGACGAAGGCCTCGCGGAAATACGCCAGGTGGGCGATCGGCCCACCGAAGGACGTGAGCCCCAGCTGCAGGAAAATCCGGAAGACCTCGCCTGCGCGGCCAGGCCCGATCGCGTCAGGCCTGGTCGAGTCAGGCCTGGTCATCACCGCGGTCGTCGCCCGCGGACGTTCGGCCGTACAGCGCCTTGCGCGGCGCACCGGTGATCTCGGCGGCCAGCTTGGCCGCCTGCGACGGCTTGAGTTCGGCGGCCAGCAGCGCGTAGACGCGGCGTCCTTCCGCCAGCCGCGCGTCGGCGTCCTCGCCCGCACCCTCGACGAGCACGACGAACTCGCCCTTGCGCTGGTCGGCCTCGCCCGCGACCCGCGCGGCCAGGGCATCGAGCGGGCCGTCGAGCACGGTTTCGAACAGTTTGGTGAGCTCACGCGCCACGACCGCCGGCCGATCGCCGCCGAAGACCGCCGCGGCATCGGCCAGCATCTCGGCGATGCGGTGCGAGGCCTCGTAGAACAGCAGCGTGCGCGGCTCGGCGACCAGGGCCTGCAGACGCTCACGCCGCGCGCCGGCCTTGGCCGGCAGGAAGCCTTCGAACACGAAGCGGTCGCTGGGCAGGCCGGCCACGCTGAGGCCCGCGATCAACGCACTCGGTCCCGGCACCGGCGACACCCGCACCCCGGCCGAGCGGGCCGCACGCACCAGGCGATAGCCCGGATCGCTGACCAGCGGCGTGCCGGCATCACTGACCAGCGCCAGCGATTCGCCGGCCTGCAGCCGCTCGACCAGGCGCGCGGCCAGCCCGTCCTCGTTGTGCTCGTGCAGCGCGACCAGCGGGCGCTCGATGCCGAAGTGGCCGAGCAGCTGGCGCGTGTGCCGGGTGTCCTCGGCGCAGATCGCGTCGACGCCACGCAACACGGCCTGCGCGCGCGGCGACAGATCGCCGAGGTTGCCGATAGGCGTCGCGACGACGTGCAGAAGGCCCGGTCCGGGCGCGGGGCGGGCGGATGCAGTCATCGTCTCCACGGGGCAACGCTAGAATGCGGCCATTATCCCGCAGCGGAACCGCGACATGGCAGCTCTGTCCCTGGCCCCCACCGCCCGCGCGAACGCGCGCACCCGGCCGCACGTCGTGCGCGGCCTGCTGTCGGTCGCGCTGGTCGCGCTGCTCGCGAGTTGCGCCACCGTCCAGACCACCGGCACCAGCGTGGCCGCGGCCTCCGAACCGACCGCTCCCGTCGATCCGGGCCGCTGGACGTTCGAAAGCGATCGCCCGGCGGCCGAGCGCGATGGCTACCGTCCACCGCGCAAGCTCGCCGTGCTGTTGCCGATGACCGGCAACCTCGCCACGGCCGCGGCCCCGGTGCGCGACGGTCTGCTGGCCGGCTATTACGGCGAGCGCCGCAGCCGCCCCGAACTCGCGTTCTACGACACCGCCGGTACGGCCTCGGGCACGACGGCCGCCTACGCCCGGGCCATGGCGGAAGGGGCCGACCAGATCGTCGGCCCGCTGGGGCGCGACGAGGTGGGCAGCCTGTTCCAGGCGGCGCCGACCGTGCCGGTACTGGCGCTCAACCGCGGGCCGTCGGCGGCGCCGGAGAACGCGGCCGCCTTCTCGCTCGCCCCCGAGGACGAAGGCGACGCCGCCGCCCAATACCTGCTGGCGCGCAACGTGCGCAACGTGCTGGTGCTGAGCAACGGCGACGACAACGCACGCCGCAGCGTGGATGCCCTGCGCGCGCGACTCGCGCAGGCCGGCGGCACCGTCGTCGGCACGGTGGCCATCGTCGGCGACACACCGGCCGATCAGACCGAGGTCTTCCGCAACGCGGTCACGGCCGAAGGCGGCGTCGACGCGGTGTTTCTCGCGATCCGCGGCAACCAGGCCCGCGTGATCGCGCCCCAGCTCTCGGTCGCCGGGCTGGGCGGGCGGCCGCGTGTGGGCACGTCGACACTCACGTTCGGCACCGGACAGGCGCAGGAGGACCAGATCCTCGACGGCATCGTGTTTCCGACCGAGCGCTGGTCGACCGGTGCCGCCCCGCGTGCATTGCCGCCGCAGGCCAGCGTCGCGGGCGAACTTCCGACCGCCCGTGGCCCCGCGGCGCGCCTGTTCGCGTTCGGTTTCGACGCCTGGCTGCTGAGCGGTTACCTGGAACACCTGTCGCGCAATGGCGAGGCGAGCATCGAGGGCGCGACCGGCGTGCTGCGCGTGGCCGCCGACGGCAACGTCATGCGCCAGCCGGCCTGGGCCACCTGGCGCAGCGGTTATGTCGTTCCGCAGGCGGACGTCGGCGGTTGAACGGACGCCGCGCCGCCGGCGCGGATGTCGAGCGGGCTGCACGCGCGTACCTCGAAGCGGCCGGCCTGCGCCTGGTCGCAGCCAACGTGGGCTACCGCGGCGGCGAGCTCGACCTGGTGATGCTCGATGGCGACGGCCCGACGCGCACCGTGGTGTTCGTCGAGGTCCGCCATCGCCGCACCGCCGCATTCGGTGGCGGCGCCGCGTCGGTGGATGCGGGCAAGCGACGGCGTCTCGTGCTGGCCGCACAGCAGTTCCTGGCCGGCCATCGCGCGCTGCGCGACCTGCCCTGCCGCTTCGACGTCGTCGCCGCCGAATGCGACCCCGCGTCCCCGGTGCTGCACTGGCTCCGCGACGCGTTCCGCGCCGACGACTGAGCGTCCGTTCGATCCCCAACGCGTGCGGCCGGCGCCCCGCCGTGAATGCGGGCGAAGCGTCCGCACCCGCAGGCGCGCGTGGCAAGCAGCGACGCGACAATGTCGCCTCGACGGCTCGCGCCGGGGTCAGGGCACTGCGAAGTGATCCCAGCCCAGGCCCGGCGGCGCCCAGGGCGCGCCGGCCAGGCGCGCCGAAACACCGGCGCCCTTGCCCATCCGGCCGATCCGGGCCACCGGCGTCCCCGCATCCCGGGCCGCCTGGCGCACCACGTCGGCGAGTGCCGGCGGCGCGGTGAAGCAGAGTTCGTAGTCGTCGCCGCCCGTGGCCTGCAGCTGATGCCGCACGTCCGCGTCGAACGCGGCGCGCAGCGCCGGCGATGCCGGCACGTCGTCGAGTTCGATCACGGCGGCCAGACCGCTGGCCCGGGCGATGTGGCCCAGATCGGCCAGCAGACCATCGGAGACGTCGATGGCGGCGTGGGCGATGCCGAGCAGCGCGTCGCCGAGCGCGAGACGCGGGCTGGGCCGGTCCAGCCGGGCGCGCAGGTCCGGATCGATCGCGCCGCCGCCGCGCCACTGGCGCAGCGCGCCGGCCGCATCGCCGGGCGTACCGCTGACCCAGATGTCGTCGCCTGCGCATGCGGCTCCACGCTGCAGGGCGCGTCCGGGCGCGACGAAACCGTGCACGGTGACGCAGATCGACAGCGGCCCACGCGTGGTGTCGCCGCCCACAAGTGCGACGGCATGCATGCGCGCCAGCGCATCGAATCCGTCGAGGAACGCATCCACCCACCTCGCATCGGCCTCGGGCATCGACAGCGACAGCGACACGGTGCACCAGGCGGGCACGGCGCCCATCGCGGCGAGATCCGACAGGTTCACCGCGAGCGCCTTCCAGCCGATGTCGGCCGCTGTGGTCTCCGCGGGGAAATGCACGCCCGCATTGAGCGTGTCCATGGCGACGACCAGGTGCAGGCCCGCCGGCACGGCGAGCACGGCGGCGTCGTCGCCGATCCCCAGCCGCACGTCGTCGCGGCTCAGCACGCGTGCGCGGATGCGCTCGATCAGATCGAATTCACCGGTCATGCGTGGCCAGGCCCCGTCGTCTCCGCACGCTCGATGTACCCGACCGCATCATGCGCCTCGGCCGAAGCAGTGCGCACGGCGCACGGAGCGGACGCGGGCTTCATCATGCGTGGCGGACGACGCGCGCAGGACGCGTCTTCAAAGGGCGACATCGGCATGCACCGCAGCGCGGACGATCGCAGCACGACGGGGCGGCGGACCTGCCGGCACCCGCGACGCTCAACGCCCGCGCAGCGCGCCGACCTCGGGCGCACGCCAGGCGGCGGCCGCCTTGTCGAGCACGCCGTTGACGTAGGTGTGGCCATGTTCGGAGCCGAAACGCTTGACCGTCTTCAGCGCCTCGTCGATGACCACGCGATACGGCACGTCCACGCGGTGCTGCAGTTCGTAGGCGGCGATGCGCAGCATCGCGCGCTCGATCGGATCGACCTCGTCGATGGTGCGGTCAAGGAACGGCGCCAGCGCCGCGTCGAGCTCGCGGTAGCGCGTGCCCACGCCGTGGACGAGATCCTCGAAGTAGGCGAGATCCGCGACTTCCTTCGCCTGCTCGTGGGCGAACTGGGCGACGATCTCGCGCGGCTCGGTGCCGGTCATCTGCATCGCGTAGATCGCCTGCAGCGCGCGGCGACGCGCGCGCGAGCGCAGCACGGGATCGATACCGCCGGTGCGGTTGCGGTTGACGTTCATGCGAGTTGTTCCAGCAGGTGACTCATTTCGATCGCGACCAGCGCGGCTTCCTCGCCCTTGTTGCCGTGCGAGCCGCCGGCACGCTTCTCGGCATCGGCATAGTCGTCGACGGCGAGCACGCCGTTGGCGACCGGCACGCGGGTGTCGAGCGCCACGCGCATCAGCGCATCGCTGCAGCCGTCGGCGACCTGTTCGTAATGCCGGGTGTCGCCGCGGACCACACAGCCCAGCGCGAGCAGCGCGGCATAGCCGCCGCTCGCGGCCAGGCGCGCGCAGGCGACCGGAATTTCCCAGGCGCCGGGCACGCGGATCACATCGACCGCGTCGTCGGCCACGCCGTGATCGGCGAAGGCCCTGCGCGCGCCGGCGACCAGGGTGTCGGTGATCTTCGGGTTCCAGCGGCTGGCGACGATCGCATAGCGCGCGCCGGCCGGCGCACGCAGGTCGCCTTCGAAATGGCTCTTCGTCACAGCGACGCCTTGCAGACAGGGGGCGTGGAGTTTACCGCGTCGCCCGTCGCCCGGCCCGCCGCGGCGCCGATCGCGCTCACGGCTGCACGTACTCGACGATGTCCAGACCGTAGCCCGCCAGGCCGATCTGCTTGCGCGGGGTGCCCAGCACGCGCAGCTTGCCCAGACCCAGCTCGGCCAGGATCTGCGCGCCGGCCCCGTTGCGCCGCCACTGGCCGACGTCCTTGGTGTTCACGGTCTCGGGCTGCTTGCGCAGCCGGGCCAGCAGGGCCTCGCCGTCGCGCGGGGCCGACAGCACCACCATCACGCCTTGGCCCTCGTCGGCGATCGCGCGCAGCGCGTCGGTCGCGGCCACGCCGAAATCGTCGCGGCGCCAGTGCAGCAGATCGCTGAGCGGGTTCTCCACCTGCACGCGCACCAGGGTCGGCGTTCCGGCCGTCGGCGTACCGCGCACCAGCGCGAAATGCAGTTCGTGGGCGATGCGGTCGCGGTAGGTCACCAACTGGAAGGGACCGAATTCGGTCTCGATCTCGCGCGTGTCGATGCGCTCGACGGTGTGCTCGTTGCTCAGGCGCCAGGCGATGAGGTCGGCGATCGAGCCGATCTTCAGGCCGTGGGTCTGCGCGAAGACTTCCAGCTCCGGACGACGCGCCATCGTGCCGTCGGCATTGAGCACCTCGACCAGCACGCCCGCAGGCTCGAGTCCGGCAAGCATCGGCAGGTCGCTCGCCGCCTCGGTGTGCCCGGCGCGGGTGAGCACGCCGCCGGGCTGCGCGGTCAGCGGAAAGATGTGGCCCGGCTGGCTGAGATCGCGCGGCTTGGCATCGGGCCGCACCGCGGTGCGCACCGTGTGTGCACGGTCGTAGGCCGAAATGCCGGTGGTCACGCCCTCGGCGGCCTCGATCGAGACCGTGAAGTTGGTCTGGAACTGCGCGGTGTTGTGCTGGACCATCGGCGCGAGGCCGAGCTGGGCGCAGCGCTCGCGCGTGATCGACAGGCACACCAGGCCGCGGGCGTGGGTGACCATGAAGTTGATGTCCGAGGGCTTGACCAGCTCGGCGGCCATGATGAGATCGCCCTCGTTCTCGCGGTCCTCGTCGTCGACGATCACCACCATCCGGCCGGCGCGGATCTCTTCCAGCAGTTCGGGAACGGGTGCGAACTTCATGCCGCCGCTCCCGCCGGAACGACGCCCGCCGCGAGCAGGCGCTCGACGTAACGCGCCACGAGATCCACTTCCAGATTGACCGCATCTCCGACCGCGGTGCTGCCGAACGCGGTGTGCGCGACGGTGTGCGGCACCAGCGCGACCTCGAACCCGATCGCGTCCACGGCATTGACGGTCAGACTGACGCCATCCACGCAGATCGAGCCCTTGTGGGCGACGTATTTCAGCAGCGCGGCCGGCGCGTCGAAGCGCCAGCGCTGCGCGCGCGCATCGTCGTGCACCGACGCCACGCGGCCGACGCCGTCCACATGCCCGCTGACCATGTGGCCGCCGAGGCGGTCGGTCGGGCGCATCGCGCGCTCGAGATTCAGCGCATGGCCCTCGCCCAGCGCACCGAGCGTGGTCAGCGCCAGCGTCTCGGTGGAGGCATCGGCCTCGAAATGCGCGTCGTCGAACGCGACCACGGTCAGGCAGACGCCGTTGACGGCGATGCTCTCGCCCATCGCCACCTCCGCGAACGGCAGCGTACCGACCGCGATGCGCAGCCGCGCGTCGCCGCCGCGTGCCTCTGTGGACATCAGGCGTCCGACGCCCTCGATCAGTCCGGTGAACATGTCGCTGTCTCCCTCCGCGCGGGTCACACCCGAACGGTCAAGCCGAAAGGGAACGGTCCGGGACGCGACAGCGTGCGCGGCCGCCGGGCCACGCATGAGGTCGTCTTCTCGCATCCGGACTCTGACCGTCGGCTCCGGACTTCGACCGGATCTGCTGACCTGCCGGTATGTGCCGGCAGCGCTCGCGGGCTCGCGCGTCGCCGCGCCTACCGCCGGTGGGGACTTCCACCCCGCCCCGAAGACATTCGATTGTGTTGCCGGCCGGGCCGGCCCGCGCATTCTAGCAGCGCCGGAGGCGCGACCCAGACGCCGCAGCGGGACGCTTCATTGCACGCGCCGCTGCACGTCGGCGCCCGGCGACCCGCCTCGGGCACCCGGCCGATACCCGCCTGGTCTGGCAACCCCCCGGCGCCGCCGACCGGGCCTCCATCGGAAAGCGCGCCCCGGCCTGTCGAGGCAATGCCTGACAGCATGCACCTTCAATCTCCTTCACCCTGCTCGCAGGCATCGATCCGCATCCGCGGATCCGGAGTCCGAGCATGCATCTGTTGCGCACCCGCGTCGCCGCGCTGCTGGCCTGTCTGGCCAGCGCGTGTGCACACCCCACCCCACGCCCCCAGGACAGCGCCATGCCCGCACCGCCCGAGTCCCGCTACCCCGGCCTGCACATGCAGGACGAAGTGCCCGACATGAGCCCGGCGGAGATGGGCCGTCGGTTCCTGCAGCTGATCGACAGTCTGCAGCGTTACGACCAGTTGACCTTGGATCATGTGCAGCAGGTCATGCGGCTCAAGTTGGAGGGGCAGCGCGGCAGGCCCGGGCCCCAGTTCAATGTGCGGATGCCGGAGTCGGGCTGGCACTACGCGATCGGGTTCTCCGAGAGCGATGACGAGCCCAATCACACCAGGGCCGAACTCGACTTCCTGCATCGTGACGACGCCGGTCTTGTCGACATGGCGGCGGTCTGTGCGCTGGATTTCGAGGCCTACCACCAGGCGCTGCTGGCGATGGGCTTTGTCGAGCGCACGGATCTGGTGACCTACGAATTGCAGCACTGGATTCCCTTTACCAATGCGCAAGGTGAAACCGAGCATCGTCTGATGCCGCCGCAACCCGTCCCGCTGCCCTATGCTGATTACTCGCGCGGCGATGTCGGCGTCAGCATCCGCTATCGGCCCGAGGTAGCGCACATCGAATCGGATCGCCGCCGCCCCTGCGTGAGGCGCATCGCTGTGGGCATGGCAGCGGCGCCGCGGCCATGAGTGGCGCCGATGCGATGGATCCGCTGGAAACAGCCCTGCGACGCTTCGCACAGCGGCCGGACGTGGAACCGATACAGGCCGCGCAGCTGCGCAATGCTCTGAGCAGCAACGACGCACTGCGCGCGGACTATCAGGCACTGGCCGCGCAGGGGCGCGTGCGCGAATTCGTTCCGGCGCCGGCGGGTGCGGACCTGCCGAACGGCCGATACGACCGCGCCGCTGCTCAGGTCACGGTGCCCGCGGACCAGCTGCAGGGCGGCGATGGATCGGTATCGGCCGCGCTGACTGGCACTCTGCGTATCCAGCAGATGCTGGCCAGTTATGCGCACACGCACTGGACCGATTCCGCGCACCGCGAAATGCCAGTGAGCCAGGACATGGTCGATAACCTGCAGGCCGCGTTGAATGGATCGCCTGCACTCACGGAGCAGCTACGGCAGGCCCTCGTTGCACCGGCGCCCATGCAGCCCGCACCGGTGCGCGGTTTCGAGTCGTTGCCCGGGACGATCAACGCGGGGGGCACTTACAACCCGGATACAGGCACGCTGGCCCTGCCCCCAGCGACGCTGCATCGGCCACCTGCAGCTTTCCAGCAGGACGCCGGCGCTCGCACCGACCTGACCTTCGTAATGGGACACGAAGTACAGCACGGCCTGAACGCTGCCGCCAAGCACGCCGAACGCACACGATTCATCGACGCCATCACACAGATCGCGCGCAGTGGTGGCCCCGCCTACGATTACACCGCGCCCTTGGCACGTTACCAGCAGGCCGCACGCACGGACGAGGCCAAGGCGCAGATCGCCGGCTGGAACGCGACCTTGAGCGAACTGCAGCAAAGTAGCCCCGGCGCGAATCTACCGGAGATGTTCGAGCTGGCGGACCGGACAACAGATAAGGGAACGCAGCGCATCAAAGACTTCGTCGCGCGGGACGAACTCACCCGCCAAGTGGTGCCTGGTCCCAGCCTCGCGTTCGAGCACGACGGCAGCCTGCGCATGACCGAGGCCAACATCGCCGCCGTGGCGCGCCAGTACTTCGACAAGTCGCCCGAACAGACCCGGATCGGCCACCACGGCGACTCCGACTATCCCAACTACTACGGCGCCGACGCGGTGACCGTGGTGATCTACACCCATCGGCAGCTCGCCCGGCAGGCGGATGGCAGCACGCCGCCGATTCAACTGGACATGGACCAGTTGCGCCTGCGGGAAGTGCTGCTGGAACGCAACGGCCTGGCGTTCCCTCCAGGCAGCACACCGCTCCCGACCGGCGCGGACACCGACGTGCGCCAGGCCTACCTGGACATCGGACAGGATCCCCCCGTCGCCGGCCATTTCGACTTCACCCGCACGCCCGAGGGCACGCCGCACCGGCACCAGCACCGCCCCATACCGGCCCCGGAGCAGGCAGGGGCTGCATCCGGCGTGTCGCAACCCGAGACCCTGTCGGGGCAACTCGATCGCATGCTGGTCGCGCTGGAGGCGGGCGACGCCCGCACCTTCCACCAGATGACCGATGCGCTCGCCCAACGCCCAGCCGTACAGGCGATGCAGGCGGACGCGGCCCATGCGCTGGCGCAACGGGTGCAGGCCGCCGAGGACGAAATGCAGCGTTTCAACGCACCGCCGGTCCACACCCCGCCCGCGCCCGTCATGGAGATGCGCTGATGCCACATGCGCCTACCGACATCACCGAGGACGCGCTGCACGATCTGCTCGCCAAGATGGCGGTGCTGGTGGCCCAGTTCGACCGCCACTGCGCGCAGAGTCGCGAGGCACTGCAGACATCCGCACGCCAGATACCGGAGCAGCTGCGCGCCTCGTCCGACCAGCAGATGGCGCGACTGCACACGGCCCTCGCGGCGCAGGTCGGCAACGCGATCGAAGCGCCGGTAGCGCGCTGTACGCAGCAGCTGGACGCATCGAGCGCGCAACTGCAGCGGGCCTCGGACGCACTGGCTGCACAGGCGCAACGGGCGGGCGGCGTGCACCGCAGTGTGCTGTGGACGAGCACCGGCGTCGCAGGCGTCGCCTTGTTCGCAATCCTGATCGCCGGGGTGGCGTCGACCCGGTACTACGCCGGAGAGGTCCAGCGCCAGCGCATTTCGGCCGATCTGCTCAGGGCCTACAACGCGGCAGACGTGCGTTTATGCGGGGAACGCCTCTGCGTGCGCCCCGAGACGGACGCGGATGCGCACGGCGGTTACGTGACGGCCGCGCTGCGCTGATGCGTCGTCCCGCTTCATCAGGGCGCGGACGGACGCAGCAGCAGGCGCAGGTCGTCGCCGATCCGGCGGGTTTCGACGGTCTGCAGTTGCAGCCGCTGGGCCATGGTCTCGATACCGAGGCCGTCGAACAGCGGCCTGCCGCGCTCACCGAGCAGCACCGGCGCGATGTACAGAAGCAGTTCGTCGACGAGGCCTGCGCGCAGGAACGCGCCCGACAGCGTCGCCCCCGCCTCGACCTGGATCTCGTTGATGCCGACCTCACCCAGCAGCGCGAGCACGGCGGCCAGGTCGAGCTGGCGGGCGGCATCGCGCGCCACGCTGGCCCGCGGCGCGTCGAAGTCCCTCGGCACCTTGGTGTCGTGGGCGTGCACGTAGAGCGTCGGCGCAGCGGCATCGCGGATGTTGCCGCGCGCGATCGTCGCCAGGCCGGCGTCGAGGACGACGCGCAGCGGAGTCGCGAACGGGGCGTCGTCGTCCAGGCGCACGGTCAGGTGTGGATCGTCGGCCAGCACGGTGCCGCTGCCGGTCAGCAGTGCACCCGCCCGCGCGCGCCAGCGCATCACATCCGCGCGCGAGGCCGCACCGCTGATCCATTTCGACTCGCCGTTGGCCAGCGCCGTGCGGCCGTCGAGGCTGCAGGCCAGCTTGACCCGCAGCCACGGCCGCCGGCGCTCCACGCGCGAGAGAAACCCCCGATTCAGCGCGCGTGCCTGCGTCTCCATCAGCCCGGAGGCGACCGCGATCCCGGCCGCGCGCAGGCGTTCGAAGCCGGCGCCGTCGACCTGCGGAAACGGATCGCGCATCGCGGCGACGACGCGGGTCACACCGGCGGCGATCAGCGCATCGGCGCAGGGCCCGGTGCTGCCGGTGTGCGCGCAGGGCTCCAGCGTCACATAGGCCGTCGCACCACGCGCACGATCGCCGGCCGCCTGCAGCGCGACGACTTCGGCGTGCGGGCCGCCTTTCTGGACGTGGAAGCCCTCGCCGACGACGTCGCCATCCGCGACGATCACGCAGCCGACCATCGGATTGGGCCGCGTGGTCCAGGCCCCGCGTTCGGCCAGGCGCAGCGCCTGGGCCATGAACAGATAGTCGTCGGCAGTGAAAGCGGTCATGAGTCCTCGGCGACGCGTGCGGGGGATGGGGGTCTTTGCAGGACCGCGCTCGCGCGCGACCCGGCATTCTCGAGGTCACTTCGCGCGCAAGCGCGCGCCTACAAACACATCCTGCGAACGCTCAGCGCCTGCGGGGCGTCTTCACCGGTGCAGTCTGCCCCTCCAGCAGCGGCAGCTGCCCTTCACCCGGCAGATCGCGCTCCAGCCGGTCGAGCTCCTCGCGGAAATCGGCGACATCCTCGAACGACCGGTAGACCGATGCGAAGCGCACGAAGCCGACGTGGTCGAGCTTGCGCAGTTCGCCGATCACGAACTCGCCCACCCGCCGCGACGAGACCTCGCGTTCGGCGGTCATGCGCAGGTGATGCACCACCGCGCGCACCGCGGCTTCCACCTCTTCCTCGGACACCGGCCGCTTGTGCAGCGCGCGGTCCATGCTCAGCCGCAGCTTCTTCGCGTCGAACGGCTCGCGCCGGCCGTCATCCTTGATGATCGCCGGCAGCTTCAGCTCGATCGTCTCCAGCGTGCTGAAGCGCTCGCCGCAGGCCTCGCACTCACGCCGACGACGGATCGTCGCGCCGTCCTCGGACACGCGCGAATCGATGACGCGGGTATCGGTGTGCTGGCAGAAGGGGCAGTGCATCAGGCGTGGGGATTCGGGAGTGGGGAGTGGGGATTCGAGACAGCGGAATTCTGCCGGATGTGGCGCTTTGCCAATCCCGAATCCCCAATCCCGAATCCCGGCGTCTCAGCCATACACCGGATATTTCGCGCATTGCGCAGCGACCTTGTCGCGCACCGCGGCGATCACGGCCTCGTCGGCCGGCGCATCGAGCACGTCGCAGATCCAGTGCGCGAGGTCCGCGCAGTCCTGCTCGAGGTAGCCGCGCGTGGTCACCGCCGGCGTGCCCAGGCGCAGGCCCGAGGTCACGAAGGGCTTGCGCGGGTCGCCGGGCACGGAGTTCTTGTTGACGGTGATGTGGGCGCGGCCGAGGGCGTCTTCCGCGTCCTTGCCGCTGACGTCCTTGCCGATCATGTCGACCAGCATCAGATGGTTCTCGGTGCCGCCGGAGACGATCTTGTAGCCACGCTCGACGATCACCTTCGCCATCGCCTGTGAGTTCTTCACCACCTGCTGCTGGTAGGTCTTGAACTCCGGCTCCAGCGCTTCCTTGAAGGCCACGGCCTTGGCCGCGATCACGTGCATCAGCGGGCCGCCCTGGATGCCCGGGAACACCACCGACTGCAGCTTCTTCTCCAGCTCGTCGAACTTGTCGCCGGCGCCTTCGCGGCTGGCAATGATGATCCCGCCGCGCGGGCCGCGCAGGGTCTTGTGCGTGGTCGAGGTCACCACGTGCGCGTGCGGCAGCGGGGTCGGGTAGACGCCTGCGGCGACGAGGCCGGCCACATGCGCCATGTCGACGAACAGGTAGGCACCGACCTTGTCGGCGATCGCGCGGAAGCGCGCCCAGTCGATCTTCTGCGAATACGCCGAGAAGCCGGCAACGACCATCTTGGGCGTGTGCTCGACGGCGAGGCGCTCGACCTCGTCGTAATCGATCAGGCCGGCCTCGTTCACGCCGTACTGCACCGCGTTGTAGAGCTTGCCCGAGGCGTTGACCTTGGCGCCGTGGGTGAGGTGGCCGCCGTGCGCCAGGCTCATGCCGAGGATGGTGTCGCCGGCCTGCAGCAGCGCCTGGTAGACGGCCTGGTTGGCCTGCGAGCCCGAGTGTGGCTGCACGTTGGCGTAGTCGGCGCCGAACAGCTGCTTGAGCCGGTCGATCGCCAGCTGCTCGGCGACGTCGACGTACTCGCAACCGCCGTAGTAGCGCTTGCCCGGGTAGCCCTCGGCGTACTTGTTGGTCAGCTGGCTGCCCTGGGCCTGCATCACCAGCGCGCTGCAGTAGTTCTCCGAGGCGATCAGCTCGACGTGGTCCTCCTGCCGGCGGACCTCGCTGGCGATGGCCTGGGCGAGATCGGGATCGTACTGGTCGAGACGGGCGGCGAGCTGGAACATCGAAGGCTCCGGAAGACGTGAACGGCAGGGCCGGCCATTGTAGCGCCCGCCCCCGCCCGGCGCCGGCCCGGGCGGGCGCGAGCCGCTATAATCGGCGCCATCCCTTCATCCCCCGACGCCGCCCCACCGGGCCCCGGCGCGGGCCGGCGCAACCGGAGCCCCCATGTCGCAATACATCTACACCATGAACCGCGTGTCCAAGGTGGTCCCGCCGAAGCGGCAGATCATCAAGGACATCTCGCTGTCGTTCTTCCCCGGCGCGAAGATCGGCCTGCTCGGTCTCAACGGCGCGGGCAAGTCCACGGTGCTGCGGATCATGGCCGGCGTGGATACCGATTTCGAAGGCGAGGCCCGGCCCCAGCCCGGCACCAAGGTCGGCTATCTCGAGCAGGAGCCGCAGCTCGATCCCGAAATGACGGTGCGCGAGGCCGTCGAGGAAGGCGTGGGCGAGGTGCTGCAGGCCCAGGCCGCGCTGGACAAGATCTACGACGCCTACGCCGAGGAAGGCGCGGACTTCGACGCCCTGGCCAAGGAGCAGGAGCGCCTCGAGGCCATCCTCGCCGCCGGGGATGCGCATACGCTGGAAAACCAGCTGGAAGTCGCCGCCGACGCGCTGCGCCTGCCGCCGTGGGACGCGAAGATCGGCAACCTGTCGGGCGGCGAGAAGCGCCGCGTCGCGCTGTGCCGCCTGCTGCTGCAGAAGCCGGACATGCTGCTGCTCGACGAACCGACCAACCATCTCGACGCCGAATCGGTGGAGTGGCTGGAGCAGTTCCTCGCCCGCTACACCGGCACCGTCGTCGCGGTCACCCATGACCGCTACTTCCTCGACAACGCGGCCGAGTGGATCCTCGAACTCGACCGCGGCCGCGGCATCCCGTGGAAGGGCAACTACACCGAGTGGCTCACCCAGAAGGACGAGCGCCTCAAGCAGGAAGACAACCAGGAAAAGGCCCGCCAGAAGGCGATCCAGAAGGAACTGGAATGGTCGCGCCAGAACGCCAAGGGCGGCCGCTCCAAGGGCAAGGCGCGCCTGGCCCGTCTGGAGGAGCTGCAGTCGCAG
This sequence comes from Lysobacteraceae bacterium NML93-0793, assembly GCA_002324875.1. Classification (GTDB taxonomy): domain Bacteria; phylum Pseudomonadota; class Gammaproteobacteria; order Xanthomonadales; family Xanthomonadaceae; genus Luteimonas. The sequence goes on from NTJG01000018.1 coordinate 54,715, forward strand.
GACTACCAGAAGCGCAACGAGACCAACGAGATCTTCATCCCGCCGGGCGAGCGCCTGGGCAACTCGGTGATGGAGTTCAAGAACGTCAGCAAGAAGTTCGGCGACCGGCTGCTGATCGACAACCTGTCGATGATCATTCCGCCGGGCGCGATCGTCGGCATCATCGGCCCCAACGGCGCGGGCAAGTCCACGCTGTTCAAGATGATCACCGGTCAGGAGAAGCCCGATTCGGGCGAGATCGTCGTCGGGCCGACCGTGCAGCTGTCGTACGTCGACCAGAGCCGCGACAAGCTCGAAGGCAACCACAACGTCTTCCAGGAAATCTCCGGCGGCCTCGACATCCTCAACATCAACGGCACCGAGATCCAGTCGCGCGCCTACATCGGCCGCTTCAACTTCAAGGGCCAGGACCAGCAGAAGATGGTCGGCACCCTGTCGGGCGGTGAGCGCGGTCGCCTGCACATGGCCAAGACGCTGCTGCAGGGCGGCAACGTGCTGCTGCTCGACGAACCCTCGAACGACCTCGACATCGAAACCCTGCGTGCGCTCGAAGACGCGCTGCTGGAATTCCCCGGCAACACCTTCGTGATCTCGCACGACCGCTGGTTCCTCGATCGCATCGCCACGCACATCATCGCGTTCGAAGGCGACAGCCACGTCGAGTTCTTCCAGGGCAACTACCGCGAGTACGAGGAAGACAAGAAGCGCCGCATGGGCGACGATGCCGGCCCGAAGCGTCTTCGCTTCAAGGCGCTGAAGTAAGTCTCTGCGCCCGCCCGATGCGCATGCCGTACGCGCCATTGCTGACCGCGGCCGCCCTGCTGGGCGCCTGCGGTGGCGGCGCAGCCGGCACGCCGCCGCGCGCGGACGCCGCGTCTGTGACACGGGGCGTCGACATCGACGACACGTCCCTGGATTTCACCGACGGCGCTGCTGCGGAACTGCGCACCCGGGCGACGGCCGTCCCGCCCGCGCTGCGGCACGCGGTCGCCACACGTGCCGATGCACGCGCGCGGGAAAACGACTGCCAGCGCTATCCGGATGCCGACCGCGTGTTCGCCCTGCGGGTCGACGGCCATGTCGCCCCGGAGGGGCTCGCCGTCTACACGCTCGAAGGCTGCGGCGGCGGCAACAATTACGTCCGCCAACTGCTGGTGCTGCGCAGCGTCGGCGGCACTTGGCATCCGGTGATCGAGACCGTGCTCGGCGCCAAGCACGCCACGCGCCGGATCCATGGGATCACACCCGACGCCCTCATCCTCGGCCCGTCCGGCGACATGCCCGGCTCGAGCGAGGCGCCGCCCGACAGCGTGCCGCTGCCGCCCCGCGGGGGACCATCGCGATGACCATCCAGCACCTCGACGAACTCGAAGGCCTCAGGCGCGCCGGTGCGCTCGTCGCCCGCATCCTCTCGACCATGCGTGAGGAGGCTTCGGCCGGCACGACGCCGCGCGATCTCGACGCCCTCGGTACCGACATGCTGCGCGACGCCGGTGCGCAGTCGGCGCCGGTGCTGACCTACGGGTTCCCGGCGGCCACCTGCATCAGCGTCAACCGCGTCGTCGCCCACGGCATTCCCGATGCGACGCCGCTGCGTGACGGCGACCTGGTCAACATCGACGTGTCCGCCGAACTCGATGGTTTTTTCGCCGACACCGGCGCGAGCTTCGTCGTCGGCACCGCGAGCGCGGCGCAGCAGCGCCTGCTCGACGCGACCCGCGAGGCGCGCGACGCCGCGATCGCGCAACTGCGCGCCGGTGAGCTGCTGAGCGGTATCGGCCGCACCATCGAAACCGTGGCCGCGCGCCGGGGGTTCCGCATCATCCGCAACCTGCAGAGCCACGGCGTCGGCCGGGCGCTGCACGAGGCGCCCGGGTCGATTCCCGGCTATTTCGATCGCCGCGACACCCGCCGCCTGCACGACGGCATGGTCATCACGGTCGAGCCGTTCCTGGCGACCCACGCCACACGCACCGAGGACCTGGACGACGGCTGGTCGCTGATCTGTCCCAAGGGCTACGGCGCCCAGTTCGAACACACGGTCGTCGTCACGCACGGCGCACCGATCATCGTGACCTGAGGTCCCCTCCATGACGCCCACCTTCATGCAGGCGCTGCGTGCGCGCTGGCAATCCGCCGACACGCTGGTCTGCGTCGGTCTCGATCCCGAGCCGGCGAAGTTTCCTGCGCGCTTCGGCGGTGATGCCGATGCGGTGTTCGCGTTCTGCCGCGACATCGCCGATGCGACCGCCGGATACGCCTGCGCGTTCAAGCCGCAGATCGCGCACTTCGCGGCCCTCGGCGCGGAAGACGCGCTGCAGCGGCTGATCGCCCACCTGCATGCCGCGCATCCGGGGGTGCCGGTGATTCTCGACGCCAAGCGCGGCGACATCGGCAGCACCGCGCAGCGTTATGTCGCCGAGGCCTTCGAACGCTTCGATGCCGATGCGGTGACGGTGAACCCGTATCTGGGTCGCGATTCCGTGCAACCGTTCCTCGATCGCGACGACAAGGGCGTGGTGATCCTGTGCCGCACCTCGAATCCGGGCGCAGCCGATCTGCAGGACCTGCCGATCGCGCACGCGGGCAGCACGCGCCCGCTGTACCAGCACGTCGCCGAGACCATCGCGCGCGAGTGGAACGGGCACGGCAACGTGTCGCTGGTGGTCGGCGCCACCTGGCCCGGACAGCTGCGCGAGGTGCGCGCGATCGTCGGCGACATGCCCTTCCTGGTGCCGGGCGTCGGCGCCCAGGGCGGCGATGTCGAAGCCGTGGTCACGAACGCGAAGACGGCCGACGGCACCGGCCTGATGGTCAGCTCCTCACGCGCGATCCTCTACGCCTCGAACGGCGACGATTACGCCGACGCCGCCGCGCACGAAGCCCGTACGCTGCGCGACGCGATCAACCGGCACCGCTGACGCCGGCCGGACACCTCAACCGAGGAAGTCGAGGACCGGCCGGTCGAAATTGCCGAGGCCCGGGAATACCGTCGGCAGATCGGCGTCCGGCACGCCGAGCCAGCGCGCGACGGTCGCACCGAACTGGTTGGTCGAGGTCGTGGGAATCATCCGGCCGCGTTCGACCGCCTGCGGGCCGTCGAGCTCGAGCAGCGGATACGCGCCGTGCACCCGGCGTCCCCGCAGCGGGCCACCCGCGGTCGACGCGCCGCCCATCATCAGCTGCACGCCGCCCCAGGCATGGTCGGTGCCGTTGCCGTTGCTGTTGAGGGTGCGTCCGAAGTCGCTCATCGTGAACGTGACCACGTCGTTGAGCGCGCCCACTTCGGTCAGCGCGTCACGGAACGCGGACAGGCCGTCGCTCAGGCGGGCGAGCAGACGCGCGTGGCTGCTGTCGGCCATCTGGTTGTCATGCGTGTCGAAGCCGCCGAGCGTGGCGTAGTAGATCTGCCGCGAGTGGTTGATCGCGCTGCCGCGGCTGGCCTTGATCATCCGCGCGATCATGCGCAGCTGCGAGGCCAGGCTTTCGTTCGCCGGGAATGCGGTGGTGATGTCGCCACCGTTGGCCGGATCGAGCGCGGCGCGCAGCGTGTCGCTGATCTGCATCGTGCCCTCGCCGAGCACGGCGTAGTGGTCCTGCATGATCGGCGTGTAGCGGCGCGCGAGCATCGCTTCCAGCGCCTCGCGGCGGATGCGCTCGGCCGCATTGGTGGTGCTGGTGAAGCGGCGCAGCGCGACCGGCCCGCCACTGCCCATGCCGTAGGCGGTGGTCGCACTGCCGGTCTGGAACAGGTTGTTGCCCGAGAGCGAGATCGTCGGCGGCAGCGTCGCCAGCCCGCCCGCATTGGCGAACTCAAGGCGGTCGGCGCAGCGCCCGCCCCAGCCGGTGGTCGAGCTGGCCAGTTCCGATTCGCCGCGCATCCACAGCCGCTGCTGGTCGTTGTGCGAATACAGCGCCATCGGCAGGCGCCGGCTGCGCGCGATGTACTCGGCCTTGGTCACCGGTTGCACCAGCGTGCCGACATTGGCCATGAAACCGAGTTCACCGCGGTCGAACAGCGGCTTGAGCGACGCGCAGGCCGGATGCAGGCCCCAGGGCTTGCCGGCCGTGTCGGTCACCTGCACCAGCGCATCGCGTGCCAGGCCGAGGCCCTGGGCGTTGGTGCTCGCGTTGAATACGCCGCCGCGACTGGCGAGGTAGACGTCGTGCTCTTCGCGCACATGCGGCACGAGCATGTTGAAGGAGTCGTTGCCGCCCAGCAGGAAGATGCAGACCGCGGCGCGGTAGCCGCCGGTGGCGGCCGGTACGGCGGCGAGGGCACGGCCCATGAGTTCGAGCTGGGGCAGCGTGGCCACGGCGGCGCCGCCGGCGAGCAGCGTGCCCAGACGCGCGAGGAACTGGCGGCGCGAGGCGCGGGAGTGAGTATCCATGAGGCCCTCAGCGCTGGATGACGAATTCGGGGGACGCGACCGCCAGCTGCACCAGCGAGCGCACGCGCTCGTCGGCGGGCCGCCGCTCGGCCCGCAGGCGGTCGAGCATCTGCACCATCGTGGCGCGGTTGTCGCTGGTGAGCGCGCCGGCCAGCAACAACACGTTGACGCGGTCGACCATCGCGCCGTGGTTGTCCTGTTCGGCCAGCGTCAGCAGCGGCCGGATGTCGAGTACGGGCGCGGATGTGTTGGCGGTCGGTGGCGCGGTCTGCAGCTGCGACCAGCCGGCGCTGTCGAGCTGGTTGAACACGCTGGCGAACGTCGCTTCGTTGTAGAGCTGCAGTTCCGGCGCGTACAGGCCCGCGGCGCCGTTGGCGCCCTGCAGCCGGTAGTCGGGTTCGAAGAAGTTGAACACCGATGGCGAGCGCAGCGAATCCTGGGCGAGGCTGGTGGCGAAATCCCAGGAATTCGAGAAGCCGAAGTAGTACTGGCCATCGGCACGCGGGATGTAGCGTGCGTCGAAGGCGCGCCACAGCGCGGTGAGCTGCAACAGCGGCTCGCGCGCCTTGCCGTAGGCCGCATTGTCCGCCGCCGGCGGCACCCGCGCCTCGACGTCGAGCAGGATCGCCTTGATCACACGACCGAGGTCGCCGCCGCTGCCGGTCCACACATTAGCGACACGGGCGATGTACTGCGGACTCGGATTGCTGGTGACGAAACGCTGGATCAGCTGGCGGCTGACGAACGGCGCGACGTTCGCATGCGACGACAGCGCATCGAGCATCTTCGCCAGACTGGCCGTGCAGCTGCTGCCTTCGTTGATGACGATGCCGTTGAAGATCGTCTTCGGTTGTTCGTCGTGGAACTCGGGCACGCAGGTCATCGGGCGCGCCTCGTTGTCCGCGCCCCAGCGCCAGAACGTCTCGCGGGTATTGCCGGGCCAGGTCCAGCCGGTCAGCACGCGCGCCATGCCCTTGACCGTTTCCTGGTCGTAGGTGGGGATGGTGCGGCCCTGGGCATCGAGCCTGGGGCTGAAGTCCGCATTGCGCTGGATCAGGCCGATGGAGAACAGCTGCATCAGCTCACGCGCATAGTTCTCGTCCGGCACGATGGTGACGCGCACGCCCTGGCCGTTGGTGTAGCTGGTCGTCTTGCGGTTGGACATGTGGCTCAGATAGAGCCCCATCGCCGGATGCAGCGTCACCCGCTCCACCAGCTGGCGATAGCTGCCGAACGCGCCCTGCGCGAGCATGTCCTGGTAGTTGCTGATGCGGCCGAAGTTGGCCGTGTTGTAGTCGCGGTCGGAGACCACGAAGATCTCGCTGAGCGCGAAGCCCATGCGCATGCGCAGCTGGTCGGGCCGTGTCGTCGCTTGCCAGAGCCAGTAGTTGCGGCGCTCGGCGTAATTGAGCTGGGCCACCGGGATCGACAGGATGTGCGGCGTGACCAGCGTGGCCGGCGTGCGCACCGGATCGAGCTGCTCGTCGATCCAGGCCGAATAGCCGATCTGGCGCAGGCGCTCGATGTCCGCGCGCGTGGGCCCGAAGGTGGCCTGGACCAGGAAGCGCGCCGCCTCGGCGTCGCTGGCCGGGATCGGCGCGAATGCCGGCGCCGGCGGCGCAGGGGTTCCCGGCGCGGGCGTGGGCGCAGGTGCGCCGGGCGCAGGCGCTTCGGAATCGCCGCCACCACCGCCACAGGCGGACAGCAGGACGGCCGCGAGCGTCAACGACGCCCAAGCAGTTCTGGACATGCAGGTTCCCCGGTTGCGACGTCGACACTTTCCCCGGCGCGCAGCATAGAGAGCCGGCGGGGCTTTGCGGCATCCGGGGTAGCCCCAGGTACGGCGGATTCTCGGGTTTGCCAAGCCAGTCACAGTTTTCGCCGGGTCGTCAGCCCGCGGTCCGCGCGGCCGCGCGCAGCGCCGCCACCGGAAACCGCAGCCAGACCATCGCCCACACGGCCGCGCGCACCGGCCAGGCGCGCCGGGGCGCCTCGAACCGTCGGAAGTAACGCCACAGGCCGCGGTGCTTGTGCCATTCGACGAAGACCGGGCGCGACCGGCTGGAGACGCCGCGTGCGTGCGCGACGACGATGTCGTTGGCCACGGCGACCACCGCCCCGGCCTCGCGTGCGCGGCGGCACAGGTCGAGGTCTTCGGCATGCAGGCGATAACCGGTGTCGAATCCGTCGATGCGCTCGAACAGCCGCCGCGGCAACAGCATCATCGCGCCCGAGATCGCATCGACGCGCTGCAGCGTCTGCGCCGGGTCGCGGGGTACCGACAGGTCGCGCGCCGAGGCGTGGCGCAGCATCGCGGCGAAGTCCGGATCGCGCCGGCGCGCGGCCGGATCGCGCGCGCCGTCTTCTCCGGCGAGATCGGTGCCCAGCAACGCATCGACGTCCAGCGCCCCGGCATGCGCGCGCAGCCGCGACAGCGTGTCGGCCTCCACCAGGCAGTCGGGATTGACGAAGGCGATCCACGGCGCGTCGGCATCGCGCGCGCCCTGGTTGCAGGCGACCGCGAAGCCCGGATTGTCGGGATTGGCGATGAAGTGCAGGCGCGGGTCCAGCGACGCATGGCGCTGCACGATGGCCAGCGTGGCATCGGTGGAGCCGTTGTCGACGACCCGGATCTGGTCCACGCCCGATGCCGCGCGCAGGCGCGTGAGGCAGGTGTCGATCGTGCTGCCGCTCTGGTAGCTGACGACGACGGCGACGATGCCCGCGTGCTCCGCAGACGCAAGCCCGCTCACGAGGTCGCGTCCGCGGCGTCGGCCGGTGGCGCCGGTTCGGCCGCTGCCACTCCTGGCCCTTTCGAGGCGCGCGCATCGGCGTCATCGGCCGCCTCGACATCGTCGTCGGCCGAAAACAGCGACTGCTGCGCCGGCGCGTGTTCCAGCGCCGCGTAATGACGGATCAGCCGCTGCCGGCTGTCGTAGAGCGGGTCCTGCATCAGGAACGTCGCCAGCCGCGAGTGCCAGGCCGGCCAGCGCACGGCGAGTGCATCCATGTCGCCGTCGGCCGGACCGCCCTCGCCGCCGCGCGCGACGAACGCCGTCTCGCACAGCGCATTGCGCCAGCCGAGCCCGCCCATGCGCAGCGACAGGTCGATCAGTGCGGCGTACCACGACGCGTAGCTCGACGCGTCGAGACCGCCGGCCTTGCGCCGCGCGTTCCCGCGCAGCAGCACCGCATGGCCGACTGCGGCCGGAAGCTCGGGATGCAGCGGCGCCAGCTGGCGGCAGGCCTCGGCCAGGCGCGCGCCGTCCTCGGGCGCGGCATTGATCTCGCCGATCCGCGGCCACGACGCCGCCTCGCCGGCATTGCACCAGGGCGTGGCGGTGGCGATCGCGGCATCGCGCGCGAAGCACGCCGACAGCTGCACCAGCCAGCCCGGCAGCGGAATCGCATCGGGCGCCAGCACCACCACGTCGGCATCGCCGCAGGCGCGCAGCACGTCGTCCAGATGCGCGACTTCGCCGATGCCACGCGCGCGGCAGGTGTAGTCGGCCTGCAGCGGCGTGCGCGCCAGCCAGCGCTGCACGATCGCCGCGCCGCGCGGGCCGATGCGGGCATCGTCGGCCAGCCAGATGCGCGCGCCGCCCGGCGTGCCGGCGTCGAGCGCGGCGAGACACGCGTCGAGCGCGTCGTCGTCGTGCCCGACCGGCAATACCACGATCGGCCAGTCAGCCATGCGGCGGTTCCCCCTGTGCGCCCAACTCAGTCCTGCGGACGCTGCAGCGGCTGCATGGCCCGGAAGCGGCGGCCGTACTCGTCGGTGAGCTGCCGCGCTTCCAGCGGATTGCGCACGATCGTCGGCGTCAGCAGCACCACGACCTCGCTGCGTCCCGTGCTCGAACGCTGGCTGCCGAACAGACCACCGATCACCGGGATCCGCGAAAGCCCGGGCAGGCCGGTCGACGAGCGGCCCACTTCATCACGGATCAAACCGGCCAGCATGACCGTCTCACCGGCCTGCACCGCCGCTTCGGTCTTCAACCTTCGCGTATCGATGCGCACATTGCCCTGGGAATCAGCCGTGCTGATCGGCGCAGGCGAGCTGACTTCCTGCACGATGTCGAGAAACACCATGCCGTCGCGAGTCACACGCGGCCGCACCTTGAGGATCGTGCCGGTCTCCAGGTACTGCACCTGGGTGTACTGGGTGTCACCGAGCACCGGATTCACGCTCGTGGTGGAGATCGGGATGCTCGCACCGACGTTGAACTCGGCCATCGCGTTGTTGCGCACGAACACCGACGGTGATTGCAGGATCTGAACGTCGGTGACCTCGTCCAACGCATCGATGATCGCCGCCGCGTCGTTGCGGAACAGCGTCCATCGCGCTCCGGGCCCGGCAGCGCCGCCGATGCTCGCGCCGAGCGTGCTCCAACTGCGCGGCAGCAGCGGGTTGTCGGCCAACGACAGGCTGGGGAAGCCGTTGTCGGTGGCCGCGCGCTCGATGAACCACTGCACGCCGTACTCGAGCGCGCCGCTCAGCGTCACCTCGACCACCTGCGCCTCGATGTGCACCTGCGCCGGCATCACGTCGAGGCGTTCGACGACATCGCGGATCGAGCGCCAGGCCGCCGGCGATGTGCGCACCAGCAGCGTATTGGTTTCGTCGACCGCCGACACGCCGACGCGCGCGCCCTCGACTTCCAACGTCACGCTGCTGGGGCCGTCCTGGGTGTCGTTGAGTTGCATCTGGCCGATGTCGCCACCGCCTGCACCACCGCGCCCGCGACCCGTGCCACTGGTGCTGGCGAGTCCGCCGGAGCTGCTGTCGAGCCCGCTCTGGCCTGTCGACTGTGCGCCGAGCCCGCCGCTGCGCAGCGTGCTGCCGGTCGCGCCCGGTGCCAGAGACGCACTCCCCTGCCCGCTACTGCTGGTGCCGGCACCGAAGACTTCCGACAGCCGCTGGGCGAGCTCGCGCGCCTTGATGAACTTGAGCTCGTAGGAGAACAGCCGAGGTTCCTGGCCGGCGTTGTCGATGCGCTCCAGCCACTGCTGGATCTCGCCGAGGTAATCCGCCTGCGGCGTGATCACCAGCACCGCGTTCGCGCCCTCCAGCGGCATGAAGCGGAACATGCCCGAGACCGGCGACTCGCTGTCCTGGCCGAAGACCTTTTCCAGATCGGCGACCACCTGCGTGGCCTTGCCCGACTGCAGCGGGAAAACGCCGACCGACATACCCGACAGCCAGTCGACGTCGAAGATCTCGATCGTGCGCAGGTAGTTGTCGAGTTCGGAGCGGCTGCCGGAGATCGTGATGACGTTGCGCGCGTTGTCGGCCGAGACGATGGCGTTCGGACGCGCATAGGGCTCGAGCACCTTCTCCATCTCGGTGGCCGAGATGTAGCGCAGCGGCACGGTGCGCACCTCGAAGCCGCGGGCGGCACCGGTGCCGCCGGTGCGCGGGGCGACCGTGCCGGTGGCCAGCGCGGTGTCGGCCGGCACGATGTTGTAGCGGCCGTCGCTGTAGATCATGCGGGCGTTGTTCCAGCCCAGCACCATTTCCAGCAGGCTCAGCGCCTGGGCCGGGCTCACCGGCTGCGGCGTCGCCAGCGTCACCGTGCCCTGCACCTCCGGCGCGATGACGTAGTTCTGGCCGAGCATGTCGCCGAGAATCGCCTTGGCGACCGCGTGCACGGATTCGCCCTCGAAATTGAACGAGGCCTGGCCGGTGGTGCCGCCACCGAGCGTCGGCGCGGGCGCGGCCGCAGCGCCGCGGTTGATCACCGTGCCGGTGCCGCGACGGATCTGCGGGCGCGGCCGGTCCTCGTCGTCGAGCAGGATCTGGCTGCGCACCACGGGCGCATCGGGATCGGCCGCCACGCCCGCATCGGCCGGCAACTGGGGCGAGCGGCGGATCGACGGCGACGGCGCGGTGGCGCACCCGGCCAGCAGGGCGATACCGGTTCCGAGGGCGATGGCACGAAGAGACAGGGATGGGGTCATCGAAGGCTTCATCGGCTGGAGTCTAGGGCCTGCGGCGCGCGGGGCGCCGTCCGTGGCGGGGCCGTGCGCGTGCTCCTGCGGCAGGCGAAGGCGTGATGTCATCGCGGCACACCACCGGTCGCACGCTCCTGCTGCAGCCGGGCGCGGCGCTCCTCGATGCGGCGGCGGATCGCTTCGACCTGCGCCTCCGAGGGGCCGGCAGCATCGCCGGCGGGCGTCGCGGACTCCGCGGCTGCAGGCGGCACCTGCGCAGGCGGCGGCTCGGCCGTGGCTGCTGCGGCACTGCCCGCGCGGGTG
>NTJG01000019.1 GCA_002324875.1 Lysobacteraceae bacterium NML93-0793
GTGGCAGGCCGCCACCTCGGCCTGCAGCGCGTAGGCCGCCGGCGATGCCGCCCCGCGGACGGCCGCGGCACGCGCGAGCGACGCCAGACCGGCATCGATCAGGACCCGGTCCCACAACCGCCGGTCCTGGTCGGGCAGCAGGATCGGCGCGCCCGCCGCGTCGGTGCGCGCGGCCAGCCGCGAGGCCTGCAGCTGCATCAGGGCGAGCAGGCCGTGGACCTCGGCCTCGCCCGGCAGCAGATCCGCCAGCACGCCGCCGAGGCGCAACGCTTCGGCGCACAGGTCACGGCGTGTCCAGTCGTCGCCGCCGCTGGCGGCGTAGCCCTCGTTGAAGACCAGGTACACCACCTGCAGCACCGCATCGAGCCGCTCCGGCAGCGCGTCGCGCGCCGGCACCTCGAAGGCGGCACCGCTGCGCGCGAGGGTGCGCTTGGCGCGGACGATGCGCTGGGCGATCGTCGCCTCGGGCAGCAGGAACGCGCGCGCGATCTCGTCGGTGGTCAGACCGCCGATCAGGCGCAGGGTCAGCGCGACCCGCGCGGCATCCGGCAGCACCGGATGGCAGGCGACGAAGACCAGGCGCAGCACGTCGTCGTCGATCGCGTCGTCACGGACCGCCTCGGCCCGCGCGTCGGCGTCGTGCTGGGCCTGTTCGATCGCGTGGGCCAGCGTCGCGTGGTGGCGGTCGGCCATGCGGCTATGCCGGAGCCGGTCGATGCCGCGGCGGCGCGCGGTGGTCATCAGCCACGCGCCCGGATTGTCCGGCACACCGGTCCGCGGCCAGGTTTCGAGCGCGGCGACCAGCGCGTCCTGGGCCAGTTCCTCGGCCAGATCCAGATCGCGCACCACACGCATCAGGCCGCCGACGATTCTCGGCATCTCCTCGCGCCACAGCGCGTCGATCGTGTGGTGGGCGTCGGACCTGCGCATCGACGACGATGACACCACCGGCGCCGGCACCGGGCAAGCCCGTGGCCGTGCGGACACGTAGCGGCCGCCCGGCGCCTCGCATGCGGCACGGTTCACGCCGCGGGCAACGCGTCGGCATCCATCGCCATGACCTCCCAGAGGTGGCCATCCGGATCCTCGAAGCCGTGCTGGTACATGAACCCGTGATCCACCGCCGCCTCCGGCACGTCGGCGCCAGCGGCGCGCGCCCGGGCCACCATCGCGTCGACCGCCGCGCGGTCGGGCTGCGACAGGCACAGGATGACTTCCGTGCAGGCGCGGTCGCAGAGCGGCTTGCGGGTGAAGGTCTGGAAGAACGGCCGCGTCAGCAGCATGACGGAACTGTCGTCGCCGACGATCATGCAGGTCGCCGTGTCGTCGGTGAACCGCGCGTCGAACGCGAATCCGAGCGCGGTGAAGAACGCCACGCTGCGCGCGAGGTCGTCGACCGGCAGGTTCACGTACATCTGCGGGCGGCTCAAGGCGTGTGCTCCGGCGCGCCCGCGTCCCCACAGCCGCGGGTGTGGAGCACCATCCAGCCGGTGCCGAAGCGGTCGACCAGCATGCCGAAGCGCTCGGCGAAGAAACTCGGCGCCATCGGCACACGCACCGTGCCGCCGTCGGACAGCGCGGCGAAGATGCGATCGGCCTCGACCACGCTGTCGACAGCCAGATTGAGGAAGGCGTGCGGCGCGTCCGGCAGCGGCGTACCGGACGGCACGTCCGAGGCCATCAGATGTCCGCCGCCCAGATCGAGACAGCCGTGCATGATCCGACCGGTCTCACCCGATGCGCAGGCGTCGCCCGGCGCGTCGTCGTAGCGCATCAGCTCGGGCGCGGCCACGCCGAGAATCCGGGCATAGGTGGCGAGTGCCTCGGCACAGGTGCCGTCGAAGTACAGGTAGGGCTCGATCCGCATGCGGGTCTCCAGGTGGCACCCGGACGGGCGCGTTCTCCGGGACGACGAAGCCGGCCCCCTGGAATCGACAAACGGAGCGGATGCCGACACGTCGTGGTCGACCCCATCGCTACCCTTGGAGCGTTCGATTCCCTTGGACCCCACGAGGACATGCCATGCGCCGCGCCCTGCCGTTGCTGCTTCCCTTCGCCCTGATCGCCTGCTCGCCGGCGACGCCACCGGCCGATTCCGCGGCTACCCCGGCCACCGCGCCGGCGGACCTGCCCGATGCCGCCACGGCCGACCATGCCGCGACGCTGGGCGCCTACCACTGGCGTCTGGTCGATGCCCGCGACGGCGCGGGCGCGCCGATCGCCGCCCTGCTCGCCGAAGGCGGCGCACCGCTGCAGCTGGATTTCCGCGACGGCGGCGTGTCGGTCTCCAACGCCTGCAACCGGATCAACGCCAGCGTGACCCTGGATGACGACCGCCTCGAGATCGGCCCGGCGGTCTCCACCCAGATGGCCTGCCTCGACGAGCGCCTGGCCGGCCTCGAACGCGAGATCGGTGCGCGCCTGCCGGGCACGCACCGCCTCGCGATCACGGCCGGTGACACGCCGCGCCTGAGCCTGCAGACCAATGGCGGCGACATGCTGCAGTTCGAGGGCGCGCCGACGCCCGCCACCCGCTACGGCAGCACCGGCGAGCAGGTGTTCCTGGAAATCGCGCCCGAGCGCGTGGCCTGCAACCACCCGCTGATCCCGGACCACCGCTGCCTGCAGGTGCGCCCGGTGCAGTACGACGACGCCGGCGTGCGCCGGCCGGGTGATGCCGAGTGGACGCCGCTGTACCAGGAGATCGAAGGCTTCGAGCACGAGGACGGCATGCGCAACGTGCTGCGTGTGCAGCGCTTCGACGTGGCCGATCCGCCGGCCGATGCGCCCTCGCAGGCGTATGTGCTGGACATGGTGATCGAATCGGAGAACGCGCGGCCCTGACGCCCACGCGCCCAAAACCGGTCCCCGCGCGCACGAGGCGCGCGGGGACCGTCGGTCAGGCCGGCTGCGCCTGCGGATGCAGCGCGTAGCTGCCCCAGACGCTGGCCTCGGCCAGCACGTGGCCCTGCATCGCCCGCTGCACGTCGCCGGCGGTGAAGCGCTCGGGCAATTCGAGCTGCGCGACGTCGAGCGCGAACAGGCGGAAGAAATAGCGGTGCGTGCGCAGATCGTTCGGCGGCGGGTACGGACCGTCGTAGCCGAACCAGTCGCCGGCCATGTCCGGATCGCCGGCGAACCAGCCGGTGTAGTCGTTGAGTCCCTGGCGCGCGCCGTCCGGACCGGGCGGCGTGCGCTTGCCGCCCTTGGTCACGCCGTCACTGGCGCTGCCCTCGGCGATGCTGCGCAGCTCGGACGCCAGATCGACCATCACCCAGTGCACGAACGGCCCGCGCGGGTGTTCGACCGGAATCTCGACCCCGTCCTTGCCGGCCAGCGACGGGTCGGTGGGCGCATCGGGATCGATGCACAGCAGCGCGAACGCGCGCGTGCCTTCGGGCACGTCGTCCCAGGCCAGATGCGGATTGCGGTTGCCGCCGAAGCCGTCCGGCGCGCCGGCGGCGTACCGGGCCGGAATCGGCTGGCCGGGTTCGAAACTGTCACTGTGGATACGCATGTCGTCTCCCGTCCGGTCGAGGAATCAGTCCCGTGGATACCCCAGGCGCACCGCCACCGGCGTCAAGGCGCTGATCGCCTTCGGCAGGGCCTGGATGTAGTTGCGCCAGTGGCCCACCGGGAAGCGGTCCTGGCCGAGGGCATCGAGGGGCGGCGTGGGGAAGTCGGTGATGCCGAGGGCCTCGCCCAGCGACGCGGCCAGCGCCGCGGGATCGGCGGCCGGCGCATCGGTGCGCACCAGGGTGTGCGGCACGAGATCCTGCTCGACGATGTCCGCCAGCTGGCCCAGATGGCGCGCGAGCCACGCGGCGGCGCGATCGGCGCTGTCGATGTGCAGCGTCAGCATCGTCCCGAAGGCCAGCCAGTCGATCAGCATGTCGCGCGGATCACGCACCGCCAGCAGCAGGCGCGCGTTGGGCAGCTCGCTGCGCAGCACCGACACCCAGGCGTTGTCCCACCACGGCAGCCAGTCGACGATCGCGCCCTGCGCGACGCCGCGTGCCTCGAACTGTGCCCGCCAGCCCTCGATCACCTGCGCGCCAGTGAACTCGCCGGCGACGAACCGCGCCGGCGTGGCCGTGCTCTGGAACGCATCCGGCACGCCGCCGGCGAAGCGATCGCTGCGGAACACCGGAATCATCCGCTCCAGCACGGAGGCGATGCGGTCGACATTGGCGCCGGGGCCGCCGTAGAGGAACACCGCGGGCGGCTGCGCCGGATCGGCGTCCACGCGCGCGGGCCATTCGGCGGGCGCCGGGGTGGGTTCGGGCGCAGCGCCGGTCGCGGCGCTGGATTCGACACTGACGGCGGTCCACGTCGCCGCGGCGTCGGCGTGGCGCCCGGCCGCGTCCTGGGCCATGCCGATCCAGCGCTGCAGCATGGTGCGGGCGGCATCGTGGGCCGTGGGCAACAGGCCCTGTGCGAAGGCGATCGCGGCCTCGGCGTCACGCGCCAGCAGGCGGTTGAACTGGAATTCGTTGGCGACCGCATGGCCGGGCTGGAGCGCGGTGATCACCCGCGAGGCGGCTTCCGCGGCGTCGTGGTCGCCGGTGCCGACATGGTGGGTGAGCCGTGCCTGCAGCGCCGGCACGTGATCCGGCCGTGCGTCGTTCCAGCGTTCGACCACCGCGCCCGCCGCGGCACTGCCGAAGGGTTCGAAGGCCAGGCGCGACAGCCACAGATGGTCGGCCTCGGGCGCCGTTTCCAGCGCGCGTTCGAGCGTCTCCCGGGCCTCGTCGACGGCGCCGGTCGCGCTCCACAGGCCCACCAGCGCCTCGGTGGTGCGGCGCGACTGCGGCATCGCCTCGAACGCCGCGCGCAGCAGCGGCAGCGCGCGCTCCGGACGTCCGGCGCGCAGTTCCAGCTCGCCGCCGATGGTCTGCCACACCGGCGAGGTCTGGGTCGGGTCGGCATTGAGCTCGGCGATCATGTCGGCGGCCTCGGCCGGGCGACCCTGCTCGAGCACGATGCGGGCCAGAAGGCCGCGCAGCTGGGCCTGGCCGGTGGTCTCGAGCACGCGCCGGAACGACTGCTCGGCGAACGCCAGATGGCCACGGGCGAGATAGGCGAACGCCAGCGCGTTGAGCACCTGCAGATCCTCGGGCGCGCGTTCCGACGCCGCGGACAGCAGCGCGAGTGCACGGTCGTGATCGCCGCGACGCGAGGCCAGCGTGCCTTCGAGCATCGTCGTCCACGGATGGTCGGGCGCCACGCGCGCGGCGAGCTTCTGGTGGCGCTCGGCCTCGTCGAGATCACCGCGGCCGATCGCCAGCTGGGCCTGCATCACGTAGGCGCCGAACTGGTTGGGATCGAGCGCCACGCTCTGCGACAGCGCCGCCAGCGCCGCCTCGACGTCGCGGGTGTCGAGCAGCATGCCGGCGCGCTGGAAGTGCAGATCGGCGTCGTCGGGCGCCAGCGCGAGCGCGGCGTCGAGCGCGGCGCGTGCGCCCTCGCGGTCACCGGCGGCGCGCAGCGCCATCGCCAGCAACTGCTGCGCACCCGCGTCCTGGGGCGCGTCGGCCACGGCCTGGCGCGCGAGCTCCACCGCTTCGTCGTGGGCGCCGCGGCGCAGGGCGTCGAAAATCCTGTCTTGCATCGTGTCTGCTGCCGGCGCGGGGCCGTCCGTCGGAATGGCCGGCCATTGTAGCGAGCACGGCCGGCGCGGCCGGGCGGCGCGGGTCTCAGGCGCCGGTGGGGTTGGCGTGGATCGCCGCGGCGAGGCGGGTACGGGTGCCGGATTCGCGCGCGGCCTCGGCATGCATCGCCAGACGCGCGGTCACCCAGCCCTCGGCGAAGCCGTCGAGCCGCGCATCGAGCAGGAAGCCGCAGTGGCCACCCCAGCGGCTCAGCTCGACACGGGCATGGCCGGGCAGCGCGAGTGCGTGGAATTCGTCGAGCGGGATCACCGGATCGTCCGCCGCCATCAGGATGTCGGCCGGCACCTGCAGTGCCGCGAGCCGGTCGCCGGCGATCGAGTAGCCGTCGAAATAGCGGTCGATCGAGCCGAAGTCGGTGTGCGCCTGCACCAGCCAGTCGGTGAGTTCACGCATGCCGAGCTTCAGCGTCGCATCGTCGAAGGTGTGCCGCGTGGGAAACAGTTCGCGCTTGCGCCGCAGCGACGCGCGCCAGGTGCGCTCGAAATGGCGCAGGTACAGGCGGTGGCCGCGCTCCATGTAGAGCATGGTGCGGGCGGGATCGATGACCGGGCACACCGCCGCCACGCCGGCCAGCTGCAGGCCCGCCGCCGGCGCGCGCAGGCCGAGCCGCAGCGCGAAGTTGCCGCCCAGCGAATAGCCGGCCGCGACCATCGGACGGGCCGGAAACCGCCGCGCGACGTCGACCGCGGCGTGCACCACCTCGTCGATGCGGTTGGAGTGGAAGATCGCCTCGTTGAGATGGTGACTGCCGCCGTGATCGCGGAAATTCAGCCGGAACACCTCGAAACCGCGTTCGAGCATGCGCGCCGCGGTCAGGCGCATGTAGCTCGATTCGGTGCTGCCTTCCCAGCCGTGCAGCAGCAGCGCCAGCCCACGCGGCGCCTGTCCGGGCACCAC
This sequence comes from Lysobacteraceae bacterium NML93-0793, assembly GCA_002324875.1. GTDB lineage: Bacteria > Pseudomonadota > Gammaproteobacteria > Xanthomonadales > Xanthomonadaceae > Luteimonas. The sequence goes on from NTJG01000019.1 coordinate 6,570, forward strand.
GCTGTGCAGGCCGTGCAGGCGCACGCCGTCGCCGCCGTCGACCAGGTGTTCGGTGGTCACCGCGCCGGTCTCGGCCAGCCGCCGGGCCCCGCGCTGGCGCCGCCAGGGGCTGCTGGCCAGCACGGTCTGCACATGCGGGCTGCGCAGCCACAGCGGCGGCGCGTAATCGCTGCCGCCCACGCGCGCGTTGTCCGCCGCGGTCGCGGCTGCATCCGCAGCAGGCGGATGCTCGAACGTCATCCCACCGGGCCCAGCGCGGCGACGATGCGCTCGCGCGACACGTCGGCGATCCGCCGCCGGCCTTCGGTATTGGCCGGCAGGATGGGCTCGAGGAACATCACCTCGGCCGGGCGCACCGGCTCGCCGAGCAGGCGCAGGAAATTGGCGAAGAACGATTCGCGCTCGCCGAACGCGACCGTCGCCTGCCCCTCGCCGTTGGCGCCGTAGCGCAGCGCCACCGGTTGCACCGCGACATCGGCCTCGACCGCGGCCTGGAAGATCCGCGCGTGGAAGGGTCCAACGTGATCGCCGCCGCGGGTACGGCCTTCGGGAAACACACCCACGCCCCGCCCGCTGCGCAGGCGCGCGACCATCTCGTGCAGCACGCCACCCAGCGATTCCTGGCTGCCGCGCTGGTGGAAGATCGTCTCGCCACGGCCGGCGAGCCAGCCCACCACCGGCCAGCCGGCGATCTCGCGCTTGGCGACGAAGCCCATCATCCGCTGGCTGTGCAGCGCGGAAATGTCGATCCAGCTCACGTGGTTGGCGACGAACAGCACCGCGCCCGGCAACGGCGTGCCGACCCGGCGCAGGCGGAAGCCGAAGATCCACATCAGGCCGCCCTGCCACCAGCGGATCGCACGATGGCCCGGTGTCTCGCCCGTCCAGCCGCGGCCGGCGATCGCCGGTGTGCCGAGCAGCAGCACCACCGGCAGGTGCACGCACACGTGCCACAACAGCATCGGCACACGCACCGCGTAGCGCAGCGCGCGCACAGGCGTGCCGCCGGCAGCGGCGGTAACGGGGAGAGAGGTCATGCAGGCACGATACCGAAAGCCGACCGGGGTCGGCTAGCGAAATGAATGCGCGGCGTCACGGCTTGGGGATCACCGCGAGCGTCAGCCGCGACACGCAGACGGCGCGCCCGCGCTCGTCCTCGATGCGGATGTCCCAGACCTGGGTGCTGCGCCCGACGTGCAGCGCGCGCGCCGTGCCCGTGACCAGGCCGCTGCGCACGCCGCGCAGATGGTTGGCATTGATTTCGATGCCGACCACGCCGCAGCCCTCGGGCGCGGCCAGGCCGCCGCCGGTGCTGCCGAGCGTTTCGGCCAGCAACGCGGACGCCCCGCCGTGCAGCAGGCCGTAGGGCTGATGGGTGCGGCCGTCGACCGGCATGGTCGCGCGGAGATAGTCGTCGCCGATTTCGGTGAACACGATGCCGAGCGAGGCGATCGCGGTATCGGTCGACATGTCGTTGAGCTGGTCGATCGTGGTGTCAGTGCGGAACATGCGGCGCGGATCCGGTGCGGGGAGCCGGACAGCTTAAGACGCCTGACCGTGTCCGCCAGGCCTTGACCGGAACGCAGCGTCGTCGGCGGCGTGGGGGGACCGCGCGGAGCGGGCCGTCAGCACACGATGGAACACCGGGCTGCGCGATCGGAAGACGGCGGTCTCAGGCGAGGCGGAAGCGGCTCGGGAGCGACGAGGTCATGGCGCCTGTCCGACGCTCGGCCAGCCCGCGCCGGAACGGGCGAGGCGTCGGCTGGAGCGCGATCGGCGCAAGACGGGCGGTGGCGGACGGACTGGACATCGGAAGCTCCTCGAAGGGGCGTACGTGGGGTCAGGCGACGTGGAAGCGGCTGGGCAACGTGCCGGCGGCATAGCGCGGGCGGACGTAGCCGTCGGGACGTGCCGATGCGGCGAGACGGGCGACGTGGGCCTGGAAACGACGGCCGGTCACCGCATCGACGGCGGGCAGGCGGGCGGCGGCAGCGTGGACGATGGCGTGCATGCGGTTCATGGCGGTAGGTCCTCGAAAGAATCGTGAGAAGGGTCAGACGACGCGGAAGCGGGCGGGCACCGACGGGCGGGTGTAGCTGCGCGGGGCGGCGTATCCGCTGCTGCGGCCATAGCCGGTGCCGAAGCTGCGGGCACGCGGGGCGAGGTCGAGGGCGCGGGGGGCGGTGGTGGTCTGGGTCTGCATGGCGGGTCTCCTGGGTAGCTGTGCTCTGGTGTGTTGGTAGACTACAACACCACCGTTCGATAACACCAGGTGCCGAAGGTCACATCGAACGCATTCATCACATTCGTTCAGTTTTAGTTCATTTCTTACGGAAGCCTCCGCATCCACCGTTCGGTCGGCGGCTGCCATCCGGGCGGTGCCCCGCGTCGGATCGGGTGCCGTTGCTGACCCTCCCGAGCGCCGCCGCGGAACGCGCCTCCCGCCAGGCCTTGCCGCTGCGTCGACACGAGTCCGATCGGCGTACCCGACGCATGTCGCCCGCCAGCTAAACCGCGTCGCGCGCACCGGCGAACGCTGGCGCCGAGTGCCCGGTCCCACCGCAAGCCTCGCCGCTCCCCATGCCCGTGCAGGCAGGCGCTCGCGCGCGGCGAGGCCGCCCGGCGATGCGCGATCTCACGCACGCGTGCTCCCGCAACGACGGCGCGTCCGGTGTCGTTCCCCGCGCTCTGCGGGCCTGCAACGTCTCGAACGAAGACGGCCCTGCACGGACGTCGTCGCAGCGATCGGCGTTGCGGTGACGCCATCGGCAACGACTGCACGGTCGTCATCGGGATCAGGCGCGCGCCCCTGTAGCAGCACGCTCGCACGCGATCGGGCTGCATCGGGGCAGCCTCGTCGCGCGCGGGCGCACCTGCACGGCCACAAAAAAGCCCCGCGTTCGCGGGGCTTGTTTCGAGAAGATCACGACGTCGATCAGGGCGGCGTCGGCACGCCCGGGATCACCGGCATCACGTCGACCGGAACGGTGGGCATCGCGTCGTCTTCGAACAGGTAATCGGGCAGGCCGTCGGTGTCGTCGCTGTGGCGACGCACGGATTCGATCTGGTAGGCACGCCGCTGCATCCAGGCGTCGCGGATCAGCGCGTATTCGTCGGCGGCGCCCTCGCGCATGCTGTCGAGCGCGAACAGCCGGGTGCGCAGATCCACCAGTTGCAGACCCTGCAGCCCATATCGCCATTCGTCGTCGCCGAGCTGGCGCATCGGTGACAGCGGCGCGTCGCCGATCAGGCCGAACCCGTCGCGCAGCGTGCGGGGTCCGAACAGCGGCAGCTCGACGTAACGCGAATTGCGCCAGCCCCAGACCCCGAGCGTCTGGCCGAAATCCGCGTCACGGTGCGGGATGTTGGCGTCCGACGCCGGATCGAAGATGCCGCCGACCCCGAGCGTGCTGTTGAGCAGGAACCGGCCCAGCGACTGCCCCGCCGCCTTCGGGCGCCCCTGCAACAGCGCGTTCACCGCGCTGACCGGCTGGCCGAGGTTGCTGAAGAAATTGGTCACGCCCAGGCGCACCGGACGCGGCACCACCTTGACGTAGGCGCGTGCCAGCGGCGTCGCGATCGCGCGGTCGACCGCGCTGTTGAACGCGAACACGCGCCGGTTGAGCGGCTCCCATGGGTCGTAGCTGCGCGGCATCTGCGCCGCTTCCGGCAGGGCCGGATCGTAAACCGGGTCGTAGACGTCGGTGCCGTACAGCGCCGCGTAGTCGAGTTCGGCCTGGGTGGGCACGGCGTCGACCGGCGTGCCGTCGGGCGGACTCGCGTCGCCGGCGACGCGCGCGGCTTCGTCGAAGGCTTCGATGACCGCGCCGGTATCGGGCGACGCGGCGGTCTCGGCGGCCTCCGCATCCGCGGCCGAGGGCACATCGAGCGGTGCAGGCGCGTCGATCGCCATCGCGGCGTCGCCGGTGCCGGCGTTCGTGGGCGGCGGCGGAGCGCGCTCGCGCGGCGCGCCGGTACCGGCGCACCCGGCAAGCACCGCCAAGGCGAGAAGCGGAGACAGCAGGCGGATCGTGAGGGAATTGGACATCGTCATGGTCCGTTGGAATCCGCGCCGCGGACGCGGCGACGGGTGGGCAGCCTCAGGCCGAGACGTAGCCCAGCGTCGGGGTCAGCCGGTAGGCCCCGCACAGTTCGGTCAGGCCGGGCGGCGTGCCGTGCACGTCCAGCGGGCCGTCGGCCGCCAGTTCCGCGAGCAGAGCCAGCCCTGCGCTGTCGAGCGCGTTGACCGCATGCAGGTCGAGACGCGCCGCGCCCGCACGCAGGCGGCGGGCCTCGGTCCACAGCGCCGGCACCGACGCGGCCGACACCGCGCCGGCGAACACCAGCGCGTCGCCGTCGCGGCGGACCGTCGCCGGTGCCTGCGCGGTCACTCGGCGGTGGCCTGGATCTGGCCGCTGCGCAGCTCGCGCGCGACCTCGGGGATCGACTTGCGCTGCAGCTGCGGGTCGAACTGGTCGCGGAAGGTGCGCACGAACGACACGCCCTCGACCATCACGTCGAACACCTTCCAGGTACCACCGCTCTGGCGCATCAGGTAATCGACCGGAATCGGCTCGCCGCCGCTGCGCAGCAGTTCGCTCGACACGCGCACGCCCAGGCCGCGCGGCAGCGGGGTTTCGGACTTGATGCGCACGCGCAGCTGGGCATTGAAGTCCAGCAGCGACGAACCGTAGCGACGCATCAGGTTCTCGGCCAGCGCGTCGCCGAACAGCTTGACGTCGGCATCCGACGCGCCGCGCGCATGCCGGCCCAGCACCTGGCGCGCGGCGTAGTCGCGATCGAACATCTGGTCGAACTCGCCGGTGATGAAGCGCTGCAGCGCGGCGCGGTCACGGGTGAACTCGGCGCGGCGCGACTCCAGCGTCTTGAGCACGCGCTCGCTGTTGGACAGCACGAGCTGGCTCGGCGCGCCCGACTGCGCGGCGGCGGCCGGTGCGGCGGCCTGCTGGGCGAATGCGATGCCGGGCAGTGCGAATGCGGTCGCGAGCGCCAGGGGCAGCGCGCGGGTGATCAGAGGCATACGGTTCATGGAACGACTCCTTCGTCATGGGGGAACGCGTCGGGGGACGCGGTGTCGGACGGGGCGTCCGCCGACGGTGCGGCATCGGCGTCATTGCCGCCGCCGCTGAACATGTACCGGCCGACCATCTGGATCAGATCGACCGCCGGCGAAGTGAACGCGATCTCCTCGCCCGGCTGCAGCGATTCCATGTCGCCACCCGGCGACAGGCCGACGTAGCTTTCGCCGAGCAGGCCTCCGGTGAGGATCGCGGCCGAGGTGTCGACCGGGATCTCGTTGAAGCGGTTTTCCACCGCCAGCGTCACTACCGAATCGAAACGCACCGGATCGAGATCCACCCGGGTCACGCGGCCGATGGTCACGCCGCCGATCTTCACCGGCGCGTTGGGCCGCAGCTGACCGAGATTGGTGAAGCGCGCGGTCAGATCGTAGGTGCCACCGCGACTGAAGCCGAACTGGCCGTTGGTCGACGCGATCGCCAGCACCAGCAGCGAAGCCAGCGCCAGCAGCAGGAACGCGCCGACGGCGAACTCGAGACGGGGACCACGGGCGCTTGTCATGGGTGTCACCTTTGCAGCGGACCGCCCCAGCGGGCGGTGAATGGAATGGACGCGGCAGCCATGCCGCGCGCAACGGATGCTCAGCGGAACAGGAACGCCGACATCACGAAATTGAACATCAGCACCAGCAGCGAGGCGTTGACCACCGCGCGCGTCGTCGCGACCGAGGTGCCCTCGATCGTCGGCTCGGCGTGGAAGCCCACGTACGAGGCGACCAGCGCCGCGGTGCCACCGAACACCGCCGACTTCACGAACGCGATCAGGAAATCGCCGCGGAAATCCACCGCGTCCTGCATCGTCTGCCAGAACATGCCGTTGTCGATGCCGAGGATCTGCACCGCCTGGAACCAGCTCGCCGACAGCGCCAGGCTGCAGAAGAATGCGGTCAGCAGCGGCACGCAGATCACCGCGGCCCAGAAGCGCGGCGCGACGGCTTTCGCCACCGGATCGATCGCCATCAGGCCGAGCGCGGTGATCTGGTCGGTCGCGCGCATCAGGCCCAGTTCGGCGGCGATCGAGCTGCCGGCCCGGCCGACGAACAGCAGCGCGGTCAGCACCGGCGCCAGTTCGCGGTACAGGCCCAGCCCGATCAGCACGCTGACCTGGTTGCTGGCGCCGTAGGTCTCCAACGCGCGATACCCCAGCAGCGTCAGCGACAGCCCGACGAATGCACCACCGACCGCGATGATCGGCAAGGACCGGCCACCGATCTTGTAGATTTCGCGCAGCAGTTCGGAAAAAAAGTCGGCGGTCGGCTTCGATGCACCGAACACCGACAGCGAGAACAGGCCGGCACGGCCGAGCGAGCGGATCGCGGCGCTCATCGCGTGGCGCCTGTGCAGGCGCGCGCTCGTGCGCGGAACGCATGCCCGGTAGCGCCATTCGCGACCGAGGTCGCGACTACGAACAAGAAACGCATCACGCGGCCTCCGTGCGGGCAGTGAGGTCACCACGGTCGAACGCGATCGGCCCGTCCGGTGCGCCGCGCAGAAATTGCTGGACGAGCGGATCGGTCGAGGCCTCGAGTTCCCCCGGCGTGCCGGCGAACACGATGCGGCCGTTGGCGATCACGATCGCGTGGTCGGCCACCGGCAGCGTCTCGTGCACGTGGTGGGTGACGACGATGCTGGTCAGCCCGAGCGAGGCGTTGAGGCGGCCGATCAGGCTCATGATCACGCCCGAGGCGATCGGGTCCAGCCCGGTCAGCGGCTCGTCGTAGATCATCAGCGGCGGATCCAGCGCCAGCGCGCGGGCCAGCGCCACGCGCCGGGCCATGCCGCCCGAGAGCTCGCGCGGATACAGATCGGTCGCCGCGCGCAGGCCGACGGCCTGCAGCTTCATCGCGACCAGCCGCGCGATCACCGGCTTGGGCAATTTCGTATGCAGGCGCAGCGGCAGCGCGATGTTCTCGCCCGCGGTGAGATCGGTCAGCAGGCCGTTGCCCTGCAGCAGCACGCCGATGCTCTTGCGCAGTTCCAGCAGATCACGGGTGCGCGTGGGAACGCGCTGGCCGAACACCTCGACCGTGCCGGCCGCCGGAACGAGTTCACCGGTCAGCGCCGAGAGCAGGGTCGACTTGCCGCTGCCCGACGGGCCGAGCACCGCGGTCACGCTGCCGCGGGGCACCGACAGATCGATGCCGGACAGCACGCTGCGCCCGCCCCGGTCGAGGCGGACGTCACGCAGCAGCACGGCAGGGGCGTTGGCGTCGGGCATTCGGGCGTCGATACGGAAACGGCGGGCGTTGGTTGCGCGGCAGTGCCGGCGCTAAACCCGCAGAGCATGGCGAAAACAAACTGAATCTTAACCCAGTCAGTAAACTGGCGAGTACAGAAATTGTCCCGGTCGCGGGTTTGAGCGTCCCGCGCGCGCCGTCCGGACACCCCTCCACCGCCCGGCCCACACACCGCCGCGGGCGTCTTCAACGCCTCGTCAGCGGCTCACGCTGCGCTGGAGCGTGTGGCCAGCGCCGCGGCCGCCATGTCCCCGACCCGCTCGCTGTAGCGATCGGTCAGCAGGGCGCTGCGATCGCGCACCAGCCAGGTGAATTTCACCAGCTCCTCCATCACGTCGACCACGCGGTCGTAGTACGCCGACGGCTTCATGCGCCCGGCCTCGTCGAATTCCTGCCAGGCCCTGGGCACCGAGGACTGGTTGGGGATCGTGACCATGCGCATCCAGCGGCCGAGCAGGCGCAAGGCGTTGACCACGTTGAACGATTGCGAGCCGCCGCAGACCTGCAGCACCGCCAGCGTGCGGCCCTGGGTGGGGCGCATGCCGCCGCTGTCCAGCGGCAGCCAGTCGATCTGGTTCTTGAACACCGCGGTCGGCGCGCCGTGGCGCTCCGGGCTCACCCAGAACTGGCCCTCGGACCACATGGACAGCGCGCGCAATTCCTGCACCTTCGGGTGCGTGGCCGGCACCGAATCGAGCATCGGCAGCTCGTGGGGGTCGAACAGCCGGGTCTCGGCGCCGCAGCGTTCGAGCAACCGCTGCGCCTCCAGCGCCAGCTTGCGGCTGTAGGACTCCGGGCGCAGCGAACCGTAGAGGATCAGGATGCGCGGGGGATGGCCGCCGGCCGACGCGCCCAGTGCAGCCGGGTCGACGGGCTGGAACGCGGCGGGATCGAGGTTGGGCAGATCGGATGCCATCGGCTGACTTGTGACCGTCATGAATGTTCCACTATTCTAGAAACATGGAAAATAAAGCCGCAACCGCCGCACTCGCCGCCCTCGGCCAGGACACGCGCCTGTCGGTCTTCCGGCTGCTGGTACGGGCCGGTCGCGCCGGCAGGCTGGCCGGCGACATCGCCGAAGCGCTGTCGCTGCCCGGCGCCACCCTGTCCTTCCATCTCAAGGCGCTGACCGCCGCCGGCCTGGTGCACGGCGAGCAGAGCGGCCGGACCATCCGTTACCGCGCCGATTTCGACGCGATGAACGCGCTGGTCGGCTACCTCACCGAGAACTGCTGCGCCGACGACGCGGGCGACTGCGCGCCGTCCGCGGCCTGCAGCGCCTGATCCCTTCCCCATACGAAATCCACCCGAGAGCCCGACCCATGACCCGTCGCGTCCTGTTCCTGTGTACCGGCAATTCCGCCCGCAGCGTGCTGGCGGAAGCCACCCTGCGCGCCTGGGGCGTGGGCCGCTATGAGGCCTACAGCGCCGGCAGCCAGCCGACCGGCCAGGTGAATCCGTTCGCGATCGCCCAGCTCGAGCGCGAGGGCTTTCCCACCGACAACCTGCGCAGCAAGTCCTGGGACGAATTCTCGGCCGAAACCGCCGCGCCGATGGATCTGATCGTCACCGTCTGCGACAGCGCCGCCGGCGAGAGCTGCCCGATCGTCCACGGCGATTTCGTGCGCGTGCACTGGGGTCTGTTCGACCCGGCCGCGGTGACCGGCAGCGACGCCGACACGCGCGCCGCGTTTGCCGAGGCGCACGCGATCATCCAGAAGCGCCTGCGCGCGTTCCTCGACATCCGCGACGACGTCTGGGCCGACAAGGCCGCGGCCAAGGCGCTGCTCGAACCGATCGCCGACGTCGGATGAGCGCGCCCGCGCCTGCGCCCGCACCGGGCCGCCTGTCCTTCCTCGACCGCTGGCTCACGCTGTGGATCTTCGCGGCGATGGCGCTGGGCATCGCGCTCGGCACGCTGTTCGAGGGCCTGCCGGACGGATTGAACGCGCTGAGCTGGGGCAGCACCAACATCCCGATCGCGATCGGCCTGATCCTGATGATGTATCCGCCGCTGGCCAAGGTGCGCTATGCGGAACTGCCCAACGTGTTCCGCGACAGGCGCGTGCTCGCGCTGTCGCTGCTGCAGAACTGGCTGATCGGCCCGTTCCTGATGTTCGGGCTGGCGGTGCTGTTCCTGCGCGATTACCCGGAGTACATGACCGGCCTGATCCTGATCGGCCTCGCCCGTTGCATCGCGATGGTGCTGGTGTGGAACCAGCTCGCGCGCGGCGACAACCAGTACGTCGCCGGCCTGGTCGCGTTCAATTCGGTGTTCCAGATCCTGTTCTTCAGTGCGTACGCCTGGTTCTTCCTGAGCTGGTTGCCGCCGGTGTTCGGCCTGGAAGGCAGCGTCATCGACGTCAGCATCTGGACCATCGCGCAGGCCGTGCTGATCTACCTGGGCATTCCGTTCCTCGCCGGCTATCTCACCCGGCGCTGGCTGGTGCGATCGAAGGGCGAAGCCTGGTACGAGACGCGCTTCCTTCCGCGGATCAGCCCGATCACCCTGGCCGCGCTGCTGCTGACCATCGTCGCGATGTTCAGCCTCAAGGGCGGCGACGTGGTGCGGATTCCGATGGACGTGGTGCGCATCGCGATCCCGCTGACCCTGTATTTCCTGATCCAGTTCGTGCTGAGCTTCTGGATGGGCCGGCTGATCGCAAAGGACTATCCGCGCACGACCGCGATCGCGTTTACCGCCGCCGGCAACAATTTCGAACTGGCGATCGCTGTCGCCATCGCGGCGTTCGGGCTGGCCTCGCCTGTCGCGTTCGCCGCCGTGATCGGCCCGCTGGTCGAAGTGCCGGTGCTGATCGCGCTGGTGCACGTCGCGCTGTGGCTGGGGCGGCACGGCTTCGGCGGCGCGCGGGCGCCGGGGCCCTGACGCGTCGCGCACTCAGGGCCGGGGCGCGATCCCCAGGCGCCGGGCCATCCGCGCGAGATTGGCCCGGTCGACGTGCAGCGACCGGGCCGCCGCGGTCCAGTTACCCTGGTGCTGCTGCAGCGCGCGTTCGATCAGCCCGGTCTCGAATGCACTGACCGCCTGCCGGTAGTCGAGGTCCAGCGGCCCGGCCGACGACGTGGCCGGCTCGCCGGCAACACCCTCGCCCGTCTGTGCCTCGCCGTCCGGGCGCGTCGGCACCGCGAGGTCCAGGTCCGCCGCGCCGAGTGTCAGGATGCGCGGGCGGGCCGGCGACCCGGCCAGCGCGCGGATGACCGCGCGCCCGACGGTGTGTTCGAGTTCGCGCACGTTGCCCGGCCAGGCATGGGCCAGCAGCGCGGCCTGCGCTCCGGCATCCAGCCGCAGGCCACCGAGGCGATGGCGGGCGCGCGCTTCCTCGAGGAAGTAGCCGGCCACGGTGAGCACATCCCGGCCGCGCTCGCGCAGCGCGGGCACGTGCAGCGGATAGACGCTGAGGCGGTGATAGAAGTCCGCGCGCATCGGCTTCTGTCGCACCTGGTCGGCAAGGTCGCGGTTGGTCGCGGCGATGACGCGGACATCGACGCGATGCTCCCGGTCCGAGCCCACCCGCTGCACCTGGCCTTCCTGAAGGACGCGCAGCAGCTTGGCCTGGGTGGCCAACGGCAGCTCACCCACCTCGTCAAGGAACAGGGTGCCGCCGTCGGCCAGCTCGAACCTGCCCCGGCGGTCCGAGGTCGCGCCGGTATAGGCGCCCTTGACGTGTCCGAACAGCTCGCTTTCCACCAGCGCATCGGGCAGGGCCGCGCAGTTGATGCTGATCATCGGCTTGCCCGCCCGCGCGGACGCGGCGTGCAGCGCGCGCGCCATCAGTTCCTTGCCCACCCCGGTCTCGCCCTGGATGAGCACGCACAGGTCGCTGGGGCCGGCCAGCTCGATCTCGCGCAGCAGCTGCCGGTGCGCGGCGCTCTGGCCGATGAGCTGGCGGGCGCTGCGCGGCCCCTGCCCCAGCGCCTCGGCGAACTGCGCGCGCGCGACCTCGGCCTGGTCGGACAGGGCGCGGATGCGCCCGGACGCGGCGACCGAGGCTGCGGCCAGGCTGGCGAAGGCTTCCAGCAGGTCCAGATCGACGCCGGAGAAGCGGCCCTGCTCCAGCGCGTCCAACGTGAGAAGACCCCAGGGCCGGGACTCGACCCGGAGCACGCAGCCCAGACAGTCGTGCACCGGCAGGTGCCCGTGCATGCCTTCGACCAGGCCGTCGTAGGGGTCGGGCAGCGGACTGTCGGCGGGGAACCGCACCGGGCCGGGCGCCGCCAGCAGTTCGGCCAGCCGCGGATGTTCGGCGACCGGGAAACGCCGGCCCAGGGTGTCCGGGGTCAGGCCGCTGACCGCCACCGGCACGAGATCCGCGCCGTCGAGCCGCAGCAAGGCGGTCGCATCGCAAGGCAGCAGGGTCCGCAGGCCTTCCAGCAGCCGACGGTAGCGCTCGTCGTCGGCCAGCTCCTGGGTCAGATCGGTCAGCAGCGGCAACAGGGCGGCAAGCTGTCGGGCCTGGGTCATTGTGACTCCATTGAAGTCGATTCGACTCCGACTGGCGGGAGGTCATTGTGACCCACTCCGCCGGTAAATCCCTGATTTCCAGGGTCCGCGATGTTGGCACGTTCAATGCAAGGGTAGAGGCAGTCCCCCACGAGAGAAGCCGCATGCTGTCCCAGTCCCACCGCGCCATCGTCGCCTCCACGGTTCCGCTGCTGGAGCAGGGCGGCGAAGCGCTGATCACCCACTTCTACAACACGATGCTCGCCGAGCACCCGGAAGTGCGCCCCTACTTCAATGCCGCGCACCAGGCCAGCGGCGACCAGCCGCGCGCGCTGGCCAACAGCGTGCTGATGTACGCGAAGAACATCGACCGCCTGGAAGCGATGGGCCCGCTGGCCTCGCAGATCGTCAGCAAGCACGTGGCGCTGCAGATCCAGCCGGCGCACTACGACATCGTGGGCGCCTGCCTGATCCGCGCCATCGCCGAGGTGCTGGGCCCGGAGATCGCCACCCGGGACGTGCTCGACGCCTGGACCGCCGCCTACGGCCAGCTGGCGGAGATCCTGATTGGCGCCGAGGCGGCGCGCTATGACGAACAGGCCCAGGCCCACGGGGGCTGGCGCGGCGACCGCGAATTCACCGTGGTGTCGAAGACACCCGAGAGCGCCGAAATCACCTCGTTCGTGCTGGCGCCGAGCGACGGCGGACCGGTCATGGACTTCAAGCCCGGCCAGTACATCGGCCTGCACATCCACGTCGATGGCGAGGAGCTGCGCCGCAACTATTCGCTGTCGGCCTCGCCCAATGGCAGCACCTACCGGATCAGCGTGAAGCGCGAGCCCGGCGGCGTCGTCTCGAACCATCTGCATGACCACGTCCAGGTCGGCTCGAAGCTCCAGCTCAATGCGCCCAGCGGGATCTTCACCCTCGAAGCCGGTGACCGGCCCATCTCCTTCATCACCGGCGGCGTCGGTGTCACGCCCGCGCTGCCGCTGCTCGAGCAGGCGCTGGCCACCGGCCGCCCGGTCACCTTCATCCAGTGCGCGCGGAACGCGCAGGTCCATGCCTTCCGCGACACCATCGAGGCCGCCGCCCAGCGCCACCCGCAGCTGTCGCGCTACTACTGCTACGACCAGGACGACGGCGCCGGTGAGGCGCGTCCGCACGGCGTCGGCTACCTGACCCGCGAGCAGCTGGAGGCGTGGCTTCCCGAAGCGGAAGACGGCGTCCGCGATGTCGACGTCTACTTCCTCGGGCCGAAGCCCTTCATGCGGATGATGCGCAAGCATCTGCACGAGGCTGGCGTGCCCGACGGGCAGGTGCACTTCGAGTTCTTCGGCCCGGCCGCGGCGCTGCAGTGACACCGCGCACCACCTGACGGGATGACGACGCGCCACCGCGGTGCGTCGCCGTCGCCGGCAGCGCGTGCGGATGCGGTGGCGCCGCAAGTTGCGCGGCGCTTTCACGTACGCACGACGTGACCCGCAACCGCGACTGCGCGCGCCCTCTATCCGCGGCGCGGGCGTGCGGTACATGTGTGTCGACGCGTCTGGGCTTCACCGGCACCGCGGGCCGTCGGTCGCAGCCGCTGCGACGGTCTCGGGCACAATCTCGCGATGCCTGCAGCGCCCGACTTCCGCGTCTACCACTCCAATGCGCTCGATGTGCTCGCAGCCCTGCTCGCTGCCGAGCTGCGCAGTCCTGCGCCGGGCCAGTCGCTGCTGGCGCCCGACATCGTGCTCATCCCCCAAGTCGCGATGCGGCGCTGGCTGCAGGCGACGCTCGCCGCGGCGCACGGGGTGGCGGCGAATCTGGAGTTCCTGACGCCCGGCGAGTTCGTGCGTCAGGCGCTGGATGCGAACCGGCCGCAGGGTGAGACGGCCGACGATGTCGAACTCGATGCGGCCACGCTGCGCTGGCATCTCTATGCCGCGCTGACCGATGCACAGTTCATGGCGCAGCCCGCGCTTGCCGCGTTGTCCGCGCACGTCGACGGCGCGGACCCGTTGCGCGCCTGGTCACTGGCCGGCGAACTCGCCGCGGTGTTCGAGAAGTACCAGGCCTGGCGCCGCGACTGGCTGCTGCGTTGGGAGGGCGGCGCCGATGGCGACGACCCGCAGGCGATCCTGTGGCGCCACGTCGCCCGCCACCGCACGCATCGCGCGCGGCGCATCCAGACCTACCTCGATCGCTTCGAAGCGGACGACGCCGCGCTGCCCGCCGGCCTGCCGCCGCGGCTGTTCGCGTTCGCCACGCTCAATGTCTCGCCCGACGTGCTGCGCGTGCTGGCGACGCAGGCGCGCGTGGGCACGCTGCATTTCTATGTCCCCTCGCCGACGCGCGACTACTGGGGCGATCTGCAGCGCGCGCGGCCCGGCGAGGACGCCGACACCTCGCCGGAGAATCCGCTGCTGCAGGTCTGGGGCGCGGCCGGGCGCGACTTCATGGCCGTGCTCGGCGGTTACGAGGTCGTGCATCCGACCGGCGAGATTCCCGCCCACGTCGATCCCGACACCCGCGGCCCGCAACGCGACGGGCTGCTGCAGCGCCTGCAGTCGGACCTGTTCCATCGCCGCGCGACACCCGGCGCACCCTTGCGCGACGCTGTCGATCGCGGCGATGCCAGCCTGCAGGTCCACGCCTGCCACACGCGCCTGCGCGAACTGCAGGTGCTGCACGACCAGTTGCAGGCGATGTTCGATCCGCAATCGCCGCAGGGCCGGCGTTTCGATCCGCCATTGCAGCCGCGCGAGGTCGCGGTGCTGGCGCCCGACATCGACCCCTATATTCCGTATCTCGACGCGGTGTTCGGCGGCCGCGGCCAGGACGGCGCGATGCCCTACGCGCTGGCCGATGCCAGCCCGCTGGCCGGCGAACCGCTGGCCGATGTCTTCGTGCGCCTGCTGGCGCTGCCGGTCGCGCGCTTCGGCCTCAACGAGATCCTCGACCTGCTCGCCAGCCCGCCGCTGGCCGAAGCGGCCGGACTCGATGCCGCCGCGTTCGATCGCCTGCACGCGTGGCTGTCGGCCGCCGGTGCGCGCTGGGGCCTGGACGCCGCCCACCGCGCGCGGCTGGAAGCGCCGGCCGACGACGCCTACACCTGGGCATTCGCGCTCGACCGTCTGCTGCTCGGTCACGCCAGCGGCAGCGATGCGGCGATCGTCACCGTGAACGGCCAGACGCTCGCACCGCTACCCGATCTCGAAGGCAGTGCACTCGATGCACTCGACACGCTGCTGCGGTTGCTGCGCGTGTTGGCCAAGCACACGCAACAACTCGGCGAAGCGCTGGTGCCCGACGACTGGCGTGCGCGCCTGCTCGGTCTGCTCGAGGCCCTGTTGTCGCGCACGCCGACCACGCCGTCGACGCAGCGTGCGCTCGATCGCCTGCGCACGCTGATCGACGACTTCGCCCGCGATGCCCGCCGCGCCGGTTTCGACGCGCCGGTGCCGCCCGAAGCGGTGCGCGCGCATTTCGCGGGCGTGCTCGGCGAGGCCGATACGCGTGCGCCGCTGCTGACCGGCGGCATCAGCATCGGCCGCATGGTGCCGATGCGCCTGCTGCCATTCCGCGCGATCTGTCTGCTGGGCATGAACGACGGCGATTTCCCGCGTCGCGACCCGGCCGCCGGCCTCAACCGCCTGACGGCCGAACTCGGCAGTGCCCAGCGTCGCGTCGGCGACCGCTCCACGCGCGACGACGACCGTTTCCTGTTCCTGCAACTGTTCGCCGCCGCGCAGGACGTGTTCTACGTCAGCTACCAGGGCGCCGACCCGCGCGACGGCAGCGCGCGCGAGCCCTCGGTACTGGTGACCGAACTGCTCGCCGCCGCAGCCGCGCAGCACGTCGACGGCGACGCGGCCGAAGATCTGGTCGTGCAGCATCCGCTGCAGCCCTTCGCGCCGGCCGCGTTCGGTGCCGGCGACGAACCGCGCCGCTTCTCCTACCGCGCGCAATGGTGGCCCGCCGCGTCCGCGCCGGCCACCCAGCGACGACCGCTGGCGCCGTGGTTCGACGGCGAACCGCTGCCGCCGGTCGAGACCGAAGACACGCTGTCGCTCGACACGTTGCGGCGCTTCCTGCAGGCACCGGCCGAGGCCTTCCTGCGCCATCGGCTCGGCCTGCGCCTGGCCGAGGTCGACGACATCGACGACGACGTCGAGCCGCTGGGCGTGCCCGGCCGCGGCCTCGGCCGTCATGCGCTGCAGCGCGCGGTGTTCGATGCACGCGTACGCGGCGACGACGACGCGACCACGCAGGCGCTGCTGCGCGCGCGCGGTCTGCTGCCTTCAGGTCCGCTGGGTCGCCGCACGCTCGATGCGGTGCGCCGCGAGGTTGACGATTACGCCGAGCGGTTCCGCGCCTGGCGCGAAGACGCGAGCGCGGACACACCACGGCTCGACGTCGATCTCGATGTGCCCGGCGCTGGCCCGGTGCGTCTGCACGGCCGTCTTGCCGATGTGTATCCGCAGGGCATCGCCCGCGTGCGCATCGGTGCGCCGAACGGCAACTCGACAATCCGCGACGGTCTCGACTGGCTGCTCGCCGCCGCAGCCGGACTCCACATCCCGATGGTGCAGTTCGAGGACCGCGGCGAGTTGGGCAAAGGCCCGCACGAGCGTCCTTTTATTCCGGCAGACCAAGCCCGCGATGCGCTCACGCGTCTGATCGCCCTGCGCGCGCAGGGCCTGCAAGCGCCGCTGGTGTTCGCGCCGTACAGCAGCTGGGCGTACTACCAAGCTGCGCCAGATATCGAAAAAGGATTGAAGAAGGCCGCGGAGAAATGGTTCGGGACTGGCATTGGTCTCGCTGAGAGCCTGAAGGAGCCATTACGGTTGGCTTTGCGTGGGCGCGACCCGTTCGTAAACGAGGCAACGCGTAGAGAGTTCGTCGACCACTCTATGGCGATCTTCCTCGCCGTCGCCGCCGGTCAACGCTACGACGGCACGGATGCGGACGCACTGCGCGACGTTGCCGCCGGCCTCGACATGGAGGATGCCGAATGACCACCGCGCGCGATCCCTTCCTCGACCTGCCGCTGGACGGCGTGCGGGCGATCGAGGCCTCCGCCGGCACCGGCAAGACCTTCACCCTGGCGACGCTGGTCGTGCGCCTCGTCGTCGAAGGCGGCCTGACGATCGGCCGGATCCTCGCGGTGACCTACACCGACGCGGCGACGCAGGAACTGCGCAGCCGCATCCGTCGCCGGCTGGTGCTGGCCGCCGAACTGGTCGGCACGCCGCCGGACGACGGCGCATCGCCCGAGGCCGTGCTCACGCGCGCGGTCATCGACGCGCATCTCGCACGCGGCGACGAAGCGGCGACGGCCTTGCAGCGCCGCCTGCGCACGGCCGCCGACGAGATCGACCTCGCGGCGATCTTCACCATCCACGGCTTCTGCGCGCGCGTGCTGCGCGACCATGCGCTCGAATCCGGGCAGGGCTTCGACGCACCGGAACTGATGACCGACGACCGCAGCCTGCGCGAGGCGATCGCCGCCGACCTGTGGCGCGCGCACGGTATCGAGGCCGACGCCGCCGACGATCTGATCGGCCTGTGGTCGCAGGGACACCCGGCGCTGGCCGGCGATCTGGTGCCGCTGGTGCGCGAACGCGTGCTGCGGCCCACTCTGGCCGATCTGCCCGCCGACCCGACGCCGCGCCTGCATGCGGCTTCGAGCGCATTGCGCGACGCATTCGCGGCGCAGGGCGACACGTTCCGCGCCGCCCTGCTGTCGGCGGTCGAGGGCAAGGTGCTGCACGGCGGCAGCTACAGGGCCGAGTGGATCCACGCGCTGTTCGATGCGCTCGATGTCTGGTGCCGCAGCGGCAATGCCGACGCGCCGTTCCAGCACGACAAGCTCGGCAATCTGACCCGCGACACCCTGCTCGCCCGTACCAGCAAGGCCGGCACGGGTCGCACGCCCGAATCGACGATCTGCGATGCGGTGCCGGCGTATCTCGATGCGCTCGCCGCAGTCGAGGAATTCAAGGACGCACGCCGCGTCGAACTGCTGCACCGCCTGCGCGACGACGCGCGCGGCCGCATTGCGCGTTTCAAGCAGCGGCAGCGCCTGCAGACCTATGACGATCTGATCGACCGCGTCGCCGATGCGATCGAAGGTCCGCGTGCCGAGGCGCTGGTCGCGAAATTGCGCGCGCAGTACGCGGTCGCACTGGTCGACGAGTTCCAGGACACCGACCCGCGCCAGTGGCGCATCTTCGAACGCGTGTTCGGCGTGGCCAGCGGCGCGCCGGCGCTGTTCGTCATCGGCGATCCCAAGCAGGCGATCTACGGCTTCCGCGGCGGTGATGTCGAAACCTATCTCGCTGCCCGCGCGACCGCCGAAGCCGCGCCGCCGTTGGCTGCGAACTTCCGCTCGCGTCCGGGCGTGCTGCGCGCGATCGCGGCGCTGTACGCGCAGGCGCAGCGCGCGCACGACGCGGCGCCGGACAAGATTCCCGCGCCCTTCGTCGATCCCCGCATCGCGTTCTTCGAAGTCTCTCCCGGCGGCGTGCGCCAGGACAGCGATTTCCTGCGCGACGGCGCACCTGCGCCGGCGCTGACGCTGTGGCAGGCCGCGCCGACCGGCGAGTTCGACAGCAAGGGCAAGGAGAAGCCGCACAGTGCCGGCCGCTCGCGCGAACTCGCCACACAGGCCTGCGTGGCCGCGATCCACGGCGTGCTGTCGGATGCGCGCGCCGGGCGCGCGACGATCAAGGGCCGCCCGGTGCAGGCCGGCGACATCGCGGTGCTGATGCGCAGCCATTCGGAGGCCACGCGCATCCGCACCGCGCTGGCCCAGGTCGGCATTCCCGCGGTCGCCGCCGGCAAGCAGAGCCTGTTCGCAACAGGGGAAGCCCGCGACGTGCACGCGCTGCTGCTCGCGCTGCTGCACGGCGCCGACGACGGCCGCCTGCGCATGGCATTGTCGACGGTGCTGATCGGCGAGGACGCTGCGCACGTCGCGGCACTCGACGCGGATGGCGATGCGTTGCGCGCCTGGCAGCTCGCCGCGCTCGACTGGCGCGACCGCCTGCAACGCGGCGGCCCGCTCGCACTGATCACCGATCTCTGTGCGCAGCATGCCGGCCGCCTGCTTGGCCTGCTCGATGGCGAGCGTCGCTTGACCAACTATCTGCAGCTCGCCGAACTGCTGCAGGAAGCGCAGGCGCAGGCGCTGGGCCTGCACGGCCTGGTCGACTGGCTGTCGCGCGCGATCGCGTCCGCCAGCAGCGACGACGACAGCCAGCTCCTGCGCCTCGAATCCGACGCGCGCCGGGTGCAGGTGGTCACGCTGCACAAGAGCAAGGGTCTGGAATATCCGCTGGTGTTCCTGCCCTTCGCCGGCATCGGCGGCAAGCCGCGCGACGCCGGACGCCATGTCACCGTGGCCGACGACACCGGCCGCGCCCTGCACTGGAGGCTGCTGCCGTCGCGATCCGGCTGGGACGCCGCGAAGCAGACCTGGCAGGACGGCCAGCGCGCCGAGGACGCGCGCCTGCTCTACGTCGGCCTGACCCGCGCACGGCACGCGCTGTGGATCGCGGGCGGCGCGCTCTACGGCTTCGACAAGGCGGCGATCGCGCACATGATCGCCGCGCCGGACGCACTCGCCGAGACGCTGGGCGATGCGATTCATATCGACACGCAGACGCCGCCCGAATCGCTGCCGTGGCTGCCGCCCGACACCGCCGATACCGTGCCGGCGGCGCGTGTCGCCACGCGCTCGCTGCTGAGCGACTGGTGGGTCTACAGCTTCACCCAGCTGGCGAATGCCGAGTCGGGAAGCGACACCTCCAGCGCCGCCACCCAGGCCGCGCCCGGCGGCCTGGACGAACCCGCCGTCGATCCCGACGCCGTACCGGATGCCGCAGTCGAGGCCGATGTCTACGATCCGCGCTTCGCCGGCGCGCGCTTCGGCGTCGTGCTGCACGACGCGCTCGAACGCAGCGACTTCGCGCAGTGGGCCACGTGGACGCCCGGCGCGCCCGCGCCTGAAGCCGATGCGGACGTGATCATCGAACGTCTGCGTGCGGCCGGCTATGCCGACGCCGATCTAGACGACGGCATCGCCGTGCTGACCCCGCTCGTCGGCCAGACCCTGACCGTCACCCTGCCCGAAGGCGTGCGCCTGGCCGACGTGCCGCCGGAGGCCCGCCGGCCCGAAATCGAATTCCAGTTCGCGCTCGCGCCGACGCGTATCGACGCCCTGCTCGCCCTGCTGCATCGCCACGGTGTGCTCACCGCACGCAGCGGCTTCGGCAGCCGCCGCCAGCTCGAAGGCCTGATGACCGGCCTGATCGATCTGACCTATCTGCACGACGACAAGTGGTACGTGCTCGACTACAAGACCAACCGCCTGCCCGGCTACGGCGCCGCGCAGCTCGCCGAGGCGATGGCGCACAGCGAGTACGACCTGCAGGCGCTGATCTACACCGTTGCCCTGCACCGCTGGTTGCGCTTCCGCCTCGGCGACGGCTACGACTACGCGCGCGACTTCGGCGGCGTGCGCTACCTGTTCTGCCGCGGGCTGGATGCCACGCGCGAGGATGCGCCGGGCGTGCAGGCGTGGCGGTTCGCGCCGGCACTGGTGGAGGCGGTGGATGCGCTGTTCGCCGGCCGCGATGTGGAGCGCGCAGCATGACGCTGCTGCAGCAACTCCGCGACGCCGGCGCGCTTCGCACGCTGGACCACGCGCTCGCGCAGTCGCTGCGCCGGCTCGATCCCGCCACGCCCGACACCGTACTCGCCGCTGCTGCGCTCGCCTCGCTCGCGGTCGCCAACGGGCATGCCGGTTTCGATCCCGCCGCGCCGCAGCGGCTGGTCGAGACCGACATCGACTGGCCCTCGCCCGACGTCTGGCGCGCCGAACTCGATGCCTCGCCGTGGATCTCGCATCCCGACGACGGCGATGCCGAATCCACTGCCGACAGGCCGCTGGTGCTCGAGCACGGCCTGCTCTACCTGCGCCGCTACCGCGAGTACGAACGCCGCCTCGCGCTCGGCCTGCGCCGCATCGGCGTGCACGCGCCCGAACGTGACGACACGGATGCGCTCGCGCCGCTGTTCGCGCAGCTGTTTCCCGATGCCCGCACCGGCGACGACCTGCAGGCTCGCGCCGCCGCGGTCGCGCTCCGGCATAACCTCGTCCTCGTGACCGGTGGGCCCGGCACCGGCAAGACCACGACCATCACCCGTCTCCTCGCGTTGCTCACCGCGCAGGCGCTGCACGCCGGGCGTCCTGCACCGCGCATCGCCCTCGCCGCGCCCACCGGTCGCGCTGCCGAGCGCATGGCCGAGAGCGTGCGCAAGGCCGTGCAGGTGCTGGCCAGCGCCGGTGTCGATGCCGCGCTGTTCGACGCATTGCCCATCGCCGGCACCACGCTGCACCGCCTGCTGGGCGCGATTCCCGACAGCCCGTGCTTCCGCCACCACGCCGACAACCCGCTGGCCTTCGATGTCGTCGTCGTCGACGAAGCCTCGATGATCGATCTGCCGCTGATGGCCAAGCTGGTCGACGCCGTCGCCGACGGCGCGCGGCTCGTGCTGCTCGGCGATCCCGACCAGCTGCCGTCGGTGGAAGCCGGCGATGTGCTCAGCGGCATCCTGCACGCGGCGGGCGATGGCACGGCAATCGCCGATGACGATGCCGATGCACTGCAGGCACTGCTTGGCGCGTCCGCACATGCCCGTCGTTCCGGTAATGCCGGACACTTCCCCGGCCGCCGCATCCACCTGCAACGCGGCTACCGCCAGAGCGCCGCCCTCGACCTCGCGCCGCTCGCGACCGCCGTGCGCGAGGGCGATGCCGAGACCGCGCTGTCGTTGCTGCGCACGGGTGAGCTCGCGGGCGTGCACGTCCACGAAGGCCAGGCCGATCCGCTTGCCGCACATCGCGACGCCTTGCTCGCGCACTGGAGCGCGCTCGCCGACACCACCGATCCGGTCGAAGCGCTCGCCCGTGCGGGGCGCCTGCGCATTCTCACCGCGGTACGCGAGGGGCCGCAGGGTGCGCGCGGACTCAACGCGCGCATCGAGGCGCTGCTGTCCGGAAGCGGGCTCGGGGGCAGCCCGCGGCGCGACGCCGGTCCCGGGTATTTCCATGGGCGCCTGCTGCTGATCACCGAAAACAGCTACCGCCATCGCCTGTTCAACGGCGACATCGGCATCTGTCTCAACGACGACAGCGGCGCCCTCGTGGCCTGGTTTCCCGGCGACGACCCGCAGCAGCCCCGCCCCTTCCATCCCGCCGCCCTGCCGGCGCACGACAGCGCGTTCGCGATGACCGTGCACAAGGCGCAGGGCTCGGAGTTCGACACCGTGTGGCTGGTGCTGCCCGAGCGCTTCAACCGCGTGCTCTCGCGCGAACTCGTCTACACCGGCATGACCCGCGCGCGCAGTGCGCTGCATGTCGTCACCAGCGCGCCGATCCTGCGCGAGGCCCTCGAGCGCCACGCGGGCCGCTGGTCGGGGCTGGGCTGGCGGCTGGGCGCGCGCGATGCCGAACCGGGAACGGCGGCACCGGTCGCATCGGCACCATCCGGCATCGCCGATGTCCCCACGCAGGGGGCGCTGTTCCAGGGAAGGTCTGAATAATTGGCGTCATCCCCGCATGACCAGCCGTGCGGCTGTTGAGAGCCGCGGGAATGACGGCCAAGGTCGGAATTGCTCAGATCTTCCCTTGGACGCCATGGCTCCGAGCGCTGCACTCGGGGCACGTGAGCACCGGTCGGTATAGGAGGCCGCGCACCCGCCTCACTCCATCAATCGCACCAGCGCCCAGGTATCGAGGAACGCCACCACCTCGACGATGCGGCCGCCTTCGAAGCGCATGTGCCAGGCGTAGTGGTTGCGGTAGACGCGGCCGTCCAGCGCGGTGGCCCGGCCTTCCCAGATCGCGACGACGTGGTCGTCGTGGGCGATGAGTTGCTGCAGCTCGGGCACGATCGGCGTGGCCAGACGCGCGGTGATCGGGGCCACCGCGTCGCGCAGGAAGGCCTCGCGCGAGCGGTAGACGCCCGAGACCGGACTGTCGCCGGCCACCGTCCACACCACGTCGTCGGCCAGCAGGTCGAAGACGTTGCCGGTGCCGACGCGCCACGCATCGAAGGCATCGCGTACCTGGGTGGCGGGATCGTCGGGGGCGGCGTTGGCCGCGGCGAGTGCAGGCGGCATCAGTATGCCGACGCCGAGCAGCAGGCCCGCCAGCAGGCGGGACGAAGACACTGTCGTCATTGAAAGGGCCTTGAAGTCATCGCCGCACGCGCGGCGCAGAAAACGTGTCGCCAAGCGCGCTGCCCAAACCGCGCAGCGCGCGGCGGACAGACCCGGCACCGTCAGGCCGGATGCGCCACCGGCCGCACCACGATGTCGGTGGTGTCGACATCGGCCGGCTGGCCCACCGCGTGGGCGATCGCGTTGGCGATGGCCTCGGGCTTCAGCGCCACTTGGCGGAAGCCGCGGATGGCCTCGGCAGTCGCCGCATCGGTGATGGTGTCGGCCAGTTCCGACTCGACCACGCCGGGATACACGCAGGTCACGCGGATGCGGTCGTTCTCCTGGCGCAGGCCGTCGGAGATCGCGCGCACCGCGAACTTGGTGGCGCAGTACACCGCCGCACTGGGCATCACGTACAGGCCGCCGATCGAGGACACGCTGATCACGTGGCCGCTGCCCTGGGTCTGCATCGTGGGCAGCACCGCGGCGATGCCGTACAGCACGCCCTTGATGTTGACGTCGATCATGCGGTTCCACTCGTCGACCTTCAGCGCGGCCATCGGCGCCAGCGGCATCACGCCGGCGTTGTTGACGATCACGTCGATGCGGCCGAACTGCGCCAGCGCGTGGTCGGCGAAGGCCTGCACGTCGGCGCGGTCGGTCACGTCGAGCGTGCGTGCGACCGCGGTGCCGCCGTCGGCGGTGATCGCGTCGGCCAGCTGCTGCAGCCGTTCGATGCGACGCGCGCCCAGCACCACGCGCGCGCCCTGCGCGCCGAGCACGCGGGCGGTGGCCTCGCCGATGCCGCTGCTGGCGCCGGTGATCAATACGACCTTGTCCTGGATGTTGCTCATGGGGATCTCCTGTCGGGGGAATGGACGCAGCGCTCAGCCGGCGTCGCGCGGGGAAACACCGACCGCGTCGGCCGGCACGCGGCGCAGCACCATGCCGCCGTGGTGGAGCACGCCGTCGACGAAGGTGCCGTCGGCGGTGAAACCGGTGTCGTCGACGTAGTCGATGTGGGTGCCGGTCACGGTGTAGCGGCCCCGGTAGGCGCTCTCGCGCCGGCCGCGGGCTTCGTCGTAACGGCCGTTCGGCAACAGCGCATGGCGCACGTGGCCGTCGCTGGTGACCCATAGGCCCACATAGGGATGCGGAGCGGTGACGGGTTCGGCGGCGGTCACGGCGCCGGCCATCAGGGCCGAGGCCAGCGCGGCGGCGCGGACAGGCGTGCGGTGCGTCATGCGAGGTCTCCGATGCGGGGTTGAAGACAGGCTAGGCAGCGCG
Source organism: Lysobacteraceae bacterium NML93-0793 (assembly GCA_002324875.1). GTDB lineage: Bacteria > Pseudomonadota > Gammaproteobacteria > Xanthomonadales > Xanthomonadaceae > Luteimonas. The sequence goes on from NTJG01000019.1 coordinate 30,875, forward strand.
CGGCGTCCAGAGAATCCCGTCATCGCTGGACGCGCTGGTTAGACTGACTCACCAATCCAGCCACGAGCCGCCCCATGGAGCTCGATCTCAACCTGCTGCGTCTGTTCCGCGCCGTAGCCGAGGGCCACAACTTCCGCGAGGCCGGCGACCGTCTCGGGGTCACCCGGTCCGCCGTCAGCCAGGGCATCCGCCGGCTGGAGGACAGCCTCGGCGTGGCCCTGGTGCAGCGCTCCACGCGCAGCGTGCGCCTCACGGAAGCCGGCGAGCGGCTCTTCCGCGAGGTCGCGCAGCCACTGACCACGCTGGATACCGCGCTCGAAACCGCCCACGACGACGGCCCGCCACGCGGCCTGCTGCGGGTCACCGCGACCTCGATCGCCGAGCGTTTCCTCTCCGGCCCGCTGCTCGCGAGCTTTGTCCAGGCCCATCCCGGCGTCACGCTGGATGTCACCGTCAGCGACGAAGAGTTCGACATCGTCGCGGCCGGCTTCGATGCCGGCGTGCGCCTGGGCGAGGTAATCGAACAGGACATGGTGGCCGTGCCCGTCACCGGCCCGCAGCGGGAACTCGCCGTGGCCGCGCCCGCCTACATCGCCCGCCACGGCACGCCGCAGCACCCGCGCGAGCTGGTGGACCACCGCTGCATCGGCTGGCGCATGACCCCGACCACGGCGCCGCACCGCTGGGAATTCGTCGAGAACGGCCAGCCCTTCGACGTGCAGGTGAACCCGCAGATCACCACCAACGACATGCTGCTGATGATCCGCACCGCACTGGCCGGTGGCGGCATCACCTTCGGTATCGAGGAGACCTTCCGGCCGTGGATCGAGCGCGGCGATCTCGTGCCGCTGCTGCAGGATTTCCTGCCGCCGTTTCCCGGGTTCTTTCTCTACTTCCCCAGCCGCCACCATCCGCCGGCGAAGCTGCGTGCGCTGATCGAGCACGTGCGTGCGTTTCGCGACGCGGGTGTGCCGGCGTAGCGAACGCCGTGTCACCTACCGAGTGACGCAGCCCTCCGGGGACCTCCGCTCCGCCGCCCACGGCGCGCCGCAAAACGTGACCGCTTTCACGGGCTCCGGCTTCGCGCTATCGTCCGTCTCAGGGGACAGGGGGATTCGCATGGGACGCGGACGTCGTGGGTTCTTCGACGACTTGATCAGATTGCCGTGGCCGGTGGCATTGGCCGTCGGCATCGCCGGCTTTGCCGGCATCCGCTACGGCGTGCCGGCGTTCTTCGCGCGGCAGGACGGGCCGTTCGCGCAGGGCCTGGCGAGCGCGAGTACCTCGCTGGCGCCGTTGGCCTGGATTTTCCTCGCCGCCTGCGCGCTGTGCGCACTGGTGGCCTTCGTCAACGCACGCAACTGCCGCCGCCTGCTCGACAGCCGCACCGGCCTCGAGAGCCTGGCCGCGATCGGCTGGCGCGAGTTCGAACAGCTGGTCGGCGAGGCCTACCGCCGCCAGGGTTACCACGTGGCCGAAACCGGCCTGGGCGGGCCCGATGGCGGCGTGGATCTGATCCTGCGCAAGGACGGCCGGCGCACGCTGGTGCAGTGCAAGCAATGGCGGCGCCGGCAGGTGCCGGTGAACGTGGTGCGCGAGATGTACGGCCTGCTCGCCCACTACAGCGCGGACGCGGTGCGCATCGCTGCCATCGGCGGTTTCACCCGCGACGCCGCGCGCTTCGCGGCCGACAAGCCGATCACGCTGATCGACGGCCCCACGCTGCTGGCCCTGGTGCACAGCGTGCAGACTGACGCGCGCGTCACCACGCCCGCGCAGCCCGCCGCCACGCTGCATCGCATTGCGCCGGCGTTCGCCGCGGCAGTGCCCCACACCGCGGCCACACCGGACTGCCCGCGTTGCGGCACCGCGATGGTCGAACGCACCAACCGCCGCACCGCCAGCGTGTTCTGGGGCTGCACCGCATTTCCCGCCTGCCGCGGCACGCGCTGACGGCGCGGGCGGCCGGTGCGGTGCATGTCCCTCCCGTCTTCCACTGAAAGGCCGCGCCATGAAACAGCTGATCGCCCTGTTGATGCTCGGCCTCGCCGTCTGGGGCGGCTACCGCCACTTCAATCCGTCGACGCCCAGCGTCGCGGCGCGCATCGCCGCAGCCCCGGCCCGCGCGCCATCCACGCCGGAGCGTGTGCTGCCCGCACCCGAGGCGCGCTTCAGCTGCGACGGCCGCCAGCACTGCTCGCAGATGCGCTCCTGCGCGGAAGCCACGTACTTCATCCGCAATTGCCCCGATACCAAGATGGATGGCGACAACGACGGTGTGCCCTGTGAATCGCAGCACTGCAGTTGAACGCCCCAGCGCGCCCGTGCATCCCAATCCAATGACTCACCCGGAGACCGCCCCGCCATGCGCCCCTTGCTGATCCTGATGCTCCTCTGCGCGGCCTTCGGCGCCCACCAGCTGTGGCAGAAGCGCGAGGCCGCCCGCGCGGCCGCGTTCGATGCGACCCACTTCGTCGCAGTGACCATGCCCGATGGCATGCAGGGCAACACGGTCTATGTGCTCACGCCCCCGAACTGCCCGTCCCATGCAGCCAAACGCGCTGAAACCCTGATCCGCGATCTGGAAAACGCCGGCATTCCCGTGGTGCGCGGAAGCGGCTTTTCGTTCAACGTGGAGGAGCCCACCCCCGAACAGATACAGGGCATCTACCGGGCCTCGGCCGTGTTCAAGCGGGGTCCACCGACGGTGTTCGTCAATGGGCTGGCGATGTCGGATCCGAGTACTGTGCAGGCGATTGCGGCGTATCGGGGGGAGCGGGGGGAGGCGGTAAGGCGCGCTACAGCTGCATCGGAAGTGAACCTAGAACAGTTATCCGCGCCATGAACCCGCCAACGTGTTGATCCAACGTAGAAATTTTGCCTCTTCCCGCCCCGCTACCGATATCCGATACCCGGCGCAACGCCGCGCTTGAGCGGTCCAATAGTTGTTAGGCCCTATATCCAGACTTTTAGGTGATCTTTTAGTGAAAACATTTCTCTCCACCTTCGTCCTCCTTCTGCTCACCTCAGCAGCGGCTTCGGCACAGTCCCTTTACCTCACTTGCGAGCCGGTATCTGTTCCGGAGTTTCGACTGACTGACGTGTACAAAGTCCCACCGACAAATGGTCGAGATCAGTATCTACAAGACATGTGGGAACTAGGCATGGCTGGCTGGGCAATTCAACCACCAGAAACCTGGATCGTGGACTTGGCTGCTAACACACTCGTATCACCAGATAGCCCTGAACAGTTCTCTTTTACGGAAGCAGAAATTTCGCAGGGTAAGATTCGTGCAGCCACAGTCTGGAAGATCTTTGATTTAAACCGCATCAACGGCGTACTCAAATACACGAAAAATCTCGACAAAGATTCAATCGAGCAATGGCGTCGTTCACATGGCGGCTCGCTACCCGCCACTACCGAGTGGACATACTCGTGCAACTCTTCCACAAAGCCCGCTGTATAGGGCCGAACGATTCATTCAAGCCGACACCGCTTCGCGGCGCGGCTTAATTCTCGTGTTAGGTTGCTGGGGAAGCAACGATGGAACTCAAACAGAACCCCTTCTCGTTCTACGACTTCCTTGGCTATTTCACACCGGGTGCGCTGCTCCTTTACTTGGGCGGCTACGCCGCTCGGGTGATCTGGCCAGATGCACCTACCTTCCACTCGCTGGCGGCTCAAGCCGGGCTCGAGAAGGCCGAAGCGTACGTCCCGTTCGTCCTTCTGGCGTACTCGGCGGGCCACCTTCTTAGCTTCACCTCGTCAGTGACAATCGAGCGCTACTCCCTGTGGGCCATGGGCTATCCCTCGAAGTACTTACTCGGCGTCAGCCATGGCGGCTACTACAGTGTGGATAAGCACCCCGCGCTTCGCGCTGTCATTCGCACTTTAGTTTTCGTTCTTATCCTTCCGATCTCGGCCATGGACCTGGTGCTTGGTCGAGTCCTCGGGATGCGGGATCTGTACGCGAAGCCCTTAGATAACCTGCTTATCGCAGTCATTCGGCGGAAGGTTGAAACCCTGCTCATTGAAACAGGCGGCGTAACGCATCCCACAGAGCACGGGCAGGCTCGCGATCACGATTTTTTTCGGTTCGCCTACCACTATGCAGTAGAAAACGCCCCCAACCACTTGCCCAAGATGCAGAACTATGTGGCCTTGTTCGGCTTCCTGCGGAATGTCTCGTTGATCCTAGTCGTCACCTTTTGGCCTCTCGCTTACGCCGTAGCTATGGGCTTAGCCTCTTGGCTCGCCCTAGCAGCACTTGTCGTTGCGTCGTACTTGTTCTTCATGGCGTTCGTGAAGTTCTATCGTAGGTTTTGCCTCGAGGCCCTCATGGCCATAGCTGTTGTGGTCAAGCAGCCAGCAACCTAACAATTCGTCCAAGCCGACGCGGTAGTTCCTTCGGTTTAGTGGACACCCTGACCGGAGAAGTAACGGTGCCAGGTTCACTTATCGCATCGCCCGGTCAGCTCCGAACTTGAAGCGCCTGCCGCAGAGCGTCTGGAGGAAGTGTTCGGCTGACGGGTCGGACTTACTTCGGTGGCTGGCGAAGTCCGGTCCACCCGCTGCGCCCCGGGCGTAAGCTCTTGCGAACCCTCGGACGATCGACCATGGCCTCCAGTCATGCGCACCTCGCACTGTGTCTCTCCGTTCTGCTCGCTGCGCTGTTGCCGATGCCGCTGTCGGTCCTCGCCCAGGACGCATCGGTGCCGATCGAGAGCGGCGATCCGGCGTGGGCGCGAATGCTGGCACTGGCTGGAAGCTGGCGCCTGCCTGCGCCCGAGACGCCGCGGCAGACGGCATTCCGCGTGGTGCTTGCGCCGGTGTCGCGCGGCACCGCACTGGAGGAGCGCTACGGCAATCCCGCAGGGGATACCACGCGCACGCTGTTCCACCGCGACGGCGCGCGCATTCTCGCTACGCATTACTGCGCGCAGGGCAATCAGCCGCGTCTGGCATGGATGCCACCGGCAGGCGCGGATGCGGCGCCGATGGCCTTCGAGTTCGTCGATGCGACCAACCTGCCGGACCCGGGCGCATCGCATCTGGTACGTCTCACGCTGTCGCTGGATGCGCAGGGTCGGCTGGTCCGGGACGAGGTCTACGCCGGTCGCAATGGCGAGGAGCGCGATGTGATGGTGCTGGTGCGCGACGAGTGATCGGCGCCGGGGTGCGCTGATGCAAGGAAACGGCGTGCTGTTTGCTTGCGAAGCCTGGATGGCATCGCAAGGCGCCACTGGCGGGCGAGCCTTCGACGAACTGGCCGGCCAGTGCAGGCTGGTTTCCGCAGCAAGTACGTACACGCACATAGAACCGGGTCGTCGACTCGAGCGACGCAAGAGCGCGCCCGCCTGCTGATCTGACACGTGATGGCACACTGCCTGCACTTCGATACGCAATCGGCGGGTGCACGATGCAGAAACAAACGCAGGACCGATCGATCCGGATGTTCTGCCTGGCGTGTGCGCTGGGCCTCGGCGTTCTGGCCTGGCTGGCCTGGCGTCATCTCGACGGGGCGCCGGAGATGCCGTGGGTGCTGGGCGGCATTGCGCTGCTGGCGGGTCTGTTTGCGGTGTGTGCGCCTGCGCGCTGGCTGCGCGCACTGCTGCGCTGGAATCTGTTCTCGCAGGATCTGTTCCGGCGCTGAGGCGTGCGCGGCCAAGGACTTCACAGTTCTTGCGGCTGGAACGCCCTAGCCCGCGAACGACGCGAGGATGGGGCACGGCCCCTTCGCGTTCTTGCTGCATTCGCTCGCGAGCGTCTGCAGGTAATCGCGCGCCTGCATCATCTCGGCGATCTGTGCGTCGAGCCTGGCGATGCGGGACTGCGCCAGCGCGCGGGCGCGTGCGCGGTCGTGGCCGGCGTCGAGGGCCAGCAGTTCGCGGATCTCCTCGAGGCTGAAGCCGGCGCGTTGGGCCATGCGGATGAAGCGCAGCCGGCGCACGTCGGCCTCGCCGTAGCGGCGGATGCCTGCGCCCGTGTCGGGCACCGGCAGCAGGCCCTTGCGCTGGTAGAAGCGGACGGTTTCCACACCGACATCGCCGGCATCGGCGAACTGGCTGATCGTGAGCGACATGGCTTGACTCCGTACTGCGGTACGGGGCCTAGCATGGGCGCCATTGGTGAACCCACCGTGGACCGGAGACCGTCATGCGTACTGCCCGCCATCCCGCGCGCCCACGCGCCACCCTGTACCGCATGGTGATGGACCAGCACGTCTGCCCCTACGGCCTGAAGGCGCGGCACCTGCTGCGCCGGCAGGGCTTCGAGGTGGAGGACCACTGGCTGACCACGCGCGCCGAGGTGGATGCATTCAAGGCCGAGCATGACGTGGCGACCACGCCGCAGACCTTCATCGACGGCGTGCGCATCGGCGGCTACGACGATCTGCGCCGGCATTTCGGCAAGCGCGTGGTGGACCCGAAGGCAACCAGTTACCGCCCGGTGGCGGCGCTGTTCGGCATGACGCTGCTGATGGCGCTGGCCGCGAGCACGGCGGTCTACGGCACGCCGTTCACGGTGCGCGCGGGCGAGTGGTTCATCGCCTTCAGCATGGCGGTGCTGGCACTGCTGAAGCTGCAGAACGTCGAGAGCTTCGCCACGATGTTCCTCAACTACGACCTGCTGGCGCGGCGCTGGGTGCCGTATTCGTACCTGTATCCGTTCGCCGAAGGCCTGGCGGGCTTGCTGATGATCGCCGGTGTGCTGACGTGGCTATCGGTGCCGGTGGCGTTGTTCATCGGCACGGTGGGCGCGGTGTCGGTGTTCAAGGCGGTGTACGTGGACCGGCGCCAACTCAAGTGCGCCTGCGTGGGCGGTGCGAACAACGTGCCACTGGGCTTCGTGTCGCTGACCGAGAACCTGATGATGATCGCGATGGCGGTGTGGATGGGGCTGGGGGCGTTTGGGCGGTTGCCGGCTTGGGCACATGCGATGTGAGGGGTGGATGCGGCCGGGAATGTTCGAAGAAGTCCGTCAATCCCGCGGCTTTCAACGGACGCATGTCCGGTCAGGCGGGCTTTTAACGGACGAATGTTCGATCCTCCAGCGTCTTTGGCTTTCAAAAGCCTAAAGTCACTGGGTACTCGCTGGTGCGGGTGGCGCGCAGTGGGGCACCGATGCGGAGCCTCGCCGAGCGGATACGCGGCGCGCACCCCGATGTCGGCATCGATGACGGCCGCACTGCAAGACCTTGCGGCTTGCAGACCAGGCGAACCGGGCGCAGGCCCGCACCTGCTGTCCGTCATGGCGGTATGCCAATGAAGGTCCGAATCGCCAAGAGCGGAATTGTTCAGACCTTCCCCAAGGCGCGGCTTCCATTGCCGCCGCAGGCGGTCGTGACGCGGTGCGAGAGGCGGGTCGCCAGCCTGACCGGTATCCCGGCTCGTCCGTCCACAGGCGCGTCGGTCCGGCACGGTCGTCGCACATGGCGCGCGCTCGAATCGCGCACGCATGCGGCACCCTCATCAACGCGATGGGTTGCCGGAACGGCTCAATGCGCGGGCGCGGTGTCCAGGCGCTCGCGGATCCATTCGTAATCCCGCCGCACGGGCGCGGCGAGTACCGACGGGTCGCCATCGTAGAGATAGCTGGCGACGGTGGCGCCGGTGTCGTCGACGGCGCGCGGGTCGGCGCCGGCGTCCATGAAGCGTTTCACCGAGGGAATGTCGTTGACCAGCGCGGCCTGGTGCAGCGGCGTGGTGCCGGCGGCATCGCGGACGTCGAGCCGGGCGCCGGCGGCGAGCAGGCGGTCGATGTTGTCGGGCTCACGCGCGCGCAGGGCGTCGAACAGCGCGGTCTGACCATTGCGGGTATTGGGCAGATCGACCGGCACGCCGTGCTCGAGCAGCAGGTCGATCCAGTCCGGATTCTTCGACATCGCCGCTTCGTGCAGCGCGGTGCGGCCCTTGGCATCGCCGCGCGCGGGGTCCGCGCCGAGGTCGAGCAGCAGGCGCACGGCGTCGCGATCGCCCTGACGGATCAGCCAGTTCAGCGCCGGCGTGCCGTCTTCGGCGGTGGCGTCGGGATTGGCGCCGGCGGCCAGCAGTTCGCGGGCGAGTGCGGCATCGCCGGCACGCAACGCGGTGACGAACTGGGCCTGGGCGGGATTGTCGAACGTGCGTGCGTTCGCGGTCATGGCGTCGTGTCCTTGCGTACAACCGGAAGCGGCCAGCAGCAGCGCGGCCAGCGACAGGTGCGGAAGCGGGAGTCGGCGGGTCATGGGGCGCAGCATGCCCCAGCGCGCGTTAAATCGGTCGCAGCGGCCGGCGGGGCGCGGTGCCGCCGCCGCCGGGCAGGTGCCGGATCAGGCATCGCCGCGCTCAGTTGAACGGGTTCAGCGCATCGAATGCGCGGCCCGCGCCGTCGGCCAGACCGCGACCGAAGTTGCGTGCGCCGTCGGCGGCGCCCTGCGCCACGTTGCCGGCGAAGTCGCTCACGCCCTGGCCCACGTCACCGACGAAGCCGACGGCGGCTTCGAGGCCATCGCCCACACGGTCGGCCGCCACGTCGACCACGCCGCCCACGCCATCGGCCACGCGGTTGACGGTGCTGCCGGCGCCTTCGAGCACGCCGGCCACGGCATTGGCCGGCGTTTCGAGACCGCTGATGCGGCCGAGATCACGCACGAAGCCGCCGGTGGCGTTGGCCGTGTTCTGCGCGGTGTTGCCGACCAGGCTCACCGCGCCGTCGAGGACATCGCCCACGGTATCCACGGCGGCATCGGCGACATTGCCGACGAGGCCGAAGCCGGCGGCAACGGGCCGGCCGTCGCGGGCCTCGGTCCAGGCATCACGGGCTTCGGCGCCCAGCTCGGAGAAGGTGCCGACGACATCGCCGCCGAGATCCACGGCCTCACGGATGCCCGAGGCCAGGGTATTGAACTGCAGATCGCCGTAGGCCTCCACGCCGGCCACCAGGGTGTCGCCGGCCACGGCGGTGGTCGCGCCGACGGCGTCGCCGACCAGATCGCTGCCGTGATCGACGACGACGCTGGCCCCGTTGAGCAGACTGCCGACCACCCAGCTCTGCGGCGTGGTGCCGGGGCCGCTGCGCAGCTGGTCGCCCAGCGCGTCCATGCCCTGGGCGAGTGCGTTGCCGGCCGCATCGATCCCGGCGTCGACGTGACCGCCGAGCACCTGCCCGCCACTCGGACCGAGCGACGGATCGGTGGGCGTGGCGTGGTTGAACGCCTCGACGTACACGGCATCCGGGCCACCACCGCCATGCAGGCTGCCGAAGCCGGTGCCCGGCGGCGGATCGATACGCAGCGCGTGGCCGACGGCCTCCGGCGGCGAACCGACGATGGGCAGCAGCGGCACGTCTTCCTGCGCGGCGGTGAGCTGGTCGCCGTTGACGGCGTAGCGGCGGATCTGCCCGCTCTCGGCGGCCTGCTCGCGGATCGCATTGGGGTTGAAGCCGAGGCTTTCGAGCGTGTTGTTGCTGAGGCCCGAGGCGTTGAACGTGACGGCCGAAGCACCGGTGGCCAGCGCCGCAGCCGAGGCCAGACCGCCGCCGAGCGAGTGGCCGGTCACGGCCACGTTGCCGTCGCCGAACACGTGCTCGGCGCGCTTGGCGAGTTCGATCGCGCTGCTGTACTGCGAGGCGTCCATGCCCAGGCCCTGCTGGCCGTTGTTCACCCAGTCCATGTACTGGCTGGGATCGCCGCCGATCTCCGAGCCGCGGTAGGCGACCACGTAGCCGCCGTCCTCGTGCTGGTAGATCTCGGCGTGGAAGCCGGAGCGGTCGTCGGTGAGCAGCTGGGGATCGATCGGAATGCGGTTGCCGTGGGCGTCGGTGAGGCTGAGGCCGTCGGCGTGCGGGGTGAGTGCGGTCCAGCCGGCGTCCTGCAGGGCCTGGCGGTATTCCGGGCTGTCGGGCGCGTAGGCGCCGTTGGCCATCATCGCGAACAGCGGATCGCGCGCATCGGGCGCGGTGCCGCGGAGACTGTCGCTCAGGCCGTGGGTGCCGGCCCGGTAATCGTTCGCCACCGGCGGAGGCGGCGGCGGCGCGGTGTACTGCGCGACGGCATGGGTGCGTCCGGTGTCGGCGATGGTGAGCATGGTGAATCCGTTCGCGGGGATGTCAGCACCGACCGTAGCCGCGCGTTGGCCGCGGGAACACTCGGGGCGACCCTAGTCCGGTGCCCGCACGTGCGGCGACGCCGCCGGCCGTCACTGGCCCCAGGTGCCGCTGCGCCGCATCACGCCCCACGTGTGCTTGCGCCGGGAGAACCACTGCCACATGCCCCGGCAGCGCCACAGGGTGTTGAGCTGGCGGTAGCCGAGGTTCTCGAGCACGGCCATCGCGAACATCAGCAGCATGTCGCGTTTGCGCGCGTAGACGCGGAACGACAGCGTTTCCAGCAGCAGGCCGTTGACCGACAGCAGGATGCCCATGCCGATGGCGACCAGCAGGAACACCACCAGCGCCGCCGGGGAAATCAGACCGAGAGCGAAGCCGCCGATCATCACCACATAGCCGGCCAGTTCGATCAGCGGCCCCACCAGTTCGAACAGGGTCATGAACGGCCAGGCCAGCAGGCCGGCGGCGCCCGCACCCGGGCTCAGCGCCAGCGGGGCGTGGCGGGTCAGGCTTTCGGCCAGACCGCGTTGCCAGCGGCTGCGCTGGCGGCCCAGCGTGCCGAGGTCTTCGGGCGCCTCGGTCCAGCAGATCGGATCGGGCAGGTAGCGGATGCGATAGGGAATGCGCCGCTCGCGGTGCCAGCGGTGCAGGCGCACCACCAGTTCCATGTCCTCGCCCACGGTGCTGGTGCTGTAGCCGCCGACCGCCAGCACGCGCTCGCGGTTGAACAGGCCGAAGGCACCGGAAATGATCAGCACCGCATTGAGCGGCGACCAGCCCAGCCGGCCCAGCAGGAACGCGCGCAGGTACTCGATGATCTGGAACCGCGCCACCCAGTTGGCCGGCAGGCCGGCGCGCACCAGAAACCCGCCACGCACCTCCGACCCGTTGGCCAGGCGCACCGTGCCGCCGGCGGCCACGGTGCGCTCGTCCTCCAGAAACGGTTGCACCACCCGCAGCAGGCTGTCGCGTTGCAGGATGGAATCGGCATCGACCGCGCAGAACAGCGAGTGCCGGGCGGCGTTGATTCCGGCATTGAGTGCGTCGGCCTTGCCGCCGTTCTCCTTGTCGATCACCCGCAGGTTGGCGTAGCGCCGGGAGCGGTACACGCCGCGGATGGGCGCGTGGTCCAGGGTGCGGCGCGTGGGCTGGGCGTGCAGCACCAGGTCGAACTCCTCGCGCAGCACCTCGAGGGTGCGGTCGCTGGAGCCGTCGTTGATCACCACCAGTTCGAAATCCGGGTACTGCAGCTGCAGCATCGAACGCACCGAGGTGCGGATGGTGGCTTCCTCGTTGTAGCCGGGCACCAGCAGCGAGATCGGCGGCTCGACGCCCAGATACGGCGCCTCGTCGCCCAGTGCGCTGCGCTGGCGCATGTAGCCGCGCAGACTGACCATCGACAGCAGGTTCAGCGCCAGATAGCCGCCGTTGAGCGCGATGAAGTAGCCGATGAAGAAGACCTGCAGCCACCAGAGCCAGTCGATGTTCACGGGTGCCGCTCCTCGATCGCGCGGCGCAGCGCATCCTGCCCGTAGCGGTCGTCCACACGGTCCACCATCTCGTCCAGCTTCGCGCGGTCGAGACCGGGCTGCGCGGCGATCGCGTCGGCGGCCTCCTGGCGCACGGCCCAGCTGGTGTCGCAGAGCAGCGTGTGCAGCGTCGCGGCGTCGGCCGGCTCGGCCTGCTTGCGCAGCGCCTTGAGCGCGGCCAGGCGCACGTCCGGGTCTGGATCGCGGGTCGCTGCCAGCATGCGCGGGCGGTCGTCCGTATCGCGCAGATCCCCGAGCACCTGCACGCCCGCTTGGCGCAGACGCGCATCGCGTGGATCGGCCAGGACGTCGCGCGCCCAGCCGGCCATCAGCGCCGGATCGCCCCACTGCGCCAGCACCGCCAGGCGCGGCGCCTGTTCCGGTCCGGCGGCGCGCAGCACCGCCAGCAGCGGCGGCGACACGGCGGTGCGTCCGGCGAGCTGGCACAGCGCGGCCACACGCTGGGGCGTCCAGTCGCGGCGCCGCGCCATCGTCGGCAACACCTCGGCCATGGCGCGATGCGGATCCAGCGTGACCAGCACCTCGGCCGCCGCAAGCGCCAGAAACGGATTGCGATGCGACACGAAGCGCTCCACGCCCGTCCAGGACTCCGGCCCGCCGACCTGGCGCAGGACCGCGAGCGCCGCCAGCCGCAGGTGGATCTGACGCCGCTGCAGCAGATCGACCGCGGTGTGGTGCAGGCGGTAATCGATCAGCAGCCGGTTGAGCCGGTCGTGCGCACGGCCGCGCAGCTTGCGCTGGGTGCGGCACCACAGCAGCAGGAACCAGAGCTGCTCGCTGCTGCGCGGCGCCGGCCACGGTGCGGCCTGGTCGTGCAGGGTGGTCTCGGCCAGACGCGGGCGCCAGAGCGCCTCGAACGCCTCGCGCCGCTGCAGGCGGCGCGCACCGAGTTCCGACAGCACCAGCACCTGCACCATGGTCGCCAGCGTGACCACCGCCAGCGCGGCGATCACGTAGAGCGCCCAGCGCAGCACCGGGTCCCCCAGTGCGATGGCGAACCACGTCGACACGCGCTAGAACGCCCGCCGCAGGCCCAGCTGCACCCAGCGCCGGTCGTAGAACGCGCCCTGGCGCACGTAGCCCGCCGCCCATTGCATCGACCAGTCACCGGCGATGCCGTGGCGGCCCTGCACGGCCGCCGCGCGCACCGCGCTGGCGACGATGCCGGTGCCCTGCAGCGCATCCTCGCTGCCCGAGGTCAGGCGCAGGCCGATCGAGTCCCGCTCGCGGTAGTAGCGGTCGAACGCGATGTCGTGTCCGCTGACGCGGTTGCCGGCCACATCGGTGCGGTTGAAGGTGTAGCCGAACCGCCACGCACCCCAGTACTGCTCGACGCCCAGCGCGAGCCGGTCCACGGTCACCTCGGGATAGCGCGTGCGACGCAGGCTCGCGCCGAGCACGGTGCCGCGGTCGAACGCGTACTGCGCGCGCACGTCGCCGAACCAGCGCGGCTGGAACGCCGATCCCGGCCAGCCGCCACCGTCGACCTGCAGCGTCCAGCGCGGTGCCAGCGGCACCGCCACGCCGGCCTCGACACCGCTGTCGACCAGACCGAAGCGGCGCTCCTGCGCGCCTGCGACATACCAGCCGCGGCCTTCGGCGGTGCGCCCGCTGACCTCGAACCGCGCAGCGCGCCAGGGGTCCAGTCCCTGGGTGAGCCAGTCGTGGCGCAGGCTCAGGCCTGCTTCGCGATAGGCGGGCGCCGCCGGCCGCACCTCGCCGCTCGCGCTTGCAGAGGGTGAGGCCGCCGCGATCTGCTCACGCAGCGCGGCCAGGTCCGGATACGCGGGCGCCACGATCTCGAGCCGCGCCACCGTGTCCCGGGCGGCGGCGCGATCACCCGACCACAGCTGCGCCTGGGCCAGACCGAACAGATAGTCGGCATTGTCCGGCGCGCGTTCCAGCAGGGCGGAATACAGCGGCACCGCCTCGTCCGCGCGCTGCTGCCAGGCCAGCACCCGGGCGAGCTGGAAGCGCGCCTCGTCGTCGCCTGGCGCCTGCGCGAGGCGCGCGCGCAGCTGCAGTTCCGCCGCCACATAGGCGCTGGCCTGGCGCGCGCGCAGGGCGGCATCGTCCTGCGCCCATGCCGGCATGGCCAGCGCCGCCACCAGCGCCGCCGCGCCGAGACGGCCCGCGATCACGCGGCCCTCCGCAGCAACCGCCGCATGCGCGCCACCACTTCGTCGGGCTGGAAGGGCTTGGTGACGTAATCGTCGGCGCCCAGATCCAGCGCGCGCACGATGTCCACTTCGCGCGCCTTGGCGGTGAGCATCAGCACCGGCACGCTGCGCCACGCGGGCACCGCGCGCAGGCGCTCCACGATCTCGATGCCGTCGTGATAGGGCAGCATGATGTCCAGGACCACGCCGTGCGGCGGATCCTGGTCCAGCCGCGCCAGCGCCTGGCGACCATCGGCGGCGTGATCGACGCTGAAGCCCTCACGCTCGAACATGAAGCGCAGGATGTAGGCGATGTCGTCCTCGTCTTCCACCACCAGGACCCGTGGCGCAGCGTGTTCGTTCATGGCGGTGGATCTCCTTGTGGTGCGGCGCGCGCGGGCCAGGTGCGCAGGTAATCGCCGATCACCTCGGCCAGCATCGCCCCGCTGTGGCGCGACTTGACCAGGCGGCGCAGCACGATGCCACTGTCGGCAGCGGACGTTGTGCCGTCGGTGTCGAGCGCCGAAAAAATGATGACCAGCGTCGGCGGGCTGGCCGCCGCGAGTTCGGCGAGCAGTTCACTGCCGTCGCCGTCGGGCAGCATGAGGTCGAGGATGACCAGATCGTGGTGGCGCTGGGCCATGGCGGCGCGCGCCTCGGCCAGGGTACCGGCCGCATGCAGTGCCAGCGGCTCGGGTGCGAGCAGGGTGGCGACCAGTGTGCGCAGATCGGCGTCGTCCTCGACATGCAGCACCTGGGCAGGCGCGTCGGCGTCGCGCAGACAGGTGCGTACCGCGTCGAGGATGCGGTCGGACGACAGCGGCTTGGTCAGCCAGTCGACCACGCCGACGGCGCCGCCGGTCACCGCCTCGCGCTCCGGCGACGGCGGTTCCACGCCGAGTGCGAGGATCGGCAGGTGGCGATAGGCGTCCTGGCTGCGCAGCGCATGCACGAACGCGAGTCCGTCCTCGTCGGGAAGGGCGAGATTGATCGTCAGCGCGTGCACCGGCGTGGACGCGAGCACGCGCCGCGCGGTCGCCGCCGAATCGGCCAGCACCGTCGCATAGCCGTGTGGCTCGAGCATGCCGGCCACCTGGTTGGCGGCGGTGGAATCCCCGTCGAGCACCAGCACGCAGGGGCGGTCACCCGGACGCACCGCTGTCGCCGCGACGCGCCGGGTGGCCTGCGGCAGACGCACATGGAAGCGCGTGCCGTGGTCGATCTCGGTGTCGAACCCGATCTCGCCGCCCAGCTGTTCGACCAGCGAGCGGGTGATCGCCAGGCCCAGCCCGGTGCCGCCGCGCGTGCGCACATCGGAGGAATCGGCCTGGGCGAAGCGCTCGAACACCCGCGCGCGGAACGCCTCGGGGATGCCGGGACCACGGTCGGCCACACCGACCTCCAGCATGGTGCCGCGCGGCGCGACCTCGACCACGACCTCGCCGCCGGGCGGCGAATGCTTGATCGCGTTCGACAGCAGATTGGCCATGATCTGGGCGAAGCGGTCGGTGTCGATCTCCACCTCGCCGTCGTCACCGGGCGCAAGACGCACACGCACGTCGTATTCGTCCGCGTAGCCGGCGATGTGCTCGATGGCCTGGGCCACCACCGGGCGCAGCGCCGCCGTCTGCAGATGCATGACCAGGCGGCCGCTTTCGAGTTTCTCGACATCGAGGATGTCGTTGATCAACCGCACCAGCCGCTCGCTGTTCTTGTAGGCGATGTCGAGCAGCGGGCGCTGCGCAGGCGGCACCTCGCCGGCCAGGCCACCGGTGAGCATCGACAGGCCACCGCGGATCGCGGTGAGCGGCGTGCGCAGCTCGTGGCTGACGGTCGAAATGAACTCCGATTTCATGCGCTCGACCTGGCGGCGCGCCGAGACGTCCACCGCCACCGCCAGCACCAGGCGCTGCCCGTCCGACAGCGCCAACGGCCGCTTGAGCAGCTGGAACCAGCGCTCGCGTCCGCGCGCATCGGTGACCGGAATCTGCGCGCGGCGCAACTCCGGCAACTCGCGCAGCAGCGCGGTGTCGCCGTCGAGCAGCGGCGCGAGCAGATCGCCGCCCGGCAGGTCCTGCACGCGCTGGCCCTCGATCCGGGCCGGTGCGACGTCCAGCAGGGCCGCGAAGGCCTCGTTGCACAGCAGCACCCGGCCGGCCGCATCGCGCACGAAGATGAGGTTCTCGTCGGCATCGACCACGCTGCGCAGGAACGCCTGCTGATCGCGCAGACGCCGCCGGGCGCGCGCGGCGTCGGTCACGTCGCGCACGATGGCCAGGTGCTCGCCTCCCTCGGCGCGGACCACGCGCACCTCGTGCTCGTACCCGTGCGCGTCGCTCCAGTCGAAGGCGAGCAGGGTCTGCCCGGGATGGCGCGCCAGCTGCTCGGCGAACACCGCACGCAGCTCGGGCGGCGGCTCGCCGCGGCGTCCGCTCGACTGCGACAGCACGGTCACGCGGCCATCGGCATGCAGTTCGTAGAGATCGTCCGGCACCGCCTGCAGCAGCGCGACCTGACGCGCTTCGCCGATGCGCGCGCTCTCGGCCAGGCGCGCCTGCCGGCGCAGATTGCGGTTCATCGCCAGCAGGAACCAGATCATCAGCAGCGCGATCACCACACTGCCGGCCACCACCTGCAGGCGACCGCGTTCCAGCAACTCGGCCGCGAGCGCGGACTCGGCCGCCAGCCGCGCGCGTTCCTCGGCCTCGAACGTATCGAGCTGCACGCGCAGGCGATCCATCGCTTCCTTGCCGCCCGCCCTGGCCATCGCATCGGCCGCGCGCGCCAGGCCCTGGCGGTCGCGCCGTTCGATATTGGCCTCGGCAATCGTGACGCGCCGCTCGATATCGGCATCGAGGGCCTCGAGCCACCGCGTGTCGCCACGTGCGCGAAGCCGCTCACCGAGGATTGCGCGCAGCGTGACCAGGTCGATACGTCCGCTGCGATACGGCGCCAGGTAGTCGGCATCGGCGGTGAGCACGTAACCGCGTGATCCGGTTTCCACATCCTGGAGCGCGGAGAACATGCCCTGGACCACGGTGATCAGTTCGAGGCTGTCGGCGATCGAGGCGTTGGCCTCCAGCAACACGTCCTGCGTGCGCTTGCCCTGCCAGGCCAGCAGGCTCAGCAGCGCGAGCGCAGCGGCGAAGCCCAGGTTGTGCAGCGTCGT
Organism: Lysobacteraceae bacterium NML93-0793; assembly: GCA_002324875.1. GTDB lineage: Bacteria > Pseudomonadota > Gammaproteobacteria > Xanthomonadales > Xanthomonadaceae > Luteimonas. The sequence goes on from NTJG01000019.1 coordinate 47,843, forward strand.
GCCGGAGAGAAAACGCAAGACGAAAGTCCCGTGGGTGTCGGTACACCGAACCGATCGGCGCCGGGCCAAAATACCGCGCGCATTGCGAAGGCGCGACCACGGACGGCATCCGCGCACGGGCCCAAGCCCGCCCGGGGCGCGAACTGCATCACACATCGGCGTGCGCGGCGATGCTGCACGCGGCGTGCGCGCTGTTGCGCACGGTGTCACGGCCGCACGGTTTTGCCATCACACGAACGCCGATAGCCTTCCCGCACCCGGCCCCGCCGCAGTGCGCCCCCCATGGACACCGACAGTCGACCGCCCCACACCTCTTGCACCCCGCGCGCCCACGGCCGCGCGGGGAAGACGATGGCCGTCTGACGTCCCGTTTGTCCTCCGCCGCGTCTGTCGGCGAAGGATGAACCCATGATCGGCGCCGCGTGGCGCCCGATGCCGAAACCATCTACACCGCCTACATCATCGACGCCGGGCGCCGGCTGATCGGCGTGACCTCGCTGCGCAGCCTGATCACCGCCACGCCCGAGACGCGCGTGTCCGACTTGATGGAGCGCAATCCCATCGTCGCGCGCGTGGACGACGATCAGGAAGTGGTGGCCGAGCGCATCCGGCGCTACGACTTCATCGCGCTGCCGATCCTCGACGACGCGGGCCGCCTGGTCGGCATCGTCACCGCCGACGATGCAGTGGACGTGGCCCAGGCCGAGGCCACCGAGGACGCGCTGCTCGCCGGCGGCACCGCCGGTCGACTCGCGGGCACGGTGCGCGGCGCGTCGATCCGCCAGCTCTACCGCTTGCGCGTGTTCTGGCTGGTGCTGCTGGTGTTCGGCAACATCTTCTCGGGCGCGGGTATCGCGCACTTCGAGGACACCATCGCCTCGCATCTGGCGCTGCTGTTCTTCCTGCCGCTGCTGATCGCCAGCGCCGGCAACGCCGGTTCGCAGTCGGCCACGCTGATGGTGCGTGCGCTGGCCACCGGCGACGTGCGCGCCCAGGACTGGAGCCGCATGCTGGGACGCGAGATTCTGGTGGCCGGCTTGCTGGGCGTGACGATGGCGGTGGCGATCTCGGCGATCGGCGTCTGGCGCGGCGGCCCGGACATCGCCCTGGTGGTGGCGATCACGATGCTGGTGGTGGTGCTGATCGGCAGTCTGATCGGCATGTCGCTGCCGTTCGCACTGTCGAAGTTCCGGCTGGACCCGGCCACCGCCAGCGGCCCGCTGGTGACCTCGATCGCCGACGTGGCGGGCGTGCTGGTGTATTCCGGCATCGCGAGCGTGGTGCTGGGATCGTGATGCGGTGACTCCGGCACCGGCCGGGGCGGATCAGGCTGCGTGCCGGGCTCCGGCGTGGCGTCGGGGCCAGCCTGCGCTGCGTGCCGTCCGGCTGCGCCGGCGATCTGACTGCGCCGTGATCCATCGACGCGCCTGCGCCGTAAGCGGAGCAGGCCATTCGAAGGAGCGCCCGCGATGCACACCGTGAACCGGATCCTGCTGTTGCTGGTAGCCACGGTGTGGCTGGCCGGCTGCGCCACCGGCTTTCCACGCGCGACCACGCCGTATGCAGCGGCCGACGGACTGGACGGCGCGGCGGTCCTGGCGCGCGGGGTGGCCGCGCATGGCGGCGACCTGCGCACCCGCGCGGGCGATCTGAACTATGCCAGCGACGGGCGCTGGGAAACCCTGATCCAGCGCATCCAGCCGGTGGTCACCGATGCCGGCTACCGCGTGACGGCCCAGACCCGCTATTCGCCGTCGACCGGCCTGCACGCGATCCGTTACCAGGGCCCGAAGGGCGTGAAACAGGTGGTGCGCACGCCCGGCGCGATCGAGGTGGTCTACGACGGCGTGCGCGCGACCGACCCCGAAACACTGCAGGCCGCGGCGATGACCACCGATGCCTTTGAGCTGTTCCACTTCGGGCCGACCTTCCTGGCCGCCCGCGCCACCGCGGTGTCACGCATGGCCGATGCCGACGAGGCCGGCCGACGCTACCAGCGCGTGCGCGTGGAGATCGCCCCGGGCTTCGGCGAGGCCGCGAACGACACGGTCATCGCCTGGTTCGATACACGGACGCATTTGCTGCACCGCGTGCATCTGACCTTGAACGGCTTTCCGACCACGCAGGGCGCGCATGTCGACACCACGATGACCGGCTACCGCGCACTCGACGGCGTGATGCTGCCGACGCGCTTCCACGAACGCGTGCGCGGGCCGCTGCGGATCGACGCACACACCTGGTGGGTGACCGGGCTCGATGCCGACCGCGGCTGGCAGGCTGTCGACGTGGCCGGTGGTGCGTTTACGGGTGCGGCCGCGCGAGACGCCGAGGCGCTTCCTTGAACGCTGGCGTAATGCGGCACGCGGCGATGCCAGCGGCGCCTGGCCGCATCAGCGGGCGCGCCGGCGTGCAGCTTCCGGCGCGGTGTGGCAGCGCGCGGCTCAGCCCGGCAGCGGCGCGTCCGGATGCACGAGCTTCGCGTCGCGCAGGTCACGCCAGAACGCGGAGGGCACGTTCTCTTCCAGCGCGGTCCGGTCTTCGGCGATGCGGCTCGGCCGGCTGGCACCGGGAATCACCGCCGCGACCGCCGGATTGGCCAGCGGGAACTGCAGGCCGGCGGCCTTCATGCTGACGCCGTGGCGCTCGGCGATGGCCTTGATGCGCGCCACCTTGTCGACAATCGCCTGGGGCGCCGGGGCATATTCGAAGTTCGGCCCGCCGACCAGCGCGCCCGAGCTGTAGGGCCCGCCGACGACGATGCCGACGTTCTGCTCGGCGGCCTTGGGCATCAGCCGCTGCAGCGCGCGGTCGTGATCGAGCAACGTGTAGCGGCCGGCGAGCAGGCAGCCGTTCGGCTTCGGCTCGTCGAGGTCGAGCAGCAGCTCGATCGCTTCGACCCGGTTCACACCCAGACCCCAGCCCTTGATCGTGCCTTCGTCGCGCAGACGGTCCAGCGCGCGGAACGCGCCGGTGCGTGCGCTCTCGAACTTCTCCAGCCAGCTGTCGCCGTAGAAATCCTGGGCGACGTCGTGCACCCAGGCGATGTCGATGCGGTCGGTGCGCAGGCGCTCGAGGCTGTCTTCGATCGAGCGCAGCGTGGCGTCGTAGCTGTAGTCGTTGACCACGCGGTTGTCGCGGCCGTGCGCGAACAGGCTGCCCTTCTCGCCCTGGTCGCGCGCGCTGACGTCTTCCTTCTCGTCGAGGATCAGCCGGCCGACCTTGGTGCTGATCACGTAATCGGCGCGCGGGCGTTCGGCCAGCGCCTCGCCGAGGCGCAGTTCGGCCAGGCCGGCGCCGTACAGCGGCGCGGTGTCGAAGTAGCGGATGCCGTCATTCCACGCGGCGTCGACGGTGGCGCGGGCCTCGTCGTCGGGAATATCGCGGAACATGTTACCCAGCGGCGCGGTGCCGAAGCCGAGCGTGCCGGGCAGGATGTCTCTGAGTGCCATGGGGGTCTCCTTGAAATCGTCATCGCGGGCGTGCCGCGTGAACCGTCCACGGTGACGCGTTCGACCTTCAGGGCATGTAGTGGTGGCGTTTGCGAACACCCGTAAGGCGCGCGGACGAGGCGGCGCCGGCCTGCGCGGAACTGCCCATCGCCGCGCGATGCACGTGGCCCGAGCGGACGCGCCCCGATGCCGACCTGCGCCCGCGCCTCACCATCGACGCACGCGGCGACAACCGCGGGGCCCGGCTCAGCGATACGGCCCGGGACCGCGCCAGACGACCTCGCCGCGGCGGTACACACGGTGGAAGCCGATCACCTCGCGCGAATCACGGATGTTGGCCATCTCCGGATCTTCCGGCGCGAGCATCCGGCAATCGCTGGACTCGCGGCGCAGGGCGGTTTCCAGCGGGCAGACCATGTAGTCGCGCGTGCCGGGCAGCGGAATGAAGAGTTCGGTGACGCCCTCGTCGCGCCACTGGCGCAGGCGCGATTCGCTCGTGGTGTCGTAGACCACCTGGTAGCCGCCGACCTCGAGACTGGGCTGGGTGGATGACGAATCCCGGCCGCGGCCCTGGCCGATGCGCGCGGTGCGCTCGCGGCCCGCGTTCACCGGCGCGGTCGCCTCGGGCAGCATGCCCGGCGGCTGGCCCCACACCCGAGTGCGGCGCTGCGCATCCGGCGGGCTGGCGGCAGCGCGCGACT